>NZ_CP047476.1:0-1200000 GCF_010587385.1 Vibrio astriarenae
ATGGCATCTCCCCTAATTCGCCCCATCAAACCAAAAGATGACGCAGCGATTTGCCAAGTTATTACATCGGTTGGCCGCGAGTTTGGTGCTATCGGAGATGGATTTGGCCCCTCTGATGCTGAAGTTGCGATGATGAGTGCACACTATCTTCGCGAAGAGGGGGCTTTATATTTCGTCGTTGAGCTCGAGGGTGAAATTATTGGAGGCGGCGGTATTGCTCCATTTAATGATCAGGGTATATGTGAACTGCGTAAGCTTTTCTTGTTACCTCGTGCTAGAGGACTAGGTGTAGGGTCTCAACTGACTTCAGAATGTTTAAGCTTCGCTAAGTCGGTGGGCTATACGGCGTGCTACTTGGATACGTTAGCGAGTATGAAATCAGCGGTTAGCCTCTATGAAAAGCTCGGGTTCCGACACTTGTCAGCACCGTACCCAGGAACGGTCCATGGTGGCTGTGATGTGTGGATGTTGAAGGAACTTTAGTAGGAACAAGCCGCTATAATGAAATAAAGTGAGAGAGCGCCAAGGAGGGAGTTCTAATGAAGAGAAAGTCTGCGAACTGGTTGATCGTTATGTTGCTAAGTGCATTCGTGTTAACTGGGTGCGGTGTACGCTTTCTCTACAATAATGTCGACTGGCTGGTGATCGAATATCTCGATGATTATGTTGATTTAGAAAGTGGGCAGGAGGAGTGGCTCAGTGACAAAATCAGCTTACTCAGCCAGTGGCATCGACGTCATGAATTACCACATTATATTGACCATCTCGATCAGCTTATCGAGTTAGATCTCAAAACCTTCACCGCACAAGAACTGGCGGCACAAAAAATCCAATTTCAACAACACGGTGAGCGCTTACTCATTGAAATTGAGCCGCAGCTATTGCTACTCGCTTCTCAATTGTCTGATGAACAGGTTGAGCAGTTTATGAAAAACTTGCGGGTTCGCCATGGAAAATATCAAGATAAGTACCAATCGCTAAATGACACCGAGATCCGCCAACGCTATGCCGAAAGTATCGCAGAAAACGTTGAACGCTGGTTTGGTAGTTTGACCGAAGAGCAAGAGACCGTGGTAGAGCTTTGGACAAGTGAGATGGAGGTGACAGTACCCGATTGGGTTGCCTATCAAACTCAAGTTCGTTTGCAGGTGAAAGAGATGCTTGCCCTGCGTGCAGATGCCGATATTTTGTCTGGTCGCCTCAATCAAATATTAAACGAGCCTGAACGACTTTACAGTGACGAGTTGATAAGAAAACTCCATCACAATCGAGGTGTCATGGATGTTTATCTCGTACAGATTGTCAACTTGGCGACTGACAAACAGGCGACTTATTACTGTGATACGCTTAAAGAGTGGAAAGATGTCGCGCTTGATATCTTACAATAAAAACAAGTGAGTATTCACTCACCAAGGAATGATTTTGGAATGGATTCTTCTGTTTCTGGCAGGGTTTGCTGGAGGCATTCTTAATAGTATTGCAGGTGGTGGGAGCTTTATTACTTTTCCTGCGTTGATGATGGCAGGTGTGCCCCCTATTCATGCTAACGCAACGAACACCTACGCCTCATGTGCTGGTTATATCAGTGGTGCTTTAGGGTTTCGCCAAGACATCGCGCAAACCAAGGGGAAATTGGCCCTGACGATTATCGGTAGCTTTATTGGGGGAGCGTTCGGGGCGTACCTTCTTCTCACGGTAAATGATCAGCAGTTCTTGACAGCAATACCATGGTTGCTGTTGTTCGCAACGCTACTGTTTATCTTTGGTGGAAAGCTCACTCAACTCTTATCGCAGCTGACCCCACAAACCCGGCAAACCGCGTTTTGGTCGACGGTTTTCGTTTCATTATGTTTGGTGGGCGTGTCTGCATACGGAGGCTTCTTTAACGCGGGGTTAGGAGTGATAGTACTAAGCTATCTGGTGATCGCTGGCTATACCGATATCAATCAAATGAATGGTCTCAAACTACTGATTTCCTCAAGTGTTTCATTAATCGCTATCGCTATTTTTATCTACGAAGGCGCCATTGATTGGCATCGCGGCAGTGTTGTCATGTTTGGCACATTGTTAGGAGGGTATTGTGCTGCGAGAGTCTCCAGAAACATTAAGCAAATCTATGTGAAACGCTTTGTTGCTATGTTCAGTATTGCCCTGACGTTGTATTTCTTTTTTGACGTGTATTTGTAGATCACGTTTTGATAACTTTTGATGATGTTTTAGCCACTTTCTAGCCCGTTTATGTCATATTATCTATGACGCTGATTAACGCCATTCATGACCTAATTGCGAGATAAAGTTTAGCCTCAAGCGACGCCTATCGTTCCCTTTTGTTGGTCTTTTCCATAGGTAGGAGGGGTTATGAACAAGAAGCTAGGTCAAGTGATGACAAGCAGTCGTATGATTTCGTTTATCGCGTTTTTGGCAGCGACATTTGCGTGGGTTCTCGATCTCAAGGCGCTGTTTACCGTTTCCATCATTGCATTCATTGCGAGTGCAACGCTCTACTGGACTGAGAAAAATCAGTCTAATCGTGATAAGGATGATAGAGACGAACACTCCCACATGGATGAGCATTCTCAAACCTGATTGATGCTAAGGCTAATTTCCTAATGGAGGTTAGCCTTTTTTGCTGGAGTTTTGTTCAGTTACTCAATCTATTCACATCTCGTTAAAATTAATACCCACA
Organism: Vibrio astriarenae; assembly: GCF_010587385.1. NCBI lineage: Bacteria > Pseudomonadati > Pseudomonadota > Gammaproteobacteria > Vibrionales > Vibrionaceae > Vibrio > Vibrio astriarenae. The sequence goes on from NZ_CP047476.1 coordinate 2,687, forward strand.
TCTATCTTAGGGCTTGTTATGATGGTTGTACTGAGTGCGTAACAACAAAAGCCCTATAATGAACGCAATAGAGTTTCGCCATATCAATAAATGGTATGGAGACTATCAAGCCTTAAACAGCATTAACCTGTCAGTGGCGAAAGGTGAAATCCTAGTCGTGTGTGGCCCATCTGGATCGGGAAAGTCCACGCTTATCCGCACCGTGAATGGTTTAGAACAGGTATCCAGTGGCGAGGTGTCTGTTTTACCGTATCTGAATGAGGACCTAACGGGCAAAGTTGGTATGGTGTTTCAGCATTTCAACCTCTTTCCCCATCTGACCGTGATGGAGAATCTCACGCTTGCTCCCATGCGAACCCTCAAGCTCTCCAAACAAGAAGCGCAGGAGCGAGCTCGTCACTACTTAGCTCGCGTGAACATCAGTGAGCAAGCAGATAAGTATCCGGTCCAGTTATCTGGAGGTCAGCAACAACGCGTCGCAATTGCACGTTCATTGTGTATGCAACCGGAAGTTCTATTGTTTGATGAGCCAACCTCGGCACTCGACCCTGAAACCATTCAAGAAGTGCTCGATGTTATGGTTGACCTTGCGCAGGATGGCATCACTATGATGTGTGTTACTCATGAGATGGGCTTTGCGCGCAAAGTCGCCGACCGCGTGATTTTTATGGATCAGGGAGAAATCATTGAGGTTGCTGAGCCTGAAGCCCTGTTTTCTAACCCGCAGCATCAACGTACTCAGCTGTTCCTCAACCAGATTTTGAGTCACTGATATGAGGAAAGTGTTGAAGCCGGTTATTTCGGCGCTATTACAAATTATCGTTTTGATTGGCGCGCTATCCTGGGTGTTAGATTCTGGCGCTCAGGCAATGGGCTATCGCTGGCAGTGGGAGCGCGTGCCAGACTATCTTTTCTTTTTTGAAGACGGTCAGTGGTGGCCTGCAGAGCTAATGGAAGGGCTTTGGGTCACCATCAAAATTTCGGCGATGAGCCTGGTTTTTACCCTTATATTTGGTTTAGCTACTGCTCTACTGAAATTATCGAATTCGATTGTTGGGCGGGGAATAGCGACCGCTTATGTCGAGATTATTCGTAACACCCCTTTGTTAGTGCAAATCTACTTACTCTACTTTGTATTTGGCCCGGTGATTGGCTTAGATCGTTTCTATACTGCTGTGTTAGCGTTGTCTCTGTTTCAAGGGGCGTATACCGCGGAAATCTTTCGTGGTGGGTTGAACAGCATTGATAAAGGGCAGTTTGAAGCGTCAAAAACACTGGGATTGTCGCCTTTTTACACCTATTACGATGTCATCTTACCGCAACTGGTGCAGCGTACATTGCCACCGTTGACCAATGAAGTCGTTTCTCTGATTAAAAACTCGTCGATTGTCAGTGTTATGGCGATTTTTGATTTGACGACAGAGGGGCGCAACATCGTTTCTGAGACTGCGATGCCGTTTGAAATTTGGTTTACGGTTGCGGCGATCTATTTGTTGTTAACACTGACGTTGTCGGGGTTATCAGCACTACTGGAACACAAGTTGGGTGCGCAGTGGCGCAGTCAATAAATATCCTCAAGGAGAAAATAATGAAAATGAAAGGACTAGGCTCAATGTTCAGTTTACTAGGAAAAAAAGGTTTCAAGGCATCGATAACGGCGCTGTTAGGCTTAGCAGTGAGCTTACCGACGATGGCCGCCGAAACGCCAAATCTCGACCAAATCAACGATCGCGGCACATTACGAGTGGGTATGTCGACATTTGTTCCGTGGGCGATGCGTGATAAACAGGGTGAGCTGATTGGTTTTGAAATCGATGTTGCTAAGCGTTTGGCACAAGACTCGGGCTGGCAAGTTGAATTTGTTCCAACAGCTTGGGACGGCATTATCCCTGCTCTACTGGCTCAGAAATTTGATGTGATCATCGGTGGTCTATCGATCACGGAAGAACGCTCCAAGAGCGTGTTGTTCTCCCAACCCTATTCTCATTCAGGGATTCAAGTGGCGGCAAGCAAATCTCTCGCCGGCGATATGACAGAGCTGAGTGATTATGACTCTCGCCGAATCAAAATCGCAGTGCGTCGCGGAGCAACGCCAGTTCAAGTGGCTCGTGAAACCTTCCCTAAAGCGAAACTACTTCAGTTTGACGATGAAGCGCAGGCTTTCCAAGAGGTGCTAAATGGTAATGCGCACGCAGTTATCGCCTCAAGCCCGAAGCCCGAGCATGAAGCGGTAAAACACGCAGATAAACTGTTCATTCCGTTCAGCGAGCGTCTATCTCAAGGTAACGAAGCATTTGCAGTTCGTTTAGGAGAGGAAGACAAAGCAGAGTTTTTCAATCAATGGATTGCTGAGCGCACTGCTGATGGTTGGCTGAAAGAGCGCTATGAATACTGGTTCTCTACTCTTGATTGGCAAGATCAAGTGGCGGCAGGTCAGTAAGACAGATTATTGAAGATAGATTAAAAGTGGAAAAGAGTCGTCATTTAAACTCGTCATCCCAACAGCAAGCTGTGACCCTATTCAAGCTTAACAAGCTGGATTGGATATTGCTTGCGGTCGTTGGGGTGGTATTGGGTTGGTTATACTATCGTTCAGCGGTTGGAGTGAACTATCATTGGCAGTGGGAAAGGGCAGTGAGCCTGATCTTCACGCCGCGCGCTGATGGTAGTTTGCCATATTTCTTCCAAGGGTTGATCGCAACGTTGCGACTTAGCTTTTGGGGTATGACACTCGCCTTGATATTAGGCACTCTTTTAGGAGTGGCTAGGCATAGTAAGGTGACGCTTTTTCGTATCCCTGCCAACTTGTTTGTTCAGCTAGTTCGCAACATACCGCCACTCGTCTTCATTTTTATCTTCTACTTCTTTATCTCTAATCAGCTGATTCCGCTGCTGGGTCTAGAGGATATTTTGCGTGGCTATCGAACCGAGCCTAACGCCTTGCAGCGCTTACTATTTGGCCCGGTTAACCTGTGGGAAAACTTACTTTCCGGCTTACTTTGTGTTGGGTTACTTTCATCTGCTTATGTTGCAGAAGTGGTGAGGTCAGGTTTGATGGCGATACCAAAAGGGCAGTGGGAAGCCGCTGACTCGCTGGGGCTTTCTGCATGGGTAAAATATCGCTATGTCATAGCACCGCAAGTGTTAGCGAGTATTACACCAGCACTAGCAGGACAGGCGATCTCTTTGGTAAAAGATACCTCTATCGTTTCTCTGATCTCGATACAGGAGATGACCTTTGCTGGCACAGAAATCGCCAATTCCTCAGGCCTAATCTTTGAAATCTGGCTACTAGTCGGTTTGGTGTATTTTTTGTTGTGCTTTAGCCTGTCAATGCTGTTTAAGCGCTTGGAAAAGCGAAGTCTACGACACCTGATAAAGTAATGGCTTTCGCTGAGCTATTTGAAGAGTCGCTGTATGCGGCTCTTTTTGTTGGTTAGAACTGGAATGCATGGTTCAATCTGCCTTGTGACAAATTGTAAGTGTCTCTGCGCTTGGGCTTGTATCTCACCATCCTCAAGGTAGAATCATCGGTCTTTATTGTTTTGCCCCCAAACATAACGAATTTCTTATGCCAAAAATCAATTTACATCGACGTGACCATGCTTCTGCGCTGGCAAATGAGATGACACCAGACAAGCTTAAGGAGAAGCTGGAGCCTCGCTTTGGAAGAGCGGAAAAGCGTCTGACACCGAGCCCTTACATTAGCGATAAAAACTTGGAGCGTCGTTGGAAGAAAATTGATAACTCAGAATGGCAAGCTCAGCTGTTAGACGGGTTTACTCGCGAACAAGCTGAACTGTACAACAAGAATATCGAGTATTTCATTGGCACGGTTAACGTTCCTGTAGGGGTCGCAGGCCCTTTGAGGGTAAATGGGCTGTTTGCTGAAGGTGACTATCTTGTTCCTTTAGCTACGACAGAGGCAGCATTAGTCGCCTCTTACCACCGAGGCTCGCAGCTGCTCACTGCTGCGGGTGGCGCAAGCGCAATGCTTCTCAATGAAGGCGTGACTCGCACCCCCGGCTTTGCATTTTATAACCTTGCTGAAGCCGGTCAGTTTGTTGCTTGGGCGGTCACTCAGTATGCGGTTTTCAAAGAGATTGCTGAATCGACCACCTCTCACGGCAAGTTGAAAGATATCAACATCAATATCGAAGGCAATCATGTCTATTTGGTATTTGAGTACCTGACAGGGGATGCCTCAGGTCAGAACATGGTGACGATTGCCACCAATGCTGTGTTTGAGTTCATTATGCAGCACGCACCGATAGAGCCTGAGTTTGCTTTTCTGGACGGTAATTTGTCGGGTGACAAAAAGGCCACGGCGCAAACTTTGCGTAGCGTACGGGGTAAAAAAGTCACCGCCGAAGCGAATATTCCTGCAGAGTTGGTAGAGAAATATCTTCATAGCACCCCTGAAAAGATGATGCAGTTTGCTCAGATGACAACGGTAGGCGGCACATTGAGTGGCACAATTGGTATCAATGGGCACTATGCCAATGCGTTGGCAGCAATGTACATTGCTTGTGGTCAAGATGCAGCCTGTGTTGCTGAATCTGCGGTTGGTATGACGCGTCTAGAGGTGAATCGTGATGGTGGCTTATACGCGAGTGTGACACTACCAAATATCATGGTTGGCACCGTCGGTGGTGGTACCAGCTTGCCAACACAGAAAGCATGTTTAGAGATGATGGGGTTACATGGCAATGGTAAGTCACAGGCGTTGGCTGAAGTCGCCGCTGCTCTATGTTTGGCTGGAGAGCTTTCTATTGTCGGCGCTTTCTGTGCGGGGCATTTCTCTCGTGCGCACCATAAGTTAGCCCGTTAATCGCCTCATTCAGCTTATAAAGCGCTTGGATTCGCATGGTTTCAAGTGCTTTACCTTCTCTTACCACTCTTCCTCAACGCTAAATCTTGCCTGTCTTGCTTGTGTCATGGTGCACTGCGTTTGTGCCATCAACTCGTTGAGTGTCATTTCCGGTGTTGCTTTGAGTAGGCGAACGAGTTTGTCCTCAAATGGCTCAAGCTTATCTTGATGTTGGCAAAGCACAGCTTCTATCTTGGTACACAAGAAGCAGCGCTCGCTTGCTGAACTCGACTTGAATGCGTTTAAAAAAGCATCGATAGAAGGAGCGGTGCCGATGAGCTGCCAGTTTCTTGAGCGCCGAACGCGTTTTAGGGTGCAGTCATGCTCAAGAGAAAGTTGTTTTGCCATACCCACTTGTGCACGTTCAAGACGGTGTAATAGTGAAGGAAGAGCAACGGTAATTTGGGTGTCAGACATCAAAACCTAGGCGACAAATTATTTGCTGCCTAGGTTAGGCTTTGTCTCGTAGAACTTCAAGACATCATCACTTCTCTGCGCCCTTTGACACTCATGAGTAGCATGTAGATGCAAGTGGCAAGCAGTGATAGAAACAAATAGCTCATTAGGCCGTTGTTTTCACCCATCGATAAATCGGCCACCACCGGACCAAGCACTGAACCAATACTATAGCTAAACAGCATGACTTGAGTGGCTGAGACAATGTAGCGTGTTTCCAACTTGTCGCAGGCTAAGTTGATGGCTATTGGGTACAGAGCAAAAGTCGCCATGCCGAGCAGGAATAGATTAACCGCTAATGTTGCTATGTCTTTTTGCAAGAACGTCATCGCTAATGCACCCACACCCAATAGCGAGAACATTGCCATTAGCAGAGTACGGCCCAAGTACTTAGATAACCATGGAACCATAGGCTGTACTGCCATACCGCCCAGGATAACTAGCGCCATCAAACTACCGACATTTTCTCGGTCAATGCCGCGGTTGGAAAGTTCTAGCGGCATGAGTCCATAGATCGCGCCCAGTGTCAGCCCAGAAACGATACAACCAATTAAAGCCGCTTGATTGAGTTTAGAAATCTGTTTTAGGCTTAGGCTGTCACTGTGTCCCGATTTTGGTTGGTCGGAGTGACCAAACATCAAGCTGAACACCGCGAGCATCAAAAGCCCAATGATGGTAGCAATAGGCAGCATACCTTCAATGCCAATAACACCAATCCCCAGCTGACCTAGCGCTGCGCCGCCATACAGTGATCCCATGTACAATCCTAAGCGCTTGGCACGACCTGCTTCATCTCCATGTAGCAACCAAGATTCAACAGTGACGAAAATGCCAGCCACTGAGATCCCCGCAAGGAGACGAGCTGCTAACCAGATAGCGGCCACTGGAAAGACGACAAGCACCGCAATGGTGAAAATAAAAACCAGTAGCGATGCGATAAACGCAAATCGGTGCCCGATTCGGTTAACCAGCGGCTCGATCATCATGGCACCGATAAGTAAACCTGCGTAAAAAGCACTCGCAAGCCAGCTAGCCAATGAATGATCTAAACCGTATTGAGGCAATGCCAACGGGATGACACTCATCAAATAACCCGATGCGATAGCGTAAAGAAATAGGGCAATAACCGGCACAGCGATGCGTGGCTTTGCGATAGCTAAAGTCGAGTTCATGAGGCTTGCGTTCCTAAAGATTGGTTTGTGTATTTAGGGCGCGAATATGGGGCTTTTATCCCTCTGGGTAAAACGATTGTTTTTTCTCTTCTCGATAAAAAATTTTTATCGATCGAAACTTATTTTTAACGCGAAAAACAGAGCCAGCACATCGGCTGGCTATTAGGTTTTATAGGTAAATACTTGTATTTGAAATCAATAAACCTTAGTGGTCAAGCAACATTGTCATAGCGATAGCGCTGCTCTGGGTCATTAGTGAAATACTCTACCAACTCCCACTCAAAGCCTGCGCTATCCCAGAAATAGACGCGTTTGCGACTGACTTCATCGGCGATTTGGCCATTCATTTTGTAGCCCTTATCTAACAGTACTTGCTTGATTGCCTCGACGTCATTAACGATCAGAGCAAGATGGTTGATGCCGATGTCATAGTACGGTCTGCGTGTGTCCTTGGCGGTTTGATCAAGTTGAGGTTCTTGCAGAGCAAGGTAGTTCTCGTGGTTGCCAACATGTGCCCAACGGTAGCTGTCTTCCGGCTCGTTGTCGGCACGTACTTCAAAGTCGGGTGCGACAATTTTCAAAAAATCGACGGCTGCGTCGATGCTGGGTACAGTGATGTTCGCATGTTCTAGTTTTGTCATAGTGCATTCCCTTATAAGACATAAAGTCAAAGTGGTGATTTTGGTTCTCAAAATCTGTGTTACGGTTTGTTAACATTGAGCGTAAAGCCTAAACTTAACTTGAGGTCAAGAAGGAATTTGAAAAATGTTATCAGTAGGTCAAGTCGCGAAACGTGCCGATGTTGCTGTCTCTGCTATCCACTTCTATGAAAAGAAGGGGTTAATTGTCTCGACACGCAATAGTGGTAATCAACGTCAATACACCAGCGATGTGTTGCGCCGCATCGCGGTCATCAAAATTGCCCAGCAAGTTGGGTTGTCCTTACAAGAGATCAAACAGGCGATGGCAGTATTGCCAATTAACAAGGCACCGACTCAAGATGAGTGGCAGAAGATGAGCCAGATTTGGCGGCAAGAGTTAGAGGCTCGAATTGAAAACATGCAGAAACTCCACAGTCAGCTTGGGCACTGCATTGGGTGTGGGTGTTTGTCGATGAAAAGCTGTCACCTGTATAACCCAGAAGATGAGCATGGAGAGACCCGTGCTGGAGCCGTGCTTTGGTAGAACAGTGGCAATAAAAAAGGTGCCAATTTTGACACCTTAGTACGAGATTATCCGCAACACTTTTTGTGTTTTTTTCCGCTACCGCACGGGCAAGGGTCGTTGCGCCCAACCTTGTCGCTGGTGGCGGGCTTTTCAGCAACAGCGGCTGATTGTGTCGCTTCTGGAAAAGTACCATCGATGTAGAACCAAAGCCCGTTCTCGCGCACGAAACGTGAGCGCTCTTCAAGGCAAAACTCTTCACCATCTTGCTGCAGATAGGCCTTGAATGTGACAAAGCCTTCGTTGTCATTTTGTCCGCTCTGTGTGTGTGTGACTTCTAAGTTCACCCAGTCACTATGTACCGATTCAGCGATGGCGTCATAATCATCTTGAGCATGGCAGCTCGGGTGGTAGGTCGCGACGACAAAATCGACATTGTCGAGTACATGTGCACAGTATCGTGAGCGCATCAGCTGTTCAGGCACCAGTGCGTTGCTATGGTCGTTGTGGATGAGTTCACAGCACTGTGAATAGGTTTTGCCACTGTTACACGGGCATAGAGTCATGATGTTTTTCCAGTTTCATTTGGTGCGAGTAGATCGCCTGTCCATTGGACCGCTTCGTCATAGCACTGTTTCAGTGCGTCATCAGAGAGTTGTAGAGTTACCGAAAGCTCTGCTAAGGCTTGCCAGTTCGCTTTCTCATAGCTGATGGCAACCCCTAAAATATTCGCTAACGCACCTTCACCCTTTGCAAGTGCTGCCTTAACCGTTTCATCCACAGGCATTGATTCAAGAAGGTCATCAATAGGTTGATCTAAAAGACTATCGAGTAGTGAAAACATACCCGTGAGAAAGGCGTCACCAGGCTCAACATGACCGGTAATCTGACGAGCAACTAGCTCACAAAAACGAGCACGCTGTACCGACAGTCGATAAAGGTAATCAGGTTTAGACTCTTTCGTTGATGCAATGGCAACCAAGGCAACAAACTTTCTCAACCGTTCTTCACCAAGGTAGACCAGCGCTTGTTTGAATGACTTGATCTTTGCAGATACCATCACCGATGAATTCACATAAGTCAGCAGCTTATACGACAGTGATAAATCTTGTGAAAAGAGGTTTTCTAGCGCTTTGTAATCAATCGATGGTTTAGCAAGCTCGTTACACAATTGAATAACGGTGATGAACGACGGTTCTAACGCTTTGCGTTGAATCATCTCAGGCTTGCTGAAAAAGTACCCTTGAAAGTAATCAAACCCAGCATCATGGGCTTGCTGAAAGTCATCGTAGGTTTCCACTTTTTCGGCTAAAAACTGGATTTTGGTTTGCTCTAGTTTTTTTATGAATTTCTGTGCTTTTTCAATCGAGATTGATCGAATATCAAATTTGATGATGGATACGAAGGGCAAGAATGGGCGCCACTCTTTACTTGGTATGAAGTCATCGAGCGCGATACTGTACCCGGCTAATGCCATTTCTCTGACTGCGGTGAGCAGCTCAGAGGTTGGAGGACAGTCTTCTAATATCTCTATCACCAAGTTTTCACTTGGGAACAGAGTAGGGATGCGATTGATTAAGCTCTGATAAGGGAAATTAACAAACCCAAGGTTATTACCTAGTGTACTGTAGTGAGTCGACAAAAAGTGGTCGGACAATAGTCGACTGGTGGCTAAGTCCGGATCAATTTCCGGAAAGGTATTTTTAGGGCCATCACGAAACAGCAACTCGTAACCAATGGTCCGTTTGGAGCGATCAAGAATCGGCTGTCTTGCTATATACGAGTACTTCAAAGGTGTTCTTATCTAAATCAGCAGTGGATTAATAATACTGATAGTTGAGTGAATTACCCAGTGCTATCTTAGTTTTGTGACATTAATCGATGGGGAAAGAGTCTTGGCTGAGGCTTTTCTCATTAATACGCAATACATAGCCATAATATCCCCAATCACCAAGAACGATGCGACGTGCCTCATGCCCATCCATATTAAAGTGATGAATATTAGGGCGATGGGTGTGCCCATGTATCATTAGACTCACTCGATGATGATGCATAACGTTTTCGACTTCAGCTTGGGTCACGTCCATGATGTCCAGCGACTTGCTTTTTTTATCATCTTTTATTTCGCCTTTAATCTTTGCAACGATTTTTTCGCGCACGGAAAAAGGCAGGTGATTGAACAGCCATTGTAACCAAGGCAGATGCACTTTCTTACGGTAGTTGAGATAAGCTTCATCAAGGGTACAAAGGGTATCACCATGCAACAGCACGGCTTTTTGACCATACAACTCGACGACGGTTTCATCCCCAAGCAGGGTGACACCTGTCTCTTTGGCGAAGCCTTTACCGACTAGAAAGTCGCGATTGCCGCGGGTGAAGTAGCAAGGCACACCAGAATCGGTCAGTTGCTTAAAAGCTTCAATGATTGAGCGAGCAAAAGGAGAAGGGTCATCATCCCCGGTCCAGAAGTCGAATAGGTCTCCCAGGACATAGAGTGCATCCGCCTTTGGAGCTTCTTTTCGCATGAAATGGAAAAAAGCCTGGTTGAGCTTTGGCACGTTGGGAGAGAGGTGCAGATCGGAAATAAACAGTGTGGTCATGCGGTTATCTTAGTAAGAACAAGGGGTAGCATCAGCTACCCCAAATCGAGATTACTCTTCGATTGTTGTACCTGTAATCAGTACATCTTCAAGTGGTACGTCTTGGTGCATACCGTAAGAGCCTGTGCTCACACCTTTAATTTGGTTTACCACGTCCATGCCTTCAACCACTTCAGCAAACACACAGTAACCCCAACCATCTAGGCTTTCGCTGCGGAAGTCTAGGAACGTGTTGTTGTTTACGTTGATGAAGAACTGAGAGCTTGCTGAGTGTGGTTCCATAGTACGAGCCATTGCCAACGTACCTACTTTGTTGCTTAGGCCATTGTTTGCTTCGTTCTTAATTGACTCACGTGTTGTCTTTTCACGTAGACCAGATTCCATGCCGCCGCCTTGGATCATGAAACCGTCAATCACACGGTGGAAAAGCGTGTTGTCGTAGAAACCATCACGACAGTACTGTAGGAAGTTTGCACAAGTGATTGGTGCTTTTTCTTCGTTAAGTTGGATTTTGATGTCACCAAAATTAGTGTGAAGGGTGATCATGATGATGTCCTTTGTTCATATGGATAGGTTTAGGATAGCAATTCTATCTTAACTACTTTGATAATCCTACGTGAAAAAGGGCGCTTTGATGGAAATTGCTGGTGTTTATGCTGCCTTTTTACACGATTGAGGATTACTTAAGTCCGACCATGTTGCTATACTGACCTTCAGATTTTTTTACACCAATATTTAGATAGAGATCATGCTGAAAATATATAACTCACTTACACGCAAGAAAGAGGAATTCAAGCCAATCGAAGCCGGTAAAGTCGGTATGTATGTGTGTGGGGTAACCATTTACGATCTCTGTCATATTGGTCACGGTCGTACGTTTGTTTCATTTGATGTTGTTTCGCGATACCTGCGCTACCTTGGCTACGATTTGAACTTCGTACGCAACATCACAGATATTGATGACAAGATCATCAAACGTGCAGCAGAAAACGGTGAACCATGTGAAGTTCTTACAGAGCGCTTGATTGCTGAAATGCATGCCGATTTTGATGCTCTTAACATGGCGCGCCCAAACGTTGAGCCGCGTGCGACGGAATATATTCAAGAGATCATCGACCTTGTTCAAAAGCTGATTGAGCGTGGTTTTGCTTACGTTGCTGACAACGGCGATGTGATGTTTGAAGTGAGCAAATATGATGACTACGGTAAGCTTTCTAAACAAGATCTCGATCAACTACAAGCGGGCGCTCGTGTTAGCATCGAAGTGACAAAGCGCAGCCCACTAGACTTTGTACTTTGGAAAATGTCTAAGCCAGGTGAACCGACATGGGAATCGCCATGGGGCCCTGGTCGTCCGGGATGGCACATCGAGTGTTCAGCAATGAACTCATCTATCTTGGGTAACCATTTCGATATCCACGGCGGTGGTTCTGATCTGCAGTTCCCACACCACGAAAATGAAATCGCACAATCTTGCTGTGCTCATGATACGCAATACGTGAACACGTGGATGCACAGCGGTATGGTCATGGTAGATCGCGAGAAGATGTCTAAGTCTTTGGGTAATTTCTTTACCATTCGTGATGTTCTTGGTCACTATGATGCTGAAACGGTTCGTTACTTCCTCATGTCAGGTCACTACCGTAGCCAGCTTAACTACAGTGAAGAGAACTTGAACCAGGCTCGCGCGTCTCTTGAGCGTCTGTACACGTCTCTACGTGGCTTGGATACCTCGGTAGAAGCACAAGGTGGTGAAGAGTACGTGACCCGCTTTGAAGCTGCAATGAACGATGACTTCAACACACCAGAAGCTTACTCAGTGCTCTTTGACATGGCTCGTGAGATCAACCGTGTGAAAGCAGAAGACATCGCTGCGGCAAATGCGATGGGTGCAGTGATGCGCAAGCTTGCAGAGGTGATTGGTATCCTATACCAAGACCCAGAAGCGTTCCTAAAAGGGGATGCAGGCGATGATGACGAAGTTGCAGAGATTGAAGCATTAATTAAGCTACGTAACGACTCTCGCGCAGCAAAAGACTGGGCAAACGCAGATATGGCACGCGATAAGCTAACTGAAATGGGTATCGTTCTCGAAGATGGCCCTGAAGGCACAACGTGGCGTCGTAAATAGTTGATTTTAAAAAGGGGCTGAGTTTTCAGCCCTTTTTCTTAACCTTTATTCTTTTTTTACTAGGTAACTCCCTTGGCTCAGATGTACTTCTATTACTCGGCAATGAACGCGGGTAAGTCGACAACTCTTCTTCAATCTTCTTTTAACTATCAAGAACGTGGCATGAATCCTTTGATTCTGACGGCCGCACTTGACGATCGTTACGGTGTGGGCAAGGTGAGCTCTCGTATTGGCTTACAAGCAGAAGCACAGCTATTTGGCACGGATACCGACTTGTTTGCGGATATCAGCGCTCTCAACGAGCAAGAGAAGCGTCACTGTGTTCTGGTGGATGAGTGTCAGTTTTTGAGTAAAGAGCAGGTGTACCAGCTTACTGAAGTGGTGGATAAGCTGAATATACCCGTGCTTTGCTATGGTCTACGCACAGACTTTTTAGGAGAGCTTTTCGAAGGTAGCCGTCATCTTCTTGCGTGGGCAGATAAATTGATTGAGCTGAAAACGATTTGTCACTGTGGTCGTAAAGCCAACATGGTGATTCGTACCGATGAGCACGGTAAAGCGATTGCTGAAGGCGATCAGGTTGCGATTGGTGGTAATGACCGTTATGTGTCGGTATGCCGTCAGCACTACAAGGAAGCGTTAGGTAAGTAAGGCTTTATTAATGCTTTTGTCATTACAATAAAAAACGGAGCCAAAAGGCTCCGTTTTTTATCTGGCTTGAAAATCTAAGATTAACGAGCACGGAAGACGATGCGACCTTTAGATAGGTCGTATGGCGTCATCTCTACAGTTACTTTGTCACCAGTAAGAATACGGATGTAGTTCTTACGCATTTTACCTGAGATGTGTGCCGTTACTACGTGGCCGTTTTCTAGCTCAACGCGGAACATAGTGTTTGGTAGAGTATCAAGGACAGTGCCTTGCATCTCGATTACGTCTTCTTTAGCCATTTAATCCTCTTATATAAATGGTGTGTTTTGCACCTCTAAGCATGGGTACAAAAGCGGAATAAATAAAGTTGGGCCGTATTCTACCCTTGCCAACGATGATTTACTAGCCTTTGATGGCGATGAAAGCGGACTTTGTAGTTCATAGCTGGACATTCGTCGATTTGATAGCCTAAATATAACCACTGTTTCTGAGTTTCTTGGCTATATTCTATCTGCTTAAGTACGGCGAGCGTTCCCAACGATATTGGGTAGTCCGGGTCGAAAAAAGTGTAGAAGGCACTGGCACAATGCGGCATCACATCTGTGACAGCAACAGCGATTAATCGCTCCTCGTCATACAAGTGTAGAAATCGCGTTGGCAACCAAGAACAGTGAGCGAATTTAAAGAAGTCATCTTTCTTGGGCGGATACATGGTACCGTTGCGATGACGCGCTTCTATATATCTAGCATACAGTTCGAACCACTCCTCATCGAGTTCTTCTTTCATCTCAGCACGAATATGGCGTGATTTACTCACAATACGTTTTTGGCTTGGGGACACTTTGAAGTCACCAATGGACACGCGAATCGCCTCACAGGCCTGGCATAAAGTGCAGTGTGGCTTATAGATCACATCACCACTGCGACGAAACCCGTTGGCTAGCAGTATTTCATACCCTTCAGGAGAGTGATTAGGTTCGTCGAGTGCAACCGCCATTCTCTCCTGATGGTTGGGGAGATAGGCGCATTCATGTGGGGCGGTAAGACCGATCCTAATATGGTAGAGATCTGAGTTCATTTATTGTCTGGTTGGTGCAAAAGCGTTAATTAAATAGGGTTAAGACTAACGTAGTTGATTAATCCAAAGTTATCCATTGTGGTTCAAAACACCCGATGCCGATGCTTTGATCTCTAAGCGTCTCTAATTGTTGCATAAATTCAAGCCTTGGCAACTCTTGTGCCCCTAATGATGCTAGGTGAGGGTTCATGATCTGGCAGTCAATGAGTCTGCCGCTGTGTTGTTTAAAATGCTCACAGAAATACCAAAGACCGATCTTTGAGGCGTTGCTTTCTAAGCTAAACATCGATTCACCACAAAAGAGCTGACCCATTGAAAGACCGTAGAGTCCACCGATAAGGGTTTGATCGCGCCATACCTCAACGGAATGACAGTATCCAAGGCTTGCTAGACGTTTGTACGCTTTGCGCATTTCTGGATGAATCCAGGTCTCTTCGGCGCTGCGAGTCGAGGCGCAGTAGTCAATCACTTGCTCTGTGGCTTGATTTATTGAGACTCGATAATCGTGTTTGCGTTGAAACTTTTTCAAGCTTTTGGCGGGCTGAAAGGTGACTGGATTAAACACAGCACGTGGTGCAGGGCTCCACCATAACAAAGGCTCATCAGGGCCATACCAAGGAAAGATACCGCTTCGGTAGGCAGTCAGTAGTCGCTTTGGCGACAAATCACCGCCAAAGGCTAATAAGCCGCTTGGTTCTTCGAGCGCGTCAAATACTGATGGGAACTCGACGTTGAAGGGGTCTAATTCGGTTAGGTAAATCGCCATGTGGTTCGTTTTGTTTGGAGTTTCGATGATTGTATTACTCGACCGACTCAATTAGCAAAGAGATTGTTTGTCAGCGTAGGTTTACGCGACAAATACTTTATTTTTGATGTTTATCGAGTCTGGAGTTCTCACTTTTTTTTCGTTAGTCTGCTTTTACGAAGAATTATAGCTAACTGCTGCCTCCTCTAGCTCAGCAGTAGACCTTAGGGAACAACTAAATTAATGGAAAGCCTGACTTTAAATCCTATTCAACGCGTGAATGGCGTTGTGAACTTACCTGGCTCGAAGAGTGTATCGAATCGTGCGTTACTGCTTGCCGCTCTTGCCAAAGGAACCACACGACTGACTAACCTACTCGATAGTGATGACATCCGTCATATGTTAAATGCTCTGACTAAGCTTGGGGTGAGCTATCGTCTGTCTGAAGATAAAACAGTATGTGAAGTTGAAGGCTTGGGACGTCCATTTGATGTAACAGAAGCCCAAGAGCTGTTTTTGGGTAATGCGGGCACGGCGATGCGTCCATTAGCCGCTGCGCTGTGTTTAGGTCGTGGTGAGTTTGTTCTTACGGGTGAGCCGCGCATGAAAGAGCGCCCTATTGGCCACTTAGTTAATGCACTTCGAGAAGCAGGTGCAGATATTGAGTACCTAGAGAACACGGATTACCCACCGCTAAAAATTAATGCGACTGGACTCAAGTCTGGCTCTGTATCGATTGATGGATCTATCTCAAGCCAGTTTTTAACGGCATTTTTAATGTCAGCACCCCTAGCGGAAGGTGAAATCACAATTAACATCGTCGGTGAATTGGTTTCAAAGCCCTACATCGATATTACACTGCACATCATGAAGCAGTTTGGTGTTGAGGTGATGAACAACGATTACCAACAGTTCGTCGTTCCGGCGGGTCAGCACTACCTTGCTCCAGGTGATTTCTTGGTAGAGGGTGATGCGTCATCTGCGTCATACTTCCTTGCTGCAGCGGCGATCAAAGGTGGCGAGATCAAGGTAACGGGCATTGGTAAAAACAGCATTCAAGGTGATATCCAGTTTGCCGATGCACTGGAGAAAATGGGTGCAGAAATTGAGTGGGGTGATGACTATGTGATCTCTCGTGTCGGTGAGCTAAAAGCCATCGATATGGATTACAACCACATCCCAGATGCGGCAATGACGATTGCAACCACAGCGCTATTTGCTGAGGGAACAACGGCGATACGCAATGTCTATAACTGGCGCGTAAAAGAGACAGATCGCTTGGCTGCAATGGCAACGGAACTGCGTAAAGTCGGTGCTGAAGTTGAAGAGGGTGAGGACTACCTAATCGTTCAACCGCCCGCTCAGTTGAAGCATGCTGCAATCGATACGTATGATGATCACCGCATGGCAATGTGCTTCTCACTAGTTGCATTGAGCGATACACCGGTGACTATTAATGATCCGGGCTGCACGTCTAAGACGTTCCCTGATTACTTTGACAAGCTTGCAGAGCTAAGCTGTTAATTTTCAGCTGCATTTAGAACACAAAGGGGAGCAATGCTCCCCTTTGTTGTGTCTACGCGCATGTTACTTTTGTATGGTGAACTCTTTAGAAAGGTGGTGAGCGAGATACTTGAACATATTAAACACAGCCGTAGTATTTTGTGTCGGTAGGCCATTGGCGTCAAGGAAGTACTCCCCTTTAAAAACCAAAACGCCCTCTTTTTCTGTGACTGAGTCTGCGCGCATACCCTCGATATAATCGTCGTGCTCTTGGATAATCTGGTTAGCAATCAGTAGTAGGTCGAATTCAGAGATGGTTTTCTTGTCACTCATGAGTTTATCTATCCGTTAATATCGATTTGCCGTCAGTCTAAAAAAAACCGTTTGTAGAATCTAGCGCTTTTGATAATTCGGTTGTTTTCTTTGGTTATTTGAGCCAACACAAACGAAGAATCAATCGCTATATATAGAGGGAAAACTGCACTGAGAGTGCTGCTGATGGATTGCCCAAATGTCCAGCAGTTAGAATTTTTTTTGCAAAAAGATATTGATCTTCTGAAAATCTCGCTCAATAGTAAAAAAAGAACGAGACATTGAGTATGGCGTACCGTAACTCCATACCTAACAAATAGAGCATATTATTACTATGGGTAAATCACTGGTTATTGTGGAGTCGCCAGCCAAGGCGAAAACCATCAATAAGTACCTAGGTAAAGACTTTGTCGTTAAGTCGAGTGTTGGTCACGTACGTGATCTTCCAACGGCTGGTCAAAGCACTGGGCAGAAAAAAGCAGCGCCAATATCCACCAAAGGCATGAGTGCGGAAGAGAAAGCTCGAGTCAAAAAAGAAAAAGACCGTAAGTCTCTCATCAAGAAGATGGGTATCGACCCGTACAACGGATGGGAAGCGAACTACCAAATCCTTCCAGGTAAGGAAAAGGTGGTTTCTGAGCTACAAAAACTCGCACAAGACGCTGATTACGTTTATCTCGCAACCGATTTGGACCGTGAGGGAGAGGCTATCGCTTGGCACCTTCGCGAGATCATCGGCGGTGATGAAGAGCGATACAAACGCGTTGTGTTTAATGAAATTACTAAAAACGCGATTCAACAAGCATTTGAACAGCCGGGTGAGTTAAACATTGACGGTGTCAATGCGCAGCAAGCCCGTCGTTTTATGGACCGTGTCGTGGGCTTTATGGTTTCACCTCTGCTGTGGAAGAAAGTCGCACGTGGTCTATCGGCAGGTCGTGTACAGTCGGTTGCAGTGAAGCTGTTGGTTGAGCGTGAGCGCGAAATCAAAGCCTTCATTCCAGAAGAGTTCTGGGATATTCATGCTAATACGGTAACGAAAGATACTACGGACTTTAGACTGCAAGTTGCACAGAAAGATGGTTCGGCTTTCAAACCGGTGAATGAAGCGGAAACGAAAGCAGCAATGAGCGTGCTTGAGAAAGCAGCTTATGAAGTGTGTAAGCGCGAAGACCGCCCAACAAGCAGCAAGCCATCAGCGCCATATATCACGTCGACGCTGCAACAAGCAGCAAGCACCCGTCTAGGCTACGGCGTGAAAAAGACCATGATGCTCGCTCAGCGCCTCTATGAGGCGGGTTACATCACTTATATGCGTACAGACTCAACTAACCTAAGTAAAGAGGCTGTAGAGGCTGCTCGTGAGTTTATTGGTAGTGAGTTTGGTGATGCTTACCTTCCTGCAAGCCCATTGGTCTATGGCAGCAAAGAGGGTGCACAAGAAGCGCACGAAGCGATTCGTCCTTCTGATGTTGCCGTGAAAGCTGATGACCTACAAGGTATGGAAGCCGATGCACACAAGCTTTACGCTCTAATTTGGAATCAATTCGTTGCCTGTCAAATGACACCTGCGAAGTACGATTCAACCACAGTGAGTGTGAAAGCGGCAGAGTATACGCTTAAAGCGAAAGGTCGTATTCTTAAGTTTGATGGTTGGACGCGTGTACAACGTCCACTAGGCAAAAATGAAGACCAAATTCTCCCAGCAGTACAAGTGGGTGATGTATTGAGCTTGAAAGATCTTGAGCCGAAACAGCACTTCACTAAGCCACCAGCGCGATTTACCGAAGCTGCCTTGGTTAAAGAACTGGAGAAACGTGGTATTGGCCGTCCTTCGACGTATGCATCGATCATCTCCACAATTCAAGATCGTGGCTACGTGAGAGTAGATCAACGCCGTTTCTACGCAGAGAAAATGGGCGAAATCGTGACCGATCGCCTCGATGATAGCTTTAATGATCTCATGAACTATGACTTCACGGCGCGTATGGAAGAGAAGCTCGACCAAGTGGCTGAAGGTGAAGTGAACTGGAAGAACATGCTGGATAACTTCTTTGGTGATTTCACCGGTGAGTTAGAGAAAGCTGAGCTCGATGAAGATCACGGCGGTATGAAACCAAACCATATCGTGATGACAGACATTGAATGTCCGACATGTTCGCGTCCAATGGGTATTCGCACCGCTTCTACGGGTGTATTCTTGGGCTGTTCTGGCTATGCATTACCGCCGAAAGAGCGTTGTAAGACCACCATCAACTTGGGTGATGAAGAGGGGATTATCAATGTTCTTGAAGAAGATGTAGAAACTGCTGCACTGAGAGCGAAAAAGCGTTGTCCAATCTGTGAAACCGCGATGGATGCGTACCTTATCGATGATAAGCGCAAGATGCACGTCTGTGGTAACAACCCGAACTGTGATGGTTATGTGGTTGAACACGGTGAGTTCAAAGTGAAAGGTTACGATGGACCGGTTGTTGAGTGTGACAAGTGTGGTTCAGACATGGTGCTGAAAAATGGTCGCTTTGGTAAGTACATGGACTGTACCAATGAAGACTGTAAGAACACGCGTAAGATTCTGAAAAATGGTGAAGTTGCACCTCCAAAAGAGGATCCTGTGCACTTCCCTGAGCTTCCTTGTGAAAACTCAGATGCTTACTTTGTCTTGCGTGATGGTGCTTCTGGTCTGTTCATGGCCGCAAGTAACTTCCCTAAATCACGTGAAACACGTGCGCCGTTAGTGGAAGAGCTGGCTCGATTTAAAGACCGTATTTCACCGAAGTTCCAATATCTGGCAGATGCACCGACTCATGATCCTGATGGTCGTCCAGCGGTGGTTCGATTTAGCCGTAAAACCAAGGAAAATTACATTCGCTCGGAAGACGATGGTAAGCCTTCAGGTTGGACTGGCTTGTTTATCGATGGTAAATGGGAAATTACCGATAAGCGTAAAAAGCCTAAAAAATAATCGTGAATAAGAACGATACGTAATAGCAAGGCAGCCCAAGTGGCTGCCTTGTTGTTTTTGTGCTTTCTGTATGAAAGTTACATTAACATTATGTAACCAGGATCTTAAAATTCACTGGTATGAGTTGTGTTGAATAAAATCTGTGACACGTGCCATTGAATCATGTCGTAATTTTTCTTCATAATGAACACACTCTGGTAGGTAAAGTCCGAAAGGAAGCCAGAGGCATCAAAAAGTCGCGCTTTTCGCATCGTCATGTTGGCTCCAATCGTTTGTTTTTCATCTTCCCGAACGCAAACATCATAAAAAACAGCAGATGAATTGAAAGTTGTAGACGCTATTTTTGATGTAGCTAGTTTGGCGCAATGGAAAGCGAATTAATCTAACCCAAACATCGACTCCATTTGTGTCAAATCAGGCATCGTAAACGTTTGCTTCGCTCCCCCTCATCTAAAGCGAAGTGAAGGTTAATATAAATATAAAATGGAGAATAAACTATGGCTGGTGTTTTAGGGATGATCCTTGCTGGTGGCGAAGGCTCACGTCTTATGCCTTTGACTGAGTCTCGTACTAAACCTGCTGTACCATTCGGTGGCAGCTACCGTCTAATCGACTTTGCTTTAAACAACTTCCGTAACGCAGACCTGATGAAGGTTTACGTACTGACACAGTTTAAATCTCAATCACTCTACCTACACATGAAGAAAGGTTGGAACCCAACCAGCATTACTGGCCGTTTTATTGACCTTATCCCTGCGCAAATGCGTGACGGTAAGCGTTGGTACGAAGGGACTGCTGATGCTATCTACCAAAACGTAGGTTTCATCAAAGAGGAAGATCCTGAGCAAGTTGCTATCTTCGGTTCTGACCACATCTACAAGATGGATATCCGTCAAATGCTCGATTTCCACAAGGAAAATAAAGCGAGTTTGACAGTTTCAGCGCTGCGTATGCCTTTGTCAGAGGCATCGTCGTTCGGTGTTATCGAAGTGGATGAGCAAGGTAAAATGATTGGTTTCGAGGAAAAACCAAAGAATCCTAAGTCAATTCCTGGTCATCCAGATATGGCTCTGGTTTCTATGGGTAACTACATCTTCGAAACAGAGTGTTTGTGCAGTGAACTGCACGAAGATGCGAAAAACACAGAGTCTAGCCATGACTTTGGTAAAGACATCATTCCAAAGCTTTACCCACAAGGTGAAGTGTATGTATACGACTTCTCAACCAATGACATTCCTGGTGAGAAGCCAACAACTTACTGGCGTGATGTTGGTACCATTGGCTCTTACTGGGCGGCACATATGGACCTGCTAGAAGAAGATGCGCCGTTCTCACTTTACAACCGCTCTTGGCAGCTACACACGTACTACCCGCCATTGCCACCAGCGACATTCGTTGATGCGGACCATCGTAAAGTTAAGATCACGGATAGCTTGATTTCGGGCGGTAGTTATATCCAAGGATCAACCATTTACAAGTCGGTACTGGGCTATCGTAGTAACATTGCTTCTGGTACAACCATCTCAGAATCTGTTATTTTAGGTGACGTAAAGATTGGCGCAGGCTGTAAAATTCGCCGTGCCGTCATTGATAAAGACGTCGAAATTGCACCAGGCACTGTCATTGGCGAGGACTTAGAGGTGGATGCAAAACGCTTCCACGTTTCGTCTGAAGGCATTGTCGTGATTGCGAAAGGAACTAAAGTAGGATTCTAAAGTGGAAAAACTCAATCTCTGGTTTACCGTTTCAGAAGCTCAAGGATTGGTGAAAAGTGGCGGGCTTGCCGATGTGGCAAAAGCCCTGCCTAAAGCATTACAGGAACTTGGTCATCAGGTAGCGATTGCGCTACCTGCTTATCAAAGCATCCCTCACGTATCTGACGCACCAGTTCTGTTTGAAACAGAGCTTAATCATTGGCCTCACACGGCATATAAGGTCCGTAAGTCTGAGTTAGACGGTGTTGATGTTTATCTTATTGATTGTCCGCAGTACTTTGCTCGCCCAGAGCTCTATGCTGAAAACAATCATGCGTATGACGATAACGGTGAGCGTTTTAGCTTCTTCTCTGCCGCGAGCCTAGATGTTTTGCAAAAGCTCGATATTAAGCCAGATTTGGTTCATGCGAACGATTGGCATACCGGGTTTGTCCCGTTTTTGCTGAAAACTCGCTACCGTGAAGATCCTTACTTTGCGAATATGAAGAGTGTACTCACTGTTCACAACGCAGTGTTTAAAGGTATTTTCCATTACCATCAAGTGCAGAATATTCCGGAACTGAATTTGTCTGGGATGGAGTTCCTGCGTTACGGGCATGATCAAGTAAGCATGCTCCGTGCGGGTATTGCATTCGCGGATAAGATTAATGCGGTGAGCCCAAACTATGCATCAGAGTTGCTGACACCGTTGGGCGCACATGGCTTAGTGGATGATTTTGTTCACCGAGCTTGTGACCTTCACGGAATCGTTAACGGTTGTGATTACTCAGAGTGGGAGCCTTCTACTGATGAGTTCTTACCAACGCCGTATACATCAGAGGCAACGTCTCTGCACAAGGGTAAAGCAGACGCTAAGCTGACACTGCAACAAGAAGTAGGCTTACCTCAAGAGAACAAACCTATGTTTGGTATGGTGTGTCGTTTGACTCACCAAAAAGGCTTCTCATACCTTCTGCCTATTCTCGAGAAGTTTCTTAAGAATGATGTTCAGGTGGTGATCATCGGTACCGGCGAGGCTGAAATTGCTTCTTGGTTACGTGGTATCGCAAGTCGTCACCCGCAGAAGTTTGCTTTCTTGGAAGCCTACAGTAACCGTTATGCCCATTTGATCGAGGCGGGTTCAGACTTCTTCCTTATGCCATCAGAGTTTGAGGCTTGTGGTTTGAATCAAATCTACAGCATGGCTTACGGAACGCTGCCAATTGTACGTGAAGTGGGTGGCCTAAAAGATACGGTTATTGACTACGATATAGCACCAGAAGAGGCGACAGGCTTTAGCTTTAGAGAGCCAACCCCTGAAGCGCTATTGGTTGCGATGCAACGTGCTTTGTTGTTGTTACTTCAAGAACCAGACAGGTTTGTCGAGATTCAACAACGAGCGATGCAGAAAGATTTTAGCTGGAAAGAGTCTGCTGTTCAGTACGTGAAAATGTATGAAATGGCAAAGAAAGACGGCTAGCTGCCTAGAGTCATGAAACAAGGGAGGGTCGAGCTGATAGGGCTTGACCCTTTTTTTAGTTTAGGGCAACCATTGCTTACAAATCCCAATGCAGTTTAGTTTTATTAGGTATGCTAAACTGTCACCATTAGAAACTCTTTATTAATAGTTATGTCAGATAGTTTGCTTTTCCATAAGACCTTTTTACACCCGACCAGCAAAGAGTGGGTGGTCTTTGTACATGGAGCAGGCGGTAGCTCTTCGATTTGGTTTAAGCAGATCAAGTCGTATCGAGAGCATTTTAATTTGCTGCTCGTTGACCTTCGTGGACATGGAAAGTCGAATCAATTCATAAAAGACATTATCAGCCATACCTATACCTTTAAAGAGGTCACCAAAGATGTGGTGAAAGTGCTCGATCACTTAAAGATCTCCTCTGCACATTTTGTTGGGATGTCTTTAGGAACCATTATTGTTCGCACGCTGGCAGAGTTAGAAACCCAACGCGTAAGGAGCATGGTGCTAGGTGGAGCGGTAACGCGTTTAAACGCGCGTTCACAGGTGTTAGTAAAGGTTGGGGACTGGTCGAAAAACTTCGTGCCTTATATGTGGTTGTACAGCCTTTTCGCTTATATCGTGATGCCACAGCGTAACCAGAGAGAATCACGACACCTTTTCATTCGCGAGGCGAACAAGCTTTGCCAAAAAGAGTTCAAACGGTGGTTTAAACTGGCTGCTGATGTGAATCCTTTAATGCACTACTTCCGCGATAGAGAACTGCCGATCCCAACGCTTTATTTGATGGGTGATCGCGACTACATGTTTATCAAACCAGTAAAAGAGATGGTGGCCCGCCATGATAAGAGCGAGCTACTTGAAATTGAAGACTGTGGACATGTTTGCAACGTAGAAAAGCCAGATGAGTTTAATACACACTCTATCGGCTTTATTCAGCGCCACTCTTTAGCCTAGCCTTGATGTGGAGCGGCAGCTCCACACTGCCAACACGCTCCGAACTGCCCCTCATTGAGTTCGTGACACTCATGACACTGCCACTCTTTTAAACTCGCTTTTTGCTGTAGGTATTCTTTAATGTGAGCCTGTGCTTGAGGGGCTAGCGCGTTATCAAATAGCCACACGTGAGGAAACGTCTCCTCATTGAAGGGCAATTCTCCCTGTAAACTAAACAACGTATCTCCACGCACCTCACATTGAAAACCTTGTTGCTGGAGCATTTGAGCAACAATATGGGCTTCCGTGGGATGTTTAGCAAAATAGATTTTCATCTATCTTCCTTTATTTACTGGCAGGGATATTGCGTTTTCGCTCAAGTAAGTTCATCACCCATTTCATAATGACAGGGAATAGACCCAGTAAAGCAAATGAGACAAGCACAGAAGGGGAGACGATACCTGATAGTGAGTCTATTTGCGCAAGTTGGGTACCCGCATTGAGGTAGACCGCTGTTCCCGGTAGCATACCCAATTGGCTAAATAGGTAGAAACGACCAATTGAAATGGGTGTCAATCCCATGAGTAAGTTAATCAAGAAGAAAGGAAAAACTGGAATTAAACGTAGTGATATTAGGTACAACGCACCATCTTTTTCGACGCCCTGATTAATGACACTGAGCTTATCGCCAAACTTACCCTGTACCCAATCTCTGAAGAGGAATCGACTACTTAAAAAGGCCAGAGTAGCACCAATGGTACTAGCGAAAGAGACTAAGACTAAACTGGTCCAGAAACCGAATAGAGCGGCGCCAAGAAGAGTAACGACGGCTGCCCCCGGTACTGAGAATGCCGTGATGCCTACATAGGCAAAGAAGTAGATTGTTGCAGCGGTGATGAAGTTTTGATCAATGTAATCTCTTAGCGCCGCTTGCTGGACTTTGGCGTTTTCTAACGTTAAGTACTGCCCAAACTGAGTGGCTAAAATGATGATGGTGGTAACCAAAACGATACCAATAATTACTTTTGGATTTAAAAACTTGCTCATCGTGCAGACTCCTGTCGCCAATTTAAGCTAATGATTCAGGTGAGTATACAGACAGGATAGGAGGTATTTTTCTTTCAATCAAAACGAACAAAGCCAGCAAATAGTGCTGACTTTGGTGTTTGAAGGTTTGTGGAGCTTAATTAATCTGGCTAGCGAGATCTTCACGTTGAGGTTGGGGGATCACAGTCCAGTGTGTGCCGCGAATCGCCCCTTCCAGTGAATAGAGTAGCTCAAGGCTAACCGGTGTTGTGTGCGACTCTTGTATCGCTTGATAAGCTCTCACCGCTCCCGCTTCTTCTAGTTGAGTCACAGTCTCGATTCCAGCTTTTTTTAGCATTCTCTCTGTTGCAAGACGAAGGTTAGGGAGATCTTTTAAACGTTGAGGCTTCGTTGTTTCTTGCTTCACTTTATCAGCAACAGCCGCTTTGAGAGCGGTAGTTGCTACCGATAGAAGGCGCGCAGGCTCATTGACCCACGAATCAGGTAGCTGGAAGTATTTAGTGACGACAGGAAAGCCCCGCTTCTCATAAACATAAGGCTCGAGTTCGTGTTGAGAGATCGCAGTTTCTAGGTCAGCACACTTACGAACGTGTAGCTTGTTCTTCACGACCAATGCAAACATTGTGTCATTGACGAATATGCCAAAGCCACCAAACATTGATCGTGACTTGACAGTGCCAAGTTGCTCGAATAAGCGCATCGAGTCTTTTAAAATTGGTTTATCCATGCTTTGTATTCTCGGTGTAGAAATTTCACGCCACCAAATTCAGGCCCGAGAGAATAGCAAAAAACAGCATGCCCTTTGTCATGGAAAGGTTATGCTCGTGTATTTTACCATCGGCAACCCCGCTACCTTTCCTGAATAATATCATAGTTATGAATAAAATTCTGATTAAGGCCGGAAGCTTTGCGTCCCATCTTTTCAAATGGTTTGCCCTGTGCGTGGCTCTCAAAAGAGCATAAAGAAAAGCGGAATAGGTATCACATCTTGAAAGGTGATAATGTGATGTTGATTCAAAAAAATAACCCTAACATTTTGCATGCGTATGCATAGTGCCAGGGTTAATAGTTTTCTTATGAAATCAGTATCTTACTTGTTGAGGTCGCGTACGGTTAAACGTTCAACAATTTCTGGATGCATTTCGAACACACGCTTTTCATGCTCTTTGTCTTTGATGCGCTCTAGTAAGATCTCAAAGGCATTTTTACCCACACGGCGTTTCGGTTGGTGAACCGTCGTTAGTGGTGGTGAAAAGTATTCGGCAAGTTCGATATTGTCATAGCCGATGATTGACATGTCTTCTGGAATTCGGATGCCATTTTCTTGCAGGCGGCTCATAAGCCCGAGTGCCATAGTATCGTTGAAACAGAAGACAGCGGTAGGCTTCTCATCCATGGCAACAATTTTGTCTGCGGCTAATACAGCAGTATCACACTCGAAGTTACCTTCCAAGATCCAGTCTTCGACGACATCAAGTTTTGCTTCATTCATCGCGCGGCGGAAGCCGTTAATACGCTCTTTACACGCCGCTTTTTCGAAGTGACCACTTAGACAGGCAATCTTATCGTGACCTTTTTCGATCAGATATTTCGTCGCTAGGTAGCCACCTTCTTCTGAGTTGTCGATAATCTTATCTGCTTGTGAAGTCTCTGGGCCCCAGTCCATGATTACTTTAGGAATATCTGGGTGGCCGTCCAGCATTTCACTTAGCTCTTCGGTTAAGTCTGAACACATCACCAAAATGCCGTCAACACGCTTTTCTGCAAGCATACGGATGTAATCACGCTGCTTTTCGTATATACCACCAGTGTTACACAAAATTAGCGTGTAACCTTGACGGTAACAGTAGCTCTCAACACCATCGATGACTTCTGAGAAGAAAAGGTTGGTAGATTGGGTAACGAGCATACCAATCGTGCGTGTGGTGTTGCATTTAAGGCTGCGGGCAACCGCACTGGGTGCATAGTTTAGCTCTTTTACTGCCTTCATTACTTTTTCTTGAGTTGTTTCAGCAACAAAGCGCGTTTTGTTGATAACGTGCGAGACAGTCGTTGTTGAGACACCGGCAAGACGCGCAACATCTTTTATCGTGGCCATAGTTGTGGTCCTTGATTCGTATTTTTATGTACCGCACGTTGCTCAAGCGGTGACTAAAACCTAGTATGAGCCGTGTTGCGGTAGTCTTTTGTAGGAAAAAACCAAATAAAAAACCGCTTTGTTGAAAGCGGTTTAAAAACATCCGAGTATTTTAGACTGCTATCGTTTGCGACGCAATCCTAATCGTTTTGATCTAAGACTGCTCATCCAGTAAATATAAACAGTCTAGCTCAAGAAATGCCACTAACAGGCCACTAACCGCAGAATAGAAGCCAAAGTCATCTTTTTTCTGACAAAGTGCATGGAATTGGGGAGTCCAGCTGAGAATATGCTGTTTAATAAAGTTAGCTTGCTCGACAAGTGCTTGATTGATATATGCTTCTTGCTCTAGCTCGTTAGAGCGAATGATCAAGTTGCCCAGAAAATCGAGCTCAATCGCGATATGGTCTGCCGGTTCATTCATGCCTTTTGTGACTTGAATATTGTGCTTGGCAAGGACTTCATTCATCTCTTCAGCGGGTTTGCCGTTAAGAGTACCTGATTTATCAAGGTAGATTGACGCGTAGGGAAGAGCGCCTTCTTTGTCTGACTTTAGAAACAGCTCACAGAAGTCCGCAGAAAGCTCAAGTTGGGCATCTTCACGTACTTGTAGTCTATTCAGTGCATCAACGAGCTTTTCAACCGGTTTAGCTAATTGAACATTTTCTCCAAGGCCGGAGATAAATGCGCGGATCTCCGGGCTTTGATATTGCTCTAGACCTTGCTCATCAAGTTCGCTTGCAAATAGGCTCGACAGCCACCAATAAATCTCTGCACGTTTTTCATTAAACGCTTTGATCTCTTCAATCACGAGAAGCTCCAAATCATAAATGGATAAGTCATAAGTATAGAAAGGCTGTATTGAGAGCGCTATCTAGTTGATAGGTGGAGTATAAAGGGAAAATATGAATAGTGTTATTGGCTTGTGTGAATGAAAGTGATGGTTTGTGGGAAATTATGTCTAGGATCCAAGCGGATATATTTGAACGAGTGATTGTTGTGCACTTGCTTGCGTATTTGTGAGTGTCAGGGCGTAAAATCTTTAAAACTGAGTAATTGTGATTCATCAAGAAAACTCGAATAAAGTGCATCTTCAGGTTGAATAGAATGTAAATATGTCTAATTATGAATGGGACTGAGTAATTTCCGAGTAAAGAGAATAACATGAGCTATCACGTTCTAGTTGTTGAAGATGATCTAGTAACCCGCAGCAAACTGGTTGGCTATTTTCAAAATGAAGGCTACACAGTAAGTGAAGCGAGTTCTGGGTCTGAAATGCGAGAGTGTCTGCAAAGCAATGATGTTGATTTGGTCATGCTAGACATTAACTTGCCAGGAGAAGATGGCTTGATGTTGACGCGAGAACTTCGTGGTCAATCAAACATCGGAATTATTTTGGTAACAGGACGTACCGATAGCATTGATAAGATTGTTGGCCTTGAAATGGGCGCAGACGATTATGTCACTAAACCCTTTGAGCTACGCGAACTTTTGGTTCGAGTAAAGAACCTGCTTTGGCGTATCTCTCTAACAGGACAACTTCAGCCCCAAGAAGAGGAGGTTGAAGAGGATACAAACCTTGTTCGCTTTGGCGAATGGACCTTCGACATCCAGCGTCGTGCCCTAAGTCGTGACGGTGAACCGGTAAAACTAACGAAAGCAGAATACGAATTGTTAGTTGCACTCTCTTCACATCCGCGTCAGGTGTTAAGTCGTGACCGCATACTGAGCATGATTAGTCACCGTGTTGATGCGCCAAACGATCGCACTATTGATGTATTGATTCGACGCATGCGTGCGAAGATGGAGTTTGACCCGAAGAACCCGCAAATCTTTGTCACGGTTCATGGTGAAGGCTATATGTTTGCCGGCGATTGATGCGTTAGTGCTTTGTAAGTGCATTCAGATAGGGTCTCGAAAGAGGCCCTTTTTTGTGAACCAGACCTAATAGGTTCTGTCGATGATGGCTGATAGG
The DNA here is from genome assembly GCF_010587385.1 of Vibrio astriarenae. Classification (NCBI taxonomy): domain Bacteria; kingdom Pseudomonadati; phylum Pseudomonadota; class Gammaproteobacteria; order Vibrionales; family Vibrionaceae; genus Vibrio; species Vibrio astriarenae. The sequence goes on from NZ_CP047476.1 coordinate 31,597, forward strand.
TATCGCCTATTGTGAACGATAGGAAACTTCTATTGATTTGATAGAAACAGACAATTTCTAAAATTTCTCTCTCAGAGGCATTATTACCTCAACGACACAGCGAAGTGTCAAACAATCAAATAAAGAGAGACAAAGTCATGATCAACACTACAATCAAACCATTCAACGCGACAGCATTCAAAAACGGCGACTTCGTAGAAATTACAGAGCAGGACGTTCTAGGTAAATGGGCAGTATTCTTCTTCTACCCAGCTGACTTTACTTTCGTATGTCCAACTGAGCTAGTTGACCTTCAAGAGAAATACGCAGAGCTTCAATCACGCGGTGTAGAAGTTTACTCAGTGTCAACAGATACTCACTTCTCTCACAAAGCATGGCACGATACTTCTGAAAAAATCGGCACTATCGAGTACTTCATGGTAGGCGACCAAACAGGCACTATCACAAACAACTTCAACGTGATGCGTGAAGGTCAAGGCCTAGCAGACCGTGCAACGTTCCTAATCGACCCAGAAGGTACTATCCAAGCGATGGAAATCACAGCGGAAGGTATCGGTCGTGATGCAGAAGACCTACTTCGCAAGGTAAAAGCGGCTCAATACGTAGCAAACAACCCAGGTGAAGTTTGCCCAGCTAAGTGGAAAGAAGGCGAAGAGACACTGGCTCCTTCTCTAGATCTAGTAGGTAAAATCTAATCAACTCTGATTAGAACCCAGTTTGCATGCTCCGCTTCTTGCTCCTAAAGGGCGGGGTGTGCACTCCCAAATATAAAGCATCATAAGATAACCCCTTTTTATACATTTCCTTTTTTATTCTTACTGATGCAATTAGTTCAGTAGTGAAGATTGACAGTTAGCAGGTATCCCCATGTTAGATCAAGCAATGAAGCAGCAGCTTAAAGCGTACTTAGAAAACTTAAAAACAAACGTAGAGCTTGTCCTAAGCCTCGACGAGAGCGAAACCGCCAACAAACTCGATGGTTTGGCGCAAAACATCGCTTCATTGACGGATAAGATCATTGTGAAACGCGACGATCAAGCCAGTGACCGCAAGCCAGTTATGCAGGTAGTCAATGCAGAAAAAGGCACTGCGATTGGTTTCGCTGGTCTTCCAATGGGACATGAGTTCACTTCACTGGTGCTAGCACTACTGCATAGTGGTGGCCACCCAATCAAGCTTGAAGCGGAAGTGATCGAGCAAATCAAGCAGCTAGATAAGCCACTTAATGTTGAGATCTTTATTTCTCTGTCTTGCCAGAACTGTCCAGAAGTGGTTCAGGCATTCAACATGATGTCAGCAATCAATCCACTGATTAACGCAACCATGATTGATGGCGCTGCTTTCCAAGATGAAGTGAAACAGCGTGACATCATGGCAGTACCAAGCGTGTTCATTAATGGTGAGCTATTTGGACAAGGCCGTATGTCTCTGGCTGAAATCTTGAACAAAGTGGATACGGGTGCGGCAAAAAAACAAGCACAGAAAATCAGTGAAAAAGAACCGTTCGATGTACTGGTTGTAGGCGGTGGCCCTTCAGGTTCATCTGCAGCGATTTACGCAGCGCGTAAAGGTATTCGTACCGGTGTGGTGGCAGAGCGCTTTGGTGGTCAAGTGATGGATACGATGGCGATTGAGAACTTTATCTCTGTGAAAGCGACAACAGGTCCAAAGCTGGTTGCGAGCCTAGAAGAGCATGTGAAAGAGTACGGCGTTGACATCATGAGCGAGCAGCGCGCGGCAAACATCATTGATGCAAAAGACACGGATGATGGTTACACACATGTTGTATTAGAGAGTGGTGCCGTTCTGCGTTCTCGTACCGTTATCACCAGTACGGGTGCAAGATGGCGTGAAATGAACGTTCCAGGTGAGCAAGAGTACCGCAATAAGGGTGTGGCTTACTGCCCACACTGTGATGGTCCACTGTTCAAAGGCAAGCGTACTGCAGTGATTGGTGGTGGTAACTCTGGCATTGAAGCTGCGATTGACCTAGCAGGTATCGTAGACCATGTCACTGTGCTGGAATTTGCTGACACACTGCGAGCTGACCAAGTACTTATCGACAAAGCAAACAGCACACCAAACATCGATATCATCACGATGGCGCAAACGACAGAAGTGATCGGTGACGGCACGCGAGTAACGGGTCTTGAATACATTGATCGTAATACTGGTGAGAAGAAGCAGATTGAACTGGCGGGTATTTTTGTTCAAATCGGTCTAGTGCCAAACAGCGAATGGCTAAAAGATTCAGGTGTTGCTCTGTCACCACGCGGTGAGATTGAGATTGATGCCCACGGCGCAACCAGCATGAGTGGCGTGTTTGCGGCAGGTGACGTGACAACCGTACCTTACAAACAAATCATTATTGCGATGGGTGAGGGAGCGAAAGCAAGCTTGGGGGCATTTGATTACCTAATCCGCACTCCGGCACCAGTGAAGACGCCCGTCGAAGCGTAAAAGAAAACTTGTACGAAACTTTTAAGTCACCAGTGAAAACTGGTGGCTTTTTTCATTTCTATCAGTTTAATGACGCTGAACCGATGATTATCAATAATTAATTGAAAGTGTTTTCATCCACTGACGGCTTATCAAAGTCTGAATTCTCGGTAAACTGCACACCACTTGTTAAGAATCACGATCTACCTGTTAGGAGTATTCACGTGTCTCATCAAATTATTAAAGACCTTCACAGCCGTTACACAGCGAAAAAATACGATGCAGAGAAGAAGATTTCTGCACAAGATATGGAAGTCATTCTAGAAGCGCTGCGTCTATCGGCATCTTCTATCAACTCTCAGCCTTGGAAATTCGTTATCGTAGAGAGTGATGAAGCAAAGCAGCGTCTACATGATTCATTTGCTAACAAGCACCAATTCAACCAACCACACGCAAAAGAAGCATCACACACAATTTTGTTTGCTTACGATCCTAACTTCACTAAAGAGAAGTTCGCGAAACGTGTGGATGCGGAAGTCAGCTCTGGTCACCTGCCAGCTGAAATGTACGATCAGTTCATGGGCGCGTACGCGTTTGCTGAAATGAACACTGACGAGTCGGGTTACAACGGCACTTGGACTAAAGCACAAGTTTACCTAGCACTGGGTAACATCATGCATGTTCTTGCACGTCTAGGCATCGCATCGACACCGATGGAAGGTGTTGACGGCGAGCTTATTGGTGAGCTATTCAAAGACGAGCTGGATGGACACGTATGTGAACTTGCACTGTCTATGGGGTATCACAAAGACGGTGAAGACTATAACTTCGGTCTACCAAAAGCGCGCTTGGCTCGCGAGCAGATCATCGAAATCGCATAAGCGTTGAACAAATGCATTAGGCGTCAAACCGAAAGGTTGGCGCCTTTTTATTATTTTGAATTTTGTCTTTCCAAATCATTAACTGCGTTTATAATATCGTTTCTTGATTGTAACGCGGATTTGTCGTGCTTAAATTAGCCCGTAGACTTTTTGTCATGTTGGCCATGATGCTGAGCTTCTTTGCTTCAGCGGCTTCATTGCAGCTAGAGTTTATGGCGTCACCGACACAATCATTGGTCTCTTTGGGCATCGAGCAAGTCGATATCGCCGCCAGCGACCAAGCCGATGCGGTCTCTTCAGAGAGCGAATCACAAGATGGTTATCTGTTTTTGGACGCAGGTTCAGAAGCTTGTTTACCCAACTCTCGCCGTGTATTAAGCATGGATGAGGTTGCCACCAAGGGCGAAAAACCCGACTATTTCCTCGTTATCTCATTTCAATCTCCCGATCCGCTCGCGTTCGCGCGATTAGCTGACTTTGACCCGCACTTCGCTCCAAGCTGGGAGTTTTCTGCCTCTGACCAAAACCTCCGACTTGGCGGCTGGAAAGAGAGCAACCTACAATACCGTTTCCTTCAATCCTCTCTCGTTTAGGTCAGTACCTACAGCCCAGCTGTAATTGACTTATTCAAACCCTGACAGTGAATTTCTAGCGTCCTTCGTTTACGAAGTGTCTTATTATGCTTGTACGTCATGGTTTGACTCTACCCCTCATCTTATTGAGAAGATTAGATAAATGAGAAACAAACAGACCAAACACGTCATTAACCGCAATCGGTACTGGCACTACTTTACGCTTGCCTTGTGTGTGCTTTTAATGGCGTTGAGCGCATTGCCATCATGGTATGGTGAAAATGCGGCATTACATGTCTCTACAAGAGGCGATGCTACGCTCGATGCAACCCAAGTTGCCAACGTACTCGCCTCTCACAACATCGACACTAAACAGATTACCCAGCAAGATAATCGTGTGGTTGTTACGTTAGAAAACCCAGAACAGCAGGCTTTGGCACAAGCAGAGTTAGCAGACACTCTACCGGAAGGGGCAACGATTGCCCTTGCATCGGAACCAGCTGCCCCTCAATGGTTACTTAACCTCGGTTTTAATCCTGTTAAATTGGGATTGGATCTGCGTGGCGGCGTACAGTTCCTGTTAGACGTCGATATGGAGCCTGTGTATCAGGCACATCGTCAAATGGTGATTGACGATCTCACATCAGAACTGTCTCGCGCTCGTGGTCGAGTGGTAGGAGATAGTGCGCAAATTACGCTTCGAAGCGATGCTGACGCGAGTGAATTGCGACGTTTAGCAAGAGAGCGCTTTCCAAATTGGCAATTGACTGGCTCAGATAGACAATTTCAACTGTCGTTATCAACAGAAGAGCAAAATGAGCTGCGACGCTTAACGGTAATGCAGAACCTACAAATAATGCGTAGCCGACTCACCGAGCTAGGGATTACCGAAGCGTCTGTGCAACGCCAAGGAGAGAATCGTATTCGTATTGAGTTGCCGGGCGTCCAAGACCCTGCAGCGGCGAAGGATGTGATTGGTGCTACGGCATCACTGGCATTTCACTCGGTGCCAAATACCGTCAATCGTGACTCTTTAGTGATTGACGACCAGCAAGGGCAACCTGTCAGCGTATCACGCCGTGCTGTATTGGGTGGTGAGCATATTGTTGATGCACGCGCTGGCGTGGGTGAGTTTGGTGACGCTGAAGTGAATATCAGTTTAGATGGACTAGGCGGTCGAAAAATGGCGAACTTCTCCCGTCAGAACATCGGTAACCCTATGGCGACGGTGTATAGCGAATACAGTCGTGCTCAAGATGGTTCGAGTGAGAAAAATAGCGAAGTGATCAGTGTGGCGACGATTCAATCACAGCTAGGTAACCGCTTCAGAATCACGGGTATTGGCACGATGAATGATGCTCAAGAGCTGGCTCTTCTTTTGCGTGCTGGCTCGCTGACTGCGCCTGTGACCATTGTTGAAGAGCGTACAATTGGCCCTTCTCTTGGTGCTGAGAACGTGAAGAATGGCTTTGCTGCACTAGCGTTAGGTTTGGGGATTACGTTTACCTTCATCGCACTTTGGTATCGTCGTCTTGGTTGGGTGGCAAACGCGGCATTGCTGACGAATATGGTGATGTTGTTTGGACTCATTGCTTTGTTGCCCGGTGCGGTGCTAACGCTACCTGGTATAGCAGGGCTGGTTCTAACTGTAGGTATGGCAGTAGATACCAATGTACTTATCTTCGAGCGTATTAAGGATAAAATGGGTGAGGGGCGCACCTTTGCAGCTTCAATTGATAGAGGTTTCCAGAGTGCATTCTCGTCTGTCTTTGATGCCAACTTAACCACCATGATTGTCGCGATAGCACTTTACGCTATCGGTAATGGGCCTGTTCAGGGGTTTGCGTTGACACTTGCCTTAGGTCTATTGACCAGTATGTTTACTGGTATTTTTGCTTCAAGAATCTTGATCAATACGATTTGGGGGCGTGATCAACGCCGAGATGTGAGGGTGTAACAATGAAACGATTGATTAATTTGAGCAAGATTCGTTTTGGCATGTCAGTGATCTCTTTGGCTTTGGTGCTAGGTGCCCTCGTCACTATCGTATTTAAAGGCTTTAATTGGGGACTAGACTTCACTGGCGGTGTGGTGAGCGAGTTCCAAGTAGAGCACGCATTAACGGCAGATGAGATTAAACAGACGTTTGATCAAGTGCTTGGGCAAGAGGTCCAACTCACACAATCTGGCGAGAGTGGCCGATGGTCTGTTCGCTACAGCCAGCCGGAAGGTGAAATGCAATCGATAGGAGAGATCCTGTCGTCCCTGCACACTAATGTCAAAGTGCTCAATAGCAGCATCGTTGGCCCACAAGTGGGTCAGGATATGGTGGAAAAAGGCGGCCTAGCTGTGTTGAGTTGTATCATTCTCACCATGCTTTACTTGAGTTGGCGCTTTGAGTGGCGTTTGGCTCTGGGCGCTTTGAGCGCACTTGTTTACGATATTGTGTTGGTGCTTGGCCTGTTCTCTCTTACGGGTTTAGAGTTTAACCTTACTGTATTGGCGGCTGTTTTGGCTGTGCTGGGTTACTCACTTAATGACTCAATCATTATTGCAGACCGCGTAAGGGAGTTGTTTAAAGGTAACCCGAACGGCAATACTGGTAAGCTGATTGATTCGGCAGTGATGGCGACCTTCTCAAGAACAGTGATTACATCAGGAACGACATTCGCGACTGTAGCGTGTTTGTGGTTGCTAGGGGGCGCGCCTTTGCAAGGATTTGCGATAGCCCTGTGCTTCGGTATCGTGAGTGGTACTTGGTCATCAATATCGGTGGGGGTGACACTGCCTCAGCTTATCGGTTTGAAGCCTGAGCACTACATCGTAAGAAAAGATGAGTATGAAGAGGAGTACCCTTAACTCATTCCCTTAGCGATAAAAAAATGCCGCTCTTTTTGCAGGAGCGGCATTTTTGTTTATGGGTGATTTTTGCTATTTACTAAAAATACCAAACTGCTTGGCAGCGTAGGCAACACGCTCAGCCGGTTTAGGATACTCAGCAGGAGTACCCAGATTTTCGATGTGTTGTAGGCGAGGCAGTAATCCAGAACCATTGGCAATTTGGATAGCGAGGCCCGGACGAGCGTTTAGCTCAAGTACCATTGGGCCTTCTTCTTTATCTAGAACCATATCAGTGCCCATATAGCCAAGCCCTGTCATTTCCCAAGCACTTGCTGCCAGTTCAAGTAAGCGATCCCAGTGAGGAACTTGCAGTTGCCCCAGCTCTTGGCCCGTATCGGGGTGATGAGTGACCGGTTGGTCAAACTGAACCGCTCGAACTGCTCGTCCAGTGGCGATATCGATACCGATGCCGACAGCACCTTGGTGCAAGTTAGCTTTGCCATCAGAGGCGGTAGTTGAACAGCGCATCATTGCCATCACTGGGTAGCCTTTAAACACGATAATACGTACGTCAGGTACCCCTTCGACACTGTAACCTTCGAAGCAATCATCAAACTTGATGAGGTTTTCAACCACGGCAACGTCATTTTTACCACCTAAAGAGAACAGACCCGCCAATGTATTGCTAATGTGGCGCTCGACATCTTCTTCATTGATGGTTGAGCCAGAAGGTTTGGTGTAAACGCCATCTTTGTGTGAAATCACAACCAAAATGCCTTTACCACCACTACCTTGCGCTGGTTTGATTACAAACCCTGGCCAGTTTTTTACCATCTTGTGGATAGATTTAACGTCTGCCTGAGTCGAAATCGTGCCAATCAGAGCTGGCACAGTACAACCAGCGGCTTCTGCAATAATTTTGGTTTTGAGCTTATCGTCCACCAAAGGGTATTTTGAGCGATCATTGTAGCGGCCAATGTAACTGTGGTTACGCTGGTTCATGCCCATGATACCCTTGGCACGAAGCTTACCTGGTGAGGTTAAACGTGAAAACATCGTTTAGTCCTCCGCAAGTGGTTTGAAGCGACGTAGCTCTGTTAGACGGTAGCCAGTGTATGTACCAAGCAGCAGAATACCGCCCAATACAATCAGCTGTAGACCAATGAAGTTAAAGGTTAGGTGCTGTACATAGCTGTTCGTCATTGCCAGATAAACAAGCACAGCAGTCAGTAATGAACCACCACCTTGCATTAGTACTTCCTTCGGACCTTCCTCTTCCCAAAGGATCGACATACGTTCGATTGTCCAAGATAGGATGATCATAGGGAAGAAGGTAATTGAGAGACCTTCAGTTAGGCCAATGCGGTAAGCCACCACTGTAAATACTGAGATGATCATAATTACCGTAATAATCACCGCAGATATTCGAGCCACAAGAAGCAAGTTGAGCCTTGATAGGTAGCTTCGAATAATCAGACCCGTACCGACAATCAGCAGGAAGCCAATAATACCTGTGACAAGCTGAGTTTGAACAAAAGCAACCGCTATTAGAACTGGCATAAAGGTACCAGACGTTTTCAGGCCAATAATCACACGTAAGAACACAACAATGAGTGCACCAATTGGGATCAGCATGATGGTTTTAAACATCGCTTGTTCCTCAAGAGGCAGACTGTGAATGGACATGTTGAGTAGGCCGTCAGCATCCACTTTGTTGTTGGTTGCTGTTTTTGCTGAGACTTCTTGAGCGATCATTGAGAACAGCACTTGACTGTTACTACCGCCAATCAAGTCTAGTAATGAAACGTTAGATTCATCCCAGATAAGAATGTTTGGACCAACACCTTGAGCGCCTGACTCTGGGTTGAACAGTTGCCAAGCTTTACCATCCCACACTTGGTTCATTGGTTGGATGCTTTGGCGACGGCGGCCATCTTCAAGCTCAATCACGCCAGCAATTTTGCTTGGTACACCCGCATAGGCAAGAATCTTGTCTACTGCTTCTACCTTCGGGAGCTCATTTAGAATTAATGCGGCATTTTGGCTATCGCCATCGTTCAATGTTTTGATCAGCTCACGCGTGAAGGTGATGTCATCCGCAGAGCGTTTTTCAGAGCGGTCGATCAATGCGATAGCAGCAGCTTCGACAGGGCCGCTAAAGGTTGGCTGGTTTCGCTCACCTTGAGGAGGGATGACTTCAACGTCAGCGTTTGGATCAACAAGGAATTGGGTTCGGTAATAAATGGTTTGCGGGCCGTTGGCCTCACGAATCGACCATTCAGCGCGACGACCAGTTTCCGTTTCAAGGTAGGCAACACCGTAGCCTTGAGAAGAGGCAGACTCACTGATGAGTGTGTAGCCCGGTTGGGTGTGAGGTGCGGCTAAAGAAGCTTTGATTGGCTCACCTTGACCTGAGAACTCTAATCTTGCTTCGATATCCCATACTTGTCGCGTTTCGCCTGGTGTCCATGGAACACCGTAGGTTTGGTGTCTGAATACACTAAGCATGATCCCTGCGACGACCAGTGCAACGACTGATATATAAAATGGAATTTTAGACGTCATAAGTTACCTTGTTATAGTTGTTTAATGTCCGTATGAATATATTTTTTGCCCACATCAACCACCGCGATGTCACGAATAAACTCACGCCCAAGTAGAACGGGGTGACTCATCTGTGAGCGGTCAGCTAGAGTGAACTGTGCTTTCTCATGGATATCACCCAATCGAACCCACATTTCAATGACGAAACGACGCTCCGCTTCTTCATTGCTAGATTGACGAATTTTGGCCATACGCACTACCGGAGCTTCAACCCAAGTTGGCTCTGCTTTGTCATTTTGAACCACTTCTCCATCATCACCAGCGATGTGGAAGCGTACCCAGCGTTTGCCATTACGTTCAAACTGCTCAATATCTGCTGCATTGACCGATGAGGTCGCGGCGCCGGTATCTACTCTCGCATCAAACGTTGAATCGATGCCATCGAATTGAATTCGTTCCACTGAGCCTAAAGTCACTTCATTAACAGGTGTTGGCACTTGTGTTACAACAACCGGTGGTTGAGCACTTTTCTCTGAAATATCGTCCAACTGTTCGTTAAATACAGAGCGGCTCTGCTCCAAAGCAGACTGCAGTTCCAAAATTTCGTCTTCTAAAGTAAGAATGTAGTCGCTTTGGTTTGAAATTTGTAGCTCTAAATAGCTAATTTTGTTAAGAATCGAGAGCTCTGATGATTTTAGTTGTTCAAGTGTTTGCTCATGGAGAGCGACATGATCTGTCGTAGCACAACCCGATAAGGCAAGAACCAGTAATGCAGGGAAAAGTCTTGATGTCATGGTGTTTCAGTGATGATGAACTAAATTAGCGCGAGTGTAGCGCATAACGGAGGAGGCTGAAAGCCTTCTCCGGTACGTGAGAGTAAAACGATGGGAAGTTAGGTTAAGTTTCTGTCAATTATGGTTTATTTGCTACTAAAATCGCACGACGAGGAGCAGGGTGTCCCTCAACTGTCTTGTTTGGATCATTCGGGTCAAGGTAGTCCGGTAGAGAGTTGTGTGTCATCCATTCGGTTGTGCGCTGTTCGCCAATGGTTGTGGTGTTTTCATCCACAATTCGTACGTTCTCAAAACCGACTTGCTCAAGCCAAACTTTCAGTGCTTTTGCAGAAGGGAAGAAGTAGACATTACGCATCTGAGCGTAACGATCGACAGGAACCAGAACCGCATTTTCGTCACCCTCAATAACGAGCGTTTCAAGAATCAATTCACCACCAGAAACCAACTGGTCTTTGAGTTGGATAAGGTGGTCAAGTGGCGAACGGCGATGGTACAGCACCCCCATACTGAACACAGTATCGAACGCTTCCAATTTCGGTAACTGTTCAATGCCAAGTGGTAGCAGATGTGCTCGCTGATCGTCACCCATTAACTTTCGGATGGCTTCAAATTGAACCAAAAATAGATGTGATGGATCGATGCCCACACATAAGCGAGCACCTTCACCCAGCATACGCCACATGTGATAGCCATTACCACAACCGACATCAAGTACTGAGCGATTTTCTAAAGGAGAAATATGAGGCAGGACGCGATCCCATTTCCAGTCACTACGCCACTCGGTATCAATATGAATACCGTAAACATGGTATGGACCTTTACGCCACGGATGGAAGGTCTTTAGTAGATTCTCAAGCTTTTTCAGTTCACCTTGGTGCATTGCCTCAGCATTGCCTAGCTCGACCTTCTCTTTTAGCTCAATGTTATCTGGCGTGCCGCTCGGGATCTTGTTGAGTGCACGCACCCAACGAGCAAAGTCACCATGTTCGGCATTTTGCCAGTCCGTCAGCTGCTGGGGCAGAGTGTTGAGCCAAGGCTGAAGACGTGTGTCTTGAGCAATCAATTGGTAAAAGTTGGCAAAATTGAACATAGTGTTGAATCCAGTCGATAAATCAGTGCCTTGGGGTTCTTTCCGCAGGCTAGAGTAAAATTGTGTGATAACTAAATCGTAGTTTACTTAATGGCAAACATTGAACCGAAGTTGAAGCATTGGAACCAAACCTCGAAGCTTGAAAAGCCGATTTGCTCAAAGCGTTCTTTGTGCATAGCGATAGAGTCTGGACGCATCACATTTTCAATTGCGCTGCGCTTTTGGCTTATCTCAAGTTCGCTATAACCGTTCGCACGTTTAAAATCATGATGTAGATCGATAAGCAACTCGTGAGAGGTACTATCTTCAAAGACAAACTTCTCAGACAAAATCAGAATACCGCCCGGGCGCAGTCCTGCATGGATTTTCTTTAATAAAGTAAAGCGGTCTTCCGGTGAAAGAAACTGCAGTGTGAAGTTCAATACGACAACAGAGGCATTTTCAATGTTGATTTCACGAATGTCTGCTTCAACCACTTCCACAGGAGTGTCACTGCGGTAGGAGTTAATATGCAGCTTACAGCGCTCCACCATGGCTGGAGAGTTATCCACCGCGATGATTTTACAGCCTTCTTGATTGATGTGACGGCGCATTGATAGTGTGGCGGCACCTAATGAACAACCCAGGTCATAGACATGACTGTTTGGCTTTACGAAACGCTCCGCCAGCATGCCAATCGCTGAAATGATGTTGCTGTAACCGGGTACAGAGCGTTGAATCATATCAGGAAAGACTTCAACCACTCGCTCATCGAAGGTGAAATCACCAATTTTATCGATAGGCGCTGAAAATATGGTGTCTTTGTTGGTCATGCTGCATCTCACTTATGCATTGTCTGATGAAGGTTCACCAGTCATAAAAAAGGCGCGTATTTTACGGTAAAAAAGGAACTGTCTCAATCACTTCATTTTCATATCATTCACGGTCACGCCCTCAATACTAGTCTATGCTCAAATTGGTGCCAGAGAGCCCGTGATTATTTACATAAGTATCAGAGATATACCGACCAATGATTCGATGATTTTTTGATGGTTCGGACAGAGGCCGGAGCCATCGTTGATTTTAGGGAGAATGGACTGTGAAGAAGATGATTCGTGCCACCTTGTTTGTCATTGCAATGAACAGTTTTACCGTCGCGGCGATCAGCATACCAAACCCACCAGAGTTGAGTGCGAAAGGCTACGTACTGATGGACTATCACTCAGAAAAAGTGATCGCAGAGCAAAATGGTCGCGCTGGACTTGCACCCGCGAGCCTAACAAAATTGATGACTGCTTACGTCGTAGGCCAAGAGATTCTCGCCGAGAGGTTAGCATGGGAAGACACGGTCACGGTTGGAGTCAATGCTTGGTCTCAAAAATTTCCTGATTCGTCAAAAATGTTCATCAAGCCAAAAGATGAAATCTCGGTCTCTGATCTAATGCATGGGGTGATTGTGCAATCTGGCAATGACGCCTGTGTTGCGCTTGCTGAGCATGTTGCGGGGAGTGAGTCTGCTTTTGTCAGTTTGATGAACGATTGGGCTGATAGCCTAGGTATGCATGATACACGGTTTATAAATTCACATGGGCTTGATGCCGAGGGGATTCAAACTTCTCCGCGGGACATGGCAATTTTGATGAAGAACATCATCGAGGATGTACCGGATGTGTACGAAATTTATAATGAAAAAGAGTTTACTTGGAACAAGATAAAACAGTACAACCGCAACAGCCTTCTTTGGGATAACGGCATCAATGTGGACGGTGGAAAAACCGGTTATACCTCGAATGCAGGATATAGCCTCGTCAGTTCTGCTGTCGATGGAGATATGCGTTTGATCTCTGTTGTCATGGGAACAGAAAGCAAAAACGCACGCGTTAGCCAATCAAAGAACCTTTTGAGCTATGGTTTTCGTTTTTACACGACCAAGAAAGTCGCTGATGCTCATCAGGTGGAATCAAAAGTTCACGTGTGGAAAGGAGACATAAACGAAGTAGACGCGAGTTTCTCAAGAGACGCATACATCACACTGCCAAGGTCCAAAACTAAAAACTTAGAGCGCGCCGTAATATTCAATGAACCCCTAATGGCCCCAATTGAACTTGGGCAACAAGTGGGTGAAGTGGTTTGGATGAAAGACGAAGAAATAGTCGCAACTTATCCACTGGTCAGCGCGCAAGCCGTGGCGGAGGGTGGTTGGTTTTCAAAGCTGTGGGATGGTTTTATGTTGTGGTTTAAGAACTTGTTTGCGTCCTTTTTGAGTAGTTAGTTCTAGAAAAGATCAAACTGTGACTGATGATCATCGGCAGGAAATGGCGCTAAGCCAGGTAGCATAACCTTGTTATCCATATGCTTATTTAGCTGAGTATAGAGTTGAACCGCTAACTCTGGTGCGAGGACATTATCTGGAGTGTGAATCATTAAGTAAGGCTCGATTCCCTGCTTTATCCAAAGGGGCAACTTAGTGAGCCAGGGGGCGAAAAATGCGTTGTTAGCCTCCATCTCTGGGTGGCCGATAAAGCGAATCATCGGTCGCTTTGCCGTTGCGAGCGCATGGACGGGAACGCGTGGTTTTTTCTGATGTGCATCGATCACCGCTTCAGAGGTTGGTGCTGCGGCAAATACGGGGCGGCTGTCCATAATCACTCGATTAATTTCTTGGTCGATCATCCAGCTATTTAATGTCGTCTCTGCTTCACCTTTTGCGAAAAACGCTGGATTTCGCACTTCAACGCCTAAATTAAACGCTTTGGGGAAAGAATGGCAAAACTGCTTGAGCCGTTCTAAATCCTCAAAGCCAAAAGTTGCGGGTAGTTGAATGGTCCATTGGCCCACTTTTTCTGATAGTGGTTCCATCACTTTAAGGAAGTTCAGTAGCTCGCCGCGACTATTTTTGAGCAACTGATCGTGGGTGATGGCCTTCGGTAACTTGAAGGTAAAGCGAAAGTGATCTGGGGTGGCGTCACGCCAGTTGAGAACGGTTTGAGCACTCGGTGTCGCGTAGAACGTCGTATTACCCTCTACGGTCGAAAAAACTTGAGCGTATTTCGCGAGCCGTTCAGCGGGTTTTGTCCCTTTCCCGTAGAAGCTCTGCTGCCATTGATTGTGCGACCACAGTGTGAGACCGAGTCGAATAGGGTAGTGTTCCATACTGCTGAATTGTCCTTTTAAATCTGTCTCACTTTCGCCCATTTTGTGCGATTTTCACAACTTAATAAAGCCTATATCTCAACGCCAATAATCGGTATAATCGCCGCCAAATTTCACCACATTGCTATGCTTTTGCACACTAATTAAGCTAAATGCAGCCAATGGGGTATAAAACACACCAAATTATCAGCTGAACAGTCGATTTAATCCGACTTTCAGCGTATAAATGGAACTTTGAACCATCAGTATTTCTCGTGCTGGTGGAGAGTCATCAACAAATTTAAAAGATATTGGGAATTTCATTATGCGTACCCATTACTGTGGTCACCTGAACAAGTCCCTTGCAGGACAAACTGTAGAACTTTGCGGCTGGGTTAACCGTCGTCGTGATTTGGGCGGTCTTATTTTCATCGATATGCGAGATCGTGAAGGTATCGTTCAGGTAGTAGTTGACCCAGATATGGCAGATGCGTACGAAGTGGCTAACCAACTTCGTAATGAATTCTGTATCAAACTAACGGGTGAAGTACGCGTTCGTCCAGACAGCCAAGTTAATAAAGACATGGCAACGGGTGAAGTTGAGATCATCGCTAAAGGCCTTGAGATCATCAACCGCGCTGACGTTCTGCCACTAGACTTCAACCAAAAGAACTCTGAAGAGCAGCGTCTAAAATACCGTTACCTAGACCTACGTCGTCCAGAAATGAGCGACCGCATCAAGCTACGCGCTAAAGCATCAAGCTTTGTTCGTCGCTTCCTAGATGATAACGGCTTCCTGGACATCGAAACACCAGTACTAACCAAAGCGACACCAGAAGGTGCGCGTGACTACTTAGTACCAAGCCGTGTTCATAAAGGTTCGTTCTACGCACTGCCTCAGTCTCCACAGCTATTCAAACAGCTGCTAATGATGTCTGGCTTTGACCGTTACTACCAGATCGTTAAATGTTTCCGTGATGAAGACCTACGTGCTGACCGTCAGCCAGAATTCACACAGATCGATATCGAAACATCATTCATGAGCGCAGAACAAGTTCGCGCAACCACTGAGAAGATGATTCGTGACATGTGGCAAGAGCTTCTAGACGTTGATCTAGGTGAGTTCCCAATCATGCCATTCTCTGAAGCGATGCGTCGTTTTGGTTCTGATAAGCCAGACCTACGTAACCCACTAGAACTAGTAGACGTTGCTGACCTAGTTAAAGACGTTGAGTTCAAAGTATTCTCTGGTCCTGCTAACGACGAGAAAGGTCGCGTTGCAGTAATCCGCGTACCAGGTGGCGCTAAGCTAACTCGTAAGCAGATTGACAGCTACGGTGAGTTCGTTGGTATCTACGGTGCGAAAGGTCTAGCATGGATGAAGGTTAACGACCGTGCTGCAGGCATGGAAGGCATCCAATCTCCAGTGGCTAAGTTCCTAAACGAAGAAGTGATCAACGGTATTCTTGAGCGCACTGGCGCAGAGACTGGCGATATCATCCTATTCGGCGCAGACAAAGCGAACACTGTCTCTGAAGCAATGGGCGCACTTCGCCTGAAGCTAGGTACAGACCTAGAGCTTACCGATGAGTCTGCATGGGCTCCACTATGGGTTGTTGACTTCCCAATGTTTGAAGAAGACGATGAAGGCAACCTACACGCGATGCACCACCCATTCACATCACCTCTAGGTGTGACTGCAGAAGAGCTAAAAGCGAACCCAGCAGCGGCAAACTCTAACGCATACGACATGGTTCTAAACGGCTACGAAGTGGGCGGCGGTTCTGTACGTATTCACAACGCTGAGATGCAATCTGCGGTATTCGATATCCTAGGTATTGAAGCAGACGAGCAACAAGCGAAGTTCGGCTTCCTGCTAGACGCACTGAAGTTCGGTACACCACCGCACGCAGGTCTAGCATTCGGTCTTGACCGTCTAGTCATGCTGCTTTGTGGCACAGAGAACATCCGTGATGTTATCGCATTCCCGAAAACAACAAACGCAAGCTGTCTACTAACAGACGCACCGAGCCTAGCAAACCCAGCTGCGCTTGAAGAGCTAGCGATTGCTGTGACGGCGGCGAAAGAGAAAGACGCTGAGTAAGACGTCACCTCTGTTAAAAATATTAAGCCCGCTCAAATGAGCGGGCTTTTTTATAGGTTGTTTTCCTGTTACTTACTAAGAAGCTGTTCAACTAACTCAGGAATCAAAACGGTCGCTTTCCCCTGACGGCTTTCATCAAACTCCCCACACAGATCCCCTGGCTCCAAATTAATCTCAATCGTTTCAGCACCAAAGTGATTCGCTTCATCGACAAAGCCTGCGGCAGGGTAGACCTTACCAGAGGTGCCGACGGCGATGAAAAGCTCTGCTTTTGCTAGGAGCGATTGAATCTCGGTCATGCGATACGGCATTTCGCCAAAAAATACGATATCGACTCTAAGTTGCGATGGTATTTCGCAGCAGGTGCAGTAGGACTCACCAACGATGATGTCCTGCTTCCATTCAACACGTTGACCTGATGTTGGGCACAGTGCAGAGTTGAGCTCACCATGCATATGGATAACATCAGCGCCGGCCATGTCCAAAAAGTTGTCTACGTTTTGTGTGATGAGGTGACAATTTCCGTCAAACTCGCGTTGAAGTTTAGCTAAGGCGTGATGGGCGGCATTGGGTTCGATGTCCACCATCTTTGAGCGGAGGTTATTGTAAAATTCGTTGACCAAATGGGGATCTCTTTCGAGTGCCTCTGGGGTGCAAACGTCTTCTATTCGGTGCTCGTTCCAAAGACCGTTACTGTAGCGAAAGGTACGCATCCCCTCTGATTCAGCACTTAATCCCGCTCCAGATAAGATGACGATGTTCTTTGGTTTCATATGACGGCCTATTTTTAACTTGTACTCATTTCCCCATCATAGCAGTGTTATCAATCACTTGAATAGCTTCGTGTGAATCACGGTTTCATAGCAGTTGCATGGGAAGTGTATTGTTCGTGAAGTTTCGCTCAATTGGACAGAATCCCACTTGTTGAGTAGGGGAAAGGGAGTAATATCAAATCAAAAGAAAGCGCTTTCTTTTTGAGTTATCAAAATAGAGAGTGCTGATATGGACGACGATAAGCCAGCTCAAACGAACAGTCTGAGATAAGCGATTACTGTAAATAACCATCTGCCAATAGGTTACCACAGTAAAAAACAGACCAATTTCTAATGATGCCGTGCTTAGATTGATGCTCAAATGACACGATCATTTGCATTCAAATCGACACTACTGATAAGCGCAAAAGAAAGCGCTTTCTTTTTGAGGTTGAAAATTTTCTATGATTCAAAGAACTTTCTCAGAGCACGCGGTAAGCGGCAAGTTTATAGACAAGCGCGGTGAGCGCTTTTATAAGATCTCACACGTTGATCAGATGGCACCGTTCTTTATTAGTGTGGTGTCATCCAGTGATCATTGGCTGTTTATTTCATCGACTGGGAGTCTATCCGCCGGGCGTATTCGTCCAGAGAATGCGTTATTTCCCTACAAGTCCGTCGATCATATTCATGAGAGCGCTGAAAATACGGGCTCCAAAACGATTGTTAGAGTACATAAAGCGCAAGGCGTAGCTTTATGGGAACCGTTCAACCCGCAACATGATGGGCTCTATCAAGTATCGCGCAATCTCTACAAGAACACGATCGGTGATAAGATCTTGTTTGAAGAGATAAACCATACACTCGGACTGAAGTTTGAGTATAGCTGGGCAACCAGTGAAGAGTATGGCTTTGTTCGAGAGAGCCAAATAACTAACCTCACTGAAGAGGCTTTAGAGGTTGAGTTACTGGATGGGATCCAGAACCTTTTGCCTTCAGGTGCGCCACTTCAGGCACTGCAGACACGTAGTGCTCTGGTTGACGCGTATAAATGGAATGAGCGAGCAAAAGACAGTTCGCTAGCCCTGTTTACTATGTATGCCAAGCTGAGTGATCGTGCTGACCCTGCTGAGTCACTATTCGCGACAACGGTATTTAGCTTGGGTATGCCAGGGGAGATTCTTCTAACCAGCCGCCAAGTGGGGCGTTTCCGAAAGGGGCTACCCTTAGAGCAAGAAATGCTTACCAAGGGCGCTCGCGGCAGCTACTTACTCACTCATCGAATGGTACTGGGTGCTAATCAAAGTGATTCTTGGCAGATCGTCGCAGATATCGATAAAACCCACAGTGATGTCTGTAAGCTAAAACAAGCGCTTCAAGACCCAAGCGCACTCAGCGGCATCGTAAATAATAGTGTTTCTGCTAACCAACAAGAGCTGGTGAACTTGATGTCTGGGGCTGATGCGTGGCAGTTAACCGCCGACGAAAGTACCAGCGTGCACCATTATGCCAATGTGCTGTTCAACAACATGCGTGGTGGTGTTGTCTTGGATGGCTACGTTCTCGATAAAGCCGACGTAGAAAAAACGATGCGCAGAGCAAACCGAGTTGTATGTGTGCGTCATGAAGGCTTCTTTGCCCAACTACCAGAGAGCTTCACACATGCCGGTTTGGTGAGCAAAGCAAAACAGACGGGTGACCAACAGTTGGTGCGCCTGAGTTATGAGTACTTGCCACTGACATTTGGACGACGCCATGGTGATCCGAGTCGTCCGTGGAACCACTACGAAATTAAGTTAAAAGATGAGCAAGGCGAGCGCTTGCTGTCATATCAAGGCAACTGGCGTGACATCTTCCAAAACTGGGAAGCGATGGCGATGAGCTATCCGGGCTTTATCCAGTCGTTTATTGCCAAGTTTGTCAATGCGTCAACGATGGACGGCTACAACCCTTACCGTATTACTAAAGATGGCGTTGATTGGGAGCTACTAGAGCCGGACGATCCTTGGAGCAATATTGGTTACTGGGGTGATCACCAGATCATCTACCTACTGAAATTCTTAGAGCTTGCGGACAAGTTTGACCAACAAGGGTTAATCGAATCTCTAAGTAGTGACACGTTTAGCTATGCCAATGTGCCCTATGAGTTATGTGACGTAGAGGGTCTATTTAACAACCCGAAAGATACGGTGAACTTCAGCGATGGGACTCAAGCCCTGACCGAGGAGAAGACACAACAACTCGGTAGTGATGGAAAGCTGGTATTAGGTAGCGATGATGAAGTCTACCTCGTCAACCTGATGGAAAAGGTTCTCGTCCCACTGTTGGCGAAATTGAGCAACCTTGTTGTTGATGGTGGGATTTGGCTCAACACACAACGCCCGGAATGGAATGACGCCAATAACGCCATTGTCGGTAATGGCCTATCGATGGTGACTCTGTACTACATGCGTCGCTATGTTGCCTTTATGCAGAAGCTATTAGATAAAGCACCGAATCAGTTCTGGTTGTCTTTGGAAGTAGCGGATTGGATGATACAAATTACCGAGATCTTAGAGCAAGCCGCGAAAGAGATCACACAAGAGACGATGACGCCGCAAACGCAGAAGGCACTGCTGACAAACTTGGCGCGAGCAGCTGAGCAATATCGCAACTCAGTCTACAAGCAAGGAGGCTTCTCAGCGAAGTCAGAGACTGAGAAAGCAAGAATCGAGCAGCTGTTGAGTGTCAGTCTAGAGGTGATTGATTCAAGTTGTCGCAATAACTTGCGAGAAGATGGTTTGTACAATGCCTATAACATTCTGAACTGCAAAGCGGAAACCTTAACTGTGGATGAGCTTTATCCAATGTTAGAGGGGCAAGTCGCAGTGCTGAGCTCTGGTCTATTGTCGGCGCAAGAGGCAGTAGAATTATTGGATCAACTCTTCGATAGTGCAATGTATCGAGAAGATCAGCATAGCTTCATGCTCTATCCAGACCGCGAGCTCTCATCGTTTATGGATAAGAATGTCATTTCTAGCGAGAGTGTGGCCAATAACCCAGCGTTGATGGCGATGTTAGAGGTTAATGACCAACGACTGATTATCCGAGACAGTGAAGGAAAGTATCACTTTAATGCTGGCTTTGAGAATGTCGGCTATCTGAATACGGCTTTGGAAGCGGTACAAACAGACTACCCAAATCAGCCGGAGCAAGTATGGTTCGATATACAAACCCTATACGAGCAGGTATTCAATCACAAAGCATTCACGGGTCGTTCAGGCACCATGTTTGGTTATGAAGGGTTAGGTTGTATCTATTGGCATATGGTGTCAAAGCTGTTATTGGCAGTTCAAGAGAACTATCAAGCTGCTTGGCAACAAGATCCAACTTCTCAGCAGACACAAAAGCTTGCGCAGCACTACTATCGCGTGCGTGAAGGTATTGGTTTCAATAAAACGCCAGACAATTACGGCGCGTTCCCAACAGACCCTTACTCTCACACGCCAAAGAGTGCAGGTGCTCAGCAACCAGGTATGACGGGACAAGTGAAAGAGGAAGTATTGACTCGATTTGGTGAGTTAGGAATCAAGGTTGAGAATCGTGAAATAACGATTGAGCCATCTCTGCTCAAGCGCGACGAGTTTTTGTCTAAGGCCGCCACGTTTGTTTGCCAAAGTATCGAAGGCGTTGAGCGTCGCTACCCTCTAAATAGAGGCCAGCTTGCGTTTACTTATTGCCAGGTACCCTTTATCTACACGGCGGTGCAGTTTGGCGGCGAGAGCGTAAAAGTAACGTTCAGTAATGGGCACTCAGAAATGCTAGAGCATTTAGTACTGACTGAGAGTTTATGTGAACATCTTTTCTCGCGTTCAGGTTTGATAGAAAAGGTGGAAGTCACAATATCTGAAGGGAAGCTATTAGCTTAGTATTTGGTGGACACATCCCCATTGGTGCTTTTCACCAATGGGGATGATTGTTAAAGCTCTAGAAACGGTAGCCAAACGTCCAAGAGAACTGGTCGTACTCGAGAGAGTCAAACGTAGGCATATCAAAGCGCATTTCAGAGTAGAAGTGACGGTTGATATCCGCGCGAGCACCGAAACCAAAGAACATTGATGTGTCGTTAAACGTCTCTGAATAACCATCAAACGAGAACTTTTCACTGTTGCGCGCGAAACCTAGCGCGATAAATGGCTTGATTGCAAAGCCATCTAAGTCAAACTTATAGCCAATATCAGTGTCAACCTTGAAGGTAGAACCATCTAACTTAAGGCCATACTCGCTGTCTTTGTTTTGAGCGTATGAAACGTTCAAGCCAAAGATGTGGTTAAAGTCATAGCCATATTCCACTTTAAGACCACTGCCCCAGCTAACATCTTCCACATCAGTGCTAGAGAAACCAAGACCAATGCGGTGACCTTCCATCATAGGGTTAGCCAAAGCGTTAGAAGAGAGTAGTGCCGTCGTCAAAAGTGCAGGTAAAAGGGTTTTCATAGAATACTTCTCAATTAAGCGTGTTAATTGCGCAGTTTCTTCCTTGGCGCTGATCTCCTTAAATTGGCACGTATCTTAGAGAGAAGGGGATGATAACTCTAATTCGCTTTGATTATCACCGTGATAAGTAATGCTAATCACTTGGTCAAATTGTGCTTGATTTGAGCCTGGATGACACGACCTATTTCTTCAGTCAGCCAGTGAGTGAGAGGGTTCTTGTCATTCTTCTTGTGGTAGTAAGCGAATATTGGCCAAGTGAAATCGGTAGGGTTTTGTTCTATCTCGCGTAAGGTATGCGTGGTGAGCTTAGGGTGCTCTTTGATAGGGAATAAGGTGGTAAACCCAATAAACATATCGG
Source organism: Vibrio astriarenae (assembly GCF_010587385.1). NCBI lineage: Bacteria > Pseudomonadati > Pseudomonadota > Gammaproteobacteria > Vibrionales > Vibrionaceae > Vibrio > Vibrio astriarenae. Next base: position 53,559 of record NZ_CP047476.1, read on the forward strand.
TGGTAGATATCACATCAAGCAGGGCTTGAAATGACTCAGAACGTAAACCAACTTGGATGCTGACACCATGAGCCCTTGCAATGTCTTTCGTTTGTACAAAGTTATCATTCCAGCCAGAATTAATGATTGATGCAAGTTTGTAGTCCGCTAAATCTTCGATTCTTAAGTCGTCCTGACCCGTGAGAGGATGTCCTTTACGAGTGAGTACCAAGCCTTTTGCACCTGCGACTTCGGTATTAGAGATTGTCGTGATTTTCGGAAGATCATAGTGCAGCCCAATCGTTATTTCATCTCTGTCTAGCGACTGTAATGTCGTGTTGTTCCAATCCAGCAGTTCTATTTTTGCTTTTGGCGCTAATGTTTGTAGATGTGTGAAGAGCCTGCCGCCAAAGCAGTACATAAATATTGAGGGCATGGCGATTTTTATCGACTGTTCAATATCTTCAGGGATAAACGTACCAGTCGAATTAATCTCACTTTCAAGCTTGTCCAGCAGCGGTTTGATTCTGCCAGCCAAGTCATCAGCGAATGGCGTGCTTTTAAGGCCTGATGGCACTTTGACGAAGAGCTCATCGTTAAAATGATTACGAAGCTTTTTAAGAGCTTGACTGATGGCCGGTTGAGAAACTAAGAGGCGCTTTGAAGCCGCTCGCATGTTGAGCTCTTGATGCAGAATGATAAACGTTTTTAGCAAGTTAAGATCTAAGGTGAGATAGAGGTTTTTTGGCATGGCTTAAAGTATTTAACGACAACCTTATCGACAGGTTAGCTTGGTTCGCAATGAATATACAGATGTTTTACACCTGTGATTTTGAGGAAAGTAAACACACGCACCCTGTTGAAACAGAATCTCTAATGACAAGCGCGGGTTGAAGAGCGCTGATATCAGAGGCCGACGAGCGATTTAACATCGATAAAAGTCTTTCTACTGCTAGCTGTCCCATCTCTTGAACAGGGAAGTTGACGGTCGTCAGGCTAGGGCGAATGTGTTGGCTGTAGGTATCATTATCAAAGCCTACAATCGACAGATTTTTTCCTACCGCGATGCCTCTCTCGTAACACACATCATATAGAGCCAATGCGATGGCATCGTTTTGACAGAATACTGCTGTAGCCCCCGTGTTTCTGTCTAAGAGTTTTTCTGCGACTTGATGGTTGCCTTCATGATCGAAGCGTCCCTCTATTACTAGGCTAAGATCATGGTCGATATTGTGCTCTTGCAAAGCTAATCGATAACCTTGTAGCCTCTCCCTACTATCAACTTTGCTCGCCTGCCCAGTGATGCAGGCGATACGCTGGTGGCCTCGCTCTATGAGGTGTTTGGTTGCCAAATAGCCACCAAGTTCATTATCGAAATAGAGGCAGTGGTCTGCAATCTCGGGAATAAAGCGATTGAGTATCAGCGTCATTGGATTTTTAGCGACAACATCGATGAGCTCACTATCAGTGAGTTTGTCGGTGTGTAGGATCATACCATCGACGCGCTTTGCCTTGAGGAAGCGAATGGAGTCTAGTTCTCGACTTTTACTCTCTTGTCCACTTGTGACAATCAAATGCATGTTATTGTTGCGCGCGGTATTTTCAGCATGATGCATTAAAGGGCCGTAAAAAGGGCCGTCGAGAGAACCGACTAGCATACCAATACTATTAGACCGACTAGAAGCCAAAGCTTGTGCGAACGCGTTGGGCGTGTAACCCAGTTGCTCAATCGCCGCGAACACTTTTTGTCGGTTAGCTTCTTTGACAGAGGCGTGTCCGTTGAGTGTACGAGACACGGTAGATTGAGAGACCTTCGCCAACTCTGAGACTTCTTTAATGGTAATCAACGACACTTCCTAGCAGGTAACGGGGAGGAAATATTGTAGCGATAAGAATTGTACGATGATAGATGTCCTTAGCCAAAAGTTGCCATATTTATAATTTAAGATATTTAATTTGGTAAGTTGAATTTGATTAATTTTATTTTTCCACTTATGAAAAATTGTATTTATTTTTGGTTGTTAATCTAGTCACATTTCCAAGCTTGATCAGCGTGCCTATCTCGACACAGAATAAGCCAACTGCCGAATTTCTGGCTTTGTTTTATCACCAATAACACGAATTACAAACCATACCCTACTGGATAAAACGAGTGTGTATAAGGTTGGTGAAGCATCACATCATTAACGCAAGGATATAGTAAGCATGGCATCAGTATCATTTAGAAACGTCGACAAGACCTACCCGGGTAATGTTCAGATAGTGAAGAACTTCAATCTTGATATTGAAGATGGTGAATTTATCGTATTTCTTGGTCCGTCGGGTTGTGGGAAGTCGACAACGCTGCGCATGCTTGCAGGCCTTGAGGAGATCACTGGTGGCGAAGTTTCCATTGGCGATAGCGTCGTTAACGACCTGAAACCGAACGAAAGGGATATTGCGATGGTGTTCCAAAGCTATGCGCTTTATCCGCACATGACCGTCTATGACAACATTGGTTTCGCACTGAAAATGGCAGGAGTGAAAAAAGACGAAATTGATCGCCAAGTTCGTCCTGTGGCGGATATGCTTCAGCTGACTCCCCTACTCGATCGTAAACCGCGTGCTTTATCAGGTGGTCAGCGTCAACGTGTCGCGATGGGACGAGCGATGGTGCGCACGCCTGAAGTATTCTTGTTTGATGAGCCATTATCGAACCTTGACGCTAAATTACGTAACGCGATGCGCGGTGAGATTAAGCTACTGCACAAAAAACTCAAGAAGACCACGATTTACGTCACGCATGACCAAGTAGAGGCGATGACACTCGCTGATCGCATCGTGATTTTAAAAGACGGCAACATTGAACAAGTCGGTACACCAGAAGAGATCTACCATAACCCGGCAAACAAGTTTGTCGCTGGCTTTATCGGTAGCCCAACGATGAACCTGTTACCGGCAAATATGTATCAAAGTGGTGGCGCTTGGCAGTTAGAGATAGCTAACCAAATCTTGCCGTTGCGTGGCCGATTGTCGCAAGAAACAGAATCAGAGGTGACCGTCGGTCTTCGCCCAAGTGACATATATCTAGTCAACGACAACCTAGTTGAGCCAATTGAAATCACCGCAACCGTTGAGAGCTACGAGTTGTTGGGAACGACAATCCAAGTCACCTACGACTTCGGTGAACATAAACTGGTGGTTGAAGCGCCTTCAAGCTACAAAGTAGAGGCGGGTCAGGAAATGACACTCTATGTTGATGCAGCTCAGCTGCATGTGTTCGATAAAAACACTGAAAATGCGATTTATGATAATCACAAAGATTAACTCTTGAGCGGTTCCTTGCTTAATGCCTAACCTTGGTTAGGCATTTTTTTTGCGCACAATATCATCATTTCTTGAAAGCGATTTCATGGTTATTTCACAACAGTTGAAGAAACTCACGATTATTTAATTTGTACCAAAAAAAGTAACAAATTAAACAAATATACCAATGATTATTCCTCCCTTTGAGCTCTATATTGAGCCTAATAATCTACAGCAAAAGCTTCCATCGAAGATATGGAGGCAATCATCTCTTTAGGAGACATAACGTGAACGAAATATACAAAGATAAGAGCTACTCTACAGCAGAGCGTGTTGCCAATCTTCTAAGCCTAATGACGGTCGAGGAGAAAGTCGGTCAGTTGGTTCAATTGCCAGCGCACTTTGGTGGCTATACCGAGAAGTTAGAGGAGTGGCATGTGGGCAGTTACCTGCACTGTACTGGTAATATGGTCCATGAGCTTCAAGAGCGTGCCGCGAATACTCGTCTAGGTATCCCTTTAATCTTTGGTATTGATGCGATTCATGGACACTGCTTTGACAATGATTCAACCGTCTTCCCAACGCAGTTGTCTGCTTCTTCAAGCTGGGATTTAGACTTGGCGTACCGCATGGCTCGCGTGACCGCCAAAGAGACGCGTGCAACTGGTCAGCACTGGACGTTTTCTCCTGTTCTCTGTGTCGGCCGTGACGCTCGCTGGGGGCGTGTGAATGAAACCTATGGTGAGGATCCATGGTTGATTGGTGAAATGGCGGCTGCCACGATTAAGGGTTATCAGGGGGATAGCGCGAGTTCCACCGACAATATCTTAGCTTGTGCTAAGCACTACGTTGCTTACGGTGAAGCACTCGGGGGTCGTGATTCTTACGAAGTGGATGTTTCTCGTCGTAAACTGCTATCAACCTTCCTACCACCGTTTGAAAAGGCGGTAAAAGAAGCCAATGTTGCATCGTTGATGACCGGTTACCAAGCGATTGATGGTGTCCCAGTGACGGCTGATAAGTGGCTGCTTACTGACGTAGCAAAAACGGATTGGGGTCTTGACGGCTTTATTGTGACGGACTGGGAAAATGTACGCTCATTGCATACTAAGCAAACTGTTTGCGCGGATGAAAAAGAAGCATGCTATCAGTCATTGATGGCGGGTAATGACATGATGATGTCAGTGCCTGAGTTCTATCCTCTGACGGTTGAACTCGTCAACGAAGGTCGAGTACCGCAAGAAATACTTGATGAGGCGGTGAGCCGTATCCTGACTAAGAAATTTGAACTTGGGCTATTTGACGAGCTGCGTTCATACATGGGCAACCGTGAGCAAGATATGTCGACACCCGAGCATATGGCGGTATCACTAGAGGCTAGCCGTAAATCACTCGTTCTGCTTAAAAACGAAGGTCTATTGCCACTGGAGCCTTCCAAGCTAAACAAGGTATTGGTCATCGGGCCTAACGCGGATGATGTGATTGCACAGCTTGGAGATTGGTCATTTGGCTCGATGCAGGCAGGGGCAACCAATGATACATTCCATCGCGACCAAACGATCACAACCCTTCAAGCTCTCACACTTGCAGGTCAAGAGCATGGCTTTGATGTTCAGTACATTAAAGGTGCTGATTGCGAAGATGAAACATTTGAAGAGCTCGTTGCCGTGCAAGATGCTGCCAGCAGTGCCGATATCATCATTGCTTGTGTGGGTGATACGTTAGCACAGAATGGTGAGTTCCATGATCGCGCTAACTTAGATCTTACGGGCCAGCAACAAGCGTTGTTAGAAGTGGCAAAAGCATCAGGTAAGCCATTGATCGTTAACTTTGTTGCGTCTAAGCCTCTTACCATTCCTTGGGTTAAAGACAACGCGGATGCACTGATCTGTGGATTCAACGCAGGTCCCAAAGCGGGGCAGGCATTTAAAGAGGTGCTATTTGGTGAGGTAAACCCAGGGGGTAAGTTGACCATTTCTTTCCCTGTTCATGTCGGCCAATCACCAGTGTATTACAACAAGTATCAAGGTTGGCATGCACAGAATTGTGCCAAGTTAGAGGGTGAGGAGCGTTATATTGATATGCCAACAGCGCCTCTATTCTCATTTGGTGAAGGTGAGTCTTTCAGTACTTTTGTGTATGGCGCGCCTACGTTGAATAAAACGCAGCTAGAGAAAGGTGAAGATCTGTTGGTGACATTCAGCTTAACCAACACATCATCACGTGATGGCGTTGAAGTCGCACAGGTTTATTTCAATGATCGCTATTCATCGGTGACAACGCCAATTAAGAACTTGTGTGGCTTTGCAAGAGTTGAGCTAGCAGCAGGTGAGAGCAAACAAGTCGTTGTAACGATCAATCAAGAGCAGCTTGCGATCGTGTTGCCAAGTCTTGAGCGCTGTGTTGAAGCGGGCGAGTTTGACCTGATGGTGGGAGCATCCTCGAAAGATGAAGATCTGCAAAAGATTGAATTTAGCGTTTTAGAAACCTATTCGTTGTAATGATGAGTTAAACTGTTGAAAGAGCATGCCATTGGTGTGCTCTTTTTTTATTACCAGAATCAATGACCTTTGTGAGTGATATCACTGTTTCATTTAGTGAGACACTGAATTACCGATCCACAGTCTGATGGTTGTCTTTTTTTGTGTGTAAAATGAGCCAAATTACTGGTATATGCATCAAGGACATCATATGGAAGTTATCGATAATCAGATACTTGTCGACTCCTTTTTCACTTTTACGCTGGGCATTATTGTTCTATTCATTGGACGTCGCCTGAGTCAAGCCATCAAGCCTCTTGCTCATTTTAACATTCCCGAACCAGTCAGTGGTGGTCTACTGGTTTCTGTGCTTATCGCGGTGGTCTATTTTGCGTCAGGATATGAAGTGAGCTTTAACCTGACCAGCCGTGATGTATTACTGGTGTACTTCTTCACCACCATCGGTATAAACGCCAGCCTGCAAGATTTAGTGAAAGGTGGTAAGCCGTTAATCATATTGTTGGTGATTACCATTTCCTACATGTTTGTACAAAACTATGTTGGGATCAGTGTTGCAAGTGCGTTTGAGTTGCCACGTCAGGTTGGCTTGCTGGGGGGCAGTGTCTCTTTGATTGGCGGCCATGGTACGGCTATCGCATGGGCACCGCGCATTAGTGAGACCTATGGAATTAGCAATGCAATGGAGATCGGTATCGCCTGTGCCACTTTTGGACTGATATTAGCCAGCTTGATGGGTGGACCAATCGCACAGTTCTTGATTAAGCGCCACCAGTTGATACCAAGTGTGGTTGAGCCTTTGGATGTGGGTGTTAGTCAAGACGAAAATCAACAGCCAGTGACTGCAATGGGTTTTCTTGATGCGATTTTAGCGATCCATGTGTGTATGATTTTTGGCTTTGTTTTGAATGAAGCTCTCGCTGCATGGGGGCTTCAACTGCCGCTGTTCGTCACTTGTCTTTTTGCGGGCATCATTGCGACGAATTTAGTGCCTAAATCTTTGCCACGATTAACTGGAACTAAATGGCCCGCACGCCAACCGGCGATCGCGTTAATTTCTGAAATATCGCTTGGCACCTTTTTAGCCATGTCATTGATGAGTATGCAGTTATGGACGCTGATCGACCTTGCTGGCCCCATTTTCGCGATACTCGGAGCCCAGTTCCTAGTAGCGGTATTAGTGACAATGTTCGTCGTTTTTCCTGCGATGGGGAGAAACTATGATGCTGCAGTCGTGTGTGCAGGTTTTGGTGGTATCTCGTTAGGCTCAACACCAACAGCAATGGCTAACATGTCCGCGGTGGCAACACGATATGGTAACTCCCACTTAGCATTTGTCGTTGTGCCACTGGTGTGTGCGTTCTTTATCGATTTAGCGAATGCACTGATGATTCCTTGGTTGTTAGGGTAATTGGTTATTAGGGTAAAAAGATCAAAAAAGAGCCGCTATTACAGCGGCTCAAACGACTCTAAGGATTGGAGGCGTTAATTTGATTGGTTTCTATTTAAAGATGAAACCATTGACGATGTTCTCAAGGTGCTCTTGGCGACCAGAAACCTTTGAAGGGCTAATGCTGTTATCAACGGCGTACTTCGCAACTTCCTCTAGTGATAAATCACCTGATAAGATTTTCTTACCAAGATCACCATTCCAGTCCGCGTAGCGTTGGGCGATATTTTGCGACAGTACATCGTTTTCAATCATTTCTGCAGCACGTTTTAGCGACAGAGCCATGGTATCCATGCCACCAATGTGACCGTGGAAGAAGTCTGCCAGGTCAGTCGACGGACGACGTACACGTGCATCAAAGTTGAAACCACCAGTAGTGAAGCCGCCAGCTTTCAAGATTTCGTACATCACTAATGTGTTTTCTTCTACGCTGTTCGGGAATTGGTCAGTGTCCCAACCTAATTGAGCGTCACCACGGTTTGCGTCGATAGAGCCAAAGATACCGAGTGAAGTCGCGGTGGCGACTTCGTGGTGGAAGCTGTGACCAGCCAGTGTTGCGTGGTTGGCTTCGATATTCACTTTTATCTCGTTCTCTAAGCCAAACTGTTTCAAGAAACCGTAAACGGTTGCCGTGTCGTAGTCGTACTGGTGCTTAGTTGGCTCTTGTGGTTTTGGTTCAATCAAGATGGAGCCTTTAAAGCCAATCTTATGTTTGTGCTCAACGACCATCTGCATTAGTCGACCAAGCTGCTCGCGCTCTTGACGTAGATCTGTGTTTAGCAACGTTTCATAACCTTCACGACCACCCCAAAGTACGTAGTTTTCACCACCAAGTCGTTGTGTTGCGCCCATTGCGTTGAAGATTTGAGTAGCCGCGTAAGCAAACACTTTAGGATCAGGGTTAGTACCTGCCCCCGCCATGTAGCGTGGGTTAGAGAAAGCGTTCGCAGTGCCCCAAAGGAGCTTCATGCCAGTCTCTTCTTGTTTCTGCTCAAGCACGTCAACCATAGTTTGAAAGTTGTTTACGTACTCTTTTAGAGAGTGACCTTCTGGAGCTACGTCAGTATCGTGGAAACAATAGTAAGGCACGCCAAGCTTTGCGAAAAACTCGAATGCAGCATCCGCTTTAACGCGTGCTTGTTCCATTGGGTCAGAAGCTTTTAGCCACTCATGGTCAAATGTGCCATCACCGAAGATGTCTGCACCACCCCAGCGGAAGTTGTGCCAGTAACAAGCAGCAAAGCGCAAGTGCTCTTTCATGCTTTTACCGAGGATCATCTGATCGGCATCGTAGTGACGAAATGCTAGAGGGTTTGTTGAGTTTGTTCCCTCGAACTGTATTTTTTTAATGTCTTTGAAAAATTCGGTCATTGGGCATTGTCCATAATAATCAGGAGTTAAACATGTGGTGTATGCCAGTAAACATAAATTAATACACTGGGGGTGCTGTTTGCTGGTGTGTATTAATAGTTTAACGTTTGTATAAAATGAACAATTACGAAATCTATTAACGTGCTTCAGCTATTTGGTTAATGTGCAATATGTCTCACTGTATCGGTTAACATTTTTGGCAAGTATATTTTTATATTTGGTAATTAGCTGTAAAAATGAATTTTCGTGTCAAAATAGATTGTATAAATAAATACCCAAATGAACAGTTCGTTTGGCGGCTCAAAGATTAGCTGTGTGACCGTCATAGGAGAGACAATATGAACAAGGTGCTGGTACTACTTGATGTGATGGTGTTTTACGACCGTGAGGTTTTTCAGGGTATAAAGTCGAGTATCAATAGTCGTGACGAAGAGGCGAGTATTTACATCAGTAGTGAAAGCAATCTTCCACAGCTAAAACAAGAACATTGGGACATAGTGATTGCCGATGGCGATAAACTCAGTGACCTTGAAGCTGTTAGCCATCTGGCATCTAAATGCCTTATCTATTCGAGCTATCAGCTGTCGAATGTTCCCGCCAATGTCACTACGTTAGCCCTCAAAAATGAACAGTTTTCGGATCTGGCATTGGGTAAGTTTATCGAGTTGGACATCAATAAAGTCGCCTTCTTCGAGAATGAGTTTGATAGCACTTTTGAGTGGAGTCGAGAGCGTAAAGAGGCCTTTGTTAGCAAAGCACGCAACCTTGGCTTTGAGCTGGTGGACATTAACCGAGCCAGTGCCCTAGTTGGCGGTAAAAAGGTAGGTGTGCTTTGCAGTACCGACCGTTCAGCCAGAACTCTGATTCAAAGGTTAGCCGATGAAAATATCATGGTACCGCAACAGGTGAGTATTATCGGAATTGATTGTGACCCGATAGAAAACGAGATATCACCGATATCCATTACGTCTATCGACATCAGTCCGTTTGAAATTGGCAAGCTTGCTGCAAATGTCATTTCTAGCTATCGACCTGCCAACAACCAATTCTATGTGCCATGGCGACTGGAGGAAAATGACTCTTGTACGAGTACAGAGGAGAGCGATTGTCTGGTGAGTAGAGCTCTGTTTTTCATCTACAACAACTATCAGAACAGTATAAAAGTCACTGACGTGGCGAGGTACTGCAGGGTATCTCGAAAAACACTCGACAACCGTTTTTTTGCTGCGAAGAACATTACAGTGCATCAGTATATTGCTGACCAACGATTAGACAAATGCAAGCGTCTGTTGAAAGAAACAGAGCAAAGTGTTGAAGATATCGCGCTGCAGTGTGGTTATCCTCACCAAAGCTATCTGTATCAGGTGTTTAGAAAGAATGTCGACTGTACACCACTTGAATATCGCAAAGAGCATCTATTAGCACATGGAGCGGTTTAATATGATAAAAGATAAAAGATAAAAGATAAAAGAAGATGCCCACAAATTGTGGGTGTTTTTATTTGCAAGAAATACAATCAATTTGCTATCTATCACACTTATTAATAGGTGAGGGAAATTACTCAATTCATTTCTAAAATCTAGTAAAGAATCCAAGTTACTTCTATTTCATATTGTCTGCGAACCCCAAAATACTAATTAGAAGGTCGCAAAATGAAATGGAACTCTGTCTGTCTACTGTTAGGGACGTCTGCTGTACTTCAAGGCTGTTTACTCGATTCAGCTGATACTGAAACGGTTGAGATTCCTCAACCTGAGGTTGAAAGCCTATACGCACTTGCAGATGGCTACCCAATTGGCACCGCTCTTCCTGCGGGTGATGCTGAAAACTCGGTTCATGAACGCAATGATCTGCAAGCGCTGGTAAAGCAGCACTTTAACCAAATTACGGCTGAAAACATCATGAAGCCACAATACCTCCAACCATCTCAAGGCCAGTTCTTCTTCGATGATGCAGAGGCATTAATTGGCTTTGCTCAAGAGTTTGATGCAACCGTGCATGGTCATACCTTGGTTTGGCATTCGCAAATTCCAGATTGGATGAAGGCTTGTTCAAGTGCTTCTGAATGCAGTGACATCATGGTGGATCATGTGACGGCAGTAGCGAGCCAGTTTGAGGGCAAAGTACAAAGCTGGGATGTCGTCAATGAAGCCTTTAACGACGATGGCTCTTACCGTGATGAAGGTGAGAATGGCAGTGTTTGGTACCACAACATTGGCAAGGACTACATCGCACAAGCGTTCACGGCGGCGAGAGAGGCTGATGCTACGGCGAAGCTGTATTACAACGATTACAACATTGAGTACAACGGAGCAAAACTTGATGCTGTATTAACCATGGTTGATGAACTCACCACTGCGAATGCGCCGATTGACGGGATTGGCTTTCAAATGCATGTGGGCATAGAGCAACCCACTATCGACGTTATCTCTGCTGCACTCAAGCGAGCAGCGGATACTGGCCTACAAGTAAAAATCACCGAATTGGATACGCGTCTTAACCATGACGGCAGTTACTCGGTTTTGACTGCTGAGCTTGCCGCAAAGCAACAGCAACGCTATCAGGAAATTATTGAGGCTTATCTTGATGTTGTTCCAGATGTGCAGCGTGGTGGTATTTCCGTGTGGGGCGTATCTGATGCTGATAGCTGGATACGAGATCTCTATGGAAACCCTGATTGGCCGCTACTTTTTGATGATCAGTTAGCTCAAAAACCTGCAATACAAGGTTTTGCTGATGGATTGGCTGGAAATGTGTCAGAGCCTGAGTTTATCGATACTTTCGAATCTGGTGTTTTTTGGTATGAAGATGGGGCATCTACGGTAAATGGTCAGTTTACTCACAATGCTGACGCGCAAACGATGGACCTAAACATCCAGTGGGCCAGTGATGGCGACAAGTATGTGGTTGCACGAGCATTTGACGAGCAAACCATTGATTTCACAACGGCACGCACGCTCTCTTTTGACATCTATGTTCCGGCAGACATCGGTAGCGATGGTGTGCTCGCTATTCAGCCCTTCATCATGGATGGGGCTTATACCCCTGCTTACCTAGGGTACCAGTTTGGCTATACCGCTGGCGATTGGGGGACTGTCACTATCTCCAATATAGACCCTGACTTTGAATTCGGCTGGAACGGAGAGCCTGATTTCACTGCTATTGACCGCGTGGGCTTAGAGTTCATTGCCAACGGTGGCCAAGTCCCCCAGGGAACGATTCAAATCGATAACGTAACCATTCGCTAGTCAACCCAACTAGCGCAATTAGCAAAAACCTAAAAGCGATAGAAATCGCGACTTTTACAATAAAACCATAAATAAGGAAAAGAAAGATGGACACTTTAAAACTCTTACCTCTGTCTGCTGCTATTTCGCTATCACCGTGTGCCTTTGGCGCTGCAGCTGATGATGCTGAGCTGCAAGCTCTTAAAGAACGTCTGCAAGAGCTGGAGGAGAAGGTTGAAACCAGTTATGTCTATGATCAACAACCCGCAGTGTTAACCCCAGAGACCAAAGTGCCTGCGGGCGTTATCTTCTCTGGTTACGCCCGTTATGGTGCACATTATGCCGATGGCGATGCTCGCTATGTTCAAGTGGGCTCGACAGGAGCGGCGGTTGGTCGTCTTGGCAACGAAGGTAACGGTGGTGAATTCCAATTGGCTCGAGCATTCCAAGCGGAAAGTGGCGCGATTTGGGATGTGGTTGTGATGGTTGATCATTGGGCCAATGACGCCTGGGGCTCTCCCGGTGGTGTTGATTTGAAGAAGGCTTATGCAGGCGTTACAAACGTTATTGCTAGTCAGCCAGAGATGTATTTCTGGGGGGGAAGAGACTTCCACCAACGCCCACAACAAGGTATCAATGACTACTTCTGGATGACGCACGACGGTCAGGGTGGTGGTTTCAAAAACTACAACTTTGGCGGTGCTAAATTCGACTTAGGTTTTATCGGTAAAGTTGATTATGGCGATGGCGGCTCATTGGGTAATGACGTGGGTATCTATGCCATCACTAGTAAGCTTCACAGTATTGATGCAGGCATCGGTAACCTAGATTTGTATGCGAACTACGGTTTTGCTTCTGATGAAGCAGGCGATGACAAGAAAGATGAAACTTCTTGGCAGGTTGGTGCGGTATTAGGCCTAGGCACCAACAATAAAGTCATTGTTCGCTATTCTGACGGCGCGGATGACTCTTCGTTTGATTTGGCGGGTGATGTTCAAGCACTTTATGCAAGTTTTGAGGGTAGCTATAACTATGGCAACCCTTGGGCGCTTGATTACTTAGCTTCCTACAAGGAAGTGAAAGGGGCAGACGCTTCTAATTTGGGCAAAGATGAACGTAGCGAATACTCTGCCATCGTACGTCCAATGTATAGCTGGAATGATACTCACTCAACATGGTTTGAAGCCGGTTATGCGATGGAAGACTATGAAAGTGGGGACGAAGTGACAGGTTGGAAAGCCACTATCTCACAAAACATCTCTTTGGGTGGTATGCCTTGGAGCCGCCCAATGCTGCGCTTCTATGCCACATTTGGTGAGGTGGATGATGCATCAAGCAATAAGATCGACACAACCAGTGTTGGTGCGATGTTTGAAGCTTGGTGGTAATAGCATGTGAGTCATGAAACAAGGCTGAAAACGGTTTCATGAATGATAAATAAAATATGATGTTGATCTAATCGCTGCCCAGTTTGATGGTCAGCGATTAGCTATAAATCACAAATTAATACATTAGTAAAAATAGAAAATAACGTTAATAAATAAGGTAATTGCTCGTTAATAGAAAAGATAACAATATTAAAATCACGAGTGATTTTTTAATCGGGTAACGGACATGGCATCAGTAACATTTAAAAGCTTGAAAAAAAGTTATGGTAATACTCAGGTCGTAAAAAATATCGACCTTGAGATAAAACATGGGGAGTTTATTGTTTTACTTGGCCCTTCTGGCTGTGGAAAGTCTACTACACTACGTATGCTTGCAGGTCTAGAAGATATTACTGATGGTGAGATCATGATCGATGATCTTGTGGTTAATGACCTTCACCCAATTGAAAGAAACATCGCAATGGTGTTCCAAAGCTACGCGCTTTACCCGCACATGACAGTGGAAGAGAACATCGGTTTCAGTCTAGAAAACACAGGCGTTGACAAAGCGAAGCGCAAAGAAATGGTCGCTGAAGTGGCTGAGGTTCTAGAATTAACGCCACTGCTAGAACGTAAGCCCAAAGACCTCTCGGGCGGCCAGCGCCAACGTGTTGCAATGGGTCGCGCAATGGTTCGTACTCCAGAAGTATTCCTGTTTGACGAGCCTCTATCTAACCTTGATGCCAAGCTTCGTGGTCAGATGCGCAAAGAGATTCGTGCACTGCATCAGCGTGTAAAAACCACAGTGATTTATGTAACACACGATCAAGTTGAAGCGATGACGCTTGCAGACAAGATTGTGATATTAAACAACGGTGTTATCGAACAAGTTGGTACACCGATTGAAATATTTGAAAATCCAAAAACTGAATTTGTCGCCAAGTTTATTGGTACGCCAGAAATGAATATTTTTGATGTCGATAATACTGATATAGCAAGTTGCTTTAATAATAGTGATCTAGGTAACACTATTCAAAAAGTCGGTATTCGTCCCCAAGACATTGTTATCAATAAAAATGAGATTGAACCAGAGTTCCGTTGCGAAATGCCATTAAGTGTTATTAGCAGTGAAGTGCTTGGTTCAGTTATTCACTTGGACTGCAGATTTAACGATAAACGCATTGTTCTAGAAACAAGTTACGTTGAAGAACAGATAATAGGAGATATTACCGCTTATTTCGACCAACGAAAAGCACACTTTTTTGATCTAAACGACAAAGCTACCCTACGATAAAAAGGAATTAAAATGAAAACGTTGAACATCAAACTCTTACCGCTCACTATCTCAGCTCTTCTTGCATCAGGATCGCTTGCTGCGCAGACAGAGATTACCGTTGCTTCATTCCCTAACTTCAACCAAGCGGCAGAAGCGGCGATTCCATTGTTTGAGAAGCAAAACCCAGATATCAAAGTTAAGCTAGTGACGCTTGCGTACGGTGACCACCACAATGCAATGACAACAGCACTTGCGACAGGCGCAAACCTTCCAGATGTGATGGGCATTGAATATGCGTATGTTGGTCGCTTTGTCGAGGGTGGCGGCCTAGAGGATCTTAATGCGCCACAATACAACGCGGCAGAATTTACTGAAAGACTCATTCCTTTCTCTGTTGCGCAAGGTACAAACTCAAAAGGCGTGCTATCTGGTATTCCAGCGGATATCGGCCCGGGTGCAACCTTCTACCGCTCAGACATTCTTGAGGCGGCAGGCGTGACAGAACAAGATCTACTTAAAGACTGGGATTCATTTATTGAAGCTGGTAAGAAGATCAAAGAGAAGACAGGCAACTACACGCTTGCAAATGCTACAGACATCAAAGACATCATTATTCGCTCTAACCTAAAAGCGGGTGAAGGTATCTACTTTGATAAAGACCATAACATTCTCGTCAACTCAGACCGCTTTAAAGAAGCATTCCGCCTAGCGAAGAAAGCGCGTGATGCAGGTATTGATGCTGAAGTAGGAGCATGGTCACCTGAATGGACGGAAGGTCTACGTCGTGGCACGATTTCAGTACAGATGATGGGTGCTTGGCTAGGTGGACACCTAGAAGATTGGATTGCGCCTGAAGCTGATGGTGTATGGCGCACATCACAGCTACCAAATGGTGCGATGGCAAGTTGGGGTGGTTCGTTCTACTCGATCCCTGTTCGCGCAGAGCATAAAGAAGAAGCGTGGAAGTTCATTGAGTTCATGGCAACAGAGCCAGAAGTACAAATGCTAGCGTTTAAAGAGATCAACGCGTTCCCAGCATTGTTGGAAACTCACGGTGATGAATTCTTTAACGAGAAACTGAGCTACCTCGGTGACCAAGAGGCTCGTTTAATTTGGAAAGAGTCAGCAGACCAAATCCCTGCCGTTGTTGTTGACCGCTACGATGAAGTGGCTCGCCAAGTTATCGATGATGCACTTGAGAAAGTGCTAGAGCAAGACGCAAGCATTGATGCTGTCCTAGCTGACGCTGAGAAGCAGATTAAACGTCGCGCACGTCGCCGTTCGTAACGATTTAAGCGCCAGGGCAATCCTGGCGCTATTTTAGATGTCGAGATAAGATCCTATGAGTACTATTACTGCTACACAAGTTGCGACTAAGCAGAAAGGACGCTTTTGGCTAAGAAAAGGCAATAAGATCGCCCCTTATCTGTTCGTAAGTCCATTCTTTATTATTTTTGGTGTGTTCGGCTTATTCCCGCTGATATTCTCACTTTATCTGTCATTCCACTACTGGGAACCAGCGGCTGGATTGGCTGCAATGGAATGGGTTGGTTGGGAAAACTACCTATTTGCTCTAGAAGATGAGTGGTTCCAAAAATCCATTTACAACACAGTGGAAATTGCCCTGAAATCGGGTATTCCACAGCACGCAGTGGCATTGCCGCTCGCATTCTTTATTCACACCAGCTTTACCCGTATGCGTAATACGGTGATTGGCGTGTACTTTGTACCATACATCACCTCAACAGTAGCGATCTCATTGGTGTTTACTACGCTATTCTCTCGCGACTTTGGCATGGTCAACCAAGTGCTGACTTCACTGGGTAATTTCAGTATCGGTGATGTGAAAGTACTGTCGTGGATCTTCCCAACGGAGAACATTGACTGGAACCGTCCGGCGTATACCAAAGACATGATTTCATTTGTTGTTTTCTGGCGCTTCGTAGGTTGGAACACGGTTCTGTACTTATCAGCACTGCAAACGATCCCTAAAGACATTTATGAAGCTGCCACCATCGATGGCGCAAGTCGTTACCAGCAATTCTGGCACATCACGCTGCCAATGCTAAAACCAATGGCGTTCTTCGCAGTAACGTTGACCATCATCGGTAACCTACAGCTATTCGAAGAACCGTTCATCATCACAGGTGGTACGGGTGGTATCGAGCAAGCAGGTAAGACAGCCGCTATGCACATGTATATCACGGCATTCGTTGAGAGTGACTTTGGTACAGCATCCGCTATCTCTTGGATTCTATTTATGATGATTGCCGGTCTGACTTGGGTTAATAACAAGCTACTTGGTGGGAGTAACCAATAATGAATAAGTTAGGTAAAGATAAATTGGTAGCCTACATTATTGTAGCGCTGGGTGCGGTCATCATGCTGGCACCGTTCTACTTCATGTTTGTGTTCTCATCACACTCAAATACAGGGATTCTATCGGTTCCACCACCGATTACATTCGGTGAGTATTTAGTTGATAACTTCAACGCGCTGCTCGATTTCCTGCCGTACTTTTGGCACAACTTGGGCTTGAGTTTATACGTAGCGATTATCGTCACCATCTTGAACTTGCTGTTTTGTTCACTGGCGGGCTATGCGTTCGCGATGTTTGACTTCAAATTCAAGAACGTACTGTTTGTCGCGATTATGGCAACCATGCTATTACCTCCATTCTTGGGCATGATTCCAACGGCAATGATCATGTCGACCATTGGCTGGATGAACAGCTCAAAAGCACTGATTGTGCCGGCAGCTTGTGGAGCAATGGGTATCTTCATGATGCGCCAGTTTATTTCAAGCTCAATTCCTAAAGAGCTAGTAGAAGCGGCACGAATGGATGGCTGTGGTGAGTTTAAGATCTACTACCGCGTCATCGTTCCATTGATTAAACCAGCGTTTGGTACGTTAGGTCTGATTACCTTCATCGGTACTTGGAATAACTTCATGGGACCACTGGTTGTTATGAATGACATGAAGATGTTCACGGTGCCTCTTGCACTACGTGCACTACAAGGGACAGGACAGGTGCCATGGGGCGCGGTGTCCATTGGTGCGGCGATTGCTGTATTGCCGCTCTTGTTCCTATTCATCTTGGCTTCTCGCCGTTTGATAGACGGTCTGACAGCGGGTGCGGTTAAAGGATAATACTTAGCTTAATGCCTAGTTAAGAGCTTGCTTTTGATGAGTGATTTTACTTAGAAAAAGCAAGCCTTACAGGTGTAATACCCAAGCAATCTTATATCTGCCTTCCTTTCAGGTTGCTTGGTTATAACACTTAACTATCTAATAATTATTAAGGAATACCAATGAAACGTGTACTTTTGCCGACCCTTGCGGCAACGGCATTGTTGGGGTGCTCTGGACAAGCACAGCAATTGGATACCACACAAGCTGATCCTCAATCGAATTCTGATGTAGTGATGCCACTTAAGACTTTGGCGGATCAAATCAATCTTGCCATTGGCGCAGCATTGGAAACCGGACACCTTGAAGATCCTCAGTTCCGTGAAACGCTGATTCGTGAATTCAACCAAATTACTCCCGAGAATGAGATGAAGTTTGGTTATGTTCAGCCACAGCGCGGGGTGTTTGATTTTGAAAAACCAGACCAACTTGTCGATTTCGCTGAAGAGCACGACATGGTTGTCAAAGGCCACGCACTTGTTTGGCACATTCAAAACCCAAAATGGCTCGAAGAGACTGAGTGGACCAAAGATGAGTTAACCAAGGTGCTAGAAGAGCACATTCACACGGTCGTTGGTCACTATAAGGGTCGAGTCCTGTACTGGGATGTGGTGAATGAAGCCTTTGATGACCAAGGTGGATTCCGAGATACGTTATGGTATCGCACGCTGGGTGAAGATTACATCGAAATGGCATTCCGTTTTGCTCATGAAGCTGATCCAGATGCGATCCTTTTCTACAATGATTACTCATCTGAAGGCATGACCGCGAAATCGAACGCTATCTATCGTCATGTTGAGATGTTGGTTGAACGCGGCGTACCTATTCACGGTGTCGGCACGCAGCTTCACCTAACAGCGGATAACTCCATCGCAGATTCATCGATTGCACGTAATATTGAACGTATTTCTGACCTTGGTCTAGACATGCACTTCACGGAAATCGATGTGCGTATTCGTGATAACGATGGTGCGATGGGGCTGCAAGATCAAGCTGACAAGTACGAAATGCTGATGAAGTTGGCAGCATACTATCCTGAAGTGGATATGTTCACAACATGGGGCATTGGCGACCGTTATTCATGGGTTCCACATTGGTTCAACGGCTACGGCCGCGCTCTGATGTTTGATGAGAATTTCCAAGAAAAACCCGCTTATGATGCCGTTCAAAGCGTCTTGATTGATGCAGTCACCGGTAACTTTGCTTATGAGCCAATGACGGATCTCTCTAACGCACAGCGTTATGTATTGCCGTTTAATGCTAAGCCCCTATCCCAAGCTCGATTGAACGCGGATGAAGTGGTGTTCTACCCATTTGCCTTTAACCAGCTTGGTGGTAAAGATCAGCGCGTACCAGATACCAACGTTATCGATGGTAAGTGGGCCGTGGGTTATCACAACAACAAGCTGATTGGACAAGTGATTCGTCAAGACAGTAAAACCGTCGTTAACAAATCTGAGTCACACGAAAACGATAATGTTGAAGTGTTTGTGCGCCTCGGTGAGCAGTTCTGGCAGTTCCGTTCTATCGTCGGTCAAGACTTCGCACCAATCGGCTTCCCTGGTAAAGCAACCGGTAAGTGGAGTAAAGATGGCACGACATTCGACTTTGAAATTGCCTTCAACGAGTTTGAAGACCTAGTGGGTGAAACCATTGGCTTCAATATCGCGCTGTCAGATAATGATGGTGACACTGCAACAGGCAACCGCCATGCGCAACTTTACCCTCTCACAGGTACCAACATTGGTTGGCAGGGTGAAGAGTTTGGTGAGCTGTTCATGAATGGCCAAAACGCGGTTGTGTCTACGATCCCAGTCTCGACACCGCCAGCATTTAAAGCGATGAAACTAAGTGCAAAACCAGCAGGTGCAGACAGCTCTGAGTGGCAGCAGGGATACCGCTACACATTTGCGTTTAACCAACTAAACCAGCGCGATATGACGGTGGACTCGCAAGATGACATCTCGGGTGACTGGACAATGGGCCATCATGGCAATTGGCTATACGGTGTCGTCAATCGCCAAGATGACAAGACCTTCACAGATGCTCAAGAGAGCTATGAAAACGACAACATTGAAATCTTTGTTCAACGTGGTGAAGGTGATATGTATCAGTTCCGCACTGTCGTAGGAGAGGATTTTGAACCTTCACGCTACTCTGGCGAGACGTTTGCTCAATGGAGTGCTGATGGTAGTCAACTTTTCTTTGGTATCGAAATGAGTGAGCCGCTGAAATCTGGCGAAGCGCTTCGTTGGAATATTGCACTGTCTGACAACGATGGTGAAGGCCGCAAGTACCAACTTTACTCGGTACCAGGCAGCAACATATCTTATCTCGGTGAAGAGCTCACGAAGTTAATCGCTGAGTAACTCCAAAGGTGGCGTTTTATGCGCCACCTTTTTTTCTCCCCAAATCCCAAACTTATTCTTTTGGATGCAGTTACTTATTGTGACTGTAGGCTCTTTGCGTCTGCAGTAAAGTGACGTGATTGCATCTTAAACAAGGATGTGAAGATGAAGATGTTTCATATCAACATCAGTCGAGCGGTTCTTGCTTCATTTGTCAGTTTTATTGTTGCAGTAAGTTCGATTGGATATTTATTTACCCAGCAGTTTCGTGACACTCAATTAACGATTGCGATTGTGACCGATGTGACCTTCCCCATGATGGCCAGAGTCTCAGATATTTCCGACTCGATGGCTAAAATCGAAAACGCGACGAATCAAGCATTATTCAGTCAAACGGATAACGAAATAGCGCTTTGGTCGAATGTGATATTGGAGGAAACGGAGACACTGAAAGCACTATTAGAAGGAAGAGATCAATCCGTCTTGGACGTGACTTTTCAAAGTGGCCACTTAATTGATAATCATAAAGAATTGCTGCAGTTATCACGCAAACTCAATGAGATGAATGCGGCTCTACAAGTGATGGCGCAACGCTTCAGTGTACTTTCTGGTCAACAATATGAAGAGGAGTTAACCAACGAGCAAAACGTCTTGTTAACCTCTTTGGTGGAGGAGTTCTCTACCATGCAAATTGAGACGATTAACGTTCTGAACAGCAACGACGTCAGTGACATTGATAAGATTATTGAATTAAACCGTCAGAGCCGCGCATACATTCTAGAGGACTTTGCCGAGTATAGTCGTCTGAGTGATTTAGAAACTGAACAAGGTAGTCATGAGTTGACGGCCAACCTTCCTTGGTTGCTCAACACGATGACGAGCGATGAGGGTATTGTAGGAACTCACCGACAAAGAGTAGTGCGTCATGCTGAACATAACGCGCAGCTGATAGAGTTCCGTCAACAACTTACAGAGCAGCGCGAGCTTATCCAACAAGAAGTTGAAGTGAGTCGCAGCGAAACGGTAGGTCAGTTACAACAGACGCTATTAGCCATTGATAGCGTAATTAATGGCATGTTGGTGTTTATTGGTATTATCATTGTTCTAATATTAGGTTTATGTGGATGGCTCTATCGAGCAATTCAACAACCCATGAAGGCGATTATTACCACCTTGAATCGCCTTTCTGAAGGGGATTTATCGCAGTCATGCCACTATCAAAAGCCTAACGAGTTTGGCGAAATAGTTAAACATCTTAATCAGGCGTTAGGCAATCAGCGTAAGCTCGTTAATAGCATCATCGACAACAATCATCAGATCTCTGCATCCTCTACTCAAAATACTCAGCTCGGTATGACATTAAACCAGCAAGCGATTGAACAGACAGATCTATGCACCTCTATCACGCAAGCGATGAAAGAGATGGAGCAAAGTGTCAACGAAATCAGTGAGAGTGCGGAAGGGGCTGCGATGTCAGTTCAGCAAATCAGTGGCAATGTTACTCAGTGTGTCGACGTATCACGCGCCGCTTACCATCAAGGTAGTGAGTTAAGCACTGAGTTAGATAACACGGCTAAAGCAATGGACAAAGTAAGCTCGAGCAGTGAATCTATTGTCTCTATTTTGGAAGTGATCAATACCATCACTGAACAAACAAACTTGTTGGCATTGAATGCCGCTATTGAAGCTGCAAGGGCAGGGGAGTCGGGGCGAGGCTTTGCTGTCGTTGCAGATGAGGTTAGACAGTTGGCGAAAAGGACGAATGCCTCAACGATTGAGATACAGGATGTGATTGCGGGTTTACAGTCAGATATTCAAATTGCGGCCAAGCAAATTACCAACTGCAATAAGAGTATGGCAGGTAATATGGCAAGCTTTCAGCAGATACAAGAGCAGGTAGAGGAAGTGTCCCAACGTGTGCTCAAGTTGTCGGAAATGAATGGAGTCATTAGTGTATCGACGACGGAACAATCAAGCGTCTGCTTCAACGTGAGTCAAAACATGAGCGCGATATTAGAGGCGGCTGAAAAAGTTAAGCAGACAACCATCGAACTAAAAGAGAGTAGTGACGGGTTGCAAGGCGTAGCAAATGCACAACACGGCTTAGTGCAGCAGTTTCACTGCGGTTAAAGGAAGGTCTGAAAGGGGGCGAGCATGCCCCCTTTGAGCCAGTTGAAACTCAAACCGGTTGACTCCATTCAGATAAACGAAACTATCGATAGACAGGGCGTGAGATATCGTTATATTAACGTCAAATTTCGATAAATTAGTGGTTATCCATGAACAAAGCCTTTGTGGTACGTGCTCGTGCTGCTTCAACTGATCATAAAACGTTTGTCGCGGGTGTCGGTTCTGATGCTCATTCCGAAATTCTTGCCCACGTGTTGATGAACGCAATTTTTACTGCTCAATCTCACCGTGATGACGTTACCGTCTATTTAGTGATTGAAAGTACGACAGATTTCTCACGCACGCTATGCTTTGAATCCTCTGACCTTCGTAATATTGGCGGCTTTCATGAATCCGCACTGATCGATCTGATTTCAAAAGGGCTTGAGCACTCCGTCGGTATGAAGAAAGAAGAATATCGCAAAGTGTCTGAAGGTTTGAGCGTCGAGACCATTAGCTTTGAAAGATTGGTTCAGCGTCTGGCTGAGGACTATACGCTTTACTTACTGGATAAAAAAGGCACCGACATTCAAGAAGAGCTGTTTGATGGTGATGCGTGTTTTATCTTAACCGACCATATTCCAATGCCTAAAAAGAGCTGGAATAGCCTAAAACGTCTGGGTACGCAAAAGATCAGCCTGGGTCCTCAAATGTTGTTTGCTTCTCAGTGTGTCGTGTTAATACACAACGAGTTCGATCGAAGAGGGTACTAACCACCTGTCAGCATATCCAATTTTGCTGTGTTGGTTTTAAGTTATCTTGTAAATGAAGAGTACTTTATCGCTTAAAGTACTCTTCTCTAAATCATATTAATTAGATTATCAGCCCTGCCTAAATAAGATTGCATTCATTCTGGCAGTAGTGCCTCCACTTTTCTCAGTAATTGCTGAATCTCTTGCCTGTTATATTGAGCGTCAGGTTTTCGTTCACTGCTTTTTCGGGTAATCAACTCCACCGGAATACGTGTCTGTTTAATTGATAACGGTGTGTTTGCATCTTGATTCTTTAGTTCAATCGCCTGAACAACCGCTTGTTCGCCTATTAAAGAGAAGTCTTGCTTGACGGTTGTTAAAGGTGGATTGAAGTAGGCGCTGTCTGCGATGCCATCAAAACCGACCACAGCCACTTGCTCGGGGACTTTTATTTGCAGCTCATTTAGTGCTCTTAATGCGCCCAGTGCCATTTGATCACTGGCGACAACCACGGCATCGAAATCGAGTTGTTGGCCGACGGCTTCACGTACTGCCAAATAGCCACTACTTGCCTGCCAATCTCCTTGAAACTGAGACACGATCTCTTTGTTTGCAGCGGTTATTTCTCTCAGCCAACTGTCGAAACGTATCTTTGAAGCGCTTGATTCCTCCGGACCTGTAATCAATAGAAACTGCTCTCGGCCAGTTTCAATCAAGTGTTTCACGACCTCTGCTGCGCCTTGAGCATGTTCTCCGTGGACATTGTGAACGGCTGTGTCGTCCGGCACATCAATAAATATCAGGTGCAAGCTAGGGAACTGTTCCACCAGCGTTACTGCATCTTCTGAAGTCATTGGCACATTTAAGATGACGCAATCAACCTGCTGAGCAATTAATTCGCGCATGGAGACTTGAATGCTGTTTAGCCCCGGTCCAGAAACGACGGAAAAAGCAGTACCAAAGTGAAGTTGGTGGGCTTTTTTTCTCACCCCATTGGCAATCAGAGCAGCGCCGTGTAATGCCATATCGAGAGTAATTAATCCAATATTGGTGGATTTAGCACGACTGAGCATTTGAGCCCCTTTGTTTGGGACATAGCCAAGTTGTTTAATGGCTTGATTCACTTTGATGCGAGTTGACTCTGCAACGCTCTGCGAACCATTAGTCACGCGAGAAACGGTTTGGGTGGATACGCCTGCGAGTTTGGCGACATCTTTGAAAGTGACACTCATGCTTAATTCCATCTTCAAGTAGACTTTGGAGAAACAGTAATCAAATCGCGTCAATATTACTGTGCCAAGGTTCAAAAAAATGTTGGCGAAAACATCAAAAAATGTTCTCGAAAACAGTCGATCTGGCCCATGTTTTTGATTTCGTAAAGCCATTTTAGATCACGTTTTGTGAGTAGTTAACTATTATTAATCGTACTTTGGAGCAATATGAAAACCAATAAATGTTTACGAAAACAAAATGAGTTTGGCTATGACTAAATTTGTACACCTACAAAGTAAAAACCACAGTTTAATTATTAAAACCGACCGTGTGCCAGAGATTTTGCATTGGGGTGCGAAGATCGCTCAGATCGATGAAGATCTGATTTTATCGACGGAGCGCCCTATATCCCAAGCCCGTCTGGATGTTGATGTGCCGCTATCACTTTGCCCGGAACTTGGCAGTGGTCACTTTAATGCTCCGGGCATTGAAGGCCATCGTCAAGGCTATGATTGGGCACCCGTATTTACGTGCACTTCAATCGATGAGCAAACGAACAGCGTGCTCTTCACTTTGGTTGATGAAGTGGCAAAGCTTGAGCTTAAGATTGAGGTGATGCTTAACCCAGACACCGATGTGTTACAAAAACGGACTTCAGTAACAAACATTGGTGAAGGGCAATACACACTCGGCAAGTTGTCTTCCACACTGCCATTGCCGAATCACGCGAATGAGTTGATGACGTTCCATGGTCGCTGGTGTCACGAGTTCCAAACTCAGCGTCAGCGTTTTGAACACGGCGGTTTTATGCAAGAAAACCGTCGCGGTCGCACTTCCCATGAGAACTTTCCGGGCTTGTTTGTTGGCACTAACGGTTTTAGCGAGCAGCTTGGTCAGGTGTGGGGTTTTCATCTCGGTTGGAGTGGCAACCATCAGATGCGTGCCGATGTGCGAAGTGATGGTCGCCGTTTTGTACAAGCCGGTGAGCTGCTATTGTCAGGGGAGATGATCTTAGAAGAAGGTGAAACTTACCACAGCCCTTGGCTATATGGTTGTTACAGCAATACGGGTCTTAACGGTATTTCTCAGCGTTTCCAACAGTTTGTGCGCGATAACATCGTTAAATTCCCAGTCGAAAAACCACGCCCTGTGCACCTCAATACTTGGGAAGGTATCTACTTTGATCATAACCCTGAGTACATCATGCAGATGGCAACAGAGGCGGCCGAAATGGGCGTTGAGCGTTTCATTATCGATGACGGTTGGTTTATTGGTCGAGATGGTGAGCGTGCAGCACTGGGTGATTGGTATTTAGACATGAAGAAGTATCCTAATGGTCTAGAGCCCGTGATTGAGCACGTGAATCAAAAAGGGATGGAGTTTGGTCTTTGGATAGAGCCAGAGATGGTAAGCCAAGATTCAAACCTGTGGCGCACACATCCTGAATGGGTTTTGGGTCTACAAGGTTATCATCAGCCTTCGGGTCGTTGGCAATATGTATTAGATCTACAAAATCAAGATTGCTTTAACTACTTATTTGGACGGCTTAATGACCTTTTAAGCCTTTATAATATCACTTATCTTAAATGGGATATGAACCGTGAGCTCGTTCAGCCGGGTCATCAAGGTCGCCCTGCGGTACATGGTCAAACCGAGGCACTTTACCGTTTAGTCGATGAGCTGAATAGAGCGCACCCAGAGGTCGAGATTGAGTCTTGCTCGTCAGGCGGTGGTCGTATCGACTTCGAAATTCTAAAACGCACTCAACGTTTCTGGGCATCTGATTGCAATGATGCGCTAGAGCGTCAGGCGATCCAAAAAGGCATGAGCTACTTCTTCCCTCCAGAAGTGATGGGGGCTCACATAGGACCTTATGAGTGTCACTCTACGAATCGTCGTCACAACATTAATATGCGTGGTGTAACGGCACTGAGTGGTCACATGGGCGTTGAGCTTGACCCGGTAAAAGAATCACAACAAGAGAAACAAGCTTTTTCTCGCTATATCGCTCTGCATAAACAATACCGTCACCTTTTGCATAGTGGTCGATGTTTCCGTATTGACCCTGTAGATAAGAATCAAAACATCTACGGTGTTGAAAGCGATGACGAAATGCTGATCACGGTTTGTCAGCTTGCAATGCCTGATCATGCACTGCCTTCACCTCTGCGTATTAGTTGTGTCGACGTGAGCGCAAAATACCAAGTTAAATTAGTGGAGATGCCGCAAACGAGCTTCCAATTAATGAAACAACGGCCTCAGTGGCTGGATAAAACGTTGACCTTAAGTGGTGACAATTTAAAAGAAATTGGCTTAACACTACCCATTCTTGACCCTGAGTCAGCGTTAATCGTACACCTACAAAAAATATAATTTTTACTACTCACTGAGTAATAAAAACCAATAACAGGTGAAGGCGTGATGCTCACCTGGCGTCACCCCTTTGCCTAAAGAAAACATATCCAATAATTAAGGACAATATCATGCCAGTAACAATCCTACTGTCATTCTTTTTCTTTACCGGGTTCGTTGTGTTTTATACCTGGTCCCGAGTTAAGAATCAGAAGAACACTTCAAAAGACGGCTTTTTCCTCGGAGGTCGAAGCTTAACCGGTGGCCTAATTGCAAGTTCACTGATCCTAACCAACCTGTCTGCCACCAGTTTTGTCGGTATGAGCGCACTTTCGTTTAAAGGCAATATGTCGGTAATGGGTTATGAAGTTGCATCAGGCATTACCCTGATCATCATCGCGCTATTTTTAGTGCCGCGATATCTAAAGCAGGGTATCACCACGATTCCTGATTTCTTAGAGTCTCGCTACGACTTGTCGGTTAAGCAGTTTGTCACCGTACTCTTCCTACTCAGCTACATTGTTAATCTTCTACCAAACACGTTATACGCTGGCGCTATGGTTATCGGTGGTATCTTTGATGTCGAGACCATGTTGGGCATTAGCCGTTTCCAAGCGATTTTGCTGATTGCAACCATCATTGGTGTACTCGGTCTTTTCTATGCGATCTATGGCGGCCTCAAAGCGGTTGTCATTGCAGATACACTCAATGGTGTTGGTCTGATTGTGGGTGGCTTAATGATCCCCATCTTTGGTCTGATCGTTTTGGGTGACGGCAGCTTTATGGACGGTGTGGATGTGATTACAACCAACGCTACTGACAAGCTTCAAGCGGTAGGCGCGGAAGACGATCCTAATGTTCCTTTCTCGACTATGTTTACGGGCCTGCTGTTAGTAAACCTTTATTACTGGGGTACCGATCAAGCGATCATTCAACGTGCACTTGGTGCCAAGAATCTGAAAGAGGGGCAAAAAGGGGTGATCCTTGCTGGTGCAATTAAGGTGCTCACTCCGCTGTTTTTAATTATCCCTGGTATCATCGCTTACCATATGTTCGGCACCGTTGATGCCGCAGGCCAAAGTTACGAAGCGGACACCATGTACACTCGCCTCGTCAACGAAGTGTTACCCAAGCCACTGGTCGGTTTCTTCCTTGCCGCTATGTTTGGTGCCATCCTATCCACGTTTAACGGTGTACTAAACTCGTCAACAACGTTATTCACATTGAACGTCTATAAGCCAATGTTTGATAAAGAGAACAAGCTTTCTGACGAGCAACTTGTGAACAAAGGACGCTCATTTGGCTTGTTCATCGCTATCCTTTCGGTAGGTATCGCACCGTTCATCATGTTCGCACCGAACGGTTTGTTCGATTTGCTACAACGTTTAGCGGGGCTATTCAGTGTGCCAATCTTCACCATCGTGTTTATGGGTTACGTTACTAAACGTGTGCCAGCGGTAGCAGCCAAAGTCTCGCTTGCAGTGTTCGTTGCAGCGTACGGTATCGTGCAGTTTACGCCAGCAGCAATGCATGACTACTTAGGCCCTCTAAAACCATTGGCAGAGTTGCACTTCTTCCATCAGTTGGCTGTGTTGTTTGTAGCGTGCTGCGGCATCATGTTTGTGATTGGCAAGGTTCGCCCTCGTGACACGGATTACGTACTTCCAGTCAACGAAGCTATGGACATCGAACCTTGGGAGTTCCGCTTTGAAGCCTCTGCGGTCATCTTGTATATGGTACTTGGCGCCTACATCACGTTCTCTGACCTTGGTCTGGTTGCCGGTGACACCTCATTTATGGTGACGTATGCACTGTGCGGAATCGTGATTCTTGGTGGGATCTTTGCTCGCATCAAAAAGAAGCAGGCGAATGCTAAAAGGTTAGCAGCGCAAGAAGTTTAGTTGTTACATATAACTAAGTTCGGGGAGAGAGGTCTTATGGCTTCTCTCTTTTGATTTTGAGGTTTTGAGTGTTTGGCTTTGCTTCTAGAAGAAACTTATAGGTAAGTAAAAATCTAACTCAAATGCTTCTTCATGGTTTAAAAAGTGGTTTTGATGATAGTGAACATACGCAGGTGTAGAGCGCTGTTTGAAGCCAGAGTTTGGTAACCATGTCTCTAGTATTATGCTGATTTGTGGCAGCAGCTCGCCATAAACACCCGTCAATCGAAACACCGCGTGCAAGCCACCTGGAATCGTCATTTGGTTGACGACGCCACGATACTTGAGCGGTTTATCAATCGCCATGCACGCCACATAGCGACATTTGTCCAACTCTACCCAAGCTGGATTAGAATGATGCAAACCATATTGCTGCGAGAAATCACGGCGCTCTGAGTGAGCCCATGCTTTTAACACTAGCCAAGCATTGCGAATCGAACGGTTATAGCCTTCATGACGGACGTAGGCAGCAAAGCGTTGTGGCACTTCAATAATCTTTGGCTCGGGCAAGGTTCGCCTCGCAACTCGATGGTAACCCGCTGCCACTTCAGGAGCCTTTAGGTAAGGTTTTTCGGCAACTTGTAGATCGTGCTTGCGCCAAGCTCCGGGTGACATACCAAAGGTGGTTTTGAAGGCGCGGCTGAAAGACGATACCGAGCTGAAACCACACTTATTCGCTATATCGACGACTGATGATTTAGTATCGAACATCAGTTGGTTTGCAGCGTATTCCATGCGTGTGCGACGAATGTATTGATGAATAGACTCCCCCACCACGTCTTTGAATATGCGGTGGAAGTGCTGCTCAGAATACGCTGCTACATCGGCCAGCTCTTTAGCGGATAGTTCTCTACTTATGTCTTGGTGAATATAGAACAGAACGTCATTGATTCTGGAAACCTGTTGCTGGCTCATAACCTAACACTTCACACAAATTCGCATAAATGGACATGTTTAACAGCATAAATGGACACGAAAGGTTTGGCAATTCCCATGTAAACTCGCTTCGATTAAGAGCAACCGTCAATAATACGAGAAACACACATATGGAAATCGCGCAGTCCCTACAACAAATAAAGTCATCCTACATTCGAGAAATCCTCGCTGCCGCAAGCGATAAAAATGTCATTTCACTTGCTGGTGGTCTGCCGGACGAGAAGACCTTCCCATTAGAGTTAATGAAGCCGACGCTTGAACGTTTGGCAGACACGCCAGAGGTGTTCCAATACGGTTCAACATCAGGCTACGGACCTCTATTGAGTTTTCTAGGCGATTATTTCAAGCTTCCTGGAACACATACCATCATGATTACCACTGGCTCTCAACAAGGGTTAGATTTAATCGCACGCGCCTATGTGAATCCAGGTGACAAAGTCTTGATGGAAGTCCCAAGCTATCTCGGTGCGATGCAGGTGTTTGGCTTGGTTCAAGCAAATATCCTTACCGTTTCTCAAACTGACTTTGGCCCAAACCTTGAAGAGCTTGAGCAATGCTTTGCAGAGCAAAAGCCGAAAATGTTTTATGCGGTGCCAGATTTCCATAACCCAACTGGCGTATGCTGGGCATTGGAAACAAGGCAAAAGGTTGCAGAGCTATGTATTCAATACGATGTAGCTCTAATCGAAGATGCGCCGTATCGCGAACTGCGTTTTTCAGGTGAGGCTCTTCCGATGGTTTCTGATTTCTGTCCACAAAACGCTATCGTGCTTCGTTCATTCTCTAAGATTGCTTCCCCGGGTCTTCGTATCGGTGTTGTTACGGGAAAAGTCAGCTATTTGGAGCCACTTATAAAAATTAAACAAGGGGCTGACCTGCACTCAAGTGTTCCAATGCAAGCACTCTTACATGGCTTGCTGGAGCATGACAACTTCGAAACGCATATCACCATCATTCGTGAGTTGTATAAGTCTCGTTATGATGTAATGTTCTCAGAGCTAGAAAAACAGCTGCCAACCGGTTGTGTCTTGAGGCCCGTTGATGGCGGCATGTTCGTATGGGTAGAAATTCCAGAGTGCGATACGTTTGAGCTAGCCAAACAGCTACTAGTAAACGGTGTTGCCGTCGTGCCAAGCCCAGTTTTTTATCCAGAAGGCGCTGAGGTAAAAACGGCGCTGCGACTTAACTTCACTAATGCAACCTCTGAAGAGTTGAAAGTGGCGGTTACTCGCTTAGCGCACGTATTACACATACTTTAATATGTCGAGGGAAGTAAGAAGAGGTGAAATGCTGAGCAGCTATAAAAACTAGAACCATTACTATCTAGCGGTCAGCAAAGCGTTCTCCTTCAATACATTACTAGCAGATTACACAACTAGTGATTCTATTAAATAGTCTAGGATAGGGTCACTATTGATTGATTCGTCTCGACATGGCATGAAAGTGGGTGCTTTCAACCAACCACGGTTCATCAGTTCATCCAATAAATCGTGGTATCGGAAACTGCATTTCCCAACATACATATTGTCGATAGAACGCTGCTTTTCTGTCTGTAGAGCTTGCAAGAAGCCTTTAAGGTATAAGTGATCTTTAGTAAAACCACCGCCGCGATATACTCGAGACGTTAGGGAAAATGCGCTCTCTTTATCCAGATTCAATCCCTCATATAGATAGCTATAGGTTTGATAGAAATCCTGTTCATTCAGCATTGAGTCTACAGCTAAGACGCGTTTCGCCAACATATTGATGCGCTCATGTGACAAGTTACCAGACCGATATTCAGCTAAGATTGCCAAACCTTCTTGAGATAGGGTTGAACCGGGTAGACCTAAACGCAAAACTTTAAGTGGCTGAGTTCGAGCGTTATAGTTTGTTGCCATATGAACGCCGAGTTCATGTTGAACCAACCGTTCTATTTCTCGATCAGTGAAAATAGCCCTGCTATTCACATGCAGTGTTGGTGGTTGAGCCGATACCATTGCCCTCGCCGCTATTTTGCTTGAGGAAGCCACCTTACATCTCATACCCAGTTTCACTGCTGCCGTTGACAGTTTGTCCATTGCCTCTTTCGAGGTAAATGTCTCGTTTATCTCTTCCTCAAGTGGTTTTGCATAGAGTAGAAACCGAGCATTCCCTAAGTCTTTTTCATTAGGACGTCCGTGATAGCGCAATGCGTTATACAAGAATGCTTCACTCCCTACAGAAGTGAGTAAATCCATCTTATCATTAAGTTTTTGCACCATATCACTGTATAAGTGGCGCATGTCAGGATCGGAAATCTTCTCTATAGGCAATCGGTAGAGGCGTTGTTTAAAATCGCTAACATTGATTGGCAACTGTCGATAGCGATAGTTCGGTTTATATCGACTAGGGTTTGCCTCAAAGCGCTTAAACTCAGCAATCAAGTTCGTCGGGTTAACGTATTTGAGCGTTTCAACTTTATTCGCAAGTTGATATAGCTGCCGATCAACATTCAGTAGGGCTGGCTCAATGCAAGAACTCAACATATCGGCTTTGTTAGTTCGACGCTTTTTGTTGTACTTACGTTGAACAAACGCACTGGTTTGGCTAAATGCCGCTTTTAGTCCAGATTGTAATGCCTCTAATACTAAAGGAAACGGTGTGCCACTCTCTTCTTCCATGAAGACTTTTTTGACTTCCGTTGGCAGAACAAGGGTGCGGTCAAAATGAGCATTGGTATGTGAGATCAGGTAGCCTCTGCCTTCAAAGACGGAATCCAACTCAGCTGTTGTTGAAATATTAGGCAGCGGGATCTTAGCCAATTCCGAGGCAAACCGATGCACGACTGATCCCCAACGTTCCATATCTATTTGGGTAGTGCCAATGTTAAACACAGGAGCATCATTACGCTGGCGCTTATAGTTATATGAGTGAATGTCAAACACAACCACGCTGTCATGCAGGGCCTCAAGCTTAGTTATGATGGCTTCATAGAGGGTATAGAATGCCGAGTGTTTGCGATGACTCTCAGTTCGATGTTTGGTGCTAAGCGGCTTCTTCCAGACTAATCGATTCCATGCCGACTTGTAGTACGTACTCAAGGTCATGGCTCGATTCAAGTCATATTCAAATCGCGAGTCTAATCCCACCATGGTAATAGGTTGGGATGCGATCATATTGTCAGTGAAAGGGTCCTCTTCAAACAGTCGCTCAGGCTCAGTAAGTACACAACGATGCACTAATTCATCTCGCAGACGAGAGCCTGCGTGAATGGCGGTACATACCACAGGGAGGTATTCATCGATTTTGACGAAACAACCAGCGTCCGCAAGTTCACCAGCAAAAGGTTGCCCTCGCTGGATAAGCGAGAGCATTTCAGATAGTGTATATTTTTTATGGTTCAATGTGGGCATTCTTAACAGCCATACGGAAAGCACTTTTTCTCTGTTGAAGCAGGTCTTTGGAGTTCACTATGTTCTCAACAAAATCGATGACCTGACGCTGTAGTCTGACGCGGTTGAGCTTGTTGATACGCATGATGCCACCAGGACTGAGTACATTAACCTCAACCAACTTGTTGCCAATTACATCCAAGCCCGTGAAGTAAAGACCATCTCGAACCAATTTTGGGCCAATAGCAGCACATAACCGTTTTTCTTCTTTGGTGATACTATGCTTAACAACGGTGCCACCAGCATGAACATTTGAGCGGATTTCGCCTGTTGCAGGGACGCGCCTCATTGCACCGATTGGCTCACCATTCAGCATAAGAATTCGCTTATCGCCTTCCTCTGCACCCTCAATATAATCTTGTAGGATCACATAGTTGCTTTGATCTCCTTCACCGATATAGAAATCGAGCAAAGAGCGGAAGTTCTGCTGTGCATTCTTTTCAATCACAATCACGCCATGACCGCCAAAGCCATTGAGTGGCTTTAGAATCATCTTTTCACTGTCGCTTTCCTCTAAAACACGCTGCAGGTAATCGCGATTTTTAGACACGTGTGTCGCAGGAATAAACTCACTCGCAG
Source organism: Vibrio astriarenae (assembly GCF_010587385.1). Lineage (NCBI taxonomy): Bacteria > Pseudomonadati > Pseudomonadota > Gammaproteobacteria > Vibrionales > Vibrionaceae > Vibrio > Vibrio astriarenae. The sequence goes on from NZ_CP047476.1 coordinate 86,842, forward strand.
CACCACCCATACTCGCGGTATAGAGTTTATTGTTTGCAAGACGAAGCCCCTCAAGATCATTAATGATGAGGGTGTCATCTTTTATTGAGTCCAGAAAGTTCAGTGCTAAGTTATCCAGAGGAGGGTTTGCACGCATGAAGATCACATCAAAGCCAGCCATCGGTAAGCGAGCTTTGGAGAACTCAGCTTGACGATAGAATGAGGGAATCTTGTCTGATATCTTTTGACCTTTCTTCAGGACATTACAAAAACCAAATACTGTACTATCGCGTATGGTCAGACCACTGGTTGTTGTAATCGCCACGGTGTGGCCTCGAGAAGCACACTCGTGTACCAAACGTAATGTTGTGTCTGTTTCCGGGCAAACTCGTTCCCAAGGGTACATAAGAAAACAGATGTTCATTACTCGTCATCCCCTAAGGCGTAGGCGTTGTAGTCGTCTTCACTGATAATCGGTTTACTATTTAGTGAGTGAAAGCGCTTTTTGCCACGAGAGAGTTTGACATATTTCGCCCAAGTTTTTTCCAGTTTGGTTGTAGGCTCTTTTTGACCTTTTACGACATTTAGAAAGTCCACTTCCGCTTGGTTTTCTGGCGTCAAGTCGCCACGTTCAAGAGCTAAAAGTGTTGTACCAAAGAAGGTTAAAATTTCGTCCTCGACCAAAGTAAAGTCACCTGATTTAGAAAAACCACGTGAAAAGTGGGTGTTGTCGTAGAAGCGAGTTTTTCCTTGACGAACATCTTGATTTGACATTGCAATCATCTCGATTAATGAGTGTTATTGATAGGCGAAAGATATGCGGAGAATCGCAATGTGAACAACAAAATATTTTTGTCGTTAAGATTAGTTGTTTCTATTATTCATAGTGTTACGAAACCACACGTAATCCTGATGGAAAACGGGCATCGAATAACACTGAATAAAGCAGTGTACTAGAGACAAGTGGGTCAGCGTTCTTCTGTGTGATTCGCACCCCTGAACACATTTATATTTAGCTTCGAATTTGTTGCCACGAGGAGGAATGATATTTACCAACCAACTACTAAATGTTTCAAATAGCAGATAGTTGCTACAAAACATGAATGTCTAGATTTTTATGTTGTAGCTGCAACAAAATGATCTTACCATCCATGTTACTACTTTAGTGACTGACAACTAACGAATGCTCCAAGGTATCATTATGGCTTATAACGATGATGAAATAGCATCACCGCTGCTTCATGAGTCGACTTTTTTTGTGATGGGGGTGGCGTACCGTCGCTTTCGTAATCAAGTCCAAGAAGTACTGTTAGATAAACATGACATCACTACTGAGATGCAAAAAGCACTAGAGATACTCGACTATCACAAAAAGCTTTCTCAGCAGGCATTAGCTGATAAGTTGATGAAAGAGAGAAGTACAGTCAAGCGTTTGGTCGACAACATGTTGAAACGCGAACTGGTGACAACGGTATCTCACCCAACCAATCAAAAGTTAAAACTCATTCAACTTACAGCATCAGGCAAAATCGTGCATAAAAGTGGTAATGAGATCGTCACTAAGATTCAACGTCAGTGGCTCAACACACTGGACGAAAAACAAGAGGTGCTATTAAAAAGTGCCCTAATTTCTCTGATAGAGAAAAACTAGAGCCCATTATGGGGGTTAATCACCCCCGGTTTTTTATCTTGTATTGTGCACATCTAAATAGAATGCAAAAAGGAGCTGAGAGTCAGCTCCTTTTTTCGTTCAAACGATTGATTAGTCTAAATACGGCTTGATGGTTTCAATAGAACCATCTTCATTGTGCGTAAGCTCTGCCATCTTGATGCTACGCAGGTGAGTTTGGCCTGCAGATAGAGAGCTATCGTGGTAGAACAGGTACCACTTACCTTGGTATTGAGCCACTGAGTGGTGTGTTGTCCAACCCAATACCGGCTCAAGAATCACACCTTGATACTTAAATGGACCGTATGGTGATTCGCTGGTGGCGTAAACGATTTTGTGCGTATCGCCAGTCGAGTATGAGAAGTAGTAAACGCCATTGTGCTTATGCATCCAAGGGCCTTCGAAGTAGCGGCGGTCGTTATCGCTTGCAAGTAGCAGCTCACCATTTTCGTCAAGGATCTCAATCTCTCGCGGTGCCTCAGCCAAATCAACCATGTTGTCAGCCAGTTTTGCGACAAGTGGTTTTAGTGCTGGCTCATGATCTTCAGGGAAGATCTCTTCACCGTATTCATTGTCACGGTAATTCTGCAGTTGACCACCCCACAGGCCACCAAAGTACATGTAGTACTCGTCATTATCTTGGAACACAGCAGGGTCAATACTGTAAGTGCCCTCAATGTGCGACTCTTCAGGTATGAAAGGACCTTCAGGATGATCACCAACGGCAACACCAATGTGGAAAATGCCCTCATAGTTTTTCGCTGGGAAGTAGAGATAGTACTTACCGTCTTTCTCCGCTGCATCCGGTGCCCACATTTGACGCTCAGCCCATTTGACGTCTTTCACGTCTAAGGCGTTGCCGTGATCGGTGGCTTTACCGAAAGGGCGATCAAGAGAGATGACGTGGTAGTCTCGCATGTCGAAGTGATCACCGTTGTCATTCAAAGGCTGATCGGTTTCAACATCATGCGATGGATAAATGTAGATACGGCCATTAAACACATGTGCGGATGGGTCTGCGGTATACATATGTGTAACGAGGGGAGAGGAGATAGGGGTTAGAGAGCTTGCTCGTGCTAAGTCTTGCTCTGTTACGCGCTCTGCATCACTGACTTCTGGTTTTTCTACTACTGATTCAGTCATTTTTTGTTCTCTACGTTGGACTCAATTTACTAAATTCAATATACAAACTTGCATAAGCGTTATCTATTTGTAGTTTGGTAATCGATATATGATATTTAGTAGTGTTTCTTGTCTTTTTTGAAAGGCCAGTTGTCTGTGACAATATCTGGCCTTTGCCTATCGTTTGCCTAGCAGTGATTACGACTTTTCTTGATAGTCGAAGTAGTCAAAGTCGGCATGGACTTGTTGTCCGGTGATATCGGCGGCAAACAATGCAGCGAAACTACCGGTGAATCGGAAGATGTCTGGGCCACCTTCATCAGACAGTGGAGTACTGTTCAAAGCAGGGCCAATTTGCTGCCAGTTCACACCATCCAATGAGAACTTAAAGGTGTACCATTGATAGTCCAAGTCGAGCTTTAGATAAACTTCACTTGCATCACCGATTAGCACGTCGTCTGAATACTCACCATAAACGTCATTGATATTACCAACTACTTGCAGCACTCGCTGACCCTCATCGTTACAGGTCATCTTCAGGAAGTAGTGTCCGTTACGAGAGTAGTAGGCACACAATCCAGCCATTTGATATGGCGTCTGTGGGTTAAACTCCATTTTGGTTTCAACACTGGCATAGTGTGACTGGAAGCGACGCGCGATCATGCTTTGCTCATAGCGTGATGATAAGTAATGGCGTCCCTTCAAGCGCAGATAACCTGGGCGTTCAGTGAGTGAGCCCCACGCATCATCCATTGGCTCGCGCAGTGTTTGGAAGTTCACATCAAGTACCGCTGAGTCAAAATCCTCACGTGCGGGCAATGCAGGCCAAGGGCATGGTTCTAACTCCGGTGCGATAACGTCAACAACAGGCGTTTTCCCCGTCGTTACGTATGGCCAATTGTTGTCCCAGTGCGCTTTTTGAATCGCACTTTCTCTACCCAAAATCGAGAAGCCGTTGTCATACTTCGGCATGAACTGATAGCCCTCAGGGTTTGGTATGCGACGTCCACAAAGATGACTTAAATACCACTCTCCGTTTTGTGTTTCTACTAAGAAACCATGGCCAGCACGCGATAGCTCTGCATGCTCTTGAAAACGACTGGTGAGAATAGGGTTGTCAGGATGAACTTCATAAGGTCCCCAGATGTTTTTAGAGCGACAAACCGTGACCGCGTGATTACGCTCCGTACCACCTTCCGCCGTAATGAGGTAGTAATAGCCATCTTTCTTCATCATCTGAGGGCCTTCAGTACAGCCGAGCTCGGTGCCCGCAAAGATGTTCTTTGGCTCTCCAACGAGCTGACCTAACTCAGAGTCAAACTCTTGAAGCACGATGCCGCCGAAGAAGTTGGTTTTTGCTCGACCATCCCACACCATGTTAAGCATGTATTTCTTGCCATCATCATCGTGGAATAGGGAAGGATCGAACCCATAGTTGCCGATAGACACCGGCTCGCTCCATGGGCCTTCGATATTGTCCGCAGTGATGACAAACGATGGTGTTGCCATCCAGTTGCCACCACGACAAGAGTGAACATTAGAGAAGCAAAGCCAAAACTTGCCATCAGAGTAGGTTAAGGCAGGGGCATAGACACCTTCCGAATTATCCATGCCTTTCATGTCAAGTTGACTGGTGCGCGTCAGCGCATGACCGACTAAGCGCCAGTTCACCATATCTTTAGAGTGATGCAGTTGAATACCAGGAAACCATTCAAACGTGGACGTTGCGATATAGTAGTCATCGCCGACGCGTACGATGGAAGGGTCAGGGTTAAAGCCTTTAAGCACTGGGTTTTGAATCATTTGTGTCATTATTCATTCTCAGATCAGGAAACAGCGATATCGAAGTAGAGGGGAGTCCAGAAACCTTATTTATTCGAATCGAAAGTAACTTAAGCAAAAAGTGACTTAGCAAAAAACGTTAGTTAGAAAAAAAGCTAGCTGGAAGAAAAAAGCCCAAGCATCTCCCCCTGAGTATACTTGGGCTTGTGATAGTGACTCATGTGACGTTGCGAAACTTGGAGCAAGCACACCAAATATCGCAACGTTTACAGCATTACTTGTAAATGAATCCGTTCACAATGTTTTCTAGGTACTCTTGGCGACCGGAAACTTTTGCTGGTGCGATGTTGTTGTCTACCGCGTAGTCAGCAACCGCTTCCAGTGAAAGGTCACCTGAAAGGATCTTCTTACCTAGGTCAGTGTTCCAATCCGCGTAGCGTTGAGCGATGTTCTTAGAAAGAACGTCATTTTCAATCATCTCAGCAGCACGCTCTAGTGATAGAGCCATGGTATCCATACCACCAATGTGACCGTGGAAGAAGTCTGCGAGGTCCGTTGATGGACGACGTACACGAGCATCGAAGTTGAAACCACCAGTAGTGAAGCCGCCAGCTTTCAAGATTTCGTACATCACTAGCGTGTTTTCTTCTACGCTGTTCGGGAATTGGTCTGTATCCCAACCTAGTTGTGCATCACCACGGTTCGCGTCAATAGAGCCAAAGATACCTAGTGAAGTTGCCGTAGCCACTTCGTGGTGGAAGCTGTGACCTGCCAGTGTTGCGTGGTTTGCTTCGATGTTAACTTTGATCTCTTTCTCAAGACCAAACTGTTTCAAGAAGCCGTAAACCGTAGCCGTATCGTAGTCGTACTGGTGCTTAGTTGGCTCTTGTGGTTTGGGCTCAATCAAGATTGAGCCTTTAAAGCCAATCTTATGTTTGTGCTCAACGACCATCTGCATTAGTCGACCAAGCTGCTCGCGCTCTTGACGTAGATCTGTGTTTAGCAACGTTTCATAACCTTCACGACCACCCCAAAGTACGTAGTTTTCACCACCAAGGCGTTGTGTTGCGCCCATTGCGTTGAAGATTTGAGTAGCCGCGTAAGCAAACACTTTAGGATCAGGGTTAGTACCTGCCCCCGCCATGTAGCGTGGGTTAGAGAAAGCGTTCGCAGTGCCCCAAAGGAGCTTCATGCCAGTCTCTTCTTGTTTCTGCTCAAGCACGTCAACCATAGTTTGAAAGTTGTTTACGTACTCTTTTAGAGAGTGACCTTCTGGAGCTACGTCAGTATCGTGGAAACAATAGTAAGGCACGCCAAGCTTTGCGAAAAACTCGAATGCAGCATCCGCTTTAACGCGTGCTTGTTCCATTGGGTCAGAAGCTTTTAGCCACTCATGGTCAAATGTGCCATCACCGAAGATGTCTGCACCACCCCAGCGGAAGTTGTGCCAGTAACAAGCAGCAAAGCGCAGGTGCTCTTTCATGCTCTTACCAAGAATCATCTTGTCCGCGTCATAATGGCGGAATGCTAGAGGGTTAGTTGAACCCTTTCCTTCAAATTGGATCTTCTTAATGTCTTTAAAATATTCAGTCATAGCCAAAATTCCGTTAGCAGTAGTATGTGGACTTCGTTCATGTTCAATGTTTAACGTTTTCACTCACTTCAGCAATTATGATTTTTGATACCAAAATTCTTCTATTTATTAAACGTGCGTAAGCTCTCAAAAATAGAAGGTTATTAGAATTGTAAATCATAAGATTTAATCTTAAGTTGTTGATTTATAATGATGTAGTGATTTTTGTTATTGTTTTTATGCAAGATTGGTCACACTAAGTAAATATCGTAACGGGGTTACTAATTTGGGCAAATTGATTATATTTGTTGCCCAGCCAAAATGAGTGTCAGAAAAACTGTATCCCGGAGAGAAATTATAATGAGTACGATTAAGTTATCAGTGAAAGAGAAGATAGCTTACGGTTTGGGTGACACCGGCTGTAACTTTGTGTGGCAAACCGTCATGCTTTTCCTTGCCTATTTCTACACTGATATTTACGGCCTATCACCAGCACATATGGGCACCATGTTCCTTCTCGTGCGTTTTATTGATGCTGTGACAGACCCACTGATGGGATCGGTTGTCGATAGAACAAAGTCTAAACACGGTCGCTACCGTCCTTATCTACTATGGATGGCTGTACCGTTTGGTATCGCATGTATGCTTGCTTTCTTTACTCCAGACTTGGGTGAGACGGGCAAAATTGTTTACGCATATGCGTCTTATATCTTCTTAACTCTTATGTATACGGCCATTAACGTTCCTTACTGTGCGATGGCAAATGCGATGACAGATGATTCCCAAGAGCGTACCTCTTTGCAGTCTTACCGTTTTGCGTTGAGTACCGCTGGTGGTCTGGTTGTTGCTATGGTGGCGCTACCGCTTGTTGATGTTATTGGTCAAGGCGACGTCCAAAAAGGCTACCTAGGTGCGATGGCGATTATGGGTCTTGGTGCGATTGCCTTGTTCTTTGTTAGTTTTGCAAATACACGTGAACGTGTTGTTCATGAAGAAGAAGACAAGCAGTCCGTACTGGAAGACCTCAAGCTTCTGATGAAGAACAACCAATGGCGCATTCTGTTTATTGTGAACACAGTACTATTGACGGGTGTTGTGCTTAAAGCGGCTTCGACTATGTACTATGTTAACTCGGTGATGGGACGCCCTGACCTGGCTACCACATTGATGGTTGTTGGTATGCTTGCAAACATCGTTGGTGCGATTTTCTCTGCACCAGTACTTGGAAAATACGACAAACCAAAAGTTTACCGTGCACTGATCATCGCTTCTGGCTTCCTATCTGCGCTGCTCTACCTCGTTGACCCAAGCAACATCGCAATGGTATTCGCGCTGGTCATTTTGCTTGGTGTGGTTCAGATGAGTACCACTCCAATCCTCTGGAGCATGATGTCTGATGTGGTTGATTATGAAAAAACACGCAGTAACCGTTCACTAAGTGGCATGGTGTTCTCAACAAACCTATTTGCTATTAAGTTAGGTATTGCACTCGGTGGTGCTGGTGTAGGCTGGATTCTTGCTTGGTTTGGCTACCAAGGTGGTGCAGAAACGCAAACACCTGAAGCAATCAACGCGATTAACCTGCTATTTACTGTTATCCCAGGTATTTTCTTCGCTTCTCTCGCTGTCATCATGATGTTCTACAAGCTAGATAATCAGAAGTTAGATCAAATCAAAGCGATGCTCGCACTAGATGCAAAAGAGCAAGAAGACCGTAAGCCACTTGCTCACAATGCAGAGCTAGGTTAATAGACCCCCGAGAGGCTTGTCGCTCCTGATAAGCACTCTAAGCCCTGCCCAAAGGTGGGGCTTTTTCCATTTCTAGTGAGGAGATGCATGGAAAAATCACTGTTGCTGCTTTTGGACAGCATGATCTATTACGATCGTCAGATCTTAAAAGGAATTAAAGCCAAAGCGGATGAGCTGGACAGTCGACTCGAGATCCACCTAGAGTGCCCGAGTAACCTAGATTTTATCTTGTCAAAGCGATGGGACTACATCATTGCTGACTATGATAAGCCGGAAAACCGCCAGATTGTGAATACACTGGATAGTAAAACGGTGGTGATCACCAATCATAAAGAGCAGGGGTTACACGCAGAACTGTCGGTTGTTGAGCTCGATAATGCGGGTTTGGCAAATACTGCTTTACAAGCCTTTGCTAAACGCAATATCGACAATGTCAGCTATTTTGCCAATCAGAGAGACTTTGTGACACCATGGAGTAGTGAGCGCGCGAGCGCCTTTGAGAAAACTGCGAATGTTAGCGGCTTAAACTATATCAGCGATGTAGAAACCGCTTTGAAAGAGCGTCGCTTTCCCCTCGGTATCTATTGTTCTTCTGATCGTTCAGCTTGTCGTATGGCCAGCCTGTGTAAAAGTCTAAAAATTAAAGTGCCAGAGCAAGTGTCAATTATTGGTACCGATTGTGATGATACTGAGCGTATGCTCTCCCCCATTCCGCTGTCTTCAGTAGAGCTTAACCCATTTGAGTTAGGGAAACTGTGCTTTGAAACGTTAGATAAGCGGATTCGCTATAAACGCACCGTTCGCGCTGAGTTTTCATCCTATAAACTGATCCATGCTCAAACAACGTTAGAAGATAACTCTGTCGATCCGGTGGTGGTGAAAGCAGAGAGTTATATTCGTAATCATTTCCACGTCAATATGAAGATCAAGCAGGTGACGGATCACTGCCGGATATCGAGAAAGACACTCGATACTCGATTCTTGATCGCGCACCGTATGACGGCACATCAATACCTAACCCATTTACGCTTAGAGCGTGCGAAACACTTGCTGCTAAGCACCAACGAAAAGTTAGAGTCCATCGCCAAACAGTGCGGCTATCCGGGGCAGTCGTATCTCTCGCAAGTCTTTCTAAAGCAGTTTGGCGTCGCACCGATTCGTTTTCGTGTAGAGCATGGGCAAGGTATCCGGAATGAAGCAGAGACACAAAGGTAATAGAAACTTCTAATTTATGCGTTTTTTGGTAACCAATGTATGGAGTTTGGTAATTCAGCTCTCCTGCTAGGAAATTCATTACGAAATTGTAGATAGTCTTATCAAAGCATAAAAGGCGGAGAGACCCCCAATGACTATCTACAAAAATCCTAATTACTCAACACAAGAGCGCGTTGCTGATCTGTTGAGTCAAATGACCCTCGAAGAAAAAATCGCTCAGCTTGGCGCTCAATGGTTGCTGCTTGATGAACACGGCAATCACAGCGAACGCGAGCTTGAGATGACGTCGAATGCTGAACAAAAAACCGTTAAAGAAAAACTAAAGTATGGTCTGGGCCAAATTACCCGTCCACTCGGTACGCATGTGGTTACACCGAAGCAAGGGGTCGAAGCGCTCAATCAGCTACAAAAATACCTAATTGAAGAGACTCGTTTAGGTATTCCAGCGATGTCCCATGAAGAGTGTTTAGTCGGTTTAATGGCAAAAGAGGCGACACTATACCCGTCATCGCTAAACTATGGACATACTTGGAACCCAGAGTTGATCGAGCAAGCAGCAGAGGATATTGGTCGACAAGCTCGTGCAGTCGGGGCCAAGCAGGGTTTAGCTCCTGTGCTAGATGTCTCTCGCGATGTTCGTTGGGGACGTACAGAAGAAACGCTAGGTGAAGACCCATACCATGTCGGTGTTATGTCTTCCCACTATGTGAAAGGGTTACAGGGGCCAAAACGTGATTTACTCGCAACCTTGAAGCACTACGTTGGACACTCTGCAAGTGAGGGTGCACGTAACCACGCACCCGTTAATCTAGGCTTTAAAGAGCTGAATGATACATTCATGCTGCCATTTGAGATGGCGGTAAAACTGGCGAACGCAGGCTCTGTTATGCCGGCTTACCATGATATTGATGGTGAGCCATGTCATTCATCGCACTACCTGCTAACAGAAGTGCTGCGTGAGCAATGGGGCTTTGATGGTTTGATTGTGGCTGACTATGGCGGTGTCGATCTGTTGAAAGCGCACCATGCCGTTGCTCAAGATAGTACTGAAGCCGCTGCTTTGGCATTTAACGCTGGCCTAGATGTTGAACTTCCAGATGATGCTTGCTCCAACAAACTGCATCAAGCACTTGAGTTGGGCTTGATGACCCACGACAAACTCGATGAGATTGTATCGCGCATTTTGACGTTCAAGTTTGACCTTGGCTTATTTGAAAATCCTTACACCGCAGTGCCAAGTGAAGCGATTCATAACGAGCACAGTACAAAGACAGCGTATCAAGTGGCGAGTGAGTCTATTGTACTCCTCAAGAATGATGGCACGCTTCCGTTAACTCGTTCGCAGTCGGTTGCTTTGCTAGGGGCAACGGCGGATGATCCACTGGCGTTGCTAGGCGGCTATAGCTTCCCTGTTCACTTGATCTTAAGTGGTGATGAGTCAACAGAACGTGTGGCGAAATCCATCAAAGAAGCACTGGCTGAGCGTATACCAAGCCTGCAATACGCAAAAGGTTGTGACATCTTAACTCAACGTCATGCGAATGCACCGGTATTCCCAGGTGATGTCGATATGGCGGTCGCACAGGCAAGTGAGTCTCCTGTTAGTATGGATACGAGCCTGATTGAATCAGCAGTAGAAGCCGCCAGCACTAGTGATGTCGCGGTTGTCTGCGTGGGTGACTTAGCAGGCCTATTCCAGACAGGTACCGTCGGAGAGGGCTCAGATGCAGATAGCCTAGATCTTCCGGGCGTGCAGCAACAATTAATTGACCAAGTACTCGATACTGGCAAGCGTGTGGTCGTTCTTGTCACTGGCGGTCGTCCATATAACCTAGGCCGAGCAGAGGAAGAGGCTGCGGCAATCGTTTATGGATGGGCTCCGGGCCAAGAAGGCGCGAATGCGATTGCTGATGTGTTGCTGGGTGATGTCAACCCAAGTGGCAAACTGACAGTCTCTATTCCTAAGAACGTGGGAGCAGTGCCTTACTTCTATAATCACAAGCTGAAAAGTGCGGGTACGCCAATCGCTTATCACTTCGGTTCTAAATACAACTTTGGTCATGGCCTAAGTTACAGTGAGTTCAAATATTCAAACTTCCAAGTTGCCAACGCTGAGGTGTCTGCTTCAGATATGATTATTGTATCTTGCGATCTGACCAACACTTCATCTCGTGATGGCGCAGAAGTGGTGCAGCTGTACTCTCGCGATGTGCTCTCTACTGTGGTTCGTCCAGTGAAGGAACTAAAAGGTTTCAAGAAGGTGCACCTTGCTGCTGGAGAGACGAAGCGCGTTGTGTTTGAGCTACCGGTAGATATGTTGAACTTCACTAATGCTAAACACCAGCGCGTAGTGGAAGGGGGAGACTTCAACTTAATGCTAGGACGCTCTTCAAACGAGATTGAGTTCACTCAGACCGTGACGGTTGAGAAGGGGACATTTGTTCTTCCTAAAAACTGGAGAATGGTGTGTAACGCTTACTCTGAATAATTAAGGCAGAGTTGATGCGTTTAGTTTGTCGACACGATTAAAAACTGGATTAGTTAGAATGTGGGAAATCCGTTCTAATGCGCCCGAGATATTTTTGTCTAGTTAGGGTTTAAGTATGTTTTCAATTGAAGATCGTGTCGTTGCTACTAAAGGCATCGAGTTAGGCGAAATGGTAGTGACTGGTTTAAGTGCAGGCGGTTTCTATGTTCACGTTACTGTGGACGGCATGACGCTGACTTACCCAGCTCAAGACCTGAAAAAAGCATAACAACGTATTCTCAGTTGGTTGGGAATGGATTAAGGCAGCTACGGCTGCCTTTTTCTTTATCTACGCCCCAAATAGTTGACGCTCGTCACGTTTTGTAGTCCAACCACTCGTTATCAGCCATTGCTCGTAGCAATTTTGTGCTACTTATTGCTTAATACAGGTGTGGATGAAATTCGCACACTTAGAGTGCGGTTTGCACGCTGACAGGGAGAGTCGTGAGCAATATTGCCCCCAAAACTCATGTTCTAACTGTTTGTTTATTTGGCATTTTACTTGCAGCTGTCAAAGGAAAGGATTGACTAGGAGTTGATATGATCACAAAACGTTTTTTCAAAACAAAAGATGAAGTCGAGGTTACGTTTCAGTGGCCAAAGGGCGAGTCAGATATTACGAGTGTCGCCATTAGCGGTGATTTTAATGACTGGCAAGCGACACCGTTAAAGCTAAATCGCCAGAAAGTCTTCACGACTAAAATGCGTCTTCCAAAAGATCAGGCGTTTCAGTTCCGTTACTTGCTCGATGAGTCAGTATGGGAAAATGACCATGCAGCTGACGAGTACGTGCCAAATGGCTTAGGCAGTGATAACAGTGTTGTAAAGACTTTTGCTCCAGTAGAGGCTTAAGTGACACGCTAAACATGAAATGGGCGCAAATAGCGCCCATTTTTATCGGTTCAAATTGTCAAACTGGCTATTTGTCTACATCGCCAATAGTACCTTCATGTGAGAGGTCACCGGAAAGCTCAGCCTGAATCTCTTCTAGCGTTTCTTCTTCAACCGCCACAATCTCGCCAGTGATGGCATTCACTTCAATCTCATAAGCTTTTTCGTTTTTTTTAACGAACACATCCCATTGGGTGTCGGGTTCATCGTGGCGAATACCCAATACTTCAACGTTGACTGCAGCGAGCGCTGCTTCTATTGCTTGCTCTTTGGGGATAATGTCAGAGTGACTCGCCGCGTAGCCAACGAAACTTGCTGAGCTAATGATGATAAGGGCTGTGCCCAATACAGTTCTTTTCATTTTACTCTCCACTTTTTACACAAAAAATGTCGACACTTTGCAAGTTTCAAGACACTGTTACTCAGCACCGCTTGTATTGCTTATGCCAAACTCAGGTTAGTAATTTTTGATTCGCGGCCAATAATCGATTGACCATCGCACGGTATTTTACAAATACAGATGTAAAAAAAATGTTAAGTAAAGTTTTAGCTCAGCACTCTTTAGATTTTCACCTCTATAGGGCTTTGGTAGATTTGATTAACACTATTTGCCTTGAGTGCTCCTCTTAGTGAAACAGAAGCCGAGACAAACATGATCAAGACAACAGGCCAAAGCGAGTGTGCGCTCAATACTGCTGCTAATGCACTGATACTTGCGGCGGTGAAGAATTGAGTTGCACCAAGAGCGGCTGAAGCCACCCCGGCCCCTTTTCTAAAGTGCTTGAGGAAACTTGCATTAGAGTTCGCCATAATCCCTCCGTTCGCCGATATCGTGATGATGAATCCAACCAAAGCGAACCAGAGGTTGTCAGGAGCGACAAGTTGCGAAAGGAGTAAAACTACCGTCCCTACTACTTGCATGGAAATAAATCGAACTAATAACACTTCAGGAGCATGGGTATTGAGTAAGAAGGAATTGAGTCGGTTAATTAACGCAACGCCTAGTACATTCACCAAAAAAAGCGCAGAAAACTCTTCTGGAGAGACACCGAAGTGGATCATATATATAAATGCGCCGTTAGCGATAAAAGTCATGAGTACAGAAAAACTAAAGCTTTGCGAAATCAAGTAACCTTGACCCTGTTTAGTACGAAACACCTGTCGATAACTTACGGCATGTTTAAGCTGTGCAGACGACTTTGGTTTGGGTAGGACTTTTGTTGCAGCTAAAGCGACAAGCAAGGCAAATACAGCGGAGACAATGAAGATCCAATGCCAGCTGGACAGCTTCATAATTGTTGTACCGACCGTTGGCGCGATAGAAGGGGCAATCATGCTGATCAATGCAATTAACGCGAAGAGTTTCGCTGACTCTTTTCCTTCGGTGTTATCTCTGATTGTTGCAGGCACGCCTACCACGGCTATACCACCCCCCAGGGATTGGAGAATACGCCATAGCCAAAAGCTTTCAATACTGCTGGAGTTAGCAAGCATCAAACTGCATCCAGCAAATATTACAAGCCCCATAACCATGATCTTCATTCTTCCAAATCGGTCTGATAAAGGGCCACCAATCAGTTGGCCAATCGCAAGGCCAAAAACATAAATACTGACGGTAATTGAAACCATACCAGTACCGACATTTAACTCATCGGCAATGGTTGGAATGGCAGGTAGGTAGCTATCAATCGCAAAAGGTGTCATTGCGAAGACGGCGGCCAGCAGAGCGACGAGTGTTTTGCTAACAGTATTATTCATTATGACCTCATTTATCTTTCCGGAAAGATAATAAGTGGATTTAATCTTTCTAGCAAGATATATTTGGAGCACAAAGTAGGCGTGAGATTCAAGATGGAACAGCAAGAGAGTTTAAACAATATACTAAAGCTTGGTGCTAAGCATTGGCCTGAGGCATTCGGAGAATTTCGTTCAACGATTTTGACGATTCATCGTATTCATAGCCACCTAGACAGTGATTTGGAAAAATTATTGGCTGGCTTTGAGTTGCAAAAAGCAGACTTTGGCGTTTTAACCACCTTACGTCGCAGTGCTTCTCCGTATTGTCTCTCCCCAACAGAGCTTTACCGCTCAATGCTTTTTAGCTCCGGCGGTCTAACAAAGGTGTTATCTCGTGTTCAAAAAGCCGGCCTAATAGAACGTATAGAGAATCCGGAAGATGGTCGTAGCAAGTTAGTTCAATTGACTCACCAAGGTAAAACCGTGGTTGAAAGCATCATTAGCCAGCTGCATGCGCAGGAAAAAAGAAAGTTGGATGTGCTGAATGAAGATGAAAAAAACCAACTGGACATGTTACTCAATAAAGTGTTGGGTAACTGGGAGTAGTCGCGCGATTGCTTGATTAACGGCGAATATAAGGACCGGAAGGTTTTACTTTGACCTGAAAATCCAATGCCTGCTGATACTTCTCTTTGTACAACGTAAGCAGTTTTGATTGTGATAGCCCTGCATTCGCGTAAAACAACTGACCCGTCTTCTCAAGTATTTCAAAGTTACTTTCTAACTCTTGATACACAAAGCGAATGCGTTTGAGCGTGGTGGGTGTGCATGATTGGCCATGGAGATCATCTTCAATGTCTAATACGTGCGAGCGAAATGCGTCGAGAGTAAACTGCAACTGAAGCGCCTGATTGCACGCCAATGCCGATTTCCACTTTGTAATGATTGAAGAAAAGTGTTCTATAATCTCAGGCTTTGCTGAATGAGTCGTGAGCCATTCTAGTTTCGTTTGGTAGCTCTCAACGCCTTGCTCTTTAAGCATTTTGTAGAGCGCTAACTGCTCTTCAGTGTCGAGTTTGTTCTCTAACAACCACCCAAAAAAGAATCGGGTTTCAAATCGTTCCACAAAATGGAAAATCGGGTCGGAAAGTCCATTGCTATTGAACTCAGTTAATGGGTTGAATGGGTACATATAACCAAAATCGAACAGCCACACTTTGTCATTGCTATCGACCAGCAGGTTTCCTCCACACAAGTCCCACTCCATGATGCCTTGTCTCTCAATGGCTTCTAAGGTGGTGAACAGCTGACGTATAAGTTGAGCATCTAGTCTTTGAATGTGTGTACCATCAATCCAAGGCGACAAAATAATGCCCAGACGATAATCGGCGTAAATGGTAGAGATAATATTTTCAAAAAATGGGGCAGTGTTAGGATCACTTTTCAGGCTTTCAAAGCGTTGGCGACAAAGCACCTCATTCAAGAAGGAGTATTTGCCATCGAGGTTTTTTACCTTGGCTTGCTCTCTGCGCTTTTTTAACGTGTAGTCTTTCCCATCAATAACTAGGTGAAAGATTTCAGCCGTTAAACCAGAATCAATCGTTTTAACCACATAGTGGGAGTCTCTATCAATATTTGAGAGTTCGCTGGGTGGGAGTGGGCATTGATTTGCATCACCGACAATGAGAGGTCGTTGGCTTTTGTCGAAGTCGTGTTGCTGCTGTTGTCTCTCGTTCACTGTGCGCTCTCAGTTAATCCCTTTACTTTATTAAAAAGCACTGTGCTACAGAGCGCATCCACCGGATTGATAAAATTCGCGGGAGGAGGATCAAGGATGAGAGGGTGTTCGAGCTGACAGCCAATCAGCTCGAACGCTCGCAATTACCAATTTACAGAAGGTTAAGATTTAGCAAAAGCGAGTTTGAGGAAGGGTGTTTAAGACCTACCTCTGAGGCTAATACAGTTTCGGACGTTAAACAGTGATAGCCTCATTTATCTCAATATCGTGAGATGTGAGATTCATGGTCAACTCCTCGTTTTTGTATTGAACGATAAGCTGCTTGGTTTCTTGGTTAAAAGTTACCTCATTGGAATTAAAGCATTGCATTGTTACATTGTGTTTGCTGCTTGGCTCTATTTCCCACTCGATGTGTTGGACGTCTTTTTGTGCATCAGACTCCACATTGCCAGCAAAACCATCAGCATCATTGACCTCTTCCACAAATGTCGGTGATTTGATGCCATCTGCAGTCACTTTAAGCGTGTAAATTTTATTGTCTGCGGAGAGAGTGACTAAGTCGTTTTCCACACACGCCAGCAATGGGCTGTGTAATCGCCACTGGAGAGTGTCAGGTGCTTGTAGCTCGATTTTGTCATGAACAATGAGGCCTTTATCTGCAACTTGAATAAGCGTGCGGATAAATTGGATACAACTGTTATATGGCTGTGATAGGTCTAGAGTGACGCATTGGAAATGCTCGGATTGTTGTTTGTCTACAACCGTAGCAGTTGCGGTTTCACAATCGAGTATTTGTCCATTCCCACCGATGAGCGGCAAGTTATGTGCTTTAGTTTGTCGAGTCCAAAGACTATGATGTTTACTACCAAAACGGTAGCCGTAGCTCCCACTCGGTGTCAGTACATTCACACCTTGATCGACCAGCGCAAAGTTTCCTTGATCGCCATGACGATGGGAGCTGTTACCAAACTGGCTGGCACGGTAATACAGTGATAGCCCTTTATGGGATACTTTGCCTAACCCAGCATAGTCATAATAGATCGTTTTAGGCGCCTCTAATACTTTAGGCGTTAGAGCTACATTATCTTTTTGATAGGCAAGCTGAGGCACAGTGGGGACGATATCTAATAAGTGTAATTTGTACGTACTGATCTGAGACTCAAGCGCTTTCGATAGTGCCAAGGATTCATCATCACCAAACCGCTCAGCGTAGATACGCAGTGGATTTTGGGCGAAGAAGCCGGGCCACTCTTTCCCTTCACGCAGACACCAAAACCCATCACCGAATGGATGGATACGTTCTTGAGTTGCAACAAAGTCTCGTGCAAAGTTCACGTAGTTCTTATAGAACGGGTGGTTGTAAAAAGAAAAGTCACTCAAACGTTCTACAGACAAAAAGAAACTATGGTGCCATTTACTGTATGAAGAAGAATAGAACGGCCCTTCCACCCAACTACCATCACGACCACCGTAAAACGGAAGAACACCTCGATAGGTCATCAGAGCATAGTTGAGCCAGCGTTCACAGACAGATTGATCGTACTCTTTGTGCAGAACTAAAGCCGCGACACCGAGATAGCCAGGTAGGCGTGATGTGTGTGAGTGGCCAGGGAACTGTTTAAACTGATCTTGCTCTAGCCTCTCCTCCATTTGAAAAGCAATCCGAACCAGAAATGGACGAACAAAGTTCTTTTCTTCTTCGGTAAGCAGGGGAGCTAGCCAGTGATAAACAAGGTAAAGATTTCGAGAAAGTGATAGACCAACTTCATCACCCCAAGTTAGCGGGCGTACAAGTGTTGCAGGGCCTTCCGGGCTCCACTCAGCAAGACGCAGGAGAATGTCTCGTGCTTTTACACCACACTCTTCGTCTTGCCATACTTTATAGAGAAGTGTGAGTGCCATCAGTTCTCGGTCAATCCAGTTACGTACGTTCGCGATCGCTGTGCGCTTGCCTTCTTCTTGCCCACGTCGATAGTGGGTTGGGTATAAAATCGAGTTAATATTCAAATCCGTCAAACTGGCTCTGAGCTTGTCTTCAACGCCAGGAGAAGCTTGTCTAACTGCTGAAATGTCCTCATCAAAGTACATCATGTACTGCTCTTTGCTTTCAGCCAAGGCAAAAAGTTCAAGCGCTGTTGGGGCGACATATTCGTCAGTCTCTGTTGTAATCGAAAAACACATCCAATCGGAAGTCTTTAGAGAATCCAAACAGGTTACGCGCCAGCGATATTCGTCGGCTTCCAGTAGGAAGTTGAGTTGAAACGGAGATTGCACACTCGTCCAATGCCAAGACTTATCAGCTCCGATTTGTTCAAGCTCCAAGTTATACAAACCTTTATATTCAGCTTGAGGCCAGTTGAATGAAGGTGGGTTAACCAGTGCAGGCTCATTGTTTGGAGCAGTAAATAGCTGAAAATCATGAGTTCTATTTAACGATAGCATCAGTTTTTACTCCTTGTTGAACCAGTGATATTCGCCCGTTTCAGGGTCGATTTTTCCGAGTTGCTTCGCTGGCGAACCACCGAAAATAGCGTAAGCAGGTACATCGGTCGTGACCACTGAGTTAGCGCAAACGAGTGAGCACTGACCAATGGTTGTTCCGGGAGTAATAACAACACCAGTCGTCAGCCAAACTCCATCTTCAATAACTACCTTGCCTTTCTGTAAGTCTGAGCGACCGCTAAATGAGCGTGTGCTTGGCTCAAAAAGATGATTTGAAGCCACGATAGAAACATGAGGGCCAATTAAAACATCTTCACCAATAGTGACATCACCATTTACGTAGCTGTAGAGGCCAACATAAGAGTTGATTCCGATTTGATTCTCACCAATACGGACAATAGCGCCCGGCGCGATTCGTACATCAGGGTTGGTAAAACCAAGAATTTGCGCCCGAGCCTCATCGTCGTGTTTGTTGTTGCTCTGAGCGGTGTAAAGTGTGAATTTGCGAAACTCCTCATCAGTAAGTTCGCCACCGAATTTTTGTTGTACTGACATGTTGATCCTTTATGGCAGAGGGGGGAGCCCTCTGCCTTGTTATTATTATGCGTTACTGGTTTTTAATTGAGAGGATGTTGTCTTATTGGATGCTCGCTTTGCTGCATTGAGCAGAAGAGCACCGATGCCGCCGATAATGAGCGCAACAATGACAAACAACATTCTTCCCCACATAGGGTTCGGAATGAGTACCAGCAGCGCTAAGAATCCTGATGCCATAACGAGCATTTTACCTAGCATTTCACGCTGTTTGTTGTCCATTGCGATGCTTGTAGATGTCTCTTCAACCACAACTTCCGTATCCACATTATTGAAGAACTTGTTGATCTCGGCTGCACGCTCTGGTGATGGCTCTTTGTAGAACAAGCGAGATAGAACAAAGAATGGTAGAGTGATCGCCATGTGGCCAATAACACCTAAAGTGACAGATTTCATTTCAGAGAACTCACGCGCACTCAGTGGTTGCTCTAGTCCCAGTATGTTTTGAATCATTTGTGGTGTAATCACAAAGGCGATAATAGCTGAGACGATCATGCCGACTAAAATAGTGCCCCAGCCAGCCCAGTCTGGAGTCTTGCGAACGAAGAAACACATGATAGATGGAATGAGTACTGGGAAGCCAACCAGCGTACCAACTAGCATCATAAGGTCAAACAGACCAAATTCTTTTAGAGAAGTTAAGAACAGCGCCGTGATGATAATGATGATACCAAACGCGGCAGTCAAAATACGGCTTGCATTCATTAGTTGCTTTTCCGTCGCATTTTTACATACGTACGGTTCATACACACTCTTAAGGATAATACCTGCGTTACGGTTCAGTGCGGAGTCCATTGAAGACATGGTTGCAGCAAACATAGCGGCAAGCATCAAGCCAACCATACCCACTGGCATCTCGTTTTTCACAAACATGTAGTAAGTCGCATCAGCAACTTTGCTCCCAAGGCCTTCAAGACCCCAAGTCGCCGTGTCTGGGTAGTTACCAGCCACAAACCAAGCAGGTAGGAACCAAATCAGTGGGCCGATGATCATTAGGCTACAAGCAAGTAGTGCGGCTTTGCGCGCGTTCTTTGTGTCTTTAGAGGCGATGAATCGGTAAGAGTCCACCATATTGTTGGTGCTGAAGAACTGCTTGACGAAAATACAGATGAACCAACCGACAAACAGGTATGAGTAACTGTATCCATCCCCGATAAGCTGTTGTGTTGGTAAACCGACTTCAAGAAGGTTACCGATACCACCTGACTTCCAGATTGCGACCATCGCAGCAATGAAAGTCATCACAGTGATAATGATCATCTGCATGAAGTCTGAGGCGATAACTGCCCAACTGCCACCAACCAGTGAGATAAATAGAACGACTAGACCTGCGCCAACAATGGTTTGCTCTAGTGGAACACCAACAACGGCACTGGTAAATACGGCAAGGCCGTTTAGCCAAATGGCTGCTTGCAGAACGCTTAATGGAACGTTAGCCCAGGTAAACACTTGCTCATTCACTTTGCCTAAGCGCAAACGAACACCCTGAATCGGGCTAATTACGCGCATTTGACGCGCTTTTGCGGCAAAGAAAAGGTAGTTAATAAAGTAGCCAAGCGCATTGGCAAAAAAGACGACAGCAACTGACATACCGCTGGTTAGCGCTTTACCCATTAGCCCAGTGAAGGTCATAGCACTCAATGCCATCATAAATGCACTTGAACCGACCATCCACCATAGCATCTTACCGCCGCCACGGAAGTATTCACTGGTGTTTGCTGCTGCTGAGCGGAATACCCAACCTAACCCGATGAGGAAGGCAAAGTAGACCAAAACTATGATTATATCGATGTCCATTATTGTTAATCCTGTTTTGTAGGGGGAGGTAATGAACTCTCATTTCGATGTAAAGGGGTTACATTTCTTTTTTAATTAATGAGAGTTGCTCCATGAATAAAACTAAAACGGCTTACCAAATCTTGGAAATGAATTTAATGTATAACAATAATACAAATAACGAATAGGCATCATGTGGACATCAAAACACTAAAGACCTTCGTCAAAGTGGCTAAACTTAAAAACTTTTCGGCAGCAGCGAGGGAGCTGCACTCTGTGCAGCCGACGGTATCGCGTCATATCTCTGATCTAGAGAGCGAGCTGAAAACCAAACTGTTCGAACGAACGACGCATCAGGTAGAGTTGACAGCGTGTGGAGAACGCCTACTTCCAGAGGCGTTGAAGATCATAGAAAATGATCAGCGAGTAAAAGCGATGATCGCCCAAACTGTGGTTGAAGGGCAGCATGAGATCAAAATTGGGTATTTGGCTACCGCTTGCGCTTTCTTTTTGCCCCAGTTACTTAAAGGTTTCCTAGAACAGTATGAGGGAGCGAGTGCGAGGCTTTATGAAATGACGCCTGCGGAACAGGCTGTAGCGATGCAAGAAAATCGAGTTGACATCGTGTTTACGCGCGAGAGTATTCCACTTGAACAAGGTACCTATCAATCTACGCGAGTCTATACAGATACCCTTGTAGCGGTCTTACCTAAAAGCCATAAGCTGGCGCTACGTGAAGAAATTGAGATTAGTGAGCTGGCTGACGAGCGTTTGCATCTGTTTCATAGAAATGAATGGCTAGATGTTTATGAGCGGATTGTCGGTTGCTTCAATGATAATGGAATCTCACCGAATGTCGTTGGCAACCCAATGAACATGCGCCACCTAGTTACGTCGATATCTTCTGGTTTGGGTGTTTCCATAGCCCCAAAATGCATTAAGTCGATTTTGGACGATCAATGCGTTTGCATACCGGTTAAGCAGATTTCCATCGAAGTGCCTTTGCTGGCTTACTACGCACGTCACAGCTCAGCGAGGCTGCTTAACCCGTTTGTAGAGCACTGTATAGCGCAGCGGGAACAGTTGACGAACATTTTATCTTAATATGAATGACCTTCTCAAAGGCAATGCCCTTGAGAAGGTGACATGACTAATCATTGCTCAACATATCTTCAACATCAAAGTTGTAATCGTGCTTACCTCGTTGGATGTAAACGTTGCACTCTTTCATACTTAGAGTCCAGGCTCCGGCCGCAGATTGCTTGGTGAGATGTTCTAGAAAGGCACTTTGGTTTTCTGTCGAGTTGCTGGCCAGATCGCGACCATATTGCTGGCACATTTCAGCGTCAGTTGCGGCAAAAGTGGTTGCAGAAAAAAGGATGGTGGTGGCAATTAGTAATTTCATAGTGTTCTCTCCTATGCGTTTCCTTCCGCTAAAAACATAGGTCAGATCACACTATTGATAAAGTGAATTTACAATATTTACCTTTCTATACGTCAGTTTACGCAGGCTGCAATTAATATAATCATCAGTATTTATCTTTATATTTGAGTAGCTTCGTAGTGATTTTAGAGTGGCTATTCAACTCCGTGTATTTTTATTCATTTATCGAGCAAAGATAAAAATCACAGCGGTGCCAACTAACCATTTGGTTGTTTTTTAATCGGCGTCACATATTGAAACAAAAACCAGATATTGTAAAAGATGTACTAAAAATGCCAAAAGATGGGAGAACGAAATAACGCTAATTTATCCTTAGCCCTGATTTGTGGGGCTCCAATAACGGTGAAACACAAGGATAGAATAATGAAAAAACTAATTTCCACTCTATGTGCTCTGTTTGTTGCTTTTACTGCCTCCCCCGTGATGGCGAAGACGGTCAAGATCGGCATGGCGATCGATGACCTCCGTTTGGAACGTTGGCAAAAAGACCGAGATATCTTCGTTGATAAGGCAGAAGAGCTCGGTGCAAAGGTTTACGTTCAATCAGCAAACGGTAATGAGCAAACTCAAATTTCACAGATAGAAAATATGATCTCTCGTGGCGTTGATGTACTCGTTATCATCCCATATAACGGTGAGGTATTAAGTAATGTTATCGCAGAAGCAAAGCGTGACGGTATTCAAGTCTTAGCGTATGACAGATTAATTAATAATGCAGAAATCGATTTTTATTTGTCATTCGATAATGAAAAAGTCGGTGAAATGCAGGCTGCTGCCATGCTAGAAAACAAGCCGTCAGGTAATTACTTCTTGATGGGCGGCGCGCCAACGGATAATAACGCAAAACTATTCCGCCAGGGCCAAATGAATGTACTTCAACCTAAAATCGACTCTGGCGACATTAAAGTGGTTGGTGACCAATGGGTAGACTCTTGGCTAGCAGAAAATGCGCTTAAAATTATGGAAAATGCGTTAACTGCGAATAACAATGAGATCGATGTTGTTGTTGCTTCTAATGATGCAACAGCAGGTGGTGCAATCCAAGCATTAGATGCTCAAGGTCTTGCAGGTAAAGTTGCAATTTCTGGTCAAGATGCTGACCTAGCGGCAATCCGCCGTATCGTTGCGGGTACTCAAACCATGACGGTTTACAAGCCAATCAATACACTGGCGAGCCGCGCGGCTGAAATCGCCGTTGAGCTAGGTAATGAAGAAGCGCCACAGGCGAACTCGTCACTTAACAATGGATTGAAAGACGTCCCTGCATGGCTCCTTGAGCCAATCACTGTCGATAGAACCAATATCAAGCAGACATTGGTTGCCGATAAGTTCCACGCTGAATCAGATATTTATCAATAATTAGACCAATCACGGAGCCAACAATGTTGGCTCCTTATTCTTGAGGAGGGGACTATGGTTCCGTTGTTAGAGATGCAAGGCATCGTCAAGAAATTTGGTTCAGTGAAGGCACTTGATGGTGTGAGCATAAAGTTGAATAGAGGGGAAATTCTCTCACTCTGTGGCGAAAATGGCTCAGGTAAATCGACCTTAATGAAGGTGCTGTGTGGGATCTACCCCTATGGCGATTATGAAGGTGACATAGCGTTCAAAGGCAATGAAGTGAGGGCAAAAGGCATTGCCGACACGGAAGCGCTGGGCATTGCCATCATCCACCAAGAACTGACTTTGGTAAAAGAACTATCGGTACTCGAAAATCTGTTTTTGGGCTCTGAAATCGAATCTTTTGGTATGTTGGATTTTGATCGCATGCACGCTGAGTCTATTAAGTTACTTGAAAAGGTACAGCTCAATATTTGCCCGGAAACCATCGTTGGTGACCTGGGCGTAGGGCAACAGCAACTGATTGAGATAGCCAAGGCACTGTCAAAAAACGCAGAGCTTCTTGTTCTTGATGAGCCAACCGCGCCCTTAACAGAATCAGAAACTGAAATTCTATTAAATCTGGTTAAAGATCTGCGAGCGCAGGGCGTGAGTTGTATCTTCATCTCCCATAAGTTAGCTGAGGTAAAAGAGATTTCAGACCATATCTGTGTCATTCGCGATGGCATGCATATCGGCACTCGTAGCGCAGAAACCATGACGACAGATGACATCATTACCATGATGGTTGGGCGTGAGATGAAGCAGCTTTTCCCTCGAGAAGAGCACGCGATTGGTGATGTGATTCTTGAGGCAAAAAATATCTGTGCTTGGGATAAAACTAACGCACATATCCCCAAGGTTCGAAACGCAAACTTCTCTTTGAGAAAGGGCGAAATCCTAGGCGTTTCTGGCCTAGTGGGTGCTGGGCGAACTGAACTCATGGAGTGCCTCTACGGATGTTACCAAGGCAAGCACAGTGGTGAGGTTTATTTATCAGGCAAGCCTCTTGAGTTGCGCAGCAGTCATGACGCATTGGAAGCGGGAATTGCGATGGTGCCGGAGGACAGAAAGCGTCACGGCATTGTGCCAATTCTATCGGTTGGCGAGAACATTACCTTAGCTGGACTTGATGCATTTGCACCTGTTGGGGTTCTGAATGATGTTCATGAAGCATCAGAGATTGAAAAGTCGATTAAATCACTCACGGTAAAAACCCCCAATGCGGAGTTGGCAATCCGCAACCTCTCAGGGGGAAACCAGCAAAAAGCGATATTGGCACGTTTCCTTATGATCAATCCGCAGATTCTCATCTTGGATGAGCCCACGCGCGGAATTGATGTGGGTGCGAAGTATGAGATATACAAACTGATCTTCCAACTCGTCAAACAGGGGATCAGCGTGATCATGGTGTCATCAGAGTTACCCGAAGTACTTGGTATCAGTGATCGAGTTCTAGTGATGCATGAGGGCGTCATCAAAGGTGACCTGATTAATGATCAACTGACTCAAGAACAAATCATGGATTGTGCGTTGACTGAAAAAGTCGTAGCAGAGGTATAGTCATGGAACAAGTAAAACCGGTTGCCAATCAGGCAAGTAAAAACAACATTAAACAGTGGCTTGAAGGCTCGAAGCTGCAACTTATTGTAATGGCGGTAGCGATTATCATCATTATGCTGTTCTTCAGTGTGATGACCGATTGGGCGTACCTTTCTCCAAGAAATATCTCCAACCTATTCAGACAAACGGCTATCACCGGTATTTTGGCTATCGGTATGGTGTTTGTCATTATCAGTGGTGAGATTGATCTCTCTGTTGGTTCGATGATGGGATTACTCGGTGGTGCGGCCGCGATATTGGATGTGTGGTTCGGTCTCCCTTTGCCTCTGACCATTTTGATCACCCTAGGTGCTGGCTTACTGCTTGGTACATGGAATGGCTGGTGGGTGGCTTACCGTAAGGTTCCTTCATTTATCGTGACCCTAGCGGGGATGTTGGCATTTCGCGGTATTTTGATTGGTATTACGGATGGTACAACGGTCGCGCCAACCTCAGCGGAAATGGGCATTATCGGACAAAGCTACTTGCCAAACATGCTTGGGATTATTATTGGTGTGGGTGGCCTTGCGATGTATTTCGGTTGGCAGCAAAAACGTCGAGTGATGCGTCAGCAGTATCAACTGCCAGTACCCACGGCAGGCTCCGCGTTAGCGAAACATGCGTTAATCGGGATCGCAGTGCTGAGCATTATCCTTATCTTAAACGACTACCGAGGTGTTCCAACACCAGTGCTTTTGTTAGCGAGCTTCTTAATTGCTGGCACCTTTATCGCATCGAAAACCAAGTTTGGTCGCCGTATCTACGCGATTGGTGGCAATATTGAGGCGAGTCGTTTGTCAGGTATCAATGTAGAGAAGACCAAGCTATCGGTTTATGCCATGAATGGCTTTTTGGTTGCTGTGGCTGCGTTGATATTATCCAGTCGACTTGGCGCTGGTTCACCTTCCGCGGGTAATATCGCCGAGTTGGATGCGATTGCTGCGTGTGTTATCGGTGGCGCGAGTATGGCTGGTGGCGTAGGCACCGTCATTGGTGCAGTGATTGGTGCGTTTATTATGGCTTCCCTCGATAACGGCATGAGCATGATGGACGTTCCTACGTTCTGGCAGTATGTTGTGAAAGGGGCAATCTTATTGCTAGCGGTGTGGATGGACAGTGCAACCAAAGCCAAGCGCTAATCGGTATGGAGAGAGCATCCACTCTCTCCAATGCCAAATTAATAACTCAATATTATAAATATCGTAATCTGATGGATACTGAATCAAGATTACTCCTTTGTTTTATCTCTCAAAGCGAAAACCCCAGCTTAATTAGCTGGGGTTTTTACTATTAACATCAATAGATATAGAGAGTTAAATAAGTGCTCTAGCTGTCACTGCTGCCACCTTCACGATAGTCTTTTGGTGTTCTATCGAGATTCTTTTTAAATACGGTGTACATATATTGCAGTGATGGATAGCCACACAGCTCTGCGACTTCAACAATCGGTAGTGACGTGTTTTTAAGCAGGTTGCACGCTCGATTTAACTTCGAGTTGTGGATCTCTTGGTGTATTGAGTGTCCACGTTCCTCTTTAAATCTCGCTTCCATATTTGAGCGTGAAATGCCCACATAGGTAAGCACTTGGTCTACTTTAATTCCCTTACATGCATTATGACGAATGAAGTGCATCGCTTGGATAACGTATGGGTCTTTCAGAGCTTGGAAGTCGGTACTTTGACGCTCATATACTTGTGTTGGTGGGACAAGTACACGCGCATGTTTGAGCACCTCATTAGGTTGGCGCTCAACTTTGTCGCGGTTTTCAACCAGTTTATGCAGCATCTTTGCAGCGCGGTAGCCCATCTCTTTACTGCCTTGGCCCACTGAGCTCAAGGAAACACGAGTGAGGTAGCGAGCCAGCTCTTCGTTATCAATACCGATCACCGATACCTTGTCTGGAACCATAATATTGAGGTGCTCACACACTTGTAGCAGGTGGCGTGCACGTGAATCTGTTGCCGCAATAATACCCGTTGGGGTTGGTAGCATCTGAAGCCAGTCTGCCAAGCGGTTCATGTCATATTGCCATGTTTGTGGGCTGGTTTCGTTGCCAAGGTAAACAGAGCCAGTATAGCCTTCACGCTTAACGATCTTCTTGAACGCTTTAGTTCTCTCATGTGCCCAGCGCTTGCTTGGATCTTCTGGAATGCCATAAAAAGCGAAGTTCTCTAGCCCTTTTTCACGTAGGTGATGAAAAGCCAGGTCAACCAAGGCTTCGTTATCCGTGGCAACATAAGGGACGTCAGGATACTGCTCTTCTTTTTCGTAAGAGCCGCCCACACCAACAACGGGTATATCGGTGTCGCGTAGGAGCTCTTCAATTTGTGGATCATCAAAATCAGCGATCACACCATCGCCTTTCCATGCCTTGAAGTTATCCAAGTGCGCGGTGAAGTCTTCTTCTAAGAAAATATCCCACTCACATTGGGAAGCTTGTAGGTACTCGCCAATTCCCTCGATGACCTGACGGTCATATACCTTGTTTGCATTGAATAGCAGAGTAATACGATAGCGCTTATCCATGAATCCTCGTGTATCGGTTTAAACGATTGGCATGAATCTTATCAGGAGCGATTTACGCTTGGTGTGATCACAGCCTCACTCGTGAAATCAGTGAAATTGAGTATGAAATTTCGTAATTGTCGCGCTACGAAATCGAGTGAATACTAAAAAAATATAACAAGCTCATTAACGGTCAATGCACAAATGATGAACATTTGCAGCCGTTCAAAGTGTAAGGGGAACACTTATGTATATTGGTATCGACTTAGGCACATCCGGTGTGAAGTCTATCGCTATGTTAAGCAATGGCGAAATCGTGGCGACAAAGAGTGTTTCACTCGAAGTATCACGCCCAGCGCCACTTTGGTCAGAGCAAGCGCCACTTGATTGGTGGAATGCGACTTGTGAATCAATTAAAGGCTTGGGTGAGTCTGTTGATTTGAGCGAAGTCAAAGCGATTGGCCTTTCTGGTCAAATGCACGGTGCAACGCTTTTAGATGGTGACGGTGAAGTACTTCGCCCAGCAATTTTATGGAACGATGGTCGTTGTGAAGCTGAGTGTCACGAGCTAGAGGAGTTAGTTCCAGAAAGTCGTGCAATTACTGGTAATATCATGATGCCAGGTTTTACTGCGCCTAAGCTAAAATGGGTCGCGAATCATGAGCCTGAAGTTTTTGCTAAAGTGAAGCAAGTTCTGCTACCAAAAGACTACCTTCGATTCAAAATGACAGGCGATTACGCTTCTGAAATGTCTGATTCTGCCGGAACATGTTGGTTAGATGTGCGTGCTCGTGATTGGAATGATGAGCTACTTCAAGCGACAGGTCTGACTCGTGAGCAAATGCCAAAATTGTTTGAAGGTAGCGAGATTACCGGTGTTCTTACACAAGAGATGGCGAAAGATTGGGGGATGGGACAAGTTCCTGTCATTGCTGGCGGTGGCGATAATGCTGCGGGTGCGGTCGGTGTGGGGATTACCCAACCAGGTCAAGCGATGCTGTCGCTGGGTACATCTGGTGTTTACTTCGCAGTCAGTGACGGCTTTATTTCAAACCCAGAGTCCGCTTTGCATAGCTTCTGTCATGCACTCCCTAATACATGGCATACCATGTCGGTCATTCTAAGTGCTGCATCCTGTCTACAATGGGTTGCTGACCTAACGGGCTTTGACGATGTGGGTAAAATGATCCAGCAAGTAGAGCAGTCAGCGGATAAATCTTCTCAAGTGATCTTCCTACCTTACCTATCTGGTGAGCGCACACCACATAACGATCCAAACTCTAAAGGTGTGTTCTTTGGTATGACACACTCCACAACCAAATTGGAGCTTGCTCAAGCGGTTCTTGAAGGTGTTGGTTTTGCGTTTGCTGATGGCTTTGATGCGCTGCATGTCACTAAGATGATCCCAGAAGAGGTTTCATTGATTGGCGGTGGTGCTCGTAGTGAATACTGGCGTCAAATGCTGGCAGATATTGTCGGCCTGCCTTTGGTTTACCGCAAAGGGGGTGATGTAGGCCCAGCACTTGGTGCCGCTCGCTTAGCTCAACTAGCGACAGAAGAGGGTGCGGATATCAACACGATTTGCCCAGTACCAGAGTTGGTTCAACGCCATGAGCCAAATGCTGAGCAAGCAGATTACTACCAAGAGAAGCGCGCCACCTATCAAGCTCTCTATCCGAAAATAAAGTCGTTGTTTTAATAAGCAATGCTAGCTTGCCCCCGCAGATGCGGGGGCTTTTTTTTGGATGAGGCTAGTAAAAAGTCTTCTTATCTAAGCTATTTATTCTCAATCAGCTCATGCCTATCCCACAAAAAAACATCTCAAGCCTGCCAGCATCAATGGTGCCTACCACCATATCCAAATCCCCAAAATCTCAGAACTTCTCAGCTTCAACCCTCAAGCAAACGACTGAGAGTTCCATCCTGCATTGGCGAGTTTGTGTGTTTGCTTTCGTGAGGTGTAATGGATTCTCAACTAACGAGGATCAGATATGCCACATGAAATTACCATTGGCGAAATCTACATTCCACCTTTTCTATTGGTGATTTCGCTCTCCTATATAGCTACCCATTTAACCGCTTCAATGCTGGGTAAGTTTAATGTTTATAAACATTTAGCTTACCCAGCAATCGCAGAAATTAGTCTTTTCATTTTGATGAGTTTAGTGATTGGTCTACTCATCCCTTTTGTATAAGGTTTCCAATGTTTCAAAAATATATTACGACCGCTATTCTTGCTATCGCTGCAGGCAGTGGTGCTTATGCTTATTACACTCATAATGTACAGAACCCATGGACAAGAGATGGACAAGTTCGAGCCCATATTGTTCAAGTAACGCCTCGAGTGACGGGTCAAATTGTGGCGTTTAATGTTTCCGACAATCAGGAAGTAAAAGCAGGAGACACTTTGTTCAATATTGATGATAGTCAGTACAAAGCAGAACTTGCGAGTGCGAAAGCCGCCGAGCAGCAGGCGAACGCGTTACTAAGAAAAGCGCAGAACGAGCAAAACCGCGCGCAAGCCCTGGAGCAAAAAGTGCAAGGTTCGGTATCGACACTGACATTAAACAACTATCAGAGTGCGGTTGAGACGGCAGAAGCGAATGTGGCGGCTGCGAAAGCAAAAACGCAGGAAGCAGAGTTGCAACTCACTTATACAGAGATAAAGGCTCCGGTTGATGGCTACATTACTAATTTGAACTATCGAATTGGTTCTCAAGTTGTCGCTAATGCACCTGTTGTAGCTTTGATCGATAAAAACAGTTTTTGGATAGAAGGGTTCTTCAAAGAGACGGACATCCTTGATGTTAAGCTGGAACAAGACGCTAGAGTGACATTGCTTTCCAAAAGCAGACAAGTGTTACGAGGGAAGGTGGAAAGCATCGGTTACGGTATCTCAAAAACAGATGGCAGTACCGGAAATGCATTGTTGCCCAATGTAAATCCAAACTTCCAATGGATAAGGCTTGCTCAGCGCTTACCAGTAAAAATCAAGCTTGATCAGATGCCTGACGATTTACAGTTACGCGTTGGAACAACGGCTTCAGTACAGATTCTCTCTAACTGATATTGAGGTGAGGAATGTTGAATCCGTCTATGAAAGCGGCGATAAAGTATGGATTGGCTTTGATCCTCGCTATGTTTTGCTCAATGTGGTTGGGTTGGTCTAAGACTTCTTGGTCGATGTTGACCGTGACCGTGTTAGCGACCCTAGAGATCTACGGTTATTGGGCTCAAAAAAGTCGCAATCGACTCTATGGCACCGTTCTAGGCACTGCTGTTGCGTTTTTGCTCATTGGACTTTTTGCTCAAGAGCGCGTGATGTTTATTGCTTCAATTACCGCTTTTTTATGGATCTGCGTTTACTATCAATCTCACCGCACATTGGGTTATATGTTCAATATAGCCATCACCGTGTGTTTGATTGTTAGTAGCTCAATATCTGCAGAGAGCGCTTCGGTGATCAATACCGCTATCCTAAGAATGCAGCAAACGATGCTCGGCATCGTTGTATTTTCATTCGTCTACAAGTTTGTTTGGCCAACGTCGACAGATGAAGCTTATATCGATGAAGCACAAGCTGGGATGAAAGAGTTGCAGGAGTTATCAATAGAGCTCAAAAAAGAAGCACTTGATGTAGAGAGAGTCAGTGATCTTGCCGGAAAATTAAAAAAACACGCTGACAATGTAAAGACGCTTTTGTCTTTGCCAGTAGAGTACAGCGATTTTCTATCTCACCATAGGGAAAGAGTCGTGGCTCTTGTTGCTGCGATAGACAATGCCAGTAAGATAGCTAGCCAGTTATGTTCCGACAAAAACCAAAAAATATCTCGCTTGGATATGGAGGTGTTTGATGAGCTTGTCGAAGAGGTGAGAAGCTTTGTCGAAAGCAGAGGTTCAGTCCAACTACACCATATAAATAAGGGTAGCTTGTCGAGTCTATCTCGGATGTCTTTACCAAGAGAGAAACGACTCTATTTTGCCAATATTGCAGCGTGTGTGACCGTGTCTGCTTTCATGCTGTGGATCTACATGCCAGTGCCTAATGGTGTTCTTTTTCCGACATTAGCAGGCGTACTAGCAGCGAATGTGTTGACGATTCCAGGTAAAGCGGTGAAATACATTATGTTGTTTTATGCCATCACGGCATCCTTTCTATTGTTACAGTATGTCTTTGTTATGCCGGAATTAACCGAAGCGTGGCAGATTTTACTGCTCTATTTTTGCAACGCAGTACTACTCTGGCGGTTATGTGATTATCTTAAGCTGAGCCCACTGAAAGCACTCGCTGGCAACATACTGGTGAACATCCCGGCAAGTGCCGTGGGGTTGGTGCCATCATACGATGTTCAGGGGCCGCTGAATATGATTCTATTGCTATTTATGTCATTGCTATTAATAGAGTTCTACGCAAAGGTGTTTTCTATCAAAGCGTAGTGAACGAAGTGTCGTTTAGCCATTCATCTTTGCTTAACAAGAATTGGATCTCCCACAAAAGGTGCTTCGTTGAGAGCCCTTTTTTGGGGATGTAACACTATAAAACATTTTTAACGTCAACATGGTTTCGATCTCTCTTTCTTTCCTCAATGGTCTACATTAATAACTGGTAAGACCAATCAAGGAAGAATTCACCCAATGTCTCACTCCCCAAGAATTACCTGCGAAATTGATGAAAATCAGATCGCTACCGTTAGGTTAAATCGAGCCGATAAGCTCAATGCTATCGACATGGCGATGTTTAAAGCCATTAATCAGATAACCACAGAGTTGAAAAACAATAAGAGCGTTCGCGCCGTCATCGTCAAAGCCAATGGCAGTGACTTTTGTTCTGGACTGGATGTGAAGTCACTGCTCACTAATCGAAAAGATGCCCTAAAGCTGTTGTTCAAATGGTGGCCGACCTTACCTAATGCCGCACAGAGGTTTTCTATTGGTTGGCGAGATGTTCCTTGCCCCGTGATATTCGCTATACACGGTCGGTGTTGGGGTGGCGGTTTGCAGTTGGTGAGTGGCGGAGATTTTCGGATAGCGAGTCCGGATGCCAATTTTTCCATTATGGAAGCCAAATGGGGCTTGATACCTGATATGGGAGGCGCGTTGGCCTTTCGGGAACTGATGCGACAAGACCATACGATGGAGATGGCTATGACCGCTAAAGTGATTGATTGTGAAACGGCTAAAGACTACGGCTTGGTCACTAAAATTGCTACTGACCCCTATGCGAGCGCGTATGAACTTGCCTTGGAGTGCATTAATCGTTCACCTGACGTGTTGGCGGCAAACAAAAAGCTTTACCACAGAACTTGGTGGGCAAGTCAGGGTAAAGCTCTGGGTTTAGAGACGTGGTATCAAATTAAGGTTGCGATAGGCAAGAACCGAGCGATAGCGGCAAGGCGTGAGAGAAAGCCTGAAGAAAAACCCAGTTACGTAGCTCGTCAGTTTAAATAGGAAAATTGCAGTTATTTTGAAAGGTTTCGGCAGGTTGTTCTGTCTTTTTAGTAGTGAATAAGCCGGATGATATGGAGTGTTAAGATGAGACTGTTTTTGAAATTGTTCAGTGTGGTTGCCCTAATGTTCAGCTTTATGGGTACAGCTTATGCTCTAGAGCCTGTTTACAGCGATTTCTTTGGTAAGGCGATCAAAGGCTATGATCCTGTCGCATACTTCACCGAGGGCAAAGCAGTAGAAGGAGACTCGGACTTTCAATATGAATGGAACGGTGCTGATTGGTATTTCTCATCACAAGAAAATCTAGATAGATTTGTAGGAAACCCAGAGCGTTATGCGCCTCAATATGGAGGCTACTGCGCTTGGGCGGTCAGTAAAGGTTATACTGCGAAAATAGACCCGCACGCTTGGAGCGTTGTGGATGGAAAGCTCTATCTCAACTACAACAAATCCGTTCAAAGCACATGGCAACAAGATATTGCAGGCAATATTGCCAAAGGGGATGCGAACTGGCCTAGTTTATTAGCGCAGTAGGTTAAATATGACACTGTAGGGAGGTAAGGTTGTTCATACCGTTTTTTGAATTAGTGTCGTCGCTTTGTACACAGACCGTTATTTTGAACACAGATCGTCATTTTGAACTTGTTTCAAAATCTACCCAACCACGGCGAGCAAACCTACGGCAAACCAAAGCCACCCCAGTGTTTTAGGGTGGCTTTCCAACCTTAGTTACCAAGCAAACGTCTGAATCACATTATCCTTGGCCATTGGATTGTTCTCTATCGCGGCATTAATGCGTTTTAGCATGAACTCTTGTGAGTCAGGTAAATATCCACGCTGCGGCACGATATTGTTACCGTGATCACCCCAATAGAACATATCGACATCCAGGTTTTCGAGAAGATACTTCTCTTCTTCCAAAATCTGTAGCTGTGTCGGCAGTACGAACTCACCGCGTTCTACTTCACGCTCAAGTTCACTACCCGGTTGCACAGCTAATGCCATCGGTGCGATTTGCTCAGGTTTCACCATATTGAGCAATCGAGTCGTTTCTTCGATATGCTCTTTTGAGCGTTCACGCCCACCAAGCCCAAAGATAAACGACAACAAAACAGGAATACCAGCCTCTTTTGCACGCGCCATACCTTCAATAACGTGCTCTTGTGTCATGCGTTTTTTGATCTTCTCAAGCACAACAGAGTCACCTGACTCTAGTCCTGAGTAGACAAGACTTAGGCCCGCTTCTTTGAGCTCTTTGAGTTCATCGACACTCTTACGGCGAAAATCATTCATTCCTCCATATAGCGCAATATGTTTGCACTCTGGGAAGGTCTCACGAATTTTTTCTAGCACTTGTAGTAAGTAGTCAGTGCGAGCCGCAAGAACATTACCGTCGGTCAAAAACAGCGATTCAACATGGGTATACACACGTCGCATCTGTTCAATATCAGCGAATACGTCTTCGATGTCGCGGATCTTGAATCGTTTGTCATCAAACATGGTGCAGAAAGTACATGTATTGATGCTGCAACCGAGTGTCACCTGAATGAGTACACTGTTTGCTTCTGGCCATGGACGGTAGATTTTGCCCTCATATCTCATGAGTTACTCCTGGGTTATTCACCCTCTGTAGCAATTATTCGACGCAGCTAGCCTATCAATACCCTCCTTGTTTGATAATTGAGCTGTTTGGATAATGACTTTATAGAATTTATTGATAATGGTGAGACAAAAAAACCCGACAGCATGCCGGGCTCGTGCTGCTTGAGTGATT
The DNA here is from genome assembly GCF_010587385.1 of Vibrio astriarenae. Classification (NCBI taxonomy): domain Bacteria; kingdom Pseudomonadati; phylum Pseudomonadota; class Gammaproteobacteria; order Vibrionales; family Vibrionaceae; genus Vibrio; species Vibrio astriarenae. Next base: position 121,789 of record NZ_CP047476.1, read on the forward strand.
TGGCTAAATGAGTGACTCAATGGTCGCCATCACTTGGTTAACCTTGGCGTCGTTAAGCGCATCTGGGTGTGGTGAGCTCAAACGACCAATATCGTTGTCAAAGTAGTCGCCATGGTTGTCTTTAAACTCATCAGACAGTGCCAGACGGGTTAAAATGTCGGCACCGATGGACAAGTCACCACCATTTACGCCATAGGCGTCTTTGACCATTTTGCTTCCCAGCATTGAGGCTGGGTTCACTGAAATCACGAGTGGTCCAGACTCTTTAAGCTCAAGCCCCATCTTACGTGACCACATTGTGATTGCTAACTTGCTTTGAGCGTAGGCAGAGCTGTCACTTAAACACGCATTCCCTTTGAGCGCATCAATAGACACGGGCGCTTGCGCTGCAGAAGACAGGTTCACCACGCGGCTCTCTTTACCTAATGCGGGCATAAGTGCTTTAGTGAGCACATAAGGAGCCAGTGTGTTCACGACAAAACGGATGTCTTGACCGTTTGCAATCGTCGTCACAGGTGTGCTGTATACGCCAGCGTTATTAATAATGACATCAATGTGTGCATGGGCCTTTAAAACGTCTTGAGCGAGCTCGCGCACCTGAGATAGATCAGAAAGATCCGCTAAAAAGCCTTCAACAGTGGCGTCGCTATTTACTTGCTTCAAAGCAGCAATCGCAGCATCTAATTTTGCTTTGCTACGACCATGGACCAACAAGTGATGACCGTTCGCAACAAGCTGTTGTGCTGTTTCGAAGCCGATACCATCTGTAGCGCCTGTAAGTAAAATGATTTTGCTCATTGCCGAATCCTTAGTTTTTCAATCGAAAGTGTCTTTGTCAGCGTGTCTGGTTAGAGTTTCTTAACTGAACGCCGATAAGCATAGCCCAAACTAGGGGGAGTGATAATTTGTTAGTTTAAGCAAACAGTTTATAGTTTTCGTTGATAATAGCTTCGTATTGCCATCATTTTTCTTTTTTCTTTATTGCTCTTGCGTTTTTTCACAACCCTTATGCGGCTCCCATTACTCCGCGTCATTTGATTTTATATTGGATTTTTATGTTACGAGTAACACCCAAGAACGTCAGTCTTACAATAAGGTTTATTCATGATCTCAAATCCAATCATTAAAGGTTTTCACCCTGATCCCTGTATTTGTCGTACAGGTGACGACTACTACATTGCGACATCCACTTTTGAGTGGTTTCCGGGTGTGCGTATTTTCCACTCTCAGGATTTAAAGAACTGGAAGTTAGCCTCTATGCCCCTTGATACCGTTGAGATGCTGGATATGAAGGGCAATCCGGACTCAGGCGGTATTTGGGCACCAGCGCTAAGCTATTCAGATGGTCAGTTTTGGCTGCTGTACACCGACGTAAAGGTGATCGATGCACCATGGAAGAATGGACGAAACTATCTCGTCACAGCGAAGAACATAGACGGACCTTGGAGCGAGCCAATACCGATGGGTAATGGTGGTTTTGACCCCTCACTTTTTCATTCAGAGGATGGGAAAAAGTACTATGTCTATCGTACGTGGGGCCCGAGAAACCATAGCGATCCCAACAACGATATCGTGGTGCAGGAGTATGATGTAAGTGCGAAAAAGCTAGTGGGTGAACGCGTCTCTATTTTCTCGGGGACAGACGTGAAATACACAGAGGCGCCCCATATCTATAAAAAAGACGGCTACTATTATCTGTTAACGGCAGAAGGGGGCACGAGCTTTGAACATCGAGTCACTGTGGCGCGTGCTAAGCACCTATATGGTCCTTATGAAGTTTCTCCAAATGGACCGTTGCTTTCGACCTGGCATGAACCCAATAACCCGTTGCAAAAAGCTGGGCATGGGTCATTAGTAGAAACACCTGATGGTGATTGGTATATCACCTATTTGGTGAGCCGACCTCTGCGCTTTCCCGGGAGGCCAAGGTTGGCACGATGGGGGAGAGGGGCTTGTTCTTTAGGCCGAGAAACGGGTATCGATAGAATTGAATGGGTGGATGGGTGGCCGAACATTGTTGGAGGAAATAGCGCGAAACTGACGATTCCTGAGGCACCGACTCGCTATCAAAGTGAACCTGAAAGTGAAGCAATTTATGATGACTTTTCAAAATCGACGCTCCAAGGGCATTGGCAAACGTTGCGAATCCCATTTTCAGATAAGTTAGGTAGCTTGATAGAGAGAGCAGGTCATCTTCGACTGCGTGGCAATGACAGCTTGCTCTCGACCTTTGAACAATCGACCGTTGCAACGCGTTGGCGACATCATGAATTTATCGCCACCACTCACCTGGAGTTTACTCCCACAAACTTCCAGCAATCGGCGGGATTATGTTGTTATTACAACACGAGTAACTGGTCATATGTCGCCGTTGAGTTTGATGAAGTCACGCAAAAGCGCTGCATAAGGCTAATGGTGGTTGATAAGCAAATCGCCAGTTTCTACTTCTATGAAGATGAACTGTTAGTCATCCCGGATGACGTTGAGTCACTGGGGTTAAGAGTGAATGTTCAAGGTTTACATTATCAGTATCAATACTCATTTGACGGTATTGAATGGCTGACACTACCGATCAAACTTGATGCTTGGCGACTCTCCGATGACTACATTGATGGGCGGGGGTTCTTTACTGGCGCTTTTGTAGGATTACACTGTGCAGACATCAGTGGATTTGGTTGCCATGCGGATTTTTCGGAGTTCAGTTACGAGCCTAGATCATAATTAGATTAGAAAAGTGGACGCCCCCGCAGAAGCGTACTTGGGCGTTCACCTTGCTGGTACGTGCGCGTGCTTCAAATTAAAAAGTATGACTATTGCTTTTCGTTTTTCATCATAAATGTAACGCATTATTTCTTCACCGCCTTTCCTAAACAGGGATTATCTCGCAACTTTTGAGCCAAGTATGAGGTGTTTATTAGCCTGGCAGCAGTATGAACAGAGCGTTTTCAGTGTTCGACTGAAAGCGCCTAAACTGAGAAGTCGATCAATAATCATAAACAATGCTACAAAGAAGCAGTTGCAACTTGAATTATTTGTCATACAATAAGACTCAAATTCGATGGCGTTGAACTTTTCTCATCGACATCACGTTAACTCAAATACAAGAGAGCATCACATGGCTAATAAAATTGCATTTATCTCTGGCGCTACTGGCGGTATCGGTTTCCAAGTTGCTAAGCGTCTAGGTCAAGACGGTTACACTGTCGTTCTAAACGGTATCGAAAACGAAAAAGGCGAAAAGTGTGTTGCTGAACTAGTTGAAGCGGGTATCGAAGCAGAATACCGTGGCTTTGACGTAACAGACGAGCACGCTGTTACAGAAAACATCAACGCGATTGGCGAGAAGTACGGCAAAATCGACGTTATCGTAAACAACGCTGGTGGTCTTGGTGGCCGTAGCCCAATCGAAGGCATGGAAACTGAGTTCTTCCGTAAGGTAATGGCTCTTAACCTAGACAGCGCATTCTTCGTATCTCGCGCTGCGATCCCATTCCTTAAGAAGTCTGACAACGCGTCAATCATCAACTTCACTTCTAACGCAGCTTGGAACGCAGGCGGCCCAGGTGCAGGTATTTACGGTACTTCTAAAGCAGCAGTACACACACTAACTCGTGCACTTGCTAAAGAGCTAGCGCCTGCTGGTATCCGTGTTAACGCGGTATCTCCAGGTACTATCGATACTCCGTTCCACGCGCAAATCAAAGCGACTAAGCCAGAAGTATTTGCTTCTTGGGCTGACAGCATCATGCTAGGTCGTCTAGGTCAACCAGAAGAAGTTGCTTCAACAATTTCTTTCCTAGTAAGCAAAGATGCATCATTCATCACTGCTGAAACGCTACAAATCGGTGGTGGTCAAGCCCTAGGTATCTAATTACCTGAGACTTGAACTCAGCAAGTCATTTGCTGGCATCAAGATTGAGAAACGCCGTTGGCCTTTGGTCAGCGGCGTTTTCTTTTTTTACTTGCTCACTAAGTGAATTACTTACTCATTTTGATTGAATGATTTGACCCTTCAAACGTGATTAACCCATTGAATCATGGATCAGTAAACTGCCTCCCAATCCATCATTCAAACCACCACCGAGTTTGTTCATCTACTCGCATCCGATAAGTTGAGACCAATGAAAAAAACACTGTTAGCTCTGATTATTGTTTCTTACCCACTGTATGCTTCAGAAAATCTAGAGCGTTTGAGCCCCTCTTACGCAGGTGGCGCATTACAAGGTAACTACTACAAAAGTGAATCAGACTCAGAGGCGGGCATTAAGCTTCAGGTGGGTAACGGTAAAATCGCAGGTACGCTTGACTATGTAAATGTTGAAGACGAAGGAGAACATTATGGAGCAACCAACCTAGGTTTTAAATTCAAAACCAGTGGTCTGTTTGGCGGTGCTGAAATCAATCTACACTCGGACGAGCATTTTCGTCACTATGGCAACATTGATCCTGAGTACGGCTTTCACTTTGGCTACGATTTTAATCCCAACCTTTATGTGATGTGGGAAAGAGATAAGGCTGACTTTGATAATCAAAATAATGATTACTCAACCGTAAGCGGTGATGTAAAGCAAGATGTCGTTAAGCTAGGGGGGCAGATGCCGCTATCCAATTCTGTCTATTTAACTGGAAACATAGGCTGGTTGCAGCAGCAAATCGATATTGATGAGCATCATAGCAGCGTATCGGACAGAACAGAGCGCAGAGGGATTGCGGATGTTGGTATCCAATACATCAATGCTAATGGATTTAACGTGGGGGTGGATGTTGCCTACAACGACGAGACATCAGTGAACTTTGTCATTGGTCGCTATTTTTAATAAAAACGGAGCAGATGAGCCTGCTCCGTTTTGCTATTTGAAATGATTTGAGGGTGGAGGACTAGTCCAACTTGAATCGATTGATGGTCGAGTTAAGCTCATTAACGACACTGCGCTGCGACTCGATCTTATCAATGATGTTCGATGTACCCTGAACGGTTGCTTGGGCAATCTCATCCACTGAGTGAGTTTGCTGCGTGATTTCACCAGAGGCAATCGCCTGTTCTTGAACCATAGACGCAATCTCTTGTGACTGATTGTCAATGCGCTGAACCGCCTCGCTGATCTCTTGCAGCGTGTTATTCACCTTGGCGATAATCTCTACACCTTTTTCTGCGCGCTCACGACCGACATGCATTGACTCAACCGCACCCACAGCAGAGCTTTGCAGTTTAGTGATGATGGTTTCAATGTCTACAGTAGACGCTTGTGTGCGGCTTGCTAGTGTACGTACTTCATCGGCTACCACCGCGAAGCCACGACCTTGCTCACCAGCGCGAGCGGCTTCTATAGCTGCGTTAAGTGCAAGTAGGTTCGTCTGCTCAGCAACGCCTTTGATTACCTCAAGCACACTACTGATAGAGGCAACGTCATTGTTCAACACAGAAACCACCTCTTCTGAGTTGCTGACGTCAGAGTACAAATTACGTATCAAATCTGTGGTCTGATCGACGATCTTATGGCCTTGCTCTGTTGAGTCTGTCGCCTCTTGCGCATACTGACTCGCCATTTTTGCATTGTCGGCAATGCCACTGATGGTTTGCGACATTTCGGTTGATGCCGTTGCGATCTGCTCAATCGATAGCTTTTGCTGCTCAACGCTTGAAGCGAGTTGGGTTGATAGTAGGGCAATTTGCTCTGATTCCACATTAACCTGCTCTGATGCCGAGCGGGTGGTTTTGACGGTATTTTGGATGTTAGTCAGGAATGTATTGAATGAGCGGCTGAGTTGTCCAAGCTCATCTTGGCTAGTCGCGTCTAGACGCTGGGTTAAATCTCCCTTACCTGTCGCAATGTCATCCATTGCTGCTACAACACTCTGCATTGGTTTTGTCAGTAGGCGGTTGATAACCAGCGTCATCAGAACACAAACAAATGCTAGAATCGCGAATGCACTACCGATAGCACTGATAATGCTTTGGTTCACTGGCTCGGAAATCATGGTAGAAGGCACCATAAAGCCGATGCGCCAGTCGAGGTCCATTGTGTTGTCAGTGATTGATTGAATGAAGACGCGTTGCTCTTCACCTTTGTAGATCACATCGAGTGTTTCAAAATCCGATGATTTCGAGCGTTGCCAAACTTGATCGAAGCCTTTTGTGTTAGCAAAAATTGAGTCGATTTGGTCAATTTTTGGTAGTTTAGACATATCGATTTGACCGCTATTGTCATTGAACGCAATTAAGTCGCCGTTCGAGGAGAATAGGAAGCCGGCACCTTCATTTTGATAGGAGAGACGATCAATCAAGTCTGTTTTAATTCGGTTGGCAAGAATATCGATACCTAACACACCAATCAGTTTGCCACTGTCATCTTTTACCGTGGTTTTTATTGACGTAACGATACTTTTGTCGTTGGCATCGATCTGTGGCTGAGTAATAAACAGGCGGTCGATGCCCAGCGCTTCGGGCCACCATGGACGATTAGTAGTGTAGTAGCTCAGATCATTGTAGCGACCGTTGATATCAAAGTATTCGTGAGTGTTTGCTGGCGCATAGAATACGGATTTAATCGCTGGGTCGTGTGCTGAAATGTCTTTGAACATCGACACGATAGACCGATAGGTTGGGTCTTGGTCGATATTAGAGCCACGCTCTGTGTAGTTGGCAAACCAGTCGTTCATGGTGCGATTCACCATTAATGACGTGACTACACGTGAGCGCTCACGGAAGAATTCGCGAATTTGGTGCGCAGCAGCATCAACCACAAGTGTCACATCTTGTGTAACATCTAACTCCACCTCTTTGATGCGACTGTTAATGTTGTTCACTGACACAATGATGGAGATCAAAAGTAATATAGCAGCAATAGAAATGATCAGTTTCTTTGCGATTGTATTGAAAATATTCATAGCCAATCCATTCAAATAACAACGGACCCAGCGCTGTCACTGAGTACTGTTTTGACGTTATTAAGTCCCAAATACGTAATTTTGGTTAACCATGATTCTATCGGCCAACGTGTAACCAACTTTAGTGATTATTGGTAACAAGTTTCAAACACGAAGTTTGTGGGCTTGAAATATATGCTTTGTCCATCTTAAAAATGGTAACGCCCGGTCTTTGGCTGAGCTTGTTACTCGATAAGTCAACTTTTGCGCTGTTTGTGCATATTTGAAGCGACTCGTTCAATGACTTAGTGATGCCGATCCAGATATGCAAATTGATTTATAAATTTGTCATAGTTCTGCCGTACTGTTAGCCCCGAATTAAGCCACTAGGCAAATTAGAGAACTAGAAGTGAACAGGGTATGGCTAGAGCAGTAAACAACGCCGATAAAACCATTATTAAGTTATTACAACGACAGGGCTACATAAAAAGTGAAGCGGAGCAGTGCTTAAAACGAGATGTATACCAGTTAAAGGCTGATGAGATCAGCAAGGTAAAAAACTATGCGACACACTTTGGTCTAGAAGCAAAGCAGAAATTGATAGATGAAATTTTGGAGCTCAGACGTGAAGCGATGATTGCGCGATTGAGTTGTCCAGAGAGGGAACAAAGGCCTGCGTGAGCGCTGGCCTTTATCATATATGATGGCTTAGGAAGCCGTTGCTGTCGCTTGTGGCATCGTTGAATCATTTCGGCGACGCATGACAACCGCAAGACGAATCAGCATTGCAATAGCTGCAACCGTTAGGCCGGTCACGATGCCAACCCAAAACCCTTTTTCACCCATTGCTGGAACAATGTGGTCGGTTAGGCCAAGGATAATGCCGAGCGGCAGTGCAAGACCCCAATAGGCTGCGATCGCCAACATCATCGGCACTTTGGTATCTTTGTAGCCACGCAGTGCACCGTTTGCTGAGGTTTGCAGCGCGTCACTAAACTGGTACACAGCAGTAAACACCAGCAAGGTTGCCGCCGTTGCACTGACTGCCGGGTCAGTGGTGTACAGGCGAATGATCCATTCAGGGAACAACAAGAAGAAGGCCACAGAAACTAATGACAGTAGTGCCGCAGTGATAATACCGAACACGCTGCGCTCAATCGCGCTTTTGTCTTGTTTTGCTCCTAACGAGTGACCCACTCGAATCGTAATACCAAACGAGAGGCTCATTGGGATCATGTAGGTCATGCTCGAAATATTCAGAGCAATTTGTGCGGCTGCAACGTTTTCTGCACCAATCCGACCAATCAAAAGAGCGATGACGGCAAAGATGCTGCCACAGACAGCGATGTTCATACCAATTGGCACACCCAGTGAAAGCAGGTGTTTGATCTCTTTAAGCCGTGGTTTGATGTCTGCGAAGTTTAAGATCTTCTTGTAGTAGTGATGGTACTTAATATAGCTCCAAAGTAGTGCTGACATCAGCCAATAAACAAGACTTGTCGCCCAACCACAGCCAACAGCGCCCATCGCAGGAAAACCAAGTTCCCCGTAAATAAGCACATAGTTCACCGGAATGTTAATCAACAGACCAATTACCGACACAATCATAGGGGCACGGGTATTGTTCATTCCTTCACAAAAGCCGTTCAGCGTATAAAACAGCGCAATACCCGGAACACCAAACGCGAGTGCAACCACATAGTCACTCGCAATCGGGATGATTTCCGCAGCGACACCAATGCCGTTGAGGATAGTTTCTCCGAGTAATAGATAAACGATTAAAATGGAGCTAACAAAGGCTGCGACCCAAAGCATTTGAATAAATTTGATACGGATTTTATCGGTATCTTGGGCGCCTCGGTGAAAGGCGACAACAGGCGTGAGTGCCATGATGATGCCGCGCAATAGCAGGGATACAGGTACCCATAAGCTGGCGCCAAGCGCGATGGCAGCGAGATCAGCAGCACTGACTTGGCCTGCCATAGTGGTATCAACAAAACCCATTGCTTGGGTGGCAAGTTGGGTCAGAATAATAGGGATCGATAAGTGCAAAAGAGCACCCGATTCTTTGAAAAAGCGAGAGATAGACGATGTCTGGTTTTGCATGGGGATAGCTAAAACACCAATATCAATACACGAGTGGATGCAGGATGGCGTGTGTGTATCGTAGGGTGTGCCCTTCAGGGCGGCGGTAATATAACCACCTTTATCCCTGTTTTCAACTCATCATACAAAATCGTGCTCAATTGGACTAGGTTTCACTGCTTTCCCCTCCGCGCGGTGGCCAATCACGAACGTGGATATCCATTTGTGGGAATGCAATTTCAATTTCGTTCTCTTTAAATAGTTTGTCGATGGTTTTGTTTAGCGTATGGATAGTCGATAGGCGGTGGTCAATCGCAGTGATATGAACTCTAAGTTCAAAGTCTAAACTGCTCGCGCCAAAGGCAAGGAAAACGACCGTCGGTGATGGGGTCTCGAGAACAAGAGGGTGCTCATCGGCTATCTGATTCAATAGAGCTTCCACTTTCTCGACATCAGATCCGTAAGCGACGCCAATCGGGATAACGATGCGCGTAATCGGGTCGGTGAGTGACCAGTTGATCAGTTTTTCGGTGATAAAGGTTTTGTTAGGGACGACGATCTCTTTGTTGTCCCAGTCAATAATTGTCGTGGCGCGGGTTTGAATTTTACTGACCGTCCCCGAAAGATCATTAATGGTGACAATATCACCGATACGAATAGGGCGCTCAAACAACAGGATCAGGCCGGAGATAAAGTTGGCGAATATCTCTTGCAAGCCAAACCCCAGGCCAACACCAAAAGCCGCCACCAGCCATTGTAATTTTGACCATTGGAACCCGAGTAGGGCGAACGCTGAGAACAGTCCTCCCATTACGATGAGATAGCGCATCAGCGTTGTCACCGCGTAACCTGCTCCGGGAGCGAGCTCTAATCGTCTCAACACGAGAAGCTCTAAAATGCCCGGTAAGTTGCGAACTCCCACCCAAGTCACGATGGCAGTAATCAACGCATAAACCACCGACTGAAGTGTGATGTCGACAAGTTGTGTACCGCTTTGTGTGGTTTCACTCACCTGCCACAGGACAACTTTATCCAGCATGCTGGTCATTTCGAGTGCGCTCGACCATAAAGTCAGGATAGCGATGATGAGGCCTATTAATGAGAGCCCTCGCAAGAGTGTCATGGATTGCTCACTGATCACTTCACTTCCTAGCCCCTGATCTTCTACCTCGGGAAATGACTCTCTTAGCTCTGATATCTCAGACGATGCCTCAGCCTCTTCGGCTTGCTGTGCAATGAGCTCTTCTCTGCGTGCAAGTAGCCGTTGATAGTTGAGCTGTCGGTGCTCAAGCTTGAGCCAACGTTCACACATCTGATAAGTGAGTAGGAAACCCAATATGACAAAGATGGAGAGTTGTTGATAGATAAGAATCAGCCATGCCGCAATGTAGTAGCCCAAGATAGCCATGACCGCAATGACGACAAAAGACCCCAATATGATGGTTCTCAGCATCAAAAGAGGGAAACCTTGATTGAATGGCGCAGGGATAGTTGTCGGTAAGTGTTCGCTTCTTAGCAGTGAGTAGTACACCACTGACATACCGATGATGAGTTGCAGGAAGAGAACCCTAGACAGTTCGGCTTCGTTATTGCCTGATATGATCTCGACAAGAAAGATAAGTAGACACAGAACTAAAAACGGCCAGCGAATCCGATAGCTTTGCTGGTGCAGATAAGCACGAATATGTTCAGGCCAGCCCAAGTGAGTGACAAGAAGCCCTTGCTTAAAGCTCAGTGAGTGAAGCATTTCATTGGCGAACAACCCAATACTGGCTGAGAGTGCAACAGTCTTGAGTTCAGAGGAGGCATCATTTGGCCAAAGACCGTCAATAGAAAGTGCGGTGATACTAAACCACAGGGGCAGAGCACAGGAGCGAATAATCGCATTAAACACCAGAATGATAGAGTGTCGGAAGCGGTCTTTAAGTGGATGACCAAAGACTTTCGCATATTCCGCTCTGAGCTTAGATGATTGCTTGTTGAAGTAGTGGCGAATAATCAGAAGGACGCCAGTGTAAGTAAAAAACAGCCCTAACAACGTGGTCATTTTCTTGCTGGATATGGCGGAGAGCAGTGTCGCTAGTGGTGTCGCATTTCCAGTCCAAGTCAAAGCACTGAAGTCAGTCAGATGCTCCCACATTGGCACATTACTGCGAGTCCAAAGTTGTTGTTCAGTCAGAAATTTACGAGCAGTTTCCACTTCCAGTTGGTATTGGTTCTGCGCTAACTGTTGTTTGCTGAGAGAGACGATCAACTTTTCGTAGTTGTTTAGCAGCTCAACCCTTAATTGATGTGCAAGTGCCGTGACGGGATTATTCAATGTGCCTGCCATGCGGTTGGTTTTGAGCGCGCTATCCATCGCCTCGTCATCGAGTATCTGGCCAATTTCATACTTGCGGATATGGGCATTGGCTATTTGATCCGGAATCGTATCTCTACTGAATGAGGTAGGTAACCTTTGTAACTGAGCACGGATTGACGCACCAAACGAGGTGCTGCCACTAAGCCAACTGAGATTATCTTTAATCAAGCGTTGCTCATCAGTTAAGTTACGTCTCTCTGAATCAAGACGTTGCGCGTCTACCCGTGCTTGTTCTACTAGAGCCAGCACCGACTCCAGCTCGTCAGCGTCATCCACCATACTATCGAGCTGTTTTGCCAAATTGTCATTGGCATTACCTCGGTTGTCACTCATTGAGCGAGCTCGGCTAATCAATTCCTTTACTGAAGCTTGTTCAACGCTGGTCAGGCGCTCTTGCCATTGAATGACCAGTGGAGAGCCGATTTGAATTTTGTTCTCGACAAGTTGTAGCTCTAGTCTAAAAAGCTCTGTTCTCTCATCCAGACTATCAAGCTCCGCTTTCATCACCTCACGATCTAGTCGCAGAGCCTCCAAGCTCGCCAGCCCCAGCCAGTCATCAATCGTTGAGGATTGGTTTGGGGCATTGAGTGACTCTTGATCTATTTTTTGGTCGAGTTGAGCTAAGGCTTGAGGAAGGGTAGTTCGGTCACTGCTGAGTTTTTTTGATTGCTCTGTCGTGCTTTGCAGAGAGGTGCGCCATTCACTCAACGCCGCCTGCAGTGAGTTAATATTTTGCGATAGATCCGCTGAACTCTCTTCAAGACCACTTTTGAATATCTCTAGGGTAGGGACTTCTTCAATTTTCTTAAGTAAACGCTCTTTTTGCTCGGGGAATGAGCTGATTGCCTTACGATACTCATCGCGCTGGTTTTTCTGTTTATCGAAATTATCGACTTGGGTGAGTAGAGTTTGATATTGGCTAATGAGGAGATCATTCTTGGGATCTTCGGCGCTTAAGCGTGTGATTTCCGCCTCGATGGTTTGCTTATCAGGTAGTACATTTGCCTGCAAAGTGAGGCTGCATGTAAGAGTGATAAAAAGACTTAAGAGAACAGACCAACATCTAGTGAACGACATGAGCGTAGTGACTCCCTTTCTATTAAGCAGTGGTTTGCACTTTTCAATAGTAAGTGTATACGCAAGTTCTCGATCTGGAGGACGAAGTAAAAAAAGAGGACAAAGAAAAAGGAGCCGTTGAGTACACGGCTCCTTTGCGTAGGGTTTTGGTTATAGTGTTAAGCGATTTTAAAGCGAGAGATCAACTGCTCTAACTGTGATGCTCGGCTATTTAGCTCACCACTACCCGTGCGATTGAGCTCAGCTAGAGAAGCTGAGCGAGCACTTTGATCAGAAATCGTTACAATGCGTTCTGCAATATCACGACCTACTGCCGCCTGTTCCTCGGTTGCAGTTGCGATCAATGAGTTCATGTCGTGAATGTTAGCAATCGCCCGTTGGATTTCTTCTATAGCAGACGCCGCCGCGTTGGCTTCTTGTACTGTGTCGTCACCGCGCTCACGACTTGTGTTCATCGATTGAACTGCTTCGTCTGAGGCTTGTTTTAGACGTTCAATCATCGTGTGGATGTCACCAGTGCTCTGTTGAGTACGACTTGCAAGTTGACGTACTTCATCGGCTACAACCGCAAAGCCACGCCCTTGTTCACCCGCGCGTGCTGCTTCGATTGCCGCGTTCAGTGCGAGAAGGTTCGTTTGCTCAGCGATATCTTGAATCACAACCAGCGCAGTTGAAATGCTCTGTACGTTGTCTTCAAGACGCGAGATAACGGTGCTTGCTTCCAAGACTTCGTCAGCGAGTGATTGCACCGAACGTGCTGCACGGTTTACGGTTTCTTGAGCCGATCTCGCATTGGTGTCAGCCTCTTGCGCTGACTGTGCCGCGCTCAATGCATTTTGTGAAATCTCATGCGAGCTGGAAGTCATCTCAGTCATTGCTGTCGCGACTTGCTCGGTTTCGCGGTTTTGCTCTGCTGCTAGCGTATCAACCTCATGTGCACGAGATGACATGGCGTTGGTCTCTTCAACCACGGCTTGGCTGGTAGAGGAAACGTTAGAGATTATCTCTTGCAGACTAATAACAAACGCGTTGAAGTTAGTGCTAAGTTGATTGAACTCTGACGCAGCAAAGTTTTCCATACGAGCGGTAAGGTCGGCATCGCCTTTAGCGAATGATGCAAGTGATGTATCGAACAGCTCAAGTGGTTTCATGATACTGCGAGTGATCAGTGTTGCAATGAAGGCCACTGCAATGATGACAGCAAAGCTGATTGAACCCACTGCCATGATTGAAGACAATACGGCAGCGTTAGATTTTTCCTCCATCTGACTGATCATGTTGTCGATATCATCCGTGTAGAAACCAGTCCCTAGCATCAAGTCCCACTCAGGGATAAAGATAGAGTAACCAAGCTTTGGTAGTGCCTCACTTTGACCCGGTTTCGGGAAGTAGTAAGTGGTGAAATCCCCTGTTTTTGCATTACGAATCAGATCTTGGATGAAGCGATTACCGCGGGCATCTGTCGCGTTATAGAAGTTCTTACCAATATCTGCTGTGCTTTTACCTACAACAACACGGTGACCTTTTGAATCATAGCCGAAAATATAGCCGTCTTTGCCGAATGTCATGTTACGTAAAATTGGCATGGCTTCTTCAAGATCTGCCCCTGCGTCAATCAGAGGCTGAACCGCAGATTCTGCCATTTGGAGATAGTTCTTTAACTCCGCCTCTTTGGAGGCAAGCATATTTTCACGGGTATCAGAGAACTGCTGTTGAGTAAGATCTTTTGTCTTGAAGTATGTGACAGACAGCATGCCAACAGACACCAAGATTAAAGGAATTATAGCGAGTATATACAAGCGCTTACGAATAGAAACGTCCATGATTCAACCTTTTATAGTATGTTATGTTTTGGTGGATTGTACATGCATGTTTCAAAATGTAACGTTGTATTATTAACAAATTTATTAATTGTTATGGAAAAAGAGATTTATTGATCTGAGCAGTATGGGTAAGTTGCTGAATTAAAAGTGGTTAGTATTTATACCGTACGGTCTGGTCAGAGGAGCGAATAAAAAAGCCAGATGCGTCCTGCATCTGGCTTTTGCTTAGTTCCCGAAATAAGTCGCTATGACTAAGTAGTGCTACTTAATTAAAGCTGTGCGAATGCACCTTCCCAAGTGAATGACTCGCCGCCGAACTCAACTGTGTGAGTTCCTGCTTGCTTGTCTTCGCTCAGGTTGCAAATCGCGTATTGGTAGGTGTTACCTGTTGTTGTTGCGATACGAACAACAGTACCAATCTCGTTGTGACCGACGACTGTTACAGACTCAACTAGACCGCGAGCGTTAGTCGATTGCTCGAACTCTTCGTTAAAGTAGCCGTGAGTTTCTAGAACAGAAGCGAATACATGATCTTTTGCCGTTTGACGGTGGATCATCGCAGGTTCGCTACGTAGATTGAAGTCTGGATCGTTCGCGCCTAGACGAGCAAAGATTACTTCGCTGTCTGCCGCAGATGCACTGGTTACTAGTGAGTAGTAGCTGTTGTTTACAAGCCAGCTTACTAGTGAGCTGCCTTCGACTTTACCTGAGCCAAGGTTCCAAAGGTGTTGGTAACCATCTGAATCGCCGACAGGCTTCAGAGTTGACTCTGTGTTGTAGTCGAAATCAGTACGGATGATTTGACCAGAGTAGTGTACTGGTAGGTCGTACTGGTTCTCTTGCTCAGATTCGATGCGGTAAACATCGATCACTAGCGGCTTTTCAAACTCTGGTAGATCAGCAAGAAGGATGCTGCGCTGCATTTCTGTGCCTTCGTAGTAGCCAGAGATACGGCCGCTCATGCCTTGTAGCTCAGTGTTGTCTGTGTTGAAGAAGTGCTTCTCACCAAACTTAGACTCAGCCAGTGCTGTGTTGAAGTTGTTTTGTGTCTTCTGGTTAACGGTTACCGTGTTGTGAGCAACAGTTTGTTTACAGTAAGACTTGTTCTCAGGGATGTAACGACCGCCGAACTTAGGCTCAACGTTTACCCAGCGACCGTAGCCGTAGTCGTGAAGAACTTCGTGGCCGCGGTTGAATACACTTAGGTGCAGACCGTCGTAGTGACCGTGGTCAAGCGCAGAGTGGTACTGGTGGTCAGAACCGTGTTGGCCGAACCAGATTAGTGCCATGGTGTCGTCGTCTTTCGCATCACGGTGACGCAGGATACCTAGGCCACCTTTTTCGCCCTCTGGACCATCAGTGATGTATAGGCTGCCCCAGTTAAATGGCTTGATTTCATCAGCCACTTCCACTGCGTTAGACAGAGTAAGGCCTGAAGAGTGAACCCAAACGTTTTGCTGGTGGTTAGCCATAGCGAGTAGCGTTTCAGCTTGCTCGTAACGGTGGAAACATACCGATGTTGCCATAACAACACCCTCATCGTTGATAGAGATCGTCTTCGATGAGTCGTTACATGCAGGTAGAGTGCCGTCAGGGAATGCCGTCTTAAATACCGCGTAAGACGTCGTTTTGATCACTGAGTTGTTGAACTCGTAGATACCGATTTCTGGCTGACGACGTTCGATAGCTTCTGCAAATAGGTAGATTGGACGCAGTGAGAAACGGTGGTAGTAAGGACCTTCCATGTAGTAGCCGTCTGGCGAGAACAATTGATCTAGTTGAGCTAGGAAACCGCCGCTGACTTTGTCTAGTTTTAGACCGTAGAGTGCTTTGTCTACAGATTCTTGGTCATTGATGGCGTAGCCACAGATACCTACAGCCGCAACAGCCCAAAGACCGTGGTTGTGAACGATGTCAAAGTCGTGACCGTAAGTCACAACAAATAGGTCAATCATCTGCTTGAACAGGTCAGTTTCAATCAGCGTTTTTTGCTCATCAGAAAGTGTGTGGAATACACAAGAGTACGCACACGAAGCGTAAAGCATCCACATGTTTTCGTTAAGTGTTTGGTGGAAGATCTTACCCGGTGGGTTAGTATCTTTACTTACGTTGCTCTCAAGAGTTGGGTATACCTTAGCGTATGCAGTGAGCATGTCTACGATGTAGTCACGGTACTTCTGGTCTTCTGTGATAAGGAAAAGACGACCTGCGATGTCCATGTGAATGTAGTTTTGCTTGTGACGGTTGTGCTCGTAACCGCCACCTTCACCGTGACCTGGAACCTCGATACCGACTTCTGACATGTAAGCATCCGCTTGCTTGATGTCTCGTGCAAGTGCTTTACCCAGCAGGCTGTCCGTGCCTAGTGCGCCACGAAGTTCTGCTGCTTCGTCGAAGTTAAGTAATAGTGGTTGGTAGCTCATTTAAACTGTCTCCTGAGGGATAGCTTGGATTTCAACTGAATAGAAACCTGTCCAGTTGTAAGTTTTATCATTAATGATTATTTCGTTGTTTGATGTCTCAGATGCGTTCGCATCATTAGACAGTAGCAGAGTCACAAGCGATTGCTCGGTTTCAATCTCAACTGCAGAGGCAGTATCAGTATGACCCAGTACTTTAATGTTATTAACCTTGCCGCGTGCGTTTACCGACTGTTCGAACTCTTCATTGAAATAGCCATGTGTCTCCACCACAGAAGCAAACAAAGATGTCTCGCCCTTGCTACGTAAGATAAACGCAGGCTCGCTACGAAGGTTAAAGCTCGGATCATTAGCACCAGTGCGAGTGAAAATGACTTCACCGTTATTATTGGAGCTTGTGCCCAGCCATGTGTAATAGGTGTTGTTTTGCAGCCAGCTAACCAGCGCGGTGTCGTTGGCTTCACCTGCACCGATTTTCCATAGGTGCTGATAACCCGCATCTGAACCAAGAGATTCAAGCGTTTTGAACGTCTCATATTCAAAATTGGTGCGGATGATCTGACCTTGATATTGATGAGAGTAGTCGTATTGATGCTCACCCTCACCCTTGATGCGGTATAGATCGATCAATAGTGGTGCTTCAAGCTCATCAAGAGTGAGAAGGAATGCGCTGCGCTGAAGGCCAAAGCCATCGTAATGCTCGTTAGCAAACGCGCTCATGCCCTTAAGCTTCTCATCGTTCACTTGGAAGAAGTGGGGCGTACCACTGACTGAGTCGGCGCGGTCTACATCGAAGTCGTTTTGGCAAGTTTCATCAATCGTAATCGCATTGTGCGCGATAGTTTGACGAGCATAGCCTGGGTTTTCTGCTAGGTAACGGCCGCCAAACTTAGGCTCTACATTGACCCAACGGCAGAAGCCATATTCACGCAGTACTTCTTGGCCGCGATTAAAGAAGGTAATACCTAGCGTATCGAAGTGACCATGTCCCATGCCGTGCATGCCGTAGTTCATGACAAGCTGGGTGACGTCACCACTGTTATCTTGCATACGAACGAAGCCTTGTGCTCCTTGGTCACCATTTGGACCTTCAGCCAGTTCCATACTAGGCCAGTAAGGCAGGCCAATTTCACGTTCCGCTTGGGCTTTTTCATAGGCTTGAGATAGCTTAAGGCCGCAAGGGTGCATCCACACACCGCCTTGGATCTTAGCCATGCCAAGAATGTTGTCGTCCAGCTCATAGTGAGCACCATAGATACCCACAGCAACTTGTACGCCAGCGTCATTGATACCCATACTTTGTGATGCATCATTCAGTGCAGGGAAAACGCCGTTCGGGTAAGCCGTCGCAAGCAGGGCTTGAACGGTATTGCCAACCACACCGTTTTTGTAGTTGTAGATATCCACTTCTGGCATATGACGGTGAATGATCTCAGCCAACAGAACCAGAGGGCGGATAGTAAAGCGAGAATAGTATGGCCCTTCAAGGTAGTAACCTGATGGCGCGAATAGATTTGATACTTGGTCTAGGAAACCACTGGTGGCTTCACGATCTTTACCGTAAACCGCCATCTCAAGGTATTCAGGGCGATTGATAGCGACTGCACACGCACCGACTGCCGCGACAGCCCACACACCATGGTTGTGGATATGGTCAAAGCGGTAAGCGTATTTCTCTGTGCTCATCTCAATCATTGGGATAAACACACGCTCGATGATGCGGTCACGCTCTTCTTGCGTCATGGTTGAAGCGACACATGAGTAAGCAATACTGGTAAACAATAGCCAGCCATGCTCATTAAGAATTTGATGGAATAAACGACCAGTAGGGTTGGTATTCTTTTGAACCTGATAGTCTAGAGTCAGGTACTTATCTGCGTACCAGTTCAGTAAGTCTTTTACAAAGGTAGCGTATTTCTTTTCCTGAGTAATAAGGAAAAGGCGACCAGCGATATTCATATAGGTGTAGTTTTGCTTATGGCGGTTGTGTTCGTAACCACCGGCTTCACCATGGCCAGGCACATCGAGAGGAAGCGCCATGAAAGCATCCACTTCTTTGCGGTGTGCTTCGATGGTACGCCCCATTAAACTGGATCTACCGACTTCTTTACGAAGTGCTTCAATTTCTTCCTGGGAAAGAAGGATTGGCTGTGTCGTCATTATGCTAATACCTTAGATAAGTATCGATATTCTATAAGGTACAATAAAGTAATACAATAAGAGGTTTCATGGTAGCGAGACAAATCAAAACAATGATCGACATCACGCAAGTGTCTTTAACTCGATGATTTATAACGGTATTTTTACGCAAGTCGATGGCTTGTTCGGTTTTTGTGCAGCTGAGTAGAGGGCTTTTACTCGACGGTTAATTGATTTATGTCACATAATTATGGATATATTGTATGACAATTAAGTTTGATGGGCTATGATTACCCCAACAAAAGACAAAGTACTTTATTCGGAGATTAGAAAATGAATCCATTTTTTGTAAATGCTGAGCACCCATGGGAAGACTTGGGCGATGGTATCAAGCGTAAGATCGTTGCTTACACTGATGACCTAATGGCAGTTCACCTGAACTTTGATAAAGGCGCAATCGGCCACCCGCATACTCATGAAATTCATGACCAAATCGGTTACGTTGTTCGTGGTAGCTTTGAAGCGGAAATTGACGGTGAGAAAAAAGTACTAAAAGAAGGCGACGCATACTTCGCTCGTAAACTTGCTATGCACGGTGCAGTTGCTCTAGAACAAGACAGCATTCTTCTAGACATCTTCAACCCAGCTCGTGAAGACTTCCTGAAGTAATCTCTGCGTATTCAGTTGTTAAGGTAATTAAATGAACACATTCAACATTGCAGTCATCGGTGAGTGCATGGTTGAGCTTCAGAAGAAAGAAGGTGAACTAAAGCAGACGTTTGGTGGTGATACACTAAATACTGCACTTTACCTTTCTCGTCTGACGAAAGCTCACAACGTTAACGTAAGTTATGTATCGGCTCTAGGTCGTGACCCATTCAGCATGGAAATGCTAGAAGCTTGGCAACAAGAAGGTATCAACACTGATACGGTTCTTAACGTTGCTGATAAAACACCAGGCATCTACTACATCGAAACGGATGACACTGGTGAGCGCAGCTTCCACTACTGGCGCAGCGATTCTGCAGCGAAATACGTTTTCGACCAGCCAGAATCTGAAGAGCTTATTGAAAAGCTTTACTCATACGACGCTGTTTACATGAGTGGCATTACCTTGGCTATCCTAACGGAAGCAGGTCGCGAAAAGCTATTGACTTTCCTTGAAGCATTCAGTGAAAAAGGCGGCAAAGTTATCTTTGATAACAACTACCGTCCTAAGCTATGGGCAAGCGCTCAAGAAGCTCAGTCTTGGTACCTAAAAGTACTTAAGCACACTGATATTGCCCTACTGACTTTCGACGATGATCAACTACTATTTGGCGACATTTACGTTGAACAGTGCATCGAACGTACTTCTTCTCTAGGCGTTAGCGAGATTATCATCAAGCGTGGTGGTGATGCGTGTCTTGTGGTTGAAGGCGACGAGCAAAACTACGTAGCAGCAAACAAAATTGACAACGTAGTGGATACCACTGCCGCGGGCGATTCATTCAGTGCTGGTTTCGTAGCAAAACGCTTTACTGGCGGTACTGCTCGTGAAGCGGCGTTCACAGGCCACTGTGTTGCTGGTACGGTTATTCAATACAAAGGCGCGATCATCCCTAGTGATGTAATGCCTGAGCTGTAAGCTACTACTTCTAATTTAAAGAGAAAGTTACAATGACGACATTAAATGAACAGCTAGCTAACCTTAAGGTTATCCCTGTAATTGCAATCAACAAAGTTGAGCACGCAATTCCACTAGGTCGCGCACTGGTTGAAAACGGCATGCCATGTGCAGAGATTACGCTACGTACTGAGTGCGCAATCGAAGCAATCCGCGTAATGCGTAAAGAATTCCCAGAGATGCTAATCGGCTCTGGTACTGTTCTAACTAACGAGCAAGTTGATGCATCTATCGATGCTGGCGTTGATTTCATCGTAAGCCCTGGTTTCAACCCACGTACAGTTCAATACTGTCTAGACAAAGGCGTTGCGATCGTTCCTGGCGTAAACAACCCAAGCCTAGTTGAGCAAGCGATGGAAATGGGTCTACGTACTCTTAAATTCTTCCCAGCTGAGCCTTCAGGCGGCGTTCCAATGCTTAAAGCACTAACAGCGGTTTACCCTGTTAACTTTATGCCAACTGGCGGTGTTAGCCTTAAGAACGTTGATGACTACCTATCAATCCCTTCAGTACTTGCTTGTGGCGGTACTTGGATGGTTCCAACGAACCTAATGGACGAAGGTAAATGGGATGAGCTTGGTGCTCTAGTTCGCGATGCGGTTAAGCACGTAAACTAATCTCTAGTTCTGTATAAAAAAACGAGCCATATACGGCTCGTTTTTTTTTGCGCTAAGCTTAGTGAGGCACAAACGAAGCAAGGTGACGGTAATGGAGCTCTAGGGGCGAACTTTATACCCAGTTACACTCACAGACGATTTTATGTTCGACATCGATAAGTCAGTAACTGCGGTTTGATTGCCAAACAAACTTGCGTCGTAAATTTTTAGACTCAGACTGCTGCCTACCAGCTAACTGCCTAATATAATTGAAGATTTAATTCTATTTAAATAATAATACAATATATCAAATGAATTTGAGTGTGTTTGGGCTCTAAGTATCTAATAAATATAGCTATGCGCCTTGTTGTACTTGGGTTTTATTGCCGTTTTTTTTATTCATAAACAGTTGCTCTAGATCACATTAAAAGCTTATTGTAGTACAAATGGGTTTAAGAAAAGAGTAATCTTACCCGCAGTAAATCATAAACCTTTTAAAGGCTGAAAAAATGACTATTGATACTCTCGTTGTTCTTGCCTACTTCTTCTTCTTAGTAGCAATTGGCTGGATGTTCCGTAAGTTCACAACATCGACCAGTGACTACTTCCGTGGGGGCGGTAAGATGTTATGGTGGATGGTTGGTGCAACCGCCTTCATGACGCAATTTTCAGCATGGACGTTTACAGGTGCCGCAGGACGCGCATTCAGCGACGGTTTCGTCGTTGTAATCCTATTCTTAGCCAACGCATTTGGCTACTTCATGAACTACATCTACTTTGCTCCAAAGTTCCGTCAACTTCGTGTTGTTACGGCAATTGAAGCAATTCGTCAGCGCTTCGGTAAGACGTCAGAACAGTTCTTCACTTGGGCTGGTATGCCAGACAGCTTGATCTCAGCAGGTATTTGGCTGAACGGTCTAGCTATCTTCGTAGCTGCTGTATTCAACATCCCAATGGAAGCAACTATCGTTGTTACTGGTCTAGTTCTAATGCTAATGGCGGTAACAGGTGGTTCTTGGGCGGTTGTTGCCTCTGACTTTATGCAGATGCTAGTTATCATGGCAGTAACCATCACTTGTGCAGTGGCAGCTTACTTCCACGGTGGCGGTCTAACCAACATCGTTTCTAACTTCGAAGGCGACTTCTTCGTTGGTAACAACCTAAACTACATGAGCATCTTTGTTCTTTGGGTTGTGTTCATCTTCATCAAGCAGTTTGGTGTAATGAACAACAGTATCAATGCTTACCGTTACCTATGTGCTAAAGACAGTGACAACGCTCGTAAAGCAGCAGGCCTAGCTTGTGTACTTATGATTGTTGGTCCACTAATCTGGTTCCTACCTTCTTGGTACGTAGCGGCATTCATGCCAGACTTCGCTGACCAATACGGTAGCGTAGGTGGCGACGCAGCTTATCTAGCATTCGTACAAAACGTAATGCCAGCAGGTATGGTTGGTCTACTAATGTCAGCAATGTTCGCGGCGACGATGTCTTCTATGGACTCTGGTCTTAACCGTAACGCTGGTATCTTCGTAATGAACTTCTACAGCCCGATTGTTCGTCCAAACGCAACACAGAAAGAACTTGTGATTGTAAGTAAGGCAACGACTATCATGATGGGTTTCATCATCATCGGTATCGGTCTGTTCATTAACTCACTACGTCACCTAAGCCTATTCGACATCGTACTTAACGTTGGTGCCCTAATCGGCTTCCCAATGCTAATTCCTGTACTACTAGGTATGTGGGTTCGCAAGACTCCAGACTGGGCAGGTTGGGCAACACTAGTAGTTGGTGGTTTCGTATCTTACTACTTCGGTATCTCTCTACAAGCAGAGCACATCGAGAACTGGTTCGGTATGGAACAAGCGCTAACAGGTCGTGAATGGTCTGACTTGAAAGTCGCACTTAGCCTTGCAGCACACGTTGTGTTCACCGGTGGCTTCTTCCTAGCAACAACGCTAGTTTACAAAGGTCGTACACCAGAGCGTGAAGCGGAAGTTGAGAAACTATTCGAAAACTGGAACACACCTGTCGTTGCAGACTCTGAAGAGCAGCAAAACCTAGATACTAAACAACGTGGTATGCTTGGTAAGCTAATCTCAACAGCGGGTCTTGGTATCCTAGCGATGGCTCTGATTCCAAACGAACCAACAGGTCGTATGCTATTCATCCTATGTGGTACGATGGTTCTAACAGTAGGTATCCTACTAGTGAACGCGTCACGTGCTCCACAGAAAGAGCTAGCTAACTCATAATAACTTGAGTTGACTTAGAGACTAAAAAGCCGCTGAACGAGAGTTCAGCGGCTTTTTTAATGGTCATGGCTTTAGCCATGACCTCTTAGTTTTTAGTTTATGCAAATATCACTTTTTGTTTAGGTGATAGTGGCTAGCGAGTGCGCCTGTTATTTGCTCGCCATTCATGTCCAACTTAATCAAACGTCCTTCAGCGACAAAAAACTCATTTGGCTTGCTCTTGTTATCCAAACTCACGATACTTCCAGCCTCATTCCAAGAGAAAGTACCTTCATTGTCGAACGTACTGTCTTCATCACCGCGGTATGTTTCGGTCAGAGCGTAGGTACCATCAAGATTCAGCGTTAGCGATACATCAATCCCCATGCAATCAGCGCAAGGTAGTGTGCCTGTGTACATGCCATTCCAATCCAGTGCGTTTCTCGCGCCGTGCGCAGCATCTGTAATCGCAGCCGTCTCAAGCTCTAACTCGCTTTCTACCACGGCTTCAACAATCGGCTGTGCAACTTGTGTTTCGGGTTGAGTGACATCCGCATCTTGGCAACCTACTAACAACAGAGGTAAAGAGATGAGTGGTAGGATCATTGGCTTCATTAAGCGTTCCTTATCATTGTTCATAGTGTGTTTATGCCTATGATTATAGGAGTGATTTGCTAGTGCAGAATGAAGCCAACGTTAGGTTTAAGTCAGAGAGGAGAAGTTAGGTCGTAGTTTGATTGCACGCTGCCTTAATTAGACGTTTAGGCTTGATAACTTGCGCCACACTGGCAGCAATAATAATGACACATCCAACAATCTGAATCTGTGTTAAAGATTCTGAAAACACCCACCAGCCCAGAAGCACCGCAGAGATAGGCTCAACGTAAGAGACGGTGCTAAATGTTGCCGCGGGGAGGTGCTTAATCGCGTAGACAGCGAGAACAATCCCCATAAAGCCCGGTACGAAACCAACCAGCAACATCCAACCCCATTGTTCAGCGCTTAGGTTCAAGTTTACCTTGAGAAGGAGGGGGAGCACGCAAAGGGCGCCAATGAGAAATTGCCAACTACACTTTGCAAACTCGTGGTAATGATTTGGGATCTTACGGTTGATGAGAATAAAGCTCGCGTAGCAGATCATGCCACCCAAAGCGAGCAGTAACCCGAGCCATGTGGCTTCAACGGTTGACGACGAATCAGGCTGATAGATGACAAGAGAAAATCCGAACAGAACGGTGACAACGGAGGCAATGGAGTAACGCGTTAGTCTCTCGCCTAGCAAAAAGTGCGCAGCAACGGTGGCGACCGCTGGAGCGAGATACAGCGCCATGACTGCAATTAGCATGGTGGTATAGTTGAGGGAGGCAATGAATAACGTCATGAATCCAGCTAGCATGACTCCGTTAAGTAGCACAAGGGGGTGTGGTTTTGTCTTTAGCTGCTTTGCTTGACCGGTGACAAGCATAAGAAGAAATAGTAAGCAGCCACCAATCGCTAGACGGAAAAAAGTGACAGTAGCAGCATCAAGTTGTGACAATCGAGAGATAACGCCGATCGTGCCCATAGAGATAGCGGCAACCGCTGCAATGACGATCATTTTGGGGGAAGCTTGATTTGGCATGTGTAACGTTGAATGTTCTTATTTAGAGTTCGATCATGTTACCTGATTATCGAATGATTGATACTGGGTACCTGATTAAAAAGTCTATCTACAATGAAATGACACTATTGGCAAAGGGAGTGGCATGAAAAAAGTACAAAGGGCATTAAACAACAAAGTTCCACCTCCGTTAGTCGCGGCTCTCTGCATTTGGCCCGTCTTATTTTCAGCGAACTATTCGCTTTCTTCTTTGCGGGTAGATAGGGTATTGGCTAGTTTGCTGTTGCTGGCTGCGATCGCTATTGCTGTTCTCGCACTGCTTGAATTTAGAAAGTTGAAAACAACAGTGAATCCACTCGAATTTGATAACGTCAACCAGCTTGTGGTCAGTGGTATTTTTAACTTCTCTCGTAATCCTATGTATTTATCATTGCTGATCGTGATCATAGCGACGGCAGTTGCGTTTCATGCCTATGGCGTGGGAGTGATCATGGCGGGGATCTTCTGGCTATACATGATACAATTTCAAATCAAGCCAGAAGAGGCTTTCCTCAAGCAACACTTTGGTTCTGAATATACAGCGTACAGTCAGGTTGTAAGGCGCTGGCTTTAGGGGCAAGAATAGTGACTACTTTGTTAGTGTAAGCTTGTCGTCAGCAAGTGCCATGAGCTGCTCTTGCGTGAATGCTTCTGCGGCTTGTCCGTGAGCAATAAGGTCAATGACGGTAAACTCGTTCATATCGCCAAACTCTTTTGTAAGATAGGCGCGAAAAGCCTGTTCATTGGCCCACTTACCTCTAACGGTATAGCCTTCGTCTTGGTCAAAGTCTTCGCTTTCAAAGTGAGAAAAGTCAGTCATACCAATATTGTGACAGTACAGAACAAGATACATGTAAGTCCCGCTTCCTTTATGCTTCAGAAAATGAGCTAGAATCTTAGCACAGCTTGGTTAGCGAGACTTCATCAATGCGTCCTATAAGAGCCGGGGAGTGTCCTTGGGCTACTTATCTTTGGGAATAAGACCCTGAATCAGTGCCGGTCGCCACTGTTTGGCATATGGGTCATAAGCGCCAAACCCAGAGCTGTACTCCCAGTAGTGCCAACTGAAGCTGCGTTTTTCTGACTCTCTGGCGATGAACGCTGTCCATGCTCTTTGATCTTCCGGCTTGGACATTTTGCTATAAACACCAAACTCACCAATGTTGATTTCAAATCCACGTCCAGGCTCATCATTCCAGTCAGATACAGCATCTAAATAGTTGTACAGCGTCTGCTTTTCAGCATCGGCGCCGAGCCAACGCGTGCCTGCCCATTTGCTCGCGCCATCAACCCACTCAGCACCTTGATGGGTGAACTTGAACGGTTCATAGAAGTGCACTGTTATAATGGTGTTGTCAGGTGTAGATTCTGGTGGCAGCTTCAAGTCAGGCAGTTTAAATGGGCCACCCCAATCCGCCGTCCCAATCATGATTTTACGTTGGCCCAGTGTGTTGTTCTGTGTATCAGCATTGTCTGTCCACAATAGGCGAGTCAAGTCGTCGATAAGTAGGTTCCATTCCTCGACACCAACCTCTTCATGCGGCTCATTGAGTAGCTCAAACACAAGTTGATCTTCTGGGTATTCATCCAACGGGAAATGTGTGGCTAGTTGATCCCAAATGGCATTGAGTCGCACTCTGTGGTGTTGAAACTCACCTTTGTTGTAGAACATTTCATTGTAGTGGTGAGTATTAATGATCACCCGCAGATCTTCTTGAATCGCCTCATCAACGACTTGCTGAACACGAGATAGAAAGGCTGCATCAATCGTGAATGGCGCATTTTCTAGTGCGTGCGCATTCCAACGAACAGGGATGCGGACACTGGCGAAACCATGGCTTGCAATATTGTCGAAATCACTGGCTTGAATGGTGAGATCACCATTCCATTCACCTTCGTACTTAGGGGACTCAAAGAAATTACCCATGTTGATACCGCGACCAAGAAAGCTATTATTGAGTCCCTTGCTTTCGTTCCAGTCATAGAGGTCAGTATAGTAAGACTCATCAAGTACGACGGTGGCATCGCTGTTGCTGCTTGAGCCACATCCTGACAGAGTTACAGCGCAAATGAGGGTTGCGCCAAGCGCGTGGTGTTTTGCTAGTTTCAAAGGTGTTTCTCCATAAACTCAATTGGAGTTAGTGGAGCACAAAGTGTCAATGTGAAATATCTTATTGCTCACAAGTGATTGTTTATATTTGCTAAATCACTAGTCCTTCACAATTCCATGAAACAAAAGGGAGTAAAGCATACTCCCTGTCATCCGCTAACGAAACTTAAACATCTCTTGATGATATTGGGAGCGTGAGAGACCCAGCTTGAAGAGTCCTTTACTTAAACTGTGACCAAATGCTGATGGGCCACAGAACCATACGCTGGTATCTTCAAGCTTTCCTATTCGTTGAAGAATGACATTCGCACTAAGACGTTTGTCTTCAGATTGCAGATACCAATGTAGAGTGACGTTGGCATTGCTTGCGCGTGTTTTTAGCCTCTGTTTGATTTCTTCTGAAACCTCAGCTGCACACACGAACAGATCCACTGGTGATTGGTCTCCTGTCCGCTCACGCTCTTTTAATTTGGCGACAAATGGCGTGATGCCAATACCCGCACCCACCCAAACTTGACGCTGCTGTGCGCATTCAAAATCAAATTGCCCATAAGGGCCCTCGACGGTGACGGGCATGTCGATTTTAAACCAGTCTTTAAGCTGGCTAGTCCAGTCGCCAAGCGCTTTTATAATAAACGTCAGTTCACGACTCTCCGGGTCCCAAGAGGAAGCGATGGTATATGGGTGAGCACCTTCAGCGCGTTTTGACGTGAGAAAAGCAAACTGACCGGATTTATGGCCTTGCCAACGCTCATCGACGACGACTGTTGCTTCCACAACATCGATATCTTGATGCTTAACGATTTGCGAGATACGTCCCGATACTTTATTGGTTTGTCCAATGCGCCCGAATAGACTCATTATCGCCGCTAAAGTGCCAAGGAGCATAATCAAACCATAGATAGCACCAAAGGGTGTCATCCAGTAATCAAACTTAGTCAGCACAACTGAATGGCATACCAGCGAAAGAAAGATCAGTGCAATCACATTGTGCGCTTTGCGAAAAATATGGTAGGGAATGAAGCGCGCAAGCGCTAAAAGAACGAAGATAACGATGGCATAAAAACCATACTCACCAGCGGTTTCTGCAAGTTCTCGGTTTTGTTGAAACAGTGCAAATATCGGGTTAGATGCTGGGTCAAACTCAGGTTTGCTGCGTTTGGTGACATCCACCAGTGGTACCACCTTTGAGGCAATATCTCTTGCTAGCCAATGAACAACAGAAAAGACAAAGCCAACTACGCCAAACCATTTATGAAGGCGATACACTTTATCGAGTCCGCCTAATGCCTTGTTAAGAGGTGAGAATCGTACACTCGTGATCATACACAAGCTCATGGTGACAATAGCGACAACACCAGTGAATTGAGTAAAGGCCTGTTTGTACGCAATGTGAGTGAGAGGATCGGGACTTAAGGTATCGACACTCATCCAAAGCAACACAGTTGCTACGAGACATAGCCCAAACGCGATGGTAATTTTGCTCATAGTTGCACTCTATAATTCTGAAATTGACTAAATTGTAGTCTACGGAAAATTGTCAGTGGGGAACGAAAGGCGCGCAATATACCAAGCTCATCTAAAAATGAAATGGATGGAGCATTAATAATAGTTAATGTTGATGCTACAAAAGTGAGTCTGAGTAGATAGGGTGGGTGTTATGTCAAAGAGAGGACTAGATGCAGGGCTACAACAGTGTAACCCTGCTTAATGGATTACCACATTAGGTCATCAGGTACCACGAAGTCAGCGTATGGGTCATCTTCGTCTGGTGCATCATCAGCAGCCGTCTTGTGATCAATGATAGATTCAGCGTCACGCTCAGAAATTTTGTTAGCAACGACGCCTGGAATCACAGCATAACCTTCATCTAAACGAACAATCGCTAGAATACCTTTACTTAGTTGTTCTTGAGTTAAAGAGTCAACATAAAGTGACTTGACGAGCGTGCCGTCAGTGAAGTTGTATTTGATCTCTCCATCAGCAAGTTCAAGCTTGTTCATTTGGATAAGCTGTTTCACTTGAGCGCGAAGCTCTTTAGACAGACGCTCGGCATTTTGTTGTTCACTCAGTGCTTTATCACGCTCTTGTTGCTCGCGTTTTTGCTCTTCGACGGCTGCTTTAACTTCACGCGCTTGCACACGTGATTTCTTTGAGCCTTTTTTCGCCTTTTTCAGCTTCTTTTCGTTCACTAAGCCTGCTTTTAGCATTTGCTCCTGAAGTGATAGTTTTGCCATGGTATGTCCAAATAAATGAGTTTGCGGTATTTTAACCGTTCAAGATCGACAAATAAAGAGGCTGCGCATGGCGTTATAACGCCAAGGAACTGATGGCTTGCAGCCAATAAAAAGGAGTAAAAGGAAGTGCTCATGAAGATAAAAGTAGATGATTTACAAGATGGTGCTGTGATTGCTTTATTAGAAGAGCATTTACAAGATATGTACGCCGTCTCGCCACCCGAAAGTGTCCATGCACTGGATGTATCAGCCCTGAAATCGGACACGATTACGTTCTTCAGTGGTTGGCTCAAAGATGAACTCACCGGATGTGTTGCGATTAAGGTGTTGTCTGATCAACATGTTGAACTCAAGTCAATGCGCACCGTTAAGCAATTCAGGAATTCAGGCGTGGCTTCTAAGTTACTTAAACATGCCATTGATGTTGCTAAGCAGCGCGGTGTAAAGAAAGTAAGCTTAGAGACGGGATCAGAGAACTATTTCAAGCCAGCGCGCACATTCTATGAGAAGTCGGGGTTTGCACCGTGTGCGCCCTTTGCTGACTATAAACCCGATCCGTTCAGTTGCTTCATGACGATGGAATTGGACTAGTCGCCCCAATCAATAATTTAAGAAGCGGAGTAAGTGATGACTCACTTGAGCGATAGTGAAGAATATTATGATCAACAGTTTAAAAAGCTAGCCTTCAAGGGAGAGAAGCTGGAGAAAGCAGTGTTTGAAGAGTGTGAGTTTATTGATTGTGACTTCTCTGATGCTGTGTTTAGCCGATGTCGCTTTGTTGATTGTGATTTTCACAACTGTAACCTCAGTCTGGCCGAGTTCACTTACTCACAATGGTTGAACGTCGAATTCCGAGAAAGCAAGCTGGTGGGTGTTGATTGGACCAAAGCAGATTGGCCAACTTACCGAGTCGATCCAGAGTTACGTTTTATTCAATGCAACATGAGAGGCTGCTCATTTTATGGGCTCACTCTGCAAGAAGTGAAGTTTGAGCAAACCAGCTTGGTCGATGTCGATTTTAGAGAATCAGATTTTTCTCAGTCAAAAATCTTAGATTGCGATCTTCGAGATGCGCTGTTCATGCGTACGAATCTGACGGATGCTGATCTCACGGACTCCCACAGTTTTTCAATGAGTGTGCTAGACAATCAACTCAGCGGTGCGCAGTTCTCTCGTTTAGAAGCGCTAAACCTACTTGAAACACTCGGTATTCAGTTAGTTGACTAGCTTTTGTGTTACCTTGGCGCCAAATGGTAAGCTTTCAGGTTCGTTATTCCCATAATAGCGGTATCTAAACAATGACTCTCTATGGGAAATACAATGCAAAACGTTCTAAAAAAGACAGCAGCACTTTCATTAATGGCTATCGCTTTGACTGGTTGTGTGGGAAGTAACGCGGTCACTGGTAAACTGATGGAGTTTAACGTTGAAGTGGTGGATAACCGTTACGCGCGAGCAGGTGTGAACTTGCTACTCGCGCCAGTGTACGGTATTACAACTGCTGCTGATTACGTCGTGTTTAACTCTCTAGAATTTTGGACAGGCACCAACCCACTTAACGGCAATCCGCACATTTTTGACTCAAAGGTTGATACCAAGATCAAAGTCAATGATGACCTTGATCCTTCTCTAACTGAAGCACCAGTGGATCTTTCTAACACTCGAACCATCGAAACCGGAGAAATGGTACAAATCGATGAGAATACGGTCCAAATGGATATCACTTACCACAATGGTGACACGGCAACGCTAATCGGTGTTCGTGATGGTGAAGAGGTGAGATATTACATGGATGATGAGCTCGTGGCTGAAACAACGATTGGCCAGCTAGAGCAGCTGCAAAAAGAACAGGCTTAATTATTGATATAAAAGAAAAGAGGTTGCTTATGAGCAACCTCTTTTTCAGTTAAGGACTTACGTTGATTATTCGTAGTCAGATGCGTAAGTATCTTCGTAAGTGTGCGAGTAAAATTCGAACAAGTTACCAAACGGGTCTTCTAGGTAAACCATTTGCGCTTGCTTAGAATCATCTTCTGGGTGGTAACGCATGATGTCCATACGAACCTTGCCACCAAACTCTTCAACACGTTTGATTGCTGATTCAAACTGCTCTTTAGGTAGTTGTAAACAGAAGTGGAAGATGCCAAGACGAGAGAAGTCTACTTCGTGGCGCTCTTGACGCTCTTTCATTTCGAAAAGCTCAACACCGATACCGTCAGACGTCACTAGGTGAGCAATATTGAAGCCTTTAAAGCCTTCACCAAATACTGCGATACACATTCTGCCGATAGCAGACTCACGTTCTTCAATGACTTTTGTGTTGTTCATTACGACTCTTAGACCTAGCGCTTTAGTATAAAACTCAACCGCTTTGTCCATATCGCCAACCATAATACCTACGTGATTCATTTTCATTTTGTGCTCTCCGAATTAGGAATTTGTTTCTTTGTTTGACTCGAGGTGTGCCCCGATGCCGTTTCGATGAGGAGAGTATATGGAGACATGATAATTTAATAAAATTATTAAAAATTCTTATTTTGATAAATTTTTGTTATTGATGTTCAAGATTTCCATAAATAGAGTGGTAGAGAGTGACGAGACCATCGACTAGGCTTACTGGGATATAAGTGTGCTTAGGAGAGTGCGATGAGTCAGAAATTAGAAAATGCCACCAATCTTTATATGGAAGGGATAAGGGATGGGTTTGCACGTGAAGCGGTTACCAAATATACCGGACGCCGGTATACGCAGCACAGTACGGGGGTACGAAATGGCATAGAAGGTTTTGTCGAGTTTTTTGAACCATTCTTAGAGCGTTGCAAAGACCGCGATATCCGAATTGTTCGAGCGGTGGTGGATGGTCAGTATGTTTTTGTCTCGGCCTTTCAAGATATCAATAAAGGTGAAGCTAAGTGGGTAACAACCGATCTTTTTGATACAGATAGCAATGACAAGATCATTGAGCACTGGGATGTGATTGCAGCCTATGATACCGAACCAGACTCTGAGACTGACCAAGTCAGTGGTCCTAGCCATCCGTCAACCAGCGAAGGGACTGAGGATAACAAAGAGCGAGTAAGAGAGTTTCTGTGTGATGTGATGGTGTTAGGCCAGTCAGATAAGCTCTACAAGTACTTAGAAAAGAGCCCTGTTAGCCACCAAGCGAGTGATGTGAAATCATTTGAGAGCTATATTGGCTGTTACGATCAAGTGTTCAAAATCATCGGCCAAGGTGACATGGTTGTGGCGTACAGCCGAGTCTTTGAGGGGAATCAAGAGATTGCTCGTTTTGACGTCTTTAGGCTAGAAGCGGGATTAATAAAAGAAATCTGGGTAAACCAAGAGCCAGTGCCACCTAAACATGAATGGGTGAATGGTGGTAAGTTCTAGGCACGCGACATCCCCAGGAAATCCACTTTCCCTGGGGGTCTCTATGAATGATGTCAAGCTTCTTCTAATTGGGCTTTGGGCTTATCACCAATACAGTGTCCGCAGCACATGTCATTTTCGCCTTGGCAAATCTCACATAACACGATTTCACCATCATCCGTGAAGTCGCTCATCGACTTTGCCTTCCAGCATGAGCATGAGGTGCTGATTGTGGCTCCGCAGTAAACACATTTGTCACTCATAGGTTGGTCCCCCATATTGCCATTAGTTGAAATGTGATGTGTTGTGAAACTGACCCTTAAATCCAATATAGGCAGTGAAATTGAATAACCCCACACAAATCGCATGGTTTTGTGTTTTTTGTGATCGCGATTAGTCAACGAACTCTGATCTTGGCCAATACAAGGATCGAGATTTAATGTGATGATGGCCTTGATTTTAATAGAGTTAAAACAAGGCAAGGATAGCAATGTTAGGAAAACACACGGATGCGTATAGTCAATTCTATAGTTCAACTCATGACAACGAACACCTAGACAGCAAGACTGAATTATTGGTCGGCCTATCGGCCGCAATGGCCATGAACTGCTTGCCGTGCACCCACTATTACCTCAAGCAGGCTAAAAAGGCAGGGATTACCAAGGGTGAGATATCTGATGTCACAGCCAAGGTCATGGCTGTCGCCGCAGGGCAGAAAAAACTGCAGATGCAAGAGGTACTGCAGCGCTACAAGATTGATTTAGAGACGTTTGTCTAAATTATTGCTATGCGGCGAAATCTTGAATCTCGGCAGCTATTGGCATAGTTTAGCGGACAGAACTAATACATAATGTAGGTAAAATGGACAAGGAAGTGAATAAAGCACGCTCGCTGCTCAAGGGAACAATTGCAATGATGCCCTTGAGTCTCGCAGTGGTTCCATGGGGCTTTTTGGCAGGTTCATTCGCCATTGACTCAGGGTTGACACCATTGGAAGGGCAAGCGATGAGCGCCATATTGTTTGCCGGAGCTGCTCAGTTAGTCGCCATGGGAATGATCAAAGCGGGTGCCAGTGTGATGACGATGGTCGTGACTATTTTTTTCATCACCTCTCGTCACTTCCTTTATGGGCTATCGATGCGTAGCCATATTTCACATTTACCCATGAGGTGGCGTGTTTGCCTTGGATTTCTTCTGACGGACGAATTGTTTGCACTTTGTGGTCATCACAAGCCTAACCATTTTGACCCTTGGTATGCACTGGGCGCGGGCTTCTCTTTCTACTTGATCTGGAACTTTGCGACCTTTGTCGGCATTGTTGTGGGAGCACAAATACCAGATTTACAACATTACGGGCTGGAGTTTGCGATTGCAGCGACCTTTATTGCTATCGTGGTACCCAATATAAAATCTTGGCCAGTACTGCTGGCAGCGTTATCGGGACTCGTGAGTTCAGTTGTATTGTCCTATCTCGGTATAGAGAGCGGTCTTGTGATCGCGAGTCTGATCGGTATGAGCGTTGGCTATTTTGCAGAAGGGTGGTTCAAGTCATGATATATCTGTTGATCATTCTGCTTACTTTGATTGTTTTTGCCAGTCGATACTTGTTTTTAGAACCGAGCGTACCCCTCAGACTGAGCAGTCGTGCACAACGCTTTTTAAGTTACGCAAGCCCCGCGGTCTTAACTGCAATATGGGGGCCTATTGTTTTTATGCCCCATGGTGAGCTGGTGTTTGAGGATAATTGGCCGTATCTTCTCGGGGCTGTATTCGCCATAGTGCTGGCGAGAGTGACCAATAATGTCCTATTTACAACCATAGTAAGTATCGGCTTTTTTTTGATTCTGAAGCTGTACCTTCAATAACTAAGTAATAAGAAGTGATGAAATCTAGAACCTATACCGCAGAGTATAAGGCAGTATTGCTTGAAGTATTTCGATCTAATTGCCCAAAGTATTTCGTTGAAACCGATGAAGCTGACTAAAAACGGTTTTGGTGATGGGCTGGATGAGGTTGAAATGTTTAAGTAGTTAACGGTCTAAAACCACCTGCTCATAAAGCAAAAAGGGCCAACTTTCGTTGACCCTTCAAATCGACTAGGTGCTTAAATCACCTATAAGCGATTTTTTTATCGAATTACTTCTTTAGACCAGTGAAGTAGTCGAAGATTACTGGTACGTCGTTTTGACCTAGACCAGCGTCTACAGCAGCTTGTAGGCTTGTAGAAGTACCTTGAGCGATTAGAGACTCAGTACCTAGCTCTTCACATAGAGCAAGGAAGTAGCCAAGGTCTTTGTTTGCGTTAGCAACAGAGAAGCCTAGTTTCTCTTCGCCATCTACAGCGTAGAACTTACAGAACTGCATGAATGGAGAGTTAGATGGACCCGCTGACATGATGTCAAATAGTTGCTGACCGTCTACGCCTGCTAGCTTAGCTACAGCGAAAGCTTGAGACATAGTAGCAACAGTAGTCATACCCATGAAGTTGTTAACTAGCTTAGTAACGTGACCAGAACCTAGAGCACCTAGGTGGAATACGTTTTCGCCTTGCTCGTCAAGAACTGGCTTAACTTTGTTGAAAGTTTCCATGTCGCCAGCAGCCATGATGTTTAGTAGACCATCTTTAGCGTGAGCTGGAGTACGACCTAGAGGAGCGTCGATCATACCTGCGCCGATAGCAGCTAGGTCAGCACCGATCTTCTTAGTAGAAGCTGGGATAGAAGTACCGAAGTCGATTAGAGTTTTGCCTTCAGACATACCCGCTAGGATACCAGTTTCGCCGTATACTACTTTCTCAACAACTTCAGAAGTTGTTAGACATAGCATAACGATGTCACTTTTCTCAGCTAGTTCTTTACCAGAAGCAGCTTCAGATGCGTTGCCGCGAGCTAGAACAGCTGCAACTGCATCTTTGTTAAGATCCATTACGTTAACTTCGTAGCCACGGTTTTGTAGGTTCTCAACCATGTTGCCGCCCATAAGGCCAAGACCGATGAAACCAATTACAGGTTTAGTCATTTCAGACTCCTAAAATGCATATTGTATGATTATTGAGATGTGACGTAAGCATATACTCATGAGCTGCAATACGCAATGATTGATTGTCAGGAAATTCTACTTGGATCTCAGTTTTGTCATACAAAAAGGGAGAAATGTAACTACCTAGATGTAGATTGGCTGGTATGTGAACGTTTGTTTCATCAAAGTTTAGCACTTGGCATCATCAGACAATTCACCTGTTTGACCATGAGTTTTGATAAAGTTGGTGATTGCTAGCGCACGGGAAGGGAGTGGTTTTTAGTCATACAATAGAATAATTGCTACTAGTGGTTGTTGCTTATTGTAACATGACAGAGGGGGGCTGCTTTAGATTGCTTGATAAGCATTCAAGCGGCCCCGTTCATTTTCATAAATCTAGCTGTTATGGTTGTTGCTTGGTTGGTGCAAGTGCAATCTCACGAACGCAAACATTTTGTGGCTGGTTGTATGCAAACTCCACTGCACGTGCGATATCATCAGCAGCGAGTACGCCGCCCATCTCTTCTTTCCAGCTATCGTAGCCATCTTTGATATCTTGAGAAGAGGTGTGCGATAGCAACTCTGTCTCAACCGCTCCTGGCGCGATAGTGGTTACGCGCACATTGGCAGCCGCGACTTCTTCACGCACGTTTTCAGAGATCGCATGAACCGCAAATTTAGTACCACAGTACGCAGCGTGGTTAGGGAACGTCTTTTTACCTGCGATTGAGCTGATGTTGATAATGGTACCGCTATTGTTGTTGATCATTGGCGTCAACACAGATTGCATACCATTCAACAGACCGAGTACGTTGACATCAAACATACGTTTCCACTCTGAAGCATCTTGTGTGTCAATTTGACCAAGCAGCATACAGCCTGCGTTGTTTACCAAGCCATCCACTGGGCCAAACTTCGCTTCTGCTTTTTCAATCGCAGCTTCAAAAGAGGCCTTGTCTGTCACGTCTACTTTTTCACATAGTGTATTTGGTAGGTTCAATGCTTCAAGACGATCGACACGACGAGCAAGCAATAAAAGAGGGTGGCCAGCATCGCTTAGACGACGAGCGATAGCTTCACCAATACCAGAGCTTGCACCAGTAATTACGATTAGTTTTTTCATTGTTTACTTCCTCAGTGTTAGGGACAGCGGGTTAGTGCTGCGATGGGGAGTAGTTTAGTTAGCTTCACTTTGTTGATATATATCACTTTGATTGAAACACTGTTGCACAGGTGCAACAATGTAGAAGTGTTACTTATAGAAGAAGCCTTAACAGATGTTAGACCAAGTGAATCTCGCCGATGTGCGCTCGTTCGTTTTGATTGCACAAAAAGGAAATTTTACTAAGGCAGCTGAAACACTGGGCGTTTCCCGGTCACATGTCTCTCGCCAGATCAGCAACCTTGAGAAGCAAATGGGGGTCACCCTGTTTATTCGCACGACTCGAACCCTTCGGCTAACAGACGCCGGGGACACTTTTTTCCAACAGTGTGATAAGGCATTGCATGATATTGACCAAGCCTTGTTATCAGCCGTAGATGAAGTTGAAATTGTTCGGGGTGAGATTCGAGTCAACTGTGTTGGTGGGTACTTAGGTGAAGATGTGGTGGCTGAAATCGCGTCGCAATTTATGAAGCAGCACCGTGAAGTTTCAGTAAACTTAGACTTCAGCAGCCATCGAGTCGATCTTATTGAAGAGTATTTTGATGTCGCTTTTCGTATGGGGAAACTAGATGATGCGGGGTTTATTGCACGAAAGATCATGGATGTGGAGATGAGTACGTTAGCTAGCACAGGTTATCTTCAGTCTTATGGCCGTCCTTCTCACCCGAAAGAGCTCGTGAATCATCACTGTTTGACAGGGTCGGTGAAGCGATGGAGTTGGCACCATCGAACAGAAGGCCAGCACTATGACATGAATGTCTCTGGTCAGCTTCAATGTAAAAATGGTCGAGTTTTAGTGAGAGGCGCACTCAATGGCAATGGGATTATTCGCGTTCCGAGTGTCTATTGCACTCAAGAAGTAGAACAGGGGAAGTTAGTTGAAGTATTTGATGACTGGGTGGTCCCTAGCGTCGATTTTTCTATTATCTACCACAGAGATAAATTCCAGCCAAAACGGATCCGAGCCTTTATTGATTTTGTCTATGATTACTTTTCGCGCTCTTGAAATTGATGAGTTAACCTTAAGTGATTAATTTCAACACATTAATGGGCGCTGTGGTAAAGTGCGCGCCTTAGTACGAATAAGAACACGAATCATTGACGGCCTAAATGACAAAAAAACAGCTGATCTTCCAATATCTTCATCTGAATCGTAAGTCGTATTTGCTTGCGATTGTCTTTATCTTTCTCGTTAACTGGCTTCAAGTTGAAATCCCCCGTTACATCCAGTTGGCTATCGACTTAATCGAGGATGGCTCTACCCAAGGGCACAATCAGCTTAAAAGCTATGTAGGGATGGTGGTTGCCATGTCTGTCGCCATGATTGTGGTACGCATTTGGTCTAGGATTTATGCGTTGAACCCTGGTCGAATAACGGAGGCTGCGCTCAAGAATACGCTGCTGCAAAAACTCAATCGCTTACCGAACAGTTTCCATCAACGTTTTGCTTCAGGCCGACTTATTTCAATAATCAACAATGACTTAACAGGTGTACGCTTGATGTTTGGCGTTGGCTTTCTCCAGTTTTTTAATGCACTGCTGGCGCTTTCGCTTACCCCTCTTTGGATGTGGCGTATCTCCCCAGAGTTAACCATGTACTCTATCATTCCTATCGCTATTGCATTTGTGATCTTCCGTATCGGTTTTAAGCGAATGAAGTCGCTACACATGGAGCACATGCAAAGGTTGCAAGACCTATCAGCTCAACTGATGAGTTACTTATCAGGGATAGATCTGATCAAAAGCCAACAGATGTCCCCTTGGGTGAGATCCGAAGTAGAGAAACTTAATCAGGCACTGCTGACTTGTCGAATGAAGATTACCCGAATCCAGGTGTTTTTTATGCCTGTGTTAGATTACGGCAACAACGTAATGAAAATCCTCATCCTTGGTTTGGGTGGTTACATGTTGATGAATCAAGAGCTCACCCTAGGCGAGATCACCGCGTTTCTGACTTATTCTGTTCTGTTAGCCATGCCTTTGATGGGGTTGGGGCGAATCGCTACGATCTTCCAGCGCGGTATGGTGGGGTTAGACAGTGCACAAACGATTCTCAATGCGACTGTCCCTTCCAGTGATGATCTGCGTTTGTCGGAAAAGGATGCCGACTCTGTTCTTGATAACTTAAAGAAAGGACAGTCCATCTCGGTAAGAAACCTGAGCTTTCAATATCAAGGGGAAGAGCGCAAAGTACTCGATGACATTAGCTTTGATATACCGGCAGGCAAAAAGGTGGGGGTACTGGGCAGTATCGGCGCAGGAAAAACGACGTTAGTTAACTGCTTGAATCACCACCTAGATATCCCTGAAGGGCACATTTTCTTAGGTGATACCGATATCGCTAACCTATCTCGCAGCGACTTGCGGCGCTACGTGAAGACCATTACTCAAGACCCTTATCTTTTTTCCGCTACCGTTGAAGACAACGTACGTTTTGGTAGCAAAGCTTCAAACATCAGCAGAGACCAGGTTGAAGAGGTATTGAAGCTGGCTCAGCTGTTTGATGACGTCAATCGATTAGAAAATGGTGACCAAACGCTGGTGGGCGAAAAAGGCGTGATGCTCTCCGGCGGGCAAAAACAGCGTTTGAGTATTGCGAGAGCGCTACTCGAGCCCGCGCAGTTAATCATTATGGATAACGTCTTATCGGCAGTGGATTACGAGACTGAGCGTAAGATTTTAGAAGGCTTGTTTGAGCGCCTTGAGCAGCAATCAGTATTAGTGGTGTCACATCGAGTCAATGCTCTTGAGTATATGGATGAAATTATCGTTTTAAATGAAGGGCGAGTGATAGCGAAAGGCAATCACAAAACACTGCTTAAAACCTGCCCTTATTACCTAGAGACATGGCAGCTGCAACAGAACCAACCGGAGGCAGAGTGATGTTAAAAGGGATCGATGTTCAATACCTTAAGCACTTCTTTCAGTTTGCTCGTAAGTACAAACGCACCGCGTATATCGGTATTGCCATGCTGCCGCTATCCATCGCAACGAGCCTGCTATTTCCTTGGTTGATCATTCAAGTCATCGATGTGCAGCTCAGCCAACGCAATATTGATGGCTTGTTGTTGTACGTTTTTTATCTATCGCTGGTGCTGGTCGCAAGTTACATTGTGGACTCCGCCTATTCATACTGTTTGAGAAAAACAGGCCAATACACGATTACCGATATGCGTAGTGTCTTGTTTGCGCGGGTATTGAAGCTGCCTCGCAGCTATTTCGATAGCCGCCCCATTGGCGTGACACTGTCGCGACTTACGAGTGACCTAGAAACCATTGGTGAGTCATTCGTACAGTCGATAGTTGGGCTTGTGAAAGATACCCTCAATACCATCGCGCTAATTACCATGATGCTCTTTATCGATTGGAAGCTGACGTTGATCGTGTTGTTTATCATGCCACCGGTGATGTACTTGACGGTGTATGTGCGAAATCGCTTGAGAGAACTGCACTTAATCACACGTTCAGCCCTTGCTAGAGGTGTCGGCTACTTGCAAGAAGCGCTATTGGGTATGAAGACCGTACAGTTTTATCGTGCTGAGTCACAAGTGGAAAATAAGTACCAAGGCTTCACCAATGAGTTCTTGAGAGCGCAGAAGAAGGTCAATAAATACGACGCTATCTTGTTTTCATTTATTTCAGGTATCACCTCTATCACGATCGCCTTGATGATATGGTATGGCTCAGAGCAAGTCCTTGAAGGGGCATTGACTCTGGGGGTGCTTATCGCGTTCATTAATACACTGGAAAAAGTGTTTGTGCCGATTCGAGACTTTACTTCTCAGATCGCCTCGATACAGAGCTCTTTTGCGGCATTTGACCATATCGAAGAGCTGTTTACCCAGCCGACAGAAGAAGAGGGGCGTAAACTTCGGGACAGCAAACAGGTCAGTAAGCCACTCACCACGTTTGAAAGCCTTGAGTTTAAGAATGTCAGTTTCCGCTACAAAGAAGGTTCGCCATACGTTCTTAAAAATGTCTCCTTTACCCTCAGTAAAGGGCACCAAGTCGCTCTGGTGGGCTCCACCGGTTCAGGGAAGTCGACCATTTTACGTTTGATATCGAAAACCTATCAAGACTACGAGGGTAGCAT
The DNA here is from genome assembly GCF_010587385.1 of Vibrio astriarenae. Taxonomy (NCBI): domain Bacteria; kingdom Pseudomonadati; phylum Pseudomonadota; class Gammaproteobacteria; order Vibrionales; family Vibrionaceae; genus Vibrio; species Vibrio astriarenae. The sequence continues at coordinate 162,692 of NZ_CP047476.1, forward strand.
TCTACTCAATGGTATTGAGTTGTCTGAGATTTCGGTTGAGGATTGCAGTCATCTGTTTTCTCTAATGATGCAGGACGTGCATCTATTTGAAGAGACAATTAACTTCAATATTGCACTTGGTAAAGAGGCTGTTTCTGAACAGGACGTTGAAGAGGCAGCGCGTTATGTTTACGCCAACCGTTTTATTGAGCAGTTAGCCGGTGGCTATGACTTCAAGCTGGATAAAAATGGCGCAAACTTATCAGTGGGGCAAACCCAGCTTATTTCCTTTGCTCGCTCGGTGGCACAGGGCGGCCAAGTGATGATGTTAGATGAAGCAACCAGTTCGGTGGACTCGATTACTGAAGACTTGATTCAAAAAGCCATGCAGCGTTTGTTCAAAGAGAAGACAGTAATCGCCATCGCACACCGTTTGAGTACTGTCCGCCACTCTGATTTGATCTTAGTGCTGGAACAAGGGGAAGTGGTCGAGCGAGGCAATCACAATGAGCTGTTAAACCAAAACGGTGTCTATGCTGGCTTGTTGAACGAAACGATGGTGGAAGATTAAGGAGTGCAGAGCAGCAACCGTGATGGAAGCTGCTCTAATTTAAAGCGTTTAAGCTTATCTCCAGCTCAATACATTCACCTCATTGTTCTCACTTGGTTTTGCTGGGATATTAAATGATAGGACCAATGACATGCCTGCCATTACCGCACCAGCAAGAAAGACAAACGAGGGGGATGTAAGCCAGATAATGCCGAACGCCGCAGGAATGACGACAGCGGCGATGTGATTGATAGTAAAACTCACGCCAGCGGTAGAGGCCATATCGGCAGGATCTGCTATCTTCTGGAAGTAAGTTTTGATGGCCAGTGCAAGGGCAAAGAACAGGTGGTCGATAATATAAAGAGCTGCGGCCCATTCTGAGCTCTCAACAAACGCATACCCCACAAACACGCCGATTAAGCCGACGTACTCAAATATCAGTGCTTTTCTCTCTCCTACTTGTCCTATAAATCGACCAATTCTCTTTGCGAAGAGAAAGTTAAATAGGTAGTTCAATAGAAAAAGCAGTGTGATGTCCGCAGCAGAGTAGCCAAATTTTTCTACTAACAAGAAACCGGCAAAGACGGTAAATATTTGACGTCGAGCACCACTCATAAATGTCAGAGCATAGTAGAGCCAATAGCGTTTGCGAAGCACCAATTTGGTGGTTTGTTGCGTATGGGACTCAAACATCGGGAAGGCAAACGCAATCCATACCAATAGAACAAAACCGACACCACCAAACAACAGGTAAACCCACTTATAGTCGAGCTGAAACTGCTCTAAACACAGCCATAAAATACCGTAGGTGAAAAGGGAGGCTAAAGCTCCAACAGAGATGAGCTTACCCAACATCTCAGGTGCTTCATCTTTATCAAGCCATTGTAAAGAAAGCGATTGTTTGAGGGTTTCGAAGTAATGGAACCCAACAGACATCAGAAGTGTGGTTAGCATCAGCCCTAGAAAGCTAGGGAAGAACCCGGTCAATGCGACACCAAGGGTTAACATGGCCAGTGACAGCAACATAAAACGCTGCTCTCGGATAAAAGCTAATAAAAATATGGCGGTGAAGGCGAGAAAACCAGGGATTTCGCGAACGCTTTGTAGAATGCCGATGTCCGATCCATCGAAGTTTGCCTTTTCAATAACAAAGTTGTTCAGCAAGGCCATCCAACTGGAGAAAGCGATGGGGACGATAATTGAGACGATGATGAGGAAATTGTGCGGAGTTTTCCATGACTTTTGGCTGAGCATACCCTTGCTCCATATACGACTTAAACCACTAATCTAGCCTTATTTTACCTGTTCAGCCAATATCAAATGGCGCTATCTCATTCAAATCTATATATAAGCGCAACATGTCTTTGTGTTGAATGCCGTTTTCCCAGATTTCGTCATCGTAATTATTGAGAAAGTGATCTTTAAAAATGGTATCGATTCGAAAGCCGAGACGTTGATAATAAGTCAGCTGATAACCGAATGTCCCCGTTCCTAAAACGACTTTCCCGTCACTTATGCGCTTTATTTCGTTTAGAGCAAATTTAAGTAGCAACGTACCAATGCCATTACCCTGAAGATGAGGCACAACAGATACGTTGAAAATTTCACTTTCTTGGTCTGCGTTTGAGTTGATGATCACCGCTGCCACGACTTGCTCTTCAAATTTCGCGACAAAGCACTGACTATCTGAAAGGTATTTAGCGATTGCCTCTTCACTGGGATCGGCTTCTAGTAATAGTGCGAGTGGAATGTCATGAGGACTAATTGACAATAACTCCAAGGACGAAGTAGAAAAGTGAATATTTTTCATAGGGTAACCAAAGAAGGTAAGGGCAGAGTGCTGAGTGAATATCAGCACTCTAGAGGAAATTGGTTGACGTTAGATCTCTTTCATCGCCGATACAACGGATGGGTCGTTAAGTAGATTAAACAGCAAGCTCTTTGCAGAAGAGCGTTGAGAGTCAGAAAGCACTTTCTTAGGGTTTTCACGTGTTTGAGTAAGAATGTTCTTAACAAAGCGGCTGTTGGTCCCAGACAGTTCGTAGACGAAGCGCAGGGTATCGAGGAGCTCCCCTTGTGGAAGGCTATAAACGGCCATTTCACAACTTAGATTGTCCATCGCAAGCAGGTCATTCACCACAACTTTACGTTCCGCTTTAAATTTTTCTTGTGCATCATACGAATCGATCAAAGCTTGTACTCTGTCTGCTATAGCAACTGGTACTTCCATTGTTTTTGTTTCGCGAGTCATGACAGATTCTCCTACTTTCTATGATTCTTCTGCTTTGTCTTTGAATACTAACCGATATCGAACAACAAGGTATAGTTAAACAGTATTGATTGTATGGCCTTTGTACACTTGGGCACCGAAACTATCAATATGTAAACGAATCACCTGTCGATAGGGCGTAACTGTTGGCATCACGATGCTGTAGGTCCAAATAGCATAACGGCATCGTGTACGCCTTGTATCAGCATTTGCATACCAATCACCGTGAGAATCAATCCCATAATTCGAGTGACAATACTGATGCCACCCTCACCGATCTTCTCGACTAACTGAGGGCCAGCAATGAAACAGACAAAGGTAATGACACAAAGCACGGCAAACGCAGCGATTGTAACCAGAATATGAGTGATATCACCAGAGGCTGAATAGTTCATTGCTGTAGCGAGAGTGCCAGGCCCAGCAAGAATGGGCAGTGCCAATGGAGAGATCGCGATATCTCCCTCATCTTCCTCAATCTGTACGGCGGTTTGCGTCGCCTCTTGATGTGAGTGTATCTTCGACTGCTTGCCTTGCAGCATGTGATACCCAACGAGAAAGACTAAGATACCACCAGCTAAGCGAAGTGCGGGTAAAGTAATGCCAAATAGGCTAAAGATCCCTTTTCCCAGTAAACAAAACACGGCCACGATACAAAAGGCGCAAAAGAGCGCTTTGAACGCAATTTTACGTGTTTCTTGAGGGGACTTCGATGCCGTCATCCCAACAAAAACCGCGGTGTTTGCGATGGGATTCATCATAGCGAAGAAACCCATAAAGACGGTAACCACAAAGGTGCCCAAGTCGTGCATTGTCCAATTCCATTTTGATTCGGCCAGACTTAAAAGTAGCAGCAATTTTAGTTGCTTGTTGAGAAGTTGACGGGAGATTTAGGCATGGATTTAGCTGGGGCATAGCCTGGCTTTGTAGTGAGCAACCAAGCCAGATTAATGCTCTGGCTTGACCGCATACATAACTAATAGCCGTGACTATAGAGGAAGCTGTGGAAAACCCCACCAAATACCGCTCCTAGTATTGCGAAGATGATCGAGAGAATGATCATCGCTGGAATCGCAGCAATGGCGAGTTTAACGAGAAAGATGACCATTGAAAGGAATGGCATCTTAATATCAACGACAGTGACTTCTTGATTGGCTTTTTTATCATCCATAACAGTATTTCCTAACTAGTGTGAGTACGAGTTTAATAAAATCATTATCTTATGAAGTGTCAATGAATGAAAAGCCGCCTTTGTTTCAAAGTACGGCTTTGGTAATTAGAAATTGGGTTCAAAAAACGTCGAACAGCTCAGTTGAAGTATTAAGTGAACTCACGTTGAAGTTGCTGGAAATTGATGAGTTCAACTCCTTGCTGTGCGAGCCAAGTTCTAATTTCAAATGAGGTTAGAACCATCAATTCCACTTCTCTTTGACTGGTGTAACAAGAGAGGGATTTGAGAGAATCATCGTTATAAGCGGGATGGGCCATAATCTCAGTTGTGCCATTTTGCACTGACTCTAACAGCTCCAATATCGTTTGCTTAAAACCTGCCTTGTTAGCCCGTTCGGCGTAAAAACGAGCACTGAAACGATCGGTCGTTGGGACTTTAAGCTTGCCTATGTTGTTCTCGAAAAAATCACAGCGTCGACAAGGTAGCCCCACTTCATTGGCAAAAGCCAAGAAACCCTCACTGAGGTTTGGAAGAAAAGCGGCAAAGTGGTGAGAATCAATGTGAGTCAGGTTTACCCCTCTGCTTACTGCGAATCTATATTGGCTCATCGCCTCAGTGTAGACTTGCTCGGGTGGAATGGATTCACACAGCTTGCTGAGTTCAGAGTATGTTAGAAATTGTCCGTTTTCATCGATTAGGTCTGCTACATTTTTGATTGGTGAAATAGGCCGCCCTGAGGTTAGAGTGACATGGAGGCCGATGTTATCCAGTTGATGCTCTTTGATTAACTTAATTGCGTGCTCCGTCGCAGGCTGATTCGTCATCAAAGTCGTGCTAGTAACGACACCATTTTGCATTGCTTGAACAATGGCTCGATTGACTTGTTTCGTCAGCCCAAAGTCATCAGCATTGATAATAAGCTTCATTCTTTAACCCCACCGAGCCTATTTATGTCATCCCTTTTAAATGCGGGAGTCGCATCTAGGTTTTGTTCAAGAATTTCTTTTAGAGCAAGCTCTAGACTGCTGCCAGATTCGATGATTGGGTTTAACGTTAGGGCGCGAAGTGCTAATCCGACGCTGCCATTTATTGCGGCTTCTATCGTTAATTGCTCAAAGGTTTTCATTGTTTGGATCAGTCGCAGGGTATCTTGTGGGAACGCTTCGACACGCAATGGATGAGCGCCAGATGCACGGATGACGGAGCTTACCTCAACGACACAATCTATTGGTAATCCGTTAATGGCGCCATGATTGGTGGTGTTAACGTGCATAATTTCCCCAGTGTCATTGTAAATAGCGTTCATGAGGCGACATGCAGATTCTGAGTAGTATTGGCCTCCACGAAGTTCGAGTTCTTTGGGCTTTACGTCTAGGTTTGGATCTTTATAGATGTCGAATAGCTTGGTTTCTATTTCTTTGACGACATCAGCGCGGTTGGGCTTGTCTTGGTCGTGAGTTTGTTTAGGTTTTGTATCCCAAGAGGTATAGAAATAGCGGAGATACGCACACGGCAGCATTTCTAGCTGTCGCAATAAAATTGGAGACCAATCGAATGCTTCAATATTTCTAGGAAGCATTAAGTGATTATCGGTAATCGCGCGCTCTAGAATATAAGGCATTTTGTCTTGTCCCTTATATTGGATTTTACGCGCCCATATCAGGTGGTTCAGTCCTGCCACCTGAAAGAACAGTTCATCAGCCGTAGTATCGAGCACTTTTAGTACGCTCTGCTCCATGATAACGGGCACGTTACACAAGCCCAGAGTTTTGATGGAGGTTTGTTGCAAAATGGCCTCAGTCACCATCCCTGATGGATTGGTGAAGTTCAACAACCAAGCTTCAGGACATAGCTTTTCCATCTGTCGAGCGATATCGAGTGCGATGGGGATCGTTCGCAGTGCATTGGCTAGCCCAACAATGCCATTCGTTTCTTGAGCTATCATGCCAAACTTCGCGGCGATAGCTTCGTCTTGGACTCTGCTCTCTATGCCCCCAGCTCTGAACTGGGAACAGACAAAGTCAGCCTCTTTAAGTGCAGTTTCACGATCGTCAGTTAATATAACTTTCATCGAGTGGCCTGCTCTTTCAACCATCCGCAAAGCGAGCTGATAGATTATTTCCGCTTTCCAGCGGCCCGCTTCTATATCGACCAACCATAATTCTCTAATGGGAAGACTGCCCTCGCGTAACAGTAACCCCTCGATCAACTCTGGCGTGTAGCTTGAGCCCGCGCCAATCACAACAACTTTTAGATCTTTGTTCAAAACAATCTTCTCGCAATAAAATGGTTATGGATTAGAATTACCTAACCTATAGCCTCCTACAAATTGCGAATTTCGATATCCCCATAAATAAAACTAATGCATGTGGTATGTATGATTAGAAGCTCAGTCAATTACAGTAACCTCTATCTATTCCAAGTTGTGGCGAAATGCCTCAGCTTTACACAAGCGGGAAGTGCGCTGGGGATAACCCAAGCGGCTGTTAGTCACAGGATAAAAAACCTCGAAGAAGAGGTTGGGTGCAAACTATTTGTACGCAGGGTTAGAAGCATCACCCTAACCCCTGAGGGAAGCGAGTTGTTTGATTCGGTCTCTAGTTCGTTTGGGCGAGTGGATACGGTTATCGATGAGATAAGAAATCCCATTCCAAGAGGTGAAATTCGAGTTGGAACCTCTCCCCATTTTGCCGTAAATGTATTGATCCCCAGATTAGGCAGCTTTATCAAAGCATACCCTGAATTAACGGTGCGATTGGTCACGTCGTACGATTCACAAAGGTTTGATGATGAATCGATGGATCTAGCGATTGTATATGATCTTCCAACGATTGATTTCTATTGCGAAGAGTTAGGAAGTGAGCAGATACTCCCAATTTGCACCTTAGCCTACGCCCAAGAGCATCACTTGTTGGATGAGGGAACGTCACTATCTGGTGTCACCTTGATCAAAAATAGTCACTCGTCCGACTGGCAACAGTGGTTGACCAAACAAAAACCGCCGATACAAGAGTGCAAAGAGTTTATCGTTGATGAGTGGACATCTGCATTGGTTGCGGCACAGAGCGGGCTTGGCGTGGCAATTGGAAGGTACACTGCGGTCAAAGAGAAGCTAGAGACTGGCGAGCTTGTGGCTCCTTTCAAAAGGGTGACCACAGATAAGTCCTATTGGTTAGTCACGGTGCCGGGTATGGAAAATCGCGACAAATTTCGCCTGTTCTCAGATTGGTTAAAAGAGTCGGTGTTTGAATAGATCGAAGTGGGAGCGTTGACTGAATTAAGTAGGCTGCCTCAAAATAAAACACAAAAAACCGCCAATGGCTCAAACCAAGGGCGGTTTAAAAAAGCTCAAAGAGCAATCTAATTCTCTATTTCAGTTTCGCTAAGAATCTCTATTGGCGCTTCCATCGTCTTTGTTTCACCTGCCCAATCTCGAAGGGCTTTCCAATAGGTGCCAAGCGTTTCGTGCCAATAACGTTCTGTTTGCTCTAAATATTTTGCCTTAGGCATATACTTGTCCCAAGGTTGATTAATATTGTCATGCGCTAAGTAGTTGGTGGGTGCTGGAAGGGGTTTTAAACCAGCGGTATCAAACTCCTGCATTGCACGCTTCATGTGGCTCGCCGAGGTGACAACAACTAACTGCTTCTTACCGACATAAGCGGCGGCTTGGTGCGCTTCTTCCCATGTGTCTTTCGCCGTTTCTAGCAAAACGATATCAGATTTTGACACCCCTAAAGCCAGTGCGACTTTCGCCATCATTCGTGCATTACTTGTATCAGTACCGCCCGCATAACCAGAAAGAATCAGTTTAGCTCCGGGGTACATGCGCAAAATACGGATGCCTTCGCTTAGTCTCATCAAACCGGCGCGAGTCAGTTCTGAAGTAGGTGGAATTTGATCATCAACAACATGACCATTGCCTAAAACCATCACGTAATCGACAGATTTATCGATAGGTAGAAAAATACTGTACTGCCTTTCAAGAGGCATCAATAAACGGGTAGTTACAGGCTGAAAGGCAATCAGAAAGATGCCTATCAAAGCAAAAAGAACAATGAAACAGCCGGACTTACGTTTTGCTGTAAACATAATGAGCATCAGGCCGAAAAACGCCACTATGAGCATTGCTGGTAGCGGCATAAGCAGAGCTGAGACCACTTTTTTCAGTTCAAACATACAAAATAGCCCGAAAAAACATCAATTGAAGACAAATTAACACACTCCCTCTTTATTCCTAATCATCCTATGACAGAATAGCGGGTCGGAGGATTATGATATCGCAATGAAACAAACACAAGACCGCAATTTCGATGATATTGCCCACAAATTCGCAAAAAACATCTATGGCTCAGATAAAGGAGAAATCCGTCAAGTCATTGTTTGGGAAGACTTAGAAGCATTATTAGCGAATTTTGACCAACAAGAAACCCCTCTTACTGTTTTAGATGCAGGGGGCGGACTCGCTCAAATGTCACAAAAAGTGGCCAAACTGGGTCACGAGGTCATTCTATGTGACTTGTCCTCTGAAATGCTCAAGCTGGCAGAGAAGGATATTGAGGCGAATGGTCTGAGTGAACAGTATCGCTTTGTGCATAGCCCAGTGCAGGAGGTGGGAAACCATCTTGATGCCAAGGTGGATATTGCTATGTTTCATGCTGTGATGGAGTGGCTTGCTGACCCTGAAGAAGCACTCAAATTGCTCCTCAAACAAGTCAAAGACGGCGGTATGGCCTCGATTATGTTCTACAACCATCATGGGCTAGTTTACAAGAATGTAATTTGTGGCAATATCCCGCATGTACTAAACGGTATGCCGTTTAGAAAAAGGTTTAAATTACAGCCGCAAAAAGGTCTAAAGCCAGAGGACGTATATCAGTGGATCGAAGACGCAGGGTTTGAAATCTGCGGAAAATCGGGGATTCGATCGTTCAGTGATTACATCGGTGATAGAGAGTTTGTTGGCGATTACGAATATGAAGACGTATTGGCATTAGAAAAACAACTTTGTCGACAAGAGCCATACCTCTCATTGGGTCGATACATTCATGTATGGGCCAAAAAGAAGCAACAACAGGAATAATAATGAGTGAGATGACTCACAATGTAGCTGAGCAGCCGGTGGATGAACTGGTTAGCTGGGTACAGAGGAATGATTTTTCTCTCAGCCTACCTCCTGAGCGCTTAGCCTTTCTCATTGCACTTGCCGTATTAAGCAACGAGCGATTTGATGAAGAGCTGGGGGAAGGTGAACTGCATGATGCATTCGCGATTGTCTCGAAAATGTTTCCTGAGACAGGTGAAGCGTCAGCGTTCCGAGCGAACAACGCCATCAATGATATGGTGAAACAACGTCTTATTAGCCGATTTACGAGTGAAATCAACGATGGTGCTAGCATCTATCGTTTATCACCGTTGGCGATTGGCATTTCAGATTACTACGTCCGTCATCGAGAGTTCTCTAAGTTGCGTTTGTCTATTCAGCTGTCCATGGTGGCAGATGAAATGGCAAAAGCACTGCAAGCAGCTCAAGAGGGCGGTACTCCCGCACATTGGAAAAAGAACGTTTATGGCGTTCTGCGTTACTCCGTAGCTGAGATTTTCGACCAGATCGATCTCAACCAGCGTGTGATGGATGAGCAGCAGCAGCAAGTCAAAGTTCAGATTGCAGAGCTGCTAAATAAAGACTGGCGCGAAGCCATCAATAACTGTGAACAGCTATTGTCAGAAACTTCTGAAACACTAAAAGAGCTGCAAGACACCTTGCAAGCGGCAGGTGATGAGCTGCAAACGCAGATCTTAGATATCCAAGAGCAGGTCTACGGCAATGAAGAACTCGACTTCATTGACGAAACGCTATTTAGCCTGCAAATGAAGTTGGATCGCATCACAAGCTGGGGTCAACAAACCATCGATCTTTGGATCGGTTATGACCGCCACGTCCACAAGTTTATTCGTACAGCGATTGATATGGATAAGAACCGAGCGTTCAGCTCGCGCTTACGTCAATCACTGAAAGACTACTTCGACCAACCATGGTTCCTCACTTATGCCGATGCAGAGCGTCTGACTGACCTGCGTGATGAGGCGCTAGTCCTTCGCGATGATGAAGTGACTGGTCAAGTGCCAATGGAAGTGGAATACGAAGAGTTTGAACAAGTCAATGATGAGCTGTCAGAGCGTATCGGTGACATGCTGAAGGCCCACAAAGACCAAGGCAACCCGATCGATCTCGGTGCGGTATTGCGTGATTACCTCGCAGAGCACCCACACACTCATCATTTTGATTTAGCTCGCATCGTTGTTGATCAAGCGGTACGTATGGGTTACTCAGAATCTGACTACCAAGCGATCCAGCCAGATTGGCAGGCAATCAACGACTTTGGCGCAAAGGTACAAGCAAATGTCATCGACAGATACTAACGACTACATGCCAGAGAATCTGGTAAAAGCAATCTCTAACCCTCTGTTCCCGCAACTCGACAGCTTGTTGCGTGCAGGGCGTCATATCTCTAGCGAAGATCTGGATAACCACGCACTACTTTGTGATTTTGAAGTAGAGCTGGGTCAGTTCTATCAGCGTTACAACACAGAGCTAGTAAAAGCCCCTGAAGGCTTTTTCTACCTGCGTCCTCGTTCAACGTCACTCATTAGCCGCAGTGTACTATCTGAACTTGATATGTTGGTAGGTAAAGTATTGTGTTTTCTTTACCTTAGCCCAGAGCGTTTGGCGCATGAAGGTATCTTCACCAACCAAGAGTTGTATGAAGAGCTCATGACGCTAACCGATGAGAAAAAACTGATGAAGCTGGTGACCAACCGCGCATCAGGCTCTGATCTCGATAAAGAAAAACTGTTTGAGAAAGTGCGTACGTCACTACGCCGCCTTCGCCGTTTAGGCATGGTGATCACCGTTGGTGAAACAGGTAAATTCCGTATTAGTGAAGCGGTGTTCCGCTTTGGTGCGGATGTGCGTGTGGGTGATGACATGCGTGAAGCGCAGCTTCGTCTGATCCGTGATGGTGAAGCGGTAGTGCACACGCCAGAGCCAAGCCAAGGTAGCCTGCTAGAGCAGGGCGACAACGAGAACATTGAGGTTGAGACACAACCTGAGCATGCGCTAGAGGATGAAGCATGATTCAACGCGGTAAATATCAATCACTGACCATGGTGAACTGGAACGGCTTCTTTGCACGCACGTTCGACATCGATGGTCTAGTGACAACACTTTCAGGCGGTAACGGTGCGGGTAAGTCCACCACAATGGCAGCCTTCATCACAAGCTTGATCCCAGACCAAAGCTTGCTTCATTTCCGTAACACCACAGAAGCTGGCTCAAGCCAGTCTTCTCGCGATAAAGGTCTTTACGGTAAGCTTCAAGCGGGTGCGTGTTACGCGGCGCTAGACGTGATCAACTCACGTAACCAACGTCTCCTATTTGCGGTTAAGCTGCAACAAGTGGCGGGCCGTGATAAGAAAGTGGACATCAAGCCTTTCGTTATCCAAGGCTTGCCGATGGATGTGAAGCCAACGGATATTCTTATAGAAGCGGTATCAGACAACCAAGCGCGTGTACGTCAGATTAATGAAGTCAAAGAAGCGGTAGCGCAATACGAAGGCACTCACTTCAAAGCGTTCAACTCAATCGTGGATTACCACGCTCAAATGTTTGAGTTTGGCGTGATTCCTAAGAAGCTACGCAACTCAAGCGACCGCTCTAAGTTCTATCGCTTGATTGAAGCATCGCTTTACGGTGGTATCTCAAGTGCTATTACTCGCTCGCTACGTGACTACCTATTGCCACAAAACGGCGGTGTGAAGAAAGCGTTCCAAGATATGGAATCGGCACTGCGTGAAAACCGCATGACGCTAGAAGCCATCAAGGTCACGCAGGCAGACCGTGACCTCTTCAAGCACTTGATCACGGAGTCAACCAACTACGTTGCTGCAGACTACATGCGCCATGCTAACGAGCGCCGCAAGAAGCTGGACCAAACCATGGCTCTGCGCCAAGAGCTATTCGGCTCTCGTCAAACGCTGATTGAACAGAACCAGCTAATGACTCAAGTTCAAGAAGAGCTCGAGTTGCTGATGGACCAAGAAACGGCACTTGAGGTTGATCACCGCGCTGCATCTGACCACCTTCAATTGGTGCAAAACGCACTGCGTCAGCAAGAAAAGATCATCCGTTATCAAGAAGATCTGGAAGAGCTTAGCGAGCGCCTTGAAGAGCAGATGATGGTTGTCGAAGAAGCGCAAGAGCGCGTTTTGATGGCCGAAGAGCAAGCCACGGTTTCTGAGGAAGAAGTGGACAGCCTGAAGACTCAGCTGGCTGACTACCAACAAGCGCTTGATGTACAGCAAACCCGTGCGCTGCAATACCAACAAGCAGTGCAAGCGCTTGAAAAAGCGAAGTCACTGTTGGATGACGATGCGCTGACGGCAGAAAGTGCTCAGGCATTGGTTTCTGAGCTAAAGAATCAAGAAGCGAACAACACTAACGAACTGCTTTCTATCAAGCATAAGCTAGACATGTCTTCGGCAGCTGCAGAGCAGTTCGATACAGCGTATAAGCTAGTGAAAAGCATCCTGGGTAATGTTGAGCGCAATCAAGCCGCTGCCCAAGCAAAAGCGATCTTCAAGCAAGCTCGTGATGCGCAGCAAGTCGTTGAAAACGAGCAGCAATGGCGCGCTCAACACCGCGACTTAGAACGCAATATCAACACTCAACGCCAAGTGAAAGAGTTGGTCGATGGCTACCAAAAACAGTTTAACTCAGCACTTGAAGATGAGCTTGCGGTTGAGCAAGAGCGTGAACGTCACGCAATGCAGCTAGAAACTCTAGACGTAGCGCAAGACGAGCTTCGCGAACAGCGCAGTGAACAGCGCCGTAACGAGCAAGACCTGAGCACGGAAATTAAGCGCCTAGAATCTATCGCTCCTGATTGGATTGCAGCGCACGATGCACTAGAAACTCTGCGTGAGCAAAGCGGTGCAGCGCTAGAAGACAGCCAAGCGGTCATGTCTCAGATGCAGCTTGTTTTAGAAGATGAGAAAAATCTCTCTCTAGAAAAAGACAAACTAGCTACACGTCGTAGCGAGCTAGAGAGCGAGATTGAACGCCTAGCTTCACCTGGCGGTTCGAATGACCCTCGTCTTAAAGGCCTTGCCGATACACTAGGCGGCGTACTGCTATCTGAAATCTATGACGATATCACCATTGGTGATGCGCCATACTTCAGCGCAATGTATGGCCCGGCGCGTCATGCCATTGTGGTTTCTGATTTATCAGACATCGAAGAGAAGCTGGTTGAGCTTGATGACTGCCCAGAAGACTTGTACATCATTGAAGGTGACATTGACGCCTTTGATGACAGCAGCTTCAACGCAGAAGAGCTAGAAGGTGCAGTGTGTGTTCGCCTGAACGAGCGCCAAATGCGTTACTCTCGCCTTCCAGAGATCCCCCTGTTTGGCCGTGCAGCTCGTGAGCAGCGCCTAGAGCTACTGCGTAACGAGCGCGAACACGTGGTTGAGCAACACGCGAAAGCAGCATTTGATGCCCAGAAGCAGCAGCGTCTATTCCAAGCCTTCAATAACTTCGTGGCGAAACACATACAAGTTGCGTTCAACGCAGACCCAGAGCAAGCCCTTGTGGTCGCGCGTGATAAGCGCACTCAGATTGTACGTGTGCTTAGCGATTTAGAAAGCAAAGAGCAGCAGCAACGCAGCCAAGTAACCACGAGTAAGCAAGCACTGACTGCCCTAGATAAGATCGTTCCAAACATGCGTCTTATTGAAGACGAAACACTGGTTGAGCGCTTCGAAGAGCTTGAAAGCAAACTGGCGCAACTATCAGAAGCGAAAACTTTCCTCAATGCACACCACAAAGCGGTGACTGAGTTAGAAGGCATTGCCAATGCGCTAGAGGCTGACCCTGAGCAGTTCGACGCACTACAAAACCAATACCAGCAAGCAGACCAAGATCTACAAAGCCTAAAAGCGAAGATCTTTGCACTGGCAGATTTGGTTGAGCGTCGCCATTACTTTAGCTATTCAGACTCCGTTGATCTTCTCAACAAGAGCAGCGAACTGAGTGAGCAACTCAAAGCCAAACTGGTTGAAGCTGAAGCCGCACGTACGCGCTCTCGCGAACAGCTAAAACAGTCTCAAGGCCAAATGAACCAATACAACCAAGTATTGGCATCATTGAAGAGCTCGCACCAAGCGAAGCTAGAGACCGTTCAAGAGTTCCGCCAAGAGTTGCAAGAGTTTGGTGTTAACGCTGATGAAGGTGCAGAAGAGCGCGCACTTCGTCGCCGTGACGAGCTACAAGAGCGTCTTCACACTTCTCGCAGCCGTAAGAGCGAATATGAGCGCACGCTCACCTCAACCGAGCTTGAGATGAAAGGTCTTGCTAAGCGGATGAAGAAAGTACAAAAAGAGTACATTGAATTGCGTACCTTCGTTGTGGCAGCTAAAGCAGGTTGGTGTTCAGTATTACGTCTAGCGCGTGAAAACGATGTAGAGCGTCGTCTACATAAACGTGAGCTCGCTTACATGAGTGCCGATGAGCTTCGCTCTATGTCGGACAAATCTCTAGGTGCGTTGCGTCTAGCGGTGGCTGACAATGAAGACCTACGTGATGCACTGCGTCTATCAGAAGACAATGCACGTCCAGAGCGTAAAGTACTGTTCTACATCGCAGTTTATCAGCACCTACGCGAACGTATTCGTCAAGACATCATTCATACTGATGATCCGGTAGAAGCGATTGAAGAGATGGAAGTGGAGCTTGCTCGACTAACAGAAGAGCTCACGCAGCGTGAAAACCGACTAGCAATTAGCTCTGAGTCAGTGGCGAGCATCATCAAGAAGACGATTCAGCGCGAGCAGAACCGCATCCGTATGCTTAACCAAGGTCTATCAAACATTAACTTCGGTCAGGTTAACGGCGTTCGTTTGAACGTGAAAGTGCGTGAGAGCCACGAAGTGTTGCTTGCAAGCCTTGCAGCGCAGCAAGACGCTCACAAAGATCTGTTCGAAACGTCTCGCTTTACTTTCTCAGAAGCGATGGCGAAACTGTTCCAACGCGTGAACCCACACATCGATATGGGCCAGCGCTCGCCACAGGTATTGGGTGAAGAATTGCTCGATTACCGTAACTACCTAGAGCTAAGCGTGGAAGTCAACCGTGGCTCAGATGGTTGGTTACAAGCGGAATCAGGCGCACTATCAACGGGTGAAGCGATCGGTACCGGTCAGTCAATCCTATTGATGGTCGTTCAAAGCTGGGAAGAAGAGTCACGCCGTCTACGTAGCAAAGACATCGTCCCATGTCGCCTACTGTTCCTTGATGAGGCAGCTCGTCTCGATGCGAAATCGATCTCGACGCTATTCGAGCTGTGTGACCGCCTAGACATGCAGCTTCTCATCGCCGCACCAGAAAACATTAGCCCAGAGAAGGGCACTACGTACAAACTAGTGCGTAAAGTGTTCAAAGACCACGAGCACGTACACGTGGTTGGTCTGCGGGGGTTTGGACAGACGGATAAAGCGGAAGCTCAGCAGGAAGTACTTGAAGAGGTATAAAGCCGAACTTGCTTGAGTCACATGAAGATAGGGGAGCTGAACTAATCAGCTCCCCTTTTTTTGTCCTTGAACAAAGTTAAAGCATTTAATCTTTGCAGTCATATAAACAAGTATGCATTATGTTGCATTGGTGTTTTTATGTACTTAGGCAAGTTTCTGATTTTTTGATGTTTAAATGATGCTCTAGAGCATGGTGCGGCAAAATGTAATTAAAGAGACAGCTCATTGTCTTAAATAAAGTGTTGTATGAGTCGGAAGGAAGAATAGGTGAAGAGATTAATTGCGATATTTGCAGCAGTTTTGTGCTTAACTTCGATAGGTATCCAAGCCAACGATTATCAATTAAAACAAGTATATGAAAACCGTCAAAGTGATATTCAAGTTCAAGGTTCAGGTAAAGTAATTCGCTTGCTACCTGACGATAATGACGGTAGCAGGCATCAAAAATTTATATTGAAACTGAACAGCAAGCAAACCTTACTTGTTGCGCATAATATAGACTTAGCTCCTAGAATCCCAGATCTAAAGCTGGGCGACAGTGTGGAGTTTTACGGTGAGTATGAGTGGAATAACAAAGGTGGTGTCATGCACTGGACACACCATGATCCAAACAATCGACACCCTCATGGTTGGTTAAAACATAATGGCAAGAAGTACGAGTAGCAATTCACAGAAAAAACGGTTCAAGAATGACTCGTTGTAACGCGGGACATTTTTGCTAGCCGTTGAATTGAGTCATTTGAGCTGTGTGGCGGTTTGGATATTGCATTGCTCACACCATAGTAGAGAGTTAAAGGTAAGGGGAAAAATGTGGGCATGGTTATTGGGTATACTTTATTTTTTGTGATGATGGTTTCGTTGTTGATGTGTATATTTTGCTGCCATCAATATGTAAAAAAAGCGAACAAATTAGGCTTAGCAGACAAGTTTAAATTTCACACGACTCTGTATTCCCTTCCTTTGTGGTTTGCGATCTATTACTTCCCTGTTAGTGATTATTCGGGACCAGATAACTATGATAGGCTCATTCTCATCTGGTCGATAAAGACTTCTACTTTTATATTGGCCCCAGCCATAGTTGGGCTAATACTATTGACTACAAAATTCCTTATTCATAGAGATAACGTATAACAAGACACTCAACTACTAGCATTTTGCTACGCGACGTATATGCCAAGGATTTGTGCAGTTTAGCTTAGCATTAGGACACAAAATCATCATGAAGGATCATAAGTGAACGATAAAGTAAGAGACGCTCTTCTTTGGCTGAAAGACATTCTCGAGAAGAATCAGATTGAGTACCAAATAGTTGGTGGTTTCGCTGCGTTTCTCCATGGCGGAAGTCGTGAAATTGCGGATATTGATTTATACATTAATAAATCAGACGCAGAGAAATTGTTACCAAATGTTGTTGATTTTATATCTAAGCCTCTAACTCATTACGTCGAAGGTGGCTGGGATTTAGAGTATCTGCAGCTCATATACCGCACTCAAAAGATCGAGATTGGTTTAACCCCAGGTACAAGAATCCAATCAACTGATGGAGTGTGGTTTGAATTAGAAACAGACTTCAACACATCAGTCGCTAGAACTTACAAAGGAATTGAGGTTTCTGTGATTCCAGTTGACAAGTTATTGGAGTATAAGCGTATTCTTGGTCGTGAAGTCGACCTTATAGACATTGTTGAACTAGAGCACCTTAAGTGATGGTTATGTGAATGAAGGAACAAGAACACAATGATGTACACGGTAGTTAAGAGTTATTCGGATGCACCTGAGTCTCCAATAGAGGTGCGCAAAGGTGAAGAACTTCAGTTTGTCGAAGAGTCTGATCCTGACGGTAATTGGCCAAACTGGGTATTTTGTCGTGGAGCAGAGAAGGAAGGTTGGGTACCCAAGCAAATACTTGAGTTCGGGCAGTTCAAAGTCCATGTGCTTCAGGACTACTGTGCCAGAGAACATACTTTGGCTGTTGGGGAAGTTTTGCTAAAGGAGTACGAGCTCAATGGCTGGATTTGGTGCCAAAAAATTGAGGGTAGCAAAGAATCTGGATGGGCTCCCCTAAATCATCTAGCCATAGTGTAGATTCCTATGACAAAGCTTTAAGGCGCTCTCCATATCAGAGGATTATAATGAAACCTGCGGTATTAGTTATTGATGTTCAGTCGGTTCTATTCGACCCAGAGCCTCAACCATTTGAATCACAAATTGTACTCAACAATATTAATCAAGTTACGAAATGGGCGCGTAGTAAATCTGCACCTGTTATTTTCATCCAGCACGAACAACCCAAGTCTGTTATTGAGTACAAGAGCGTGGGGTGGGAATTACAGTCTAGTTTGGTCACTCAAACCTGTGATCATTTCGTTCGTAAAACAACACCAGATTCGTTTTTGAATACTAATCTTCAAAGTGTATTAAATGAGCTTGACGTTGATAGTATCATTGTGTGTGGTTATGCCTCTGAGTTTTGCATTGATACTACCGTTCGTCGGGCAGCTGGATTAGGTTATTCCGTAACTTTGGTTTCAGATGCTCACACCACTCATGATAAGGAACACGCCACAGGTGCTCAAATTCGAGAACACCACAATGCCACGTTACCTAGTATGTCGAGTTTCGGTGTCAAAATTAGAGCGATTGAGGCTGGCGACTTATTGGACGTAGGGCTAACAGATACTTAATAGTGATTAGTAATGTTAGGATTACAAAGCATAGTCTTTCAGTGAGGAAATAATGGAATATTTTGGCAGCTGCCACTGCGGTGAAATTCAATTCTCGGTCGAAGCGCCAGAGATAATCGAGGCCGATCTTTGCAACTGCTCAGTATGCAGGAAATCTGGCTATCTTCATCTCATTGTCCCCAAATCAAAGTTCCAATTGCTTAAGGGTCGAGAGAAGTTAGAAGTTTACACGTTCAATACACATGTAGCGAAGCATTACTTTTGTCGAGTCTGTGGGATGAAACCCTTCTATGTACCGCGTTCAAACCCTGATGGAATGGATATAAACGTGAATTGCATAGATACCGCGATTACCAAGCTTTTAATATCTGATTTTGATGGCAAAAACTGGGAGCCGAATGCTCATAAACTTGCCCACAAAAGCAAAGAAACCTTACAAAGTTAGATTGGTGTTCGCATTTATTCAATAGGAGAGATATGGAAGTTTCGGTCAAAATAAGCAATGACTTAGAAGTCGCAGAAGTTGTTGAGCTATACCAAGCCAATGGCTGGTCTTCTGCTGAGGTTCCAGACAAGTTAATTCCAGCACTATTAAATTCAGACACATTGGTAACAGCCCGGCTAGATGGAAAGCTTATCGGCATCGGCAATGCTATCTCTGATGGCTATTTAGTTGTGTACTATCCACACATGTTGGTCGATCCACGCTTTCAGGGTTTGGGCGTTGGCCGAAAAATGATGGAATTAATGCAAACCCGATACAAAGGTTTCCACCAACAAATGCTGACGGCTGATGGGGAAGCGGTCGATTTCTATAAAGCCCTCGGGTTTGAGAGAGCGGGTAAAACTGAGCCTATGTGGATTTATGCTGGAAATGATCATTAGCGTCCACTACTGATTTGGTGACTACCCAGTCAGTTTAACTGTATAAAGCACAGTACTTTAGGTACTCTGTTGGCATACTAGCTCATCATCTACAAAGGGTATTATAAAACGATGAAGTTGTTATTGTTATCAGGAAGCTTTCATTCAAAGAGTCGAAGCATCGCCATCTTGAAGGCCCTTAAAGGGTACTTTCCAGAGCATCAATATATCTTGCCAGAACTCAATTCTTTACCATTCTACTGTGAAGACCTAGCCAAAGATAAGCCAGAGAATATTCTTCAATTGATCGAAGATGTCGAAACGTCCGATGGCATTATCGTTTGTTCGCCTGAGTACAATCATAGTGTTCCTGCTGTCGTTAAAAATGCCATTGATTGGGTCTCAAGGCCGGCGTTCAATTCGTGCTTGAAGGGTAAGCCGGTGACCATCATCACTCAGGCCAACAGCCCTGTGGGTGGCGCAAGAGCACAAGCACACTTCAAATTGGTGTTTGATTCAACAATTTCTGCGATCCATCCCGTCCATGAAATGACGATCACAGGTGTAGATAGTGTATTCAACGCTGAATTTGAGATAGTCGATGCCACGGTCGAGGAAAGGCTGAAGAGGCATATGACTAGCTTTGTCGAATTTATTGATGATAGAAACTCATAACCATCAGCGCAATTAGCGGGGGAGTATGGGCAGCTCGTTTACCCTTGTCCCCTAGGCACAATCAAATCACAGTTACGGCTTTGGAGAAAACTGCATAAATGGATGTTAACAAGCAAACACCGATAGAAGTGAAAGACTATCTGTTAAACAACGCTATTGCTTTCAAGGCATTTAAGCACAAGCCTGTCTTCACTTGTGAAGAGGCCAAACAAGAGAAGATTGGCGCGAAAGGCATTGAGGTTAAAAACCTATTCCTCAAGGACAAAAAATCGCGAAGGTTTTATCTGATTGTTGCACCAGAAGAACTCGCCATTGATCTAAAATCACTGGGGCTTCTACTTGATGAGAAGTTGAAGTTCGCCAATGAGGCGAATTTGGTAGAAATCTTGGGTTTAACGCCGGGCGCTGTCTCTCCCTTTGGTTTACTGAATGATCATCAAAACCAAGTCAAGCTTATCCTACATAAATCGGTGGCTGAGAGTGACTATGTGCAGTTTCATCCTAACCTGAATACTCAAACACTGGAGCTGACACAAGGTGAGTTTGCTAAGTGTCTATCGCTTTTTGGTAATGAGTTTGAATATCTAGAGTTTTAGTTGCAAGAGAAGGAATCACTATGGCTACTAAGCATGAATGGCGTAAACACGAGAAAACGGTTTACTTGCCAAAATCTAAACCAGAGTTGATCGACGTTCCCGCATTTAAGTTCATTGTCATCAAGGGGCAAGGTAACCCGAACCATTCTGATTTCTCTAAGCGTGTAGAGGCACTGTATTCGCTGGCTTACGGCATAAAAATGAATCTAAAAAAATTAGATTGCCCACCGCAAAACTATGTCGATTTTACTATCTATCCTCTAGAAGGTGAGTGGGACATCACCGATGAGGCGAAGGCTATCTTTGACGGTGAGCTAAAAAAGGATGACCTCGTCTATGAGTTGATGATTCGTCAGCCAGACTATGTAGATGAAGCCTTTTTCAACCAGATAAAAGAATTAGTGAAGGCAAAGAAACCCAACGTGTTGTTAGATTCTGTTGAGTTTGTAGTCGCAGAGGAAGGTATGTGCGTTCAAATGCTACACCTAGGCCCTTATGACGATGAGCCTGCAAGTTTTGCTCAAATGGAAAGCTTTGCTAAGGAACAGGGTTTGACTCGATTAACCAAACTTCATCGAGAAATCTACTTGTCCGATCCAAGGCGAGTGACACCAGATAAGTACAAAACGGTGTTAAGATTTAAAGCTCGACCAGCAAGTTAGCTCGATGGATTAATAATGGATATTTTAAAAGCTGCTGAAAAACTGATGTCGATGGATGAGAGTGCATGGCAGCGCCATTCCAGTCCACTAAGTGTGTACTCCCGCTTCTCAATTTTACCTATGTTTACTTTTGTAATCGGTATTCGTGAGCATCTAGGCTGGTGGACTTTGCTACTTTTTGGCGTCGTAGTTTTGTGGACATGGCTTAACCCACGACTTTTTTCTGCTCCGACAACCACCAACAATTGGGCATCGATGGGGACATTTGGCGAGCGCGTCTATCTTAATCAAAAAAATGAGAGTTTGATTCCCAAGCATCACCTCAAAACGGCAAAAGGCATTATCCTTCTTCAACTCGTCGGCTTACCATTTTGGTTTTACAGCTTGTATTCTATCGATACATTACTGATGATGATCAGCACCCTCTACTTGATGTTTACCAAAGCATGGTTTGTTGACCGAATGGTTTGGCTATATAAAGACGTCAAAGATCTCAACCCTATCTATCAATCTTGGTATAAGTCGTAACGCGATTTTATTTCCACATACGTTCAAACTGAGCTAGAAAGTGACTAAGTGATACATGTTGATGCTGAGCTGGAAATCCAACAATGAGCAAAATGGGGAATAGGGATGCAAACACTGATCAATGCCGACTTTGAAAAGCGAGTCGTTATCCGTCCGGAAGATTACCAATGGTTTTCATCTCCAATGCCCGGTGTGGAGCGCATGCCGCTCGACCGTGTTGGGGGTGAAGTTGCTCGTGCGACATCCATCGTTCGCTATAAACCGAACAGTGCGTTTTCACCCCACACTCACGATGGTGGGGAAGAATTTTTTGTCCTCGAAGGAGTCTTTTCCGATGAGCATGGTGATTATCCGCAGGGGAGTTATGTCCGTAATCCTATAGGTACCGCTCATACTCCAAAGATTGGCCCAGAGGGCGCGACGATATTTGTTAAGCTTCAGCAGTTTGATAAAGAAGACTCGAGTCAATTTGTGATTGATACTGAAAATCAAATTTGGCACCCCGGCTTAGTCGATGGCTTAACGGTGATGCCATTGCATGACCACAAAACTGAGCATGTCGCCTTGGTTAAGTGGGCGCCAAATACGGTATTTAATGCACATCAACATTGGGGTGGTGAAGAAATATTTGTCCTGTCAGGTACTTTTTACGATGAGCATGGAGAGTATCCACAAGGAACATGGATTCGAAGCCCGCACAGTAGTCAACATACGCCGTTTACCAAACAAGACGGTGCTGTGATTTTGGTGAAAACAGGACATTTGTAACTGATTAAATCGCGTCAAATGTCTGACTGTTGTTTGAAGGTTCCACCTTACCTCAGTAAGCGCTTTCAGAACCAAAAATGGTACACTCGCTAAGTAACTGTATTATTGAGAGTATTATTTTTTACGCATCATCAATGTGGGATCGTTGTCACATATAAAAGTTTGTATTTTGGCCTCCTTGTATTACCGCTTCTATATTTCTGTCTAGTTATTGGATGTCTGCTGTCGATAACGCTTAACAAAAATTAACAACGTCAAGGCAGAAAATATGAAAATCAACAAAGTTGCGCTGGCACTCTCCTTGTCAGTGCTCGTCACTGCATGTGACGATGATGATGTCAGTACGTCATCGACAAACTCCACGCAAAACTTCAGTCTGTCCGGCAGTGTCATAGATGGTTACATCTACAATGCATTGGTTTGGATCGACGCAAATAGAAACGGGCAGCTTGATGATAGCGATCCTCAAGCTCAAACCGACCACAAAGGTGAATACACGCTCTCTCTTACCGAGGAGCAAGCCAGTAACCTGGTTGGCTTGCCTATCCTTGCGAAACTAACGAATGAATCTGTCGATGTTGGAGACACTCCTCCGGAATCAGTTGAGGCCCTGCAGCAGCTCGTTGAAGATGGGGAACTAGAGACCATTTTCTCGGCAGATCAAACTTCTCACTCGATAACACTGAGTATGCCTCCACTTGATCAAGCTACTTTAGATATGGTCGCCAATGGTGATGAAGTCGAGGGGCAAGTGATCAACCCATTTACCACACAAGTCTATGAGGAAGTTGCCGAGACACTAGAGGGTTTTGTGGGTGAAGGGTTAGACGAAGAAGATCTTTCAGCGCTAGTTGCTCAAATCACTGCTCTGGTCGACAGCACAGTTATGGAGCGTTTGGAAGAGCTAAAGTCAGAGCTGGATATCGATGACGATTACACGGATGAGGATTTGGCTAATCTAATGAAAGGCGACTTCATCGACGCAAATCATTCGCTCAGTAATGATCTGCTCACACTCGCGACCGAGGTTGTTGAGAATAAGAAGCAAGATGAAATTGTTGTTCAGCAAGTTGTCAGTGACTCACCTGACGGCTCTGTTGTCACCTATGAGTCTTTCGCGGATTCTTCCACCTACACGCCGGACAATACAACTTCCTCTGTAACGCTAGACCATATGGGCTTCAATAAAGAAGTCGTCTCAGGGACAACCATTACCTTTGAGACAGAAGAGGACTCATATCGAGACATAGAAGGTACACCGACTCTTTACAGCAGATTACGAGAGAAAGGCGTTGAAGACACCAGCACTGGTGAGTTTTACGCCACCATTCTTTATGAGTCAGACCTCAATCGAGATGGCACCATCAACTTTACCTCACTTCTCTACGATGTAGGGGAAGGTAGTGTTGAAGATGGTGTGGAAACTTATTCCTTTACGCGTTATATCGATGAAGATGATCCATATGAAGCCGCTGGTGAGTATGCAAGTTGGTCTGAACCAAGTGGCCGTATGCTTGATTACGATTCAGTAGAGGAACTGATGACAGCGGTCGATGATGACGATCTCTCCGGAGTTGATGTTCTGCAAAGAATGACGGAAACCACTGAAATTACCTCGGAATACACTTATAGCACCCGCGAATTTACTGAATATGACATAGCGATGTCCGACCCTTTTGAGTACGCAACATATCGCCAGGTATACCAGTACTGGGATTTCTTTGATGGTTCTGACAAGGAAGTGATCTCTCATGATTGGCAGGCTGATGGTTCGTTCAACCAAGTGATCACCAACGAATATGACAGTGAGTCAGACGTTGACTCCACATCTTGGAAGCAGGCTATTTGGCAAGACTATTATGAGGGAGAAGTGATCAACTACTGGCAAGAATGGGAAGTCACGGATTATCCGGATGAAAATGATAACAAGGTCTACACCAGTGCTGGAACAAAATACATTCTTGACGACGACACGGAACTCAAACTTTTGAATGATGCGGATGAAGGCTACGCATTTAACTCATGGGACGAAAGATCAGTCCGTTACTCAGAGAACGACATACGTACTCACGTGACATGGCAGCACATGGAAGTCGATGGCTATGACTTTACATTTGACGGCGCGGGCCAGAAGTACACGACCTATATTGATGAGCAGTCATACTCTTACGCTGAATACTGGGGGCCGTATATTGATGATTTACCTACCTTGGTGGATGGGTTCGTTGAAGAAGACCTGGGTGAGCAAGCCATTTGGCTAAGAGTGATAGGTGAAGCGCTGCGAGGAGCGAGAAGTTTGGAGTCATTCGAAAGTTGCGAGATTGAGCTTATTGGTGATGAAGCAACTGAAGCTGCTTTTAAGGCACATGTCGCGACTTGTGGTGGAACTCAAGCTTTCACAGAAGATGATTTGAACGATACCTTGATTGCTCGTAGAAAAAACTCGGGTACTGAAGTTCGACTATGGGATCTTTATGAGGGCGGTTATGCGGAGCGCCAAACATGGACTGAAGAGATGCAAAGCACTCGTGAATATACATGGTCAATTAATGACGATGGTCATTTGGTGTTAACCAATGGTGACTTTACTAGAGTGATCGCAGCTTATCACAAGTTTACCAACGGAGAGGTGCATGGTGCAGCCGTCATCGTTTATGACTATGAAGATGGATATCCAAGCGAGGTTTGGAACACCTACTTTATCGATATCACAGGCGTTTGGCTCCCATATGATGTAACTTGGAACTAACTCATCTGAGAACATTTAGACAAGCAAATTAAGGCAGGTACTAATTCGGACGTATCTGCCTTTTTTCAATATTCACTTCTAGTTCCTAACTGTCATCAAATGGCAATTCTTAAAAATCCTCTCGTCTTAATATTTCCCCATCAACAAAAACAACTCAATGGGGAAACCAAAATGAAAAAACTAATCACTAACGCGAATGTATTTAACGGTGTCGACAACAAACTGATTGAAAATGTGTCGCTACTGATTGAAGACAATCTCATTACCAAAATCGGCGAGGTAAGCACTGAAGGTGTCGATGAAATCATTGATGCAAACAGTGGTACTGTGATGCCGGGTCTGATTGATGCTCATGTGCACATCACTTTGTCTGAATCTTTTGGTGTGCTCGATGCGATGACTCGCGAAGAGATGGCGATTCGCTCCGCAAAGATCTCACAAGAGATGCTAATGCGTGGTTTTACTTCTTGTCGTGACGTAGGCGGTAACACGCTGGGACTAAAGAACGCAATTGACAGTGGTTACGCAACAGGGCCGCGCATCTTCCCATCACAAGCTGCGATTTCTCAAACCAGTGGTCATTCAGATTATCGTCAAAACCAAGCTCAACAGCGTTTAGCAAATGGTCACGAAGACTCGCCAATCATGAAAACAGGTACTTTTAAGGTGGCAGATGGTCGCTCTGAAGTGTTGAAAGCGGTGCGTGAGCAGCTGTTCATGGGCGCATCGCAAATCAAAATTATGGCGGGTGGTGGCGCGTCATCGACGTTCGACCCGCTAGATACTCTGCAGTTCACTCTTGATGAGATGAAAGCAGCGGTTGAAGCTGCTTCTGATTACGGCACTTATGTAGCAGCACATATTCATACTGCCGCTGCAATGCGACGAGCGGCTGAGGCGGGCGTTAAATGTTTCGAACATGCTACGATTATGGATGACGAGATTGCTCAGATCATCAAAGAGAAAGACATTTGGGTGGTACCTTCGTACTTTACCTCGTCTCTTATTGCCGAGCGTAAGATCCCACTACCTAATGAAGAGACTTACCGCAAAACCGAGCGTGTCGGCAAGGCGATGTTTAAATCCGCTGACTTGATTAAGAAATACAACATTGAAAACTTGGCTTATGGTACAGATTGTGTTGGTACTGCCAACGTCCACGAAACGCAGATGCAAGAGTTAGGCGCAATCGAGGAGACCTTCGATACGATTACTGCGCTGCGTATGGCGACATCGAATTGCGGTCGTTTGTTTGAACTTTCTACTTATCAACACCCATACCAACAAGGCAAGCTGGGTCGAATTGAAGAGGGCGCGTATGCAGACCTTCTGATCATTGATGGCAATCCGCTTGAAGGTGTTGAGTGCGTTGTAAAAGATGAGACAAAAAAAGTCATCATGAAAGACGGTGAAGTTTATAAGAACACGCTGTAAATCATCAGAAATATCGCCATACAATATAAACAGCGCAAGCCAAAAGCTTGCGCTGTTTATATTGTATGAGCCTATTAGCAGGGCTTAAACAGAGGTAAGGTTTGACTCGGGAACTCACTGCTTGAACGTTTCAACGCAGGAAATAGCAGGTCGATACCCGAAGGTCTTAATCCTAACCAAGATAGAATCGTCGCGTGAATTTGGTCACTCGCGATGGTGGGTATGATACGGCCTCGTGAAAGTAAGTATTCACTGTTTTCGCTCAAGTCTGGGTAATCCCCCAATATACGAGCACCATCGATTGCGCCACCCATAACCAAAGAGTGACTACCCCAGCCGTGATCAGTACCTTGTGTCGCATTGGGCGTGAGGGTACGACCAAACTCTGAGTGCGTAAAGCTGACGACATTATCATGCAACCCATGACGCTCTAGCGCGGTATGAAATGCATCAAGCGCTTCAGCTAACTCTTCTAGAAGAGCAGTCTGTGCATTAAGTTGGTTAGAGTGGGTGTCAAAGCCACCTAGCTTACAACTGAAATACTGAATAGGGTGATCGAACTTATCTTTATTGATGATCAACTTAAATACGGTCGCCAACTGCTGACCTAATTTCGTTTGTGGGAAGTCGTCGCCAGTATCTGTATCAAAGATAGAGCTAAATTCATGGTAGAGACCGCGCGATTCTGTTGCCAAGTGTGCGTAATGCTGTTTAAACACATTTGATTGTTGTGACTTGTCATGGAGGTTATTGAACAGAGTCACATCAAAGCCCTCATCTTCGCTGAAGATGTTACTAGGCGGCTTCACGCCAACACTGGTTGCCTGTGCTTCAAGCGCATTGGTCCAAACCTGCGTGCCAGCAATATCAAATAGCGGTGGCATGTCTTGCATACTCAAAGGCATCTTTTCAAGGATTTTAGCCGTTAGTGCACCAAAGCCTTGTTTCGACACCCAAGTTGACGCGGTATGCGATTGCACCATCGTAGATTGGTGTGAGTGGCTATATAAATGAGTAGGGGAGTTGCTTGTATCAATCGTCTGATTAGTCAGTGGTTTAATCAGCGGCCCTTGATTGAGGATTGGCAGCATTGAACTATTTTGCCACCACTTCTTGAGTGCGGACATAGAAGAGTGCATAGCCAAGTTTGAGCCTTCAAGAGCAATGCTATTTGCACTGTCGAGCGCAAGTGATTGACGGATAGTTTTATATTGCGTTGCAGAATCGCCACTAGCAGGGACAAACATGTTAAACCCATCGTTGCCGCCCGCTAAATCAATACCGACAACTGCTTTAAAGGATTGCCCACACTGGTGCCAATCGGCAACAGCAGAAAAAGGAGAGAGGCTGAGTGCACCAACACCAAAGGAAGCGGCACCGGACTGCATAAATGTACGTCGAGATAATTTCATAATATTAGTCCTGGATGACAAAGTCTGGAGATAGAAGAGCGTGCATAATCAAGTTTCGGATGTCGTTGAATGATGTCTCTCTACGGTTCACACAATGGCTCAGAAATTCATAGAATGCGTTTTGCGCGTGTTGTGAGAGTCGGCCAGCAAAAAGCTGAGTGTTTAGGTAATCAACAAGGGCTTCATCATCCCAGTTGCCATCTTCGTTTTTCGTCAAGAAAAGTTTGAAATACTCGCTATCAATAAACCACTCTCGGTCTTGCTCTTTTTGAATCGTGAGTAGGTTTCTGTAAATGTGCCCATAGTGATAGATGTCTTGCCAGGTATAGACATTGAACTCAGGCGCATCGAGATCGTTAAATTCAGGGGTGTTTGGCGAGTCGTCTGGCTGATAGTAGTAGAATACAGATGGCCCCGACATCGGCATTAAACGATCAAACCAATTGAAAGGACTAGGCCACATCTTTTCAGCGCGATTGAGCTCAGTTTTGAGTGCACGCATGCCGTGAACAAACACACACATAGGGTCGCGCACTTTGCCATCAGTATCACCACTGTTTAAGGCTGTTTGATCAGTCAGGATGGCAATGATTAATGCCGTCATATCACCATCAGAGTTTTTAAACGCGTTACGAACACGTCGAACATAAGCTGGGCGCGGGTTGCTCGTGACCAATTTAGTGATAAAGAACTTGGCGATAAAGGTGTAGAGGTTTGATTGATTCATCAGGTGCTCAATCACTGCATCCAACTCGTCTTCCGCGTCAACATTCGCTGGAAAACGCTTACCTAAAATGTACTTCTCACCTCTATCGTGATTGCTCTCATTCACTTCTAGCGGATAGGCGTAACGGTCTAAACCTGAGCCACGACTATCAAAAGTCCAGCCGGTAAAGACGCGTGCTAGCTCTTCAATATCGGTTTGAGTGTAAGCTGGAATAGGGTGGTTTGAAGCATCATGATCAACCGTGCCATCACCATTGAGTTTACTAGGCCCAAGGGTAAACAGCTGAAGGAGTTCGCGAGCGTAGTTTTCATCAGGCGCGTGCTCTTCATTGGATACATTATCAATAAATGTTAGGTATTCCCCCATGATTGGAGACGTAGACACCCATTTGAGCAGATCACGGAAATTACCTAAGGCATTGAGTGCTAACCCATCGTAATACTGACATAGGTAACGTCGTCTTGCTCCGGCCTGTAATGCAGGGTCCTGCACGCTGACAACAAACAACTCAGATAAAACGTAAGCCATTCGTTGTCGCAGTGCGTCAACATTATCAGATTCAATCATGGTCATCTCCGTCCAACTACTTGCAAAGCACTGGACTGGAGCTGGGTTTGAATCTAATTTTTCAATACGCTCGTAAATCTTAAGCCAGTTAGACACGGGCTTATTGGCTTGGTTATATACCCACTCCTCAATGCTGTCGAACTTCTCGAACTGCTTGATATCATCAATTGAAGGGCCAAAGGTACATCGCTGAAGGATTCTCGATGACCTTTCGAAGTTACTTTCTTTCATCACTGCTTTTTCTCTCTATTGGAATAGAGAGAAAAAATATACGGATTTGTCGCCTAATGACTGTTTCAAAATGTGGCTTTGTGAGACTGCTTCAGTGATTAATATGAGAGATTATGGTGCAATTTTACATAGATTTTTCTTATACCTCTTGGCATCAAAGGTCGGTTATTTTTTGCCAAAACTTGATTTCAGTTGATCATTATGTGATCAGTTGCAATTAAGCAACCTCTCAATTAGAAAAGCAGTTTTGTGTGACATAAAATGTAATAAAATGTTACAGGGATTCTTCCTATGAAGGAACGAAATCAACAGTTAGATCATCGTTTGGTAGAATTAATCTACGACAGCGCCCTAGATCCGAGTCACTGGCCTACATTATTAGAGAAGATTGTTGATGCCTTGTCTTCACAGGCGGTAGAAGATCAAATCATTGACTTACAATCTGCAGTGCTAGGTACCAATGGTTGCGGTTCTTTTTCGTCTGATTGTTTTGACGCTTCGTCTAACAAATCTAATGTGTTTCTCGTTGATTTAATAAGTCACCTTGAACGAAGCGCGCAAATTAATTTTAAGTTAGAACAGACAGATACTGAGCGTGAACTGAAAGAGAACCTCTTTGAACGAATTCCCTTACCTGCCTTACTATTTAAGGCATCTGGTGAATTATTACAGTATAACCATCAAGCCAAAATGTTTATTGAACAAACAAATTTGATGACATTAAGTGAAAATGGATTTCGATTAAGCAATGCCTTTCTTCAGCGTCAATTTGAACGTAATTTAACGTTATTGGGAGCACCTGTAGCACAACAGAAGACGGTGACGATGCGACTCAGTGAAAGCTACACATCACAGCCCACAAGCATGAACTTTTCTCGCTTGGAGGGAGAGCAATCTCAACAAAACAGTGTGATGGTGTTAATAGCTAATATTTGTATTAACGAAGATATTGATTTGGTTGATGTTTGTAAGCGCTATAAGCTGACACAGGCTGAAACTCAGTTAGCGAAAAGCCTTTTGGCGAGCAAAAGCCTCAACCAAATAAGTGAAGACCGGCATGTGACAATCAATACAGTGCGCACCCAACTCAAATCAATATTCAAGAAAACAGGGTGCCATCGGCAAAGTGACCTTGTTAGAACGTTAATCGCAAACACGAAGCTTCAGCACGTTAGTGACTATAAGAAGCGAGAAACACTGGGGCGCTATCAATTAGAAAGTTATAATCAAACGATCTTTTTGCGAGATGGCCGCACACTGTCGTATAGCGATGTTGGTTGCGATGGTGACGATGTGGTTATTCTTATCCCACCTAGCACAGGCTCTCGCTACCAAGTGCATCC
The DNA here is from genome assembly GCF_010587385.1 of Vibrio astriarenae. Taxonomy (NCBI): domain Bacteria; kingdom Pseudomonadati; phylum Pseudomonadota; class Gammaproteobacteria; order Vibrionales; family Vibrionaceae; genus Vibrio; species Vibrio astriarenae. Next base: position 193,487 of record NZ_CP047476.1, read on the forward strand.
AAACGTGCTTCCTTTAAAAAAGCACCAACTACGTTTGATTACCATTGATAGACCTGGCTACGGGCTATCGAGCCCTCATCCAAATCGTACCTTATCGTCATTTGCGGTTGATGTTGAGGCACTTTTAGACAAGTTAAATGTAAACAATGCTTCAGTTCTCGGGTATTGCGGCGGTGGACCTTACGCATTGGCAATAGCGTCGTATTTGGGTGAAAGAGTTAATCATCTTTCATTAGTGAGTAGTGTTACACCTTATGAGCCAATAAACTTATTTCACGGGATCAAGTCGAGCAATAAACTCTTGGCACAAATTGCTATTCGGTCTCCGGAGGTTTTGACGCCGTTACTCAAGTTGATTGCGAGTAGCGTTGTGAAAGATTATGAGAAATATTTTGACCAAATTTATCCCCACTTGTGTGAAAGTGATGCTGTCGCACTCTCTGAGCCCGCAGTGACGGACAATTTTATTCATGCCTTTCGTGAGGCTTTACGTCAAGGTACAGCATCTTTTGCTCAGGACTTGGTGCTATTAAGTCGCCCATGGAATATCAATATGCAGAGCATACAGTGTCCTATAACCCTTTGGCACGGGGTATTAGATCAACATGTCCCGATTAGCTTGGCCAGGAAGTTTATTCAGCAATTGCCAAATGCCACTCTGCGTGAGGAGCCAAATTTAGGCCATTTCTTAGTATATTTTCGCTGGAATGACGTGCTAGAAAGTGCACAAAAACATACTGTGACCACGATCTGATTTTTCGGTATACAACTCATTTCATCACCTATTTGGGTGATGAGAGGGACAAATACGGCTCCTAGGATTTTTATGAAGAAATAATCATTAAATCGCTTAGGAGGCGAAGATGAACAGTAAACTCACACTATTGACGTTGGCGGTCGCTGGTGCTTTGGGGCTAAGTGGCTGTGATGATGACAGTACCACGACAACAGCGTCCAATACACTTCAAGTCCAGGCTATTGACGGCTATCTGCGCAACGCACAAGTTTGGCTCGACAGTGAACCTGACTTTTTGCTTAATGAGGAGCTTGAGCCTTGGGCATTTACTGGTGATAAAGGCAAAGCTGAAATCGTTGTACCGGAAAATATAGATGCAGAGTCAGTACGATTGATCGTACAGGCAATTTCGGGTGAGACGATTGATGAAGATACCATTACGGATAATACACCCGATGGAATCACCGTCGCTTCAGGTTTTATGATGTCAGCCCCAGCAGGGCAAGCCATCGTGACACCGCTATCAACGTTGGTTGATATCAAGTTAGCTCAGATGCAGCAAACTGATTCGGACACTTCTTATAAAGAGTTAATGGAAAAAGCCACTGAAGAAGTTGCTGAAGAGCTCGGAATTGATGTTGTTAACGTACTTGGTGACTATGTCGAGCAGGGTGACAAAGCTGCACTCTACGCTGCACAAAGCATCGTTGATTCCAACACTATTTTATCGCTAGAACCAAGTAAGTTTAGTGACATGCTGGACAATATAGATAGTGATCAGGCATCTGAAATGTTGAGACAGTTAGACTCGGTTAATCACATAATTAAGCAGCAAGTGGTCGCGACTGAACCCGATGAACTTGACGATCTTGATAACCCGTTTACAGGAATTGACTTAGCAACAGATAACGACGGTGATGGTGTTGCTGCAGGCCTTGACTGGGATGATAACAATAAAGATGAATGGATCGACACTGATGGCGATGGTATAGGAGACAACGCTGATGTCTTTGTTAATGATAAAACCGAATGGTTAGATACCGATAATGATCAGATAGGTAACAACCGAGATAGTGATGACGATAACGACGGTGTTGAAGATAGTCTAGATGGATACCCTCTTGATGCTTCATTAGCAGGGGACCCCGATGCTGATGGTATCGATACTCTCAACGATGCATATCCAGATGATGCCTCAAAGTCTGTAGCGGATACCATTCGGGAAAATCAAGCGGTGATGGCGTACCTGCACTTTAACCATCAACAAGAAATGATGCTTGATATCGCAGTTCAAGAAAAAACTGAAACCCTAAACTCTGGTATGACTCGTACCACAACAACGACCCATTACTTAACACTAGGTGGAAATGAGTATGGTAAAACGATGTCTATTGATGAACAATTTGAAAACCGCTTTACTAGACTTAGCACCTTCGATTTCGACTTCAACCTTGATGGTGATGCTCAATTTATCGGTAGTACACTCGACATAGGCACTCGAACAGAGACTGCTGAAAATTACCTGCGTTATGTGGATGAAAGTGACGCTGCTTTGGAAGGAGGTAGTAATGGGTTCGGAAGAACATTTGATAATGTCGATTTAAGCGCCCGCAGTCACCCTGAGAACTTGGCGGGTATCGATGTTGTTCAACACCTTGTAACAACAATCTCCAGCGATGACGACAAATATACTTATGTCACTGACTTCAAAGAATACGATACAGCAAGTTTTGTTCTAGATGATGAGGCAACTTATGTCTCTCAATATTCCAGTTTGAATCAGACCACGATTGAGGACCTCCTAACGACTTATATTTATGATGAGCAAGATTGGGGAGCCGATGGTAATCCAAATGTTTTTTGGGAGCTCACTGTTGGTGAAGGTCAAAACTACACCTTGTTCCATGCTTATCCAGTATGGGCTAATCCGCAAAAAGTTAAGCATGAAGAATATGCAGACTTTAACTTTACATCTGGCAACTGGGATAATTTGACAAACTATTGGTATGAAATAATAACTGAAAAAGCGGGCGGACAAACTACTTACCGAGGTGATCGTTATGTGTTGTCAGATGAGATTCCAATAAAGCTTACTAACGAAGAAGCGCCAACTGGGCTCCTATTTCACTCATATATGTCAGTTTTTAAACAACTTAGTGACGATGTTAAAACAGAATACGTTACGTGGGCGCATCAACCTTTGGCAAGTTATGACTTTACGACCGACAGCTTTGATGAGGGGCAATCTTACCGAGTCATTAATCGTCTTGGTAATGGTATATGGATAACCACTTCTTTCGATGAGTGGGGAAGTAAAAATGTCACCGATTTACCTAGTAAAGTGCAGGATGCGCTGAGCTCTGGTACTGCTTTGTCTGATATTGATGAGTCGATGATTTCTGGTCTATCACGCTATGCTGCAGTGTTGCCAAATGATTCTTTTCAGTACTCGGAATCCGCTCACCCAAGACAGTGGTATGCAGTAACTCAAGATTCGCGATTAAGTGACACTTTGCCTAGTATTGTGCCAGTGACTCTCACGGAGGGCGGCGTACTAGAAAATTCTTATATTGCGAGTGTCGGGCCTGACCTTATTCTTATTGCTCCTCAAGACCCGGAAAATATCTGGGGTTGGTATAACTCCTACTATCGTCAGATGTTACAAACCTACGCCATGAATACTGATGAGACTAACTTTAGTTGGACAACCGATATCGGCCAATTGTTCTTGAGTGAGGTAGCTGCCGAAGAGCGACTAGCACAAATAGTGGATCCTGTTTATCGTATATGTTCAGAGCAAGACACTGGTGAGACTTCTGGTTTGGAAGCCAAAAATTTCTTCGACTTCGTCGATGCCGCTCACCAATGTAATTATGTACCGGTTGATTATGAGTTTGTTTCTGGAATGACGGTCAGTCGACCCGATGAGGATGAAAATAGCAGCCCTATTACTTATCAGTTTAATGCTGACGGTGAGGGAGTCTATGTTGAAACAGCAGACGATTACACACAACCGTTTAGTTGGTACACCACCTCTATTGGAACATTGACGATTTCATTCTATGAAGAACAGGGCTGGAATGAATATTTTGCTATCGTCGCAGACAGTGATGACTCTATTAGCGTGCTAGCAATGCCCGAATGGCTAGAGCAAGGTGAGCCGGTAAGTCGAATTATTGGCATCGAGCTTGAAAAACAATAGTAGTAGCGAATCCCCTAGCGACGCTCATTGCAGCGCTGGGGGATCTTACCCTACTAAAAAACTCAAAGTTAACTTGCCAAATCATCTTTACCTTCAATGAGATAGTGATGGCTGACAGAGCCCTCGGTCCGAGCTTTCAAATGCGGGACATATTCAGGGTCACGCATAAAATCGACGGCTGCTTGACGTGACGGCCACTCGATGATGATACGCAATGCAGGGTCTTCCCCTTGTCCTTCGAGGCGTTCGTGGCTGTTTGTGCGGGCTACATACTTACCACCATATTGAGCCACCAGTTTGTTGGCTGGTCCAATATAATCGGCTACCCATTCGTCTGTGGTTGGCGTTACTTCAAGTACAGAATAATAAGTCGTCATGATGTTTCCCTCGTTTGTTTTGATTACGTGTCATTTCTAAAGAGGTTTAAGCATAGTCATCACTATCATGAATGATAATGCGACATGTGGAGGAAACAATTTCAATTTTATGTTGATAATGGAAGCTTAAACCGTGACTACTGATCTCTGAGTATTTGAAAATAAGCAATTCGATGACTACGTTAAAACAGGTGTTAGATCACGTTATGTACCCCACTACACAAATAATGGAGAACTCAACATGAGCAAAATTTCTTCGGTAGTCACTTTTTTCACGCTGTTGATGACCTTTGCCTTTTCCAATGCCTTTGCTGGCGAGGCTGGAACAATGGAGCATGAGAAACATGAAGTTCACTCTGAAAAGACACTTGCGGTTGCCAAAGCTTTCCTAGAGGCTGCCGGAAGTGGTGATGCAGAGGCAATGAAAGCGCTAATGGCTGATGATTTCCAATGGCATAATGAAGGCGACTTTTCTATCCCATGGATTGGCACTTGGGGACCCAAAGATAAGGTCTTTAGCGAGTTTATGCCTGCCTTTGGCGAAGGTCTCAAAGTGACGAGTTGGACAACAGACTACAGCTTTTCAAATCGCGAAAATGCCGTGTTCATGGGCACAATGAGCGCGATAGTGACAAAAACTGGCGAGGAAACGGGCGTTTTCAGCTGGGCCGTTCGAGTACATGTTGTTGATGGAAAAGTGAAACGTTGGCATTGGTTTGAAGATAGCTATGCAGTGTCTAAGGCGTATCACGACAAATAATCACTGGCGCGTCAGATGTATCTTATGGACTAAACCGTGTGTCAAAACCCTAGCACGCGGTTTGTTTTGGCTTTTTCTCGTCCTAGAAAACCTCTCGTCACAACTCCGAATTTAATCCAAATAATCGAGTGACCCCCTTGGGTCTTTTAACCGTACAAGTCACTAATTTCTGGCGATAAATCGCTTTTTCACCATAGTTGTCTACAGTGAAAAAGCATACTTGTAATAGCAGGGCTCGTTATGACTATGGAGGGAGAGGATGCGAGGCTCATTGGTCACACTAAATAGTGGCAGCAAACACTTTATCGATGGTAAGGAGACCCACCATGTTCTTCGAGAGGTAGATTTTAATCTCAATATTGGTGAGAGTGTGGCTTTAACTGGGGCAAGTGGTAGCGGTAAGAGTACGCTACTAAATTTAATCGCAGGTTTCGAACCTCTGAGTGCAGGGCAGTTATTGTTAAATGGGGAAGACACAAGGCTCTGGAAAGAAGCACAGTGGAGCCAATTTCGCTATCAGCAATTAGGCGTTGTCTTCCAGCAATTCAACTTACTGACTCCCCTTAATGTTAAGCAGAACATAGCATTTTCCCTCAATCTAAATCGACAGAAATGGAACGATTGGTGTGATTATTTAATCGAAATTCTGGGCATCAGTCATCTTCTGAATCGACACGTGTCAGCTCTGTCAGGTGGCCAGCAGCAGAGAGTAGCAATAGCTCGAGCATTAGCGCACAAACCATCATTGTTACTTGCCGATGAGCCGACAGGCAATTTAGATCAGAATGCAGGCCTAGAGGTCATGAAACTGCTTAGTGATATTGCGGCTCAAAGTAACACTGCTATTGTGTTGGTGACACACAGTGGCGAATGCGCAGATTACATGCAGACGCAGCTGCGTCTACAAAATGGTCAACTGCATCGAATGAGTAGTGGGTAGCACCGTTATGAACGCAATTCAGCTCAGCCACACCAAGCTTGCGCTCAAATTGTTTGCGGCCCACTATCGTCAAGCGCCTTTGCAAGCGGCAGCGATACTGATTGGTATTGTGCTCGCCGTCACGCTGTTTGTTTCCGTTCAAGCCATCAACCTCAATGCTAAACGCAGTTATGCTGAATCCACTGAGCAGTTGGGGGCGCAAGCGAAGTACTTAATTCTCCCCTCGGTCGGTCAAAGTCACTTAGATGAGTCACTGTACTTCAAACTTAGACAACAAGGGTTAAGTGCTTCGCTCCCCGTTATTGAAGGCCGTGTTCGGGACCAACAAGGTCAGCGCTGGAAAGTGCAAGGTAGCGATTTAATTGCCGCGATGACATCAAGAATGCGCTACTCAGATGAGCAAAATGCGTCTTTGTTCGATAGTGTGCTGCCTTTACCTGAATTACTTGCAGGTAAACCGATCGTGATGATGAGTGAGTCGCAATATCAAAGCCTCGGTGGCGAGAGTAAAATAGTCCTCGATGACAAGACGACCAAAATTGCTGTTTTACCCGATGATTGGCAGCTAGGTACTCGAATGCTAATGGATATTGGCTTCGCACAGCAAATTCTCAATCAGCAACGGAAGCTAAGTTATATCGCCGTCTTTGATTCTAGAGGTGAGGGTCAGCGTTGGCAAAAGACAATAGGCGAGCAAGGTCAGTGGATTGCAAACAATCAAAGCACTGACTTAGGCGCGTTGACGGACAGTTTCCATCTAAACCTTACGGCAATGAGCTTGTTGGCTTTCTTGGTGGGCTTGTTCATCGCTTATAACGGCGTTAAATACAGTTTACTCAAGCGAAACCGCCTATTAGTTCAGGTCCAGCAAGCTGGTCTTGGGGCTAACAGGGTCTTTGCGGCTCTGCTGATTGAATTGATTATTCTAGTCACAGTAGGTGCCTCTTTAGGGTTTATCTTTGGTATACAACTTAGCCATTGGTTACATCCAACGGTTGCTCTTACTCTGGAACAGCTTTATGGCGCAACACTATTGCCCGGCACGTGGCATTGGCAGTGGTTAGCGCAGGCACTCTTGCTCACATTGGCATCAACACTGTTGGCTTGCTGGCAACACTTCAAGCAAAGAGTCCGTCAGCCGCTCTCATCCCATGGCGGTCTTTATCAAATCCCGGAAGAGGGCAATAATAGTCAGCTGTTGGTCATTGGAGTTGCACTCACATCGATAGCGCTATGCGGGTTGTGGGTGAGCGAACATCACCGATTTACAATGGCATGGCTTGGGGTATTGGTGGTTTCCATTCCTTTGTATCTTCCCAAAACACTTTCTGTGTTGGCTGCATGGTGTGAACAACACACCGAACCAGGTTTACTTAATTATCTGTTCGCAGAGCTACGAGAACTGATTTCCCCCCTGTCACTCGCCATGATGGCACTATTGCTAGCAGTCACGGCAAACCTTGGAATGAACACACTCGTTGGCAGTTTTGAATTCACACTAAAACAGTGGCTAGAGCAGAGATTACATGCTGATCTTTACGTCAGCCCAGCTCAATCAGAAATAGCAAATGTAGAGAGGGCGTTAGAGCAGTTCGATAACGTTGGAACCGTCTACAAACAATATTATGTGGATGATAATGCCGAAGGCTTACCGATATTGCTCGGCACAAAAGATAGAGACACGTTAGAGCAAACCATGGTGTTCAAATCAAAGCTAGGGAATTTCTGGCCTCGCTTCTACAGAGGAGAGATTGTTGCCATCAGCGAGCCAACATCAGAAAAATTGGGGCTAGCATTGGAAAGCGAACTGCAATTGGAGAGTTTTAAGGATAAATCACTCGTCGTGGGGGCCATTTTCTACGATTACGGCTCACCAAATGGTGAAGTACTCCTTGCCCCCAAAGTTTGGTTGGAGAGTGGTTTTACTCAAGTACCCACCAGTTTAGGTATCAAAATCTCGGGCGATCAGCAAGTTATGTACAATCAACTTCGGGAAGAGTTGAAGCTACATCCAAGCCAGATTTACGACCAGGCACAAATCAAAGCCATCGCACTGGATATCTTCTCTCAAACATTTGCGATTACTCGAGCCCTAAACGGTGTGACCTTGATGGTGGCTGTGATTGGATTGTTCACTGCATGCTTTATGTTATTGGATGCCCGCAAAGCCGCGATAGCACGACTCTTCGCCCTTGGGGTCAGTCGTAATAAGTTGATGGCAATGGTGGTGGGTCAAATTACCGCATTGGTCATGTTCACGTTGATCATCGCTATGCCTTTAGGTGCGTTGGTGGGCTATGTGTTAACCGACATTGTCACGCTTCGAGCGTTCGGCTGGAGCTTACAATACGTGTGGAGTTGGAGTGATGCGATAACCATAGCGGCGATGACTGTGGTTGTCGCCGTTGTTGCCACACTCATCCCGTTATGGCGACTTGTGAGTAAGCCTGTGGTCTCAAGCCTACAAAGCGAGGTGTTGTGATGAGAATACTAGCGTTAGTCCTGCCCATAATATTGAGCAGTATCGTACTTTCAGGGTGTGAAGAGCACCAACCATCTGGAATGGGAACGTTGTTGGGAGGCAGTGAATCACAATCAGAGGATCCTTTGTTTGCGCAAGTCACCGAAGGCAACCCCATCACCTTTCCAAAAGATCATCAAGCCCATCCGACGTATCGTCACGAGTGGTGGTATTTAACCGCTAACTTGGAAGATGACCAAGGTAATCCACTAGGTATTCAGTGGACGCAATTTCGCTTCGCTGCCGCACCAGAATCACCGGACCAAGAGCAAAATACCATTTGGCAAACCCGACAAATCTACATGGCACATAGCGCAGTCACGACAGAGACGATTCACTATGCTGACGAAAAATGGTCGCGTGATCAGGCAGAACTTGCCGGTGTCGGTGCGTCACCATTTCGCGTTTACATCGATGACTGGCAGTGGACTTCGAAGGGAGAAGATCTTTTCCCCGCAACGTTAACAACACAATCAGAGCAATTTAGCTACTCACTAAAACTGACTAGTCACGCGTCCTATCAAAAGCAGGGCGAGCAAGGTTACAGTGAGAAAAGCGCAGATGGGCAGGTGGCGTCTTATTATTACAGCCAACCGTTTATCGAAGTCTCTGGAGAGGTCACGATTGATGGCGTGACGCGACGAGTCACCGGGCAGGGATGGATTGACCGAGAATGGAGCTCTCAGTTCTTACTCGATACTCAACAAGGCTGGGACTGGTTTGCTCTTAGACTTGATGAAGAGACGAGTTTGGTGGTGTTCCAGTTAAGGGATACTGAAACAGGTAAAAGCAATTACTCCTATGCGAGATTGATGCGCAGTGATGGCTCAGGTCTTAATATGAAGCACGAAGATGTCAGCTTGGTTGCGGTTGAAAATACGGATATTGAGGGAAGGGACTACCCCACTCAATGGATCATTCAGATTCCAAGTCAGCAAATAGACGTTAGCATTTCAGCTCTCAACCCAAAAGCGAAAATGCCGCTTTCAGTGCCTTATTGGGAAGGACCTGTTGTAATAGACGGCACTCATCAAGGACTGGGTTATATGGAGTTAACGGGCTATTAAGCGCTCTGAATGATAGCTTTCAATCAATAGCGTGCTTACTCATTATCTCTATCCCCAGTTCCAACGTTGCGCGCCAGGCCTGGTCGATATCATCATCAAAAAGAGGATCAAAGTTTGCGACTGTTGCTAATAGACTCTCTCGCCACGCCACAAGCTCTTCTGGTTTGATGTTTAAGTTCATCTCCTTGTGACGCTTGGCTAGGCTTTTTACGTTGTTCCGTATGTACGGATTTTCAGCGGCGTTTTGCACAAGGATAATTGATGCTTTGAGCATTTTTGTTTGTTGCTCGCTGTCTACACCACAGAAGCGTTCAGCGAACCTTGGGTTGGTTGAACAGAAGTGTTGAAGAAAAAAGGTGAGGAAGTCCTCGTCGATGTTACATCGGTCATAGCTTGCTCGGAATGATTCACCATAGCTCATGGAATATCCTCATCTCTAAACTACAGAATATAGTATTACTGTAGCTCAGTTGACGGATATCGAAGCCCTCTATCATGCAGAATTGGCGTTACTAGATGAGTGAGTTCTCAATAGCGTTATTTAAAGGCTTTTCTTGAATAATCATCAACAAACATCACAAATGTATTGGGCGTATCATCACGATATATCCCGGTTTTGAAATAGGGGCCAACGCAATCGAGGTAGCTTGTCGGTCCGCTAAAATTAACGACGACCTCATCATCAATACTCACCCGAAGGAAGCCGCTATCTTGTGGTGTCCAAACCACATTCACTTCAAATTGATACCAGTGATTTGTTTTTATCGGCTCGCTCAAATAGTGTTGCTGTCTCACCATACCCTCTTTGTTGTGCAGGTTAACGGCAAGATCGCTAGTTTGACCTCTGATCAGGAAGCGGTTGTCTCTAAGTTCGATACCCAAGTTTGGGCTACGGCTAATTTCACCCAGATGACGATCGGGCGTTGCATGCCATTGAGCGATCAAGGCCCTGACATTATCGAATTGCCAGTCATCTGAAATTAAGATTCTGAAACGGTATTGCATTTCAGCATTGAAGGGTGCTCTGTAGGTTTCATAAATCTCGGCTCGATATGCTTCACCTGTTCGAGTTTGAAAAACATCACCGGGTTGCAACTCTACACGCAATGCTTGATTTGAGCCTTCGATTGGGTCATCGACGATTTGAGCTGAGTGGGGGTAGTTAAAGTGGGCTCCCCAACCGTTAAGGGAACTAAAGTCACTCTCAAAATGTTGGCTTTGTTCCGACCTCGTATCTAAGACCGGACATTCTAAATCAATCTCTGCGTGTGCTTTGAAAGAAGAAAGTAATAGGATGAATATGAAAGCGATAGTTTGAATCATGAATACCAGCTAGGATATCGAACATGCGGTTCAGCGTAGGCAAAGACGATATCATAGGTTGGTAATCGAAGTGGGGCATATTCGGAACCACAATGGAGTTTTGCTACGTGAATCGCTATTTTAACCATTTAAACGCCCGCTCCAAAAATGCACTCACATTATCTCGAACGATCACACCATGGGCCATGACTAGAATTTTCGTATCCCACTCCAACAAGCGCTCTAAATGCTGACGAGCGTCAGTTTTGCCAAACATAAAACTCAAACGCCAATCAAGCGGCATTTTCCCATTGGGAGCTAATATTCCAACACATTTGGCAACGAGCTTTTGCCAGTAAGTAAAGTCCTGGCCGGAAAAGTTCTCAATCAAGTCAGTGACAATGAGCACCTTGGACTCTTTATGGTAAAACACACACTCTTCCATCAGAGGTGAACCGGAGAAGAGCTCTTGATCAATATCGTCACTCCAAGGCCAGTTTTGCGACTGGTTTAATGTTTCGCTAAAGGTAAGGTCTTTACGCTTTTTAATGACTTCATCAGTCCCAAAGAGTTGAGCGTTGGGATAGGCACAAAGCCACTCAGGTAAGAACAAATGATGCAAGTGATTGGGTGCGATGAGATAGGCAACCTCCCCGAGCTCGTCAACTTGGTGTTTGATTGATTCAGACAGTTGAATAGGGCTATGCACCCAAAGCTTTCCAGATGACAGCTTCACAATGGTCATCCGAGTTGAAAAGGGGAGACCTAAAAATTGAACTGAGGTGCCGTCGAATATCCATATATTTTGAGCTAACATTTCCATGTTGTTTTCCGTAGCAATATTGTCCACCTGAGTACGATAACATTACCTTATCACTTGTGTTTAACGGATAATTAGACTTGCTCGACATAAGTACTGGCTGAGAAGTGTGGGAAGTTCGGTGTTTACTTAGTAGCCAACTAAACCTTACCGTATTGCATTTCATCACCCACGATGGTTAGTATGGCCTGTCTCTTAAATTCAAAGAGCCAGCAGTCGACGGAAGACTGCTTTAATCCAAAGGATTGTCTATGTAGTTTGGACAACACAATGAACTTCAAAATCACATCTGGCCCAATTATTGAGCCAACTGAAGGGTCGCCTCATGTATTGGCTGTACTTCAATCAAACGTCTCAACAACCCACTCTCAGTTAGCGCTGCTCCAGCGTCACACCTGCTATAAAGCCCACTATTCGTATTATTTTTGATTGTTAGCCATCGCGCTAGGCACGCGCACATCTAGACATTTCAGTCTGTTTACAACATCAAAATTTAAGTACGAAAACATGAACACAAAACTTCTAGGGAGCTCCCTAATTATCTCTGGCACGGCGCTTGGTGCTGGCATGCTCGCGATCCCAATGGTATTGGCTCAATTTGGCCTACTGTACGGGACGTTATTAATGATTTTTATCTGCTTCGGAACTACCTACGCATCGCTATTATTGCTTGAAGCGACCATCAAAACTGGCGGAGGCTTGGGTTTAAACACCGTTGCCCGAAAAACACTGGGACTTCCGGGGCAAGTAGCAACCAATGGTTTGCTTTACGCACTGCTCATCTGTTTGCTGATGGCCTACATCTTAGGCGCAGCTGATCTTATTAGTCAGTTTACTCAAAACTTGGGCTTCGAATTTAGTCCAACTCAGAGCCAAGTTCTCTTTACTCTCATTTCTGGCTTAATCATCACCTGCGGCACGGGGGTTATTGATAAGCTGAATCGCTCACTCTTTTTCGTCATGATTGCTAGCCTAGTCATGACCCTCAGCTTCTTAGTACCAGACATGGATTTAAGCCGCGATGGGAGTGTGCTCGATCCTGATCATATCGGTTTGATTAAAACCAGTGCAGTACTCTTCACCAGCTTTGGTTCAGCAGTCGTGATTCCATCATTAGTCGAATATAACGCAGGCGCGACCAATAAGCAGTTGCGTAATATGGTGATTATGGGCTCACTGATTCCGTTGGTGTGTTACTTGGTTTGGCTATATGCAGTTGTCGGTAATCTCGATGCTCAGCATCTTGGGCAGATTGATGGTGTAGGCGGTCTTATCGCCGTGTTCTCTGATAAATCAAGCTGGATTGCCTCTCTGCTTTCGACATTTACCGGGCTCGCATTGCTGACATCGTTCTTTGGCGTTGCGATGGCGCTGTTCAATCAAAACCGCGACATGTTCAATCAGAACAAAGCTGTTACTTATGCACTAACCTTTGTTCTGCCGTTAGCGGGCTCGCTGCTGGCTGCAGACAAGTTCCTCGCGGTGCTTGGCTATGCAGGGATCATTCTTGTGTTCTTGGCAGTATTCATTCCTTTGGCAATGGTACACAAACTGCGTAAAGAGAAAACAGAGTCTGAAAGTTATACCGCAGAGGGTGGTGTACCAATGATGGTTTTTTCTTTGATGTTTGGTGGCTTCCTCTTGGTGTCACAGCTCCTCTAAATCGCTGAAACTCACAAATTATCCGCGCCAGCAAACTCTGGCGCGCTATTTGACTAAATGCGGCGATTAATCCGTCAGACCCATCAAGCATTCCTTGATCTTTGCATTCAACCCAACTGCAACACCGTCCCAATCAAAAGTGTCGATATTTGCATCTTCGTCTATCTCCGAATGAAGATTCTGCAGTTTTTCGTAATCAGGCGGCGTATGACTCCAATGCTCAGGATCTCGCCCTTGTACATAACCGTAGCAATACATGCTTCTCATATACTCTCGATTAAATGGTGCATCAGAAGCCGGGTCGGGTACATCATTGTGAATGAAAGAGAGATTAAATGAAGCTCCCGCCTCTTGGCTTTGCTGATAGATAAGCGCTAAATTGCTACGACTTTGAAACTTAATCATAGTGGCAATCGAGCGGACCATAATAGCCATCAAGCTTGGATCGGTGGCTCGCCATGTTGCTGCTGAACGGCCATTGTTTATCAACCAAATATGATTGGTTCTTTCATCCAATTCCGTCAACCCAGCTTTAAATAGCAGTCGATCTTCAATGGCCGAATAAGAGCCAATGTCGACACCTTCAGGTACAAAGAATACTTGTGATATCACACCGCCATCGACATGCATTTCATCATAGATTTGGTCGCCATCATAAACGGGGATTTGAACGGGCTCGAAAACCCCCGGTATGGATGCAGAGGCGATAATGACGTTCTCGAACAGTTGCTCAGCTTCTTCGCTATCATGCATGGCTATCGCTCCCATGTTCCAGATAACAGGACGTTGGGAGTCAAGGTTAGTGGTCTTTACGAGAAAGGTGCGACCACGCAAATACTCGTGCTTCACCTTGTCTAACAGCTCTCTGTTCACCTCATTACGCACACGTTCACTGAATAACTCGGTGTTCAAGATAGATGAGCTATTAAATAGCTGCCAGATGTAGCGAGTGTCATAGAGGTCTTCATCGGAAAGCTCGGTGTAGAGCTCTTTGATTTTGTAGTCATACTCTTCACCTAAGAACGCGTAAAGCCCCAAGATGGCGCCAGTACTGATCCCCGTGACTAATCGATACTCTGGACGTTCACCACTGTCACTCAACGCATTGAGGATTCCTGCACCATAAGCGCCATTGGCACCGCCACCGGAAATAGTTAGGTGATGTTGAGGTTTACGTTTACCGCCTTCATCGACAATCAATGAGAGGTCAAAAAAGTCGCGTCGGTTGGATTCATTGATGATGGCTTGCTCGATAGAGTAGGGCACATCACCCCAAATTCTAATTGCAGGATCAGTCAGAACACCTTGCGTTGCAACCATATTCGCTGGTGCAGCGTTGCGCTCAGGCGTTGAGCTACACGCCGTAATCATCAAAGCTAAACCGCATGTCATCAGTGTTCTTATCATCGGGCTGTTTTCCCAGTTGGAGAGTTAAATCTCGTTTTGGACTTAACTCGTTTTATTGTGTGATATCCAAACGCTATGTGCAGGAAAATACAGTAAAAATGTCCGCAGCAACATGAATAACAGATATACCAAAAAGAATAATGAAGCCACGGAAAAGTCGCCACTTAGAGGTTTAAAAATGCTACTAAACCTCACGAAATGATCTTGAGCAATGCAAAACTGATCGAATATCACCACTAGCGAGTAATGAAACCACAAACAAACACTTAAGAAGAGCAAGTGCCTCATGACCATGAACATGAAAGTGACCAGTGATGATATAAAAAACCTAGATGACCGCTATCGAGCCAATTTGGTGAACAGCTTATCGGGATTCAAAAGTGCCAACCTAGTGGGAACCGTTGATGCCAATGGCAGAACCAACCTCGCAATCGTCAGTTCGGTTTTCCATCTTGGTGCAAACCCACCATTGCTCGGCATGATCTCACGGCCTCACACCGTTACACGCGATACTCTGGAGAACATTCTCACCACCGGCGAGTACACCATCAACCACGTCAACAGTGCTATCTGGAAACAAGCCCACCAAACATCAGCGCGTTATCCTAGTGATGTTTCTGAGTTCGAAGAAGTCGGGCTGACCCCAGAATGGCAAGAAGGGGTTCTTGCGCCGTTTGTTGCAGAAAGTCGCCTTAAATATTCTCTAAAGTTGGTCAGTAGCCAAACCATTGAGCTCAATGGGGTGATGCTGCTCATTGGAGAGATCACACAACTCTATTTAGAAAGAGAAGCTGTTTCAGAGGGAGGCTATATTGATATCGAATCCCTCGATACAGTTGCAGTCTCTGGTCTTGATAGTTACCACGTAATAAATGGTATTGGTCGGCTGACTTATGCCAAGCCCAATACCAAACCAGAGATATTCGGTTAGGTTATTGAGCTAGGCGATTGTCCCGATAGAATCTCCACAAACTCAGGTCGCTTGCTGCGCATAAACTCAAGAAAGAGCTGTGATTTGAGGGGAAGGTGGCGTTTATCAGGATAGACCAGCAACATGCTCCTATCTTGTGGAACCCATTCATCTAACACAGTCTTCATCTCACCTTTCGCAATCTCGTTTCTGAGCATAGAGTGGGGCAAGTAGCAAATTCCTGCGCCTTTCACTGATAGTGCTTTGGTTACATTAAAATCATCTGAGATCAGCTCTGAATTACTGCTAATTTCTATCTCTTCACCTTGGTACGCGAATCGCCAAGGCAGGAAATAACCGTCTACATGGTTGTGAATACAAGGGCGTTGATAGAGCTCGAGTGGGTGATCTGGCTCCCCATACTTTGCGAGAAACGTGTTTGAAGCCGTTAAAACATATTTGACGTTAGAAAGTGTCAGCGCCATCAAGTTCGAGTCGTGCAGTGGACCTAAGCGAAAAGCAAAATCGATACTCTGTTTGGTCAAGTCTTGAAAGCGATTCGATGAGGCCAAGTTGATTTTAATGGTGGGGTAAAGAGCGCGAAACTCAGCAAGCATTGGAGCTAAGGTATCCTGGCTAAGCGCTTTCGGGGCAGTGATAGTTAAGGTGCCAACGGGCTGGTGGGCCATCTCCTCGGCTTCGTTGTAAAGCTCACTGACCGTATCGGCAATTAGCTGTGCTTTAGGTAAAACTTGAGAGCCAAGTTCTGTCAACGACAAAGAGCGGGTGGAGCGGTTTAACAACTTCCCCCCTAAGTCCTGCTCCAGTTGCTGGATTTTACGACTCACAGTCGTAGTCGGCACGTTCAAATAGCGCGCGGCCTCGGCAAAGCTTTTTAGCTCTACAACTTTCGCAAACAGCGGTAATGCGGATAACTCTTTCATAGCTCATTTTTGCTTGTCCCATATATGGGATAGTAAAGTTCATTTTAACCATCTAATCAACATATTTGGGTTTGACTATAGTAAACCCATACCAACGCAGCACAGTGTGCCGCAGGTCCACAAAACAGTATTGATTAGAAGGGGTTCAACATGGATATTCTCGTATTAGGCGCAACAGGCAACACAGGCTCAGAAGTGGTTCGTCAACTCAAAGAAGCAAACGCGAGTTTTGGTATTATGGCGCGTAACGCATCTGCAGCTGAAAAATTAGACCTTGAAGCCAATCAGGTAAGAGTAAGTAATTACGACAACGTAGAGACCATGACTGAAGCGCTTACCGGTATCAAGAAAATCTACGTTGCGATGCCAGTTCACCCAAGCAATAAACAGTGGATTGAGAACATTGTAGAAGCTTCAAAAGCGGCAGGGGTTGAGTTAATTGTGAAGCTATCCGGTATGGGGGCAAAAGCGGATGCAGGCTCTGAAATAATCCGCACACATGTAATCACTGACGATATGGTAAAAGCATCAGGCATTGCGTACACCATCGTGCAGCCAAACTCATTTTATCAAAACCTATACGGCAGCTTGCCAACGATCAATGCGATAGGACAGTTTTTCTTGCCATTAGCGCAAGCAAAACAGAGCGTTATCGATATTCGTGACGTTGCCGCCGTTATCGTGACCGCGCTAACGCAATCAGGCCATGAAAATCAAACTTATCTAATCTCAGGTCCTGAAGCACTCACATTCGCAGAGCAAGCAGCGATCCTGAGTGAAACATCAGGCAAGAAAATAGAATATGTTGCAGTCTCTCAAGAAGCCGCAGAAAGCGGAATGAAAGAAGCAGGATTGGATGATTGGAGCGCTGAAAAACTCGCTGAAATTATGGCTTGGTTCGGTGAAGGACACTACACCGATGTGACTGATACTGTCGAAAAAGTAACAGGCAAAAAACCAAGAACTTTCCGTGCATTCGCAGAAGAGTTTGCTGCTGTGGTTGAAAAGTAAATTGCTATCGTTGATACACAGCCTCCCAAGTGGAGGCTTTGTTGATTTTTGTTCTCAAGTTGACTTAGAACCTATTGAAGGCACCCATAGGTTCAAGATATAAGAGTCACAATACATAACCAGTAACAAGAGAAATAATTGATGGTCGATTTTACAGTTGGCGAATGGATCTTTAAGCCTAAGCTGAGCGAGGTGACGTCAAACTCGGTATCCATCACCACAGAGCCAGAGACAGACTTTTGGCAGCGTTCCTACTACGGTTTTCGAAACGATAATGCCCCGGCATTACAAATAGAATCCGATGAAAACTTCACCTTCACTACAAAGGTCAGTTTTGACTATCAAGCCCAGTTTGACCAGTGTGGCGTGATACTCTATTTGGATAGTGAAAACTGGTTTAAGGCTTCCATCGAGTATGAGAACGATGAGTTTTCGAGGCTAGGGAGTGTCGTAACTAATCTAGGTTACTCAGACTGGGCTACAACGGATATCCCACTACCAAAAGAAATTTGGTATCGACTGAGCCGCCGAGGCCCAGACTTCTTGATTGAATCTTCATTGGATGGTGTCACGTTCAAGCAAATGCGTATTTTTCATCTCCACAAACTGGGTGAAACCACCAAGGAGATGGGGCAGTGCAACCCTCCAATGGCGGCAACAAATACGGTACGTTTTGGTGTGTATGCGTGTAGCCCGCTGGATTCATCATTCACAGCGCAGTTTGCTGAGATGAGTTTACAGCCATGCCAGTGGTTGGCGCATGCGGTTTAACTTTGTGGACCAATGTTGGTGCATTGCACTCTAGCTTTGCGCCAACTTGGTGCCAAATGATTGAAAAACAGCCAATAACACCGAAATACAAAGCTGACTTTGGTTGGCATAGTTTTCGCTACGTCACTAATGCTTTTTTTGGTTTTCGGTTGTACGACATGATGATTTCTACAAGGACTTTTTCCTATAAGTCAAAAACCTCTTCAATATTGATCAATTATGGAGTGGTTTATGAACAAACAAGCTTTAAAGCTCGCCTTACTTAGCACTAGTTTACTTTCAAATCATGCATTTGCGGAAACGCAAGTGATACGTTCTAGCTTTCTACACTTCTTAGAAGATCCTGCACAAGTTAGTGATGTCCAAGAAGCCTATCAGTACTTCGACGATGCGATCTTGGTGATTGAAGATGGAAAAGTAAAATCTCTACAGCCTACTTTGGAGGCTGATCTCCGTGGGTTTGACAACATTGTTGACCATCGGGGTCAGTTGATTATCCCTGGCTTTATTGATACCCACGTGCACTATCCTCAAATTCAAATGATTGCTGCGTATGGGGAGCAACTACTTGAATGGTTGGAGACTTATACATTTCCAACAGAAAAACAGTTCGAGGATTCAAGTCATGCTGAACGCATTTCTGCTCTATTTGTCCATGAGTTACTAAAAAATGGCACGACGAGTGCTCTAGTTTTTGGAACAGTGCACCCGCAATCAGTGGATGCGCTGTTTACAGAAGCTCTGGACAAGAATATGAGGCTAATCGCTGGTAAAGTGATGATGGATAGAAATGCCCCCGATTACTTACTCGATACGCCTGAGACAAGTTATAACGAGTCGAAATCGTTGATAGAGAAGTGGCATAATCGTGGACGACTTCAATACGCGATTACGCCACGTTTTGCTCCAACATCATCACCAGAGCAACTTAAATTGGCTGGCAAGTTGAAAGCGGAATATCCCGACGTTTATGTGCACACCCACCTATCTGAAAACAAGAATGAAATAGAATGGGTGAAATCCTTGTTTCCGGAGCGAGAAGGCTATTTTGATGTTTATGAACACTATGGTCTTGCAGGTCAGCGGTCGGTATTCGCTCATGCAGTGCACCTTACGGACGAAGAGTGGCAATCATTTCAACGAACTGATTCGGTCATTTCATTTTGCCCAACATCCAATTTGTTTTTAGGCAGTGGTTTGTTTGACCTCAAGAAAGCAGAGCAAATGAACGTTCGTGTTGGCTTAGGCACTGATGTGGGGGCTGGAACGAGCTTGTCACAGTTAGAGTCGTTAAATGAAGCCTACAAAATAATGCAACTTCAGGGTCAAAAGTTATCCGCATTTAAAGGCTTATATTTGGCGACGTTGGGCGGTGCTGAATCTTTAAGTATTGACGACAAAGTAGGTAACTTCGAAAAGGGCAAAGAAGCCGATTTTGTGGTGTTGAATTGGTCAGCAACAGACTTACAAAAGCTACGCTTTGAGTATTCGACAGACCTTGAAGACAAACTGTTTGCGTTGATGATGCTTGGAGATGATCGAAACGTGAGTGCGACTTATATTGCTGGTAAGTTGGCATACTCTCAGGAGCGTTCAGCAAATAGATAGGTTGTAGACAATAGGCATTGTTTATAAGACTGAACTTATTTAGCCAGAGTTCAAATACAAAGTGCAGCGCACAAAAATATAGGGCGTTGCACTTTTTGAGGTAATGAGTTGGACAAAACTAAATATGGTGCTGGAGTGCTTGCTCACTCGTGCTATTTCCGTCCAAATGTTATTGTTATGGGATATAAATCGTAATTTTAACAACAAAAGGAACACTGTTATGTCTCAAACCACCGACGATATCCCTTCCATCATTTCTCATATTTCAGTAGGCACAAACAAGCTCGAAGACGCATTGAATTTTTACGACAAAGTTCTGGCTACCATCGGTGCCAGTCGCCAAGAGGAAGTGCCTGAAATCGCTGTCGCTTACGGAAAGCGATTCCCAGAATTTTGGGTCCAAATACCCTATAATCAAAAGCCTGCACAGGTAGCTAACGGCGTTCACTTCGGGTTTATTGCGCCTTCACAAGAGGCTGTACATGCTTTCTATGACACAGCAATAGAGCTAGGTGCTATATGCGATGGTAAGCCCGGACCAAGGCCTGAGTATGGTGCACCTTACTATGGATGCTTTGTTAGGGATTTAGACGGGCACAAGATCGAAGCGGCGTTTTGGGATGAAAGTAAAATGTAGTATATCGATAAAACGGGTCAGAGTTGGTAGCTATATTCTGACCCTAAGTGAAATTACATTACCATCACAAAACGGCTTGTGAGAAAATCCTTATCGCCTATACGCCCTGTGACTAAAACTCGAACAGCGCCCCGAGTACCTGGTGTGACTTGGCCTTTCACTAGGTGGGATTTTTTGCCGACAATGAGTAGATCTTCCTCTTCACCAAGATCAACTCGTGGGTTAGGTAGTAGTTTGAAAGCAAGCTCTTCAATATCAGTTGGCGAGTCAATATCAACAGTAAACTCAATTTGGCCGTTATCTCCTTCAACGACGACAGGAATGTTCAGTTCGACACCATCAGGAAGCGCACCACTAGGCCCGCCGAGTTGATGGAAGCGCTCGTCAAAGCAAGCGGATGCATTAAATGCTATTGCGAACAGCAATCCTAAAAATAAACGCATGCTAGTTACCTTAGTTAAGGGAGCGGTATGTTACCGCTCCATTTTATGAGTAGATTTTGGTCTATTTAACGTTTACGTAAACAGGGTTTGAGTAGAACCAAACATCACGATAGATCAAACGGTTTGCTCGGTTTTGGATTTGATAGGTCGTCTCTTCATCACCTTGAACCAGTGGTTCCCATTTCTGTGGTTCGCCATCAACCGTCAAACCATACTCGTTATAATCAAGAGCTGTACCGCGTAAGCGGAAGTATTGATCACCCTCGGCAATAAAGGTCTTCGACATCGAGTAGTAGCCTTCGTCGTCAAGATACCAATCTTGCTCAGTAAAGCTTGCAACAACTTGAGCATCTGAGTTTGCCGTTGAGCTGTACTCTTCTGATGTTGGATCAACCATACCAGTTACACTGCCTGAGATAACGTCGACGTGATGGACTCCAGGATTTTGGTGCGCACCAAAGATACCGTCACCGACGTAGATTTCTTGGTTATTGAAATCAGGGCTTTGGAAACGGATAGAGACAGTGACTTCATCGCCTTTAGAGACAGTGAAGTCTTGCTGACCCATGTAACCGGTTTTTCCGTTTGCGCTGATCGTAAAGTCAAGCGCATTAATGATATCGCCAGTCACACCAAACATTTCACCTGAACGCAGTCCCTCTAGAAGACCCAATTCATCCTTTTGTTCAGTGACAAATGTGTAGTTTTTAGAGTATTCACCTGGGTAATAGCCACTGGTGTATTGGCCGTTAGCACTGATTTTAAAGTGATAATCTGAGTTAGAGACGTTCCAAATGCGACGACCTTCACTAAGTAGTGCGTCCCACCAGCCGCCAACTTCCGCAAGCATCGGATCGGCGCCGCCATATAGGCCCGCACTGCTGCCCGCATAGTCGCCACGATCGTACGGGTGGAACTGACCACCCACCATACCTTCCATTAGGAAGAAAACGTTCGGTGCTAGGTTGTTGAGATCTCGAACATCTGCCAAGGTGTAAGTATCGGCATAGCGGCGAGGGTGGTTTAACATGCCGTAGCTGTTTTCAGGGAAGTTTTCTTTAAGCCAAGTGAGTGCCTTTGCCGCGTTAGCCGAAGTATTGTAGCGTTCAATCCCTAACTCTTCCCAACGAGCGACATCAGCAGGGTCGAATTGATCAATGTTGTTCTTTTCGCTGAACTTGTACTCAAATAGCTTCACTGCTTCAATCAGTTCATCATCTTGATCAGGTGTAGTAACAATAGCGATGTTGTAGTGCTCAAAACCAGGGAAGTCCCACTCGAAGGTGGTTGTCAGAATCTTGTCTTCGTAAAAGCGTCTTTGCAGAGAGCGAAGCTCTGGCAGCTCATAGTGTTTTAGGCGATTAGCGTATAGGTGACGACCGATGTCGTTGTCTTGGTGGTCGTTCCCTTCGTCACGCATATGATTTGAGAAGAAAACGTAGTCAATGTCAAACTCGTCAAACGCGTGATAAAGGATGTTCACAGTGGTATCACGCGCATCATTAGATACTGCGCTATGAACGTGAAGATCTCCAACTAACCATTCACCTGTGCGAGCCTCAGGGATGTTCGGTGTTGAGTTATCATCATCAGATGAACACCCTGCAAGCAGTGCGATAGCGACAAGTGCCGCGCTTTTACTCATTTTCATTTCTAGTTTTCCTAGTACAACAATTAAAAGGACGCGGTAATGTAGATTTGTATTGTGAAAAATTGATTTCAGTTATTTGACTGCTAAATAGTGGAGATTGGTTCTGTGATATGTTGCGTAGAAAACGTGTAACAGATATGAATACAATTATTTCTTCTCTAATAGTCATCAATTATTAGCGGTTGTTGTTTGCATCAAGTACGGCTTACACCTTATCCATGACGAGTTCCATCCGTCATCCGTGATTGTTCACATCGAAAATTCTTCTTTAAATTATCCGCAACTTAACGAGTTGGTCGCGAGCAAGTTCAATCTTGAATGCAAGCGACTGCAATACTGAAAACCTTTGTGGAGAAGTAACTATGTGCACACGCATGATTTATCAGACTGAATCAGGAAAGTTCATTACGGGTCGTGGCATGGACTGGAATGACCCAACATCAGATTTTGACCTCTATGTGTTACCAAGAGGTCGTGAGCAAGTGGGAAGTCGACTAGATAATGCGATCACTTGGACTTCAAGATACGCATCGTTCTTTGTTGCAATGTACAACGCTGCGTCAACCGACGGCATGAATGAGAAAGGTCTGTCAGCGAACGCTTTGTATTTCGCTGAAGCTGATTATGGTGATTACATTCAGTCTGACAAACCAAAGATCTCAGTGGGTGCATGGACACAGTACTTCCTTGATAACTTTGCGACAGTGAGTGAAGCCGTTGAAGCGATGCGAGGTGACTTGCCCTTTGTGATTGCGGCACCTTTGCTAGCTAATGGTCGTCCAGCGACCGCGCACGTTTCTTTGTCTGATACTTCGGGTGACTCTGCAATCCTTGAATACATTGATGGTGAGCTAGTGATCCATCATGGTTCGGAGTTTAAGGTAATGACAAACTCACCAACGTATGACGAGCAAATCGCGATCAACAAGTACTGGAAGTTGGTCGGTGGTAACCGTGCGCTTCCTGGTACAATCAATGCTGCTGACCGATACGTACGTAGCAGCTACTTACTTGAGACTACGCCTAAATTCACGGATGGTGAAGAAGCGGTAGCCGCAACCATCTCACTAATGCGTTCGACCGGCGTTCCTTTAGGAATGGCAGATCCCGATCACCCAAATATTTCTGCAACGCTATGGCGCACATACGCAGATCACAGCAGTAACCGTTATTACTTTGAATCAGCATCAAGCCCATCACTATTCTACGTTGAATTTGATGGTCTAAACATCGAACAAGGTGCACCGATTCTGATGACAAAAGTCAGTGGTCCACTTCATCTAAATGGCAACATTAATGCACAACTGCAGCCAGCAGAGATGATTGACTGGATGTAAGTCGAGTCGTTTAACGTTTGAAGCCCAAATTAAACAGTTTGGGCTTTCTATTTCCCCATAGTGTTTAGAAAACCCCGTTTGAATTGGCAATATCCCCACCACTAATTAGCGAATACACTCGCATCGAAAAATCAAGCGCTTGAATAGAGTCCCAGTGCTCCACAATTCGGCCATCTTCAATCCGCCAAGTGTCGATAATGTTCATACCTTTTTCATCGTTGCCACGATCTTCTTTCTCTAAGGTGGCATGGGAGTGGAAGATGACGTAATCGCCATCGACATAAATATGCTTCACATCATAAGCATAGTCCGGGTACTCCTCGACAAACTCTTCAAGGAAGCCGACTAGACCAGTGACTTTATCAGGGAGGTTACGGTTGTGCTGGATATACGCACTGTCGTTGTAGTGCTGCATCACGTAGTCGAAATCGTGATTGTTCATCAGATGCTGCACGAAATCTGTCACCAATTCCGCATTTGCCAGCTCTTGCTCTGTCCAGTTGGCTTTCTTTAGTGAGGGTAAATCAACAATCAAGGTGTCTTTAGATTGCGCATACACTACTGTGCTTGCAACAAGTAAAACGAATGAGATAAGTGATTTAAGCATGGTGAACTCCTTTGGCTGTTTTGTCCTTTTGGTATAGATTGATAACCATAGTAATTAATAGTAACCTACATAACAAGAAGGCACTATTTACTGCGCTAGGCACATTTTGGTAACCGTTGTAGCGTGAAATAACGAACAAGGAGCAAACAAGTGACAGTTAAAGAAACCTCAGAGAGACGAACTTTTCACAACAATGAAGATTGTGCCGTGCGCAATGTTGTTTCACAGATAGGGGATAAATGGTCACTGCTGATTCTCTTTGCGCTGGTGGATGGCTCAGATAGATTTAATGCCCTCAAGTCGCGAATAGAAGGGATCTCACAACGCATGTTGACTCAAACCCTGCGTGACCTTGAGCGAGATGGGTATGTAAATAGAACAGTCTACCCAGAAGTGCCTGTCCGAGTGGAATACGAACTGACTGATTTAGGCAGAAAGCTGGTTAAGCCACTCTATGAACTTGTTTGTTGGGCTGATGAACATCATGATGCAATCAGACAGGCGCGCGAAGTCTATGATGCGAGAAACTAAGCCGAACAATACGAATAACCCTATTTAGTACGATTTTTACTAACGCCGAAGCGCGAGATCGACTAATATACACGCCCTTTGTTTAGCCTTGAGCCACTTTTAGTGATGACTGATAATACACAGCCAGCAACATTTACCGACCTTGGTCTGATTCCAACCCTAGTAGAACGTTTGGGCGAGTTGGAATACACCACACCGACACCAATCCAATCACACACGATTCCTCACCTGCTTGAAGGGCGAGACCTGATTGGTGGTGCTAACACAGGTTCGGGTAAAACGGCTGCGTTTGCTTTGCCAATCCTGCAAAACATTTATCAGCAAGAAAACACGCGCTCTCGCCGTGGCAATTACGTCTCTCACCTAATTTTGGTACCAACCCGCGAACTTGCTTCACAGGTGGCGTACAACATTAAGTCTTACTCTTATCACCTAAGAAACGAGATCAAAACGGTGGCTGTATTCGGTGGTGTATCAGTGAACCCACAAATGCAGCAGCTTCGTGGTGGCAGTGACATTGTTGTGGCGACACCGGGTCGATTGCTTGATCTCGTATCAAGCAATGCGATTAAGCTAGACCAAGTAAAAACCTTGGTTCTTGACGAAGCTGATCGCATGTTAAGTCTTGGTTTTACTGAAGAGCTAAACAAAATTCTCGATCTACTGCCAGAGAAGAAGCAGACATTGCTATTCTCTGCGACCTTCCCTGAAAAAGTGACGGATTTGGCTAAAGGGTTGCTTGATTTCCCAGTTGAAGTCCAATTGCAAAGCGCAGAAGCGAGTACGCTCGTGCAGCGCGTGTTCAGCGTGAACAAAGGTCAGAAGACTGCGGTACTGGCGCATCTGATTAAACAGAACCAATGGCGTCAGGCGCTTATCTTTGTTAACGCAAAGAATGCGTGTAACCATCTAGCGCAAAAGCTTTCTAATCGTGGTATTACCGCAGAAGTCTTCCACGGTGATAAAGGCCAAGGCGCTCGTACTCGTGTGTTAGAGGGATTCAAATCAGGTGAAATCCAAGTACTGATTGCCACAGACATCGCCGCACGTGGTCTAGACATTGAAAAGCTACCCGTTGTAATCAACTTCGACCTACCACGCAGCCCAGCAGACTACATGCACCGCATCGGACGTAGTGGCCGTGCTGGTGAAGTGGGTCTAGGTCTTTCTTTGATTGATTACGATGATTACCATCACTTCAAGGTTATCGAGAAAAAGAACAAGTTCCGCCTAGAGCGCGAGGAAGTCGCTGGATTTGAAGTAGAAGAAGATCAAAGTGAAGCCTACTTTGCGCCGATGAAGCCTCGAGCGAAGCCAGAAGGCACAGGCAAAAAGAAAAAGAAGCGTAATTAGAACACTACGTGACTGCTTATTAGAACGTTAAAAAGCCCTATGCAGGGCTTTTTCTGTTTTTAATCGGTATCAATTAATCGCAAAGTAGTGCTTTATTCGCACTTAATTTCTTAGTGAACGACCTTCTTGTTTGCAATCACGCTTATCTTTCCCAGCACCCTCATCAACACGGCACTCAACTCGTGTATCTTGTCTATCATTACGGTCTTCTTGACGATCATCTGCGCGGTGTGTGATCCCCGCAAATACAGAGCCAGACAGAGTACATAGTAGAATAGTAGCAGCGAATTTTTTCATGAGTTCTTCACCTAATAGTGTTGGATTAGCGACTCCCAGCGTGTCATAACTTGGGAGTGGTCGGGAAACAAGATGGAGAATAGCGGGCTGAGTATATTCGTGCCAATGATGAAATTCGATAGTAGATATGCGTTATATTTATATCGAGTGTGTCTGTTCACTTGATGATTACATCAGAAGATACTCAATCGGAAGCGCGCTCACTAAGTTTTTATCAAACAGGGTTAAGGATCTAGCATGAAGAAAGTCACCTAAACTTTTAACTCTTCTCTACACTTGTTGAGATAACAAGTTTTTTGGGCAACGAAGGAGAAGAGAGCATGACACTAAAAGACATTCTCCTGATCCGTAATGTTCGCAATTTCTTAATTTTCCGCAGTAGCTATTTTGCCCGCTTCTACTACCCAGTATTCACACTTCTCTATCTAGATTATGACTTAACCCTGTCACAGTTCGCGATGCTCAATGTGGTTTGGGCCGCAACCATCGTATTGGCCGAAGTCCCCTCGGGTGCATTTGCTGACACCCTCGGCCGCAAAAAGCTGGTGGTCCTCTCTTCGTTAGTGATGTTTATCGAAATCGCAATGATCGCTTTTGTGCCAACGGGTAACTCAACCATTGTGTTTATGGTGTTCTTCGTTAACCGCGTGTTGAGCGGGCTCGCTATGGCACTGGCGAGTGGCGCCGATGAAGCGCTGGCTTACGACACGTTAAAAGAGCAAGGCAATGAAGACCTGTGGCCGCGCGTACTGCAAATTCAGCTTCGCATAGCGTCAACAGTGGGGATCTTCGTGACACTGATTGGTGCGGCGATGTATGACGTCGATTTCATGGCGCATATCTTTCAGTTCTTTGGTTTAGATACACCGGAAAGCACGCGGGACCTAATGCGTATTCCCGTTTTCGCCACCTTGCTCGTTGCCTTGGTGGCTATCTATGCGGCCTTTGATATGGAAGAAGAGTATCAACCCGTTGTGAGTGGTGCGGGAAAAATTGCCACAATGAAAGCAAGCCTTAAGTTGACATTAAACGCCGGAAGATGGGTGATGGCAACGCCTTATGTGTTGTTTATTCTGCTCTACTACGCCTTGTTTGAGCACACATCGCGCATGTTTTTGACAATGGACAGCCAGTACTATCGCGCTATCGACATTCCCATAATTTATTTCGGCTTTATTGGGGCGGGGGTGAGTGTACTAAAAATCCTATTCGCAGGTCAGAGCCGAAGATTAGCTGAAAGCATGTCGCCTAAAGCGTTTATTTTGGTTATGGGTATCGCCACGATGGCAACCTACTATTGGATTAGTTTAGGCTGGTCCATCTACGGCGTAATTCCAGCATTGATACTCATCTTTATCATCATGACTATGAATATCTTTATCAGCTACCACTTAAACAAAAAGACCGAGTCACACAACCGAGCAACGGTACTGAGCTTTAAAGGCCTGATGTTCAATGTTGGATACGGCACGATAGGTATTCTTTACGCGTACTACTACAAAGTGCTTTCTCAGGGTTTCAGTGAAGCTGAAATCGAGCAACATATTGATTTTATTGCTTCGTTATCTTCGTTTTTCTATTACTTCACCTTCTTATTTGTGGTGGTGGGCGTCATTTTTTACGTCAAAGATAAGAAACAGGCGATATTTTGAGGTGCGGCTGAGGGGCAATAATTACTGGAAAATGACAGATGCCAGCCGATAACGCTAGCATCTGTTAACACAATGAAACGACTAAAATAGCCGGCTATTTAATCCTGCGATTTATCCAACTTAATCCAAGTATCCACCACAGTGTCCGGGTTCAATGACACAGAACTAATCCCTTGCTCCATTAACCACTGAGCTAAGTCATCATGGTCAGAGGGGCCTTGCCCACAGATACCCACGTATTTACCCGCTTTAGTCGCAGCATCGATCGCCATTTTAAGCATCGCTTTTACGGCTGGATTTCGTTCGTCAAACAGGTGAGCAACGTCGCCAGAATCGCGATCAAGCCCCAAAGTGAGCTGAGTCATGTCGTTGGAACCAATTGAGAAACCGTCAAAGTAGCGTAGGAAATCCTCCGCCAAGACAGCATTGGATGGCAGCTCACACATCATGATCACTTTTAAACCCTGATCGCCACGACGCAAACCAAACTTAGCCAACAGATCGATGACAGACGCAGCCTCACTTGGTGTGCGAACAAATGGAATCATGATTTCAACATTCTTCAAGCTCATTTCATTGCGAACACGCTTGAGGGCTTCCGTTTCGAGCTTGAAGCAGTCCTCAAATGCAGGGGAGATATAGCGCGAGGCTCCACGGAAACCGAGCATTGGGTTCTCTTCATGTGGCTCAAAGCCTTGACCACCAATGAGGTTGCTGTACTCGTTGGATTTGAAGTCAGACATGCGAACGATGACACGCTTAGGCCAGAACGCGGCAGCAATCGTTGCGATCCCTTCTGTCAATTTACTGATGTAGAACTCTACCGGATCAGAGTACCCACGCATCTTGTCATCAATTTGCGCTTGCACCTCGGCAGATTGCTGCGCATAGTTGAGCAGTGCTTTCGGGTGAACGCCAATCATCTTGTTGATGATGAACTCGAGGCGCGCTAGACCTACCCCTTCATTCGGCAATTGTGCAAAATCAAATGCTCGCTCAGGGTTACCGACATTCATCATCACCTTGGTTGAAAGGACAGGCAGCTCATCCACAGAAGAGCGCTGCACGTCAAATTGCAGCTCACCTTGATAAACATAGCCCGTCTCCCCCTCAGAGCAAGACACTGTGACTACATCACCATCAGCAAGGTTGCTAGTGGCATCGCCACAGCCAACAATTGCAGGGATGCCTAGTTCACGAGCAATAATGGCCGCGTGGCAGGTACGACCGCCACGGTTGGTGACGATAGCCGAGGCTTTCTTCATCACTGGCTCCCAATCGGGGTCAGTCATATCAGTCACGAGCACGTCGCCGGTTTCAACCAGTGACATCTGATCGAGCGAATCGACGATACGCACGCGGCCTTGGCCAATACGCTGACCAATCGCACGCCCCTCAATCAACACCTTTGACTTATCTTGCAGTTGGAATCGCTCAACCACGTTTTTTTCGGTTTGGGAGCACACCGTCTCTGGGCGCGCTTGCACAATGTAGAGTTTGCCATCAATGCCATCTTTCGCCCACTCGATGTCCATTGGGCGTTGGTAATGGCGCTCAATGATCATGGCTTGTTTCGCAAGCTCAGTAATTTCAGAGTCTGTGAGAGAAAACTGACGACGCTCTTCGGCATTGGTGTCGACAATCTCTACTTGCTTACCAATTTCTTGGCGTTCAGAGTAGATCATTTTAAGCAGTTTGGAGCCAAAGGTTTTCTTCACAATCGGCGCTTGGCCCGCATCTAAAAGCGGCTTGTGTACATAGAACTCATCTGGGTTGACCGCACCTTGCACCACCATTTCACCCAAGCCCCAAGCTGAGGTTATGAACACCACCTGATCAAAGCCTGATTCCGTATCAAGCGTAAACATCACACCCGATGAGCCCTTATCTGAACGAACCATACGTTGAATACCCGCAGACAGTGCGATGCCTCGATGATCAAAGCCTTGGTGAACGCGGTAGGAGATGGCGCGATCATTAAACAGCGAAGCGTAAACGTGTTTGGTTGCTTCAAGCACGGCATCGATACCCTTCACATTTAGAAAGGTCTCTTGCTGACCTGCAAAAGAGGCATCAGGCAAATCTTCGGCTGTTGCAGATGAGCGTACAGCAACCGAAATTTCATCATTGCCGTCAGTCAGCGTCGCGTAGTTTTCACGAATCTGTGCTTCGAGCTCGTTAGGGAAGGGAGCGTCAAGCACCCACTGGCGAATCATCTGACCGGTATCGCGCAGCTGTTCAATGTTTTCTACATCCAGCTCATCAAGCTTTTGATGAATACGCGTATCGAGACCCTGGTGGTCAAGGAACTGGTTGAAAGCATAAGACGTGGTAGCGAAACCATTAGGTACAGCAACGCCTGCGCTAGAGAGGTTAGACACCATCTCGCCGAGGGAGGCGTTCTTACCACCGACCTTATCAACATCGTTCATTGACAGTCCGTCAAACCAAAGAGTGTAATTATGCATGTTCATCTCCTGAATCTTTGCATTTTGTGTAGGGGGATTAATGCGAGTATCTTAAGACTTGTTAGCAAGCTTTGCGCTTTTGTTACCAAGTTCTAAGTATTCGCTAGTGTTTATTTATAATTTTGTTATTGATAGCTATAGTATTCAAAAAATGTTGAAGGATTAAAATTTAAATGCAAATTCGTGACGTGTTCTACGTTTCTGATGGAACGGCAATCACCTGCGAAACTGTGGGGCACGCCGTTTTAGGCCAGTTTTCGTTTCAAGCTCATGAACGAACTTTTCCTTTTGTTGAGTCGAATCATAAACTTGAAGAGCTGATTAAGCAGATTGAGCTTTCGTTCTCTCAAAGAGGCACCAAACCTTTGGTGTTTTTCTCGATCGTGCTACCAGAAATCCGAGAAGCACTCAGCAAAGCGCCTGCTGAGTTGTATGACGTGTTGGGTGGTTTCGTAGGAAAAATGGAACAAGATTTGGGCTTAGCAGCGCAGCCCAAACTGCAACGCTCACGCAGTGTCACCAAAGACAGTGACCGTTATTTCGACCGTATCGCTGCGGTAGAGTACACCTTAGCCCATGATGATGGGGTTTCGTTACGCGATCTCGAACAAGCAGACATCATCTTGCTTGGCGTCTCTCGCAGTGGCAAAACCCCAACCAGTTTATACATGGCGATGCAGTTCGGCCTTCGAGTTGTGAACTATCCGTTCATTGCCGAAGACATGAGCAATATGCGCTTGTTGCCAGAGTTTGAAATCTATCGCTATAAACTGTTTGGTTTGACCATCGAGCCGGAGCGGTTGACGGAGATTCGAGAAAATCGGCTTGCTGGCAGTGAATACGCCAGTCACCAACAGTGTTTGGAAGAGCTTGCCGTAGTTGAGGGGCTATTTAGGCGTGAGGCGATCCCCTACATCAACACCTCATCACTATCTGTTGAAGAGATCTCGACTCGAATTTTAGAGCAGACGGGTCTGAAGCGCAGACTTGTCTGAGGATAGAGGGCATGAGTGAATGCTGTCTGTGAAATAACGAATTTAGATCGGCCAGTTTTATTGTTGCCTTGTAGTTATCGTTCATATGTCGGCTCAAGGTTCCAATAGTATACAGACCTTGAACCTTGAGTATGAGTAAGTTTCAGCTTTGTGCCTTGTCATACAGCTCCAATGATGCGCCATCAATGGTATAACCAGACTCAACATCAATATCCGCAGTAAATAGCGTCTCGGCTCTTAGCGTACCGGTGATGTAGACAATATCCCAAAGATCTTTTGTTGGGGCACCTTCCTCAAACTTCACGTGAATAATTTGATTCGGTGGCGGAGGTGGAACGTGGATACAGGCACCGTAAAAGGGGACGAGTAAAAACTCGGTGATTGTATTTTGATCGCCTTCTAACGGAATCACAAAACCAGGGATTTTTACTTCAGCGCCATTTAGATCTTTCCTTACATCTCCTAACTTTGCTTGCTGAGTAAGATCACCGCTATGATCGACGACTTGGGAAGCAAGTTGCAAAGCTCGTTCTTTTTGCTGCTGAGGAATCAGGTCTGCCCACTCGAGTTCAACTAACGTTCGAGACTCCAAGTTGATGACTGCATTGGCAGGTTGAATAGCGGATAGGAACAACGTGAAGACAAAGAGTAAATATCGCATGGATTTGCACGGTTTATTAAGTGGGATTTAAGCCCCTCGTAGTGATAAGGGGCTCGGAAGCTAAGATTAGTTAACTTGATATTTGTCGTTGGTACGAATGTAGATTGTCACTTCACTTTCCGAGTCATTAACAATTCGGTGAGTAAAATTACCCGTTGATTCGATATAGCTACCCGCTGCTAAGTGAGTCTCTTTCTTTGCATCTTCGGAGCGGTATTCGACGTCACCAGAAATAATGACAGCGCGAAACTCTGGTGCTTGCGTATTGATTGAACCGTCAAAACCAGAAGGTAGCTTGATCATTGACCCATTCATTTCCGCAGCGTTTCCCCATACGTAAGTCGCCTGAACACCCTCAACATTGATATCATGTAAATCGCTGCTACCTAACCAAACAATATTGTTGGTATGCAAGTTAAGCGGTCGCTCACCATTATCAAATGCCTCAGCAGACGGCTGAACCAAATACGGGCCTGCGTCAATCTCAAGGTAGATTAGGTTGTTTTCACCATTCGCCGCGGTGGTGTGATCTTCTCCAGCAGGCTGTGTCCAAAACGAACCTGTTGGCATCCACATTTTGGCAGCAGTCGGATCGTCGTTATGCATCAGGCCATCAATCACGATACCGCGGTAAGTGATGTTGTGAATGTGCGGAGGAGACTCAAAGCCTTTGTTGAATCGTACTAGCATACCCGTTGCCGTATCGGTTGTTCGATCGCCCCAAAGGTCAGCGGCGCCAGGGCTCAGCACACCACGCAAAGGATTGAGGTAACCCCATTCAATGTCATCGGCGGCGACAACTTTTGAGGTACTTTCAGTTGCAAAAGAGGGTGAAGACAGGAGAGTTGCAACCAGTGTTATTGTTGAGGCATTGAGTAAGTATTTCATTTGTTTTTCTCTTTCGTGTTTGGATGGCTGTCATAGTATTTGGAATGATTAACTCGATAAACGGGCAAATCTTCAATACACTTTCGTTAAAACGTGGATAATAAAATGACAACATAGAGGCATGATGAAGATTTCCGATTTACAAGTAGTGGTGAAAATTGCCGAGCTACTCTCAATTACCGCTGCTGCTAATCAGCTAGATATGAGTTCATCAGCCGCGAGTGTCTCTTTAAAAAGGATAGAACAATCTTTAGGCACACAGCTTTTCGTACGAACGACACGCAAGTTACGTTTAACGCCGGAAGGAGAGCGTTATTTGCCACTTTGCTATCAGGCACTAGAGCTGCTTCAGCAAGGACAAGTCCTAATTAATGAAGAACAAAACTCAGTGAGTGGCGAAGTTAAAATAGCGGTGTCATCAGAGATGGGACGCAATCTGATGCGTGAGTTGCTTAATGATATGATGGAGCAACACCCCTCAGTATCGCTGAGGCTACATGCCAGTGACAGTCGCACTGATTTTTATAGAGATGGGGTCGATGTTGCCCTCAGAGCGATGACCAAAGAGGCCGCTCTCGAATCCAACCTATATGGGTTTAAAATCTGTAATATCCCCCATGTCCTTTGTGCCGCTCCCAGCTATATCGAGAAATATGGCGCACCTCAAACCATTGAAGAACTCCCGCAGCACAATACCTTGCTTTATAAGTTATATGAAGTTGTTCACGATGGGTGGGAGCTGTTTGAAGCCGAACAAAGGTACAAGGTTAAGGTAAATAGTAATCGCGCTGTGAATGATGGCGATATCGTAAGGCGCTGGTGT
The DNA here is from genome assembly GCF_010587385.1 of Vibrio astriarenae. NCBI lineage: Bacteria > Pseudomonadati > Pseudomonadota > Gammaproteobacteria > Vibrionales > Vibrionaceae > Vibrio > Vibrio astriarenae. Next base: position 227,868 of record NZ_CP047476.1, read on the forward strand.
GTTGATGGCGTCGGAATTGCGAAGAAATCTGCCATTGATGTTGGAGAAGATCTGTTAGCCGGTCGTCTTAGTCGCATCATGACCAATTATACGATCCCTGAAACTGAGATGTGGCTGGTTCTGCCTAGCCGGCAACTGATTTCACCGGCGGTTCGACTGATTAGAGATGAACTAAAACAACGGGTAGGGAATTTGCGAGAGCGCTTAATAGAGAAAGGGTTGCTCAAAGAGAATGAATGGACCTATTTTGAATAGGGCTGTTATTTTAAAAGTAGCTTGTCTCTGACATTCTGACTAATGCAATCGGATCAAGCCCCTGTTGCAGGATAGTTGTCTCAAATCGACCATGAAAAACGTCTATCGTTATGTTATAACCTTACGTCGTTTAAACAGTGCTTAATTTTGTCATGAGATTATTTAAAACTCTGCAGCTTTCTTTCATCAAAAGGCCTCTACTTGCGCTCTTCGCCTTATGTCTCTCTGTTGGTATTCATGAACATGTGCATGCCCACCCCCATTCGTGGATCGAACTCAAAACCACGATTGAAGGGGAAAATGGCATGATCAACGGGCTAACCATGGAGTGGTCATTTGATGCCATGACCTCCGCGTATGTTCTTGATGGTGAGGACATATCACCGGAGCGTATTGATGAAACGTTCCAAAATATTGCCGCTTCACTCATGGATAATATTCTATACGAGCACTATTTTACCTATTTTTACGATGGAGAAACTCCGATTCGTTATGGAGTCGGCCATAGTGAAAAGCTGGAGAGAGACAGAGCGAAGCTCGTATTGAGTTACTACTTACCACTGGCAAAGCCTCAGCCAGTGACAAGAGATTCATTACGTTTGATGATTTATGACAAAACACACTTTGTTGATATGTCTTGGAGAGCGGACAGGCACGTCAGCCTCTCTAACGACCTAGCAAGACAGTGCTCACTCAATATCGTGGAACCAAACCCAACGCCAGAGCAAATGAGCTACGCAATGTCATTGCCAGAAGATGCCGATCCCGATAACACACTTGGTGAACTGTTCACTCAAACTGCAGAAATCCACTGTGCTTCAATGCCTTAATGTCAAAGTAAGCTGTATAGCTATGCAAAATAGAATCAATACGGAGAGTCGCTAACATGGCGAAAAATCGAGTGACAACCAACCGCAAAGTCGTGGCGTTTGCCGTTCTGGCGCTATTGGCGATTGGGCTTTATCAACTTTGGCAGATGTGGCCGACATTGGTGATAGAAGCGGGTAAGTGGCAGCGTGATGTGAACGCCGAGCTGGCGGATCTTCTTTATGATGCCACAGAGAACCCGCTGTTGGCAGGCAGTTACCTAATAGGGTTTAGCTTTATTTACGGTATGCTGCACTCATTGGGGCCTGGTCACGGCAAAGTGATTGTGTCGACTTATCTCGCCACTCATCCAACCAAGGTGAAGGCGAGTCTTTACCTAACCATCATTTCAGCTATCTGTCAGGCGTTGGTCGCTATTGCTTTGGTGAGCGTGTTGGTTTGGGGATTCCAAGCAACAATGCAAACAGTGAATGATAAAGCGACAACGTTTGTCTCATTGAGCTTCATGCTGGTGGTGGTCATGGGCGTTATGCTGTGTGGCAAAGCGCTAAAGCAGATCGTTCAAACGCTGCGTAAGCCAAAACTGAAAATTAAGGCATTGTCAGCGGTAGCGGTCGACGGAGCAACTAAGCTCAACCCAGCCTCTCCATCACTAATGCTTCAGCAGCAACATAACCATACCCACAGCGCCGATTGTGGCTGTGGACACCAACACGTCGCAGACCCACAAGCCATCAACCAAGCTTCAACCCTTCGCGAGTACATTGGAATCATCATCACCATCGGTATCAGACCGTGTACTGGTGCGATCATGGTCTTGCTGTTCGCTAACATTGTCGGTATGTATTGGATGGGGGTTATCTCCGCGCTAGCTATGGCGGGCGGTACTGCGCTCACCACATCAATCATCGCTATCATGACTTTAACGGGTAAGAAGATCGTTAATCGCTATCTGACCGCAGGCAGTAATAGGAGTGGTCAATCAGTGAAACTGGCGGGGTACTATGCACAGCTGGTGGGAGGTGTATTGCTGATGTTGATTGGGATACTGCTGTTGGGTGGTAATGCTTCTGGGATATCTCCGGTGTTTGCTGTCTGATTGAGGTTTGGCCAATTGAGTTAATCTCGATGATATTAGTTAGTTCCATCCTAATCCCTCACAATTAGTTTCCAAGTATGGTTAATCTGCATGTCGTTAACTGACCTATTCCAGATTTCGTTCAGGGTGTAGTTTTTCATAACCTCATTAATTTGAAGAACACACCATGCTAAAAAAGACAGCCCTAGCGATATCAATAGCCATGAGCGCAAACGCATTAGCCATCAGCCCTGAAACTCGCCAGCAATACATTGCCGAGTTTTCGATGATTAAGTTCATGTATCCGAGCGAGCAAGCTTCTTGGTATTGGCAGAACCTCGATCAGGTGTTGCCTCAGGCGACTGTCAAGCGCACTGTTCAACAAGTGAAGCCTCTCCCTCGTGATCTCGTCGATGTAAATCAAGTTTACGGTACTCTGTATAAAGATGAAAAGTTAGGGAGCTTGATGCAGGGTGATAACCCTTCAGTGAACTCGATGATGATCATCAAAAACGGCAAGGTGATCTTTGAGCATTTCAACATGCCATACAACACCCGCCATGTTTGGATGAGCAACGCCAAAACCATCGTGGGAACGTTAGTCGCAATGCTTGAGGCGGAAGGGAAAATTGACGTCATGCAGCCGCTTAAACATTACTTACCTGAGCTAAACGATAAAGGTTGGGGGCAGGTGCGCATACTTGATGTGCTCAACATGCAATCGGGTATGGATGCAGAAGAGAATGATGCAGCCCGCGCCGATGTGAACTCTCATATTACCCAGCTGTTTCTCACTGAATTTGCTGAAGCGACTGATTACTACGACACACTCATCAACATCCCAACCAAGGGTGAAGCGGGCAAAGCATTTGAATACAGCTCCGCTAACACGCAAATGCTTGGGTTGCTGATTGCAAGAGTGGAAGGAAAGCCTCTTTCACAGGTATTTGAAGAGCGCGTTTGGTCAAAGGCACAAATGACATCAGATATGGCGATGACACTGACCCCTGATGGCCATGAAGTGGTGCATGGCCTAGTGACAACCAATACCGAAGACATGGCTCGCTACGCTATGCTATACACCGACAGTGGTAACACCATTGCTAACGAGCGAGTGATCTCTAAAGATATCGTCAATACCATTCGTACATCGGTGACGCCTGATGTCTACACGGTTAGTGAAGCATCGGGCCCTTTTGAAGCGTTTGCGGATGACCTCCCTCTCGGTGGCAGCTATCAGTTCGATGCGATTTGGGAAGACGGTGATATGTTCAAGGGCGGCATGCGTGGGCAGGGAATCTATATCTCACCAGATAAAGATGTGGTTGCAGTGTGGTTCAGTAATCGAGTCGAAAAACACAATGTGTCTGGGTTTGTTCGTAATTTTGTGAGGTCAATAAAAATGGACGGTTATTTCTAGCGGTTGAATCAATCCAATATCAATAAAATGACATTGGGTCAGAGTCGATTTAGGCTGATTCTGACCCCAAAGGCTTTAATTCAATCTTTAGTCCGAGCGACCTCGACCCTCAATGCGCCATTGTCCAACTACCTTATCTTTACGAACCGCATGCAGCACATCAAAATTGTGTAGAGTGGTATCACAATGGCTTGGTAACAACATCACTCGATCGCCTATTTTGTACGGAGATTCATTCAGTTCCATTAAGAGGATACCGTGCTCGTCTCCGCCAGTTTTGTAGGTGACTTTGTCTTGATATTTTACCCTTGGCATACCTAAGTCTATGGAGAGTGATTTCATACCCGCATCAATGACAGCTCGATCGGCGGCAGGGTGGCTGATGACGGTACTTAATACAGATAATGCAGTCTCAAATTGGCCATTGACCTCATCGCTACTCTCATCACCGATAGCAGAGTAAGTTGCATCCATAAACAGGTAAGAGCCTGCTTGAATTTCGGTAAAAGGTTGGTCGATATGAGCTTGGTAAGTGCCCGTACCACCGCCGGAAATGATTGTCGGTTCGAGTCCGCGAGGTGCTAATTCCATCTTGATGTAGTCAAATACTTTAGCGACTGCATCACGAGCAGCAGCTTGTCGCGGTTCAAAACCTTTAACTAATTGCAGGTGACCACTATAAGCTTGGATACCATCGTATCTGACGCCTTCTGTCACCTTGATGAGTTCGATCAAATCAAGTAGCGCAGCATCCGGCTCAACGCCACATCGCTGTTGGCCACTTTCGACTTCAACAAGAAGACCAATTTCTACCCCATTAGAAGCCGCTTGACGGCCAATCTCGGTAACATGGCTAGGATGGTCAATCACCTGACGCACCGTAGATTCAGGGTTTTCACTACACAAGCGTACAAGTCTTTCAATTTTAATCTCGCCTGCGATTGGCGTGGTAATTAAGACATCTTTGATGCCACCTAAAACCATTACCTCTGCCTCACCCAGTTTCGAGGTGCAAATACCCACCGCACCAGCGTCTAGCTGCATTTGAGCGATGGCTGGGATTTTGTGGGCTTTAGTATGAGGTCTTAGAGTCATTCCTTGCGACTCAACCCGCTTTTGCATCTCTGCTAGGTTACGTTCAAGCTTTTCAAGGTCGACGATTAGGGCAGGGGTATCGAGTTGGCTAATGTTCATTTTCTGGTATCACTGCAGATGAGTACTGGATTTCGTAGGATATCAAACTTGCTACTCGTTTGGCATCTAGCTCATGGTTGATTAGAAAAACTAAATGAAAACCTTAGCATGATATTTTTACCAATTAAAACAATTTGTTATATGGGGTGTAGAGGTTTCATTCGAACTTTACTGACTATCAAAGGCCGACTTAGCTTTTTGAAATCTTTTAGATATGGAAGAAGATGAGGAAGCAGGAGTGCAGGTTGCACTAAAGTATCGCTTTTAAATTGCTCGATAGACTAATGTCGTGCAATGCCTTTTGCAACAAGGAAAGTAACTACAATTATGGGGACGTAGCTTATATTTACCGGGCATCAACCATCCTTCATCTAAACTGAGAGTGTCTAGGTTAAGTCGATCTCTTCTCTGTAACAGAGATAGCTTGAACGGCTTAGTACTGCAAAAACTGATAGGTGGTCACATGTCAAAAGCGGTAGAAACCTTAATGATAGGGATATTGTCCTGTCATATATTTTCGGCTCATGCCCAAGTAGAAGTACCAATCTTACCTGGTACTGGGCAAAGTGTTCAATATGATACAGAAGGGGAGCCATTAGCCGCTTCCGAAAGCAGCCTGTATACGGGCCAAGATGCGTCTATTGAAGCGACACCGTTACGATATCAAGACAATGGTGATGGCACCATCACCGATCTAAACACCGGTTTGATGTGGCAAAAAAGTCATGACACAACCAAAAGAAATTTGGCTGATTCAGTGGCAGTGGTTGAGGCGATGACACTCGGTGGTCATGAGGATTGGCGTTTACCAACGATCAAAGAGTTGTACTCCTTAGCGGATTTCGATGGTGAGCTTATGAAGCCTGGAAGTGGTAAAGAGAGTAAACCCTATATTGATACCGATTACTTTGACTTCGAGTACGACAGAAGAAGGCCGTTTGCTGGCGCTTTTTGGTCCAGCACGGTTTACATCAAAGGTGATGTGCAAAACTTCACTCAGCATGGAGGTTTGCAAGGAGGCTTCGGATTTGACTTTGCTGACGGCCATATAAAATCCTATGAGACTGGCAAGTTCTTTGATGGCACCACCATACAGAAATAAGACAACATGTTCGTTCCAGGAAATTATGTGCGTGCCGTTCGCAATACAACCACACTCTATGATATGGACTATGTCGATAACCAAGACGGAACAGTGACCGATCAATCTACCGGCTTGATGTGGTCCAAGAGTGATAGTGGTAAACGAATGAATTGGGTTGAAGCGCTAGAGTATGCGGATAATGCCACGCTTGCAGGACACAGTGATTGGCGCCTGCCAAATGCAAAAGAGTTACAATCATTAGTCGATTATGAGAAGGTCGATTTTCCAGCCATCAACACCAACTTCTTTGAAGTGACGCCATCCCAATTTGAGTCCCAGCAAGACTCCTATTATTTCTGGACGAGTAGCACTCAAGGTGATTTTAAGCACACTGCTGTGTACGTTACCTTTGCGCAGGCATGGAGTAAGAAAAACTCCGATGCGACAGAATACTTCGATTGGCACGGTGCTGGAGCCCAAAGAAGTGACCCCAAAAGCGGCTCGCCTTCTGACTATGAATTAGCCTCTGAAATGGCGTCTGACTATATCTCTATTGATAACTGGGTTCGTTTAGTTAGGGATGCCAAATAGAGACAGTAACTTGTTGTTGGGTTCCCGAAATAGCTCAGGGGGTTACTGAGCCATCACTGTCAAAACAAGTGATATTACATTGAGACACAAGGGACTGCTATTGCCTCAGTGATGGCTCGCAATTTACTCTTTATGGTATCTTTTGAGCTAGTACTTAACAGCCGTTTTACCAATCGACGCGCTACTCTCAATACGTTGGTGTGCCTCTTTCAAAGTATTGACATTAAAACCATTTAGAGTCGTCGTCAACGTTGATTTAATCCGCCCTGAATCAATCAAATTAGCCGCTTGGAACAAGATGTCTTGTTGTCTCTGGATGTCGTCTGTGTCGAATAGCGAACGTGTAAACATCAATTCCCAGACAAAGCCAGCAGCTTTTCCTTGCAGTGCCGATAAATCTACACCGCCTTCAAATTCAACAATTGAGCTGATCATACCCTGTGGGGCAATGAGCTCGACCATTGAATCCCAATGGCCTTTGGTATCTGCAACATTAAAGATATAGTCGACATATTGAATACCTTGCTCACGCACAGATTCAACCAGGTTACGGTGATTCACGACAAGGTCTGCACCCATATCTCTGACCCACTGCTCAGTTTCGGGTCTTGACGCCGTTGCAATCACAGTAAGGTTGGTTAGCTGTTTTGCTAACTGAGTTGCGATAGAGCCAACACCGCCAGCGCCACCAATAATGAGTATGGACTTTCTCTCTTCGGGACGAACACGGAGGCGATCAAATAGCGCCTCCCAAGCCGTCAGTGTAGCCAGTGGCATCACCGCAGCCGACTCGTCAGAAAGACTCTTTGGTGCATGCGAGGTGATTCGAAAATCCACCGCTTGGTATTCTGCATTGGCGCCCATACGCGTAACATCGCCGGCATAAAACACCCGATCACCGACTTCGAAACCCTCGACATTGGCACCTATAGCAGCCACTTCACCGACCGCGTCGTAACCCAACACGCGAGGGTGATCTAGTGTTTTATCTTTTGCACTGCTGGCACGGATTTTTGCATCTGCAGGGTTAATTGAGGTTGCACTTACCTTCACAAGTAAATCATTTTCTCGCAATTCCGGCAAACTCGTTTCAAATTCAAATAAACTCTCCTGCTCATCAATTGAAAGTGAGCGGGTAAAACCAATAGCTTTCATTTTTGATGGTAATGACATAGTACTTTCTCCGTTGTTCAGATCTTGGTTGTAAACCGCTTAGATGATGCCTTGCTCAACTAACCAATCATGCGTGACTTCATCTTGTGGCTTACCTTCGCGGCAAACTTTGTAATCAAGTTCAGCGATAATATCGTTTGAGAATTTCAGTGAATCTAGCTTTTGCAGCTGCTCTGATGTGAACAGTGATTTCTTATCTTCTCTTAAAAGAAGTACCGCTCTATCCACAATACCTAGAAGCCCCTTGGGATCTTTAATCTCACGGATGTCATAACGATAATGGAGAAATTGAGGTTTCCACAGGGGTACAACCACCCATTCCTTGTTCGCTACCGCATTTTCAAAGGCGCTAAAGCAATCCTCTTCGGTACCTGTGAAAAACTGATATCCTGCATCACTCAAGCCATACTCTTTCATCATCTTAATAGAGAATCGGGTGATACCTGCACCTGGATTGATCCCCTGGATTTTAGGTGACATTTTTTCGATGACCTCAGGCTTTACTAAATCAGCAACCTCGGAAACCACGTCTTTCGGGACATAATCTGGAACGCCCCACAGTGCATACGGTTCATAGTGAAGTCCAAGCTCAATTAATGGCTCCACCTCTTCAACATCGGACTTATAGATGCCATGACTCGAGGGTAACCAAGCTGACGAGAGCATATCCACTTCCCCCGTTTTTAGCTTTGCAAAATTATCTTGATGCGGTGAGAAAATGCGTTCTACTTCAAAACCCATGGATTGCAAAACATTGGCAACTAACGAAGCCGTTGTACGATGGAACGATAGGTCTGTTACGCCAATAGTGATTTTGATACTCATGATTTTCTCTCTCCTGTCTCGCTATGGATGTAAGACTAGATAACCATTACGCATCAATAAATAGCCTAATTTTTGAATTATTCTCAAATTAAATTTGATAATAGATGTTGACTAAGCGATGGATACGTTAACTCAGATTAAATTCAGATATGAAAATGAAGTAACGGATTGAATCGTATCAGGCTGCACTAATCTTGGACTTTTGCACTAAAATGGTCATTACCCAATAGAGTAGGTCCTTGTGTTTATGTTTAACCTGTTGATTTAATTTAATATAAATTTTGGCACGCAAATTGGATTACTCCAATCAAGTTCACAAGAGCGCATCGTTAGTTGGTATCGCTGTCCACCTAACTCACAATTTGGAAAATAGACATCTAGGGTTCCGGCTGTGTCTGCAGTGTCTGGGTCGAGAGTTGTCAACCTCGCGAGAGGTCACACGGAGGGATAGAAGCCCGGGAGATTAAACCAAACCAATTGGTTGTGTCTCTTGTGTTGATATTTAGTGACCTCATGGAGGAGATTCCAATGAAAGCTCAAATCAAAAAAAGCCTACTCGCATCTGTTGTTGGTACTACGTTACTTGCATCCGCTTTTTCCCCAATCGCACTCGCTCAAGAGAAAGAGAAGTTCACTCTCGCTTGGTCTATCTATGTCGGATGGATGCCATGGGACTATGCAGATCATTCTGGAATCTTAGATAAATGGGCAGACAAGTACGGCATTGAGATTGATGTGGTGCAGGTGAATGACTACATTGAGTCCATCAACCAGTTCACGACAGGTCAATTCGACGCCACTGTGATGACCAATATGGATGCATTGACGATTCCTGCCGCTAGTGGCGTTGACTCTACGGCTCTTGTCGTCGGTGATTTCTCAAATGGTAACGACGGTATTGTCCTTAAGGGGGACAAGAAGCTAGAAGACCTGAAAGGCCAGTCGATTAACCTTGTTGAGTTAAGTGTGTCTCACTACCTGATGGCGCGCGCACTCGAAAGCGTGGGCATGAGCGAGCGTGACGTGAGAGTGGTGAACACGTCGGACGCTGACCTTGTTGCTGCGTTTAGCACGAGTCAAGTCACTTCGGTTGTGACTTGGAATCCGCTTCTTAGCGAAATCACTTCTCAGCCAGATACCTCTTTTGTTTTCAACTCTTCTGATATCCCTGGCGAAATCATCGACCTACTGGTGGTAAATACCGAGACGTTAGAAAGTAATCCTGCTCTAGGTAAGGCGCTAACGGGGGCTTGGTATGAGATCATGTCGATCATGCAATCATCAGAGCAGGGAGATGAAGCCAAATCCTACATGGCGCAAGCATCAGGTACTGATCTCGATGGCTACAAGTCTCAGTTAAAAGCCACCAACATGTTCTACTCAGCGGATGAGGCAGTGAGCTTCACGCAGAGCCCTAAATTGGCGGCAACGATGCAGAAAGTCAGTGAGTTCTCGTTTGAGCACGGTTTGCTGGGTGAAGGTGCACCTGATGCGGGCTTCATTGGCGTAGAGACACCGACAGGCGTTTACGGTGACCCAAGCAACGTCAAGCTCCGATTTACTTCTGAATACATGCAGATGGCAGCGGATAACAAGCTGTAATCTCCCTCTTCAGTCGTTGTAAATGGAGTCGTTATGACCAAAGTAATTAACCGCCATCCGTCTAAACTTGGACGCGTTATGCTCGGTGTCATGCCATTTCTGATCCTGCTTGCCGTCTACGTGACGGCATCAGATGCCAGACTGGCGGCTAACTCTGCTGATAAGCTGCTCCCGGCTTTCAGCAGTTTTGCAGACGCTATCGACAGAATGGCTTTTACCCCAAGTCGAAGAACCGGTGAATATCTGATGTGGACAGATACCTTCGCTAGCCTAGCAAGGCTGGGATGGGGGATTGGTATCAGTGCCTTGATTGGCTTATCACTGGGTATTGCCACTGGGATCATTCCATTAGTGCGCTCTTCACTGTCACCTGTGATCACCGCTGTTTCTTTGATTCCACCAATGGCTATCTTGCCGATTTTGTTCATCTCATTTGGCGTTGGCGAGTTATCGAAGGTGGTGCTGATTGTCATTGGTGTGTGTCCAATCATTATTCGTGATATTCAACTTAGAGTACAGAGCTTACCGGATGAGCAGCTAATCAAGGCTCAAACACTTGGAGCAAACAGCTGGCAAATTATTGTTCGCGTTATTCTTCCTCAAATAATGCCAAAACTCATTGAAGCGGTTCGTCTTACATTGGGTAGCGCATGGTTGTTCCTGATTGCCGCTGAAGCGATTGTAGCGACCGAAGGGTTGGGCTACCGCATCTTCTTGGTACGCCGTTACCTGTCGATGGATGTGATTCTGCCTTACGTATTGTGGATCACTATTTTGGCATACAGCATGGATTGGCTACTGCGGTTAGCCTCAAAGAAACTAAGCCCTTGGTATCACCAGTCTCAGGGAGAGAATAATGGTTAACTTGCATGCCACCAATGAAACCAAGCAGCCAATCATCCAAGTGAAACAAGTTTGGAAAGAGTACGGCGACAACATCGTACTTGAGCGTTTGAACCTGACCGTCAATGAGGGTGATTTCGTCAGCATCGTAGGTGCGTCGGGCTGCGGTAAAACCACCTTTCTTAACATGCTGTTAGGGACGGAAACACCATCCAGAGGTGAATTGTTATTGGATGGAGAGCCTCTGACTCAAGAGCCGGGCGTCGAGCGAGGCATTGTGTTCCAGAAATACTCCGTCTTTCCACATTTGACCGCGCTTGAGAACGTGATGCTTGGTTATGAGTTTGAGGAAAGAAGCATTTCTAGCACTTTGTTGGGTCGACTGTTTGGTGCCAAGAAGCAACAAGCTAAAGAGCAGGCACTTAAGATGCTAGAGCAGGTCGGCTTGCTGGCTGCTCAAGACAAATATCCACATGAGTTATCGGGTGGCATGAGACAGCGCCTCTCAATTGCACAGGCGTTAATTAAAAAGCCAAGAATTTTGCTACTCGACGAGCCGTTTGGCGCACTTGATCCGGGCATTCGCAAAGATATGCACGTGTTAGTGAAGTCGCTTTGGAAAGAGCAAAACCTAACGGTATTCATGATCACGCATGATCTCAGCGAAGGCTTCCATCTCGGGAACCGATTATGGGTGTTTGACCACACTCGCCACGATGAGCAAGCGCCAGAGCGTTTTGGTGCGCAGGTGACGTTTGATATTCCAACTGAACAATTGGAACACACCCAACCAGAACAACTTCTCCAAAAAATTGCATAAGGAATGAAACATGTCAGCAAAACAGGAAGTGATTTTTTCAGACACTCTACCTGGGGCCGCGCACTGGTCTATGGTGGTGCCTAAAGGTCGAACCGTTCGGTTCAAAGACCTAGAAGGCGGCGCAAACCTAAGTGTGCTGTTTTACAACCCAGCGAACCCATTAGAGCGTTACAACGCACCAGACACACTCAAATGCCAGCACACGTTTAAGCTGACTGAGGGTAACTGCTTATATTCAGATATGGGACGTATCTTCTGCTCTATTGTCCGCGATGATACCGGCTGGATTGATACCGTATGTGGTGTAGCCAACAAGAAAAAGGTCTCAGACAAGTGGGGCGAGCGTGACTACCAAACCGAGCGTAACCAATGGAAGCAGAACGGCTATGATGCACTGCTGGTTGAGGTGGCGAAGTATGGTTTAGGTAAGCGTGATTTGGCGGCGAACTTAAATCTATTTAGCAAAGTCTCTACCGATGAAGCGGGCAACTTGAATTACGACCCACAGCATAGCAAAGCCGATGACTGCATTGAGCTGCGCTTTGAAATGGATACGTTGGTTGTGATGACGACTTGCCCGCACCCACTTAATCCTGCCGAAGCTTACCCATACCAACCTGTTGAGGTCACGGTGTTTGAATCAGAGCCAATGCTTGAGAACGACACCTGTCTGAATCACCGTGACGAGAACGCACGAGGTTTTGAGAACAACCGCCGTTATACAACGTCGACCCAGCAAGGTTTCGATACATCCTCTCACCACCATCATCATTGCTAAAGGAGTAAAGCATGATCGTAGAAAGCCAATTACAGCCAAGTGAAGCACTGTATCGAGATGTTGTTCCTGCCGGTGATTACTACATGAAGGTGGTCAAGAAAGGGCAGACCTTTCGTATTCTTGATATTGAGGGAAACCAAGCGGCAGATACCCTATTTTACAACGCTGACGATCCATCAGAGCGCTACAGCGCCATCGATACCATTCGCGAGCAGGGTAACGTCTACCTAACCGCAGGCACCAAGATCTTATCTGTCCAAGGCAATGTGATGCTCGAAATCGTTGCCGATACCTGTGGTAGGCACGACACATTAGGCGGTGCATGTGCAACGGAAAGTAATACGGTTCGTTATTCACTCGATAAAAAATGTATGCACGCCTGTCGCGATAGCTGGTTGTTGGCCGTTGCAGAGAATGAAGAGTTTGGTATGTCGAAGCGCGATATTACCCACAACATCAACTTCTTTATGAATGTGCCCATTACGCAAGAAGGTGGTTTAACTTTTGCCGATGGCATCAGTGGTGCAGGCAAATACGTAGAGCTAAAAGCGCATATGGACACCATCGTTCTTATGTCGAACTGCCCACAACTAAATAACCCATGTAATGCCTACAACCCAACCCCGGTTGAAGTGATTGTCTGGGAATAATATTTAAGCAATAACATCAGCACAATAGCTGAGAAAATGAGCAAGGGACGACCCTAGTGAATGCTCTTATTTTTGCCGGGACGACCCGGACTTTAGGGACGAAAATATGTTTAGTAAGGTATTAATTGCTAACCGTGGAGCCATTGCCTGCCGTGTTATCCGCACACTAAAACAACTGAATATTGGCAGCGTTGCCATCTACAGTGAAGCTGACTCTCAAAGCCTACACGTTGTCGGCGCTGATGAGGCGTACTCTCTAGGCCAAGGTGGGGCAACCGAGACTTATCTTGACCAAGACAAAATTATCGCCATTGCCAAACAGTCGGGCGCACAAGCGATTCATCCGGGCTACGGCTTCTTGAGTGAAAACCCAGAGTTTGTTGAACGATGCGAACAAGAAGGATTGGTCTTTTTAGGGCCAACAGCAGAACAAATGCGTTCGTTTGGCCTAAAACACTCTGCGCGTAACATAGCGATTCAAGCAAATGTGCCGCTTCTTCCTGGCACAGACCTACTTAATGACAAACAGCAAGCACTGCAAGAAGCAGAGAAAATTGGCTACCCAGTGATGCTGAAAAGTACCGCTGGTGGCGGTGGCATCGGTATGCAGTGCTGCTTTACCAGCCAAGAACTTGATGAGGCTTATGGCAGCGTTAAGCGACTAAGTGAGAACAACTTCAGTAACAGCGGTGTGTTCATCGAGAAGTTTATTCAACAAGCGCGTCATATCGAAGTGCAGATCTTCGGGGATGGACAAGGTCATGTGGTGGCATTGGGTGAACGTGATTGTTCTGCGCAGCGTCGTAACCAGAAAGTAATCGAAGAGACTCCTGCGCCGAACCTCAGTGATGAAACCCGAACCAAGCTGCAAGATACCGCAGTGAGGTTGGCAAGTGAGGTCAATTACCGCAATGCCGGTACCGTTGAGTTTGTATTAGATCAGCAAACACAAGCGTTCTATTTCCTAGAAGTGAATACCCGCTTGCAGGTAGAGCATGGTGTAACGGAGGAAGTGTTTGGTGTGGATCTTGTCGAGTGGATGGTTCGCCAAGGGGCAGAGCAGCTAGAGTTGAAGGCACTGGGTGCCAGTCTCACATCACAAGGTCATGCGATTCAGGTTCGCCTATATGCCGAAGATGCCAATAAGAATTTCCAGCCGTGTGCTGGCCTATTAAGCCATGTTGAGTGGGCAGAACAAGAGAACTTACGCATTGAACACTGGATCGAAGCGGGTGTGGAAGTATCACCGTTCTTTGACCCGATGTTAGCCAAAGTGATCGTGCATGCGGATGATAGAGACACAGCATTGGCAGAACTTAAACAGAGCCTTGATAACAGCACGATCTACGGTATAGAGCATAATAAGGCGTATTTGAGCCAGCTATTAGCCAGCGAATTGGTGAAGAAAGGCGAGGTGCTAACGCAATCTCTCAATAGTTTCGAGTTCAAACCGAATACCTTTGACGTGATCAGTGGCGGCACACAAACCACCATACAAGACTACCCAGCACGAACGGGCTATTGGGACATTGGTGTTCCACCTTCTGGCCCTATGGATGCTTTGAGTTTTCGTTTAGCTAATACACTGCTTGCGAATGATGAAACCAGTGCGGGATTAGAAATCATTGTTTCAGGCCCAACGCTTAAGTTCAATCAAGACACTCTTATTGCGCTGACTGGGGCGAGCATACAAGCCACACTGGATGGGGAACCCGTTGCGATGAGTACTGCGATAGCCATCCAAGCAGGACAAACCCTCAAGCTGGGCAAAGTGCTCGATGGTGCTCGAACCTACTTAGCCATTCAGGGGGGCATTGATTGCCCTGAGTATTTGGGTAGTCGCTCAACGTTCACGCTAGGTCAATTCGGTGGCCACGCTGGCCGTGCATTGCTAGCGGGTGATGTGCTTCATATCAACCAAGTAAAACCAAATATTGCTTCTGAAATCCACACGATTAATCAGCCAGAGTTTAATGGCGAATGGCAGATCCGAGTGATTTATGGCCCGCATGGCGCACCAGATTTCTTCACTCAAGAGGACATTGATGCCTTCTTTGATGCCGAGTGGAAGGTGCACTTTAACTCAAGCCGTACTGGCGTTCGATTAATCGGCCCAAAACCTAATTGGGCACGCTCCGATGGTGGTGAAGCAGGGCTGCATCCATCCAATATTCACGATAACGCGTATGCAGTAGGTACTATCGACTTCACAGGTGACATGCCCGTTATCTTGGGCCCAGACGGCCCTAGCTTGGGCGGTTTCGTTTGCCCGGCGACCATCATCAAAGCCGATCTTTGGAAGATGGGACAGCTCAAAGCCGGCGACAAAATTCGATTTACGCCAGTCTCCGTAGAAGATGCCGAGCTTGCCGAACGAGCGCAGCTTGCTCAACTTGAGAAGGGTGCAATCCATGAAATGGCACTACCGAGTGCAGATCTCGATTCACCCATCATCAAGACTATTCCAGCCAGTGAGTATGGTGAACAAGTGGTTTATCGACCAAGTGGTGAAGATTACCTGCTGGTGGAGTATGGCCCTCAGGTACTTGATATTCGCCTTCGCTTCCGTGTTCATGCTCTGATGCTTAAACTTCAAGAACGTAATCTGATCGGTGTACAAGAGTTGACACCGGGTATTCGTTCGCTACAAATTCATTACGACAACCTGGTATTGCCAAGAGAACAGTTGCTTGAAGAGCTAGAATCGATTGAAGCAACACTCGATAACATTGATGATCTGACAGTTCCAGCACGCGTAGTACACCTGCCGCTGTCTTGGGATGACGAAGCGACTCGACTCGCGATCCGTAAATACGATGAAGTTGTGCGAAAAGACGCGCCGTGGTGCCCAGATAACATTGAGTTCATCCGTCGCATCAATGGTCTCGATTCCGTGGAAGACGTTAAGCGCATCGTGTTCGATGCAAGTTACCTAGTGATGGGACTAGGGGATGTGTATCTTGGCGCGCCAGTGGCCACACCTATGGACCCTCGCCATCGCTTGGTGACCACCAAATACAACCCAGCACGAACTTGGACGCCAGAAAATGCGGTTGGTATTGGTGGCGCGTACATGTGTGTCTACGGTATGGAAGGCCCTGGTGGGTATCAGTTTGTCGGCCGAACGCTGCAGATGTGGAATCGCTACCGTCAAACCGAAGCCTTCAGCAAGCCTTGGTTGTTACGCTTCTTTGACCAGATTAAGTTCTATGAAGTCAGCGCCGAAGAGCTACTCGATATTCGAGAGAAACACCCTCAAGGCCATTATCCAGTCAAGATTGAGGAAACCGAATTTTCACTAGCGGATTATCAATCACTTCTGGACGAAAATGCCGATGAGATTAAGCAGGCGAAAGCTCGCCAGCAAAAGGCATTCGAAGAGGAGCGTCAACGTTGGGAGGAGTCAGGACAAGCGAATTTTGTTGCCACTGAAATAGAGCAATCGAGTGTACAAACTGAGCTAGAAGAAGGTCAGGAAGCGATTGAAAGCCATGTGGCAGGCAATATTTGGCAAGTGCTGGTGGAGCCGGGCCAAATTGTGAAAGAGAATGACGTAGTGATGATTCTTGAGGCAATGAAAATGGAGCTTGAAGTGACGGCAAGTGTCTCTGGCGTCATTGACTCTATATGCCATGAGGCCGGTGCTCAGGTGCACGCTGGCGAGCCGTTACTGGTTGTTAACACGTGTTCAGCGTAGCCGTTTGAGGATAGACAAATGACAAAGACGAAAATAATACTTCAAACAGTAGCAGAACCAATGACTATCAGCGGTCTGCGTGAGGCCTACCTCAATGGCGAGCTTAACGCAGAGCAGTTTCTGCGTGGCAAGCTTGAGCAAGTCAGAGCCGACAGCTCCAATGCTTGGCTATCGGTCATTTCTGACCAACAACTTGATGCGTATCTGGCTGACCTTGCAAAGCAGGACATTGAACAACTCCCCCTGTTTGGCGTGCCATTTGCCATCAAAGATAATATTGATCTGCAAGGGCTGGATACAACGGCTGGTTGCGAAGCCTACCGTTATCAACCCACTGAATCTGCCTATGTGGTTAAGCAGTTGATCAAAGCGGGCGCAGTGCCTTTGGGTAAAACGAGCCTTGATCAGTTTGCCACCGGATTAGTAGGCACCCGCAGCCCTTGGGGGGCGGTGAACAACAGTTTTGATCCGCAGTATATTTCAGGTGGCTCAAGCTCTGGTAGTGCCGTTGCCGTTGCGACCAATCAAGTCTGTTTTGCACTGGGAACTGATACCGCAGGCTCTGGTCGTGTCCCCGCAGCGTTTAACAATTTATATGGCCTCAAGCCAAGTAAGGGGCTGTTAAGCTGCAGCGGTGTCGTTCCTGCGTGCCGAACATTAGATTGCGTGACATTCTTTACTAAAAGCGCTGAAGACCTGAGCACACTCTATCAAGTAGGAGCAAGCTACGATGAGAGTGACTGCTACGCTCGCTACGCCATTGAGCAAGGGCTTGAAGCCACCACTCAGTTCTCTGGATTAAGAGTCGGCGTGCCATCTGACGAGCAGCTTAAATTCTTTGGTAACGAAGAGTACCGCAAGCTCTATGCTCAGTCAGTCGCGCGTCTAGAATCTCTAGGTGCAGAAGTCATTCCTTTTGATTTATCACCATTCATAGAGGCGGCGAATCTGCTTTATCAAGGCCCTTGGGTTGCTGAAAGATACGCTGCGATTGAATCCTTCTTCAATAGTAATCAAGAGCAATGCTTGGACGTGATTCAAACCATTGTCGGTGGAGCCAGAAATCTTTCTGCTGCCGATACATTCAAAGCCATGTATCAACTGCAAGCATTTAAAGTTAAGTGTGATCAGTTAATGGACGATGTTGATGCAGTGCTGACGCCAACCGCTGGCACCATCTACACGATTGATGAAGTGAACAACGACCCAATTGCCCTCAACAGCAACCTTGGTTACTACACCAATTTCATGAACCTACTCGACTACAGTGCGATAGCCATGCCCGCAGGTTTCACTGACGCTGGATTGCCGTTTGGTGTGACTTTGTTTGCCCAAGCATTCCAAGACGAAGCCTTGATAGCGTTGGGTAAAGAGTGGCAACAGGCAATGAACCTACCACTAGGGGCAACGCAAGTTGAACTTGAGAGTAGCGAGAGTGTTGACTTGTTAGTGTGTGGGGCTCACATGAAAGATTTAGCGCTTAATCATCAACTCATCGAGTTAGGGGCGAACTTTAAACAGCGAACCACCACATCCGAAAACTACTCCCTGTATTGCCTAGCTGGTGGGCCACCGCTAAGGCCTGGATTAGTTCGCACCCCAAATAAGGGAGAAAAGATTGAGGTTGAAATCTGGCGGGTGCCGAAAAAGCAGCTGGGTGCTCTGCTTGTGCAGATCCCACACCCATTGGGATTAGGCAGTGTCGAAATAGACTCTGGTGAGTGGGTGAAAGGGTTTATTTGTGAGGGTATAGGGATTGAAGGGGCTGAGGATATCACTCAGACGGGAGGGTGGAGACATTTCCTAACTCGATCTTAACTCATACTTTTCATGAGTAATTGCCCTCATTGATTGAAACTTGGCCTCTTATTATCCCTGATTGCTTAGGATACTAAGAGGCTGTCAACCCATCACTACACATTCATTTGTCACCGATCTAGCGAGTTGACCTTGTTGTTTCTCAATATGCACAAGAAACATATTAGATATCAAATATCATAATTGGATAGTATATGTTCGACCCTTTATAGTTGACCCAGTTCGACGCGCAAACGACTTTCAAAGTCAAAATAGGAATGAGATAAAAGGGCATTGATGCGCGTTTAGACACGATTCAGAAGGTCAACAAGTAAGGGTTCAGAATGTCTAAATTACTCCTCGCAGCACTTATCTCATCCGTTTCCATCTCAGCTATGGCCGTGCCGCAATACAGCGCCAATGTGCCTGACGAGATCATCACCCCAGATAAAGTCGATTCCATGTATTTGGGTGAGATGAACTATGTATCAGGCGCACCTTCACAAGATACTCACCTTAAAGCGCGCCACTTTGTTGATACTGCGACTGCTGTCAGAGTGTTTTTATCGGGCATTCAGGTAGCGTCAATGCAAGGTTTGTTCGCGGGACATGAAAGCGTGGGTATGAAGCCGAATCAGACCATTGGTATTTCTGAAGGCATGCTCAATGCGCGCAGTATCTGGCTGACGCCGAACACCACAACACCTTATGTCACAAGCGAAGTCGATGTCAAAAATGGCCCGGTTGTTTTGGAAGTGGGCACACCGGTACTTGGCCTGCTTGATAATGCTGCCTTTAAGTTTGCTGGCAAAGTCGGGGTTACACATCCATTAGATCAAGGCAAAGGCGGTAAATACTTTATCTACCACAGCTCATATAAAGGAGAAGTGCCAGAGGGCTACATTTCGATTGAAACTGAGGGCTATCAACACTGGCTGCTGCTGCGCATCGTCGGTCAAAAAGCACAAGTGGAAAGCAACATCGCCAAACTCAAGCAAACTATGAAGTTGTACCCGTATGGCGAGAACGATCAGACGGAATTTATCAACCTCACCGACAGGCAATACAACACAGTTCATGCCATGAATGAGAAGTTCTATGATGAGATAAATGCGTTGATTCAGTATGAACCGACCGAGATTTGGGACCAAGAGTGGATTGGCCTGGCACAAGATTTGGGTATCGAAAAAGGCAAAGCGTTTGCACCCGATGAGCGTATGAAAGCGGTGCTTGTTGAAGCGGCAAAAATTGCCACGGCAGAAACACGTTCTACTTACTTCTATCCGGAAGAGAATATGAAGGTATACGACGACCGTCATTGGTTTACGCCACTTATTTCTGGCCATGAGTTTATAGATGAAAACGGCGTAATCTCTGTGGATGAGCGTGCCACCTTCCACTTTATGGCTACGGGTATTACACCCGACATGGTGACGAACACCGTGGGTAAAGGCTCCGCTTATCTACTCGCAACGCGTGACGCATCTGACAAGTTGCTGGATGGTGGAGAGCACTACACCGTCACGCTACCCAAAGATGTACCTGTGGCGAACTTCTGGTCATTCATGGTGTACGACAACCAAACTCGCTCTATGCTCGAAACCGACCAAAAATCAGCAGGCGTTGATGGACTAAGCGAAAACGTTCGCGAGAACGATGATGGCTCTGTCACTATCCATTTTGCACCCAAAGCGCCGAAAGGCTGGGAAGGTAACTGGGTTCAGACCATGCCAGGCAAAGGCTATAACGTTATCTTCCGCGCTTACGGACCAACTGAGACTTGGTTTGACCAATCTTGGCGACCTAGTGACTTGCAACAGCAATAACCTTCGTAAGCGTTAAAAAGGGTCTGCGTCAATGTGCGTTTTGTTGATGCTGACCCTTCGAATAAGACCTACTGACTACTTTACCTCAGGGTAAGCCACCTCAAGTTTCGCCAACTTCTCAGCTTGCTCTGCGGGTGAGCCAGTGTGCTTAGCCAAGAGATGGTAAAGTCCCGGAATGACAACGAGTGTCATCATGGTAGCGACTAACACCCCAGAGAAAATCACCACACCAATCGCATGACGAGACTCCCAGCCAGCACCACTGGCTAGCATCAGGGGTATCGCACCAGCAAGGGTAGTAATTGCCGTCATTAGGATAGGGCGCAGGCGCTGACTCGCACCATCAACAATCGCTTGCTCGAAATCAGATCCTTTATCACGCAACTGGTTAATGAACTCGACAATCAAAATTCCGTTCTTACTCGCCAAACCGATCAACATAATAATGGCGATCTGCGAATAAACATCAATAACTAGGTCAAAGACAATTAAGCCGCCGAGCGCCCCGGTTAGGGCCAAAGGTACGGTTAGTATGATCACGAACGGATGGATAAAGCTCTCGAATTGAGCGGCAAGCACGAGATAGACCACCATTAGGGCCAGAATAAAAATCAGTCCCATTGAGCTACTTGAACGCTTAAACTCGAGGGATTCACCTTTATAGTCCACCGTTACCTGGCTTGGCAGTTGCTCTTGTACCACATTTTCGAGATAGCTCAGAGCTTGGCTTAAAGAGTAACCATCGGCCAAATCCGCAGAAATAGTAATCGCTTTGCGGCGGTTGTAGTGTCTTAGAGAGCTTGGTTGTCCTTCAATGATAACGTTAACCAGCTTATCTAAACGCACAAGCTCGCCCGTATTTTGCGAACGCACTTGAATCATCGCTAAGTCAGTAATGCTGTTAAACGCGTCACGTGGAGCACGAACGTGAACATCATACTCTTCACCATTTTCAATATAGGTGGTGATGTTTTTGCCTGCTAACACCGTCTCTAATGTGTTGGCTATTTCAGAGACTGGTATGCCCAGCTCATGGGCGTAGGCTTGATTGATTTGAGTGCGTAACCGAGGGGTCGTCTCGTTATAATCAGTATCTAAATCAAGCAAGTTAGGGTTCTCGCTGGCGATGCTGATGACTTTATCTGTCCACTCTTTAACTTGCTCGTAGCTACCACCACCGATAACCAACTGCACAGGAGAGCGTGCGCGACTGCCAAAGCTGGTGGGGACAACCGGAGAGATCCGTAGGTCGACCATGGGCGTTAACTGGCGACGGATCGTGTTTCCCACTTCAAACACACTCTGGTCACGCTCGCTCCAATCGACTAAGTCGATGATCAGCATGATTTCGTGCTCACCCCGTCGGCCAGGGGCACGAATCGCCATCGTTTCGATAGGGCCTTCTGGCGCCATCAGCAGGGCCATTCTATCTTCAATCTCACCGACATAAGGCTGCATGGCGTCAAAGCCAGTCCCTTCCGTTGCACGGAGCATTACCATGAGGCGCCCTTTGTCTTCACGAGCGACAAAAGATTGTGGCAGCGTGTGATAGACAAGTGCAATAAAGCCCATGCTGACAACAACCAATAGCGCAGCCACCCAGCTGTGTTTGAGTAGGCGGGTAATCAAGTCACGATAGTTTTGCTCCAAACGCTTAAAAATAGACTCGGTAAAATCGTGTAGTTTTCCTGGTTTCACATTAACCGACAATAAACGACTGCCAAGCACTGGCCCCATCGTCAGTGCGACGATACTAGAGATAACTACAGCACCTGCTAGGGTTATCGCATACTCTTTAAATAGCATACCAACCGTACCCGTCAGCAAGGTGATAGGTACAAAGACAGCAACTAACACCGCTGTGGTTGAGATAACGGCCATCCCCACTTCTTTAGTGCCTCGATAAGCTGCGAGCATCGCAGGCTCGCCCATGTCAACTCGACGTACGATATTTTCCAGTACGACAATTGCATCGTCCACCAAAAGTCCAACGGCAAGGACCAAAGCCAGCAGGGTGATTAAGTTAATGGAGTAACCAAACAGAGCAAGCACCGCAAAAGTCGCAATCAATGAGACAGGAACGCTAACGGCAGGGATTAAGGTTGCCCTCGCGCTACCCAGAAACGTATAAATAACCAAGATAACCAGAATAGAAGTGACAGCCAGCGTTGTGTAAACTTCACTAATTGCGCTATCGATAAAGACCGAGCTATCGGATAGCGGCTGAATCGTCATACCTTCAGGCAAAAAAGGTGTTAGACGTTGAATCTCTGCTTTGATGCCATTCACCACATCCAAGGTATTCGCTTGAGACTGTTTTAGAAACTCCATCATAACCATTGAGCGTCCATCTACGCGCAAAGTGCGAAGATCATTTTTTGCTCCAGTGGTGACATCCGCGACATCAGAGAGATAAAGGATCGAACCATCAAGGTTGCGTCGGATAATGAGCCTTTGATAATCCTCTGCAGTAAGGTAACTGCGCTCCAGTCGTAGGGTATAGCTTCGGGCAGGATCATATAAGTTACCAGCGGGCGCTTCCAAGTTTTCACTGCGAAGGGCCGCTTCGATATCTGCGACAGTCACATTGCGACTGGCCATGGCAATTGGATCAAGATGAACCAGCAAGGCGTACGTTTGGTCACCACGCAGTTCAATAGAACTGACGCCATCAAGTAGACTTAGCGGCTGAACAAACTGCCTTTCAATATAGTCAGAGAGCTCAACAGATGATAGAGAATCCGACGAGACTGCAAAACTTATTACCCCATCACCATCGGAATCACTTTTGGTCACGGTCGGCGGGTCCATGCTCGCAGGAAGCTGTCTTTGTGCTCTTGCCACCGAATCACGTACGTCATTCGCGGCGGCTTCAATATCACGGCTCGCCTCGAACTCAACTTTAATATTCGCTCGTCCTTCTGAGGCATTTCCTTCAATACTGCGTATCCCATCGATCCCCGAGAGTTGGTCTTCAATGACTTTGATCACCCGCGATTCCATGATATCGGCAGAGGCACCCGCATAGTTGGCTCTCACTGAGACGATAGGGGGCGCGACATCAGGGTATTCACGCAAAGGGATGTTATTAAAAGCCAACACACCGAATACGATGAGAAGAAGGTTAATCACACAGGCGACAACCGGGCGCTTAATCGAAAGATCAGAGAGAAGCATCGTCATCTCCTTGAGCTTCTGGCTTGAGTTTAGCGACACGGTTTGCGTCTTTGACTAAGCTACCATGACTGATCTTACCCACACCGGCACTGACGACATGAGCACCAGGCGGCACGCCAGCAAGCACCTGGGTGAGCGCACCATCAGTATTGCCTAGCGTCACTTCTGTCTGACGGGCAACCCCATTTTCATCAACCACATACAAATAGGCATTGGCACCACGGTAGAAGACAGCACTGGTTGGTACTATGTTCGCGATCTCTTGTTCAAGCGATACATTAATTTGGGCGAGTAGTCCCGGGCGCAGTAGCCCTTCAGGGTTAAACAACTCTGCACGTACTTTAAGATTGCGGCTTTGCTGATCGATTTGTGGGTCAATACTGCTAATCTCACTAAAAAATACCATATCAGGAAGCGCATTAAAGCGTAATTCAAGCTTTTGCTTGGTGTTTAGCTGAGACAGGTAGTGGCTCGGCAAATTGAAGTCAATGTAAAGCCTCTCAACATCTGTCAATGTGATCAGCGATTCACCGCGTTGCACATATTGACCTTCAGTGAGCGTGTTTAAGCCAGTGACGCCATCAAAGGGTGCCGTTGTTTGATAGTAAGAAAGCGTAACCGCCGCAGAATCACGCTGGGCTTGGCTAATTTGAACTTTGGCTCGCTGAGTTAGCAGGCTCGATTCTGGTAAGGAATTACGCTCATGAAGTCTCACCATCTCTTTGAGTAAACGCTTGTCTTCATTGAGCTGTGCGTCTGCTTGGGTGAGGAGCGCCTTGGCTTGACGGTCATCAAGCTGCACTAACAGCTGACCTTGGTTCACCGTTTGAGTATCGTGAATTGGTAGTCCAGTAATCACACCCTCCACTTGACTGACGAGAGCGACTTGGTGACGAGCATAGACATTGCCTAGTGCCACTAAACTTTCTCCCCAAGGTGACGATTTCACCTCACTAAGCTCAACCGGTAGAGCACGAGCAGATGCAGAAAGTTGTGTCGCATTCACCTTACTGATGGGAGGTACAATAAGGCCAGCGATCAGCAAACCTGTAACTAGAGTCAATTTCATTTGGGTTCCAATCCATGGTTAACCAGTGAAACCTCTTGAGCTTGAGGTTTCTTTTTGTCATTTAGTATTATTTTATCAACCATTTATGAAAGAACGGCAACGATCTTTACACTTCTATACCTTTATTCTTGATGTCATCCAATATATTGGGCTGTTGCTTGTCTTTACTTAGGTTAAGAAAGCGTCGCCTCAGGCAAAGTGATAGGTGATTGTATTGACAGTAGACGACAAATGGCGATAATTATATGTATATATATACAGTATTATTGGTGTCCCTATGTCACTTGTCAGCGCCAGCGCAGGAATTAGTCAATTTGAATCGCCTGCGGCAGAATACAAAGCGCTAAAGCCTTTGAGTCTCGATGACCTCATTGTTGGCGAGCGTAAGTCCTCTACCTATTTTGTTCGTGCCCAAGGTGACAGCATGACGGGAGTCGGGATCTATGATGGCGATCTGCTGGTGATCGATCGTGCTTGTCCTCCGCGCCACGGCGATGTGGTTGTTGCCACTCATGATGGGCTGTTTGTCGTGAAGTTGCTAGATTTAAATAATAAATGTCTAATCAGCGCCAATGAAGATTATCCCCCTGTAGAGGTAAACTCAGCCTCTTTAATCGAAGGCGTTGTCGTGCAGTCTATTCGGTGCCATCGTCCATTATGACCATGATATTTTTGTGTGATGTTCACGCGATGTATTGCTCCGTTGAAGCGGTGTTCCGTCCAGACCTACGTGACAAACCTATTGTTGTGCTGAGCAACGGGGATGGGATGATTGTTGCTGCAAATAAGAGAGCTAAAGCAGCAGGTGTGAAAAAATTTGCTCCCTACTTTCAGCAAAAAAAACAGCTTGAGGCAAACGGCGTTGCAGTCTTTAGCTCAAACTATGAGCTATACGCCGACATGTCTAATCGGCTTCATAGTATTCTAGAAGAATCGCAAATCTTCACGCATTATCACCGATACAGCATCGATGAAGCCTTCGCTGCGGTTGAAAATGTATCGCAGACCGATGAAGAGTGGGTAGCAACCGCGCGGCAGGTGCGTCGACTGGCATGGACAAATACTCGGTTGCCGATAGGGTGTGGGCTAGGGCGAACATTCACTCTTGCGAAGGTAGCCAGTCACATCGGAAAAACGTTTGAAGGCTATCGTGGAATCGCATTATTGACTCCACAAAATGAAGCCAAAATGTTACCTAGTGTGCCTGTCGGCGAGATATGGGGGGTTGGACGTCGCACAGCAGCGATGCTGGCCACGAAGGGGATCTACAATGCGGCTGAGTTAGCGGCAATGCCTTTAAAGCTGGCAAGGCAGTCGGGGTCGGTCAACTTAGAGCGTGTCGTGCGTGAACTCAATGGTGAGCAGGTGTTTAACTTCCGAAGCTTCCCTGATGTTCAGAGCAAGCAAGAGATAGGATCGAGCCTGAGCCTAACGGTAAGAGCTGAAACCTATGATGAGTTACGCCAAGCTCTTAGCGCTAGGGTCGCGGTTGCCGCTGCTAAATTGCGTACGTCTGGGCTTGGCACGCGTTGCGTTCAGTTTTACGTTTCGTCAGGGCAACATGCGAAAACCTATTTCTCCCGTAGCGAAACGGTGCGCTTTGTCACCGCCATTGATGACACAAGGACGTTAACTCAGGCCATGACCAATGCACTCGATAATGGTCTATTTCAAGAGGGGCAGCGTTACTATAAGATAGGTTGCCGTTGCCTTGAACTGGGCGATATTCGCCAAACTCAGGGGGATATGTTTGCACCACATCAAGACCCACGCCTGATGACGGTGATGGACCGTATTAATAGCCTGGCCGGAGAGCGAATCGTACGCTTAGGTGCAGAAGGTTTTGAGGCGAAGGCAAAGATGACTCGTGACCGACTGTCCCCTGCCTACCTGACAAAGTGGGCTGATTTACCCATCGTACACTGTCAATGATCTTACCCGTAGTGAGTTAGTTGAGCATTGTCTGAATTGGTTTTTGTTAGAATTGGACGTTTCAAGATGCTGATTTTTAATAACAAAATAAATAGGTAAAGAAATGTGTATCTATTGAGCTAATAACGTGTATAGTAGCCGCAAGCTCAAACAGTGGGCTATTAATAACTAATCTAGTTTAAGTTCTTCCCAGCTACATTTCGATTTGATTCGTCTTATCGCTATCCTGCGAACCCTTTTTCTTCATTCCTTATTTAGTAGTTCCCTGATTAATTCAATCAACATATCGAGATATTAATATGTCAAACAAAGCAACTGGCACAGTAAAATGGTTTAACGAAACTAAAGGTTTTGGATTTATTTCACCTGACAACGGTGGCGCAGACCTATTCGTTCATTTCCGCGCTATCGTGAGCGACGGCTTTAAAACACTAGCTGAAGGCCAAAAAGTATCTTTTAACTCAGAGCAAGGCGCAAAAGGCCCTCAAGCTACTGACGTTACAGTACTTTAAGAGTTTAGCGAGGTCTTGCTCGGTACTTGACACTGGGCGAGATCTTGCGATTTCTAAACAAACTAGGAGAAAAATGAGAAGATTAACGAATCGAAAGACCTATTGGTACTATCTTTCACGTGAACAAAATAATGTTTCTCGTGAACAAAAGATTGTCTCTCGTGATCACAAAGATCTGAAGAGTAAGACTTAATTGTACGAAATTAACTATTACCTTCACCACAATCAAACCGCTTGGTC
This sequence comes from Vibrio astriarenae, assembly GCF_010587385.1. Classification (NCBI taxonomy): domain Bacteria; kingdom Pseudomonadati; phylum Pseudomonadota; class Gammaproteobacteria; order Vibrionales; family Vibrionaceae; genus Vibrio; species Vibrio astriarenae. Next base: position 255,259 of record NZ_CP047476.1, read on the forward strand.
TGCCACAATAAACCAGCTTAACAGTGATGTTTTAAAACGTCATATCCTACCTAAATCAAACAGTTTTGACCTGGTTTTTACTTTCTGTGAACGCCAAAACTCCGGCGAAATAAAGAACACTCAAGGTAAGGTGTTAGGTGGATTTTATCTCACTTCTGGTATAGGGGACTAAGTGTTGAAAAAAACAAAACTAAAGAAAGTGAAAGTGGATGAACTGAATGTTCACGCCGACAATGAACGCACAGAAAGCGCTCACAAAATAAGAAAGAAAATAGAAGAGATTCTATTAGAACAAGAACAAAAAAAGTTATGGGAGCTATAAGATGAACAAAAGAAAACCGGTTAGAAAACCAGCGAAGAAAATGAGCAAAAATCACTTTGAAGAGCGACTTTCTGTGATGGTAGCGGAATACAACAGCGCCAAAGAGCTGCTCGATTCGATGACTGAAGGCACGGATGAGCACGCCAAGCAAAAGAAAAAGTGCGAAAAGCTATTTGCGAGTACCGAACGCTTCGTGAATGCAAATTAATAGAGCCGAAATCCCTAGAGAGCACTTGGGGTCTCTCAGCTAAAAAATGACAAAACGGTTATCGCGTAGGCTACTTCTTAACGTCTACGCTTCAATAGCCTCCTTTCGCTTGACCAAATTTTCCATTCGCGGAACGCTGGGTATTCAACCTCCTTCTTTTTGCCACTTCCTGTATCAAATCCCCTTTTTGAAGCCAGTTGTGGTACCATACAGTGATGCACCTCACGTTTTTGTGAAACTGTGAGGCAAACACATGCTGAATGTTCTTGTTCAGCCAAAATAAGTGAACCAATACATGCCTAATTCGACTCAAGCCATCAGTGCTTCTGACTTGGCCCAAAGTCCCTCGCAAAAGGCAGCTCCTGCTCTTTTACACAAACTTCAACTGACTAACCCCACTTTTCAAATGAGTAGCACCTTCTTTGTCGGGTTTATGTTATTGACGATTACCAACCCATCGCTACTTTCAGAGTGGGTCAATCAAGGGTTTTCATTCGCTACCCATTTCTTTGGCGCTTTCTGGCAGGTGTTACTGCTAGCCAACTTTGTCATCGGTCTTTACCTAGCATTTGGCCGTACTGGCAGTGTGAGACTTGGTGGTATTTCTGCTCCAGAAATCACCAGCTTTAAATGGATTTCAATCATTCTGTGCACGCTGCTTGCGGGTGGCGGTGTCTTTTGGGCAGCCGCAGAGCCCATCGCTCACTTCGTGAGTGCCCCTCCGTTGTTTGGTGACGCCTTACCGACTGATGCCGCAGTCAATGCCATGTCTCAATCTTTCTTACATTGGGGCTTCTTGGCGTGGGCTATCCTTGGTTGTCTATCAACCATCGTACTGATGCACCTACATTATGACAAAGGGTTACCATTACAACCTCGCACACTCTTATACCCAATCTTCGGTCAGCGAGTGATCACCGGTCGACTGGGTAATGTAGTCGATACCGCTTGTATTATTGCTGTGGCTGCGGGAACCATTGGACCAATCGGCTTTTTGGGTTTACAGATTAGCTACGCGTTAAATGCGCTGTTTGGTTTACCTGATAACTTTGTTACCCAAAGCCTAGTTATTTTGTTTGCGATGGCGATGTACACCGTGTCAGCGCTGAGTGGTGTGAGCAAAGGAATTCAAATTATCAGCCGCTACAACATCTTATTATCTGTGTTCTTGATAGGGTTCATCTTGTTGTTTGGCCCAACGAGTTTTATCGTTGATGGCTATGTGCAAGGCGTCGGCAGTATGGTCGACAACTTTGTTGTTATGGCACTGTATCGCGCAGATACCGAATGGTTGAGCTGGTGGACCGTCTTCTTCTGGGGGTGGTTTATCGGCTATGGCCCAATGATGGCCATTTTCATCACACGCATCTCTCGCGGTCGTACTATCCGCCAGCTCGTGATGTCGGTGAGTATCGTTGCACCATTAGTGACTTGCTTTTGGTTTACTGCGATTGGTGGCAGTGGATTAGCGTTCGAGATTGCAAACCCTGGCGTTATCTCAACCGCGTTTGAAGGCTTTAATCTACCGGCAGTGTTGTTGGCGATTACCAGTCAGCTACCATTCTCAACGCCAATCGCTTTATTGTTTTTGCTTCTCACCACCACATTCATCGTAACAACAGGTGACTCGATGACTTACACCATCAGTATGGTGATCAGCGGTGATAAAGAGCCAAATGCCGTGATCCGCGCATTTTGGGGCATCACTATGGGTTTAGTCGCGATTGTCCTGATCTCGATGGGAGAGGGCGGCATTGGCGCATTGCAGTCTTTCATTGTTGTGACGGCAGTGCCAGTATCACTCATATTGCTTCCTACTTTGTGGTTTGGCTATCAATACGCTCAAACGATGGCAAGCAAACAAGGCATCAACTAAGTGCGAAGGGGTTAGACTCGATTGGGTAAAATCGATTCCGACCCCGCTAGCTTTTTGTCTTTACAAGCTACTAAGCACTTCTCGTTGAACCGTATCAATGAGAAGTTGCTTAAACCACAAATGAGCAGGGCTGTTAGCCGTTCGCTTGTGTTCAATCAGGTAAATATTCACCGCACATTCCGGGTCGCTATCCAGCGCAAAAACAGGCACCAGTTTTCCTTCCATCTCTTTTGAGCTAGCCACCAAATGAGAAGAGACCATCACGGTTTCTGTTGTTTGCATTACTTCAACCAGCGTCATTAACTGACCACTCTTGAAGACCACATCTCGCTCAATCCCCTTTTTTGCCAGCAATGCATCGACCGGATTACTCACGCCAAACGACGAGCGAATATCGAGGCTCATATCCACAAAACGATAGTTGAAGCAGTCTTCAAGCGTGACGGTCTTAGCCTGAGCAAGCGGGTGATTCGGTGAAACATAAAAAACAGGATAAGAAGAGCCGATTATTTCATAAGGGAACTCGATGCCATTATCTGGTGCTTCAACATGGATAGAGAAATCCACATCACGAGCCGCTAGTTGCTGCTCAGGGTTTCTCGCCACCGGGAACTCAACCAAGCTAGCGAAAGGCGCTTGCTTGTTTAGCTCAGTCGCCAATGGGATACACAAGAAACTACTCATCAAAGGCGGCGCAGAGAGCACAAAGGTTTGGTCGCACTTATCAGGCGAGAACGCAGATTTTGCCACCAGGCTCTGCATACTTCGAAGCAGTTCTTCAAGAGGTTGCTGCAACTCCAGCGCCTTTTGAGTTGGCACCAAGCCATTCGATTCACGATAAAACAGCGGGTCATCAAACAAGTCACGAAGGCGACCTAAAGTGCGACTCATCGCTGGCTGAGACAGATAAAGCGTCTGCGCCGCGCGGGTAACGTTCTTCTCTTTGATAAGCACGCTCAGTGAGACGAGCAAGTTAAGATCAAGCCGAGAAAGCTGCTGTTCTAATGTGACCATGTCCATGCGCCCAAGTTATATCCATATGGTTTTATTGTAATTGAGGTGCATGAATGATCAAGGCGGGCATAGTAGAAGCAGGTGTAGAGTTAGTGATACGTGCACTTCCTGATTAACGCATTGATTAATATTAGTTTAGTGAGTCATTCTGAATTCATTCCAGAATCTAATCAAACAGAATACAAGCTATCCCTCAAGAAAAGTCACGACTGAGAGAACATGACGCGATAAGTACCAACTATCTGGGCAAAAACGTTTTATATGCTTTTCCGGCGCTGATTGCCCCTAAATTATATAGGCAGTATTCCTGTCGATATTCCACATAGCTTGGATATGAGTGAAAACAAACTTTCATATTTGAATGATTCAAGTGCATTAATGTCTATTTTTGAATCCTATCTGCCGACTTACAATGCTTAGCGTTGATGAGGGCTGAGATTATCCCAGCTCTTAAAGGTTAAATTCAGTCAGAGGTCTGTACTATGAAAGCTACCACTATTGGTCTTATTGTTTCAATCATCTCATTTTCTTCAATGGTTAATGCTCAAAATTACAATGAGCAGGTGAGTGCCAACCTATCGATTGAAAATGCAAAGTCAAATATTCAACGATTCAAATCAAAAGAGTTGTTAGAGCAAACATTGTCTTATTCTCAGCCAAGTCGTTCCGATTCATTAATTTATGACGAAGATGAGCAGCGCACCAGTGAACGTTTTGCCTATTTAGACCCAAGTGAAAAAACAGGTGGTGGCTTTACCTATGACGAAGATGAGAAACGCACAAGCGAACGTTTTGCTTATTTAGACCCAAGCGAAAAAACAGGTGGTGGCTTTACCTATGACGAAGATGAGAAGCGCACCAGTGAACGTTTTGCTTATTTAGACCCAAGCGAAAAAACAGGCGGTGGCTTTACCTATGACGAAGATGAACAACGTACAAGCGAGCGCTATCAATCAACATTAGAGCCTATCTTCGAACATTATGTTTAAACGAAGAAAACAGAATAATTCAGCGAACTAACGATCTATTTAACTGGCTATCCAGTGGGAGTAAGAGAAATGTCTTTTAATTTTAAACAAAAATACGGCGGTTGGGCATTAGTGACTGGTGCAACTTCTGGTATTGGTGAGCAACTGGCAAAACAGCTTGCGGCTGACGGAATGAATCTCGTATTGGTTGCTCGTCGTGAAAAAGAGTTAAAGGAATATGCTCAATCTCTGGCTTTTGAGTACTCAATTGAAACGGACGTTATCGTCGCTGATCTAGCGACTCAGGAAGGCATAGATAAAGTAAAAACCAATAAACGCGACATCGGGTTGATGGCACTATCGGCAGGGCTGGAAACTAATGGTGCTTTCGAAAAACTTAACCTAGATAGTGAGCGAAGAATGTTGGAGGTAAACGTTTCTTCGACGATGGAATTGAGCCATCACTTCAGTAAGGCAATGGTCAAACGAGGTAAAGGTGCGATTTTGTTGGTCGCAAGTATGTTTGGGCAAATGGCATCTCCTTACTTCTCAACTTACGCAGGCTCTAAAGCCTTTGTCATTGGTTTTGGACAATCCCTTTTCGGGGAGTTAAAGCCTAAAGGTGTTGATGTAAGTATCTTATCACCTGGACTCACAAAAACGCCTATGGCTGTGAATACAGGCGTTAACTGGAGCAAAGTCCCAATGGCTGCGAAAACACCTGAAAAAGTTGCAAAAGTCGCTTTGCAAGGTATTGGTAAACGTGTCGTCACCGTTCCCGGCATACGTAACAACATTATGGTGGCAATGGCTGACTTTACGCCGCGCAAACTCATGGCCTCGGTGATGACGCGTATGCTTGACAATGCCCTTGATCCAAAGCGTCTCTAGAGTAACTTACTTTAACAAGTACGAACCTTGGTAAATAAGCGTAGTCCGTTTCACTTAATGACAACGAAAGCAGCAACCTAACAAATAGAATCTTAGGTTGCTGTTTGATTATTTAATTGTTGGTAGGGTGACTTAATACCCGTAATTAACAAGAAAAACTGATTGGGCACCAACGTACCCTGATTAGACTATCAATCTGTTGTAGCAGCGTGCAGAACCTACTACCTCAAGCGGTTACTTAGCTAAAAAAGGCGATGCTATTATGCATGGGTTTGATTGTGTTCAGGCACGTCTACCATGCTTTTTACTACCACCGCTATAAGGGTACACGTTGTGAATACGCTGCTTTATCTTAGATGGCACAGATTTAGAAAATACTAGCTTAGTTGTAAAGCGATTCTTGTACACTTTGATCTTCCCTGAAAATGGCTGTTTATGGGCGATCTCTTTGCAATCCGATAAAAAACCAACTGGGATCCGACCTTTCTGGCTGGTGAGTTTTCCGTCATCAAAAGTCATTGTCATAATCGGTCGATCTTTGAACACCAGAACAGCGATAACTATTACGGCAAGGACAAGCACATATTCCATTTTCGGCTCCTAACTAGTTGTTGTTCGTCGTGGATTCTACCAGTAGAGCCCAGCATAGCTCATTCTTATCTTATAACATGTTTAGCAGAATACGCTCGAACCTAGATAACCGCTCTGTGATCGGTATAACGCTGGGATGTTATAGACAAAGGCCGAAGAAACAACGCGTAACCTATCGACTCTGGTAATGGAAATCAGAACGTTAGGAGTCTTGGGGAAATGAATATCCTATCCCCACATGGTGAGACTAAATGGATAATGTCGGTCCCCATAGACGCGACCGATTACCTGGTCGTTCATACGCAATTATCAACGAATATGAATTTATGCCAATGTAAAGTGTAATTGCGGAATATAGGTTTATTGCTGACTCGCTTTCCCCAAGTGTTCGACAAGATACTCCATTAGCAACCTTATTTTATTATTATGTTGAACATCCCGGTGACAGGCTAGATAAACTGGCAAGGCAGGGATTTTCAAACCACACTCTATGGACTCTAGGTGTGCTTTTTCAGCAACATCGCGATGAGTGAATACAATACCTCCCCCAAAGGTTGCTAGCTCAACGAGAAGCGGCATATTGTCTGTGCGGAAGAATAACTCATCGTTTTTTATGTCCCACCCTAATGCTGCTGCCCCTTCTTCAAGCTGTTTATCACGGTCGTACCCTAAAACCCGGTGGTTTGAAAAATCTTTTGGATTTTCTGGTGTGCCAGCTTTGGCCAAGTATTCCTTACTCGCGAAGGCACCCAGTTCGATATCAAATAAATGTTTCATCACGAGATCTTGCTGTTGAGGCCTGAGCATTCTAATCGCGATGTCTGCATCACGTTTATCAAGGCTTGTTATTTGATTCGTAACAACCACTTGCACTTGCAAATTCGGATATGAGTCTAGAAAACCGGGTAATATTTCCGGCAAGTAATATTGAGAAATCATCTCATTGACTGACAACCTTACTGTACCAGACAGCGCAATATCTTGACCTTGCACCAGCCTTTCGAGCTTGTTCGCTGACGCCGCCATTTTTCTGCTTTCTTCTAACAAGGTTTGGCCAAAACTTGTTAATGCAAGGCCTCGCGTACTCCTATCAAATAGGGAGCGTCCAAGCTGTTTTTCAAGTTGGTAAAGCTGTCTGCTTAAAGTTGGTTGCGAAGTATCGAGAGCTGATGCGGCTTTTGTCAGGCTTCCACTCTCAGCCACAGCTAAAAACACATGCCAAAAATGCCAATCAATATTCATATTTGCATACCCGCATTGCACTTTCTCACGTTCTTTACGTCAAAATTACATATTAAACTCATTGCACTTTAATTTAAATACACACTCAGAACCTATTACGACGTCTCGGAGGCTGTTTAATGGAAACCAATACTAGTGCAATGGTCGTTTCTCATGGTGACCCCCTTTGTTTGAAACTTGTAACGACTGACATACCAAAACCTGGACCAAAGGAAGTCAGGGTCAAAATCATCGTAGCCGGTGTCGGTTGGGCAGATATCATGGCGCGCAGAGGAGGGTATCCACTCGCTCCCAGCTTACCTTTTGTGCCTGGTTACGATTTCGCTGGGATTGTTGATGAGGTTGGCGACGAAGTTTCAGAGTTTAACATTGGTGAAAATGTCGTTGGATTGAATCCAAAGTACGGTTGCTACACTCAATACTTGTCTATTTCTACCGATTTGCTAGTCAAATATCCAAAGCAACTAAGTGCCGCGAAGGTCTGTGCATTGTCCCTAAATTATTTGACCGCTTACTGCATGTTATTTACCAAGGCCAATGTTCAGCCACAGCAAACCATATTGGTGCATTCAGCAGCCGGTGGTGTGGGTTCGGCGCTAGCTCAATTGGCCAATCAATTTGGAGTTAGGGTTTTGGGAACGGCGTCTTCAAACAAGCAAGAGACTCTAAAAGAGCTTGGAGTATGTCCGATCGATCATTACCAAAATGATTTCGTTCAAGAAGTGCTTTCCTATTGCCCTAGGGGTGTCGATGCTGCTTTTGATTCAGTGGGCGGCGCACATTTAAATCGCACAGTGAAGACAGTTAAAAAAGGCGGTATTGCCGTGAGCTACGGTTTTTCAGGAGGAAGCTTTGGAGGGCTATTCAAAATGATTGCGGGCGTCGTACAGCTCGGCATATTAAACATCCTCCCTAATGGAAAGTCCGTTAATTTTTGCGCTTTACCTTCCGAAGTTGATAAGAACAGACAGTGGTATAAACAAACCCTCACCCAACTTATCAACATGCTAGAAAGAGAAGAAATAAACCCTATTATCTCGAGCGTAGTGCCGTTGTCTCAAGTGCATAAAGCACATCAAGAGCTAGAAAGTGGACAGTGTATCGGTAAGGTTTTAATAAAGTGCGCTGAGACCACCTAGGAGTGACTTCAGCATGAGTTGCTGCGCCCAACTGACAAGACCAAAAATACCTAGCATAGGCAGTGACTATCAAATCAATAATAACAATTGATTTAACCTATCTTGAGATTTTAAATAAAATTCAGTGATTCAGGTTTAGGTGAGTAGATTAAATGGACAAGAAGGCACTAGTCGTTGAAGGCGGAGCAATGCGCGGTATTTTTGCAGCAGGGGTTTTGGACTCTTTTATGCAACAAGAGTATAACCCTTTTCAATTTGCCATCGGGGCTTCTGCAGGTGCGTCCAATTTGCTGGGTTATTTGGCGAAACAACCAAAGCGTAGCTATCAAATCATTACCGAACTCGGTACATCTGCTGACTTCTATAACCCAGCTAGGTTTGTGAAAGGCGGGCACTTAACAGATGTGAAATGGCTGAGCGAAACCTCATTGCAGAAATATCCACTTCACCTTGATACATTGCTGAATAACATTCCTTTGTATGCAACGACGACCGATATTGAAACCGGGGTTGCTAATTACTTTAAAGTCACAAAAGATAACCTTCTCAATGTCATTGAAGCCACGACGGCATTACCCGTAGCCTATCGAGGGACACCTTGTTTTTCGGGTAGCTGCTTTACTGATGGTGCGGTAGCCGACTCAATTCCTGTGAAGGAAGCCTATAGGCGAGGAGCACGAGACATCACTGTGATCTTATCTCATCCTCTTAGCTATTCTATGCCAGAATCCAATAGCCACTGGCTAATGAAACGACTGCTATCAGACAAGCCTCAAGTTGCTGATGCACTGAAAACTAGAGCAAATCGATACAACCAAGCGCTTGAGTTTATTCGCTTCCCACCAAAAGATGCTAAAGTAAGGGTGATTGCTCCACCAGAAGACTTTCCCGTTAAGCGTCTGTCTCGTAAACCAGCGGTATTAGAGGCAGGCTATCAAATGGGTGTTGATGCGGGAGCAGAGCACCTTGCAAACTTAAGTGGCATAAAGCGATATACTCCAGAAGAGTGTTCAGCTTGTTATGAATAGGCTGTTGAGGTCAGGCCTTGATTCTCGCGTTCTAATCCAAATCGTTATAACAAGGTTTATAAATAAGCTCAGGTTCTCGCACGTTTCGGCGTAGAGATGCGCTCACCGACTATAAAATATCGATGGGTACAACCCGACGTAGTTTGACGCCGATACGCTTGGTTAAGTTAATCTCTTTATCAGGATTAAAATCTTCCGTGATACGCCATGCGTTTTCTGGCTCCATCTCAATATTAATCGACAGATTCAGTTCTTTCGTAATGATATCTGAATAAATAACGGTGAAGCTTTCTGTGTTGAGATTGGCACTGCGTGGATCAAAGTTATAAGTCCCGACCACCGAAATCTCGTCATCAATGGTCATCGTTTTTGCATGGAGACCAAAGATAGGCTGGGTGGGTAAGCGCTTAAACATATGATCGGTCATCACACGCTGGCGAACCTGAGCATCAGGTTTGAACTCGTAGATTTCAACGCCCGTTTTCAGTAGGGCTTTACGTGTACGCTGATAGCCACTAAATGCTTCAAGATTGTCGTTGGAAGCGAGGCTATTAGTGAGAATTTTCACTTCGATTCCGTCGTCCACAAGCTCTTTGAGGAAGACTCTATCCTCTTTAGTGGTGATGAGGTAGGGCGTCTGAATCAAGATGCTTTTCTTAGCACTGCTAGCCAGTTCAGCCAGCTTACTTTGGGTGAGACTACCGCCACCAAGGAAGGTTTTACCGTCGTTTTTACCCGGAATATCTGAGATATATTCGATGCGTTCGACAAACTGGAATTTACCTTCTTCCATGAGTTGATTGAAAGTGTCAGGCACCTTTGCGATCTCATTGATGATCACGGGATGGAAGTTTTCAGGGTCGCACGCATAGCTGTGCAAACGAGAGAAGTCGGGGTTTTCTGAATATGGATTGTCTTTCACTAACTCAGCGACAGGCACGCTCAGTTCAAATGCCCAATAGTCATCAAAGGACGCGTTCACTTCGTCAACCACCGAACCGACTAGAAATACGTCACGGTCTCGGAAGTTGTATTCGTGGTCAAAACCGAAATATTCATCAGCAATATTACGACCACCCGTAATCGCAACTTGGTCATCCACCACAAACACTTTATTATGCATGCGTTGGTTCAAACCATGAAAATCCGTGACTAACGTAAACACTTTTTGAGCAAGGTTTTTACCGATGTTCACATTAGGGTTGTAGATCTTAATCTCGATATTTTCATGAGCATCCAACATCAATAGTTCGTCACCGCGCGCTTCAAGCATAATGTCATCAACGAGCACACGAACATTAACCCCACGCTCTGCTGCTCTTACAAGGTAATCGGTGGCAATTAAACCCACATTATCAACAGAGAATATGAAGTATTGAATGTCGATGCTTTTCTCGGCTCGCTCTGTCAGCCAAGCGCGAGACATCATCGCCTCTGCACCTTGTTCAAGTACATAGACGCCAGACCGAGTCTCTAGCTGCGCTTGGTAGGGCAGAATGAAGTCTGAAAGGGGAGTGACCTCAACTGCTGGCTGATCGGCGCAATGGTCTTTTGCCGCAATCGGTACACTATCTGGTGCTTCCTGGCAGCCCACAAGACTAACAACCGCAGAAAAGAGAAGAATCCAGCTCGATTTGGTGATGTTCATCAACATATTCTCTTTGTAAAAAAAGATGTATTTAAGTGCATTATACAAATTAAGTGATTAATCCCAAATTGTTCTCGCTTCCAAGTATCTATCTGATTTGGTTGCAAAAAAGATCAAACCAAGTTGTGACTGTTGTTCACCATATCACGATGAAAAGCAGAAAGGTTAGTAACGCTGAAATTACTTTTGACTTTCTTTTGGATAGAAATGAGTTTTGGAGAACTAAGTATTTGCAAATCTCGAATTAGCATAACCCTGGAAAATCACTAAGCTAACATGGTGCACATCACTACCTCGCTTTCACACAAATCTGGCATTGATGAATGCCAGAAGCTATCGATATACACACCAATATATTGTATTATTACATTTGTATTTATACTTATTAGGATTTTCTATGTCGATTCACGAATTTTCGAATAAGGACGTTACCGCTGAGCATGTGATTTTAGCTCAAGCAATACTAGCAGGGACTGCTCAAGGTGATAAAAGTAAAGCACAGCGCTTTATGAATTTTGTAAATGAGATTCCCGATGCGCCGACTTTGCAAAGCCTGATTCCAAGCTTTAGTAAATTTATGAAGCGCTTTAAAGCCAGCTGACATTCAGATTACGTTACACAGGGATGTGTAATTAAGATCACCTATTCCCCCTAACCACTACCTACTTTTAAACTCTATTTGACACTATGTTCGCTCTATGTCTAGTCATTGTTGTCGGAGGTCAATAGAGCTCAATTCACTTTTAAAAACGTTTCTGGACATAAACGATTTATGCCCCTAAGAAAAACCATTGGTAGTTATGGATTGCCTCGTTCTAGAAGGATTTCTTTCAGGACGAACATTCCATTCAGTGCTGCTGGGAAACCTGCATATACTGACATCTGCAATATGACTTCCTTTAGCTCAGCTTCGGTGCACCCGACATTTAGGGCTGCATGTAGGTGAACTTTTAGTTGAGGTGCACAATTTCCCATTGCCGTTAATGCAGCAACTGTTGCAATTTCTCGCTCCTTCAAGCTCAGTCCTTCGCGGCTATATATATCCCCAAAAGGATACTCAATAGTAAATCTTGCTAAATCTGGACAAATGTCTTCCAAGCTTTCGATTACCTTTTGCCCTGCTTCACCATCGATTAGCGCTAACTTATCTAGGCCAATTTGATACCTTGAGTTACTCATTACAAGTTCCTTATGTCATTGAATAACAATAGGCTAATCGTTAGAGTTAACTCTAAGTCAAGCTTTTAATTCACGCTCATAAAAGTCGATTTTTGCATCGAGAGCGGACAGGTGCCTCTCTTGCTTTTCGAGTTCTGCTTTGAGATAGATACGATGTTCTTCGAGCAACTCTTTCCTTGCTTCTAGGGTAGATTCCCCCTGATATCGCAGTTTTGAGTATTCCTTTATAGCATTTAGGGGCATGCCAGTTTCCTTGAGTCGGATAATAAATTGCATCCAATCAGTATCCTTATCGAGGTAAAGCCGCCGTCCGCTCGGATCTCGGTTAACGTTTCTTATCAAACCAATTTTTTCGTAATATCTCAGCGTGTAAGGTGATAGCCCAACTAGCTCAGAAAATCGCTTTATATCCATATCAAGGTCACTCTGATCACATAGGTTCTATTATGCTACCCAGATAACTTATCTTAAGGCAATCCTGAACCATTCTTTGATGACACTAAGCATTGGTAACATAGTTTGGGGCATTTTCATGTTTCATACCCCGTCAGCAAGCCTCTAGAAAAAGTTGCTTAGAGTAATCACGTAAATTAGAAAATCGACTTCAATCTGGCTGTTCTCGTTCATCTAGCCAGCTAGATATATCTGCCAACCCCGCAAATGAACCATCATTCAAGCATCTATGGCTAACGTACTTTGGAACCACAACATCCAACCTCAACGCAACAAAGTCTGGGTGCTCTGAAATGATTTTAATGTACTGTTCAAGCCGACTCTCTGGTGTTGAGTCTCTTTGTAAATGCTTCTTGAGAGCCTCTTTAAACTTATGAATTTCTTCAGGAGAAACATCTTCTAGCTCTTCATGTTCAGAACACTTAAGTTCTTCATAAAGAACATCAGCCAGTTGCTTGTGGCTCCAACCTAAAGCATCCAACATGAATCGAATTTGCTTTTGTTTTTGGGCTGTCCCCATTTGTCCCCACCCTACTAGTTACGATGCACTGGTCTCAGCGGAGACGAGTAATCAATCAACGAAAAGGAAATATTATGTCTAAAAACAAAGCACCAATGACCCCAGAAGCCGCTGCTCGTATTCAAGCGAATCAAGCAAAACAAAATGGTGGACAAGTTTCTAAAGATTCATTTGCTGCTCGCGCTCAACGCGCTGCTGCCAACAATCAGAAACAAGGGAAATAAGGAGCAACCCATGGGCAAGCCAAATCCAAACTACCCAAGCAAAACTGGCGAACCTTCTGGCAAAGGTCGTGGTAACGCGCCCAAACGCTAGTAACACTTAGAGGCAGCATTTGCTGCCTCACCTTCGATTCTGGTTAAACGCACCCTTTAGCATTCTGCTTAAAGCGAAGCAAAAACTGCTGTTGATTCGATTTATAGTCTGAGTAGGTCAATGACTTTTCTGTTTCCTCAAGAGCACATAAGCAAGCTTCTCGTTTACTCTCATACCAGCTCATCGACACAATATTCTTTGAAGAATTTACGCAGGTATCAATAATTGCGTACTCTACCTCTAAAGGGTAGCGTTCTTCTTCTAATGCGCCATTGACCTTGTAGCCTCCAATAAGCCCAACCGCTAATGCCGTACTAGCTGAAACGAAATTACGCTTGATAAACTTGAACCCCTTAAACGACTTCTCACACTCTTTACACGCGATATTTTCTGCAAATTCAATGTCATTATCTGTCTGGCAATGCGGGCACTCTATCTTCATAATATTTAACTAACTTATCGCGTTATCGTGATTGTAAGCGCCCCACGCTCCCGAGTGGTGAGGGTACATTTGGGCTCCAGTAGTATGCTCTTTATTGTGAGCCGCATGAGCAGAGGAAACAGTTTTAATTGAATACCCCAAACCGCCTGCTATTTGAACTCATCATTACACACTTTTTCGAGTACGTAAGTTATAAAAATCAACAACATAGAACGACTATATCTAAATGTGATGAGTAACACATATTCCGATATGGTTAGATGATAAATCAATAACTTAAGAAGCACGTCGCATTAGTAGAGTATGGGAAAAAGCACTAAGAGTGTTCTCTCTCGCTTGAGCGAGTCAACTTGAAAAGGGGCAAACATGCGTTACAAGTCACTATTATCGAAAGACTGCTTAGGTCCAAGGGGTTGTGAAGATGACCAGCCTTCAGAGAATGCGCCCTCGGTATAGCTTGATATAGTCCTACGCCAAAAGCACTGAGCTACTTTGTTAGATTCTAGTTGCGAGACACTCCATCTTCCCCGGTGCTGCTGAAATACTTCTTGAGCAAAGTGAGTTGCTATACCCTTTCGCCTTTTTGAGCTCAAAATGAAGAACTCTGAGATTGAAAATTGGTTAGGAGTAATTTCTCGTACCAGAGCAAGCCCAATAGGCTCATCTTCGTGAAGACAGAGGTAAGCAAAGCGATCTTTATCAATCCAATATAGGTCGAAGTACTTTCCTAGGCTGTACAAACCTTTCTCATCTGGCCGCTCACCAGTATATGGCGACATATCATGCAAATAGGCTTGCATTAGGTCTTTGACGACATTTTTTGTTGAGTATTCAGACTTTAGCAATTTCACAGAGGTTCACCGATCTCATTTAATCCTAACTACGACTTGAACCCATAAGAAATGTTAAGTCAATTTGATTACTGCTCAAAGACCACATCCGTCGCAACTAACTTAAAAAGGGGCACTTCTGAGTTACTCGTAGCAGAGTAATACAAGCGTGGCCATGGACTCTCTATGAGCACTGCCCAGTGCGTAAACATTCCATCCAATCATTTCGATGTCTTGTCGAGGCGCAGTTTATGGCTTGCTCGTGATCGTAGCCGACTCTGTGCAAAGATATGTCCCATTCGTTACCTTGTTTTTTTAGGATGGCATAGGAGGCTTTAGGTGTACTATTTTGAATCGTGTGCGGAACAGGATCCTCATCAGCGTAGGCTTGGAGTCCAACACTACCTGGGTTAACAGCAATCTGCCCCGAAGATAAACTCAGTACACGCGGTGTGTGACTATGCCCACACAAAATTATTTTTGAAGATACAGCTCCCAGCAGATCGAGAACCTCAGCTTCATCTCTAATTACCGCAGAGCCTGAAGAGATGTCTTCAAGCAGGTAGGTCAAATCGTCACTAGGTGTGCCGTGGCAAGCATAAATATCGTCATTGATTTCCAAATCGAAAGGTAGACTTTTCATCCACTCTATAGGCGTTTCACCCAAACTATCTAGAACAAACTTCATTGTAGGATTCGACGCAACTTCGGACTCGGTTGACTGGTATATTTGCCTATCCTGATTACCAGATATCGTTATGACATCTAAACCGCATAAATAGTCAAATGTCTCTTTGGGTTCTATCGGCCCGTAAAAGATATCTCCAAGGTTAATAAAAGTAGCCACTCCTTTTGCATTAGCGTCTTCTACAACCGCTCGCAATGCATAAACATTGCTGTGAATATCAGAAATAACAGCATAAGACTCCATTTACCACTCCTTGATACAGCCAACTAGACTCGAACAATATATACCAATTCTGAATAAAAATGCAATTCGACCAGTTTCATTCTCCGTTTGCTTCAGTGTAAACAGAAAAGCTCGAATTGCTAGCGACCAGTTTTTCGAGGAGGGATACAGCACCCATTAGTTATACTTGGGCAAAGTCATCAGTAGCATGTTAAGTGGCTTGAGGCTGTAAACGCGTAATGGGGCATAGATGTGTTTAAACATAGCGTCTTATCGTAAACCTTACTCTATCTAAAAATGCTCTGTTTATGCTGGTTTTAATGCTAGGATACGCGCCCCTTAAATCAGCAATCAGAGCTATATCATTTTCTAATGAAACACCTATCTATACTTCTTCTTTCACTTGCCATTACTGCTTGCAGTTCTGAAAACACTGGACCTTCAGAACCGAGTCATTGCTCAGAGGGTAATGTGGTAAATTTTGACACCGAACGACAAGGCTATTCTTTTCTAGTAGAGAATTGCTTTGGTATGACCTACTTCAGTACAAATTATGGTCAATATAAAACTGACTGGATTGCTGCCTATGGTATGGATTTCCGCTACTGGACTGAAACATGGCAGTACCCTCGCAGTTTTATGGAAGAAAGTGATGAGATGGGAAAACACTATTACCAAATGATTCCTAGTGGGTCGTGGGGCGGCTGGGTTTCAATTACGACAAACTACTATGATGGCTCGGAATACACTGACTATTACTCTCCTCGCTCAGAAGAATACAATCACTATCAAGTAATGACTGATAAAGAGCTCCATGAAGAGAGATTTAACATCGCATTAAAACATGCCGTGATTAACGAGATTTAAAGAGAATTTGTAATATTTACTCGTACTGATGTACTCATCAGTACGAGTGCCCATAAATTCCACGCTTGATGAGAAAACCTACCTTATACTACTCATCCTCTTTGCAGTATTGACTAATCTAACTAAAACACAATGGGGCAATACAGTGATACCTTAGTTGCCAGAGGAGAGGGGGTTGGCTTTAAAATCGTAATAGGTAGTTTGATTTCCCAAACCCCGGCGTCAGTTCAGTTGTGACCGTTTAGATAACTCACAAAAGTGGCGCATCAAGTCCGCCAGTTCCTCTACACCATAGACATGATAATCAGCTACGGTAGAGTTTATTTTTGACCTTTTACTGAACAGAACCGACTTCATGCCCGCCAATCTAGCACCTTCTACATCATGTAGGAGTGAATCACCTATGTAGACAGCCCTTTCTGGTACAACATTAAGCCGATCTAAAATGCAACAGAAAACACTTGGATCTGGTTTGTACAATCCGATCTCTCCTGACACTAGGATTTGGTCGAAATATTGGTTTAACCTGGAAGAGACAATTCTGTTTCTTTGCTCACTTGGGTCGTAGGCGTTTGTGAGTAATCCAAGCTTAAAGCACTTTTGCAGCTTATGAAGGATATCTGGTACACCAGGAAAAGGCTCACAAGATCGAATTAACTCAGCTCTATAAATCTCAGTTACTGACTCATGCCAATCTATGGAGAGACTGTCAAACGTCCGTTTAAGTCTAGTCCTATCCATTGATAGCGGATCTGCCTCTCCACGCTCAACAAGAGAATGAAAAGCGATAATCTCTTTGACAGCAGTCGTCAGGAATTTTTCAAACGTAGTTTCCGTTGTTAACTTTGAGTGTAGCAGCTTGAGAATTTTGGTATCTGTATCAACAAAATCGACCAAGGTACCATCAAAGTCAAACACAATCGCATCAAACACATATTCCTCATCTTAGCTGAAGCCGACTCTTTTCAGATTACAGGCATGAGAAAAAGTAAGTCAATTTAGATTGTCATGGACTGGAGGTTAGATCGGTCGAAACTCACCATGGGGCACAGGCTTTTCAGAAGAAAAGCCTGTAGCAGCTCCTGTCTGTCAGCAATCTGTTTTCTCAGACAGCCTCAGAGCGTCTTCTAGCTCAACGCCAAGGTATCGAATTGTGTTATCTAGCTTCGAATGTCCAAGTAAGATCTGAACGGCCCTGATGTTTTTCGTTCTGGCATAGATTAAAGTGGCTTTAGTACGGCGCATGGAATGAGTTCCGTAATAGTCAGCATTCAATCCCAGTTTTGCAGCCCAGCTCCTGATGATTGAACGGTAGAATGAGTAGCTGATAGGTTGCCCAGAGCGTCGGATACTCGGGAATAGAAAACTGCTTGCCTCTAGGGATGCTGCGAAAATCCATCGACTAATACTTTGCTGTGTTCTCGGAGTAATCTCATAGTGGACATCGGTCCCCGTTTTTTGCTGGATGCACTGAACCCTTTCATAAATAACTCCTTGCGAAGAAACATCGTAAACGTGTAGTTTCAGCAAATCACTCGATCTTAACTTGCTATCTATAGCTAGGTTCAGTAGCGCGAGCTGCATCAAATCGTTTTCAATCTCCAGCCTAGTTCTGATCCGCCAGATCTCTTCAAGCTTAAATGGCCTTTTAATGCCGGTGCATTTTCCCGAAGATAACTTTCTCATATTGACCTCCTTTTCAAAGTTGTTGGTCAACATAAAGTCTGGCAATCAACTAGAACCGTTCCAGCTGCGATAACATTCAGTGAGCATGAACCGAAACATCCGCGGACAATAATGAGCCAGTGGTTTTGCTAAATTAGCATTTACTGGGTTAGTTGAGGTATTTACGTACCTTCAATATAGATATCAGAAATAACTATCCACTGAACCATCAAAACATTAGCTGTTCAAACATTCATATCAGCCCCAACTTGCCGGTGAATTCGTGTTTTGTGACCCATTGTGTGGCAATTTCATCACGATATGCAATAGTTTACTTATTTAGACTAGGGGCTGATATTACGATGGATTGTAGAAATAAACTTGCACTAGCAGTTGCTCTTGCTTTGCCGAATACGGCATGGGCTGTTGAATACGGTGTGGACGCCACTTCTGATGAATACAATGATTTTAATGTACATATTGTATTTGGTAACTCGCATTGTGGTGCGACATTGCTTGGTGGTGATTACTTAATCACAGCAAGACACTGCATTATCACAGATGGCTCAGACAGAAATGACAGCACAGGCATGACAGGTACCATCGAGATCCGTCAAGGTCTTAGCTATACCGGTGATAAGACCACTCTAACCGATTTTACGACCGTCTTAGATGGCACGAATGCCGATATTGAATCAGCTGCTTCTCAGCGCATGCTTTATTACGCTGACGTCATCTTGGGAGACTACCCAAATGCAGCGCAAACCGCGCTTCGCTATGACGGTGATCTAGTCGTTCTAAAATTGCAAAACACTGTTCAACATTACACTGGCGTTGCCATTACGCCGATGCGTGACATCACCACAGGTAAGTCAGTTTTCCCAGCAGACCAAGCTATCAATTTTTACGGATGGGGTCGTGATGAAAATGGCTCTAATCCAGCGACTCTCCAGAAAGCTCAATTAAAAAGCTTTTATGGTTGGGGTGATGTCAATGAGCAGCTCTGGCAGCGTGTTGATGAAGTAGACAGCTTTGCTTATGTAAGTTGCACGGATGAGCACAGAGCAGAACAAGGTTTGGACTGTGAATACAAGCCCGAAGACCGTGCCTACTTCTATGGATTAGGTAAACAACATGTCGCCAGTGGTGATAGTGGTACTGGATTGGTTTACGATAACCAACTATTCGGTGTTGCTCGCTCCGTCTTTGGTGGCTCTGGTGAATCTACGTTTACTCACTTCTCCACTATCATGCCTGAGCTAACTCAAGCGATCAATAAAGTAGTCTACCCGCCAGTAGCCGGTGCAGAGCTTGAAGAAGGCTTTGACCAAACACTGCTAGTGAAAATACCGATTCAAAACCTGACTTCAAGTGATGTATTGTTCACGCCAACACTGTCGGATGATAACAGCGGTATGGTTGATATGGATGCTTTTGACTGTAACTCTGTTATTCCATCTCAAGAAGGCTGTATCATTAAACTGTACTTTAATTATGCTCAACAGGTCATCGACACTGAATACAACGTGACTATCGATTTAACAGACACGATCGACATTCCCGTGAAATTTGCTGTAGCTTCTGATGATAGTGATGGCGACAACGGTGGAAATGGTGGTAATGACGTTGGTTCAGGTGGCTCCGTCGGTGGTGTATTCTGGTTTGCTATGTTGTTCGTTGGACTCATCCGCAAGCATCGTTGGTTCAAGTAAAATGTAAGCGGTTTTTAATGCCCCAAAGTAATGTTCAAAACTTGTTGTGGGGCAATTTAAACTTACTTGATTACAGTGTGTCATCAATTAAGGCAGCATATCATTTTTGTTTGCTTGCCTTTGTTATCAGCTGAAACTCCATACCAGAGCGCTTAGTGTTACGGGTTCTATAGCGCGTTGGATATTTATCAAAAAAGTCAGATAACTTCTTCAACCCGTAGTTTCGAGGATCAAAATCTGGCTTTAGTCTTTTTAAGTACTTGCCTATTTCACCTAGCTTTGCCCAACCCGATTCGTCTCTATAGTTCTGCCAAGCTTGATGCATTAATCTCCATAATTCGCGTTCTGCATCTTGATTAGAGTTGGGCTGTACGTCCCCAAGATCAACATCAGCGTTTAAGTTCTCTATAGCTACAAAGTCATCACAAGCGTTTTTAAACGAGGTCGGAGTCATCGCTTTTCCCACGCCGATGACGTGTATCTCCGACTCTCTTAACCTCGTAGCAAGACTTGTAAAATCACTATCACTGGATATCAAAGCAAAAGCATCAAATCTTTGGCTGTACAAGAGGTCCATTGCATCAATAATCATTAAAGAGTCTGTCGAGTTTTTTCCTGATGTATAGGCAAATTGCTGTTTGGCTTGAATCGCTAACTCATTCAAAGGCTGCTTCCAGTTTTTTAATTGCTCAGTAGAAAAGTCGCCATACGCACGTTTAACGATAATCTGCCCAAAACTAGAAAGCTCTTCAATAATGAGGTTTAGCTTTGAGTGGGGAGTGTTTTCTGAGTCAATTAATACAGCAATTTTTCTGTTACCCATAATCCGCTTGCAGCCATCTTTATGTATTTAGTTGCACTATATCGACATTAGCAATATTTGTTCAAATGGGATTGCTCAAAAATGTTATGAGTAACAACTCTAACCAGGAAAGGGGCAATTCCGTGTCACATGCCACATAAGCGCATTTTGGGTCTAGTGGACGCTTAGTTTGAGGCGGTAGCACACCTCTCCAATACTGAATCGTTCACACCTGAATTAGCAACGTCAACTGTCTGGTCGACTGGGCTCTAGTACAAGCTATCAGTACAAAGAAAAACAACGACTTTCATTGAGTAGACAAAAGGCAGTCTCTTCAAAATGTTCTTGGCTCAGTTCACAGTTTACAGAGTGCTGGCAAATATTTTTAGTTCACTTACCTTATATCACAATGAAATTGCACAATACTTAACCAAACATATGTACTCCAATAACATAAAGGAGTCACATAATGGTCTCGTCAATAATAAAATATATCCTAGTACTATTACTCTTCACAACTGCTTCACTTCCCAGCTATGCAGCGTTTAACGCCAGTCCACCAACTCAGGGAGCATTCTTCAATGGGAAATATCGAAATCTCGCCGCTGAATTTGGTAAAACCAATGGGATAGACAAGCTAAACCAGGGGTTTAATAGCATGTTTGGATACAACGGCAAACAGCAGCTTTACTATGCTTATAGCGAAAATGGACAATACAAGGCACATTATATACGAGCCATTAACCCCACTAGTGGTGATGATATTCGCTCAGAAGGGCAATCCTGGGGTATGACAATCGCTGTAATGATGAACAAGCAAGAGGAATTTGATAATCTTTGGCGCTTTGCCCGCCGATATCAAAAAAATAGCTGGAGCCATAGCGATCCTAATAAGCAAGGAGTATATGCTTGGCAGCTAAAATTTGATAGCAATGGTTATGTGTATAAAAATGACGATGGCCCTGCCCCTGATGGCGAGCTTTACTTTGCATTTTCCCTATTAAATGCCGATGCGCGCTGGGGGAGTCAGGGAGAGTTTAACTATTATGATGATGCGATTGAAATACTCGGTGTAATCCGAAATAAACTAATGGAAGATTCAATAATTCGTTTCTCTCCATACTTGGACAACCTCACTGACCCTTCATACCATATTCCTGTTTTTTACAATTATTTTGCCACACGGGTTTCTAGCAATCATGAACGTGACTTTTGGAACTCCGCTGCCACAAAAAGTCGAGTTTTCTTAAAAAATCACTTCACTAAGGTCAGTGGTAACCCGCACTGGAACCTACCCACTTTCCTAGCTCAAAATAATGGCGAACCAATTATCGACTACCTATTTAATGGTCAAGCAAATCCTGGGCACTGGTATGAGTATGACGCATGGCGAGTGGCTATGAACGTCGCTACTGACGCACATCTCTATGGTGCTGAGAGTTGGCACAAGGATACAATTAATAGTCTTCTTGGGTTCCTAGACTATGACAAAAATGCCAGCAGTGACAAATGTTACAAGCAGCTTTATTCCTACGGTAGTGCCGAAACTCAGCAGTGTGCAGGTACTGGTCAAAAGGCCACAAATGCTGTTGCTACGTTAGCCTCGACAGATAGTTCGATCGCTACAGACTTCTTTAACGATTTTTGGTCAGAAAGCCAACCGACCGGTGATTGGCGTTACTATAATGGCTGCCTGTATATGTTAGCTATGCTTCACGTAACAGGTAACTTCAAACTATATTGAACGCTCAGCACCGCTAGCTGTATAGCTCATAAGTACTATCACATAATCTCATAGATAGTCATATAGCGTTAGCTAACTGGAAATAAAGGATGCTCCTCCTGTATGGGGTATATGCACGTATATTAAAGAAGCACCTTTCTTCTGTAATGGTTGCATCGCTATATAGGATTGGGCCAGATTAGAGCAAGCATCGCTGAGTTCTGAGAGTTTGTCGTTAGGTTTAAAGCCAAACAAACCCGTTGTATGACTTCTCTTTTAGGGCCTCTAATCTGGTTTCCAGTGAGCCAGAGTAAATCTCTAATTTATGACCATCGGGGTCTAGAATATAGAGCGACATTCCTTCGCTCTGATGCTCTTTCCAAACCTCTACACCCAGTGAAATTAAATGCTTCGCAAAAGATCCAAACTCTTTTGATTCAATATCAAAAGCTAAATGGGTGTAGTCGGTCTTTGGGCAAGGGTCATCTAAAGAAAGACAAAACCAGAGTTCACCTGCAGAAAGATAAGCTCCTCTATCCCATTTAGCGCGAGCAGTGAAGCCCAAAATATCTCGATAGAAACTCATAGAACGCTCCAAGTTACTAACTGCAATGGTAATGTGATTGAGCCCTGAGATCATTGTTTTCTCCATTAAACAAAACGCTTTGTATACGACGAATGTCTTGATTCTATGGCCACATAATGCCGCCTTTCATTTTAAGCTTCAGCGCTGAATCAATATGTTTAAGATACAGAGAATAGGTCGAGTCATCTGTACTACGGGGTAGCTTTAGAAAATATCGAGATCGAGCAACTTTTTTTGGATAAAAAGCATGGCCAGAAAATATGTAGTGCAGTTACCCTTACAAGCTCCGGTGCAAAAATGTGTCACAAGTTACTATTACCGAAAGACTTTGAGTTGCTATACCTCTTCGCCTTTTTGAGCTCAGAAAAGAGAGTTTTCAAGAGTAAGCTTAGATGTGCGATATTTGGTTTATAATAATTTGATTCCATCTCTATGAATTAAAGATTTTGTCCTCTAGTTGCCGCAACTAAGTAGGTCAGTACTCGCCACGGTAACTACTCCCTTATCGTTCGTAGAACCATAAATAAGAATGTGTGTAACCCTATCATCATTGATGTTACCAAATCGTCGAAATGATATAGATAAGGTTCTACTATAACCTCCGTCACTTTTCTTTAATATACCTCCATAGCCAGACTCATTTTTTTCGACAATTTCGTACTCAGTCATACTTGATAACCATCCGTGACCAATTGAATTTTCATTTATGACAAAGCTATGCCTTTCGCCCATACCTGGGATAGTTGGTTCTATCTCATTGCATTGAATGAACTCTGATGCAATAGAAGCTGTCGGTAACAATGCCGTCAGTAATAAAATTTTATTTACCATATTAGGTGTCCACTTTTCTCTAAAAGACTCTCGTCGGCTTTAAATTCGTTGCAGTACACTGCTTTCGTGTGCCTTTCACGCTGCATAGCGTAATGCGTTTTGTTGCTTTGTACACGTGTTGACTGTAGGGTTGTAGGTTAAAAGGCGACAATCTATTGCAGTTAGATATGAAATTATGGATAGGGAAATAGAGAATCTATATGTGCCACCATTGAACAATGGGTAAGGTCTACATTTTGTAGACAAATTCAGATTAGTAAAATTAATGCATGTTTGACATGAGTGTCTCTGATCCTAAATGGACGAAAAACACAATGGGGCACTTTCGAGTTACTTAACTAGCCGCATTGTGTACTCGGCTTGACCGGTATGTACATCGACTTGCTCAGTTACGACCTCAAAACCCTGTGAAACATAGAAGCGGTGGCTAGCGTCATTTTCTTTAAATACACTTAGGGTTAGTGATGAACGGTGCTTTTTTGCATCATTGATAAGCTGCTTACCAATACCTTTCCCTTGATAATCTGAGCTCACAAAAATCGCAGCTAGAAGGTTTTCGTAAAGTGAGTAAAAGCCGACTATTTTCGAGTCGACCTCATAGACATAGCTTTCTGACATTGGCAGGTAAACATTACGCATATTATCCAATTGAGACTGCCAAAAGTCAGCAGCAACAAAATCATGTGCTTGAATGGATACCTCTAACCAAATGTCGAGAACACTGTCTATATCTTTCTCTACGTACTTTCTGATCATTTGAAACTCTTATATGAAACCCTTCTGACTAAAGATAGTGTACCACCGAAGATGTTCATCCCGGCGTTAGAAAATGGACGGCAAGTAGTAACTAACTTAATTCAGCGCTTGGAAAAAAACAACGCAGAAAGGGGCAGATACGTGTCTGTCGAAATCAGTACCAGTACGACTCTAAGTATAAATGAGCTATTTAAGTGCGCACTTGGGGTGGTACTATCCAGCCACAACTCCTATACTCTGCTCCTCATCTATAACAAGGTAATAAAATGAAAATTTGTGGTGTTGAACTTAGTGGTAATGATGCGATTGTCAGTCTATTAACCCTTTCTGATGGCGTATTTAATATCCCTGACTGTCGCGTGGCAAAAATTTCCATTGGCGATGCGAATGACACCGCCAAGATGAGGGACTTTCAGTTCTCATTTGCAAAGCTGATGCAAGATTATCAGGTTGAGCGTGTTGTGATCCGTCAGCGCCAAACTAAAGGTAAGTTTGCTGGTGGTGCAGTGGGTTTCAAGTTGGAAGCAGCTATTCAGCTGATTGAAGGACTTAAGGTCGATGTTATCGCACCAGCAGAAATCAAAGAGGGTCTAAAGCGCAACCCACTGCTCGTGCCTTTTAAAGAGACGGGTTTAAAGCAATACCAAGAGCCTGCATTTATGGTGGCCTACGCCTGCATCATGAAGTAGGGCAGTGTTCTAGTTTGAATGTGTAAAAAAACCGATAGGGTCTCTATCGGTTTTATATATACGGTGCCAATTTAGTAAACACTATGTGATGTCTACTTCCACCAACACCCCAAAGTGATCCGATACCACCGGATAAAAGTCGTGATTAAAAATCACCTGATGCTGCTTTACCGACACTGGTTGATTACTAAAAACAAAATCAATCCGCAGCGCCTGGCTATTTTCTTCCCAACCATCAATGTTTTTAATCACAGTGATCCCAGAATCTTTCTTTTCTGCAATTTCATAACAATCCACTAAACCGCGCTGCAATACATAATCATACCCCTCATTACGTATGTGGCTGGGGTTGTTGAAATCACCTAATAGAAAGCTCAATCCTGTTGAGAAGGTTGCCGAGATACGGTTGAACTGATCCTCAAACGGGTACTCCGAGTCATTCCACCAACCGCAATGACAATTATAAAAATCGACGTCACCCTGTGGAAAAGCAACTTTAATACGCACGGCGCGTCTATGTTTCCAGTAGCTCACATCATAGTTGTCCGTTAAATCAATGACCTCATGCTCAACGATCGGTAGTCGCGTCAAAAATGAAAGGCCTTCTTGATAGACTTCATAACTTTGGTGAACAAAATCCCACGTCAGTTGGTAGTGGTAACCGTACTCGATGAGTTTCTGCTGCAACAAATAACCGTAGTTATCCGTTAACACAGGATGATTGCTGGATATATCGGCATCAAGGACAGGGCTATCTTGGTGTTGATTCACCTCTTGCAGTGCAATCACATCGCAGTCTTGTTCGATAATGGCTTGCGCTACAATATCCAGCTTTTCTAGTTGTTTATCTTCTTGCCAACTGTGGGTATTTAGCGTCATTAGTTTCATTTATTATTCGCTCATTTACTGTTTAGAGATAAAACGCAGCACGAATGCTGCGTTTATCGATATTGCTCTTTGTTAGTCACCCCAACAGAGAGAACGAATTACGCTGGTTGCGCTGAATATCTATCAATTAGCTTAGATTTAATTCTATCGACACCAGGGCCATAAATAACCTGTACACCTTGTTCTTTGATTACCGCGCCAAGTGCACCCGTTGGTTTCCATAGTGAATATTCAGCCACCAATGCTGGGTCATTAACGGTAATACGTAGACGAGTCATACAAGCATCGATCTCAGCAATATTGCCACGTCCGCCTAGGTTTTTAATGATGATGTCCAGCTTCTCTTCTTCCGACATGCCTTCTGAACTTTCGTCTAGGTAGTTACCCTTACGACCCGGAGTTGGCAGGTGGAACTTCACAATCAGCACACGGAATAGGGTGTAGTTAACTACAAAGAAAACAATACACACTAGCGCGAAACGAACTAAGTCGCCGCCAATGCCTGCTGAAACCATCATTGGGATACGAGTGAGCAACTCAATCAAACCAAAGGAGTGGATACGTAGGTCCATTACATCCACTAATGCAAATGCAACACCGGTTAACACGGCATGGGCAATGTACAAGACAGGCGAAATGAACATGAACATGAATTCAATTGGTTCAGTTACACCAGTCAACAATACTGCAAGACACGCAGACAAGAACATCGGCTTATATTGCTTCAGCTTATCCTTATCAACACAGTGGTACATCGCAAGGCCAATACCAATCAATGATGATGCAGCGATGATTACCTGACCTGCTTTAAAACGTGCAGGGTGCACAGTATCCAATAGATGCTGATAAGTGGCTGGATCGCTCAGTTTAAGGTTGTTCAAATCACTTACCCAAGCAAGCCACAATGGATCTTGACCATAAACACTTGTGCCTGCATTCGCTCCTGTTAGAAGCTCATAAGCACCACCCAACTCGGTGTAGTTCATTGGAATGGTTAGTGTGTGGTGCAAACCAAACGGCAGTAGTAAACGCTCTAATGTACCGTACAGGAACGGAGCCACGATAGGCGCAGTGTCTTTAGAGGTTGCAATCCATTGACCAAAATCATTAAGTGCACCTTGGATTAAAGGCCATACAATCGACAAAATAAGAGCAATGATTACCGAGTAGTAAATCACCACAAAAGGTACAAAACGCTTGCCATTGAAGAAGGCTAATGCCTCAGGTAGGCGAGCGAAATCGTAATAACGGTTGTACAAGTTGGCACCTAAGTAGCCAGACATAATACCGATGAACACACCCATATTGAGCGCCGGTGCGCCTAAAATATTGGTAAAGAATTGGGATACAGGGAGTTCAGTGCCAAACAAGCTCATCACAACCGCATCAGGATCAGCGAGCATAGCGTTATCGACACCCAATATCACCCCAGTGATGCGGTTAATGAGTATGAAGGCGATCAACGCGGCAAACGCACCACCCGCACGCTCTTTTGCCCATGAGCCACCAATAGCAACAGCAAACAAAAGATGAAGGTTAACGATGATGCCCCAACCAATGTTTTCCATAATGGAGCCTAATGTTTCAACAGCTCCAATACCCCCGGCATACATCGCGACAACTTTACCTAGGGATATCATTATACCCGCTGCAGGCATCACCGCGATTACAACGATCAGGGATTTCCCGAATCGTTGCCAAAAATCAAACGACAGTAACTTACTCACAAATAACTCCTCGATTTAAAAACTGGCGACGTTTTTTAACGCCTTGCCATAAATACTATTTAGTGCGTCCTTACAACCACTACGACAAATGTACGCATCGCGCTGAAGGCTATCATTGCTCTCTCGAGACTCGATGAACCAGGGGTGCTCATCTCAGCTGGAATTACTCAATAAATCCATGATAGCGCGAATGCCATTATTGGCGTCTTGGTTTGTATCAATAAACTACGGGGATAGATTTGGTGGTCGGTCGCTTCTTCCACCACACGACTGGCGTTAAGCGCATACTATTATTGTGAGTCATCTATGCTTCTGTGCCACTTCGTATGTTATCGTTAACACAAGAGGTTAAATGGAATTTATTTTGACTCAATGCAAATTTAAAAAAACTGTGAGGTGAACCTCATAACCCTAAAGGAACTGTGAGCTTTCTCTCATTTTGAGTTCGAATGTGCCTTCAACGGAACTGAAGTCGCGCTTGATCAATTTCTTAACCGCTTGATAGCCCACTTCATAATAATTAAAGGCGACACTAGTCAGGCTAGGGACTAATAGATCGCTGTAGTCATAGTCGCCCATGCCGACAATCCACACGTTATGACCAATCTTTAATTGCTGCTCTTTAGCGCGACGGTATAAACGAATGGCTATATTATCGGTAGCACAAAAATAGACGTGGTTCGGCTGCAATTGAATGTCTTGGTAACAGGCCTTTTGCTCTGAGTTGGCCAGTGCTTGCAACGAAAAATCCAACTCAGGGACGGTGTCAGTAATGGTGGCTTGCATCAGCTTTGTACGGCTTGAAAGCATACGCTCATCATAAATATAATGTGCGGCTGCTAGCGGTGCCTGCTGCTGTTTTAATTGAGTGATGGTTTGTGAAACTAACGCTGTAATTGCTTCTTGTTCTGGGTAATGTAAACAGCAATGGTGGGGGCTGTTTTTACCAATAAACAACACATTATCTAAGCTTTGATAAAACGTCTCTTCGACACTGTGCTTTGAAGCAATGATAATCGTGCCCAATGCGTTGAGGCCATTAAACTCTCTCACCGCTTGGCATTCTGACTCATGGTTAAACCCAGAGGCATGAAAAAGCATTCGAACTTGTGATTCATTGGCAGCAGCGAGCGCCCCTTTAATCACCAAGCTTGTTGTATACGACTCAATACGAGGAGCGACGAAACCAATAATGTTAGATTGGCTACGGATGGAACGAGCAAATATATTCGGTGTGTAATGACTTTCTTTGACGATAGCATCAATTTTACGGCGATTTTCCTCCGAAACATAACCGTCATTAAAGTAACGTGACACGGTCATTGTCGAAATCCCAAGCTGCCTTGAAATCTCTGCCATGGTCATTTTTTTACTCATCGAATACTTCCTACAATCATCCATTATTGCCATAGTATCCAATATATTGGCGGACAACACAGCAAATAAAACAGGGTAGTCGCATGAGTGTTTGATTTTTGTTCACCTCACTATGTGTTGACAGGAAGTAAAGGGCAGGGAGCAAGCAGAGCTTGATGCCAAGCGCTGCTATATCTGATTGGACTTACCTGTTGTTTGAAAGCTCAATAGAGGCTTTGAGTAACTCACACAACTCTATCGAACCCATACCAACATTGCGTAACACAAAAGGTTTGGCAATGCGATTTAAAGAGATACAGACCTCATAATGGAAATTACCCTTTAGCGAATATTCACGGACGTACACATCTTTGATTTTTTTCAGGCTGATTAACCGTTGAGTATGAGGATAAGTGATGACTAAAGTATCCTGATCTATTTTAAAGCCAGTTGAGGTGGTCAAGTATTCATAAAGACAAAATAAAAACATAAAGAGACCCATGATCATCAGCCAGATGGCATCCCCACGTTGTTGCATTAACAGCCAAAAACACCCAGCAAGAATGGCAAGAAAGCTCAAAACGTAGCCGACGTGATAAAGGACATTCTTGGAGCTAGAAACATTGTCAACTTTAAAATCCATATCAATATGATCGACGATAAATGCTTTCAGAGCCCTAAAGCCCTCTAGTTGATAACTCACCTTAATGAGAATGTCATCATTGATATCAACGAGATCTAAACGCTGGCTTCCGGCTCTCTCTTTGACTCTACATATCCTATTCCATGGAATTAGTCCCTTAGACTTTCCGAGATGTAGATACCAAATACCGTCCTGGTCAACAGCAACATGATTGGAAGAAAAATCACGTAGAGATTTGAACATAACAGCAATAAAAATGAGATAGATAAAACTAAGAGCGGAAAAAATAACATTATCAACACGGCTGTTGGAACTGCCTTCAGGGTTAACGACGATGTACAAAGCAGGCACTAACATTAGGACCATAAAGGCCAGACCAAAATACAATAAATACCGATATTTAGAACCTAATTTATACTCTTGCATAGACATACTTTACCTATAAAATTTCGAACCCATTATGCTAACTATTGCGCTTATCTACGCTCCTGAAAGTAGCCGGCTATCTGTAACCGCTCTTTATACTGGGTCAAAACATAGAGAGAGGGGGCCATATTAACCCCATACAAAAATAGAACCAAAAAGGTAGCCAAAACAGAATTCTGGATAGAAGGAAGGTTGATACTAACCATGTAAAACAATGGTGCGACCATCATCATTGCATACACCACATAAACCATCATAGAAAGAGTGAACTTTACCGATCCTTGGAAAGTGAAGGAAAGCCAGAGTAATAGCTTCACATACCCCAATGTCACACAAAGAGAACAAAGGCTAAACACGATGATGAGTATTAGCTGAGGTTCAATCATGGTCATGGCCTTTCGGGAATAATCCGAGCACAACAAGCGTCCAACACACTAATTCCATTACTAGGCCTCAGTAAGAGGTTTACTGTCATCTGCTACATTATTAGTTGATGCTTCTAATGCTATGACTTTTGTTCCGGCTATCAAGTCGTGAATACAGCGCTTATCCTTGCGAAATACAAACAAGCCATCAATGGTAACTGCAAACTGACCCACTATAGGCAGCGAAGCCGCGATAGTGATCGGCAGATAACGCTTTAGGAATAGTTTTGGTAACCCAATGTAGTTATCGCTTGCATCTACAATTGCGATTTCAAACACATTTTTCCCGATGGTTTGACCTTTTGTATGTAACAGATAGCCATGGCACAAGAGGTACATCACCCAACTGTAAAGCATGAATATAAGTGATTCAAAGAGTGGCAAATTACCTACCGCCATTATTCTTTGTCCGAAGTCGGTGTACCAAAGCACTGGTATCGTGTAAGCCATAGCAATTAAACTATCAATGATTACAGCCCAAAAACGTGACCATCTAGAAGCTAATTTAGTATTAGATTTGACTGATATTTGTTCTTCCATGTATTAAACTCCGGTTTGTTGTCTCGTTAATATATTTTGGTTGGCCACATAATGCAATCTAATTGTTTATTTTCAAATTGCTCAATAAATAGGTCTTGTGCATAGAATTCAATAGTGAACACTTCACCTTGATGAACGTTAATGTTAATTTAGTTAATATATGTTTGATGTGTCCCTTTCTCTTTGGTTACTAATAATTATCTGGATTTTATTGTTATTTTACATGACCTTGTTAATATAAATTTCATGAATGGCAATAAAGTTATCTTTATTGACCAGTTGATTAATTATCAAGCCTGAAGGCAACTTTCTGTAAGTGCCACCTTTTGGAGAGAAATATGAGCTACTACCACCTGTACCGTTCATGCTTGCTTTGCTTTTTTTAGTTTTCTTGATAGTCGGTGTATTTGGAGGTATCTACTTAAGCCGCTACAAGAAAGAGAAAATCGGTCTTGGAGGGTATTTTGAATCTGTCGCTTTTCTGTTCTGTGATAGTTATAAACTGACCAAAGAAGGCCAGAAGGTGCAAGTTATATTGAGAAAAGTATTCCTGACCTTTGGCTTCTTGTTCTTTTTCGGGTTTTTCCTACTTGGCTGGAGCCTTTCGAGGTAGCTCAGTAAGGCAATTGACCATCAGAAAATATTGTCCGGGGGCTAGGTATGCTCACGGTATTGGCAAAGTTCAATAGAAAACAATAGGGCACTTCTAAGTTGCGAAGTGCCCAGCATCTCTATTTTGGATTCGAAGTCACGACTCTAGTATTGGCAAATGTGACGAAGATGATCTCTTTCATGAATTCCATAGATTTGATCATTACCGATCTGTGATAACAGAACTGTCAGTGTTTCCGCTAGATAGCTCCCATAACGTATCCCAGTAATATAGATGCACTTACGTGAGTTCATTGAATTTTTGCTCAAAGTTTTTTTGAGTCCTTAAGCAAAAGTAACTGACCTTTTTCGATGCCTGATTGATTGTAGTAAAGATGCATTTTTTCAATATGTCTGGCTGGCAACAGTGCTTTCTAGTTCGGCTGTTTGTATTAGGTTAGCCGCAGTAGTGAATATCATACAAGCCATGGAAACAAATAACTTATTCACAATACTCTCCTTTAGCGGGTAGCAAGGTATAGACACCGCCACTAAGCAAGGAGTTATAACGTAAGTAAGCGAGTGTTCTTTCTTTTGTATTGTACGTTAGGGAAGTTAACTTGTCGGTTACATTTAGGTTATCAATACTAATATTCATATAGGCTTGACATGCATGGGCTTTTGTATGCAACTTTGCAATTTTACGTGCAAGAATTTTACTTTCGTGAGTATCATCATTGAAATCGTGGAGCATCGGTTTTTGGAATGCATGAGCGAATTGTTTTACTAAATGTTTTGTTGGTTCGTCTACCTGAAGATTGTCAATATAGTCTTCTATGTCATCTCTGATTCCATTCTTATTAATATCGATGCCAGCAAGATTATCCGAGCGATCTAGAAGGTGATGATAATGTTTATAAATGTAATCTAGTTGCTCTGTAACACGACTCTTTGATTTTAGTTCTGCAATCATTTCATCAGAAAGAGCTATTTTACTCGCATTGGATTTTTCTACTTCACTGTGCTCAGATTTACACCCTATGATCGAAAATAATATTAACATTATTGTCAATAATTTCATGTCTTTACCTCCAATTTATATAGTTTGAAAGTAGAGCAGGTTTATAAATTGGTTTCTAGTGTCAATAATGAGAATTTGGTTTTATTCTGGATTTTCTGACTTCAGTTTTCATATTGATAATAATAATTTCCATGAGTTATGTACGTCGAAACAATTTAATTGGTACTATGTGTAGCTAAACCAATTAAAAATTATCTTACATCCCTAGTTTTACGGGTTAATACGTTTTTCTGGGAAGTGGAATTGAAGGAATATCGGAAGGTATGTAAAGTTTCGATGTTTGAAATCACCTTCCATCCTGCTCTGGCTCACATTTGGGTTGGGGTCAAACGCGAAAGCTACAGTACTTCGGTAAATGACCAATCGCTATAATAGTGGGTCAGAGAGAATAGCTTGTCGTTAACTCTGACCCAACATCCCTCTAACTCCCTTTCTTAGGCAGCACCCCCCCGGTCAAATACAACCCTACCGCCGCCAACACCGGATACCCAAACGCCTCGTTGATCATGTCGCTGATCGGCTGCCAGTCGAACCCATGCATACACCCAATCACCACCACCGAGTGCAACAACACATAAGGCACGGTGAACAGCAACACAATGGAACGTTGCACTATCTTGAATGGCTCATACGCCTTGAGTAGGGAGAGTTTGTATTTTGCTTTCTCTTCATCAGTAAAAAACATCGCATCTCCTGTCTTTGCTATCGTGTTGAGCCCTTGATTCAGTAGCTCGCTTGAGCCAAATATTCGTTGCCAAATGGTCAAAGTCGACTCCTCTAGAGTTTCTTTCAGGAAGGGTTTATTTCAGGTTGTCTTATGACTGGGTGAAAACGTGCATAAATAAAGTCACCAACATCAAAACAGGGACAGGCTTTAGCAGCGTCATAATCGCGATGGCCTTTTATGTTGGCGAGAGGGATGTTGTAGCAGTGGCTCAGCACCACAATGAGTTGGGCGAGGGCATCCCATTGAGCCTCGGTAAAGTTATTCTCTGGCGAAAACTGTTTAGACACGCCACCCACCAAGCACACGCCGATGTTGTGGTGATTGTGACCTCTCACATGCGCGCCTGTTCGCTGCATAGAGCGACCGGCTTCAATGCGACCATCACGATTAATCACCCAGTGATAGCCAATGTCAGACCAACCCCGAGCGAGGTGCCAACGGCGAATCACATTGGCATCTAGCGCCATTGTCACTGGGGTTGCGCTACAGTGAATCGTTATCCTTTTCATTGGTCTATTTCCTCCACGACTTGCTCAACGAGCACTGACTGGTAGCGTTCTAACGCGTGTTCAAGACATAATTCAATCGTTTTCTTACAGTCCCCCATCGCCAAGCGTTTAAGCACAAACGACTCCACCACATCTAAATGTTTACTCTCTCGTCCAATGTAGAAAACGTGAAAAACGCTATACCCAAGGCGCTCACGTTTGGCCGCTTTAATCGATAGCCATAGTAGAGTTTCACTCTCCAACCTATCTGGATAGTGGGGCAACGCTTGCCCCAGGTGTAAAGCACTCAAGTCTTTGAGCAGATATTCTCTAACCATGGCGCTTTTAAGTATCACACTGTTCAGCAATAACATCTCTCCTCTTAGTGAAAACGAGGACATGAAGATAACAGGGAAAGTCGTGGGTGAAATCGTGAAAAACGGGAAAACTCAGGCAGAAGAACAAGTTTTCGGCCCACTTATCACTTTTCAAAGCTCTGCAAATAAATGTTACATAAATGTTTCAGGCGACCGCAAAAATATCCATATCAATGGGCACTCATACCAAACCTGCGATTTCACTTGGCAACAAGTGTTGTATTGATAGCGGTGTTTTTTCTCAATAAGGACTCGAACACCACTATGGCAATCAAACTGTTACTCCAGTCAATGAAAGTCTCTACCGGCTCTCCTATCACCAAAATGTTATTGATCCAACTGGCTGAAAAAGCCAACGCCCAAGGCGTGAGCTTTCATTCCCATGACAGTTTGGCACGCCACTGTGAGGTGTCGATACGCACGATACAACGTCACATACAGATTCTCTGTAATAAGGGATTATTGACTCACGTAAACCGATTTGATGAGCACGGTGTTCAATCAAGTAACCGTTATCAACTCAACTTAGAGAGCCTGGCAAGTAGCGATACAGGGGTGACAGAGAGTCGCGAGTCAGCTCACAAAAAGAGGACGGATGACGACAGAGTGACCGACATAACCTTAACTTCAAATATAAATAATAGATCTACTGAATTAAATCATACTGTCGGTCACAGTAACGCAGTGGTGATCACCCTACTCAGCAGCGAAGGGGAGGTGGGACTGTGCAGCGATTTTGTTGAACCGTTGAGCCAAGCCTATCCTCTGCTCGATATCTCCGAGCAACTCGACGCCATCCGCAAATGGTTGATCCTACATCCTGAAAAACGCAAGAGCCCAAGTTCACTCCGTTACTTCGTGAACAACTGGCTTTATCGCTCACAACGCGCCCAAGAAAGCCACTTAAAGACGTCAAAACGAAGACGTAACAAGCCTCATCAGGGTTATTTATCGATGAGTGTGACACCTGGTGCTTCGATTCGCACGCCCAAACCAATAACCGCTCTTCCACAGACTAGCTTTGAAAAAGCCCTTGAAGCCTACCAAAAACGTGAAACCAAAAATCCTATCGAAGATCGTATTGCCGCGATCATCAACAAGGGATAGATGCCAAGGGGACCTGTGATGAGATTGAATTTCAGCTCGCAAGAGAAACAAAACATTTTTCGCAAAATGATCTCTCGCACATCAGGACGACACCGAGAGATGCTAGATGAACTGTGCAACGCCTATCCCACACCAAGAACCGATAAGGAACTGATGGAAAGCCTCAATATTGGCTCACGAGAAAGCCTAAAGTCACTGATTCACAACGCCGGGTCTATCAACCCAGTGAAGAGAATCCCATCACCATGCGGAGCAGTCAGTTACGTGTTTTGTGACCAAGCGGCCAAGCACTACCTGATCGCACGAGAGATGGATAAGGTGTTGGTGAATGGGTGATTGGGTTTAGACCTGTAAGCCGTCGCTCGTCGTTTCCTTAGGTCATTCTGAACTCGTTTCAGAATCTACTCAAAGCGCGCAAATAGCCCAAATTGGTCATCCAACCCTTAAGCGCTTCTCATTGCTATTGTCTCAATGAGAAGCTGCTTAATCTCGTTAGGGCAAAGGGAGTACGCACGCAAATACAGTACGAGGCGTTTTATGCATTGAGTTAGACTTCACTATCTATTTTCGCTCAGAGTATTTTGTTAACTGGAGATCAACCAACTCTTTTGTGAAGTCATGAAAGTCTTGAATAAGTTCTGGCTCTACTGAAAAGTTTGCCATCATTCTATCATCGGAGAGACTAAACCAAACTTTACCTTTCGTCTTGTTACCGCCTGTCAAAGCATTAATTGGGTTTCGAGACCAGTACTGAATCCACTCTTTTGATTCCGGTGTTGCCTCTTTGACTTTAGATGAAAGGTCGCGTGACTTGAGTTTTGGGTAACGAGATAAAACGTGCCAGCTTTTCTGTGATAATTCCTTGATTGTAGGAGGGTGATTAAAACCGTCTAGCTCCAAGAATGCCTCGAGTAATATAGCTTTGAAGCATTTTGTCATACTCATCTTTTGGATAGCATCTAAAAAGAAATCACTGTGGCTTCGAGCTATAGCAATTAGGTTATCGCTACCTGTCATACTAGCAACGAGTTCTAACCAGCTGCCGTTTTGCTTATTTACTTTGCTTAGGTCATAACCTTTGTGATAGAACTCAACTGCTCTTGGACGATGTCCTAAATGATTGGTGAGATGTTCAAATTCTTCTTGGGCGGAGTATCGTAATTTCTTTGTAAGCTGTTGCCAAAAATTAACAACCTCAGGGTCGATATTTGTAAAACATCCTTTACCTAGTTTCGGACTGTCTACAGGTTGTCCTTTGTATTCGGATAAGTCAGAGCCCTTCTCTATTCCAAGGATCTCTTGTTTATTCAAGAAGGAGCGATGGTTCCCAATGAAATCCAAAACAACTAAGTGTGTTTTGTCTTCATGACGCCTGAGGCCACGCCCCAATTGCTGAATGAAAATGATGTTTGAGTCAGTAGGACGAAGCATTAGGACAGTATCGATAGAGGGTAGGTCTGTACCTTCGTTGAATAAATCGACCGAAAACAGAACCTGAATCTCGCCCTTATCGAGCATAGTTAGTGCTTCGTTTCGCAATACAGTCGATTCACTGTGAACCGAGAGAGCTTTGTAGCCTAAGCTAGCAAACGTATTATTGAAATGCTCCGCCATGTAGTCAGCGTGCTTTTTTGATATACAGAACGCAAGAGTTCTGGATTGCTTTTTCTCTTTCCAGTGTTTGAATATGTGAGAGGCTCTTTGCGTAGTAGCAAATTGTGCGTCTAGTTCAGATGGGTCAAATTTACCATTTCGCCAAGGGATCTCTTGGTAGTTGACTGAGTCATCCCAAATCCCGTAGTAATGGAAAGGAACCAGTATATTATCGTCTATTCCGTGGACTAAATTTCGTTCATATACCAAGTTGTCATTACACAGTGACAAGATATTTGCTTGGTCTGTTCTTTCAGGTGTCGCCGTTAAACCCAGTAGAAAACGAGGTTCAAAGTAGTTCAGCACATTAATGTAAGTTCTTGCGCTAGCGTGATGAAACTCATCAACAATCACATAATCAAAGTGGCTTTTGTCGAAGTTCGAAAGGTGAGTTAACTGCCCAATTGTTTGAACAGAAGCGAATAGCATGTCTTTTGAGAGCGACTTTTCCTTGCCGTTATAATACCCTGCTGATTTTTCTGGCCACAGTTTAGCGAACGTGTTTAGTGCTTGAGTTAATATTTCTTCTCGGTGAGCGACAAAGAGTACACGTTTGGCGTTCATCTGCTTTGCATCAAACGCAGACAGCCACATCTTTCCCATACCCGTGCCCATAACAACCAGTCCACGAGTGAAACCAGCAGAGCGAGTTCTATTGAGCGCCTCCAAAGCCTCGACTTGCGCTTGGTTAGGAGTGTACTCATCTTCATCTAGGAGACTAGCGTCTCCAACCACGGATAGCTTAGGTGGTTTTCTATTCTTAATGTAGTGATTAATCCATGCATCAGTAATGTTCACAGCAGACGCGTGATGGAACAATTTATCAAACTGCTCCCGGATATAGTGGAACTGTTTTGCCTCTGCTGAGTCTTCTGGTTGGCGATAGTCCAACCTGAGACACCATTCATGAGCATACGTCAGGGCTGCTTTACTAATGTTATTAGAGCCTATATAAGCAGTACCATTATAAAAGGACTTAGCAGCGTCAGTGCGCACGAAAATGTAAGACTTTAAGTGGAAGCTGCGATTGTTAGTTTCAAACACCTTAACTTCAACATGCTCGCCTTCGAGCTCAATCAACGCTCTAAGAGCGATAGGGTGGGTAATGTGTAAATAGTCAGACGTTAAAACTCGAAGCTTCAGAGGGGAGTCTGTATTTTCTCGTCGCTCTATTGCCTCATGAATGCTGGGTAACAATAAATCGAGACCTGACGGCTGAATAAATGAAACAGCGATTTCTATCTCAGTAGCATGGTTTATTGCATGTATCAGTTGGGGTAACAGAGGATCGTCACCACCAATTGTTAAGAGATTATCTTTAAGCGTTAGGGATTGAACTGGCATATCGTTTTACCACATTATTTCTTTGTAAGAATCGCATTTAGCCATTTTTCAGACTCTCGGCCCGGCCTAGCATCTGAAGTAACCCATGTTTGACTGATACATAGAGGGGAAGAAATGAGTATATTTGCCAGTTTTGCCTCATTTAGATCTGAGAATAAACGACCATTTCTGACTTGTTCAATATCGCCATACTTAAATGAGCAGTAGAAAACTCCACCAGATTTCAGCACTTGAGCGAGGTGATTGAATGTCATCGGTAATTTATTTATCGGCACATGTAAGAGTGAAGCACACGCCCAAATAGCATCAAACGTCCGGGGGGCAGCCTCAAACGAGTCAAAGGTAGCAACCACGACTTTTTGACCTAGGTACTCTTCAGCCAGCTTGGCCAAAGATTCGTTTGCATCTAACGAGGTGACTTTATACCCAAGATCTAGGAACGATTTGCTGTCTCGACCAGAACCACAGCCAGCGTCTAATATTTTCCCTCGTTTTGGTACATGCGGAAGAAACTGTTCGTATAGCTTCTGGACATCTACATTAACCGTGCTAGAAAAGAAATCTAGAGCGTTTTCGCTGTAATACTGGTTGGTTATATTCATTAGGACTTTCATTGAGTTGCTTTAAGAACTTAGTTTGCATCATCTTGTTTCGCTCGTCTATCAGCCGTTCTACAGAATTCGCCAAGAGTTTACGCAATGCCCACGCCAGGCAGCTACATTTCAAGAAATAGTTCACGTGTGGCATCACCCACTGCACTTTTCCCGTTAACGCGAAGGCCATCACTTCTTGTATTTCTGATTAACGCATAACGCGATTGCTCAGGGCCCACGCTGATATGCAGCGGGCGGTCTTTGCCATAAAAGTAGAGTCGGTCGAACGTGAGATGGCTCGTTATATAGTTCGCAATAACGTGCATCTCGGTTTCAAAACCATGTACGACAAAATCACAAGCCGCACCTTCACGTTCGCAGATGCGATTGCCTCGTGTGTTAAGCTCCATAGCAGCATGTTGATCTATTTTCGGACACATGTCGCCGGGGCTGTGTTTACGGATGTAGTTCAGGAGCGAGTTTGAGGTGAAACCATAGGTGATGGTGATAGGGCCGAAGTGTTGCTCTATGGGAGTGAGTATGTCGCTATCGAGTTGGCTGAGATAGGTTTGAGACTCTGGTGAGGGTTGGTTTTCACCGGAATAGCTCAGGTGGCGCTTTTGATACCAGAAAGTAATCTGATCGTTCATGCTATATGGAGTCTGTCTGCTTTTTGAACATCATCGCATAGCTGCGAAGTTTCGTATATGAAGATTGCAACACTCCATTAGCCTTTGTTAACGCTGGTACTCTTTTCGTCACAGCGACCTTCAATGATATTGCAGTTTATTGCGATAAACGGAAAGTGTTCATAAGGTTAAGGAAACGCTGATTATTTTCACAAGGAACCTAAATGGAATTTCGGTTATTAATGCTCAAGTCAATTGCTGTGACTTTGTGTCTCACATTGTCTGGCTTTACTTTCGCAAAGATAGATGTTGAGTATTTGGCCACTCAAACAAGCCAAGACAAGGTGAACTTAGAAAAGATAAATAAAAACAATATTACGCAGCGCGTCATTGACTTGATGGATGAAACCGTCAATTTAGAGAGTCACCTTACAATACGGTATGGCGGTGAAGATGGACCGCTATTTGACTCTGAGCATCAAGCCCTGCTTATGCCTTACGCTTTCGTTACTGAGATTGAAGAGCAGTTTAACACTATAGAACCAGCATTGTCTGAGGACGAAATGCAGCAAGCAATTGATGGAGTACTTGCTCATACGCTTCTGCACGAAATTGGTCATGGCTTGGTCTACGTTAATGGTTTGCCAGTGCTCGGCAGAGAGGAAGATGCGGTTGACTCGTTCGCGACGGTTTGGTTATTAGAAGGCTTTGAAGAAGGGCAACGGATGGCGTTCGATGCCGCGTTGATGTTTGCTCTAGAGTCTGAGGAAGTTGATGAGTTTATGGAAGAAGATTTCTGGGGTGAACACAGTTTGGATGAGCAGCGATACTATCAGACCCTTTGTTTGATTTTTGGTAGTGACCCAGAAGCGATGCAGCAAAAGACGGATATCTTTGATGAGGCGTTTGTCGAGGAGCGTGGAGAGTCTTGTGTTGATGACTATGAAATTGTAAAAGGCAGCTGGCAGGCGATGACCGAGTAGTTCCTTGGAAGGGCAGAGTGTGATGGCTCTGCCCCTTTGCGAATTACAGCTTATCGACGGTCGCCCACACAGTCGCTAGCGTGTCATGGCCAAACGCCGCACTGCGCTCTGGCGACCAACCATACAGCTCATCGGCTTGGCTGATATGGTCTTTGAATGGCATTTCAATCGTGAACGACAGGCACTTGAACTGTTCACCCACCCAGTTAGAGCCGACAGTCAGGTTCGCTTTACCTGGTTCATCTTTGTCGTAACCGACTTCATCTTGGAACTCAGGCGTGATGGTAAGCAGGGCTTGCTTGAAGTGGTTTTCAAGATCTTTAATGCGCTCATCGTAGGATGGGATACCTTCTCCACCCGCAACAAAGTTATATGGGATCGCTTCATCACCATGGATATCGAGGAACAGATCAACGCCGGTTTCCAGCATGCGTTCACGCACTAGGTAAACCTCTGGGCTGCGATCCATGGATGGTGTTTGCCACTCGCGGTTTAGGTTCACACCGATGCCGTTGGTGCGTAGGTGACCACGAATACTGCCATCTGGGTTCATGTTTGGCACCACGCGAATCACGACTTTGTCTAAAAGTGCACGGCCAACGGTGTCAGTCTCGTCAAGCAGGCGGTGCAGTAGGCCTTCGATGAACCATTCTGCCATGGTTTCACCTGGGTGCTGGCGACCGATAACCCAAATGTTTTTCTTCTCCTCGCTTGGCTCACCAATAGTCAGCAGACTAATGTCGTTGTTGTCTAGCGTATGACCCAGTGTTTCGAGCTTGCAGTATGGGTGAACTTGAGCGCTATGGAGTAGGTCTTGATGACGGTCGTATGAATACGGCGCGAAGTAAGCAAAGTACATCGATTCATGCGCTGGTATGACGCTAAACGTCAATTTGTCCCCATCAAACTCAGCAGGTATACGGAACCACTCCTCTCGGTCATAAGATGCCACCACATCATAGTCTTTCCAGCCCTCAGGGTAGGCCGACTTTGCCAACTCATTAATGGTGAAGTGGTGTGCTTGTTGCGCCTCGCTCTCTAAGCGGAAGTGAAACCACTGGGCGATATCGGTTTGGTTATCCGCTGGAATGGTCAGTTGAATGTTTTGTGGGGAATCCGCTGAGACAACGTTGATGTTGCCGCTTTCGAAGTTACTGAAGATTTTCATTGTTGTTTTCGTCTTGTGTTGAGGTTTTGTAAGAGTAACACATTTCTATTTACATTAAGGGGATGCAGAGGCTGAATGTTCACTCGCTAAGCACTTTGTGTGACTAATCTAAGTTTCATCAAACAGTGGTCAAAAATACACGATTTTGAATCTTCAACTACCCTTTCTACGTAGCAACACAGTGCGTCACTAACTCAATAGAAAGGAAACGATCATGTTGACACCCCCAAACACAAACCATACTTATCCTCGAACCTTTAGCCATATTGGTATTAGTGTTCCTGACTTGGAAGCTGCGGTGAAGTTTTATACCGAGGTTTTAGGTTGGTATCTAATCATGAAACCCACAGAAATTGTGGAAGATGATTCGCCAATCGGTGAGATGTGTACCGATGTTTTTGGCAGTGGATGGAATAGCTTTAAGATTGCGCATCTAGCAACGGGTGACCGCATTGGTGTTGAGATATTCCAGTTCGAGAATGCTCAGAACCCGGAGAACAACTTTGAGTACTGGAAAACTGGGGTGTTCCACTTCTGTGTTCAAGACCCAGATGTAGAAGGGTTGGCGGAGAAGATTGTTGAGGCTGGGGGTAAGAAACGTATGAAAGAGCCGAGATACTACTATCCAGGTGAGAAGCCATATCGCATGATCTACATGGAAGACCCGTTTGGCAATATCCTAGAAATTTACTCTCATAGTTACGAGCTCACATATAGCGCGGGTGCATATTAACGGTTTGGTGGTAGCGCTTGGAAGTGCTACCACCGTTTGCTCGCTATTGTTTTGGCTGAGGCAAAATAAATTTAGCTTGGTCACTACACTGTCTATACGCATCGGCTTCTGAGTTTATCCTCGAAATATCTTGAATCGTCATCGGGATATAGATCGGACTTATTAAGGCGATGTCTCTCTCAATCAATGTGTCAGAAGCAATTTGGCCGTCAACCACTCCCAGAAAATAGGTCTGCATCGAAAAGACGAGATGTTTGCGTTTTCCGCGCCCATAGCCAAAGCTTGCTCCTGATTTGTGGATAGCAAATCCAAAGTCCTGACTGTTAAAGTTCTTCCCTGCGGCAAGAAAGTGATAGTACGCATTTTGCTTGCCCTTAAAGGTGATTCCGTAACGTTCTTCATACCATGGACAATTTTGGTCGAAAAACGGTGTAGTTTCTTTTCTAGTCACGTTGAGTTGGGGTTTCTCTTCTATGCCATTGACTCGATATTTGGCGGGTTTATTGTGGGTATAACGCCACAGCAAGCCGCATGTTTCTCCTGAGAATGAACGGATAGATGAGTAAAAATTGGGATCTTTGAGGATTCGGTCTTTGCTTTCCCACGGGCTCTTGAGCTTCATATCCACATAGTAGTCGTAGAGTTGATTGATGGACTGCTGTGACACCGGGAAGAGTCGGTCAGATTCAATCGCGTTAACGTACCATTGACCTCTCGGTGTTGCCGTTAGATATTCATACTCGTGCGCATGTGAAAAAGCTGAAATGAGACACGTCAAAACGAGAAGAGTAGATTGCTTCACAGTCGCTTCCTTGCCGTTCGTGTAAGATGAATAAAGGATATGCAACTGAGGTTATTTGTTCAATCTGAGATCGACAACATATTGACGAAGCGTCATATTTTTGATTTATGCAATTTGTTTACTAATATTCTTCTATTGTAAATTAAGGATGGGTAAAACAAGTGTTGATAGGTAACAAGAAACAGTTATGGATGACCATTGTGGTTGCTGTCTTGGCGCAGCTACTCATTCTGTTTTTTATCTATTCGCAAATGTCAGGAATAAAAGCGCTGAGTCAGGACTGGGAGGAGTTGAAGAACCAATATGTTCAAGCATCAGCAAGTTTGGTCAAAGTGGAGCGCAGTTTTGGCTACGTGGGTTTTATTCATCATTACAAAAACTATCTGATTCGACGTACTCCCGAATATTATGAGCTTGCACTCAACAGTCAAAAACAGATTTATTCTGCACTGCAAGAGTTAA
The DNA here is from genome assembly GCF_010587385.1 of Vibrio astriarenae. NCBI lineage: Bacteria > Pseudomonadati > Pseudomonadota > Gammaproteobacteria > Vibrionales > Vibrionaceae > Vibrio > Vibrio astriarenae. Next base: position 299,209 of record NZ_CP047476.1, read on the forward strand.
AGCGAAACCCCTCAACTGACAAAAGTGACCGTGAATCGATTCAGGTTCTAGTCAACACTTTATCCAAATACTCACAACAGCTAAATACCGCTCGAAATGTACCGAGATTGATGTCGACGGAAGAGCTGGATCAAATGATTAAAGTGGATGATGAGCCAGCAGCACGGGCCCTTGAGCTATTGCGTGACAGTATTCTCTCTAAAATCATTTCTGGTCAGGTAGCCTTAAATGATCAAGTGGCTCAAATGAGTATGAACACCGTGCTCATGGGGTTCTCTTTGATACCTTTGTTCTTGTTTTCTACTTACACCACGATCATCACACTGCGCTCACAGGCCAGAAGTCTTAAAGAGCTGAATGCTATCTACAATTCGTCACCGGACGGGATCATCTATATCAACTCTCGCGGAAAGATAAAGAAAGCGAATCAAGCGGCATTAGATATTTTTGGCTACACCAAACGAGAGTTTTACCAGTTGAGTGTTGAGGCACTGGTTGAAGATTCCATGCGTGATAAACACGCGGAAATGAGGCGTGGATTTATTAAGGAAGAGGGCGTCACCCCAGAAAGAAAGCGAGATAGTTTGCCTGTTAAAGGGGTAAAGAAAGATGGCTCAACGATAGAATTGAGTGTTTCGATTGAGTCAAAAATTGTGGGTAAAGAGATGGCGATCGTGTGTTTGATAAAAGATCTCACTCTATTGAATACTCTTCAAGAGCACTCCAACCTTGATCACCTCACTCAAGTGAGTAATCGCCGCCATTTAGATGATGTTCTGACCAAAGAGCTGAGTAGATCTAAGCGAAGCAATCGTGTGGCCTCACTAATGCTGATCGATATGGACAATTTCAAACGTTTGAATGACGAATGTGGTCATATTGCGGGTGATTTCGCTTTACAAAAAGCGGCTAAGTTCTTAGTAAATAGCTCAAGAGAATGTGACTATGTTTGCCGTTGGGGAGGGGACGAGTTTGTTATCTTTTGTCCAGACCAAGACGCTGTCCATGCTTACTCCTTTGCCGAGAGATTAAGAGCGGAATTTGAAGTACAAACTGCCAATGATAAGGTGAGCCTAACGATGAGCATTGGTGTTGCCGATACCGACAGCATCGCCACTATTTGTCCAAAAGAGCTGATAGATGCCGCCGACCAGGCCGTTTATACAGCAAAAAGCTCGGGGAAAAATGCCGTGGTATGTTTTGAACCGTTGTCGTCTAATCGCTCTATGGATGAGACGGAGGCCGAACCTGCCTGAGGTGGAGGCAGATTTCCCCAACCATTATCATTTCCAATGATACCGCCCAAGATGAAGAGCGGTATCGCTATTCGACTACGATTACCATTTAACAATGCCGCGGGTGACTTTTAATCCACCCACCAGTGTTGAGCCGCCGTAATCTTTTGCTAATCGCAACAGCGTGTCGTGGAAGCCTTTGTTCGGGAAAGCGGCTTCAACGTTCGCAATGACCTCTTTGCTGACACCTTTTTTCACCTTCCCCTTGGATGCATCAATCCAGTCTGCTTTGCGGCAGGCTTCTATGACTTTGGTATTAGGGCCAGTATAAGGCGTGATTTTGTGATGCCAGTGAATGGCGCCACGTAATAAGTCGGGGTCTAGTCCCCAACCAAACTCTTCGTTGTCTGCAAGAGCGACCGCTTCAGAGGGTTCGAGATAGGCGAGTTCGTGATCCGTCCACAAACCAATGTCGTGATAAACGAACACGGTTTCTACAATTTGCTCATACTCTTCAGCGTTACCAAGAAAGTGCATAGCGTAGGTGATGGTGCGGTAAACGTGGTTTCGGTAGCCCGCATAGTCTTCACCAATTTGGTCACGATAGCGTGCAAAGAGCATTTCGACGCGTGGTCTTTCTAATTTTATTTCGATGTCTTGCATGGTGTCTCTCCGAATACGGTTACTCAAACCTATATGAACTTGTTTTATGAAGAATAGTGCAAAGCATCATCGTAGATGTGCTTATTTGTGTATCAATGCCGCTCAGTATCAGATCTCAAGTGCTTGCATGGCCGACACGAGTGGCACTCGTGTCGACACAGCATTCAACGCAATATTGTGAATCATTTCATCCACGGTTGTGCAGCAGTCCATTAAGACTGAAACCTCGTATTTCTCTGCCGCTTTGGAGATCGCTGTGTGAGTGACGCAGTTCTGAGTCATCATTCCGCAGACAAGAAGTTCTGTTACTTGATGCTTTTGTAAAACTTCCTCGAGATTCGTTTGTTCAAACGCATCAGCGAATGTTTTGATGACAATATCCGCATCAGGGGCAGCGGCGAGGATCTCAGCGTGAATGTCTGCTCCTGCTGTACCTTTGTTGAAGAAGGGAGCTAGGCCTTTTTCAGGGTCTGCGATATGTTGAATGTGGATCACAGGGATGTCTTGTTGATGTGCTTTCGTTATCGTTGTTTTGATATTACTAAGCGTCTCCTCGGTGTTCCAAAGTGGGTATTTTCCTTCTGGAAAATAGTCATCCTGCAAGTCGATAACGAGTAGGGCTTTCTTTTTCATAGTCGTCTCCAGTCAGAGTCGTTGGTTCTAGTGTAGGAGTAGTATGTTGCAGTTGAACTCAAATGGTTAGAGTCTAAAATGACACAATGCAGTTCAAAAGCGACAAGGTGCTATGCGAACAATTCATGTGGGAATATTTCATTATTCTGGAGCCTCAAAATCAGCCGTTTATGGGCTAGAGGAGGCATTTCTATTTGCCAATCGAGCTTGCTTACAGCTTGAAGAGCGTTGTCAGTTTGTACCAACGGTTTTCCAGAAAATTGATGAGCTGACAGGCAGTTTCGATGTATTGCTATTGCCACCTGCGACCAAGGACATTTATTACCTCGCTCCATTGGAATCAGATTTACAGTGGATGGTTGAACAGCATCGCCAAGGTACTTTGTTGGCATCCGCTTGCGCCGGGGCGTTCGTGCTTGCTGCAACGGGTTTGGTTCAACATCGGTCGATCACCACACACTGGGGGTTAGCACAGGCACTTAAGGCGTCCTATCCAAAGCTTGATATTGATAGCAACAAGATCTTAATTGACCATCAGGACATTATTACAGCGGGTGGCATGATGTCTTGGCTCGATCTAGCACTAGAGTTGATTGCCCGTTTCGCTTCCCCTGTCGCAATGAGGCTGGTAGGAAAGATGTTGGTTGTTGATACTGCCCCTCGAGAACAGCGTTTTTATCAGCAGTTTTTGCCTGATTTGCAGCACGGAGATCAAGCTATCGTTAATGTTCAACAGCACATCAATCTCTGCTTTGCTGCCACACTGGTTGTCGATCAATTAGCCGATGACGCTCATATGACAGTAAGAACGTTACAGAGACGATTTAAAGCAGCGACTGGGTTTAATCCGAATCAGTACATCCAACGCGTTCGAATTCAAAAAGCGTGTGATTTGCTGGAAACAGGCAGCGAGTCTTTTGAGGTGATTGCGAGGCAAGTAGGGTATGAAGATAGCAGCGCCTGTCGCAAGGTGTTTGTGAAGCTGATGGGTTTGACGCCGGTGGAGTTTCGCAGGCGTTTTCGGAGTATGGCTTGAGTGGTCGAAATAAAGAACTCTTTAAGAGCCGATACTGCTTGTATCGGCTCTCAAGTTCAAAGATGAGCAGAAATCAGACTAGCCCTCGGACCTCAATTTCTTGGAAGTTGTTCCAGGCGCGCAGATGGGTGTCGACAGGATCATTATTACCATTACAGGTTAAACGTATGTATTTTGCTTGCTTCCCTGATAGGTCATAACTCACCAAATCAAGTGTATCGCCAGGGGTAAGTATGTCGTGGACCTCATTATAGTTAACTCCGTCTTCACTAAGCGATATCCGAACATAGTACTGTCTTACATTCCCTTTGGCTTGAGAGAAGAGTATTTGCGTTAATGAGGTGGTCTGCTCCAGGGTAATGTCGAAAGTAATACCAGTGCCTTTCGCCGTCCATTTGGTACTAGGGTCACCGTCTACCGCCATTTCTGGCGTGTGGTTTCGTCGTGTCGTTGATGCTGTTACGGCATTGATCGCGAGTGGCTGCTCTCCAGTCTGTTTCAAAAAGCCTAGGTAAGGACTGTCGAACTTGTTTTCACGATCTTGGTCGAGTATTGGGAATATGACCTTAATACCGTCATCGCTGACTCCAAACCAACTGCACAGGGTGGCGGCATATTGTTCAGAGGCGATGCTTGGTATGAATTTATTACCGATGGCATCTGGTCCATCCTTGATAAATTCAGGGTAACGGCCATACGCTTTACCACCGTTAACCGCGCCTCCCACAACAATTTGATTACTGCCCCACCCGTGGTCGGTGCCTCGGTTACTGTTGTTTTCGATGGTGCGACCGAAATCGGACATAGTGAAGGTCACTACATTGTCTGTTAGGCCACTCTTTTCGAGTGAAGTGTAGAAAGCTGAAACGACAGCGTCGATTTGACTGAGTAAGTTCTCATGTTTTCCGCGCTGGTTGCTGTGGTTGTCAAAGCCACCTAACGAGACAAAGTAGACTTGTCTTGCTTGATTGAGATCTTGGCTTGCCTCTATCATGCGTTTCACCATTTTGAACTGGCCTCCCAGATAGCCACTAGGGATATCAGGGTCTTCCGGATAGAGGTCAAGGATGTTGGTTAACGTTGACTGAAAGTCGTAGATTTGGGTGAAGTTATCAAGGTAGGCTCTACCAAACACTGATGCAGTGTTGTTGTCTAGTAATTTGGTCAGGTTGTTGTTGACGGAGTTGATAGACAGCGGCGACATGGCACGAATACCTTCACTCGACAGCTGTAACTCGCTCCCACTAGCGCCGTTGAGCCATTCGTTGCCGCTAAGCGAAAGTGCGGGAGATACGGTTTCATTGCCCGATGCCAGTATGTCCATCATCATGCCTGCCCAACCATAGGGGTGATAGGCTGATGTACTCCAGCTTCGTTGCCAAGCTAACTGTTGCTTATTATGAGCCCCAATATTGGGTGAGCGTTTAACGCTTGAGTAATTCTCTTTGTTCGTCGGCTCTAGTAGCGTACCAACATTGACCACTGTCGTTGCTTGGCCTGCCAACATCATCTCGGCGAGGTTTGGCATCGCGCCGTTTAAGGTTAATGCTTGTCCCGTTTCATCGCTAAACCCTGGCATTGAAGCCACCTCAAAATCATAAAGTTGAATATCAGGTCGAGCGTTTTGGTAGTTGGTAAGATTTGTACCGCTTGCAGGGACTACCATGTTCATAGAGTCGCTTCCCCCATATAGGAACAAACAAACGATGGCTTTGTACTCCCCGTCGCCTTGCTCCATCGCACTGGCTGGAAGGGATAAACTCAGAGGTACTGCTGATGCGCCTGCAGAGTAAGCGGCTGTTTTAAGGAAGTTACGTCGTGAAATTTTCATGATTAGGACTCCTGTACCATAAAATCAGCAGAAACAAAGGCGAGGTAAAGCATTGGAGCGACAGCGTAAGGTTTGTTGTTGGTACTCTTCGCGTTCCACAGTGCTTCTAAGCGAGGAGCAAGATCAACAGGCATTTCTCCATGAAAGAATCGATCACAAATGAGACTAGAGAGCGCATCATAATCGCCCGCGATATTGGTAAAGTCAGAGATCTTTGGGTAAAGCTCTTGCTTGCTGTTAGACCCCGTTTTATATCCGTTATCTTGAACCAGTTTCCAAGCAAGGTTGCTCATTCGTATGGTCTGGTTCCAGTCAATAATTTCAAGCTCCGGAGAGGCCAAATTATTGTTTGCTAACTCTCCTGGTGGCTTGTAGTCAGGAGAGTAAAAGTTAAACACAGACGGGGAGCCAAGCGGGTATTGATTGAAGGTTTCTCGATACAGTAAAGAGTCGTAAGTCACTTTGCCATTTGAGCCTGGCTTACAATCGAGGGCGCGGCAGAAATGAGTCATGGCCAATATCGGCTCGCGGAGTTTGGCTTTGTTGACGCTGTTTTGAACTTCAACCTCTGAGTCTAACAATATTGCCTTGATAACCTCTCCGAGATTACCGTTACTTTGTACGAACACGCTTGCCACCCGCTCAACATACGCAGGAAGAGGGTTTGAGGTGACAAATCGTTGGATTAGCAAGCGGCTGACGAACGGTGCAGTATTTGGGTGATTGACGAGTAGATCCAATACAGCATCAAGATCCTGCTCTGCAGTGAGCCCGGCGGGTAGGGTTTGCCCCAGTACGACTTTTTCATCTTGGTCATGGTAAAGGTCATCCGATTCCATCGGTTCTAACATACTGCCGTTAGTCATGAACCAACCAGTAAATACGCGTGCCATGTTTTCAACATCGGTATCGTCATACGTTGGGATTGGGTTGTTGTCTATATCTAGCTTGAGTGTTCCATCGGGGTTTAACTCTTCTAGGCCAATAGTGAACAATTGCATTAACTCTCTAGCGTAATTCTGATCAGGGTTAACGCCTGTTTCGGCCTTAGGAAGGTTACCTACCATAGTAAGAAAATGACCCATAATGGGTGAGCGAGTGACATGGTATAGAAGGGTTTTGTAGTCACCAAAAGCGTGTGTGGATAGAAGGTCGTAATAGTTGGCTAGCCCATCAGGGTAGGGAGAAAGTTGGGCATCTCGGTCATTGACCACGAGGATTTGACTTAGTGCGTAAGCCATACGTTGACGCAGTTGATCTTCAGACCAAAGTGTCAGGTCAAGCCACGCACACACTCTCATTTCTTGTGTAAGCTGGCTTTGCCCCCGTTCTTGCAGTTGGTAGTTTAGGCGGTCGACGTGAGAGGTAGCAGCTAGGTTTAACTGATTGTTGAGCCAAGCCTCTCGATCATCGATCTCTAAAAGGTGTTCAACTTCGCCAGCACGGATCCCCATCGTAGCAAGGTCGAGAAAGCGAGCTGCCTGCTTGTAAGACAAATTTTCCATAATGACTCCTAGTTTCCTTGTCTGGAAATTGGGTTATTGACTAAACGGCAAATTAGCAATCAATAAAAAATTAGGTGCATAATTGAGAAAGCTTCAATTTAATGTGGATATTGGGTCTGAATAGAGATGTTGGTTCAAAGAATGAACTTGAATCAATCGTCTGTTAACGATTGGTGGGTTGGTTTTCTTATCTGATTTTAGTAGCTTTTGTGGCGATATTGGTCTGTTGCATGGTAGTAGCTGAGTAATTTCACTGCAAAGATATAGTTATATGGTATATATGTCTGTATATACTTGTGCTACGCGCGGGATCACTCAATTCCAATTACAGATGTATGAGTAAACAATGTCGGACAAACTTAAATCAAATTTGATGACAAATACGTGAATCTGAACTCATTGCACAGTTTATGTTGTGCTTATTTGCTGTGAGTGGTGTTCTTCGATAATGTCCGGCAAATTTATCCGAAAATAGGTTTGCTAAGTTGTTTTCTAAGTTAAAGCGTTTTGGCGTCAAGATACCGCTGTGCATCTTAGGTCTTTCTCTGCTCTCAGCGTGTGGTGGTGATAGTAGCGAAGTGCTGCCATCGACCCCTCTGACTCAAGATCAACGCTATGATCTCCTTTATCGTTCAACCTTTGGTCCCAAACCTGGGTCTTATCAAGAATTAGCAAATTTAGGCTACATAACTTGGCTTAACAAACAGTTTTCTATGTCGCCGAGTCTGCACTCTGTCCGTTTGAAAGAGTATCCGTTGGAAGGCGATAGAGAGAGTTACAATCAGGCTGATCGCGCCGCAGTGTGGTGGGACCTTAGTATTAATGCGCCCGATCAACTGCGCCAGCGAGTGGCATTTGCATTGAGTGAGATTTTCGTGATTTCACGTTATGGCTCGAGTTTGAGCGGGCGTGCACTAGAAATGACTGACTACTATGACATGCTCATAACCCATGCGTTTGGTAACTATCGTGATCTGATTGAGTCCGTCACCCTTCATCCTGCGATGGGTGATTACTTGTCAATGATGGCGAACCAAAAAGCTGATCCTGATAAGAATCGCTACCCAGATGAAAACTACGCTCGTGAGGTGATGCAACTATTTAGTATTGGCCTTTATGAGCTAAACCCTGATGGCACTGAGAAGTTTGATAGCCAAGGCCAGCTTATTCCAACTTACTCGCAGGATGACATTGAAAATCTTGCCCGCGTCTTTACCGGTTGGCACATTGCAGATAAGAACCAACCGGGGTGGGGATCTAAAGATGGTAACTGGTTTGTTCCTATGATTGCTTATCCTGATCGTCACGATGATGAAGAAAAAATCGTGATGGGTGAGGTGTTCTCGCAGGGCCAATCGGCTGAAGAGGATATGTCACAAGCGATGAACATGTTACACAACCATCCAAATACCGCCCCGTTTATTAGTAAGCACCTTATTCAAAGGCTGGTTACCTCCAACCCCTCTCCGGCTTATGTTGCCCGAGTGAGCAGTCTATTTGAAGACAACGGAAAAGGAGTTCGAGGTGATCTCAAGGCAGTAATACGTGGAGTGTTAACGGATAGCGAAGCCCTTAACGGTGACGAACGAGCACCCGTTAAGCTCAAAGAGCCACTGATCGTGATGACTAACTTCTTCCGCGCGTTCGACGCTAAATCGGCAGACCCTTCAGGTCGCTTTCATAACTCAATCGGAACCTTTGGATCATATGGACAATCTCCGCTTGGCTCTCCTAGTGTGTTTAACTTTTTTGCTCCCGACTATGCTCCAAGTGGAGAAATTGCAGATGCGAATGACGTCGCACCAGAGTTTGAGATTCTAACTTGGAATAACTTTATCCTAACCAATAATCAACTTTGGTCCGCGACAGGGCGAACAAATTATGAAGGGGAAAATAATCGAAGTCGTATCGTGATTAATACAGCGCCTTTAGAAGCAATAGCCAATGATCATGTGGCATTGATAGATGAGATTGATCGACGCCTGCTGTCGCAAAGAATGAGTGAGCCCCTGAGAGTGATATTACTCGAGGGATTAGAGGAGCTTCGCGATACACAGCAAAGCCTAAAGGTGCGTAATGCGCTTTACCTTGTTGTAACTAGTCAAGAGTTTCATATTGAGGAGATCGCCCAATGATTACACGTCGTCAGCTTTTAGCGGCTATGGCCTCAACCCCTGTGCTCTCAATGATGGGTACCGGCTCTGTCAATGCAATGCCAGATAACGATTATAAAGCGCTTGTGTGTGTCTTTCTGTTTGGTGGAAATGATGGCTTCAACATGTTGGTGCCAAATAACGATGCACACTATGATGAGTACGTCACTGCTCGCCCCGATATTGCGCTACCGCAGGATTCACTATTACCTCTAGCCTTGAGTACAGATTCGACACTGACACTGGGTTTACACCCATCAATGAGTGATGTTCAACCTCTGTTCAATAGTGGCAAAATGGTCGCTATAGCCAACAGTGGTGTATTGATAGAACCATCAACGAAAGCGGGGTTGGAGGATGGTTCTCACGCGATGCCGCCGTTTTTGTTCTCTCACAATTCGCAGCAAGATGAATGGCAGCGTGGGTGGTCTGGGAGTAACACAACATTAGGCTGGGCAGGTCGACTCATGGATGTGCTCAGCAGCGATGACAAGGTTCTGAGTCCCATGTTTAGTCTCAATGGCTATGCACAGCTACTTAACGGTAGCGAACATAGTGCTAACCTGATTAATGGTTCCTCACTTCCACAAATGAATGGTCTAAATAATAGTCTGCGCCGAGAGAGCTTTGAACAGGTGATGCGTCTATCTCCGCAAACGGCGTTTGGGCGAGAGTTTGATCGTGTGAAAGGCGCTGCGATTACAACACGAGATACACTGGCCACCGCCATCGATTCTGTGCCCGAAGAGGAGCATTTTCCGGACAATTCATTGAGTGCACAGTTACATACGGTCGCTCGATTGATTAAGTCGAGCGACCAACTCGGCCATCAAAGGCAAGTCTATTTTGTTGGGCTAGGCGGTTTTGATACGCATGCCAATCAACTTGAAGACCATGCAGTATTGATGAGCACGTTGAGTCAATCTCTTGCAGCGTTCAATCAGTCGATGGAAGAATCTGGGCTGAGTGACAATGTGACTACAATGACGATGTCGGATTTTGGTCGACGTCTAGCAAGTAATGGTACAGGAACTGATCATGGTTGGGGAAGTAACCACCTTATCATGGGCGGTGCGCTAAATGGTGGGCAGTTGTACGGTCAGTGGCCTTCGTTAATTCTTGATGGAGAGAATGATTTCAACAAAGGGCGAATGATCCCAACAACTTCCGTCGAGCAAATTGGTGCGACCGTTGCCAAATGGATGGGCGTGAAAAGTGATAGTGCCATGTCTTACATCTTTCCTAACTTAGATAACTTCTCGGTAAAAGACTTAGGTTTTTTGAAGTAGTTGTTCTTTAGAGTTAGCAGGGCTGGTTTGATGCTGGGCTCTTTACCTCTCACAATTCTTAGACGTGCTGGCGCGATCGCAGTTAGCACGTTTTTTCACGATTGGTATCAGCTCAAACGGTCAACGTGGCAGTCACCACCATCAATAGGTTGGCTAAAATCAAGCTGCTTGGGGGACAAGACAGGTGATCATCGTTCCTTTGATAGTAGGTGACTCGGTAAAATCGATAGAACGAATAGGCGTAAATGACGCTAGCGGCGATAAGTAATTGATACCAATCATTTTGCTTATGCAAAACCACCTCAAGGGCTAGCCATAACTGCATGAGCGTAGCGAACGAGTAGAGGCCTAATGGTAATTTGGGTTTTCCATCGGTCACTGGGGTAATAAGAAACCAGATGAGCGCGATGAGTGATGTCACTGTAGTGATTAACACTAGCTCGACTTCGTGAGTTGCATCTGCGGCGATGATGCACCACATCCCACCAGCACGAAAAAGAGTTGAAACCATAATGAGTGCTAAATAGGTCAGCATTGATACTCTGTCGTGCCATCTTAGTTCACATACATCATGTAAGATCGTCACCGACAATGACAGTTGTAGCGCGAGAGTCAGTGGCTCATTTGTGCCGTTATATGAGACAAAAAGAAGAAGAAGGGCCCAGGTTACAATTCGGAGCCAGGTCTGTGATAGATGGGTCTTTTTCGTTGATTCTTTGTTGGGTGTCAGCTGATGATGAAGTAAGGCGGCAATGACCGTTACAGCGCAAATCAAGTGTAGCATCAGACATCCTTATTCTCGCTACGATTAAACTAATGATTTACGCTACTCCCTTTAAGTCAATGATGCAAATGACTTTTTGTTGAATAATGACAGTGAGTGAGGCTTTTACAATCGCTCATCAATCTGTGTACAGCTTGTTAACCCTCCGGTGTTTTCAGATTATCAATTTATATACAGTGCCGATAAATCCACCATGAAGGAAAAATAGCTGCAACCATGAATAATACCTCAATGGTGATAGATGAGCTAATCGGTTTATCCGCTAAAGAAAGTGGTTAATCCACGTGCACTTGACAATCTACACCGTAAAAAGCATCAAAGATCATCTCAATATCTCTCGGCAACACTCTACTAGTTGAAAGTGTAGGGATCTGATCTCTTGCAAAAAAGTCGATTGCAGAAACTTCTATATTTTCTTTCGGTTCACCTGAAACATACTCACATAAGAAAAACATTTTGTAGATGTGGAATGGGTAAGGTGGATGGTAATCGTGAATGGCACGATCGCGTATCGCAATCAATTTAGGGTTAGCAACAACAAGCCCTGATTCTTCATAGACTTCGCGAACGACCCCTTCACTGGGTGTTTCACATACATCAGCCCAGCCGCCTGGCAGTGTCCAGCCACCGTCTTGACGCTCTTTTACGAGTAGCACCTTACCATTTCTGATCACGCCGGCCCTCAGGTCAACTTTTGGGGTGGGGTAGCCAGTTTCTGGAATGAACAGCGCCTGAATTTGTGATAGAGGCTTATCACTGATATCCGCAAACATTTGGTGTGCGATTGCCTCGACGGCTTTAAATCGTTCAAGGTCATACACATCTTTACTGTATGCCTCGCCAGCTTGCGCAATAGCTTGTAACTGCTTGGCCCAATCCAACCACTTTGACATGTTCACTCCTAGTTTTGCTCACCTGATGTTGAGACTACCATAACTACATGATATTGCTGTTGTTGATTTGTGACTAAGACTGCTGCTGCTGTCTCATCTAGTCGCATTATCGCAGGGGAATTAAAGTAACAGAATGAATGAAGTGATCTTAAAGGCGAGGTAACACGTAGCCTGTGGCTGAAAAAAGGAGAACTTAATATGGCGACCGTTTATGTGAGTATTGGAAGTAATATCAACCGCGAACACCACATCTCAGAATCCCTCAAAGCCCTAAACCATCACTTTGCACCTTTGAGTATTTCCGATTTTTACGACTGCGAGCCGGTTGGTTTTAAAGGGGACAACTTTCTAAATCTCGTCGTTGGATTCGAATGTGACTACACGGTCGCAGAGCTTGCAGACGTTCTACGTCAAATCGAATCAGACAATGGTCGCCAGCGTCAGGCGAAAGAGTACGCGTCACGCACGATGGACATCGATATCCTTCTTTATGATGACTTGGTGGGTATTATTGATGGCATCGAACTACCCAGAGGAGAAATCACCGAGTATGCGTTTGTACTTAGACCGTTGGTCGACCTTGCTCCTAAAGAACGTCATCCTGTTTTGGATATGCCGTTTGAGCAAATCTGGAATCGCTTCGATCAGTCGAGTCAGAAAACTGAACTCGTCGTTTTCAAGCAGCTCTGTACATAGACCGTGTATTGACTCAGGGAGACGAACGCGGCTGTGACTCGCCTGTGTCGTATTGATCTTTTTCTAAAATGCGCACGTAACGGTTGTACCTTCTATGAAAGGACACTGACATGAATCACAACGCTATCATTACCATCACAAACCTCAGATTGAGAACCTACATTGGGTTCAATGAAGAGGAAAAGACTAAGCAGCAAGACATTGTTATCAATGCCGAAATTCATTATCCCGCCAACAACCTCTGCCTCTCAGATGACGTAGATAATGCTCTCAATTATAAAAACATTTGCAAGACCATCATCAAGCATGTTGAGACCGGAAGGTTTTTGCTATTAGAAAAGCTGACCAGCGACGTACTCGGCATTTGCATTGACCATCCGTGGGTAAAGTACGCTCAAGTGAGAATTGATAAACCTCATGCTCTGCGTTTTGCCGACTCTGTTTCGCTCACTTTGAGTTATGAAGCTAACCACGATGAGATTACGCAGGGGGTTATCAAATGATAAGTACAGAAGCTGAGAAAGTAAGAAGCGCACTGCTCGAAAGAGGTCTTGAAACCCCGATGCTACCAAGCGAAATGAACAGTGATGAGAAGTACAACCGGATAAAAGGACTGTTGACGGAAGTGGTTAGCACTTTGGGACTAGATTTAACCGACGACAGCCTTGCAGAGACCCCTCATCGAATTGCTAAAATGTACGTACACGAAATATTCTCGGGGCTCGACTACAACAACTTCCCTAAAATGAGTGTGATAGACAACAAGATGTCCGTTGACGAGATGGTCAAGGTATCTGACATAGATTTGACATCAACGTGTGAACACCACTTCATCACCATTGACGGATTAGCTCAGGTGGCTTACATCCCAGAATCAAAGATCCTTGGACTTTCTAAAATAAACCGCATCGTCCGATTCTTCGCTCAACGTCCACAGGTTCAAGAACGTCTCACTCAGCAAATATTGGTAGCGCTGCAGACTCTCGTTGAAACCGAAAACGTAGCGGTGACGATCAAAGCCACGCACTACTGCGTGAAGTCTAGAGGCGTCATGGATGCAAACTCGGAGACCACGACAACCGCTCTCGGCGGCATTTTCAAAACGAACCCACAAACTAGAGCTGAGTTTTTACGATGAGTGAGACGATATTAATCACTGGGGTAGGGAAACGGCTGGGCTTCGCGCTCGCGGAGCAGTTGTTATCAGAGGGACACAGAGTTGTGGGCACCTATCGCAGTGACTACCCTCAACTACAGGGATTGCGCGACAATGGTGCTGACTTGATACAGGTTGATTTCTATCAACAAAGCAGTCTGGATGCCTTCCTAAATTACGTTGGTCAAGAATATAAGGAACTCAGAGCTATAATTCATAACGCCTCCGACTGGCGGTCGGAGGACAAGGAAAATCCCAGCAAAGACGCGTTACACATCATGAATCAAATGATGATGGTGCATACTACAGTCCCTTATCTAATCAACCTAACACTCAAGGACCTTCTATTATCGAGTGATAAAGGGTCAGACATCATTCACATTAGCGATTATGTTGCAGAAAAAGGCAGTAAAAAACACATCGCTTACGCAGCCAGCAAAGCCGCGCTCAACAATTTGACACTTTCATTCTCAGCCATGCTGGCGCCGGATGTGAAGGTGAATACGATCTCCCCAGCCATGCTTAAATTCAATGACAGTGACGATAAGAGTTACAAGGCCAAAGCTTTGCAAAAAGCACTGATTCCCAGAGAGGCAGGCTTTGAAGAAGTGGTCGATGCCATCAGGTTTGTGCTTACAAGCCACTATATGACGGGGAGAACGATACACCTTGATGGTGGCAGGCACTTGAAGTGAACTCCTAGGTGCGTGAATCCCCTTTTTGATTGCAGTGCAAAGGGCCTTCTATTCTTCTCTTGTAAAGTTCCAATATGACTTTGGAGCTCTACACCAACTTTCCTTAAGCGCAAAGCTACATGAGCAAAATATTGCTAGTAGGTGGGTTAAAGCTGTGAGTCACTCCAAAGAAACGCGTAAAAGGAGAGAGTTTTATATGTGTTCAGTAGAGTATGTCATGGCACAATGACGATAGGATTGGTCAATAAAGGAGCACGTTAATGCCTAATGTAGCGATTATATTGTCTGGCTGCGGAGTCTATGACGGTACAGAGATAAACGAAGCAGTCTTAACCCTGCTGGAATTAGAACGCAACGGTATCAACTATCAAACATTCGCCCCTGATATGCTGCAAGCTCACACCATCAATCATGCCAAAGGTGAAGCTACGCAAGAAACAAGGAATGTATTAGTCGAATCCAACAGAATTACACGCTCAGAAACAGGCGCCTTGGAAGATCTAGACGTATCCAAGTTTGATGCGTTAGTGTTTGTAGGTGGGTTTGGGGCTGCAAAAAACCTCAGTAATTTTGCATTCGATCAACCTCACTATCAAGCAATCCCACAAGTCAATGAAGTCATTCAAACATTCCATAGCCAAAACAAATGGATCGTGGCCTTATGTATCGCACCTGTTCTGCTCGCAGCGTCACTACCAAATATCAAAGTGACGATTGGTAATGATCAAGAAATCGCTAGCTTACTTGAATCGAAAGGCCATACACATGTGGAATGTAAGACTGATAATTTTGTCGTTGATGTGACGAATCAACTCATCACCACACCCGCTTACATGACAGGACAATCTATAAAAGAGGTTCATGAAGGAATACAAGCCACGATTCAACACCTAGGAACCAAAATTAGTTAGTAACAATACCGGAGGAAGAAGCCTCCGGTTCATCTGACCTGCATACTATTCGATAGCCAGTGTTTTATTTCCTCTCAGCTCATTGCTACTCAGTACCAGATTACATTTTCAAACTACTGTGACCGGCTCCCTTGAAATTAAAATTAACGCTTTTGGTTTCTACCTTGAGCTTTCCATTTTTAAAATGGTTTAGCTAGCCTCTACTTCATTAGCAATGAAATGAGAAAACAAGATGAACGACATTAATGAATCCATAGAGGAGCTGATCAGTGCTCAATATCCTAATATCACCGGGCTAATTGCCACCGGGTGCGGTAAAGTGGCACTGGAACATTTTTCACCAGGCTTTTCAGACCAAACCCCAATACATCTTTCTTCTGTAACCAAAAGTATTACCTCAATGTTGTTTGGCATTGCGCTTGAGCAAGGGTATATCCAAAGTGTTGAACAGCGAGTCTTGGACTTTTTTCCCGACTACGTATTAAAACGCGGCGAGAGAACATTGCCGCAGCTTCGGCTTAAACACCTGTTAAGTATGACCGCTCCTTACAAGTTCAGGAGTGAGCCTTATACGCGCGTCTATTCGAGCTACGATTGGACAGCAGCGTCACTGGATCTGCTAGGAGGTAAGGGTAAGATAGGGCAGTTTAAGTACACGACTCCAGCGTTGCACGTCTTATCGGGGGTGTTGAGCAATGCAACCGGGCAAACGGTGGCGGATTATGCGAACCAGGAGTTGTTTGCGCCGCTTGGGATTGCTCCGGTGAAAAACATTACTTTAAACGATCGGCAACAGCACCTCGAGTTTATCCGAGGTGCGCCTGAGCGGGGTTGGGTTACAGACCCTTGCGGTACCAATACACCAGGCTGGGGGCTTGTGCTAAGCACGTCTGACCTAGTTAAGCTGGCTAGTCTTTACCTTGGAAACGGGTTTTGGGATAGACAACGCTTGGTGTCAAGTGCATGGATACAGCAGAGTACTTCAGAGCAGAGTCGTTTTGGCGAGCGTCGCTATGGTTTTCTATGGTGGGTGATGCACGAGACCGAACATAACGGCTACTGCGCTTTGGGTGATGGGGGCAATGCACTCTTTGTATCACCGAAGCATGAGGTGGTGGTAGCCATCACATCGCGTTTTGTACCACGCCCCAAAGATAGGGTGACGCTATTCACTGAGTACCTACTGCCTTTTCTCATGGGCACACGACTTGGTTAAATGGAGCACATCGATAGTTTAGGGGCATTGAGCCCGCGCAGCACTCACCTTAATATTCAAATGCCATTTGTGGTCCTCACCGGGCTTTATAACCTGACACTGTTTCTTTGATGCGGCTTCGGCAATGGAATCAAATCCTGCGGTGCAGGGTTCAAGAGCAAAGTTATAGTGGCCGTGAAATCCGCCCTGGTTTTTCCAAATACTTAGCCACGGTACGATCTCGTGATCAACGCTCATCATGACACGTACTGAATCATTTTCGAAGCCGAATTCGTCGCCTTGCTGAAGGTGTTGGTCGAAGTAAAACTTATCACATAACCCGGACTGTGGTGGATTCAGCTGCGCCAAATCATGCACTCCTTGGTGAGTTGTAGCCTTAGGCCAATTGTGCTGCTCACCAAATGGCCCTAATATTGGGCTTGGGTTGCAGACGTTAGTAACCGAGTGCATATGGCTCGGGACAATCAAGCGTGTCTGGGGTGTTGCCGCGAATAGCGCATGCGGTGTCCACATGTAGGGGAGAGGGGCCGCATCTTTATCAAGGCTGAGCTGATAACGGCATTGAAGCTGATTGCCTTCAAGTGTGATTGATTTAGACAGAGTGTACTTGAAGCGGTGGCTGTGAACACTGAACATAATCTGTCCATCGTCTAGAATCTCACTATGCCACGGTAAAGCCCAAACTTCGCCATGATCAGGTACTTGAAGCCCAGTTCCCGGCATGGTGCATGATGCAATCGTCGGAAAACACTCGTCGAAGCCGCTCATATCGAAATCGCAAAAGTTGGCATTGTAGGGTGGCAATGCAAGGGTTTGCTGCTGTGACTGATAGAGTAATTCTATTTCATCATGTCCTGAAAATATCTTAAGTGAGCATAGTTTACTACCATATTCGGGCAACCATTCAGCGCGTAAATAAGGCGTACTCAAAATAACTGAATCGAGGCCTTTGTATTTTCCAAATGAAATGTCAGTCATGATTAATGTACGTCCTTGATATGTACTGCAACTACGGAGTTCGTGACTAATCTGTGAGAACTAAAGTTACTTAATTTCACCCATTAAACTCTATCTATATCAGTAATTTATTTTGTAAGTCAATCTGGTTTTTCAGGTTTTATGATGGATGAATTCAAGGGGGTTACAAAGCATCAAATTAAATGAGTAGCAATGGCGTAAAACGGCAAGTTTGATGTTGTACTTGTTTTTATGATGGAGACATCGAAACAAGTATGAGAGATAAATTATGCGCCAGCTACCATTCAGAACTTCACAACCAGCGGTTGTGACATGGACTGAAGCCTGTCAATCAATGACACAACTGCCGAAACAGCTAAATGATCGAGCGAAGAAGCCATGTTCAAATCAGTATTAGTACTTGCGACCATCATGCTTATTAGTGGCTTTACTGCGAATGAGGTCTATGCAGACACGTTGGTTGTGTCGAACTCAAACAGTGGGTTCGGTCATTGCAAACAGACATTGTCCATGGATGTGTTGAGCATGGATACACCAGAAGCAACAGTCGAGCATGTCAAAGCGCTAATTGCACAATTTCAAATCGAGGGTGATACGTTGATTCTTGTTCCTTCAACTGAGGAGGGTATTACTGAGGTGACTGTTAGGGATTGTCTTTAGTCATAGTGATGGAAATTGTGTCAATGCCCGTTCTTGCCCTGAAGGTGATAGGTCTGTTAAGGAAGGGGAGTAGTTCAGGCTCCATCAACGAATAATTGAACTGGTGGCGTAAAATGGTAATGGAAGCTGAAATAAAACCACTACTATGGGCAGCCATTGATAATCGAGGATGCCGAATGCCAATACCTAAACAGGATTTATCATCATTAATTAAAGAAGACACATTGAACCTCTATGCTGACGGACTTCGTGAAGCTTCAGCATTAACTGAAAAGATGAAACACCTTTTAGATCACGAACAGGATATACAGGATGCTCAAGCTCAGCTGACAATGTGTTTAGAAGATGTCAGCAATCTATTCGAAGCCAAAGGGGCAGTGATACCACCCAGGCTCATTCCAGCGGCCATCGTAGGTATCTATTTGTGTCAAACTACCGTGGGAGAGGGGATCACACCTGAAGAGCGAAAAGAATTGCTGGATATACTGATTAACCGTGATTCAAACATGCAGGATCGTTTTTGAGTAAACAATACTGAATTAATAGATATTCATACTGCATGAAGGAAACTAAACACTATACAAAGTCACTTTGCATTACTAATACTTACTATGTACGGGGTTTACTCAGAATGAAGTGGATTTGAGAACGTAGTTTTTATACGAAGAGGTGTTTAGTAATGAGTGACATATTAAGCTTAGAAGTTCTACAAAGTTCCCTATCAAAGCTAAATGGCACGTCATCGGCAACCTGGCAGCTCCATCAAGGAAAGCTATATACAGAGCTAGTGTTTGCTGATTTTATACGCGCTTTTGGTTTTATGACTCAGGTGGCGATTCTCGCTGAGAAAATGAACCATCACCCAGAATGGTCGAATGTTTATAAAAAAGTAGAGATCAATTTGGTCACTCATGACGCTGGTGGTATCACAGAAAAAGACGTGACTCTCGCTCAAAAAATCTCGGCTTTACTCTAGGGAGCTTAAAAGGAAAACCTTATCGAGCAATCAGTAGAGATAACACTCACCCTGATGTGTTAGAGCGAGTGTGTGGGAGCTAACCTTTGCTCGAGTAAAACGCTTAGATCTTATCTACATGATACTCAAGCTTATGGAAGTTAGCGTGGCTTTCTCCGTCAGTATATTGGTTGTATACACCTGCTTTGAAGTAACTCGTTAAGTTGCTCCAGTAATCAATGTTATGGTTCACTTTCTCTTCACCGTTGACATTGATGACGAGCTTGCTGTCACCGACAATGACATCGAAATCCGTTGGCTGTGGCTCTACAGGGCCAAGGTGGTAGTGAGAGTAAGCATTGCCCGCTTTACATGCTTCTTTACCGATGTTTTCTTTTCCTCGGTCGCCTTTACAGATTAGGTTGTTTGCCTTAATGATCGCCCAGTACTCGCCTTTGATACCGTTAGACTCTTCCTTCCATACGATACGCAGTAGTGGGTGAGGAATGCCTTTCTCACCACTGTCTACCCAGCTCTTGTTGTGAACTTGAATGTAAGTGATTTCATTCTGCTTTGATGTAGAGTTCTTCATTGAACCTTCAGGATCAACGGGTTCAACTGATGAGCTGAGGCGGTAGAAGGTATCAGGCAGGTCACTGCGGAAGTTTTCATGTACGCGGATTTCATTGCGGCGGTGGTCATTGGCCATTTTAAATACGAGGGCTTCAGACTCAAGGTCGACATAGAATGACTCATTCACCATGCCCTCAAAGTTACTGTCTTCAGCGATTTGAAACTGGTTACCTTTTCTGCCATCAGGATCAGAAATTTGCAGTTTAGATGCCGCTAGGATGTTGGCGTATTGCGGATAGTCATTGGGGATACCGCGATCATCGGATGGCACGAACATATCAACGCCAGCAAAGGCAGTGCCTGAAATGAGCATAGCAGTGGTTAGGGCTAAAGCACGAGTGTGTAGGGGTTTCATTGTATTTGCTCTCCTTTTTAATAGGCGGTCAACATAATCCATTTGTATTATTATATGTGTGAAATGTATCTAAGAATCGCATTTCGCTTTAGGGAAGGGTTGTTGTTGTGTGAAATTACGTGATTGAGATCTAACCGTTTAGCCCTCCGTAGAAGTTTGCGTTACGGCAAAGGAGACTTGATATGGCTGCGCTATTAGTAAAATCTTTTGAAGGGGATATCTATCTCGCATACCAAGACGATGGCATCAGACAAACACTCATTACGGACGAGTTAGATAGGGCAATGACATTTAGCAGCCTTCATCAAGTGAAAGACTATTGTCTTAACGAAGGCTTTGATTCGGCAACGTTGCAGCACGCCAGTGCGTATGACGAGATGTGTGGAGCGGCGATGCCCACGGCGGCAGAAATGCAGATGGATTTAAAGTGGTTTTGAGATCTGATCTGAAATGCACGGCAGCGCGTAGCAACCTACTTATGCCCTTTAGTACTCAAGGTATAAGACTCATTTTTTGGGGTTTGGTCCTCACGTTATTAGCAAAGGCGCATTGTGTTTTGGGGTGAAAAATTATCCTTGAATACCCGTGCAATGACTGCCGTAGAAAACTGCTGTTCGGTTTTTGTCGACGCTTATACATGCTTCTTTGTATGGTACGCTCAAACGTTATTGCGTTTGAGCGGTGACATTTTGACAAAAATTTAAAGCGCTTTAAATTGTGTAAACTTCGTCGTACGGCTCACAAATCGTTAGTTAACTATTTGCCAATAGTAAGGGGTGATCTTAAGTTTAAAGCGCTTTAAATTACTTTGAAAAGACGATGACAACACTAGCAGAAGTTTCGAAATATCTTGGTCTTTCGATGGCGACGGTGAGCCGCGCTATTAATGGCTACCCAGAAGTGAACGAAAAGACACGCCAACGGGTGGTGGAGGCCGCAGACAAGTTAGGTTACCGACCGAACAAGGTGGCGCAAAAATTAGCTACAGGTAAATCTAAGATGGTGGGGATCATGCTTCAGTCTCCGGATGAACTGGTGTGTGCTCCAACCTTTCTCTCTGAGCTCGCTCACATCACCAACTACCTTGGCGTTAATGGATACGACTTGTTGATCAACTCCTCATTGCAGGGAGACTCACTTCAAGCGTTGAAAAAGTTTGTATCCAAAAGTGAAGTGGATGGGTTAATTATCAAAGCACCCATGGTGAATGATGAACGTATTCAATTTCTGGTTGAGAAAAAGATTCCATTTGTGGTCCATGGTCATGACACCAGTGATTTGGAATATGCGTATTTTGATATTGATAACGCGTCTGTTTCCGAGCAAGCCTTAGCATTCCTTCATCAGTTAGGACATAGCAAGGTGGCGTTTATTAACTCACAAGAGTCATTGGCATTTGCAAAGACAAGAAGCGATGCCTTCCGCCAGAAATGGAGTGAGCTAGGCCTAGAGAGTGAGCAGTGTGAAATATTTCATTGCACACCTGAGGTCACTGCCGGCCGTGAGTTGGCAGCAGAGTTACTCGTAGGCGAAACACGTCCAACGGCGGTGGTTTGTTCTAGCAGTAAAGTTGCCTATGGAGTGTATATGGCAGCCGCAGAGCTGGGATTAAAAATCGGGTCAGATTTGTCCGTTATCGCTCATGATGATGGTATCCAGCACTTCGATACGCGTGAATTTAATCCGCCACTGACAGTAACGCATTCACCGTTAACCAACTCCAGTGAGCCGATCGCCAATACTATCGTCAAATTAATCTCTGGCGAGTCGCCGGCTCAACTTCAAACTACCTCACCTGTTGATTTGATTGTAAGAGGCTCAACAGGAAAGCCAAATTCAAATTAGTCACAATGGAGATTTGCTATGAGCAATTTTAACCACCCTGAGTGGACCAAGGATAAAAATATTTATGAGGTCAACTTAAGACAATATACACAAGAGGGTGATATCAAGGCGTTTATGAATCATCTACCTCGTCTGAAAAAGATGGGCGTGGATATTCTTTGGCTAATGCCCATTCACCCAATCGGTGAGAAAGAGCGTAAAGGGACACTAGGTAGCCAATACGCAGTGAGAGACTATTTGGCACTCGATCCTTCATTGGGGACAAAAGAAGACCTGAAGGCTTTGATTGACCAAGCACACGATATGGGCATGTACCTTATTCTCGACTGGGTTGCTAACCACACGAGTTGGGATAACGTTTGGGTTGATGAGCACCCTGAATGGTATAAGCGTAACGAGCAGGGCGAACTGTATCCATACACCTATGTTGATGACAAGAAAACCGAGTATTGGACAGACGTCATCGGCCTTAACTACGAAAATAAAGCGCTTTGGGATGGTATGACAGAGGCCATGGCTTATTGGGTTAACGAGTTCAATATTGATGGTTTCCGCTGTGACGTTGCAGGCTTGGTACCTACCCCATTTTGGGAATACGCGACAGAGCGTTTAAACAAGATCAAACATCTGTTCATGTTGGCTGAATGGTCTAAACCTGATTTGCACGATAAAGCGTTTGATATGACCTACGATTGGGGTTTTTATGTGTTAATCGGTGACATTGTCACAGGTAAGAAAACCGTAGACGATATTCCTGCCTACCTTGACCAGCTTTATGTGGATTATCCTCATGACGCTTATCGAATGGTGTTTACTAGCAACCACGATAAGAACACTTGGGAAGCCAGTGACGATGAGTACTTTGGGGAGTCGTTTGAAGCATTTACAGTGCTAGCAGCCACACTGTTTGGTATGCCTCTTATCTACAGTGGGCAAGAGTCAGGTCTGGATAAACGAATTGAGTTCTTTGAGAAAGACCCGATTGATTGGAAAACCTATAAGTACGATGAACTCTACACTGATCTTCTGTTGCTCAAACGTAATAACCCAGCGTTATGGAATGGAGCATATGGTGCAAAACCAACCTTCTTCCATACAGGCAACCCAAATGTCATTACCTTTGTTCGACAAAAAGAAAATAATAGAGTCGAAGTGACAATTAACCTTTCTAGTGAAACACAAGAATATAAAGATATTAATGGGTCAGAGCAGAAATCCATTAACGCATACGAATATATAATTAACTGCTAATCCTACAAAAATAAAAGGTCTGAAAATATGAAAAAACTAAGTCTATTGAGCTTAGGGGTTGCTTTCGCCCTGAATTCCTTAAATGTCCATGCTTTCAGTGATGATCAAATTACTGTATGGATGCCATTAGATAAAGGGCAGAAGGGCATGACCTATGCGGTTGAGCAATTCGAGAAAGACACGGGAATTAAAGTAAAAGTTGAGTTTCCAGAGAGTCTCGAAGAGCGTTATGTTCAAGTTGCTTCGGTGGGTAAAGGCCCGGATATCATGATATTTGCTCATGACCGCTTTGGCGGTTACGCAGATGGTGGTTTGGTTCGAGAAGTCTCACCTTCGAAAGAGTTTAAAGCACAGTTCCAAGACTTTACCTGGGACGCGGTGAGCTACAAAGGTAAGACGTATGGCTATCCAATCGCAGCTGAGTCGGTGTCGCTAATCTATAACAAAGATATTATCGATGAACCAATTGAAAACTGGGAAGATGTTTTTGCGCTCGATAAAGCGCTGCAGGAGCAGGGCAAGCGAGCAATTGCTTGGGATGTGAAAACACCTTACTTTACTCACCCGTTATATTCGAGCGCAGGGGCGTATGTATTTGAAATGGGGGATGAAGGGTTCATTGCGGAAAATACCGGTGTTAACTCCCCTGAAGCAAAGGAGACCATGACGTTTCTTAAAAAAATTATCGACCAGGGCGTAATGTCTTCAGATATGGATTATGCCCACGCTGAAACCGCTTTTAATAAAGGTCAAGTTGCGATGACAATTAATGGCCCATGGGCATGGGCAAATATAGAAGCAACGGGTATTAATTATGGTGTGGCAGAATTACCTAAATTTAATGACAAGTCATCTAGACCATTTGTGGGTATTTTAATGGCGGGGATTAATACCGCTTCACCAAATACCGCATTAGCTCAAGAGTTCATTGAAAACTACATGCTATCTATGGATTCTCTGCGCTTTATGAATAGCCAAGTGTCCATTGGCGTTCCTGCAAGAACGGAGTTTGCACAAGAGCTTCAAGATGACCCAAGAATTCACGCCTCTCTGATTAATGCACAAAATGGTGACATCATGCCAAACATCCCGCAAATGATGGGCTATTGGCACGGCTTAGGTGCTGCGATTACCAATGTCATTGAAGAGCGTCAAACCGTTGATCAGGCCCTTGTGGACCTAGAAAAACGCGTACTATCTAAATAATAACCATCTCGCTCAAATTCGTTCGGCTTCTCATATCCAGCCGAGCGAGTTTGACGAGTTATTTTACGGAAATACCATGATTTACAAATCGATTAAAGATATTCAAGCTTCTGCTATGGGTTTTGGCTGCTGGGCAATGGGTGGCACCTGGAATAATGTGACAGATAAAGAGTCTATTGAAGCGGTGCGTGCGGCTATCGACCATGAGATTAACTTTTTTGATGTCGCTCCAGTCTATGGGTTAGGTCACGCTGAAATGGTTTTGGGCCAAGCGCTGGAAGGTATCGATCGTTCTAAAGTAGTGATTGCCACTAAGTGTGGACTTGTGTGGGACGAGAACAAACAAGTGCGAAATGACCTATCCGCTCAGAGCCTAATCAAAGAGGTGGAAGAATCACTCGTCCGACTAAAAACAGACTATATCGATTTATACCAAGTTCACTGGCCAGATCCCAATACATCGATTGCCGAAACAGCAGCGGCGCTAGCTGAGCTTAAACGCCAAGGTAAGATTCGTCATGTGGGTGTTTCAAACTACTCACTAGCGCAAACTCGTGAGATGATGGAGGGTGTTGAAGTTGCCACCTTCCAAGGGTTGTACAACTTACTAGAGCAAAACCCGACGCATTACCACAATATCCCATTGCAATACCGCACCCGTGACGAAGTGCTGCCTTTCTGTGCGCAAAATGACATGAAGTATCTGCCATACTCACCTCTAATGCAGGGGCTGCTTACAGGGGCATTAAAGCGTAGCGGTAACTGGGATAACAATGACGACCGCAGCAACAATCCTAAGCTCAATGGCGAAGCATTTCTCCCTTACTACAACTGTGTGGAAGAACTAAAAACGCTAGCGCAAGAGGCGGGAGTGCCGTTACCTCACTTAGCGATTCACTGGTTAGTTGCCCAGCAAGAAGTGGGTCCTGTAATAGCAGGTGCCCATACGATCGAGCAAGTAAAAGACAATGCGAGTTTCATTCACTCAACGGCTAAACGTGAGGTCCTTGAGGCAGCCGAGCAAATCGTTGCTAAGTGGCAGCTTGATTAACCCTTTCTAACGAAATCGGGCAGCATTATCCTGCTGTCTGATTTCATTATCCTCTGGTTTTCTTTACCTTAACCACTGGTTAATTGTCAGCCATTTTACTTTTTCCTAGACTTACCATCACGCAGTAACCACGTAACGTACAGCGCATTTGTATCGGCACCGCTGCGACTTTAATGTTGAAACCAGTCAATGAGGTTTGTTATGAGAAAGTTCACTTTATCCGCACTCGCTATCGGTTACACAGCAATCGCTGGTATCGCAACGCTATCCACCGCCTTTGCCTCTGAGAGCCAGAACTTAGATAACAGCGCTCTATACAAACCTGTCGTAGAGCAAGACGTTTATCGCAACCTGACACCACTGCACTTAGCCGTGGTTGAGGGAAATGTTGATGCAGCTCGGAAATTGATTGATTCGGGTACAGATATTAATGCGCTTGACCCACTCATGGGAAATGCTCCAATTCACTTTGCGGCGCAAGCACACAACTTGCCTATGTTGAAAATGTTGGTAGAAAATGGCGCCTTCGTAAACCTACAGTCCGTTAGATTAGGTGCTTCACCTTTGATGCTAGCGGTTTGGTATCGCAATATTGAAGGCGTAGAGTACCTGTTGAGTTTGCCTGATACAGATACATCGATGATGGCGGCTTTTGGAATGTCTGCTAAAGATTTTAATGACTTTGGTCCGAACCCTGATGATAAGGATGCGATAGCTGATATCGCTAAGATTAATGAGTTGTTCGATCAACGCGAGAAGCGATTGCAGGAACAAGCACAAACTGAGAGTGTGATTTTCACAACGCTGGTGTTAAATGAATCGTTGTCTGAAGATGAGAAGCTAGAAGAGATTAAACGCCTTATCAAAGGCGGCTCAGATGTAAATGCAATTTCTCCTGTATTGAAAGTCGGCAGTGATTTCCACACTGCACTGTTAGTTGCAGCTCGAAATGGCCATTATGAGATTGCAAAAGTGTTACTCGAGGCTGGGGCAGATCAGACGATTCCAGGTAACTATATGGCAGCGATCCCCCTTCACAAGGCTGCTTATTTTGGTCGCGCCGACATGTTACAGCTCCTTTCGCAATACGACGGCTTTGAAACGGTGATCGATGCGATGGGTCCAAATAATGGCTACACGCCGCTTCATGATGCGATCTGGCATGGTCATACAGAGGCTGCAAAAGTACTGATAGATGCAGGTGCTGATACCTCAATAGTGGCATTCGACGGGCTTACACCCAAGGCATTAGCGGAGCAGTTTGGCTATCAAGACATTGTTGGCCTGATAGAAGAGGCTCAGTGATATGAATCGGGCAGAGTTGGAGCATGAAATCGCGAAGGTTATTTTTCCTGCCTTTGATCGGCTTGAGGAGGATGACTTTTTCATCCCGTATTTCGAACAGGGTACTCAGTTTGAGATTCATGATGACAAGTTTGTTGGCATTGACGGTTTTAAGCACTGGATGGCCGGAAACCGACAGACTTTCAAACCTAATACTCTAGAACACAGCGCCCATTCGTTTGTGTTTGAATCTTTAGAAGATGGAAGGGTAGAGGTTGAATTTCTGTTGGACTTCAAAGCCGAAACTTTCAGTGGGGAGTATTTTGATTCTGTTGTTCGAGAGAAGTGGCTACTCAACCTTTCATCTCACTCAATAAAGATAGAGCGATACTTTGTTGAGCCCGCCTAGTTATTTGAGGAAAGCCCACAGTGTCCAGCGTTGATACTGTGGGCTTTATGTATTTAACCCATGCGCTTTGATTATTTCTTTAGCTATTTCGAGAGTTTAGTGACTAAAAAGTCGACCAACAGTCTTACCCTTGTTGGTTGATATTCTCTCGATGCGTAATATAGCCAAACATTGATGCTCTCACCCCAATTATCTTTCAACAAGGGTACGACAGTACCTTGCTCTAATTCTGATTCAAACATCCAACTGCCTAAGCATGAAATACCTGCCCCAAGGACGGTTGAGACTTTTGCCGCACTAAAGCTGTTTACCATTAAGTGCCCTTGCGCGTCATAAAGAATATTGTCTTTGCCATCATTGAGTCGCCAGCGGTGTGTTCGGCCAGTGGTAACGGATTTCACTGGAATGAGCCGGTGATTTTCAAGATCTTGAATCGTCTTCGGTTCACCGTTTGTTTCGATGTATTGCTTGGAGGCAAACACACCAATCTCAGTGAGCATAACTGGGCGAGCGATAAGGCGAGAGTCTTCATTGATGGAAGTGCCGATCCCGAGATCAAAGCCATGCTCAATGAGGTCGATACTGCGATCCTCAAAGGTGATATCACATTGGACATCTGGGTATTGCTGCATGAACGCTATGATCATCGGCAAAATAATGTCTTGGCCTATCGAGCTGGCTGGTAGGTTCATCTTTATCACACCTGACAGACCCTCTCGCTCCTCAGTAAGCGATTCTATACTTTCCTGTATGTGTGCCATGGAAGGGGCAAGACGGCGAAATAGTTGTTCACCAATCGGCGTTAAACTCAGTGAATGAGAGGAGCGAAGAAAAAGCTTGGTTTGCCACTCTTGCTCAAGTTTCCCTATGGCTTTACTGACGGCAGGGGCCGAGATTCCGAGGTCTCTTGCCGCTTGGGCGAAACTGAGTGTTCTGGCGACTTGCACGAAGATGGGCAGTTGGCTTGGTAGTGACTTCATTAACTACTGGTTATGTTAGTGATGCATGTTCCCACACTACCGGTTTGTGATGTTCTAATCAATAATACACTCAAGCAACAGGTCATAGAGGGTTAAGAAAATGGCACTACCAACATTACACCAATACATTATCGAGAATAATTTTGAGGCTTTTCAACAAGCACTAAACAGTGGTGCAGATAGAAATCAACTTGATCCTCTCATGGGTAACTCGCCTTTGCATATTGCGGCTCAGCAGTCTTCCACAAAATGGGTTGAGGCATTGCTTCGCTCTGGTGCGTTTGTCAATCTACAGACGCCAAAACATGGTGTAACGCCTTTGATGGTGGCGGTTTGGCATCGTAAACCAGACGTTGCCAGTGTTCTACTGCAGGAGTTAGATATCAATGTTGAGATTGTTTCAACGTTTGGCTTAAAGGCAGAGCATTTGGTGGAGTTTGGGGCGTCAAAAGACGATGAATTCGGTATGGCTCAAGCCAAAGAACTAGGGGAGCTCTTTACGCAATATCGTGAACGCCAAACAAAGCAATTGGCAGCGATGCCGGAGCTCAACATAGTGACGAATACAGACCACGCAGACAAGGAGATGGCTGATGCGATCAGTGCGATCGAGGGCGTGATGACATTGAATCAAACGGCACCAGTCAACTGTTCAGGAAACGATGAGCACACCGCCGTTATGGTGGCAGCGAGAGACGGAAATGTGCAGGCGTTGAAAGTACTGATGGATAAAGGCGCCGATCAAACCATTCCTGACCACTATATGAAAGCAATACCTTTGCACAAAGCGGCGTACAACGGTCATCCAGAAGTGATTCGACTGCTGGCAAATTACCCTGGCTTTAAAGAAACGCTCGATGCGCAGGGACCAAACAATGGCTACACACCGCTACACGATGCGATTTGGCATGGGCATACACTAGCAGCTCAAGCGCTCATTGAGCGAGGTGCTCGCACAGATTTGAAAGGTTATGACGGTAAGACTCCTCTTGATCTTGCTCGTGAATATCAATACTCAGCGATTGCTGACATGTTGGAGAATATTAATTGATTTTTACAGCTGATCTTTTGTTAAACGAGGTCAGCTGTTTCTTTATGTAGCATGTACAAAAACACTGCACTCGTGACCTGCTCATTCATATACATGGTCCATGCTTGGCGAAATGAGTTTTCTTGTTAATCACTGTGTTGACTACGGTTCTGTAAACATATCAATTCAGTTACAGAAATGTGACGCAGTTAAAATATAAAAAATGCAAAAAGTGCCATCAGTCTCATTTATCTAATCGTTAGATTTATTTGTATTATAAGAATACGTTAAATTTTGTGGCAATCAATACGTTATATGGAAAACGACCTAATAGCGATAAGTTAGGAGATTTTCTTTCAATAATGACTGTAATCTTTGTAATACAATAATGGATTATATATGAAACAAACTATTCTAAAGACCTTGCTTGCCTCTTCTGTAGCGCTCGCTGTCGGCTGTGCAAGCACTGAGGCTCCTACTGCTGATTTTCCCCATAACAAAGAAACGGGTGAAGCCCTGCTAACGCCGGTTGCGATTACTGCAAGTAGCCACGATGGTAATGGTCCGGATCGTCTATTCGACCAAGACTTAACAACACGCTGGTCTGCCGCGGGTGATGGTGAATGGGCGACGCTTGATTATGGCACTGTGCAAGAGTTTGATGCGGTACAGATTGCTTTCAGTAAAGGTAATGAGCGCCAGTCTAAGTTTGATATTCAAGTGAGTGTGGACGGTGAGAACTGGACGACGGTACTTGAAGACCAGCTAAGTTCTGGAGAAGCGCTAGGCCTAGAGCGTTTTCAGTTTGAGCCAGTAGTACGAGCTCGCTACGTAAGATACGTGGGTCATGGTAATACTAAGAGTGGCTGGAACAGTTTGACTGAAATGGCGGCGCTTAACTGCCATGTTAACGCTTGTCCGGCAAGTCATATCATTACACCGGAGGTTGTTGCAGCAGAAGCGACCATGATTGCTGAAATGAAAGCCGCAGAGAAAGCGTACAAAGAATCACGTAAAGATCTGCGCACAGGCAACTTTGGCGCACCAGCGGTTTACCCTTGTGAGACGACAGTGAAATGTAACACACGTACCGCGCTTCCCGTTCCGACCAACTTGCCGGATCAACCACTTCCAGGTAATGCGCCAAGCGAAAACTTCGATATGACACATTGGTACCTTTCTCAACCGTTTGACCATGACAAAAACGGCAAGCCAGATGATGTTTCAGAATGGAACTTGGCTAATGGTTACCAGCACCCAGAGATTTTCTATACCGCCGATGATGGTGGTATGGTTTTCAAGTCTTATGTGAAAGGGGTTCGTACTTCTACGAATACTAAGTATGCACGTACTGAGCTGCGTGAAATGATGCGTCGTGGTGATCAGTCGATTCCGACGAAAGGCGTGAACAAGAACAACTGGGTATTCTCTACCGCTCCTATCGAAGACCAAAAAGCCGCCGCTGGTATTGATGGTGTGATGGAAGCCACGCTGAAAATCGACCACGCAACCACAACAGGTAACGCAAACGAAGTCGGCCGTTTCATTATTGGTCAAATCCACGACCAAAACGATGAGCCAATTCGTCTTTACTACCGTAAGCTTCCAAACCAACCAACGGGTGCCGTGTACTTCGCACATGAAAGCCAAGATGCAACCAAAGAGGATTTCTATCCTTTAGTGGGTGACCTGACGGCTGAAGTGGGTGAAGATGGCATCGCTCTTGGTGAAGTGTTCAGCTACCGCATTGAAGTAAAAGGCCACGACCTGATTGTGACGCTAATGCGTGAAGGTAAAGAAGATGTTAAGCAAATCGTTGATATGACGGAGAGCGGCTACGATGTGGGTGGTAAGTACATGTACTTCAAAGCAGGTGTTTACAACCAAAACATCAGCGGCGACTTAGATGATTACTCGCAAGCAACCTTCTACCAACTAGACGTATCGCACGATCAATACCAAGAGTAATTGAGCGTTAAAGATACGCCTGCGGGTTATAGTATCTCCAAAGTAAAGTCGGCATCACTATTAGTGGTGCCGACTTTTTTGTAGACCATAATCGTCTGGCTGCATATTTTATTGGGCTTATCCGAGCGAGTCTCAATAATAGAAAGGCTTTGTTCTCGTTTTCTGGGCTAACTTTGAAAGAGAGTTAAGTGAGGAACTAAGGGGAGCGACGATGAAAAATAGAATCGTAATTGCGCTTGTTGTCACAGTACTTTCAGGTTGTGAAGCAACCCAAAGACAAAGTGCGACCACAGGCGAATGGGAGACTAACTCGACGACTAAAGGCGCTGCAATTGGCGCCGCTTCGGGGGCTATTGTGGGGCTGATTACTGGGGATAATGCAAAAGAACGCAGAAAGCGTGCACTCATAGGTGCTGCGGCTGGTGGTGCTGTAGGGGCTGGTGTGGGTTATTACTTCGATCAGCAAGAGGCGGCGTTGCGTCAGGAGTTGCTTAACTCTGGGGTACAAGTACGTCGTGTCGGGGAAGACCAATTAATTTTGGTGATGGAAAATGGGATAGGTTTTGATACCAATTCATCTTCTCTAAATCCCTCGATTTATAACACGCTCAATGGTGTCGCGAGAATCTTGGTGGAGTATCCAGAGACCGTATTGCTGATTGATGGACACACCGACAGTACGGGCAGTGAAAGTTACAACCAACAGCTTTCGGTTCAACGTGCGGATTCAGTTCGCTCGTATTTGAGCGCACAGAAAGTGAGTTTCAGTCGCCTCAATACTCGTGGGATGGGTGAAAGCAGTCCAATATGTGATAACTCAACAGAACAGGGGCGACGCTGTAACCGACGTGTAGAGATCAACATCTTCCCAGCTCAATAGCTGAACTAGAGCTCCTATGTTAAGGGGCTCTTTTTTCAACGCATTACGTAATTTCGCCTACGCTTTAATAGACACAAATTCCTAAATTACAAAGGAAGGTGATAATGAGCAATCCAATTATAGCGTCGAATACGCCCATAAAAGTCGAACTCACAGAAGGTAAGGAATACTATTTTTGTACCTGTGGTCGGTCAAAGAGCCAACCCTACTGCGACGGCTCCCATGCTGGTACAGATTTTACCCCAAAAGTATTTACTGCCGATAAAACCGAAGATGCCTATCTTTGTCGTTGCAAGCACACCGCAAATGCGCCATTTTGCGATGGCTCCCACAAGCAATTCAGTGATGAGATGATTGGACAAGAGGGGCCCGGTGTCCAAGTTGCAGACCCTACCGATGCGGCTCCATCTGCCGCAGCGACCAAAGAAGAACCTACGGTTGAATTTATCCATCAGCTTGCCAGAGAGGGGTTGAGTAAATTAGGACACCATGGCCCAATGACATCGATGGGGGTTCCAAGACACTTGTTGCCGCACTGGGATGATTTGCAGGTGATGGTGGCACAGATGGCGACTAAGCCGCTTCAAGAGGAAGTGCCGGTGTCGACAGAACTTGTTATCGGTCCTAACGCGAAAAAGCCCCTTCGACTGGATATTCCCTTGTTTGTTTCTGATATGAGTTTTGGCTCTTTGTCGGAAGAAGCCAAACTCGCGCTTTCTAAAGGTGCAGAAATGGCAGGGACTGGAATCTGCTCGGGAGAGGGAGGCATGTTACTGGAAGAGCAGCAAGCCAATAGTCACTACTTTTATGAACTTGCCAGTGCGAAGTTTGGTTATTCAGAAGACAAACTAAAAGGCGTGCAAGCTTTCCACTTTAAGGGTGGGCAGGGTGCAAAAACTGGCACTGGAGGGCACCTGCCGGGTAACAAGAATATCGGCAAAATTGCTGAGGTGAGAGGCATTGAGGAAGGAACATCCGCAATTTCACCACCGACATTTAGAGACCTACACACGGTCGAGGACTTTAAAGCCTTTGCCGACCGCGTGCGTGAGATAACCGGTGGAATCCCTGTAGGGTTCAAGTTGAGTGCAAATCATATCGAAGAAGACATTCAATTTGCTTTGGATGCGAGTGCTGATTACATCATCCTTGATGGTCGAGGGGGTGGCACGGGGGCAGCCCCCTTAATGTTCAGGGATCATATTAGCGTACCGACGATACCAGCGTTAGCAAGAGCGAGAGCCTATCTTGATAAGCAAGGCAAGTCAGGGGAGGTAACGCTGATCATCACGGGTGGATTGCGCGTTCCTATGGACTTTGTGAAAGCAATGGCGCTAGGGGCGGATGGTGTGGCAATCTCAAATAGCGCAATGCAATCTATTGGTTGTGTAGCGGCAAGGATGTGCAATACAAACAATTGTCCAGCCGGGATTGCGACACAGAAAGCGGACTTAAGACAGCGTTTAAATGTGGATAAATCGGCCAAACAGCTGTGCAACTTTTTCTTAGCATCGACAGAATTAATGCAAGTGATGGCGAGAGCCTGTGGCCACAATGCATTGAATCAATTCACGCAAAACGATTTGGCGACATGGAATAGGGAGATGGCTTATCTATCTGGCGTCAGATATGCGGGTGTCTCTGATTTGTGATGAGATAATTGAAGGAAATTTAGGAGTCTAAACAACAAAAGGACCTGAAAGTATCAGGTCCTTTTCATGTTGCTTGTGAGTAAGACAACAGCGGAGTTTATTCGCTCTTGTTTGACTCTATGTTATTTAGCGACAGTCTCTTGAGTTGAATTACCTTCAACCTCAGTCAACATGCCTTTTAGTAGGCTAAAACAGCCGATAACCAAGATGATAGTGAAAGGCAATGCAGCAATAATCGTCACAGATTGAAGCGCTTGAATTGAGTCTGTGCCACCAATCCACAGCATCACCATCGCGATAGTTGCTGAAATCACCGCCCAAATCACTTTCTGTTTGATTGGTAGTTCTAACTTACCGCCTGCTGTCATGCTATCAACCACGATAGAGCCAGAGTCGAGTGTCGTTACGAAGAATACAACGATAAGCGCTACGGCAATCACTGAAAGGATGTTACCAATCGAATACGCATCTAGCATGTAGAACAAGCTTAGGGAGACATCACTGATACCCTGCTCAGCACCAAGAAGACCGACATTGTTCATGATCTGGTCGATAGCGATACCACCAAAGAAACACATCCACAGTGTCGTTACGATGGTTGGGATAACCAATACACAGAATAGGAATTCGCGGATCGTGCGGCCTTTTGAAATACGTGCTACGAAGATACCGAAGAAGGGTGCATAAGCAACCCACCATGCCCAGTAGAACACCGTCCAACCATGCAGCCAGGTTGAATCTTCACGACCTGCACTTTGGCTTAGTGGCAGAATGTTTTTCACGTAACCGGTGATACCTGTAAATAGCGAATCAAATACCGTTGTGAAGTTCAGTACAGCAAGGAAACCTAGGAACAGGAATGCAATAACCATGTTAAGGTTACTTAGCGCTTTAACACCAGAGTCCATACCACGAACAACAGATACGATTGCTAGACCCATGATGGTTAGGATGATCAGTAGCTGCAGGAATAGGCTGTTGTCTAAGCCAAATACGTGGCTAATACCACTCGCTGCTTGTGAGCCGCCTAAACCAAGCGACGTTGCTAGACCAAACAGGATTACGAGAACCGCCATGACGTCGATTGCGTCACCGATACGTCCCCAAACTCGATCACCGAGTAGAGGGTAGAACACTGAGCGCATAGAAAGTGGCAAGCCTTTGTTGTAAACAAAGTAAGCTAGGCAGAGTGCAGTCATGCCGTAGATTGCCCAAGCGTGGAAGCCCCAGTGGAAAACAGCAGAACCTAGCGCAAGTTCGCGCCCTTCAGCGGTGAAAGGTTCAACGTTGAGAGGCGTTCCGAACCAGTTGGTGAAAAACGCGGTCGGTTCAGCAACACCCCAGAAAATAAGTCCGATACCCATGCCCGCAGCAAAGAGCATTGAGAGCCAGGAAAGGGTTGAGAATTCGGTTTTTGCATCGTCGCCGCCTAAGCGAATCTTACCCAGTGGTGAGAAAGCGATACCAAGTGCAAAGATGAGTAGTATGTTGGCACCCCACATGAACACAAAGTCGAATTTGGAGAGTGCTGCGCCTTTAACGGCGTCGATGGCTGCTTTAGCGTCTGCAGGCGAAAGCAAAAGGAGTGTAACGATGAAAAGGATTGATAAGCCCGCGGAAGCGGTAAAAACGGTGTTGTGGACGTCCATTCCCCATTTGGTAACGTTGTCCTGACCTACTTGATAATCTGTTGAATCTATACTGTATTTTGTTGATTTATAACCCATAATTTAGAGGCATATACATTCATAAAAGGAGTGAATGCAACGACCGGCTCCGTGTCGATTAAAAGACTGACTAATGTGCGGATTGTACTTAAATATAGGGCCTTCTCCTTAACCCTAATTTTTCTCAATTTGAAGTGCCAACACTTAGTCACGAGGTGCGTAATATAACACAAAATGAGTAGTTTTTGTGGGTGATTAGGGTTTATGGGTTAAATAAGAGGTCTAATTGGCTGACTGATTTTCTTTTTAAGGTATTGATAGTAAAGGTTTATTATCAAGTTATGGAATGGAACAAATAAATTTTTAATTTGTTTGAATATACGTCTAAATATCGGTGAAATTGAGACGATCTTTACCTTGAAAATGATACCTAAAAAAAGGGAATATTAGTGGCTAAATAGTCACGGATAAGATGAGAAATATGGATGTAATAATAGAGACCGAACGTTTGAATCTTAGACAACTCTGTGATGAAGACTGGCGTCTATTTCACTCTTTGCAATCAGAGCCATCCGTCATTGCATTATGCTTCGATAAACCCAGTGAGTTTGAAATTAAGAAGAACTTTGAATCACGGCTACCCCAATGGAATATCGATAGCGAGCATTGGTTATGCTTAATGATTATCGATCAGAAAAGTCAGATGAAAGTAGGTGTGACTGGCTTTCGTCTCTCTGAGGGTGTTGCTGAAGTAGGTTATTTGCTGCTTCCTGAATTTCATGGACAAGGTTACGCCACTGAGTCGTTAGAGGCTGTACTGGGTTGGGGTGATCAATTGGGCGTCATTTCGGGTTTCCAAGCGGTGGTCACTCAAGGGAATACTGCATCAGAGCGTGTCTTACAGAAGTGTGGTTTTTACTTGTCTAAAAAGGTTGAGAACGCCTATGAAATCGGTGGGAAGTTGTTTGATGATCATGTCTACGTAAGGGCTGGTAATCAGACAAATTAAGTGGTCATCAAACTCTGGAGCGACACCTTTCATTTCATGTCTCTATAAGTAATCGGAAAACCATACCTGAAACAAAAGTATACAAATCATCGGCATTACCTTGTGGTTGAAGATGGTAATATTAGATTGTTGTTAGCTGCACTCATAGTGCGGCTGTTTTTTGGGCAATAGAGGCATACTGGTTAGATTGCCTAAGTGCTAGGCCCAAGGCATGGAAGCATTGCAGATTAGGATTCGAGGGACCGAAAATTTACAGCCCTGAGCTGACTATAAAAAGAGGTTACTATGTCATTATTCGTTGACAATGCGATTGCTGGTTGGATTCAAAAAGCGGAAAAAAGTGGTGAGCTAAAGAATAATGCTTACCGAGGCAAAGCCATCGATAATGATGAGTACTTTCAAACACCTGCTGAACACCGTCTAGGTATGAAAATTCTTAAGGACGCCAACTGCGTCCCTCCTGCTGTTGAAGTAATGAAGAAGATTGAAGCCAAAAGAGAAGAGCTCGACAAAGCAACCGATCCTAGCGAGGTCGCGCAGTTGGAAGCCGATATTCGCGCGCTTGAGCTGAAGAAGAACCTTTTGGTAGAGACTCAGTAAGCGATTTGATGGCTTAAAATGAGTACATGATTTGGGTTGTGTGTTCTCGATGACATCCAACCCTTTTGATATTTTTATCGCCTATCGTTAGTTACGATTATTTAAATCGTTCCATCTTATCCAGCAACACGTCCTTTTTGACGGGTTTAGACAGGTACTCATCCATTCCGCAGTCAAAACAGCGTTGTATATCATCATCAATCACACTGGCAGTCAGTGCGATGATTGGCGTGCGTTTAAGACCATTCTCTTGTTCATACACCCTAATGTCTGCAGTAGCGCCAAAACCGTCTTTGTTTGGCATCATGCAATCCATGAGGATAAGCAAATATTGGTTTCCTGCCTCAATGAGATCCACGGCTTCTTGTCCGTCATTGGCGATATCAAAGGTGTATCCAGCATTTTTCAAATGAGTAGAGGCGACTTTTTGATTAACTTTGTTATCTTCAACAAGCAAAACCTTAGCTTGAACAGTTTGAGAAGGTGTATCCACTTTCTCTGGAGTGACCGTTGTGCTACTGACCTCCGGAGGAGTGATTCTCTCGATTTTGTCTTGCAGTAAATTAGCTTTGAATGGTTTAGGGACATAGTCGTCCATACCAACATCGAAGCAGCGTTGAATATCATCGTCTAGTACGCTGGCTGTCATTGCAATGATTGGGGTAGGGGCTTTCTCGTTACTTTGCTCCCAGGCGCGAATCGCTTGCGTTGCTTCAAAGCCATCCATGACGGGCATCATGCAATCCATCAATATGAACAAATACCCTGGATGCGCCATGACTCTGTCGAGTGCTTCCTGACCATTGTTGGCGATATCACATTCGTAACCCATCTTTTGCAGGTTAACCGTGGCCACCTTTTGGTTAACCTTATTATCCTCTACCAGTAAAGCTTTGCGAGATACATTAGCTCTGAGCTCAACGACATTTTTTTGCGGTTGGCGTGAGCTTTGCTTAGAAGCACTGGCGCGGACAGCCTTGGTTAAGCGATTACCAAGCAATGGGTAGCTGACCAAACCATCGATTAATTGACCATAGTCATGTTGAGACTGCCCGTAATTTCGAACGAGACAAATACTTTGGTGTTCGTTTTGGTGTCGAATAGCGTGACAGTCATCGAGTGCTTGTTGCAGCTCTTGCTGACAAAGTACGATCACACTGTCGTCATCCAGTTCTTTAATATCCGCAGGTGTGTTGAAGGTGGCAGCCACAGAGATATTGTAGTATTTGAGTTCATTTGCAATCGCGTCTCTCATCTTACTTGGGGTGCCAACAATACAGACAGAAATAGGAGCTTGCTCTTTGGTTGCTACGTAATAATTTTCGATAACCTCAAGTTCGAGATCGAAATAGAAGCAACTGCCGTACCCTTTGCGCGAGTGAATCTTAATTTCACCGCCCATTAATTCGATTAACTGTGTGCTGATAGCAAGACCAAGGCCTGTACCACCGAAGTTTCTCGTGGTGGAGTCATCTTCTTGGGTAAATGGCTTGAAGATTTGCTCTTGTTTCTTCTCATCAATACCGATGCCCGTATCAATGACTTCAAAACGCAGTGTAGAGGCTTTTCCACTTACAGAAAGCACTTTTGCGGAGATAGTGACACCACCCGTTTCAGTAAACTTGACCGCGTTAGACATGAAGTTCATGAGAACTTGTCTTAATCTGTGGTCATCCACCATGATCCGGTAGGGGAAATCGTCAGAGATATCGACATTGATGGAGAGGTTCTTCTCTGCCGTTTTTGGGGCGACAATGGCAGCGATGTCGAATAGCGTCTCACGAATCGTGGTGTGGTGATGTGAGATAATGAGCATTCCTGATTCGATCTTTGAGAAATCGAGAATGTCATTGATTAGGCTAAGGAGTAGCTGAGAAGACGTCTCAATGGTGTCGACATAGTCGCGTTGCGTTGCACTTAAGTCTGTATCTGTGAGTACCTCAGAGATACCGATAACGCCGTTTAGCGGAGTTCGTATCTCGTGCGACATGTTAGCGAGGAAACTACTCTTCGCTTTACTCGCTTGCTCTGCTTTTTCCTTTGCTAGCAACGCCTCTTCTTTAGATTTTATGATTCGATTTTGATTTTCAATCCGCTCCTCCGCCAGCTTATTTACCTGCCGTGCAAAACTACTTAACTCGTCACGCCCACCAATCTTGAGTCTGGTTGGCATTTCATTGGTGTCTTCCATCTGTCTGAGGAAGCCGAGTATTTCAGCGAGTTTTTGTGAGATACGAGTTGCGAGACTGGTTCCGATAACGATAACGATGATCGCCATGACGCCGAGAACAACAAAAAACAGCGTACGTTGTTTTTGAAATTCACTCACCAGCGTATTCATCTCCACCACAAGTTGACTGTTGATGACATCAGCAACGTTAGAGATAAGGTCTAGTCGAGCATCTAAGGCTTGAAAGCCAAATTTGATGTCTTGGGGCGAAATAGGGGTGGTTGCCATGTTGAGTAGCTGTTGTCGAAACTCATATGAAACCTCAAAAGCAGCATTTGAAAAGGCAGTCAACAGCAGTTTCACCTGCTGCTCGTCAGCATTCAGGGCAACGAATCGATCAATATAGAGCTGCTGGTTTTTAATATAACCAACCAACATATCGTGATAGTCGACTTGTTCTAATCTATCTAAACTCGCATCCTGATTGTCGTGCAATAGGTGAAGGTGCCAGTTCTCTTCTGATGCCCAAAGTAAGAGCCAGTTAAGTTGATAGAGTGCGTTTTGGTGGCCTTCTATTGTCGCTATTCCACTTTGAATTGGCTCTTTTTCGAGTAGCAATAGAACCTGGGTATAAATATCGACTAGCCACTCTGACTGCTCTTCAATCTCCTCCATTCCTTGCGCTTGTGTCAGGTCTAAGCTGGTTTGATAAAGGTCATCGACTAATTGCTTAACAATAATGGGATCTTGAGTGGGGAGCGCTTTGGGAATGAGTTCTGTGAGTCTTTGGTACGTGCCTTCTAAATTGCTTGAGTCCCTGTCCATTCGCGCTTGATGAGACTCTTTGTACAGGGAAGACAAACTGTCGACAAATTGAATCCCTCCTTCGATGGTCTTTAAGCTGGTTAGCTGACTATCGAGACCATTAATTAAGCGTACAGATAGCAGGCAAACAAACAGCAATGGCAGTGATAACGCCAAGGTAAGCTTCACTTTAACCGACATTTGGTTTAACCAATTCATGACGTTCATATCTTTGTCCTTGCAGATGATAGGCTCTGTGTTTATTGCTTTTATGCTAAGGAAGCTAGGACAAAAAAACGTCAAATCAAGGCAGATGCACTTGTAAGGGTGGTCAGATGGATATCGACAGAGCTTGGTTTGACTTGATTAGTAAACCATTCTCAATAGAGTTGGGTGCCCCTAATAGACTCGCGAGGCACTCGAACACGTTAGACCAACTTGTAGAATCTTGGAGAGTAGCCGCGACTCATAGAATCAACCATTTTCAACATCCTTGGTAGTGCATAGTTGAAGAAGATCCGATATCCATCGCAAAGCAAGTTTTGCTTATTGGATTGGTCTCGGTATTTTGGACATCCGCCGTTACAAAGTGGCAAGAAATCGCAGCGGTGACAGTTCTCATTAAGGTGTTTTTTTGTCGCGGCGAATGCGCGCTGCTGTTGACTTGAAACCATCTCTTGGAGGGAGTCTTGGTGACTGTTGCCCAATTCATACTGCTTATAGGGGTAGTGTTCACAACTAAACACTGCTCCACTTTTCTCAAGCATGAGCTGCTGCCCACAGACTTCACTGTGATGACACATCTGGCTTGGATGCCCCATTAAGATCATCAAGCAGTTTTCGAACAACTGGACGTGTATTTTTCCAATATCATCTTTACACCATTCATCGAAAACATCGCACAAAAATTGTCCCCATTGCTCACCATTAAGAGACCAGTCGTAGTTTGAACGCCTATCCAGTTCATGATCGAGGCAAGGTTGAAACTGAAGGTAGGTGCTATTGGCTCGTTTAAGAAATTGATAGATCTGAGCACCATGGCGATAAGTTCTGTTGTTCACAACAGTGAGGGTGTTGAACTCTACATCATGCTCTTTAAGCAAAGAGAGCCCGCGCATGGTTCTCTCGAAGCTTGATTGTCCATCAGTATCAATTCGTGCGATGTCATTGAGCAGATTTGGTCCATCCACACTAATACCCACCATCACGTTGTGCTGTTTGAACAGTTGTGCCCATTGTTGATTGATTAAAGTGCCGTTGGTTTGAAACGTATTAGCAATGCGCTTCGCACCCGCCCACTTATGTTGGAGCTCAAAAGCCAGCTCATAAAAGGCTCTACCTCGCAAAAGGGGCTCGCCACCGTGCCAGATAAAATCAACGACTTGGCTATGTTTGGGTTGAGATTGAATGTGGTTCTTAATCGAGACTTCAAGGGATTCAGTTTCCATTGGCGAGCCACAGCCAGTGTCGCTATTTAAGTAGTAGCAATAGCTGCAATCGAGATTACAGTTAGAACCAACGGGTTTAATTGTGAGGCTGAAAGGGAGTGTTTGTGTCATTGATTGCTCTTTCGATTTCTTTGTGATGAAGCCGTCCTTGTCTCTTAGTAAAAAGAGCCACTCCATGAGAGAGTCTGGAGTAGCTCAAGTCGTGAGTTAGTCTATGGTGTCATTACCCATACCCACGCCTGTGCCTTTTTGGATTGGCGGATACTCCTTGAGCGACTGTTGATACTCACCGATCGCTTGATAGAAGTATGGGAGCACCCAAGACTTTTGCTTCATCCAGTGGTACCAACCCGTTGTGTCTGGTGAGCGCTCATAAGGGTCTGCTTTGATGTTCACCAAGACACCAAACGGCCACTCTTTGGCTGGCTCTGTCCAGGTGGTTTTGGTTTTTAGGTGCACTTTCCACTCATTGACGCGCACGGCATTGAGGCTGCTTTCGTTGTAGAAGAAGAATTCGCTACGAAGACTTTCGCCGCCGTTAGCCAGCATCTCCATTTGGTTATAGCCATCTAAATGAGCAACACGCTCTCTGCCTTCGATGTTCTTACCCTCTAACAGTTGTTGCTTAATGTCATGTTCACCTGCCGCTGCCATCAGCGTTGGTAGCCAGTCTTCAGCCGACATTAGACCGTCAACATAGGTACCTTGAGGGAATTTCTCAGGCCAACTCACCAACATAGGGACGCGGAAACCACCATCCCAGGTGGTGCCTTTTTGACCACGGAATGAAGCCGCGCCACCATCAGGCCAGTGGTCAGCATTCACACCATTGTCGGAGGTAAACATCACGATAGTATTATCGAGCTCGCCAAGCGATTCGAGTTTATCAAGCAGAACACCCACCTGATCATCCAACTGTTTCAGGGCATCGTAATAGGTTGAGGTTTGGCTAGAGCCTTCGTACTCATCGTTTACATGAGTAATCGTGTGCATGCGTGATGGGTTAAACCACATGAAGTAGGGTTGATCGCCATTTTGCTCTTCGTGTGTATCGAGCCAATCCGTCGCGAAGTTCAAGAACTCCTCATCGATTCGCTTCATACGCTCTTTACCCAATGTGCCTCTGTCGGTGATTTTCTGTTTACCAACCACCCCAAACCTTGGGTCTATCGTGTCATCATGTTCG
Source organism: Vibrio astriarenae (assembly GCF_010587385.1). Classification (NCBI taxonomy): domain Bacteria; kingdom Pseudomonadati; phylum Pseudomonadota; class Gammaproteobacteria; order Vibrionales; family Vibrionaceae; genus Vibrio; species Vibrio astriarenae. The sequence goes on from NZ_CP047476.1 coordinate 341,926, forward strand.
CTGGTAGCTACTGAGTGGATAACATTGCGCGGAATGCCAATGAAGTTTGGATCTTTTGGAAACTCAGGTTGTTCCGGCATTTCCATCACATTGAGGTGGTAGAGAAACCCATAGTACTCTTCAAAGCCATTCACCGTAGGTAGGTGGGAGTTATTGTCACCCAAATGCGATTTACCGACGTGAACGGTGGCGTAACCTTTTTGTTTGAGAAGCTCGGCGAGAGTAGGGATTTCTTGGCGCATGCCGAGTTTTGACCCTGGCTGACCCACCGAAGTTAAGCCAGTACGAAACGGGTATTGGCCAGTGATGAAGGCTGAGCGGCCCGCTGTTGAGCTTGATTGTGCGTAGTAGTCACTGATCATGACACCGCGATTGGCGATGCGATCGATATTAGGTGTTTCAATCGCGCCGAGACCTCGGTGATAAGAAGACAGATCCATCGGAGCGACATCATCGAGCATGATGGTGACAATGTTTGGCGCTTTGGCAAGGGCAGGTGAGGCAGCGAGCAATGCACTTGCCGCGATTGAAAGTGCGACGGCACTTTTAACGAACTTGTTTGGGCATTTCATAAAGTAGTCTCCATAAATGAGCTTAGAGATGGTAAGAGAAATGCTGGCTTCGTGGGTTAATAGCTACTATTAATAATTTTAATAAAGGTAAGGTCATTTGAGTTTATACTATTAACATATCTTATGTTTGGTGGGCCAACGATGACGAAAGACTTGAATCTATTGCGACTGCTTGTCGTATTGAGTGAGGAAAAGCAGACAACGACAGCAGCACGGCGATTGCACGTGAGCCAGCCCACGATCAGCGTGATGTTGCGTAAGTTGAGGGATCAGTTCAATGACCCCTTGTTTGTCAGAGATAAGAACAAGCTAGAACCGACAGTTAGATGCCAGCAGATACTTCAGGGACTACCATCGATTTTGGATAGTATTGATGCCTTGTACCTAGATGAAGAGACATGGGATATCAGTCAAGTTTCTGGTGAGGTGACCCTGATATTTTCACCACCACTGATGTCGACTATAGCGGCTCCGCTCGTTCAATTACTTTCCAGCAAAGCACCGAATGCGACAGTAGATTGTTATCATTGGGGTTTTGATGCTTTGCGTGATATTGAGCTAAAAAACAAGTGTTGGGGGTTCAGTGCGTTGCCGATGGACACCAATAAAAACATCATGCAAAAAGACATTGGCAATGACGAGTTTGTTGTTGTCATGCGTAAAGATCATCCGATAAATGGCAACAGTCTCAACGAAGTTCTGGATTATCCACTTTGCGTTAATTTGGTTTATGGCGACTCTGGAAGTTCGCGCAGTGAACAGATATTTAGAAAGATGCATCGAGACAAAAAGGTCGGTGTCCGTACAAGTGATGTTATGGTTATGCTTCATTTGGTGGAGCAAAGTGACTATTTGGGCATCGTCTCTAAACACCTGTTACCCAAATTGGATGAGCGCTTTCGATATGTTGACTTACCTATAGAACTCCCTGAAGAGGCGCATTATCGACCATTGGCGCTGTTTTCTCATCAGAGAAATCGACATGATCCTTTGACCCAATGGCTTCATGAGCGAGCATCCACTCTGTTGTCTTAGTTAGTGGAAACACCGGACTTCAAACGATGATCAAGCGGGCCAAGTTGCCCGCTTGGTTTATCGAGCTTATGACTTTTCTACCTTAGTAAACGGCGTCGCTTTCCATTTATCCGTTCGTACTTCCTCTCCTGGGGTATACATTCTCAGGATCGAGTACCAAGCATGATTAGGGATAGGCAAGAAGTTAGGGTTGTCTTCTTGGCCTTCAGTATCAGAACTCATGTAGATGGTATAGGAGCCGTCAGGGTTTGCCTTTAATGTTCTATCTCCCCTGGAGTGGCGGTTCATCTGATTCGACTCCATTAACCGAGTCTTAGCGCTATAGGCGGTGTAAGACCAAAAACCACCATCATTGATGTCAGGCGCAGTAAAGGTCACGGTGTAATCGTATTTACTGCCATCTAAGGGCTCACCATCAGCATCGAAGAAGTCACCCGCATACATAGTATGCTCTGCGGGCAATCCCCACTGTCCCATCAACGTGCCATACGCATGTTGATAGCTCGGAACCTGAGTCATCTGATCTCGCGTGCCTAATACGTCTCTTGAGTCGTCAAAACCGGCATTTTTTATGCGGTCCAAGCCCTGTTTCTCACCGGCTGCAATCAAGTCAAGTTCTTGCGGTGTAAATTCAATCCCTTGAGGGTAGCCAAGTTTAACGAAATCGAACTGGGCGAGTAGTTCCGAATCATGTTCTCGCATAGTGCCTTCAGAAAGGATGAAGTTGGTTCGCTCAGCCCAGTTTGTTTTTTTAGGATTCGGATAGTTTCTTTCTATCGGCTCGGGACCTTTTTCGCCAAGGAACTCAGACAGTGTTCTGATATTCCATTGGTCCATGAGTTTTTGTGCTTGGGCTGAATCGTCTCCACCCAGGTCCATGATTCGTCCCATCATTTTGACCAGTGGGTGCTCCACGTAGATAACTTCATCAACACTATCAGGAATCTCTCCTTCCCAGCCTTCAACTGCATACATAAACATGCCCCCTTTTTCGCCTCTATCAGGAGAGCCAAAGGCTGAGTCTGTAAAGTGCTGCATGTTCATAGTGTGGAACAACCAATAACGGCCCTCATCGTGATCAGGAATCGTGACGATGACCGGTTCAGCACCAAGATCCATCCAGCCCATCAAATGCAACGTGTCATTGTTGATGGAAGGATGAGCGGTATAGGTGTCATCGGCAAGCTTTCTGATGTTTTGAAACTGGTTTAATGGGTAATCCGCTTCAACCACTGTGGTATAGAAGTATTTATAAGCCTCATCAATGCTGTAGGCATACTCGTAGGCCAGTTGAGCAAGAGTTTGTGGGTTGTTCTCTTGCGCTGTTTGAGTGGCTATATTCAACGGAATGGAGTCTGCTGATTGGTTTTGGGCGCAAGCAGGCGTGCAGATGACGATGCTGGATATCGCCAGAGACAATAGACGCTTTTTCATTTTATCGGCCTCATAGATTTTGATCAGTAGGGATTCGTTATTGGTTTCAACGTAGTCATTGAAGGTTTGAGACAATATAGAGAAAAAGCACAGAAGGGTGTTTGATAACAGGTATTAAGAATTTTAATAATTAATACGCGATTTGTGAGCAATAGGGGGCTAGAGGAGCGCAATCTGCAGTTTTGTATTGAGTCAAACATGCTCTATTAAAATTGTTAATACTAACTATAGGTATACATAGATTCGTCACTCTGCTTTCCGCCTTTATTCTTGGTTGCAACTACACTACATATCGAGGCTTCACTATGAAGAAGTCATCCCTAGCGTTATCACTTTGCACAGCGCTTAGCTTGCCTTTGCACGCTGAAATCACCCCTTCACCAGAAGAAGAGCTCGCTTACCACTTGGGTCTCCAAGCGGTTATCTATGGAGCAGGACCATTAACGGTTGCGGCGGTACGAGAAACGTCTACATCAGTTTCTATACCGATGGACAATGCGATGGCACCGCTAAATCAGATGGGAAAAACTCGCCAGTTGTCGGGCCCGCAAGACCGCATCGTCCCAACAGTCAACAACGATACGATGTATTCTCAAGCGCATTATGATTTGGACTTAGCTGGACCTATGGTCATTGAGATCCCGCGAACGGATGACCGTTACTATATCGTCCAGTTACTCGATGCGTATTCCGATTCGATTACCGATCTCTATGAGGGAAACACTGGTTCTCAAGGGAGTAAGGTATTGCTTGTGAATGACGACTGGCAAGGTAAAACCCCGGCAGGGATTGATCATGTCGTGCGTTCACGTACGCCTATGGTTTGGCTAATTCATCGTACGGGTGTGTTTGGACCAAAAGATCAGCAGGCCGCGGTTGAGGTACATGATCGTTTCATCACTTATCCATTAGCAGAGCTTGGAGAGTCACATGGTCCTACCAAGTTGGCTAAAGCACAGGGACGTATTCCTGAGATGACCAAGCCTGTTGGTTTAGATTGGTTTGCCTTGATCGACCGAGAGATACGCAAAAACCCGTTGCCTGAATCGCAAGCCATGGTGGCGCAATTTGAATACCTTGGCATTGGTGGCGATGAGCCGTTTGATGAAAGCAAACTGACCGAGGCGCAAAAACGAGGGCTAATGAGAGCCTTAAAATCAGCCCAATCGATCATTCAATACGCAGGGCGCAGCGTGGGTACGACCAACAATGGCTGGTCGATGATGTTTGAAGGTGGTCAGTATGGTAATGATTACCTGAGTCGTGCCAGCATCAACCTGCGCGCTGCAGGTCTAAATGTGCCAGAGCGAGCACTCTATCCGAACCGTTACACCGATAGTCAGGGTAAACAGCTAAACGGTGACAATCAGTATCGAATGGTAATGCCAGCGGATGCACCAGCAGAGGGGTTTTGGTCACTGACCATGTATGACGCAGAGAACTTGTTCATGGTAGAAAATGAGATCGACCGTTATTCGATTTCTACCAATAGAGCTGAAGAGCTAAAGTTTGCGCAAGATGGCACCCTTCCTATCTGTATTCAACATACCAAACCTACCGACGAGTCATGTAACTGGCTTCCGGCACCCAAAGACGATTTCTATCTGCATATTCGCTTGTATGAGCCAACCAAAGCAGTGTTGAACAACGAATATGAAATGCCACAAGTGCACAAATTGTAATGATGAGACGCTTCCTAAAGGAAGCGTTTTGCTAATGTACAGTCGGAGTACACATGATACCTACTCACTATAAATACAGCGCATTAGCGCTGACTTTGTTTTCGTTTAACAGCCATTCCGCTGCAACGCTAGTGTCTGAGATGAGCCAGCTCAATGTTGGCACAGCAGGTGCTGGGTCAGCCATATTAGCTGAAGGGGCATTCACCGCATATTCTAACCCTGCTGCTATGTCTCATATCGACCAAGCGCATATCGCCATCAATATGGCGATGATGAAATTGGGCATTAATTATCAAGATGATCGTGACTCTTCACTGGACAGTGATAATGCGGGTGGTGCGCAACCGTATGGTTCGCTTTATGCGATCTCACCGCTCAATGAGCATGTTCGGTTGGGTTTATCATTGGTGGCTACAGGCGGGAGTGGACTTGACTACGGCAGTGATTATTCGGGAAAGCTTGGCTTGAATGAGTTGCAGCTCAGTGTGTTGCAGTTCAACCCCTCTCTAAGCTATGAGGTGAGTGAACAACTGAGTTGAGGCTTGGGTGTTCAAATCGATCGGGCATCCTTTGAGCAGACTTTTCTGGGAGAGAGGGCGAATTTAGAATCAAGCTCGTATGCACTTGGCTACAACCTTGGTGCCACCTATCTTCTCTCTTCGAAGCATAAGCTTGGGTTAACGTTCCGCTCAAAAATGGAACATGACTTAGAGGGTGATTTATCAGTACTCAACCGAGAGTTTGAGAGTCAAGTAGGCTTGTTGAACGCGGCGAGGCTAGAGGCCTCTGGTTATCATCAACTTACTCAGCCGATCGCACTGGTTTGGAGTCTGGGGCAAGAGTTTTGGAGTGAAAATGACCAAACCTTAGTTCGCCTCAGTGATACAGAAATTTCAAAACCGCGCAGGTTTGAAGACGTTTGGTTTGCGTCATTAGGGAGCAAAATTGCCCTCACTCATAAATTTGTCATGGAGTTGGGGGTAGGCTACGTAAGTTCACCATTAGAGGATTCGTCACTGCAATCATCGGATTTGCCGGTAGATCAGCAGGTGCGATACAGCTTAGGCGGTCGCTACCAATGGGACAAAACGACTAACATCAACATGTACTACAGCTATGTAGACTACGGTGAACCTGAGATAAACAGTGGTGCAATGCAAGGTCGATACGATAACGACAATCACTTTGTCGGTGTCGAGCTAGATTACCGATTCTAAACCACGAATCGACCTTAATAGCTGAATATGAAAAATGCCATCGCAACTTCAATTGCGGTGGCATTTTTTGTTAGCAGATGCTTGGTCTTTGATGGGTAATTTATAGGGCAGACAAGAATGACTTTGCCGAGGTTAACCTGAGTGTTGCTCCACCAATAATGTCCAAAAAACCTAAAAGCTGATGGGGTTTATTAGCGCTAATCAAAGCTGAACCAGTCGCTCCAATCGGGATCATTGCCATCGTCTCTCTATCCACCTCCAGAATCACCGTTCTACCTACAGGCGCTGAACCGCGCTGAATATGACTTGAGACAGCTTGCTCTCTTGGCAGCAGGTTTCCTTGTGCTTCCCCTGTCGCTTTGACTACACTGTGCACGCGAGAACGAAATATTTGTCCTGGGTATGCATCAATATAGAATTCACTGAATTGTCCGGGTTCGATGTTTCCATAAGCTTGATCTGGGATACGCATTTCAACGAACTTCTTACTGGTGTCCCATAGGTGCATAGAACCCACACGTGTTCCGTCAGCGACGTAAACGTGAGTGACCATTCCATCGAACGGGGCTTGAACGGTTAAACGGGAAAGACCAAATTCAAGGCTGCCTTGTTTAGCAAGCAAGCCATCTAGTTTGGCTTGAAGAACTTTCATCTCCGCTTCAAGCACTTCTACTCTGTCCTGTGCGTTCTCGAGGTCTTTGACGCTGACATGCTCTGCCATGGATTCGTTTCGAACTAAATCGCGTTTGGCTTGTGAAAGCTGAACATTTTTTGCTTCAATAGGGCGCGTCACTTCCTTGAGGCCTGATTTTACCTCAGTAATGGCGGCAGTGATTTTGTCATCTTTCAGAGTATAAAGAACGTCTCCTTGTTTCACTTCCTGGTTATGAACGACATGAACTTTGTCCATATGTTGCCCAAAGGCGGGAGATAAGACAGCGTGAGGCGATTTAACCGTCGTTGAGTTGGTTAAATCAATGGGAGAGTAAAATCGATGGCCTAAAAATAGTGCAATGGCGAGCAGAATACCGATTGTCGTAGTGATGAAGTAGTTTCGTGCCGTCGGTTTGAGCACTTTAAACTTGAACAGAAGCCACACAACCAGTAAATACGGCAGCATAATCTCTTTCATGAGCGTGCCCCTTTTAGCCAAAGCTGAACTTTGTCCCAGTCAGTGACAATCGCAATGACGGCGAGTATCCACAACGGCTTGTATACGAGCCCTAGTAAACACAACCAAAAAACCAACTTTGCTTGGGCCAACCCTCGCTCTTTGGCTAAGTGTTTGGGGATAGAATGGATATGCCACAGTTTGGCAATTACCCAAACAGCAATAGCTACTGTAACAACAACGACAAACCACATGAATTCGATTGATTCGAGAAGTGGATAGACACTAGGATAAGTTTATAAGTAAGGTTAGTAGGGTGTATCAACATAGGTGACCTCCGTATTTTAGCGTTCAATATACGAAAAGATGCACTTAAGTTGCGCTATACCAACTATTAAGAATCTTAATACACTGACTATCCCAAGTGACTGTTGTTTTTGATAGAATTTGACGCTTTGAAGTCACGAAATATGTGTAAAGTGATGGGGTTATTAGCCCAAACGATACAAAATTATTCGTGGAATATGTTGCTCGTAAACGTACAAAAGGAAGGCATTGATAATGAAAAGCGTATTGTGTTTTGGAGACTCCAACACGTGGGGCTACGCGCCAGACTTACCTCGTCGCTTTAACATGAGTGAACGTTGGACGATGCAACTGCAATTGTTACTTGGAGATCAATACCGCATCATTGAAGAAGGGTTAAACAGTCGCACAACCGTGTTTGAGGACCCGTTTGAACCTGGTAAAAAAGGCTTGGATTATCTGTATCCTTGTCTGGAAAGCCATCACCCAGATTTGGTGGTGTTGATGCTGGGAACCAATGATCTCAAAACGCGTTTTAATGTCTCTGCCAGCGATATTTCTAAGGGCGCAGCGAGGCTGGTGGAAATGATTCAGCGGTTCCATCATGGCTTTATGGCTAAACCTGCAGATGTCCTTCTCGTTTCGCCAACTCTGGTATTTGAGACACGCATTGGATTTGAAGGGTTTGACGGTGCGGCTGAAAAATCTAAGCAGCTCGGCCACTATTTCAAACTTCGATCTGAAGAGCTAAATTGCCACTTCTTGGATGCCGCTGAATTTGTCGAGCCTTGTGCTGTGGAAGGCGTGCATTGGCCGCTTGATCAACATACGAAATTCGCTCATCGATTGAGTGAAATCATTCCGACGTTGTTCAATGAGTAACTATTTGGGCTAAAACGAATAGAGTGCAGACTTGCGTTCTCGCGCTCTATTAGGTTTTTGTTTAGATTTGGAGGCGTTAGGGCTAAAATTAACACCAGCCAGCTTAATACACTCCTAGGTCACCTTTGCAGTTATCCAAGTTCAAATATAAAACCCGAAAAGGCCCGGACTATCGTCATGGGGAGCAAACGTCTTTTCTTGAAATCAAAGAGACGTTTGGTTTGGGTAGCATCCGCGTCGGTAAGTGGGTGAATTCGGAAGAGAAGGCGCTTGCGGCAAACCTAATTTTCGACTCATTAGCTGATCTTGCTTATACCCTAGCGCTACCACCAAAAGCCATTGGCTTGCGAGGCACTTTAGGGTTGGCGTTTGGCACTGGTGGACGAAAAGGGGTACAAGCGCATTACGCACCAAACTTACGAGAGTTGGCACTCGCTAAGAATGCAGGGGCTGGAGCACTGGCGCACGAATTTTGGCATGCTTTTGACCACTACATTGCTGAAAAAGCATTTGATATTGGCGATCGTTCTGGCCCGCAACGCTCCATTTTGTTTGCAAGCAACTGCTGGCTGCGAAATGCAGCGCTTATTGAACACCCATTGAACACAAAGCTGCTGGAAATATTTGATGTCACCCTGCTGAGCGAGGATGGACAAGATAGGCATGACTATGTGGCTAGGAGTGTGAAAGCGGATAAAGCCGTAGGCAGCAACTACTTTTCATTACCGACCGAAATGATGGCGCGCGCTTTTGAATCGGTCATAGAGAGTCATTCTGATATTGATAACTCGTATCTTGTGTCTGGCACCATGCAGCGAGATAGCTTTCCCCTATATCCAGATTTAAATCATAGAAAACGTATTTACGACGCACTTCAGGCCTATTTTAGACCGCTTGGTGAGGCGTTAAGCCGCTAAACTAAGCTACTTATCCAGTAACATGTTAAGCATTTGCTCACGGGATTCTTTGCTGCTGTTTCTATGAGTGATGTATTCGACGTGCTCTAGTGAAGTCCGCTGTTTAGACAATTGAATGCTCCACATCGGTTCTATTTGGTTAGGCATCATGGAATAACGGACATCGAAAATCGCCATTGGTTCTGAGTTATCTTGTGCTAAATACCCATCAGAGAAACGGCTAAAGCGTGTAATGTCTTTTGCTTGTTGTGAGTCTTTTTCGAGCCAAGCAAAATCTTGTTTAATATTGAGCTTAGGAATAAACTCACCTTCATAGATACGAATTGTCCGACCAGCTCTTATAGCATCGGCATGAAATGCCTCATTGGTCTCGTAAACGGATTTCCAAACCACAATATTGCCAAAGCTAGGTTTAGCGAAAAGGCGAACAGGTTGGTGCTGGCGCTGTTGAGCCAATAACCAAGCAGCCGACTCTGCGCGTTCACGTTGAATCAAACCAAGAGTGGGGTAGGCGACAGCCCAAATCAAAGCGACTCGTGCTACCCAAGGTGTTCGTTTTAAACTCGCTGTGAACATGAGGGCCAAGAGTAAAAAAGTAAATAACGGGTCGATAACAGATACAAGATTCCATGCATAACGCTCATCGGACAGAGGCCAAAGAAGTTGTGTACCATAAGAGGTGCACGCATCAAGCAGCGCATGGGTGGCAAATCCGAGAAGGCAAAATAGCGAACTTTGCTTGAAGGTGAGCTTCCAACGCCTGCCAATGATTGGATGTAAAACCACTGCACACAATAGGCTTCCTATTGGGATAAAGAGCAGTGAGTGGGTGAACTGGCGGTGATATTCCAAAAACAGCAAAGGATCACTGGACGAGCGTATCAACACGTCGAGATCGGGTGCCATGCCAGACAAAAAACCAATGATGCCACCAACAATGATGTGTTGTTTGTTACTCACCGATTGAGCGAGTGACGCACCCAGCAATCCTTGTGTGATTGGGTCCATAGCTTCCATGACGACTGATTAATAACTAATACTAATCATAGTCTTAGCTTGCCGGTTTTCGAGTTATGATCTCAGGTATCGCAATGAGAAAGTGTTCCGCGCACACTTTCTTGTCTCTAAGCTAAACTGAAGTTGGCACGATCGGAATGGATGATGGCGTCTTTTGATGTCTATTGGCATGAATGGAGTACCTATACTGCACGCAACGGTTAACCGAGTTGACCGACACTCAATAAGTCTTGAATAGGGGAAGTCATTATGTCGAACACAGCATTAATCACAGGCGCATCAGGTGGTATTGGTCTTGAACTTGCAAAAATTCATGCCAGCAAGGGTGGTGACTTAGTCTTGGTTGCACGCTCGAAAGAGAAGCTTATCGAACTTAAAAATGAGTTGGAAGCAAGCTACGGTGTAAAAGTGGAGGTGATTGCATCTGATTTATCTCAACCTAATGCCGCACAAGCTTTGTTTGATAAGACACAGGCGTTAGGGCTGAAAATTGATACCTTGATTAACAATGCGGGTTTTGGCGGACACGGCAAATTTCATGAGCGCTCGCTTACCGATGAACACTCAATGATGCAAGTCAACATCGTGGCGTTGACCGATTTGGCTCACCTTTATTTGAAAGGGATGGTTGAGCGTAATAAAGGTCAAATTCTGAATGTCTCCTCAACCGCTTCGTTTATTCCGGGGCCTCTACAAGCGGTGTATTACGCAACCAAGGCTTTTGTTACCTCATTCAGCCAAGCCGTCGCAGAGGAAGTGCGTGATAGCAACGTGACGGTGACGGCATTATGCCCAGGTGCGGTGGCAACAGGTTTTGTTGCAGCAGGTAACCTAGAAGGCGTTGATGTTTGGAAAAATGCGAAGTCTCCTCGTTCTGTTGCTGAGTGTGGATACCAGGCGATGGAAAAAGGAGAGTTGGTGGCCTTTAACGAGACATCACTGAAGTTCATGCTCAACTGGATCATTCCGTTCTTACCGCGTAAATTGGTGCTAAAAATTTCTCGTCAAGCGATGGAAAAGAAGGGCAAGTAAACCCAACTGGTCGAATAGTAGAAAGAAGTATTTAGATGAAAAGAGCAGAGAAGTTTGTCATACCGAACAGTTGGCGGGTTATGTTTAATGATCTCGGAATCAGCCTACAGGCGGCGCTGGGTTATGCCCAGCTACCTATTGGCCTGTTTGACCAAACGAAAATCCAGCTATCTCCATCTCAGTACTTTCAATTTTGGGATGGCATAGAGAGAGCGGCTCAAGACCGAGGGATTGAGCTTCCGCTAAAGCTGGCAGAGGTGATGAGCTTCGAATGTTTTGATGCGCCGATTTTTACTGCTATTTGCAGTCCCAACCTTAATGCGGCGATGAAAAGGCTGCAAGCGTACAAGCCTCTCATTGGCCCGATGATTATGGACTTAGAGTTTACAGACTCGGAGACTAAATTAGAGTTGAGCTGCTATGGCTATGAGGGTGAACGTCCGCGCACGTTTAATTTAACCGAACTGGTTTTCTTTACCCAATTAGCACGCTTGGCAACGCGAAAACACATTAAACCTGTTGAGATTGTTTTGCCGACAATGCCAAGCGATATAGAGGCTTATCAAGAGTATTTTGGTTGTGAGATAAGCCAGGGTACAAAAACTGCAATCAGCTTTGATGCCAAAGACGCCAAGACTCCGTTTCTGACCAACAATCAGACAATGCTCGGGGTACTTGAGACAGAGGTGAAAAAACAGCTAGATGCGATTAGCGAGTTTCAAGCAACATCAGCGCGAGTCTATGAACACCTGATGGATATCCTTCCTCAAGGAGAGAGCTCTATCGAGGTAGTCGCCTCAAATATGGCCATGAGTAAACGGACTCTGCAAAGAAAATTGGCAGCAGAGGGAAAGAGCTATCAAGCGATCCTTAATCAAGTGAGAGAGGATTTAGCGCACTACTATTTAACCAAAACAGATCTCCCAATCGCAGAAGTCTCATTCTTGCTTGGCTTTCAAGAAACGAATTCATTTACACGAGCTTATACCGCTTGGGCGGGTGTTTCTCCAACTCAAGTGCGAAACTAATCATCACAAGCAATAGCTGAATGGGCCATTGCTTCCACTCTCGAGATGCCCTTGTTGTCGTTAAATGGCTATTTTGCTTTTTGTAACTCGTTAATATTCGCTGCGCAAACAGAGTGCTTCTGTCTGCGTTCATGCGGAGAAAACGAATATGAAAGTAAAACCATTAGTCGCGCTTGTTCTTTGTAGTGTATCAGCGCTTGCTGTTGCTTCTGCCGGTGACAAGCAGGTGACTGCAGAAAAAGCAGCGCAAGAACTGGCAAATCCGAATACGGCTTATGCAAGCCTAAATTTTAAGTTTCAGTATAACGGCGGCTACGAAGACGGTGGGAGTAGCTTCGTTTCGGTTTTCCAGCCTACGATGCCATTCCCTCTCGATAACGGCGATAAGATCATCTTTAGGCCCGCAGTCTCTTATATCGATAATGATTTTAACGTTGGTGCGATGAAGCAAGACCAATCAGGCGTGTCGGATATTAGCTTTGATTTAGCTTATGCTCCGAAACTCGAAGGCGGCAATATCGCTGCTGTGGGTTTGATCGCCTCTTTGCCAACGGGGAGCAACGAGCTCTCTTCGGATCAGTTTGCTATTGGCCCTGAACTCCTTATCGGTAAGGCGAGTGCAGAGCGTGTCATTGGCGCGTTTCCTAACCATCTAGTAGGCGTCGCAGGCTCTGGGACTGACGAGCAACGCATTAATAAAACATCAGCGCAGCTGTTCTGGGTAGAGATTTTGAGTGGTGGTTGGACTGTCGGTTCTTCACCCACCATGACCTATGACTGGAATACTCATCAAGCGGAAATTCCACTTAACTTAAGTGTATCAAAGACAACCGTCATCGGCGGAAGACCTTGGAAGCTGGGTCTAGAGGCGAACTATTACATCGAAAAAGATGAGAGGACACGCCCAGACTTTATGATTGGTTTCAATATTACACCTGTGGTTGAAAATCAGCTTACTCGCTTATTTGATTAAGTGAGATCTGATTAAGGTAAGAGTTATCCCCTCACGAACTTGTTGTGTTTCATTTGTCGACTATAGTCAAATTAGGCGCACAACAATCTAAATATTTTCAATGAATTAATGTTGTGTGTAGAAGTTCATGGATGAGCGGTGTAATTGCTAACAAAAAATAGCAGAGTAGAGATTAGCACGGCGTTAAAAAAGCTAGGAGTTGACAATGTGTGAACAAAAAGAAGAGACCAAAGAGTTGCTAACCCAGGCGTTTACCGCTTCCCTGATTCGATTTGCGGTGATCTCTTTTCTGGTTTTAATGTGTTTTTGGGCGTTCGCGCCTTTCTTACCCATTTTGATGTGGGCAATGGTGCTGGCTATTGCACTTTACCCGGCGCGCCGTTGGCTTGAGTTTAAATTGAATTGGTCTGCCAGCAAAGTATCGACTTTGATTGTACTGGTGGGTGTGCTGTTAATCGGGGTTCCAACCACAATGGTGGCTAACTCTTTTGCAACGAAGACACTGGATGCCTATGAAGATTATCAACAGGGTGCGCTAGTAATTCCTGCTCCAAAAGCAAGCGTTGAAGATTGGCCGCTTGTTGGCGAAGACGTTTACGATGCTTGGAGTGAGGCGAGCACAGATATGTCGAGCTTTATTGATAAGCGTCAACCGCAGTTGAAAGCCGCTTCCTCGTGGTTGGTATCAGCGGCGGGTGGGGCAGCAAGTAATGTCTTCTTCATGATTGGTGCAATCATTGTTGCTGGGATCATGTTAGCTTGGGCAGAGCCTGCGACTAAATCAATGCGCAAGATTTTTACCAGCTTTTCGGATGAGGCGAAAGGGCCAGAACTGCATAACCTGACGACCGCGACGATTCGACAAGTTGCGATTGGCGTCATCGGGATTGCTTTCCTAACTGCCATGACCTTTGGCGCGACGGTAGCCCTAGCGGGCGTACCAGCGGCTGCGCTCTTTACCGTCATTGCGCTTCTATTTGCAATCATGCAACTGCCGGTGACATTGATTGCGATTGTCACAACCGCGATTCTTTGGTCAATTGAGGGCAATTCAACACTGCACAACGGCATCTTTACCGTGCTGATGATTGCGGCAAGTTTGGTGGATAACGTGTTGAAGCCGATGATTCTTGGTCGAGGTTTAGAAGTACCGATGCCAGTGGTATTGATTGGCGCGATTGGCGGTATGATGTCGGGTGGTATTCTTGGGATGTTTGTTGGTGCGGCATTCTTAACGGCGGGCTATCAGGTGTTTATGAAGTGGGTAGACAGTGAAAGTGATAAGAAGCTGCCTCAAGACTCAAAAGAGAGCAAGGACAACGATCTAGCAAATTCAAAAGCGCAGCCTACAGAGTAAAACGAATAGCCGGAGCATCATTGCTCCGGTTTTTTCTATTGAATAACTTGTTAGATTTGAGTTGGCAAATAACAAGAAGGTTATGTTAGAGCGTTATCGAATATTTTTAGCATGGTGTCATTTCTAATATGCCCCAGTTGACTTAGCTTGAATAGACAGTGGTAATCTTCTTGAATGTACTTGACCAAATTCGCTTTCCCAAGTGGGCTCAGTTCACTTGGCACCGTGGTCTTGTTTAGCTTTTCAATAGGTTTATTATCGTTATTGACACCCAAGTAATGTTCAATGTCAGCATTGAGGCTTTCTTGCATCAAGCCCCCTTTAATCATCGAAGTCGGGCATTTTTTCAAGAAGTCTTCAAGGTAAAATGAGATTCGCTCACGCAAGTGATGGATAGTTTCAAAATCTGCAGCGACGTCGGGGTTAACCTTGCCTGAATCATCAAACAAACCTTGAGCCAAGTTGTTAATGTTCTGATACTATTTAAAAATTTCAAATTCAGCATCGAACCGATTGTTTTGAGTTTGATCGACAACCACTAACTTATACCTCCAATTAAATGCAGAAATACATCGACTAATTGGATCGCGAGCGACAATGTAGTAATTTTGATTTTTTATATAAAGAAGTTTTGTTACATGGACAGCGTGGGTTATTTCTAGCTTTGTAGGCTCTTTCATTGCACTTCGCAGTGAAGATCCGCCGCATTTACCAATGTGAATTAAGACATTTTCATGATTGCGTTGTTCTAAATATCGTTTAAACCTATATAGCAAAGCTATCTCCTTAAAAAATCGAACACTCCAAGTAGCAGGCCGGTTTGTTTCATCGTCAGTCTAACTTGCAATCAAATTATCATAATCCTATACAAATAAAGTCTATTAACCTTATTAATTATTTAGTCATTATCTCAATGAAAAATGAGCTGTTTTTCATGCTTGACCCACGTCCAAGCTGAGGGGCTGTGTGTATATACATAGAAACGGGAGCAGATGAAGTCATGATGTTTTTTGGGATGCTTACTTACGAGTAACATATGGTTTCGGCTAGAACCATACATAAACTGAAATTATGTCTTAACCAAAGTTGATGATCTACATTCTTTCCTCAAAAATGCACATACTCCTCTAATCAACTTAGCACGGACAGAGTCATCGACTTTCCGCTAACTTAACCCATCACATGGATGTGTTCCTTGATAGATAGATAGTTAGGAACTCACACATGAAAAGTATACGCATTGTAACCCTCATGACATTAGCTGCACTTGCTGTGGTGTCGATCGTAAATTGCTGATTTGAGCTCCTTTGCTCATAGAGGCGTCAGGTAGTCGACTTGACAGTTAAAAATAATGAATTGTAGGAAATTCCAAATGAAAAAATCAGTTATCACCGGACTCGTAAGTTTGGGTACATTAGTCGGTTTTTCGGCTCATGCCGCACAGCACGATCACGATACCTTGTTTAGCCAAGACAACGCAATTATGGCCGCCGCCGCAGTTGAAACTGTAAACCAATATTGTGTCGAGCAAGGGACAATGACAAAGGATTATGTCACCAAGCAGTCGCTAGTGATGAGAGAAACAATAGAAGGTCTGTCGGCGGAAGTGCTGGGGCAAAGATTTCAGTTCAGCGAAGAACACGAAATGTACCGAGAGGGTATAGCTATGGGAATTCAACTCATTGAGGACGCTGAGGAGAAAGGGAATGTGAAGCAAATCTGCTCTCAACCAAATAGTGAGGCTTCTCTATGAAAAAAATAATTGCTGTTGCAACAATGCTGTATTCAGGGATTGTGTTGGCCTGTGGCGCACATGTGCATAACACTTTGCCTCACTATGAAAACTATACCGAATCTTTGGTTGCAATGTCAGTATGTAAAGTTAATGAACATATTTCGGAAGAGCAGTCTGCAGTCTGGTTTAAGAAATTGGCTTGGGCTGCAAATGGCACTGATGAGGAGTTGTTTGAGCACTATGCACACTTTGCAGCAGATCATGTAAATAGTATTGCACAGGATGATGATATGCTTCCACGATGGGATAGTTCATACTGTGATAATCAGTTTTTTGAAGTGATGGCAATGGAACAAGTTATTTTGGAAGAGCTTTACGATGAACAAGAATTGGCTGACCGAGAGTTTAACCGCTTAATTAAGCGCACTGGCGAGAATAGTGCTAATCACTCTGGATTTTATAATTAATTAGATTCCTACAATGGCAAAAGGAGTTGCCTCTTATATTACATAATTTGTCCATAGTTTGGCTCACCTTAGGGTGGGCCTTTCTTGTCTTGGTCGAGCTCAAGTGGTAACGCGAACTTAGGATACATTATTTGTAGTTGTGTAATTAGCTGAAATAGAGCTGACACATAAATCAAATTGAGGTTTCAACAAAAGATAGCTCTATCCATTCCCATCCAATAAGTGGAGATAATAGCGTCATCAACAGGGCATGGGGTGAATGTTTGAGGTCACTGCCCATTCGCAACACATGGAAGTGATTCCGTTTACTTTTGTAGGAACTCACTTATGAAACATTGCAGAACGTTAACTACTCTTGCTGGCGCTATTTTGATTTCAACTAGCGCTTTTGCTAATAACCCATTTGAACACTATCAGTCTGAAAACTCAGCGAGTTTTAGCGGGTATAAACACTTTAATTATGAACAAAATGTCAATACAGATGAACTCCTTAAACAAGGAGGCAAAATCTATTCGTCTCCTGAAGAGATTCACGCCATCCTACAAGGTGGTTTAAAAACTGACATTAATACCGGTGAGGAGCTGTGGAAAGAAGGCTTGATGTTTGATGGTATAGAGCCGATGGATCACATGGTTACTGCTGCAAACTGGTACCCCAGAACCGAAGAGTTACTTCACAATGAAATGCGAGTGACTTACATGGGGACCTCGCCAATGATTCGTCCAGGACAAGCGAATACATCGATTTATGTGGAGCTTGGTAATGGTGATAATTTTGTTTTTGACCTTGGTGAAGCCTCTATTGCTAACTATATCGGTGCGGGGGTCGCACTTAATGAGTTAGACAAAGTGTTCATTACTCATTTGCATGTAGATCACTTTGGTTCTCTGCCTTATTTGTACCAATTCGGCGGTTGGAATGGTCGTTGGGAGAAACCACTAACAATTTACGGCCCTTCTGGTCGTAACCCGGAAGACGGTACACGTCACATGGTTGAGGGCATGTTACAAATGCTGTCTTGGCACCAAGATGCGTTCGACGTTTTCCCTTCGGGCAATGATATTGAGGTCGTAGAATTCGACTTTAAAGATGATGGTGGTGTTATTTATGATGTGGATGGTGTTCAGATATCGCATTGGCGTCGTTCGCATGCAAAAGATGGTGCTTCAGCATACCGTCTAGATTGGCAGATTAATGATGATGAAAACCTGTGTTTTATTTGGACAGGTGATGGTCGTCCAACTGAGCTTGATGTCAAATACGGCCAAAACTGTGATTTGTTTGTTACGGAAGTACAAACTGAGCTGGTAGGTATTGCATCGATTGTGCAAGGGGTTCCTGCCTTTCTAACACGTTACACTATTGATACTCACCATACTTCCGGTTACGCAGCGGGCTGGCTGGCTAACGAAGTACAGCCAAGGCTCTTCATGACAACGCATATGGAGTTTGACCCATACTACAACAATGAGACGGTAGCGCAGGTGCGCGAGCACTGGAAGGGGCCATACCACTTTGGTGCGCCAGACATGATCGTTGCTAACGTGACACCTGACAAAGCATGGGTTCGTGAAGGGATCATTCCTGACTTTCCAAATAACCGCGCCCCACAATTTAACTTGAATGATGGTGAAGTATTCCGTGTTCCAATGCCGAAGAACTCTCGTGCCGACATTCAAGAACAAGAAATTCGTGATTTGGAAATCGATGAAGCGTTGTATTACCCAGAGGGCTACCACCCAGATTTACTAAAAGAGTGGCCATTAGATCGAGATCTAATTGTACCAACGGAAGCGCTTCCAGAAAGCATGAAGCGTGGCATGGGTGAGAAACAAAGAATGGTAGATGAGATGCGTGAAGCCCACGGTTTGGAGCCTCGTTCTGTACACCGAAAGAATTCTTCAGACCCTTACCGAGATACTCGTGAAGGTAATACAAAATAACTAAAAAGAGAGGGGCATTAAATGATGCCCCGAACCTACGCCTTAATTTCGGGACATAAAAACAATGAAGCATATACAATTCATCTTATCACTTATTTCGCTATCCATTATCAACACAAATGCCTTTGCACATGGGAATGTCGATATATCGAATGGTTCACAAATTGATGTTTATGTAGCCAATGAAAAGCACCATGGGCACAGTTCCTCTGACTCAGAGAAAGCGTACGGCATCGAGGCTGTTTGGATGCATGATACTGGCTTCTTTATTTATGCAGAAGCAGAGACAGGAGCACATGATTTTTATCAGTTTGGTGGTGGTAAGTATGTAAACGCGGCAGATAATATAGGTTTATTTGCATATGGTGCTTATGCTCAAGGAGGTTACAACGATAGCAATGAGCTCAGAGCGAGACTAGGAATTGACTATCAAGCAACTCATGAGCTCGGTTTTCATGGTAGAGTCGGTTACGACTATGGGAACAGCAAAACATCTTCAGTTCACGAGCATGAGCATAGCTTTCACTCCCAAAGCATTGAATCAGCCAGAAGCAATCTCGGCCGTATAGATATGGGTTTTAGCTACGAGTTGGGCCAGGTAGCAGAGTTCTCATACAACTACGTGATGCAAAGGCAATTTGTATCTGAGCTTGTGGAGGATAACGACACCAACTTGCATTATGAAGCTCGCCTTACCTACACAGCAACTACATTAAAACCTTATGTAGAGTATCGCCAGACTAACAAGGCATTTGACCAGCATCACTTTGAAGAAAGTACTGTTCAATTTGGTATCTCGTTCAACTATTAGGTTTTCAATTGGAGGCAAGATTTACAATCGGCCCTCATATAAAAGGCTGCATGAACTTTTTGTGTCTTTCTTTAAACATGAGAGATTAAGATCTCGCGCTAGGTTATGAGGGCCTTGTATTTTTTGAGTCTTTAATGAGTATAATAACAGTCGCTACCGCAACAAAATGTTTATCTCCTCACACAAATTCAAGCATTTGCCTTTTGCTGTCAATATTCTGTCCTAGACTCTAGTTTTATTCTCGAGGAAAAGGGGTGGATGCTCTATGTCTTTCTTAAGTCGTTGGTTTGACAATATTTCGATTGAGAAGAAGATACTCGCCTGTTTTTCCATTCCCTTGCTACTACTCATCCTTGTATCTGTGTCGGTACATCATAATACACGCTCGATGGTAGAGGACAGCGATTGGGTCGCCCACACCCATAAAGCGATCGCGAGAGCGCAAGAGCTATTGAGTCTAATCGTGGATAAAGAGACGGGAAAACGTGGTTTTCTGATTACGGGAGACGAAGTATTTTTAGAGCCCTTTAATAAGTCGCTTGTCTTGTGGGATGAGAAGATGGCGGCTTTATCTTACCAGGTGAGTGATAACCCTCCTCAGGTTGAAAGATTAAAAGTTATCGATGATTTACACAGTCGATGGCTTGTTGAAACGGGCTGGAACGAAATCGAACTCAGACGCTCGGTTCGACAAGGTATAGAACCAATGAATAAAGTCATCGATTTAGTCAGAGAAATGAATGGTATGGCAATTGTTGATGAGATCCGTCAGCACATAGATACCTTTATTAAAATTGAAGAACAACTCATAGAGATACGCATTCAAAACTCTCGAGATTCTGCAAACAGAACAACGTTAGTTCTTGTGATGGGGACTTTGTTCGCAGCGATAGTGTCTACAATCGTTGGCTTTTGGACATCTGGACGAGTGAAAAGAAGAGTTGGACTTCTCTTGAAGGCGACGAAAGAGGTGACGCTTGGAAATCTAACCAAAGGTTTAAACACTTTAAGCTCGAGCCATCATTTAAAAGGAAAAGATGAAATAGCGAGATTGACTCTCGGCTTGAAAGAAATGGCCACAAGCTTAGTGCTGAGCGACAAAAACATGCGTGAGTACAATGAGAGGTTGCAGGAGGAAACGAAAAAAGCGGAAGCGGCTGCGGTGGCTAAATCAGACTTCCTTTCAACGATGAGTCATGAGATCCGCACTCCAATGAATGGTGTGATTGGGATGACCAACTTGTTGCTTGATACTAAGTTGGATGAGCAACAGCAGCGTATGACGGAAACCGCGAGAAATAGTGCAGAGTCCTTGCTGTCGATCATTAATGATATTTTGGACTTCTCAAAAATTGAAGCGGGAAAAATTGACCTTGAGATTATCGATTTTGATTTGGGTGAGCTCGTTGAGGACATAGGCGGCATGTTGTACTTTGCTGCAGAGCAAAAAGGCGTACAGCTGATTTGCCCCGCAACACCCATTATGGCGCAGTGTTATCGAGGTGACCCGGGGCGGATTAGGCAGATTTTAAATAACCTGGTTAACAACGCAATAAAGTTTACCGAAAAAGGCGAGGTTGCTGTTTATGTTGATGTCGAAGAAAAAAATCACGACGATTCATTGCTACGTTTCCGAGTTAAGGATACTGGGATTGGCATAAGTGGTGAGCAACAGCGAAAACTCTTCTCACGTTTCTCTCAAGCGGATAGTTCCACCACACGTAAATATGGCGGAACAGGACTGGGGCTTGCCATCAGTAAAAAGCTGACTGAGATGATGGGGGGCGAAATAGGTGTTTATAGTGAATCAGGCGAGGGGTCGACGTTCTGGTTTACGCTTCGGCTCGAGAACTCGGAACAGAACGCCATCGTACACCTGCCTAGCGGTGACCTACGAAATAAACGCGTTTTGGTAGTCGACGATATCGAAACGAATCGCAATTTAATGGCTCAAATTCTGGAAAGGTGGAAGATTCCTCATAAGCTCGCATCGAGCGGCAAACAAGCTTTAGCAATGATGAGAGAGGCAGAACACAAGGGCAGTGCGTTCGATATTGCGATTCTTGATTACCAAATGCCAGAGTTAGATGGGATTGAACTTTCTAAACAAATTCTGGCGGATAACCAACTCAAAACGACTCGCTTGGTCATGTTCTCATCGGTTGCTCAGCGAGGAGATGCAAAGATAATGCAAGCTGCAGGCTTTAGCGGTTATTTGACCAAACCAATGCAACAATCTGACTTAATGGGTGTGTTAGAGAAAGTATCGGGATTAACAGAAGACAGCCCGAAAGAGACTTTTGTGACGAAACATACGCCAAGTACAAAAACGCAGTTTAACGCACGTATCTTAGTGGTGGATGACGTCACCACGAACCAGATAGTGCTTCAATCTCTTCTTAAGAAACATGGAATTAGTGTTGATAAGGCCAAAAGTGGTGTTGAGGCACTGGCTGCTTTGCGAAGCCAGGCTGAGTACGATTTAGTGTTCATGGATTGCTTGATGCCAGAAATGGACGGTTATGAAGCAACTCAAGAAATACGCAACACTGATAATGTAAATATTGATCACTCTATTCCAGTGATAGCAATGACCGCGAATGCGATGCAAGGCGATAGAGATAAGTGTATTGCGGCTGGTATGGATGACTACCTGACAAAACCAATTAACAAAAAAGCGCTAAGTGATGCTTTGGATAAGTGGCTATCGCATTTGTCTCAAGCTGAAGAAATTAATGAGAGCTAGTAGGTATTACTTTGAACTGAATCGCGGCTCAGATTTCTCTTTAGTTACCCTTTGCTTTGCCCTATGTAAATTAGAGAAGAGCATAGGGAGAGAGAAAAATGATTTTAAAGAGAATTGAACAAGTGTTGGATCTCAACAGCTTGTCTTATGAAGCAGGTATAAATGTCATCTACATTAAGCTCGGTGGTGGTGCAAATAACGTCAAAATTCAATATCAGCATTCCGATAATACTTTTCGAACATCACACGGTTTTTGGAATCAAGTGATGGTGTCCTTGTTTACGATCAGCGCCTTTATGATAATTAGTCACGCGATACCAGGTTGGAACTACTCTTGGTTGATTTTGATACTTGCTGTGAATTTCTTGAGCGCGATGGTGATACAAATTATCACTGAAATTCGGTTATTAGATTTGAGGGCGCAGCTCAGAGAAGTTGGTATATACCTGACTCCTGCGAGTCAGTTTGAGTTTCGGAAGAGCAAAGTTGGACAGTGAAGTGTGTTCATTGGTGGAGTCGACCACCTAATGGTGAGGCATAAACGCCAGAGGATTATGCCTCAGTTCGATAATGGGTTGAAATAGCGCGTTAAATTTACGCAGCATACTTCGACAACTCGTGTGGGTAAACACGCATGCCGCTCAGTGTATTTTCGTACACAGACAATTCGTTGATGTATGACCAAGCCGTAATGTCTGTCCCCGTTTGTGCTGCAAGACGCATAATCATATTGTCGATATCACGACCAGCATAGTCTTTCTGTGGCACGAAGAGTTGTTTGATTACTGTTAACATAGTAAAGCTCCTTTTTGTAATTAACTTTCAAATCTGTATGTTAGAAACAATAGACTAAAATCATTTTGTGATCAAGGTTTGGTTTTACGTGTCATTAAATGTTCATGGATAGTCTTTTATTTGTAGCCAAATGACGAATGGTTACAGTTTAGTACGGGACAGCTCGAGTTTCTTTAATCATTTGTTGTGAATTTTGAATCGTGACTAAAAGCTGAATGTGCCGGTACTGGTGATGTTAGGCGATGTCTCTTTTTGAATAAGTCGCAATTTAGAAGCACATAGAAAGTTGCAGGTATCCCTCGCTTTTCTAAACTTTAGCGCTAAAAGCAGTCGGTCTCATAGCAACATGAGTCATTACAATAATTATGACTGCCGTGTAGTAGCGATAGTCAGTCGGCCTCTTAAAACAAAGTTATTTATACCGAAACAGCTTAGGAGAGCGACCATGTATCTACGGGACTTTGGAGTCGTTAAGTTCGTCTTATTGTGTTTGATGATTAATTCTGGAAGTGCTTTGGCTGCGAAGCATAATAATGAACAAGTACGTCCAGGAACCGTGCTGTACAAGTTAGTTGAGGGGGCTGAGCCGAATCAAGTTCGGGGCCTTAATGCCATACTAAGAGGGCAAGGTTTGGTAAGCCAAGTCGTATTGGATGGTTCACAAATTGCCATTGCAACCTTTGACCATAAGGGTAGAGAAAAGGCAATAGCGAATATTTTGAAAAACAGTGGTTATGTTGAGTTTGCAGAGCCTGATGTGGCCGTTGTACCGACCATTTCTCCCAATGATACTTATTTCGATAACCAATGGCATCACACTGCGGTGAACAGTCAACAAGCCTGGGAGGTGACAACGGGCAGTTCTTCAGTATTGGTCGGTGTGTGTGATACTGGGTTTGATGTTGAACATCCAGACCTCAAAGATAATCTAAGGATCGATCTTGCTTATAATGCAGAGGACGACAATACCAATATCTTCGATGCCGATGGGCATGGTACTGGCTCTGCAGGGACACTAGGTGCATTAGGTAATAATGGAATAGGTGTGGCAGGGGCAAACTGGAATGTCGACATAATTCCTGTGAGGATTGCAATCAGTGACGAAAACAGCTCTGCTTACATTTCAACAATGGCAAAATGCATAGAATATGCAGCTGACAACGGCGCTCGTATTGTCAACCTGAGCTATGGGGGTATTCAATATGCAACGATTGATGCGGCTGCAAAATATTTGCGAGCTCGAAATGGCTTACTGTTTATGTCCGCAGGTAATGATGGCCAAGAGTTTGCTTCATACCCTGATTATGAAAGTTTCGTAGGTGTTGCAGCAACGGATCAGAATGATGAAAAAGCGAGCTTTTCAAATTGGGGTACTTTCGTCGATATTACAGCGCCAGGAGTGAGTATCGCAACGACATACCCAGACAACCGTTATGTGTACTACAGCGGTACGTCATTTTCGTCACCTTTGACGGCTGGTATTGCTGCCCTCATGGTTGCTGCTAATCCAGAAATCACTCCGAAACAAATTGAACAAGGGTTGTTTTCAACTGTTACTGATCTAGGCGCTTCTGGAGATGATGTTGTATTTGGGCACGGTTTAGTTAATGCGTTAGCCGCAGTGAACTATGCAAGTAACTTAAATAGCTACAGTGCTCCGCAGTCAACAATTACAATCGATAACTTTAAGTCGGAATATAATTTAGATGAGTTGATTCATTTTAATGGCAGTACTTCGTCTGATGCAGATGGCACAATACAAACCTATTCTTGGGACTTTGGTAATGGAGAAACTGGCGAAGGCAGCACATTCTCGTATAGTTATGCTTCTGCGGGTACTTATACGGTTACTCTGACTGTCCAAGATGACGATGGATTGAGTGACTCTACGACAACAGAGGTGGTCGTTGTTGATTCAACTGTTCTCGTAGCGCCATCGGGATTGATAGGCGACGTGACAGGGCCTAATGTCAAATTAACATGGCAAGATAATAGTTCGAATGAAAATGGCTTTTTGGTTGAGCGTGGCGTAAAACGACGTGGCCGTATCAATTTTGAAGAGTTAGAAATTGTACCGGCTGGTGAAACCACTTTTACCGACACTGTTGCATCACCCGGAGAGTATCGCTATCGCGTAAGTGCTGTGAATGCGTCTGGTTCAGCAACCTCTGACACTATCGTCGTGTCGGTTACAGACACCGAGCCTTCACCTCAACCTGGTACGTTGCCATCACCAAGTAATTTATCAGGTACATTGTCTAACAATGTCGTAATGCTATCTTGGAATGATAATTCAGAGGGTGAGTTGGGCTTTATTGTTGAACGAGGCCGGAAAGAGAAAGGGACTGTCAATTTTTATGAAGTGTTTAGAACACAAGATGCAAATTATACCGATAATATCAGTGATCTTGATGGCGGCAATTATGGTTATCGAGTGAAGGCGTATAATGATGCTGGAGAGTCGGGTTACAGCAATACAATGGAATTTCGTAAAAAGTAGTCGTTAGTAAATAAGCATTAGTGAAGCGCCAAAACAAAATAAAGGGATGAACACATCCCTTTATTATTTCACACTCTTAAGCGTTTAACACAAACTGCTCAATACATACCGCAACACCGTGCTCGTCATTACTTACAGTGATGTGGTCAGCAATCTGCTTAGTCTCTTCCATCGCGTTTGACATAGCGATACCTAGACCAGCGTATTTCAACATGTGGTGATCGTTTTCTGCATCACCCATGGTCATTACTTCTTCCTGTTTAATACCCAAGTGCTCAGCAATGGCAGCGACACCGATACCTTTATTTGCTGAAGGGTTTAGGAACTCTAAGAAGAACGGTGCACTTTGTACAACAGTGAACTCTTCGCGAAGCTTAGGATCAAGTTTTGAAATCGCTTCCGTCAATGCTGCTGGCTCGGCAACGATCATCGCTTTAATAATAGGGTGATCATCTGAAAGTGATTCAAAGTTCATCTCAGTGATATCAAGACCATTAATGTTCGCCTCGATATCCGTGTATGGGTTGTGCTCGGTGGTAATCAGACCATGTTCGGTGCTGAATGCGTGAACATAAACGCCTAACTCTTTTGCAAGACGCGCAACGCGTTTTGCATCTTTGCCAGTGATGGTTTGCTGGTGAATGATTTCACCTGTCGCAATGTTCTGCACCATTGAGCCGTTGTAGCAAAGGATGAAATCTTTGTCAGAATTAATGTTCAGAAGCTCAAGCTTGTCGAGCATGCCTTGCATCGGGCGGCCTGAGGCAAGAACGACCGTCACGCCAGCGGCACGCGCTTTTGCAATCGCATCTTGGTTTTGTTGAGAGATGGCTTTGTCGCTACCCAGTAGCGTGCCATCCAAGTCTAGGGCAATGAGTTTGTACATCTATACTTACCGAACTGAAAAATAAAAAGAATCAAAAACTGGTCAGCATTTTACCGCGATTTGTTCATTTCGGGTCAAATACTTTTATTAAGTTTTCATTCACCACTGAATAAAATAAAAAAGAGCCCCGAACTGGGCTATGTCAGTCCGAGGCTCTTGTCCACACGTTATGTGTTTGGTTAAGGCATTAGCCTAAGAAAGTACAAGGAATTTCGTTAGGGTAACGCTCTGAAGCAGGTTGGTTGTAATCAATCTCTTCAACACCCAGTAAGTTCAATACTTGATACAGAGTTTTGCCCACGTGACCAAAGGCAATACCCGCATGGTGAGGGTAGCGTTTTTGGATAAGGACGTGGCGGTAGAAACGCTTCATCTCAGGAATCGCAAATACCGCGATTGAACCGAATGACTCAGGGTCGATGTCAAGAATGTTGCCTTGTGCAACGTAAGAACGAAGCTTGGTATCAGCCGTTGATTGTAGACGGAATAGGGTAACGTCTCCTGGCTTGATTTGGCCTTCTAGCGTACCGCGTGTGATGTTTGGCTCTTCGGTTGGTTCTAATAGGCTGTGCATGATTTTTTGGAACCGCAGCTGTGAGTTCTTCATACAGCTTGAAGCCGTATTACCACAGTGGAAGCCCATGAACAGGTCTTTCTCTGTGTAGTCTCCCATGATCTCTTGATTCGCTTCAACCATGTCTTTTGGCACCGTGTTATTGATGTCAAGCAGTGTAGCTGGGTGATTGGTCGCACAAGTGATCATGTACTCAGACAGCGCACCATAGATGTCAACTTCACAAGCGACTGGAATGCCGCGTTCAGCTAGGCGAGCGTTTACATAACAAGGCACGAAACCGAAGAACTTCTGGAATGATGGCCAGCACTTATTGGCGAAAATACCGAACGTAGAGCCACCAAGGTTGTTCTTATGGAAATCAAGTAGAGCCGCTTCGTATTGAGCCAGCTTAGGCAGTAGATCTGGGTATGGGTTGTTGTCACCCAACTCTTTTTCCATGTCCGCGATGATGGCTGGAATATCTTCATGACCTTCTGCTTCAAGGTACATGTCGTACAGGTCTAGCTCACTGTTTTCCATGATTTCAACACCAAGGTCGAACAGGGCTTTGATTGGTGCGTTACAAGCGACAAAGTCTTGTGGGCGAGGGCCAAAACTAAAAATTTTAAGACCTTTAAGACCCAAAATAGTGCGAGCGACTGGGACGAAGTCATCAATCATGTCAGCAACTTCAGTAGGTGTGCCCACTGGGTACTCAGGGATATGTGGACGAATGTTGCGTAAACCCGCGCTGTATGAAGCGTTCAGCATTCCACAGTATGCATCACCGCGTTGATCTGCGAGACATGATGTTGACTCTTCCGCTGCCGAAACAAACATAACAGGGCCATCAAAGCGCTGTGCCATCTGTGATAGCGGGCCTTCAGGTCCAAAGTTACCAAGATAAATAACCAGTGAATTAAGCTGCTTAGCCGTCGCCTCTTCTAGTGCTTTCACCATATCGTTTTCATTTTCGATGATGGTTTCTAGCTCAATAATTTCGATATCTTTTTCAGTACACGCTGAAACCACCGCCTGACGGCGTTGCTGTGACAGTGATAGTGGGAAACAGTCACGGCTCACCGCTACGATACCCATTTTAACTTGTGGAATATTAATCATAGTATTGCTCTCAGTATTAGATGCCGCTACATAACGTCTGCTTAAGGCTTGTAGCGACGGATTGTTTATAGGCGAGATGAAAGGGCTCGCTGTTATTTTGAAATTTGGTAACTCACGCGGTGACGATACTGCTCGCCAGCTTCATACATACAGGTTGCTGCGTGACTCATGTTGACTTGGTCTGGGTAGCATTGGGTTTCGAGACAGAAACCTGATCGTTTGCCGAGTACTTTTCCGTTATGGCCGATTTCGTTTTCGATGAAATTACCGGTGTAGAACTGCATGCCGATTTGATCACTGTAAACCGACAAGGTTAAGCCTGAGTCTGGGTCAGTGACGGATGCATTTTTAATGATCGGTTGGTCTGCATCGACACCATCAAAACACCAGCAGTGGTCATAGCCACCCGCCATAGATAATTGTTGGAAGTCTGAATCGATAGATTGACCAATCGCGACAGGTGCTCTGAGATCCAATGGAGTAGCTGCGACTGAGCGTACTTCTCGCGGAATCGCCTTGCTATCGACGTGTAGGTATTTGTCGGAATGAATTTGTGCAATATGGTCAAGAACGTTATCGGCATCACCAAGATTGAAGTACGAGTGTTGCGTCATGTTTAGAGGCACTGTTGCATCAGGAATCGCAGAGTACTCAATATTGAGGTGGTCGCTGTCTGTCAGCTCATACACAACCTTAAACTGAATATTCGCAGGGTAGCCCGCTTCTTCTGCCTTCATCGCAACAGAAAGTACGATTCTATTATCGAACGCCTGTTCAACAGCCCAACGTTTTGCACCAATGTTGGCAGAAGCACCATGAAGGTGGTTGTCGCCTTCATTATTTTCTAAGTGAACAATTTGCCCTTGGTATTCATAACACCCATTAGCAATGCGATTTGCCCAAGGGCCAACCACACAACCAAAAAACACACGGCCTTCAATGTATTGCTCTGGTGTGTCATAGCCCAAAACGATATTTCGGCGCTGCTCGTGTTTGTCTGTGGTAAAGAAGTTAACGATGATGGCACCGAGATCTGAGATATCTACCTGAGTACCATTTCGGTTGGTGAGCGAATAGAGCGAGTATTCACCCCAAACTTTTGGTTTTAATGCTTCTTGTTGTGCCAACATAATAATCCCTCGCTTTAGTTAAGGCTATTTTGGCTTGGAGCAGCTCGTAGGCGCTATTACGTTTCTTGAGTAACGTTTTCACAAAAATCACTATGTTGATAGGGGTCATATAAATTCCGCTGATATCACCAATTTTTACGAAATAGCGTCAATTGAAAGACAAAAAACAGAATATTCATCACTCGTTACGTTATCTGTTTTCCCGATGTGAACGGTGTTGTTGTCTAAATTCGTTAATTAATTTGTTCGGTGAATGTTATCTTATGAAATGCGTAATTTGATATTTCATCTATATCAGTTATGACATTGTTGAGCAATCCATCAGTTTACATAATTCAGTCTCTAAAAAGTTCTCCAGTAATACGGACGTTGCTGAACATCAAGGTGGAGACAATCATGGAAATGAACAAAAGAATTATCGCTTTATCGGGTGTTGCAGCTTTAAGCTTCAATGCGGTTGCTGAAGAAGAACTACAAGATATGTCTGATCCGCTCGCGGTTTATACCCAAGCTGGTATTGGCTACACAGATAAAGGCCTAAACTTAAAAGTGGGTCAAGCCTACGACACGGGCAATCCAGATACGATGGGCATGCACGTTCTAGAGTTCAAAGGCATAATGGGTGAAGACCTTGGCTGGAATGGTGACGCACGTCAGGGCAACGATAACAGCATAGATAGCTTCCGCTACCGTCATTTTGGTGTGGACTTGACTAATGGTCGTGGCTCACAGGTCGATGTGAATATGGCTTTCAAGACAGATAATGGTACACAAGGCACTGCTTCTTATAGCTTTATCCAAGCTCTACCTAAAATGGGGCCTGTAAACCTTTACCCTCTAGCGGGTGCGGGTGTGGCTTTTGGCGATACGTTTGACGCCGACCGTCCTGATGCTCAAGCACAAGACCGTTGGGATATTCACGGTACGTTTTACGTCGTAGGTATGTACGGCAAAGTAGAGATTACCGACAAGATTTGGCTGAACTACAACCCAATGTACATGGGTACTATGTCAGGATCTTCAGCATACAAAGATAACGGCTTTGGCGTGGGCAACGACACTGTATTCGCTCACGAAGCGGCTATCTCATACCAAATCAACCCTCGCTCAAATATCCGATACTTTGCGAACTGGACGGAATATACAGATTTTTCCGACGGTGACCATCGCATAGAGTACAACTACCAATTTTAAGTGTTGATATACAAGAGCGCCTGAGCTCAGGCGCTTTAGTTTAAGTGGTTATCCCAATAAGTTTATGAACAAAAAGTTATTGGGATGAGTTCTTGCGACTTGTCCTGCTTATTCTGATGGAACCAAGAGTAGCAGTTTGTCTATGATAGCTTTGCTTAGCCTCATTCACTTCAATTTGTCAGAGAAAGTGAATGAGGTATTTTTTTATCAATGACTTGAAGAGGGTGGGAGGACTTTTTCTATCAAAGACTCAATCCAGTGGAAGCGCGATGATTGAAGGAATCGGCTGTTGTAGATCAAACCAAGGTCTAGTTTGTTATATGTGGTCTTTTCATGAACTTTGATTAAGGCGTAATTGTCGTTTGGTAGTGATTCCAAGATGCTCATAGGGCATACAAGAACGGCGTCTGAATGACGGATTTCTTTGAGGAGAGGGTTGATATTTTGCGACCGCATGCGTGGCTTAAAGTGCTTGAATGCCTGAAGTTTCTTAACAATCATCTGGTCAGAATTAAATTCAGGAACAATCAGACCTAACAGGTCAAGATTCGCAAAGTCATCGAGGTCTAATACTGCGCCTGCTCTTGGGTGATCTTTCCGGCACAGACCTTGAAAAGAGTATCCACCCACTTTGACTTGTCTGAGTTGCTTGCTGACATCTAACGGATAAAAGTTAATTGCAAAATCGAGTTCACCTGTGAGTAATTGCGTTGCTGTTGTGACGGTGTAACTGTGCAGCTCGATAGTGACATTGGGTGCTTGTTCCGATAGCGCTTGTATGATCTTGTAACCGTGCGTTTCCATGATAAACGCATTGAGAGCGATGCGAAGCGTGCCATTCAATTCCTCAGGCTTAAATTCCGTGCTTTGAAGGCTGACTTGAAGTTCATCTAACAATCGTGGAAGAACATTCGCCAGTTCCTCCGCTTTGGGGGTAAGTGTGAAGCCTCGTGACTGACGAATGAACAGTTGGTCACCTATCTCACTGCGTATCTTAGCAAGGTTACGACTGACAGCAGGCTGGCTAGTACCCAGTATTTCCGCCGCTTTGTTGGTGTTTTGCACCTTAAGTAACACGATGAGGGTTTTGAGTAGGTTTAAATCAAATTTAGCAAGATCCATAGTGACGTTTCAATGATATAACCAAAATGATATGTCGATATTAGAAGATATGGCTCTAGATGCAATAGGAATACGAATAGAAAAGATAAAAGCCGCAAAAGGGTATGGCACCCGTTTGCGGCGTAGCGCAGCCCGCTTGGCAATAGACTGCTAATTAGTGAATGAACTGCTCGCGGATGACCGTCACATTCTGATTGCTTATCTCACCTTGTTTGTAGATGGTATCGAGCTTTTGAGCGATGGCGATATTGCTCTTTAACAGCTGGTCTGTCTCTTCAACATGTGAATCAATGTCTTGAATATTGTTCAAGATGCTCACCGTTTGCTGGTTTGCGTTGTTCATTTCTGATGACGCAATATTCACATCTTGAGAAATCTGCGTTATCTGTTGGAGCAAGCGCGCCACACTGTCACGTGAATCGTTCAGAGAAGTTTGAGTGTTTTGCGCTAGCTTTCGCACTTCATCAGCGACAACAGCAAACCCTCGACCGTATTGGCCAGCACGAGCTGCCTCAATACTGGCGTTAAGCGCCAGAAGGTTAGTTTGCTCGGCGATTTGCTCAATGATGCGGAAAATGGCTTCAATCGTCGAAAGATCTTGTTCCGCTTTCGTCACATTATCAGTCAGGCTACCCAACTGAGTTGAGAGAGTCTGAATCGACTGATTGAACGTAGCAAACTGAGCGTTAAGTTCACGACTATCAGAGTTGATGGCTTGAGTTTTCTCTTCAGCCTCTTTTGATAGCGAAAGTGACTCGTTTGCTACCGACATTGCACTTTGGCTGGTGGTGATCAAAGTCTCTTGCATTTGACTGAGTAGCTTGTTGGCTTGCAGTTCGAGCTCTAAGAAATAACGAGAGAATGAGGCATACTGGGCAACGAAGTTGTCGGTTTTGGTGCGCGAGAGGTCTCCTTTACGATAGAAGAACAGAGCGCTGAGAGTTTCATTGACGTTGACGCCACACAGTTCACCAAACGTTGAGAATCCCGCGCATGGGAAATCATCAAAGGTATTCAATCGATTAAGAGCACTCTGGTTTTTAAGTCGACGAAGCACACAATCAAACAAGATACCGCTGACAGGTTCTTTGTCACGCGGGTTGAAAGCATCAAAGTCTCGCTGTGTCGTGGCGATGAAGTCTTTGCTCTTCATTAAGTAGAGGTTAGTCGCCAATGGCAAATCACAGAAGAACGAGAGTGAGCCATTCTCAATGTCGATGCTTGCCACCGAGCGAATGTAATACGTGTCTTTTACTTTAATCGCAAAGGTGTAATTACCCAATGCTTGTTCAAGTTGTTCTGGTCGGCATTGCAAGTGTGTGCAGAGGGCGTCAACAAAACCAATCATGTCAGTGCCATCGCTGCTCAACACCTTGTTTACGCTACGAAAAGCAGGGTTCGCATCAGTAATCAACCAATGCTTCGTCGTGGGTTCATAGTTGTGGCTGGTGAATAACTTGTATTGATAGTTCGGATTTATCTTAACAAAGCAAAGGATCGCCTGTGTTTGGTAGGTTTTATTGCGGGTCGCAATGGTCGTTTGATTGTTGCTTAAGTCGTTACCTGCAGTGCCACCTACGAATGGAACAGCAAACTTGGCTTGTTGATAGACGGCTTCCATCAACCAGCTTTCGCAGTTAGTAAATCCATTGACCAGTGTGAGTGCGAAGGTGTCTTTATGATCAAGTTCAAAACTTGGTTGAATCGCATTGAGTTGCTGAACGATGGCTGCGACACGCTGGTCTTTGGTTTGGGTTTGTTCCTGGCGAAGAATGTCTTGGCAAGGAAGATTGACGGTGTGGCAAGAGACATCTTCGATAAGTTCTTCTGAAAAAATTTGCAGTACGATGTCGCTAGAGCGTTGGGTTTGATAGGTGTCGTCACTTAGGCTATTGAGTTGACCGGATGTGGTGGTTAAAAGAATTTCTCCACTGGTTATGCTGGCGAGTTTATGCCGGACGCGGTCTATATCAGATTTACAAGGAAGGAAGCCCAAAATCAAACTCGGCTTGCCCACAGACGCGGTTAGGGCGGTTTCGTCAAGATTAAGTAGGTCATTGTAGCTAAGCGTTAGAACCTTTGAAGGTTCTAGTTCTACAGGCTGAGCCTTGGCCTGGTTTCGTTTTAAAAAGCGCATAAGTAACTCAAGTTGTTTTTTTGAAAATCAACTCAACTCGTTAACCCTGAGACACCACACAGAACGCTAATCCTTAGCGGTTCTTACAAGCTTATATAAACAAGATGAATTGTTCGCATGTATTTGTAAGAATAATTATATGAATCGTGTTTAACAATTCGATGACATTGTAATATTTACTTACATTAAATGATAGTAATATCAGTTAATTAGGTCAGCATCGTACTTTGTAGGCCTTCATTGTCATATTTTTAACCATTGAAAAACTTAAGGTTAGAGCAACGACCTAATGCTGAAAATACTTAAAAATGGAATTTAGTGTAAACGTTTCCACTAGCGTGACGTCAGTCACAAACAACCTTTGAATTCTTGGCTAGAATCATACTCAGTGAATTGGGAGACTGACATGAACGTATTAGTAACGGGCGGAATGGGCTACATCGGTAGTCACACATGTGTCCAAATGATTGAAGCAGGCATGGAGCCGATCATTGTTGATAATCTCTGTAATGCCAAATCTGAAGTTTTAAACCGTATTGAAGCACTCACAGGAAAGCGCCCGACATTTTATGAAGGCGACATTCGAGATGAAGCGTTTTTAGACAGCGTTTTTCAGAATCATGATATTAGTTCAGTGATTCATTTTGCAGGACTTAAAGCTGTTGGTGAGTCAGTCGCTAAGCCGCTTGAGTACTATGACAACAACGTGAATGGGTCGTTGGTACTTGCTCGCTGCATGCGTAAAGCTGGCGTTAAGAGCATAGTATTCAGCTCCTCAGCAACGGTTTATGGTGACCCTGAAATTGTACCAATTACAGAGAACTCACCAACGGGTGCAACGACTAACCCGTATGGCCGTAGTAAGTACATGGTAGAGCAGTGTTTATCTGATCTATTTACAGCAGAAGATGACTGGAGCATTACACTGCTTCGTTACTTTAACCCAGTCGGTGCGCACCCATCAGGCACCATGGGAGAAGACCCACAAGGTATCCCAAATAACTTGATGCCGTTCATTGCACAAGTCGCGGTTGGACGTCGAGAAAAATTGGCTGTGTTTGGTAACGATTACACTACGCCGGATGGCACAGGTGTACGAGATTACATCCACGTGATGGACCTCGCAGATGGCCATATTGCAGCACTGAAAGCAGTGGGTGAAGAGCGTGGCTTACACATCTTCAACCTAGGTACAGGTAAAGGCTCTAGTGTTTTAGAGATGGTTGCAGCCTTCAGTGAGGCCTGTGGTCACGATGTCGCTTATGAAATTTGCCCGCGTCGACCTGGTGATATCGCAGAGTGTTGGGCAAGCACAGAGAAAGCTGAGAAAGTACTGGGCTGGAAAGCGACACGCTCGATAGCCGCAATGACACAAGATACATGGAATTGGCAATCTAAGAACCCTCAGGGTTACTAATAGTTGTAGAGTTTAGAGATAGAGCAATGTCGAATACAGAATTTAACCCAGTGGATCATCCACACCGTCGTTACAACCCATTGACTGGTCAATGGATTTTAGTGTCACCACACCGCGCAAAGCGTCCTTGGAGTGGTCAGGATGAAAAGCCGTCTACTGAGCAATTGCCAAGTTATGATGGTAAGTGTTTCTTATGCCCAACCAATGAGCGCATTTCGGGCGATGTAAACCCTGATTATCAAGGCACTTATGTGTTCAATAACGATTTTGCGGCTCTGATGACGGACTCTCCAGATGCGCCGGAATCAGACAACCCGTTGTTTAAAACACAAGGTGTTCGCGGATTGAGCCGAGTTATCTGCTTCTCTCCCGATCACAGTAAGACTTTACCTGAGTTGCCTCTTGATAAGATCCGTGGCGTCATTGATACATGGGACGAGCAAATCGAAGAGCTAGGTAAGGAGTATGTTTGGGTACAGGCCTTTGAGAATAAGGGTGAGACGATGGGCTGTTCACAGCCACACCCGCATGGCCAAATCTGGGCAAATAGCTTTCTACCGAACGAAATTGAGCGTAAAGAAAAAAATCTAAAAGCTTATTTTGATGAGAACGGAACAAACCTGTTGGTGGACTACGTTCAAGCAGAAATCGAAGATGGCTCGCGCATTGTTGTTGAGACAGAGCATTGGGTCGCGGTTGTCCCATATTGGGCAGCTTGGCCGTTTGAAACCATGTTGCTGCCGAAGACACATATTCGCCGCATGAGCGAATTGTCTGATGAGCAACGCGACGATCTTGCATTAGCGATCAAAAAGCTGACTAGCCGTTACGACAACTTGTTCCAGTGCTCATTCCCGTACTCTATGGGCTGGCACTATGCGCCATTCTTTGAAGAAGGTACTGATATCGATCACTGGCAGTTGCATGCACTGTTCTACCCACCACTACTGCGCAGTGCGTCAGTCCGTAAGTTCATGGTGGGCTATGAGATGTTAGCAGAGTCTCAACGTGATTTAACGGCTGAGCAAGCTGCGCAGCGCCTACGTGATTTAAGTGATGTTCATTACAAAGAACAATAACAAATAAAGAGCCTCGCAATGGCGGGGCTCCAAACTAAAATTTAACTATCGAGTTTATTGGGGACGAAACTATGTCTGACTTAGTCCAAAAAGTGAGAGCTTCATTTGAAGCGGTACTAGGCTACGAGCCAACACATTTTATCCAAGCGCCTGGTCGCGTTAATCTGATTGGTGAACATACAGATTACAATGATGGCTTTGTATTGCCTTGTGCAATCAACTATCAAACCGTGGTTGCAGCAGCGAAGCGAGAGGACAATATTGTTCGCTTGGTTTCTGTTGATTATGACAACGCGACCGATGAGTTTGACCTTACGAAAGAGATCGAATTTCAACAAGACAAAATGTGGGCAAACTACATTCGTGGTGTTGTGAAGTGCCTACAAGACAGCCATTTTGAATTTAAGGGCTTTGACCTTTCAGTGAGTGGTAATGTCCCTCAGGGTGCCGGCTTGAGCTCGTCAGCGGCATTGGAAGTGGTGATTGGTCAGACAATTAAAGAGCTGTACGACCTAGATATTACCCAAGCAGAGATCGCGATTAATGGCCAGCAAGCTGAGAATGAATTTGTTGGCTGCAACTGTGGCATCATGGACCAAATGATTTCAGCAGAAGGGCGTAAAAATCATGCACTTCTGTTGGACTGCCGTTATTTGAAGACGCAAGCGGTGTCAATGCCTGAAGACATGTCGGTTGTGATCATCAACTCAAATAAAAAACGTGGCTTGGTGGACAGTGAATACAACACACGCCGTGAGCAGTGTGAAGAAGCCGCACGTATCTTTGGTGTTGAAGCGCTGCGTGATGTAACTATTGAACAGTTCAAAGCGCGTGAAGCTGAACTTGACCCAATGGTGGCAAAACGCGCTCGTCACGTGATTACCGAAAACGATCGTACTGTTGAAGCTGCAGAAGCCCTGCGTAAGCATGACATGAAGCGTATGGGTGAATTGATGGCCGAATCACATGCTTCAATGCGCGATGACTTTGAGATTACCGTGCCTGAGATCGATACCTTGGTCGAGATTGTCAAGAAAGTGGTGGGTGATGAAGGTGGCGTTCGCATGACGGGTGGTGGTTTTGGCGGTTGTATCGTTGCACTTGTTCCACCAGCACTGGTCAGCGACATCAAAGCGGCTGTAGAGCGCGAATATGAAGCGGCTACGGGTTTGAAAGAAGACATTTACGTTTGTCAGGCGAAAGATGGCGCTGGTCTTATTGCATAATTTGCGTTTTTCTTAGAGCTTGATTTGAATACTAAGCCTGCTACCTCATTCTCTCCGGTAGTGGGCTTTTTTGTGTCTAAGTGATTGATAGCTATAAGTAGGTTACTAAAAGTTAACTGCTTGAAAGGTCGAGATTCTGTGCATATATTTACTCTAAACCGACAGGATGAGGAATAAAAATGGCACATTCAGTGAAACTTAAAGCGGGTGATTCGTTCCCAGCAATGACAGCAACTTTGCTTGATGGTTCAAGTGTTACGCTAGGCAAACCCCAAGGAGAGGCAACTTGGCAGGCAGTCTTTGTTTATCGTGGCAGACATTGCCCACTGTGCACTAAGTACCTCAACGAAATTGAGAGCTACAAACAAGCGTTCGCTGATGCCGGCGTGGATATCTTAGCGGTGTCTGGTGATGCCAAACATCAGCTAGAGAAGCATTTAGAAAAAGTGGATATCAGTTTTCCGATAGCTTACGGATTGTCGGAAGAGCAGATGAAAGAGCTGGGGCTGTATATCTCTATTCCGCGTTCTGAGCAGGAAACCGATCATAACTTTGCCGAGCCAGGCCTATTTGTTGTCAACGAGCACGGTAATGTTCATGTGGTTGATATCTCGAACAATCCATTTGTGAGACCCGAGCTAGGAGCCCTAACACGTGGCCTATCATGGATTCGTGACCCAAATAATCACTACCCAATTCGCGGAACGCTGGATTACTAGGCAATGCTATCTTGAAGTCATATCCAAAGCGGATATCTAAAGATAAAATTCTGAGTAGGGGGTTGGCATTCTATCTGATAGAATCCAGCCCCTTTGCTATATTTAGGCGCTTGATACGTCTAGTTGCTATAGTGCTTACACATACTCACGACTTGTTTTAATCTCACCGTTAGTGCCAGTCAGACAATCAGGAACTCGTTATGATGACAGATGAAGAAAGAATTGAGCTTCAGCAGAACAATCCACTACATGGATTGAAACTAGAGACCTTGCTCAAAGAGCTGGTGGATTTTTACGGCTGGGATATTCTTGATGCGGCAATGAGGTTCAACTGCTTCCATACTAACCCATCAATTGCGAGCAGCGTGAAATATCTGAAAAAGACAGATTGGGCACGTGAGAAGGTAGAGAACTTTTATCTGTATCGCTTTAAGCGTATGCCACGCGCTTCAGCAGAAGAGTATGACTTAGCACCGCGTGCACGAACCTTTCCTCATGGTTTGCAGTCCAAAGAGCCAATGGAGCTAACGGTAGACTCTATTTTGAAGTCACAAGCAAAGGCAGCTTCTGCTTTCAAAGAGCGCTCTTCTCGCGGTCGTCCATCTCGGCGTTAAGCGGTTCCATCCCAGCTAAAGAAATAAAGAGGCCGAAGCCTCTTTTTCTTAAGTTCATGAAAAGTGTCGTGATGAGACTAACTATTAGTGAATTGAAATATAGCCTTTTTCATCGACAAGTTGTTGAGCTTCTTTACTTTCCATCCATTGAAGGAACTCAGTGGTACGAGCGTTAGGTTGGCCTTTGTATAGCACTAAAAATGGGCGAGCGACTTTGTAGCTGCCGTTTTTAACATTGCTAATTGTCGCCTCTGTTTTATCAACAGCGAGTGCTTTAACGGATTGGTCAACCGTTCCTAAAGAGATATAGCCAATAGCGTATGGGTTCGAAGCGACTGATGTTTTCAATGCACCGTTTCCATTTGCTACTTGCGCGTGTTGTGAAATAGCAGACACTTTTTGGCCATTTACTTTTTGTTTCAGGTCCATGATGTCTTCAAATGCACCGCGAGTGCCCGATGCTGTGTCACGGGTAATCGCTACGATTGGTTTATCAGCGCCACCCACTTCTTTCCAGTTTTTAATCTCACCTTTGTAGATCTCTTGGATCTGCTGTGAAGTCAATTCTTTCACTTCATTGTTTGGATTAACCACAACAGCGATACCATCGCGAGCAATAACTTTTGCTACTAGCTCTGGCTCTTTTTCTGAATCTTTTAGTTCACGAGAAGCCATGCCAAGGTCAGCGGTGTTTGATTTTGCTGCTTTAACACCAGCACTTGAACCAGGGCCTTGCACTTCAACGAAGATTTCCGGATGAGCTTTAGAATACACCTCGCCGAATGTTTCCATTAATGGCGTTACCGAACTAGAGCCAACAGCAGAGATAGTATCTTGAGCCAATGAAGCACCAGTAAATGTGATAGACGAAATAGCCACTAGTGCAGTGATAAAATTCTTTTTCATAAGATTTCCATGTGTGTTGTTGTGTTTCAAAATGTAACTTATCGATTGAATGTGACGAAAAGAAGTCAGATGAAAAAGAGTGGTTATAGATTGACATGGATCAACTTATAGCATTGATCAAAATGAGGTTTAGTGAGCTGTTCGTGCTACAGGACGGGTTAGCTGACCCAGATGCGAGTTTTTTTGGAATGGTGGGCTTTTAAATTATCTTGCGTTAAGCGATGCTGGTGATTTCTCTGCCATCTTGTAACACTTCTTCAATCTCCGCACCATCAAGCATTTGCCCTAGTGGAGATCGAGGAGTGATAACAACCACACAATCGTTAGCAAGTTTGTAGCCACCACATACAGGTAAAAACCAGCAAGTCATGCCGTCTGAGAGCGTGACAATCGCACCCAGTTTGATCTCATCTTCTTCGTTGAAATCAATAAGCGGCAGAGCCTTGAGGCGATTAATGGTCATATCGAATTCAGCCACACGTTGCGATTGGCCATGAGCTAAGTACGCGGCCTCAAGCCCAACCGTATCGTATTGTGTTTCTGCAACACTCTGTTCATGCGTAGCAAGATCATGGGCGGTATCCGCCGCATCCAACGCATTTTGGCGTTGAGTGGAAAGGATTTCTAGAAGCTCGGTTCGCAGTTGTTCTTTATTGTGCATGATATCGAAGTATTACAAGAGAAGGGGACATAGTAGCGGAATGGACGTGATAGTGCGATAGGCTATCGGTGAATGAACGACCGATAGCCTTCTCGTAGCGTAATTAAGCGAGTTTTAGCTCATGCTGCTCAAGATAAAGCACCATGTCCTCAATTGTCAGAACTGGCATGTTATGTAGCTTACCAAACGCGACAATTTCTGGGGTTTTGCTCATAGTGCCATCTGGGTTGGTGAGCTCACACAAAACGCCCGCAGGTTGCAACCCTGCCATACGCATGAGATCAATCGTGCCCTCGGTGTGGCCACGGCGAGCTAAAACACCCCCTTTGCGAGCTCGAAGCGGGAATACGTGTCCTGGACGAGCAAGATCAGAAGCTTTCGCATTAGGGTTTGCTGCAGTTTTGATGGTTGTTACGCGATCTTGCGCTGAAACGCCAGTCGTCACGCCAACTTTAGCTTCAATAGAGACGGTAAAAGCAGTTTGGTTCGCGCTGTTGTTGTTCTCAACCATCGGCGTTAACTCAAGCTTATCCGCTTGCTCTTCCGGCACGCATAGGCAAACAATGCCACTGCATTCACGGATCATTAAAGCCATCTGTTGGTTAGTCAGAGACTCAACGGAATAGATGATATCGCCTTCATTCTCACGATCTTCATCGTCAAGAAGTAGAACACCGCGGCCTTCTTTTAAAGCCTCAAGTGCTGTGTTAACGCGAGTAATTGGGTCGCCAAATTCGGCAAGTAGTGATGACTGATTCATGGTGTACTCCAAATAAATACCAGAATCAGGGCATGTGCGAGCTCTGGCAAAATGCCAGACAAACGAAAATTGCATCAACTTCGATAAAGTTAACGCGTCTATTCATTCTCTCTCATCCGGACTGTAACCGTCGGCTCTGGTTTCTCACCAGATCTGCTGACCTCGACGAGTCGAGCGCTCGCGGGCTCATCTATGAATAGATTTACCGCCGGTGGGGAATTTCGCCCCGCCCTGAGAATAAAATTATGCGAATTCAAAGTGAATTGCAGGTTATGCGCTGACAAAAGGCAAACGCACAACTATTTTATCGAGAATTGTTTCGAATACAATAGAGTATTGATTCAAATTAGAATTTGTTTGTGATGAGTAGTGGGATTATTCGTTTCGGGTAATCGCACACAAGGCGACACGCAAATCACCGACACGATGGCGAAGTGTCATCACCTCGTCAGTATATCTCTCATCGTAGGTCATTGAGCGTTGAGTAAGTAGCTCGAATTGGACTCTGAGGGACTCTAGGCAAAGTCTTGTCCGTTTGTTGCTGGCGCGTAAAGTCGTTCTATGGAGGGAGTTGGGGCCGGAGCTTTGCTTGAAGTCGTGGCGAATGGTGTTGAGGTGGATTAACTGGCTGTCAATGTCCCCTAGGAGGCGTTTGATATTGTGCGCCGCTTGCGAATCATCAATGGGGTCGAGAAAGTTGGTTGCAAAAATATCATCAAGAAGTTGGTTCAGTGGTGAAAGTTCAGCATTCAACGTATTCATAATCGGTCCCCAATTTACAAAGCCACACCATATGACTTTTTCAAATGTTTCTAGCCGTTAATTACGTGCGTTTTATGCATCTTATGTAATATAGGTTAGAAGGGGAATGTGAAAAATATAGTTGTGTTTGATGACAAACGTCAAAAGTCTTTGTTTTGAAACACTTCTACTGTTTCATCTTTCGCATCGTTTAGATGTTGACCTTCACAGTTCAGGGTCTTCAGATAAGTACACATGAGACACCTTTGACCGTGTTTGGTAATCTACTCAGCGTAGTGATCCAAGGTGATGTTTTAAAACACATTGTTATTCGGATATTGGATAAGGAAGAACGATTTAGCATGACGACCTCTGTGTGAGTGAGGGCGCATTTTCAACCCTATACCTATAGATAGGTCAAGCTGTAAGAGTGAAGGATTACATGAGCAAAATTTATTTTATCTGTGGTTTTATTGGCGCCGGAAAGTCGACCTATGCGGCTAAGTTGACTCGAGACATTAATGCGTTTTGCTTTACCCCAGATGAGTGGATGATCCCACTATTTGGCGAGCACATGGAACGAGAAGTGTTCGATGCGAGAATGTCAGCATTAACCAGTTTGTTTGATCAGTCTGCTGAACGACTATTGGAGTTGGGCGTTCCTGTGGTGTTCGATTATGGATATTGGAACCGCGAAAAGCGCGATCAGGCGAGGGCATGGGCTAAACAAAGAGGGGTAGACTATGAAATGGTCTATCTCAATGTTGATTTTGAAACATGCAAGTCACGCGCTTTTGCTCGCAACGATGTTCGCGGAGAAAAGTCCTATGAGATGACCCCTGATATGCTAGAACTGTTTTGGTCATGGTTTGAAGCACCAGAGAAAGATGAAGAGTGCACTTGGGTTTAACTTGCAACTATTCTGACTTCCTCTCTAATGTTGGACATTCAATAACAGGGTGGGTTAAAGTTGCGGCTCGCGGCTGCACATGAGTTTCAGTCAATATAGAGAAAATACAATGATTGTAGAAAATGTGCTTCCTGAACATTACGCAGAAATGCTGGATGTTTGGGAAAATTCGGTCCGAGCAACTCATGACTTCATAACAGAAGAAGATATAGAGTTTTTTAAACCCATTATCATTGAGCAGGCCTTCCCAGCTGTCACGCTAAAATGCGTAAAAGATGAAAGCGGTTCGATCGTTGGTTTCGTGGGAGTTCACGAGGCAAAAGTTGAAATGCTGTTCATCTCAAGTGAGGCAAGAGGAAGAGGTGTAGGCAAAGTGCTGTTGAGATATGCTATCCAGCAGTTAGGCGCAATGGAGGTCGATGTAAACGAACAAAACCCGCAAGCAGCTGGTTTTTACAAACATATGGGTTTTAAAGTCGTTTCTCGTTCACCCATTGATGATATGGGAAAACCCTTTCCAATTCTGCATATGACACTATAACGCTCGGCTTGTCGTAAGCAAGTTTGATAGAAGAAACGCCCAAAGCTAATAACTTTGGGCGTTTCCGTATTTGTAGAATGATGAGACGGGATATTGAGTCTCGTAAAGACTGTCACGTTGCATCGTTTTATTTAGTCCTTTCGTATTTTGATGGTATTTCGCTATCAAATGATAAATATCTAGATTATACGTCTTGTGAATTGATATCGTTCAAAACTTTCCTAAATTAATGAAAAGGAGTGTTATATGAGTGTTCACTATGACAAACAGGAAGCTGATTTTGGGCTGTTCGGCCGTGATGATAGGCGCAGTAGGGATATTAGTGTTCGAAGGCTTTAGGTCTTTAGAGCATGATCACAGCGTTGTTGCCAGCCATGATGATGCCCTTGATGCACATCAACACCATCATCAAGAGGCGTCCAGTGTTGTTCACGATGATCACTCAACCGCCCCACCAGTTTCCGCGTTTGTTGACCCTAACTCTCCAATACAACCAATCCTTGACCTAGATAATATCGACTACGCTAAAGCAAAAATAGGCTGGACATTATTCAAGGACCCCAATCTATCTTCCAACAATCAAGTGAGTTGTGAGACTTGCCATAACTTACAAACCAATGGAGCAGAATTGATTCCAGTTTCTGTTGGTGTCGAGGGTTTAGGTGAAAGAAACTCTCTCACGGTATTCAATGCTGTCTACAACTATCGTTTCTTTTGGGATGGCCGTGTGAATACTCTGGAAGAGCAACTCGATGGCCCGGTGCATAATCCTGTTGAGATGGATTCGTCATGGGAGGAAATAAAAGCGTATGTTAATGACTCTTCTGCTTACCGAGAGATGTTTTCCACCGCAGGCTTAGATATATCCGTTGATAACATCGTCGGTTCAATAGTCGAGTTTGAAAATGCTTTGACCACACCGAACGCTCCGTTTGATCGCTATCTAATGGGGGACGAGCTGGCAATCAACAACGCTGCTAAACGAGGTTGGGAAGCTTTTCAAGCCGAAGGTTGCATTGCTTGCCATCAGGGAGCAAATGTGGGTGGCGGTATGGTGATGCAATTTGGTTACTTTGGCCAAGACAAGACAGGGGCAGAACGCAGCAACGACCTAGGAAGATTTTCAACCACCTCCAAACCTAAAGACCGGCACTTATTTCGGGTCGCCAGTTTACGAAATGTCGCTGAAACGGCCCCTTACTTTCACGATGGGAAAACGCAATCTCTAGATGATGCGATAAAAATCATGGGCCGAAGTCAGCTGGGACGAGAGTTAGATCAAGAGACCATTGTTGATATCAAATCATTTTTAATGACACTCACTGGTGATCGCCCGACTATTTTGGAGAGGCTTGAGAATGAATAAATTCTATCTTTCTATTGGTGCTTTGTTGGCGACTATGATTGTGACTTTGTCTTTATTGTGGCTTCACTATGTTGAGCATAAGAGCATCAGTCACTATCGAGAGCTTGTGAGTCATTTA
Organism: Vibrio astriarenae; assembly: GCF_010587385.1. Lineage (NCBI taxonomy): Bacteria > Pseudomonadati > Pseudomonadota > Gammaproteobacteria > Vibrionales > Vibrionaceae > Vibrio > Vibrio astriarenae. The sequence goes on from NZ_CP047476.1 coordinate 386,692, forward strand.
GGCCACGACATCGTAGAAATACGTGATGAAATTACTCTCAGCTCGATTAATGGGTTGGATGCTCCATATCAACTTAATAGGCAGTTGGTTTCTATTGAGCGAGAAGTCCATAAGATTGAAAAACTCTACAAAGACAACAAGCTTGAGGGTGTGTTTTTTCATCAGCTGGACATAAATAATGCCCTGACAGATTTTCATGATTCAGCGCTTGAAGTCACTGATGCACTGGATCATATCGTTGGAGTTATCGTCGCAAGAAATTCAGTTCTCTCAAGTATCCAAGCAAAAACAGTCCAAGGCTCTAGTCACGAAGCAAGTAAGGGTGTGGCCGTTGAACATATACTCGCTAGTTTTGATAGCAGCTCGTCCGTTAGTCCGGATTTGGAACGCTTATCTCTTACTTTTAGTGGACTTGTTGAACAGGAGAAGCTCCTTTTCTCTATCGTACTATCCGGAACAAACGTGGGCTTCGTTGAGCATGCAGAGCATATTTTGACAGACTTAACTACTGTCGTAAGAGATAGAGTCGCAGCGTTACTTTTTGTATCTATATTGCTGGTTTTTTCTATTCTCGGTTTGATGGGCTGGCATCGAGCAAAAGAGTTGAAGAGAAATAGTATTGCTTACCAAGAATCAGTTGAGAAAGCAGAGCAGGCAAGCAATTCGAAATCACTATTTCTCGCCACTATGAGCCATGAACTAAGAACCCCAATGAACGGTGTGCTCGGAGTAGCGCAACTAATAAAAGAACAGACCACTGAATTGGAGACCAAAAAAAATGCTCAAACCATCATTAATTCTGGAGAGCATTTAGTCACTTTACTTAATGACCTTCTCGACTTTTCAAAAATGGAACAAGACAAGCTCAAGCTTGAAGCCGTGGCATTTGGTGTGAGTAATGTTGTCGACAGTATCGAAAGTGCATTAAAGCCATTGGCGTTAAACAAACAAATCGACCTGAATATTGTTAACCAAGTTCCCGAAAACGTTGAGCTCATAGGTGACGCTGCAAGACTGAGACAGATTCTCTTCAATTTGATTGGTAATGGCATTAAGTTCACTGAGCATGGACAGGTGGATTTGAACATCCAATACGTCATGCATCAAAAGCACAACTTAGAAATTAAAGTCACCGATACTGGTGTTGGCATTGAAAGAGATAAACTTGATAGGATCTTTAATGCCTTCGAACAAGCGGAGTTGTCAACCACAAGGAAGTTTGGTGGTACGGGGTTAGGGTTATCGATAGTTAAACAGTTGGTCGACTTAATGGGAGGCTCTGTCGATGTCTTTAGTCAACCAGATGTAGGAACAGAGTTTACCATTAAGTTATCGATGCCCGTTCAAATCTTAAAATCAGAACTTGAATTTGAGGACTTGGATACGGGAAAAGAGACATCAGTAAAGCCTGATTCTTCAACTGGACTTCATGTGTTGGTTGTCGAGGACAATAATGTCAGTGCATTGTTCTTTAAATCATTTTGTGAAACTGAAGGCTATCAGGTAACACATGTCTACGATGGTAGTGAAGCCATTGATTTTCTGAAAGGAAACCATGTTGACCTCATCGTCATGGATAATCACATGCCAAAAATGAATGGTGTAGAAGCTATCAGGCAGATAAGACAAGGGCTGAAACTAAAAACCTGCATATTTGCTTGCACGGGCGATGTATTCAAAGAAGCGCATGACGAATTTATTGCTGCTGGGGCAAACTTTGTTCTTACCAAGCCTTTGCAGTTAGACAGCCTGCGACGCGCTATTGCTAGACACACATCTGTGATTATGGGTGACTATCCCAAAGAGTCAAATGTAGTGAGCCTAACACGCTCACCCATAGAGTCTTTACCTTTAACGGAAGAAGAGATATCAACCTCTGAACTGTTAAATGGAGATACGCTTGAAGAAGAGATGAAAACCGACTTACTCAAAACTTTTGTGGAAGAAATCGAGCAAAATGTTGAGAAGCTCATTGAAGCGTACCGATCTGAGTCAACAGGTTCCTTGTTTAATGTACTGCATTCAATCAAAGGGATCACCGCTGAGTTTGGATTGAGCGATGTCTCTCATCGAGCTGAAAAGTGTGAGGTTGTTTCTCGAGGTGGCACTATTCCACCGATGGAGGAGTTGCAATTGTTAGTCAATTTATTGCTCGTGAATATACATCAAGCGGAAAGAATTTTAGAACGCAATGTGGCAGTGGAAGCTCAAAAGGAATCGTTGTAATGAATATAATCATGGCGTTTTTAAAGCGAGTACATCTCACGATTTGGTTAGTACTATTGTCGGTGGGAATCTTCTTACTCGATTTAACGATTCCACTTGGGGTGGCTGCAGGGGTGCCGTATGTCACAGTCATACTAGCCTCTTTAGCTTCGAAGAATCAAAACCAAACCATTATTTGGGCGACGATTTGTACGGTACTTACCTTGGTTGGCTATTACATGTCACCAGTAGGTAGTGATGTTTGGAAGGTCGTTTTCAATCGAGTCCTAGCCATCTATGCGATTTGGGCGGTTGCTATTGTCTCTCTTGTTCTCCAAGAACGAGTACAGCGAATTAAGCAATTAGAATTGGACTTACACCAATCCAATTATCGATCCACGTTGGGGATGGTGGCTGAGTATGCCAAAGACGCCATCGTTATCACGGACAAACAAGGATTGGTCCAATGGGTGAATAAAGGTTTTGAGGATCTATCTGGGTATACACTTGCAGAGGTCGAAGGGAAGAAACCCGGAGATATGTTGCAGGGAAAGCTCACCTCTATATCAGAAATTAAACGCTTATCCGATGCGATTAAATCAGGTCAGCCGATTCAAAGTGAGATAGTTAACTATCACAAAAATGGAACGCCATATTGGATTGATATCGCGATATCTCCCGTAATAGAAGAGGGCCAAGCAGATCGATTTATAGCTGTAGAGAGAGATATTACTGAAAGAAAAGAGTTGGAGCTAAAGTTAGCTGAAGACAAACACAGTGCGGTTCAAGGAAGTGAACAGCGTAGCCACTTGTTGTCCTTGATGTCACAGGAGTTGACGCAGCCGATTGCTAACTTACTGACTCTCGCCGACAATATGAATGGCGTTAACGATGCTGATGAGTGTAAGGTAATGTCTCATCAGTTGCGCCTAGCGAGTGAGTCTCTATCGATTACAACCAAAGCGATTTCAGATCTTTCAATTATTGCCCAAGGCGAAGTACTAGAAACGATAGAAACATTTGACGCTAATGAGAGTATTTCAACAACGACGAACAGATTAGCCACTTTAGTAGAAGCAAATGACCTGCCTTTTACTATTGGAAAAATGCCCAGATCTGAAGGTGTTAAGTTGAAAGGTGACAAAGCTTGTATCGAGCGTGCACTTGTTTACATGGCGTTGTTTGCGTTATCTCATAAACAAGCGAGGGAAATTACGTTTGCAATTGACACCAAGGTTGTTGATGAGCGTTTGGCCTGTAGCTTTGAGCTCACCTTCAGTGATGCTGGTGCGACGGCTCAATTGATCGATCGGATTAGAGCGACGAAAGAGAGTTCGATACAAGCGATGGACGTTGCTTTAGCCACGGGCTATGAAATTATCATTGAATCTCTTAAAGCAGCGGAAGGTAAGGTGTCTATTTTTGATGATGGAGAAAACAGCCGTATCGAATTGGTTCAGACTTACGACATTATTGCTGCGAGTCTGCCAAAAGATGATGGCGTGAAAAAAGTACTGATTGCCGAAGACAATAAAGTGAACGTCATTGTGCTAACCAAACTGCTCAAGTCCCTTGGTTACGAGTCGTTAGATGTCGCGGTGGATGGTCAACAAGCCGTAGAAATGGCCACAAAAAAACGTTACGACTTAATTATGATGGATAACCATATGCCGAACATGACTGGGCTTGATGCGACTAAGGTAATTAAAGATAAAGGTATTAACTCGGTCATTATCGCATGCACTGCTGACACGGGCTCTGAAGCTCGAAGTGCTTTCTTTGAAAACGGCGCAAGTGATGTTATTTACAAGCCGATTAAGAAGAATACACTTGAAACAGCAATAACTAACGCCCTGAATGAAGAGCAAGAGATTACAGCATAGAAAATACTACGACTTGAATGACTTACTGGGCGGTACAACTCTCTAACCGGCTACTCTAGGTTGAGTGCTCATACTATATAGAGCAAGCAGAGCGATAATCTTGCATTTTCGCACGCATAACAATTAATGTTGTCTATTTTTGAACTCTAGTGTTACCGCTAAGATACCTTCATCAAATGATTCACAATCAAAGGTATCGAAATGAGCACATCACAACTTCTTCTAGAGCTTTCATTAATTGGTTCTATGCTAGTCATCACTGGTTATTTTCTGATTCGCACTTATGACAAAGCAGATGATTTGGGAACGAAAGTACAAAAAATACTAACCGGTTTGCTTGGAGCATTTATGCTTATGGCCGGCACAGTGAAGTTTTTTGACCCGTTTACGACAATGTTCACAACACAAATTGCGTTGAGTGAACTTCCTTTTCCAACACTTTCACGTTGGGCAGGACAGTTAGGAGAGATGGCTGCAGGTACGCTTTTACTATTAGTGATGATTGGCCAAAGTACGCTTTCTAAATCGGTTATTGATAGAGTGATGCAGCTATCGACTTTATTGACAACAGTCATCATGTTGGTGGCAGTCTATGTGCATCTGCTACCGAGTGTGCCCGCTGAGGTGCTACCATTGCAATCAAAACCACCAGTCATGACATTAATTATTCTTGGACTTGCTTGGTTGAATGCATTCCTATATCAACGCCGTCGCTAAACATAATCTTGATATGAAAGGGCCGACTTACTTTTCTGTGAGTCGGCCTTTTTGCGTTGTACTTTTTAATCGTGGTCAATTATGTTCAATGTTGATAGAGGCTAGAAACTCTGAGCTTTGGCCGAAACGTTCAAAGATCATATCTCTAAATGCAACCACTCTCGCCGAAATCAACTTTCTATCAGCCCAAACGAGATAGGCCTTACCCGAAGGGCATTGTACATCTGGTAAAACTTCAACTAGCTCCCCGTTTTCAGCTCGGTTATCAAAGAGCGCTTTTGGCATCATGCAAATACCCGCGCCTGATAGCGTTGCATCGACATTTAGCCGAAGACTACTGATGGAATAGCGTGGTTGATAGGGAATACGAATGGATTTTTCTTTTTCCTTGAGCTCCCAATAAGGTAGGTTATTACCAGAAAGCAATCGGTGCGAAAGTAAATCCTCGGCCGATGTTGGCGTGCCATGCTTTTGCAAATAACTCGGTGCTGCCGCCATTAGCAAAGGCGATTCGAAAAGTTGTCGTTGTACAAGATGATTAGCGTGTGGGGGACTGGTCACAATCGCCAAGTCAATCTGTTCATCAAAAAAACGTTCTGTTCCTGCGCTAAAGTTAATCGTCACTGATACTTCTGGATGAGTATCCATAAACTCGATGGCCATCTTTTGTAAGAAATTATCCGCAAAAGGTTCAGGGCATGAAACTCTAATTTCGCCTGTAAGCACAGGCTGACTATTCGACAGCTGTGTCCATTCATCATTGAGTTGAGAGAATAAATCTGCAAAGCGATGGTAATACTCGTCCCCCGCTGTAGTGAGCTGAAAGTGCTTAGCATTTCGGTGTACCAGTTTTTCTCCTAGTTTATCTTCTAGGCTGGCGACTGCTCGCGAGAGAGTCGGAGCAGAGACATGCGTAACTAAGCTTGCAGCAGCAAAGCCACCACACTCTACAGATTGGCAAAATAAATATAGGTTTGAGATGTCTTTGGCTTTCATTGTCGTTCCACAAGGACAACCTTTCATTTATGAATGATTCAAATTCAATGTTGTCTATTTTTGACTGTTAAAAGCAAGCCTAGAATAACCACATAGACTAGTCAAACGGAGTCAGTCATGAAAAAGTTTCCACGTAAATTTCAATACCCACTAATGGTGTCAATGGTTCTACCTACCATGCTATTGAGTATGCCAGCGATTATGGTGTCAAAGACACTGCCTGTTGATGGTGAGTTCTTTGATGCTTGGGTCAATGCCGTATCTCAGATGGTGCCATCAGCGTTATTACTGTTGGCCATCGTCGCACCAACGGTTCGCCTATTTGTGACTAGAGTACTAGTAGAGCCTGAAGTTAAATCAGTTTCTTAATTTTGGTTGTGCAGATAACCGATTACACGAACCAGATCAGTCAATGAGGAAATCAAGAATGAGAAAATTTACATTACACACAGTTGATACAGCACCAGAGAAAAGCAAAGCAATCCTTGAAGGAGCGCAAAAACAGATGGGCATGATTCCCGGATTGTATGCAGTAATGGCAGAATCACCGGAGACACTAAAAGCTTATACACAACTCCATCAACTATTCACGATTACGTCATTTGATGCAGAAGAGTTAACGGTTGTGTGGCAAACGATAAATGTCGAGCATGAATGTCATTATTGTGTTCCTGCGCATACTGGAATTGCTCACTCAATGAAGGTTGACCCAGCGCTTACTGAAGCGCTACGCAATGACGAAGCGATGCCAACACCAAAACTTCAGGCATTGAAGGATTTTACTCTAGCGATAGTTCGAGAGCGTGGTAATGTTTCCGAAGAAACGATGAATGCTTTTTTCGATGCGGGCTATGGTCAGCAACAAGTTCTCGAAGTGATTCTAGGCCTATCGCAAAAAGTGATTAGTAACTATGTAAATCATGTCGCTAAAACGCCAGTTGATTCTGTGTTCCAGAAGTTTGCTTGGTCAAAATAAGATCTTCATTCTTTTTGATACATTCACTTTCGTAGCGCCATGTTTTTATGGCGCTACGATTTCTTTACCCACAATTAATCACGACAAAATTCTTTAAACCAATCTCCCACAGTATCGATGACATCTTGTTGCCATTGCTTTTTCACGGCACAGGAAGGATGAAGCAATACATAACCAAACCGTCCTGACTGTAGCGCAAAATCTAAATCTAGAGGCACTAGGTCTTTTCCTGATTGTTCAACCATATAGGTTGGCAGCAAACTATACCCCTCTAACTCAAGGAGATTGAGCAATGTCATAGGATCACTGACAGAGCTGGTTTGTGAGGAAATTTTTGTTTGTTGACCAAAACCAGACTGCTCTAAATTTTCGAGTACAAACTGGCGGTGAAGTTGTAGCTCTGCCATAGAGAGCCGATGGCTTTTTGCCAGTGGAGAGCTTTTGTGAGCGTAATAATTGTACTTGGGATAGCCAAGGTTAATAAAGCTAAGGCCTGTGTCTGGGTGGAGTGCTCCCTGATTGATAGTAATGGAGAAATCAGCGGTCCCCTCCATAAACAGATCGATTCCTTGATTACGACTCCTTAATAGCCAATTGATAACGGTCATTGGGTGCTTGGAGCGAATGACTTTATCCATTTGCTGTATTGCCAGACTCGGAATCGATGAGTCATAGCAAATTGTGATTTTGGTTTTATCCCCGAGGTGCAAACTATCGGTTGCGGTTTCAAGTGCTTCCATTTGATAAATGATCAGTCTTGATGAGCGAACTAAACTTTCTCCCTGCTCGGTTAGCTTTGGGAATTTCCCCTCTCTCTCAAATAGCGTTAAACCCCAATCAATCTCAAGATCTGAGACTTGTCGATGTAATGTTGAGCGGTCTTTTTTTAGTTTTCTAGCGGCTTTGCTAAATGATCCTTCATCAGCGACTGCAACAAAGGCGCTGAGTTGGTCAAATGATGCTCTTGGCATAGAAATACTCCAGAACAATAGTCGGTATGTTGCAAATTATACAACATAACTGGTTTTGGAAGTGAAGAGTAAATGTATAAATTACTTTCGAAACGACACTGTTTATAAGGTAAATATCATGATAACTAGTAAAAATAAGACGATGATGGCTTTAATTGCGGCACTTACATCTTCTACTATTGTAGCTCCAGCCGAGGCGTGTTCACGAATCTTGTGGGAAACCGAAAACCATGGGGTATTTGTGAGTCGAACCATGGATTGGATGGAAGAGAATCAACCGACTGTTGAAGTACGTCATGCTGGTCAAAGCTATAAAGGGCACGGCTCTGAACAAGGCAAGACCTGGACGTCAAAATACGCATCAATTGGTATGACACTCTATGGTGTCGGTATCGTAGATGGATTTAACGAAGTTGGCTTCTCAGCAAACGGGCTTTTCTTAGATGAGGAGTCTACGGGTAATTTAGAAGGCGAAGCAGCGCAAATCTCAAACGCAGTTTTTGTCGCCTACCTGCTTGATAGTTTTGCAACGGTAGAAGAAGCACTTGAAAACATTCATGACATTGAGATTCAACGTTTTGAACACAATGGTCACTCGATGCGTGGTCACTACTCAATTCAAGATAAGAGCGGTGATTCTGCGATTCTTGAGTTCTTGGATGGTGAGTGGAAGGTTTATCACGGTAAGCAATACGACGTGATGACCAACAGCCCAACTTTTGAAGAGCATTTAGCAAACTGGAACGCAGCAAAACCAAACTCTCAAGATGTCGTCGATGGAGAGTATCCAATCTTGGGTAACATCAACTCAGCGCATCGCTTTGTGTGGAACAAGTTCATGAAGTCGCAGTTAAAAGAGCCGACAAGTTATACGAACGGTCTTGCGAAGATTGATAGTGTGACTTACAAAATCCCATTGGATGCGGCAAATCGCCCGGATGCAGAAGGAGTAATGCGCGGATACGCAACAATTTACTCTGTGGGTTATAACCTAGACCAACAAGTGATGCAGGTTCGCTACCAGTTCGGTGATGCTTACACCCATTTCTATGTTGATTTTGACCAGCTGAATGATGGCAAGAACTATAGCCTAGCTGCAGATAAAGCGGATCTTTTCGGTGATGTTACTCAACGCTTTACAAACACAGAAGGTGTGATGGCGCACTACGCGACAAATTAAGTGAGCAAAGCGTCTGCTTTATTCATTGTTTAAACAATCAAATGCATCTCACTAGGAGGCGAATTTGCCTCCTATTTTGGATATCAATAATGTCATCAAAATATAGTATTCCTCTTCTTTCGTTATCACTTTTCTCTTTTAACGTACTTTCGGAAACAACAGATAAAGAAATTGATCCCTCTGATTTGACCAAGGTTTACACCCAAGCCGCAGTTATGGTTAGTGGCAACAGTAACGTAATGCCCGTTGGCATGGTTTCTGGCGGTTATGACAACGGCCATCAGTTTGCCCTTCTAGCTGAAGCAAAATTTGGCAAAGTTGGCGACAATTCAGACAATGAATTTGGATTGGAGTATGGTTCATCTCGCTTTCAGTATTTTCAAGTTGCGGATACGGGTTTCAATATGATGCCCAGAGCAGGCCTGTCAGCGGATTACATTAATGTACGAGCCTCTGGTTTAAAATCAGACTTACTGGCATTAGGCGGTGTTGCCGCTGTGAATCCGCAGTACACGCCAGGATTCATGCTGTTTCCATTAGCAAGCTATGTCTTCGGTCAATTTGATATTAATGGCCAAAAGGATGATGTGGATGGACTTAACCTGTCTATCGCAGCATCGATTCCTGTCAGCGACAGTGGTGCTTTTCTCATGCTTTGGCCTGAATACAGAAAGCTGAGTGGCAGTATGGTCGAATCGGCGAGTGTCGCGACTAAAATTATTCTTAATGCGCCGCTAACTAGCGATAGGAAGTGGTGGATTAACACGCGTTTAGAGTTGGATAATTCAAGCCTTAAAGTGTCAGGAACAACACTCAGCGATCAGTCGAGCTCTGATGTTTATGCAGGGATAAGATACTTCTTCTAAGGCTATGTCTTAATACAATTCCTTTCTAAAGCAGACGGCACCCATGATTGCCTTTTGAAAACGACATAGCCCTTACTCTTCCCATTTTGCCGTTCAGCGCGTGTCCGATATGTTTAGCGTTGTGCGGCCTTTTTGGCTTCTTCATTTTAAACTCGAGCCGAAATAATCTTACGTGTCACTTCAAGCATATCTTCACCTCGAATATCTGGGTGTAAATAGTGCGTGTTGTACGTCGTGTTAAAGCGGTTAACGTAGGCGGCCTTTAACCCTGCGTACAAAGCACCATGCGTATCCCAATCATGCGCTGCTACCAGCCGAGCCGAGCTGGCTGGTTCTTGAAGTAATTCTAATGCAAATTGGTATGCCACTTGTGCAGGCTTGAAAGTGCTTGCTTGCTCTGTAGAAATGATATGGTCGAAATGGGTTAGTAGCCCAGAATTGCTAAGTTGAGCTTTGAGAAGATCAGAAGAGGAGTTAGAAAAAGCCACGACTCTAAATCCAGCCTCGCGCAGAAGCACAAGAGCAGGTTCTATGTCGGGATGTGCAGGTAAGTGAGCAAATGTGCTCAAGATATCCTGATAATCTTGATTGGATAGGCGTTTTCCTAAACGTCCAGCTAACGACTCCAGTGCAGATAAACCCAGACTTTTAAAGTCTGTGTGAGTGTTTGTAATTAAACACACTGTCGATGAGTGAAGTAACATAGCAAACCAAGTAGCTATGTAGTCATCACTTCCCATGTATTGTTGGAACTTAGGTTTTAATACACTTAAATCGAGTACAGTCTCATTGATATCAAAAAGAACGGTTTGTCCTGACATTAAGTCACTCCCACTGCTTGCAAATACCAATTAAAGTTACCATTAAGTAACTACTTGAACGATCGTTCAGTCGTGATTATAGTTCAGATATTCAAGTTAGAAAGTACAAGTCGTCACTATTGAGGTGACCCTTAAAAGTTGGATAATAATTATGATTAAAAAGATAAAGTTAGACATCATTTCAGATGTCGTATGTCCTTGGTGTGTTGTCGGCTATAAGCATTTAGAAGCCGCTATCAAGGAGTTAGACTTGCAAGAGCAGGTTGAAATCGAGTGGCAACCATTCGAGCTAAATCCGGATATGCCTGTTGAAGGAGAAAACTTACGAGCACACGTTGCGCGCAAGTATGGCGCGTCGCGCGAAGACAGTGATCGAGCGCGTACTGAGATTGCACAGCGCGGTGCTGAATATGGCTTCAAATTTGACTATTTTGAAGAGATGAAGATGGTGAATACGTTTGATGCGCATGTACTTCTCGAATATGCGAAGAGCTTGGGTTTACAGACTGAACTCAAACTACGCTTATTCTCCGCATTTTTTACCGAACACAAAGATATCTCTGACCGTGAGGTGTTGCTCAGCGAAGTACAAGCTGTCGGTATCGATGTGCAGGGGGCGACTGAAGCTTTAGCTAACGAAAGCTTGAAGGAAGAAATCCGATCAACCGAGGCTCAATGGCATCAAATGGGCATCAGTGGTGTTCCAACGGTGGTATTCAATCGTGAAAGCGCGGTGACAGGCGCTCATCCACAGGAGTCTTACAAGCAGATCCTTCAAGAGTTGATAGCCAAACAGTAATCAAATAGGGCGCTTATTCGAAAAGCGTCCTTAGTCTATTTGTAATAAATGGCGTCTTGATAATCGTTTATGGTGTCAACTTGATTGAAGCGAGCAAAGCGCTCCAGTTCCAGATGAAAAGCCTCTCTAAACGCTTCGCTGTCTTTGTGTGATAACTCAAGGTGTAACGAGACCACTTCTAACCTTGACGCTGACCTGTGGGCTTTACAATCAACCCGACCAACCAGTTTTCCACTCCAAAGTATCGGTAAGCAGAAATAACCATATTGACGCTTGGCAACGGGTGTATAGCATTCTAACAGGTAATCGAAGTTGAATAGGTGCTTAATTCGTGCTCGTTGAATGAGGAAGTTATCAAAGGGCGAAAGTATCTTCGCTTGTTTGCGTTTAAGTTTGCAGTTCAATAACGAGAGCGTTTGGTTCGTAGTGTAATAGCGCTCATTACCTGCGCTCACTTCAACGACTTCTCCTTCTTCAAGCATTTCATTGAGTGCGATTTTGACGGTGGTTTTCACATCTTTGAGCAAGTACGTTATTTCCTTGAGCTGTCCGAGTCCGTGCTTGTCTATGTATTCTTGAATCAAAAATCGAGCATGCTCATTCACAGTCGGCAATGAGGTATCCACAGAGCTTGGTAATACACGCTCGGTAATGTCATACACTTTGTGGAAATTGCGACGCTCAGAGATCATTAAATCCCCTTGCATGTAGAGCATTTCCAGCGCCTGCTTGGTGGGTTTACTTTCCCATCCCGTCGTTTTTGTTACCTCAGATTCGAAATCCTTCGCCATCAATGGCCCCTCAGAGGTTATGCGACCAAGAATCGTCCTCATGAGTTGTTTGTCTTTACGAAACCAGTGTTTTTGCTGACCGGATTTAATCGCCTGTTTACGTGGCAGAGAGAATCGGAAGTCTTTCATCGATAGAAAGGAAGCCGCATGTGACCAATACTCGTAGATATGCTTATCTCTCAGCATTTTGTCTAAATGGTCTAACTGATACTTTGGATTTCGGCTCCAAAGTGTATGGTGGTGCGCCCGCTGAACAACCGAGATTGTATCAATCTGCACATAGCCCAAGTTCGACATTGCCTGCAGCGTGCGTTGGTAAGCTTGACCTTTCAACTCTTGGGAAAGTAAGCCTTGCGACAGTAGTACTAGTTTTTGCGCTTCTGGCAATGAAAGACTCTGAATCATAGTGATCTCGTAGGCACACCTGAATAATCATAATATCCAGTTTAAATGATGATATTTAACAGCCCAAGCTTAGGTTGATGTGGAGTTTTGTAACTACTACTAGAGGTACTCTATCTATCTCTTTTATTCATAGTTTTATGATGCATTGATGCCCGTTGATCACGTTACTCAAAATACTTGAAAGTAGATAAAACGGTTTGAGCGAAAAGTGCTGATTTATATCCTAAGTTTATGTAAGTAAGGATACCTCTAGGGAAGATAATGAGCGGCTCAAGTACAAAGAAATTATCTAAATTTAGTCCGAATGGGCTTTTAATGCTATTTGTCGTCGCCATAACCTTGGTGTTTGGTGGTACCTCTATGCTGGTGGTGTCATCGCAAACCCGTCAGTCGATTGAGCAACTTCAGGATGGTAACGGTGCTTTTGAGCTTGAGTCTGCCAGAATTTTCATTGAGCAGTATTTAGAAGTTGCCGAAGACCGGATAGTATTGGCGTCACAAAACCCGCTTCTAGCGGATGCTTTAGCTGAAAAAGACAAAGCGAATTTGACCTATCTTCTTGACCGCTACCGGGGCAGCAATCAGCCTATCTTGTTTGCCGCTCGCGATATTGACGGTCAGATACAGTACGAGGATACCTTTCGACACCCTGCGTCGGTACAAGAGGCCGTGATTTTTGAGGCGATGGCAAATGCGACCACGGATGAGAGAATCGTGTATTTACTGCATGATGATACCAGTCATATTTGTCTCAAGCTCTTTATGCCAGTCAAAAGAGAGGGGCAGTTCGTTGGCATGCTCTACGGTGAGGTTCCCGTCGACTACGATGAGTTTTTTGGAAGCTTTATCAACGGAAGAGAGCGGTGGTACGAACTTAGTCAAGATTCGGTCGGAGACATCATTAAGGCCGAAGATCTGGACGACCATTATTATCAACATGTCGAACACAATTCGACTGATAAAAGTGTGGGCTCTTGGCATACGGAGAGTGTGAATCTTACAAAAGGTGGGTTAGTTCTTACGCAAGGCCTTAGCCAAAGCTTTGTTAACCAGCAAATTGCTGGTATCCAAAATGACTTGGTTAAGTCACTGCTTGTTGTCGTATTTATCTCCTCTCTCCTTGTTGCTTACCTAGGTAAGAAGCTCTTTATTAATCCTCACTATCAGCTTGAGCGCTCTAAGCGAGAGTTGGAAGATTCAAACCAGCAATTATCTGACAAAGAGAGAGAAAGCGATCTGCTGGCGACGGTGGTTAGAGCAACTAAGGATTCCGTGGTGATTACTGATTCGAACGGAAAGATTGAGTGGGTCAATAAAGCGTTTGAAACAATGACAGGTTATAGCCTAGATAGCATTGTTGGTCGCAGTCCAGGCTCATTCCTTCAAGGGGATGGAACTGATCCTGAAACAGTAGGGCAACTTAATCAAGCGATTAAAAAAGGTGTCCAACATAAAGCAGAAATACTCAACTATACAATTGATGGTCAGCCTTATTGGGTTGAAATCGACATCATGCCTCTCGTGAATGAAGAAGGAGTTGTTGAGCGGTATATTGCCATCGAGCGTGATGTCACTGAGCTAAAACGCCTAGTTAAAGAGCAGGCTGATGCAACCAGTGCAGCTAATAGTGCCAATGAAGCGAAGTCCAAGTTCCTAGCAACGATGAGCCATGAAATCAGAACACCAATGAATGGATTGCTGGGCCTGTTGCAGATGCTTGAAGAGGATATTGAAAATCAGGAGCAAAAGAAAGTCGTCAGCTTAGCATTGGGGTCGGGTGAACATTTGGTTTCGATTCTCAATGACATTTTAGACCTAGCAAAAATCGAAAGTGATGCGCTGGTGCTGGATGTGCAGCCATTCAAAATGGATGACGTTGTGAACCCAGTGATGAGTACCTATCAAACCTTATGCTCTGAGAAAGGACTTCAATTCGTTTTCAACAATTACTGCCCGGAACATTCTGTCTATAGCGGTGACTCCGTTCGAATTCGCCAAGTAGTACTCAACCTAGTGGGTAATGCTCTCAAGTTTACTGAAGAGGGGGCTATCCATGTTGTCATTGAGCAGATAGCGGGTGGCAAAGCCCAATTTTCCATCAAGGACACAGGTATAGGGATACCTAAAGATAGAATCGAGACGATTTTTGATGAGTTCGAGCAAGCGGAAATCTCTACAAACAGAAAATATGGGGGTACAGGCCTTGGTTTGGCGATCTGTTATCGGTTAACTAAGCTAATGAACGGAACACTTGAGGTCACGAGTGAGGAAGGAGTAGGGAGCTGCTTCACCTTTACTATTCCTCTGCCTATGATGATGAGCAATAGTCGCTCAACTACCGAGCATTCGGGTGTCATGGATTTTTCCAATTACCGTGCTTTGGTGGCTGACGATAACAATATGAACCGGATTATCGCGAAGGGCTTTTTGGATAAACTTGGTATCGAAAACGAAACTTGTAGTAATGGTAAAGAAGCGATTGAACTATTAGAGACAGGTCATTTCAATCTTTTGATTATCGACAATCACATGCCCGAACTAAGTGGCGTTGAGGCGGTAAAACAAATTCGCGACTCTGGTATTGATAACCTCATTATATTTGGTTGGACCGCCGATATTATGCAGAAATCGACACGTTCATTTATTGAAGCTGGCGCAGATGAAGTGCTCGCTAAGCCCCTCATCAAGAAAGATTTAACCGACGCTTTAATACACTATGCTGAAAAGCTTGAGGTAGTAGAAAAGGTTTGAGCTCATCACACTCATACTGCTGAAAATGGACTGGTGGTCTAAATGCAGCCTTGATATGGTGATTAGAATCGAATTACCTAAGGAAATACGGCCTTTATGTCATTACTCGGCATTCACCATATTGCGATTATCTGCTCTGATTATCTAACCTCAAAAGCATTTTATTGTGATATCCTCGGGCTAGAGGTAATCGCAGAAACTTACCGAGAGCATCGTGATTCTTATAAGCTCGATTTATTGTTACCCGACGGTGCACAGATAGAGCTGTTCTCTTTTCCAAATCCACCCGAGAGAGTGAACTCTCCGGAGGCTCAAGGCTTGCGTCACTTAGCTTTCAAGGTTGATTCTGTTCATCGCTATGTGGATTATTTGCAGTCAAAAGGCGTCGATGCTGAACCTATTCGCGTAGACGAGCTCACCGGCAAAGCGTTTACCTTCTTTAAAGATCCGGATGGCTTACCTTTGGAGCTCTATCAAGTGTGACTTTAATTCCATTCAACATTGAACAGTCACACAAACAGCATAATGCCTACACAGCAATGACTTCTCTCTGACATTGCGGCAATACACTACGCACCAAATTGTTCGTATTTAGTGGAAACAAAATAATGAAAACGAAATTGGTTGCAGTGAGTTCTGTATTAGCTTTGCTTGCAGGTTGTAGTAGTGATGATGATCAAACGAATCCGGGTACTCCTGGGAATGAAACAGCGCTAGTAACATTCGCTGTTTCTGATGCGCCTGTGGATGATGCGACAGAAGTGGTTGTTGCATTTGATGCTCTTGAGTTGAAGCATGAAAACGGTAAAAGCTACTTTTTAAATGTGGTAGATACTGATGAAGATAATCCTTACCAGCAAATTAACTTGTTGGATTATCAAGGCAGCGATTCACGTGTGATTTTATCAGATGAACGCATCCCTGTAGGTCAATACCGTGAGCTCATTATCCATACAGAATCTAACCCTTCGCTGCAGTGGGTAGAGGCAAATGGCCAGCATGACTTAAAAGTACCAAGTAATAAGCTAAAGCTAGGTGGTTTTGAGGTCACAGCAGAGACAGTTCAGGCGTTTACTATCGAGTTTGACTTGCGCCAGTCGCTTGTGTTGCGCGGCAATAACAATAATAACAATGGTTACAATCTTAAACCTCATGGTGTGAAGATTATTGACAACGGCTCGGCATCATCGCTTTCAGGCAACGTTGATCCTGCGTTGTTCTCACAAGGTGATGCTTGTACTGCAGACGGCGGTAACTTTGTCTACCTATACCAAGGTCACGACCACGCTGAAGGGACGTTAGTGGATAATATCGACCCGTTTGATGATGACTACCATGATGATTTTGAACTTCCAGAAGGTTATGTAGCGCCATACGCTTCAGTAGGTGTTGAGGAAGATGGTGATTACTTCTTCGGCTTTATCCCATCAGGTGATTACACCGTTGCGTTTGCTTGTGGTGCTTACCTTGATGACCCTGTTCAATACGACCAAATCAAGATCGCTAACCCGTCAGAGCAAGTGCAAGAGGTGACGTTAGAGTCAACTAAAGAGCATGTTGTGGATTTTGAGTAAGACTCTGTGAGTTAGCGACCTAACATTATTAAATAAGGGAAGCGTGATGCTTCCCTTGTTTGATCATCGAGACTTCCAAATTTGGAACTTCGCCTTGGCTTCACTGCATTTATGCAAAGTGAGTGGTTTGATTTGATGATCAGACGTCCCGCCTCTGCCGCGTTTCGTCTCTAGTCCAGCGGTAAAGCAGAGTTGCTCGTTTAGGAGTGGCCGAATAGTACCATCTGGATTAAAGCTAAATGACTGAAGCTCTGTATCATCGCATGTTGCAAGAATAAGAGCCTCGCCATTATCAATTTCTGTAGCTGCAATGCATACATCTAGCTCCGAGAGATAGAGCTTATTCTGGCTGAAAAACGTATCGTCAAAAGTTTGGTCTTGACCCATTGAACCTTGGTAACGATAGCATGTATGAACCTGAAGACCTTTCGTGACATCAATATTACGGCCGTTTCCCACGACATCGAGACAATACGCATCTAAATATCCATCAAGATTGTTGGCGAGTGTGATTTCTACCTCTTTAGCATCTAGGCTACATGTCAATGTGGTCGCTAGTACGGCTGCAGAAACAGACGGTAACTTCATTGAGTTACTTCCTTCTATCGGGACGGTATTGGGATTACCACTAGTATAGGAATGAAGGGGCGATTTTTGTAGAAAAGTTATGTGGTTACTTCGGGGAATCAGGAAAATTTGTGTTGGTTGACGAAACAGTAGATCACTAGTGGTAACGTTTACACTATTGGTGTTAGATCACGGTTAGTGACTTCTAACGCTGCTAAACTTCGGTAAAAACAGTTCTTTATGAAATAAGGTTTAGTGATGAGTGAGTTGGTGATGGATAAACAACAAATAGCGGAGCGTCTGGAGAGCATTGAACGTGCGATGACGGAAGCACCTTACCTGGATGGACAGAAAGCAAATATTGTTCATCTCGTGAATAGTCATGGTGTAACGGCCTCTTTGATGGATATAGGCGCGACATGGCTGAGCTTTTCTGCACCGGTCAACGATGAGAATCGGGAACTACTGATTCGCGCGAAAGATATGCAGGCTTATCTAGAGCAGCAGGCTTATCTGGGGGCAACAGTGGGACGTTTTGCCAACCGAATAGCGAAGGGTAAGTTCTCACTGAATGGTATCGACTATACGTTGCCAGTTAACAATGGTGCGAATAGTCTTCATGGCGGTGAAGTCGGGTTTGATAAAAAGCGCTGGGCGGTAGTCAGTCAAAGTGACTCTTCAGTGGTGTTTGGGTTGCACTCAGTAGACGGTGAGCAAGGTTATCCCGGGAATATGAACGTTGAAGTGTGTTATGAGCTCACCGATGATAATGCACTGGTCATCAGTTACTTCGCTTCTTGTGACAAAGATTGCCCGATTAACCTCACCAACCACGCATACTTTAACTTGAGTCAGAGTGGTGAGAGCGGTATCGCGCGAAAACATACGATGCAAGTATTGGCGCAGCACTATCTGCCGGTAAGCGAAAATTTAATTCCTACAGGTGAGTTAAAACCAGTCGCTGGAACCAGTTTCGATTTCCTCCAGCCAAAGCTTATCGAACAAGACTTCATGTCCGATAACGATCAAGCGATAGCGAGTGGCTATGACCACTGTTTTGTATTTAATGAGCGGCATTGTGACGGTGCGACGCGTGTTGCGACGCTCATTTCACCTGAGCACGATATTAAAATGCATGTCAAAACAACGAAACCGGGAATGCAGTGCTACACAGGTAATTTCCTAGCGGGCATTCAGGGGTATGATAAGCAATATCAAAACAATGACGGTGTTGCGTTGGAAACCCAGTACTTTCCAGATGCACCAAACCAGCCTCAATGGGAATCACGTAATCCAGTATTGAAGGCAGGCGAGAGCTACCGTCATACCACCGTTTATCAGTTAGAGTGGTAGCAAGACAATCCACCCAAATCAAAGCCTGCATTTCTCGCAGGCTTTTTTGATCGCTGTAGAAATAAGTTGCGAAGGTAGAATGATTGTTCTACCCTGCAAGTAGAACAATCATTCTACCCAGGTGTGGACTTATGCTAAAACAACAAATTGCAGCAGAGCTTGAAGTGGCGTTCAGTCAATTAGGATTCGCTGAACCGAGCGTTGCACAGCTAAAAAAGGCGTGTAGCGTGAGTTTGCGCACCTTATACAAATACTTCCCATCAAAGGAAGAGATGATTGTCGGGGCACTCGAACATCGCCATCAGCGTTACATCGCTTTGCTTGAGCAAGATGTGCCGAGTGGCCAGCAAGCTGCGTTGTTATCCGTGATGGATAAGCTTGAACGCTGGATGCTGGAGTATGCCCCAACAGGATGTATGTCGATGAATGCGATATCCGCATTTCCTGAAAATGAACACATTGTATCGGCTGTGGATCAACACAAAAAAGACGTGCGGGCGCTTCTTTCACGCTTTTGTGGGTCTGATGAGTTGGGTACAGCGGTATTTCTATTGCATGAAGGCGTATCGAGCGCTTGGCCTTTGTTAGGCAAAGACGCGGTTATTTCTGCAAAAAATGCTCTCAAATTGATGATTAAGTGAGAATAAAATGACTTCTATTCCATCAAAGATGGTTGGTGTTCAACTGATTGGCCATGGTGGCCCTGAAATGCTTCAAATCAATAGTGATATTGAGGTGCCTCAGTCTGCGGCAGGTGAAGTGTTGATTAAAGTATCAGCAGCTGGCGTGAACAATACCGACATCAACACGCGTAATGGTTGGTATTCTAAGAATGACAATAGCAGTGAGGATGCTGGCTGGTCGGGCACTGCTCTTCAGCTTCCTCGAATTCAAGGCGCAGATGTGTGTGGTCATATTGTTGCCGTTGGTGAAGGTGTTGCTGAGTCTCGTATCGGCGAGCGCGTAATTGTTGAACCGTGTATTTTTGAATTGGAAGGTAAAGAGCTAGAGATGCCTTGGTATTTTGGCTCCGAGTGTGATGGGGGGTTTGCCGAGTACACCAAAGCACAATCCAAGAACGCATACCGTGTTGATACGAGTATGACCGATGTTGAGCTGGCTTCTTTTCCTTGTTCTTACTCAACCGCAGAAAACATGCTGACTCGAGCTGAAGTTAATGAGCAAGACACGGTATTGGTGACGGGTGCATCTGGTGGTGTAGGATCTGCTGCCGTTCAGCTAGCAAAAGCGCGTGGTGCTAAAGTTATCGCAGTGACAAGTGCGAGCAAGAAACAGCAGCTCCTCGATTTAGGCGCAGATGTGGTGCTTGAGCGCTCGCAAAATGTGGTTGAAGCACTTGGTCATAACAGCGTAACGGTCGTTGTTGACTTAGTTGCGGGGCCAGCTTGGCCGGATCTACTCAATATCTTGAAACGCAAAGGTCGCTACGCAGTGTCGGGTGCAATAGCAGGTCCAATGGTTGAGCTAGACGTGCGCACACTTTACCTAAAAGATTTGAGCTTCTTTGGTTGTACATTCCTCGAGCCAGAAGTGTTTGGTAACCTAGTAAAACGTATCGAATCAGGTGACATCAAGCCATTAGTGGCAGAAACCTATCCGCTAGAAGAGATTGGTAAGGCACAAGAATCATTCCAGCAAAAATCTCACGTGGGTAAGATTGTGCTAGAAGTCGCAGGTCGTTAATAGCTTTAAAAATCTAATGAACAGTAGCCTTCATTTTTTGAAATGAAGGCTTTTTTGTATTTAAAGCTCGCCAACTCATTGACTTACTGTTGTGGTAGATAATAAATTGACTGAAAGTTAATCATTTCAAGGAGGTGAGATGGTCAAGTTAAGGGAGATGACGATTTCTGATTACCCTCAGGTTATTCAGTTGTGGATGAACACCGAAGCGATGCTTCTTAGAGATGCAGACTCGCAAGTTAACATTGAGCGTTATTTGAAAAGGAACCTAGACCTGAGCTTTGTGGCCGTTCAGAATGGACAGACTGTCGGTGCCATTCTTGTTGGCACCGATGGTCGTCGAGGTTATGTTCAGCACCTTGCTGTTGATGAGTCGAAGCGAGGCTTAGGTATTGGAAGCCAGTTAATACAACGTGCGGTTGACGCTCTATCTGACATTGGGATTGATAAGACCCACCTTTTTGTCGCGCATGACAATATCGGCGCACAAGAGCTGTATTCAAAGCTGGGATGGTTTCCTCGTGATGAGGTGCGAATGTACTCGTTCAACAGTTGTGATAATGCAGATATTTGATGCGGGGAGCTAACACTATGGATGGGTACAGGGTCTCGACTGATTCAAGCGAGTTAGATTTAGATGTGGTGTTTGAGTTTATCAGCAATAGTTACTGGGCGAAGGGTATTCCCCGAGAGCGGGTTGAAAAATCCATTCAGCACTCTTTATGTTTTGGGGTGTATGACGAGCACAACAACCAAGTGGGTTTTGCGCGGTTGATCACTGACCTTGCTACATTTGCTTATTTGTCAGACGTGTTTATTCTTCAAAAACATCGCGGGAAAGGACTAAGTAAATACTTGGTTAAGACAATATTGGCACACCCTGACTTGCAGGGGCTACGGAGGCTCGTGCTGGCAACTCACGATGCTCATGGTTTATATAGCCAGTTTGGTTTTGAGCCTCTCACACACACGGAAAGGTTCATGCAGATATGGACATCAAACCCTTACTCTTAATTTATTAATCTAGATTAAGGTTTTCTACTGATGTTAGGCGTAGAGTGCGCACGTACATTGAAGAATCAGTAATGAAGTGGGAACAGCAATCCTTTGTGGTGGCTGTTCTTTTTTTTTAGCGAATCACAGCAAGAAAATTAGAGGAAGTATCTTGAGCATCTTATTCTCCCCCGCTCGTATCGGCAATATGACACTGAAAAACCGCTTTGTTCGCAGTGCAACATGGGAAAACATGGCCACTGAAACCGGTCATATGACGGATAAACTTTACGATATATATCAAGAGCTGGCTGAGGGTGATGTGGGCCTGATTGTGACTGGTTACGCTAACATTGTGCCTGAAGAGAAGCCGAATGCGGGCATGATGGGGATTTACGATGATTCGTTTATCCCTGAATACAAAAAACTGACTGAATTGGTTCATCATCACGACTCAAAGATCGTCATGCAAATCGCTTATGGTGGCACTAAGACCACCTACAATGTCGGTGAGCGTGTCATTTTTGCCCCGAGTGATATTCCGGAGCGAGGCACACAAACACAAGGTCAGGCGATGAGCAAAGGCGATATAGAATATATCGTCGATGCGTTTGCTCATGCTTGTTTGCGCGCTAAAAAGTCAGGTTTTGATGGAGTTGAAATTCATGCGGCACATACCTATCTGATCAACCAGTTCTTGAGCCCATATTACAACCGTCGTGATGATGAGTACGGTGGTAGCCTAGAGAACCGTATGCGTTTTTTGATGGAGATCTACAATAAAACACGCGAGCTGGTGGGTCGAGATTTTCCGATTTTAGTTAAGCTAACAGCAACCGAGTTCTTTGAGGGGGGGTTAACGTTTGAAGAAACTCGTGAAATCTGCAAAGTACTAGAGGCTGTGGGCGTTGATGCGATTATCGTCTCGGGAAATATTCACGGAAATGCCAGCAAAATGGTGGGTGATAAGTTTGATGGCTATACCTTGCAAGAAGAAGGGTATTTCCACGAATACGGCGATGTTATTAGCCGAGATATTGAGATTCCAGTCATCACCGTTGGTGGATTGAACGACTATCACGCTGCCGAGGATATCGCTAATCGTACGAACATTCAGTTTTTCGCATTTTCTCGTCCTTTGCTCGCTGAGCCCAAGTTGATTAAGCGCTGGAAAGATGGAGACTTTGCTCCGGTTGATTGTGAGCGCTGCTCAAAATGCCGTACCAAAAGAGGCAATTTCTGCGTGGTGTTTAAGAAGCGTAAGAAAATTGCGGCTTAATTACTGAAGTATAAAGTTAATAGCAAAGGGACTGACTATGTCAGGCCCTTTTAGGTTGTAAACAATGTCATAAATACAATGGAGCCATTTGACGCCAGTAACGTCCTCGATGAGCTCGCCCATTCCACTCATACATTCGATGTGAAACGCCTATTTGGTTGAGAAGATTACTCAGGACGTGGTTGTTTTGTAAAAAAGGGTCTTCTTTACCGATTGTAAATACAATGTCGCTATTTCGAATATCGTTCAATTGCTCAGGGTTAGCCAAGCTTTGTAAGAAATGGGTTGGGGTATTGAAATAGATATCTTGGTCATAGTACCCGTCGAAGAGATCGTTGAATGATTCAACGCCCCATGTTAAGTCATATCGACCAGAAAATGCGGCAAGTTTCTTAAACAAGTGAGGATGGCGAAAGAAGATATTGGCTGCATGATACGCCCCAAGAGAACAACCATGTGCAATGGTGCACGGATGCCAATTTTTACTAGCCATCAATGGAAAGACTTCTTGTAGTATGTACTCTTCATACTGCTTATGTCGCTGAATACGACCATTAGGGTGAGCCCAAAAGCAATACATGCTCTCACTATCAATACTATCAACACAATAAAGCTGTAATTGCCCAGCATTTATTTTGTCTGCAATCGAGTTTACGAGACCAAGGTTTTCATATTCAAAAAAACGTCCTCCGCGAGTAGGGAAAACAAGAACTTTAGCGCCTGAATGTCCAAAAACAAGCAATTCCATGTCGCGATTCAAGTTCGGACTCCACCATCGGTGGTACTCACGATGCATGTTTATCTCCTAACGCCTGTAAGAAGAGCTCCACTTCTTTACGCATGGCATTCTTTTGTCTCGTCTCGTTAGGGTACTCAAAGTGTCCCGCATCTAACACATACAGCTCTTTATCGCTAAGGCAAGCGTTATAGGCACTAAATTGTCCGGGAGGGGCAACGAAAGGATCGAATTTGGCAAGCCCCCAATAGGTTGGGGTTTTTAGGTATTTTGCTGCTATCGATGTGTCAAAGTAAGGCAGGGTCTGGTTGATAACAGAGCGATCATCAAAATCTATCAAAGCTTGAGTGCTACCCAGGCAAGGCATTGTAAGTCGCAATGCACTATTTCCAAATGTAGGTACATGAAAATGGCTAAGTTGAACTCTTGGGTCGAACGCACTGGTGAAAACACCCAGCCCACCGCCGAGACTATCACCGACAAAGCCAATGTTATTAATGATTTGAGGAAACAAGGATACTAGGGCGTTTATACCGCACCAGAGATCTTGAATGCACCCTGCAATAATGTACTGATTCTTGTCTTGGATATGATGTAGTACATGCCAATACGGATCTGGAGATACGTCATGTTCTGGGCTTCTACCTATCCCCCTAACACAGGGCATTAGTATCGCTGTATTATTTAGGTTCCAGCTTGTATCAGGATAGTCAATCCCCCCATAGCCATGCGCATAGATCACTGCACCGTTAATTTCTTGATTATGAGGCATGAGTAACCAGCCACCGATTCGAATGCCATTGGTAGAGTCATAATAGCAATCGAAAATACGCCAATTATTTTCAGTTTTACCAGTATCTTGAATATTGATGTGTGGCTTTACGCTAACGGCTTTACGGTACTTCTTTTGCCAAAAAGAGCCGAAGTCTTTCGGCTCCTCAGACTTTCCAACGTGCATTAGTTGGTTGAGGTCGTAACCATAAGTTGGGTCGAACCCAAAGTCATGCTTAAAGGATGTCTTCATATCTTCCATGATATTCGCTTTTTAAACAGTAAACTAATGCACCCATGTTACATGGTGATTAAGTGGTTGGGTAGGTTGCAAATAGAAGGTTAATAGATTGATAAAAAAGGAAAGGCCTGCTTTTAAACAGACCTTTATCTGGTGTAACTTTAGATTTGTTCGTTAGTTATGATTTGGCTTCGGTTGCTGTCTCGCCTTTATCGTCTTTTGAAAAGTACGATTTAGTCAGGGCAAATACAACAGGGCTTAATACCGCAAGGGCGATCAAGTTAGGAATCGCCATCATTGCATTAAGCGTATCACTAAGTAGCCATACGAAGCTTAGTTCCATGGTCGCCCCAACTGGCAATGCGAGTACGAAGATGACACGGAACGGTAAAATGGCTTTATTACCAAATAGGTAACTAGCGCAACGCTCACCATAAACAGACCAACCTACGATGGTTGTGAATGCAAATACACTCAAGCTGATAGCTACGATGTAGTTGCCTACACCCGGGATAACTTGACCGAATGCAGCAGAAGTCAGAGCAGCGCCGTCAGCTCCAGAAGTCCACTGGCCTGATACGATGATTACCATACCTGTAATAGTACAAATCACGAGAGTGTCTAGGAACGTGCCTAGCATCGCGATAAGGCCCTGGCGAACAGGATCATTGGTTTGAGCGCTTGCGTGAGCAATAGGCGCTGAACCCAAGCCTGCTTCGTTTGAGAAGACACCACGAGCGACACCGAATCGGATGGCCATCCAAACCGTTGCACCTGCAAAGCCACCTTGTGCTGATGTTGGAGAGAAGGCTTGTTCAATAACCAAAGCGAAAGCGCCTGGTAGTGCTGAGGCGTTTGCTCCTAAGATGATCACACCACATATGACATAAGCAATGGCCATCACAGGAACAAGTGCACCAGCGAACGCACCGATACGCTTCAATCCACCAATGATGACAGCGCCAGCCAATACCATGGTAATGATACCGACAATTAACGGAGAAAACTCAAAGTTAGACTCTAATACTTGAGCGATAGAGTTCGATTGAACGCCGTTACCAATACCAAAACAAGCGAAGGTGCCGAAAATAGCGAATAGAGTACCCAACCAAGCCCACTTTTCGCCCATACCGTTCTTGATGTAGTACATCGGGCCGCCTAGGTAACGACCTTTACTGTCTTTTTCACGATACTTAACGGCGAGAACAGCTTCTGCGTATTTTGTTGCGAGACCAAACAGAGCAGTAATCCACATCCAAAAGAGTGCACCCGGGCCACCGATGAATACCGCCGTGGCAACACCGGCAATATTACCAGTACCAACCGTCGCAGACATCGCGGTCATTAATGCTTGGAAAGGGGGGATTTCGCCTTTTTCCTTAAACTTCTCACGTCCACTCCAAAGCAATCTAAATGCGTTTGGAATATTGAACAGTGGCATGAACTTGAGCCCGATGCTCAAGAATATACCGACACCGAGGATAAGTACCAACATGGGTACGCCCCACACGATTCCGTTGATCGTGCCGACTAATTGATTGAGTAATTCCATTCTGTTTCCCTACAGCTAGATTAAAATGATGATTTCCTTGGCATAAATGCATTTTGCATTCCATAAACCATACCAGCGTCAAGGTTATGCGATCTAGGTGGTTAAATCCTAGCCAAATATGGGATTGGTGTGATCTGTTGCAGAATTGGGCGTGAATTGTGGCAAAAATATGATAATAAAATCATTGGTTTTGTGTGCTTCTGCACATCTAAGGTGCAGTGGGGTGTTCTAAGTTGGTGCAGGATATTGACTAAATACTAAAAAGGGAGCACTTGCTCCCAATAAAAGACGAAGCAGTAAATTAATAGCGGTTTTCACGGCCATACATGGCTCTCGCTGCTACCTCTTTAGGAACGACAGTCTTCCCAATAGGCGCTAAAGAAATCAGTGCGAGTTTAAGGTGTTGTAGGGCGAAGGGAATACCAATGATGGTAATAAAGCAAGCTACGGCAGAGGTGATATGTCCGATAGCCAACCAGATACCAGCGAACAAAAACCAAATTATATTGCCAATAATTCCCAGAGGACCCGTACCGATATCGGTTTCTTGGCTCAACTCATCGCGAGAGATCGCCTCATAACCGAAAGGGAAAAATGAAAAATTGCCAAGAACAAAGCAAGCGCGTCCCCAAGGGATACCAACGATCGTTATGAACGCAAGTAACCCAAAGAACCACCACATCAAGCCCATGAATACACCACCAAATAAAAACCAGATGATGTTGCCCAGTGTTTTCATTATCGTTTCCTCAATGATTGATACTGATTTAAGTCTACACGGAATTAACCAGAAGTCATCCGAAGGTACTACTAGGTATTACGTTGACTCATAAAGAAAGTCATAGTGATCGTGACGAAAAAAAGACCCAAGGTTCCGGAATAACCAAGGGTCTTTTTCGTTGTGGAGTCTTTAAACTAGTGGTGTGTTTTATTCACACGGTGGAGCAAGGTGGATAAGCGCCAAGCCACCCAGTGAAGTCTCACGGTATTTCTTGTTCATGTCTTTACCTGTTTGGTACATCGTCTCGATAACTTTGTCCAAAGAGATGAGGCATTTGCTGGTACGCTTTAGAGCCATACGTGATGCGTTAATCGCTTTCATCGCACCCATCGCATTACGTTCGATACAAGGCACTTGTACGAGACCACCGATTGGATCACATGTCATACCTAGTGAGTGCTCCATGGCAATTTCAGCTGCAATGCAGATCTGTTCGTTGCTGCCACCGCGAAGCGCTGTAAGACCTGCTGCTGCCATCGAAGATGAAACGCCGATTTCACCCTGACAACCTACTTCAGCGCCAGAGATAGAAGCATTGGTTTTGTACAGGATGCCGATTGCACCAGAAACCGCGATAAAGTCTTTAAGTTGCTTAACATCAAGCTCTTTGATGAAACGGTGGTAGTACGTTAGGACTGCTGGAATCACGCCAGCTGCGCCGTTTGTTGGTGATGTGACTACCTGACCACCTGCTGCGTTTTCTTCACTCACCGCGAAAGCAAATAGGTTAATCCAATCCATGATTTCCATTGGATCGTTTTCGATTACCGCGTTCGCTTCTAGTTTCTTAAGTAGGTTGGGAGCACGACGAGTGACGTTCAGGCCACCATCTAGAATGCCTTCCGTACCAAAGCCGCGTTCCATACATTTGGTCATTACAGTCCAGATTTGCTCGGCTTTTTGGTCGATAGCATCTTGGTCTTGGAAAGCCAGCTCGTTGCGCAGAATCATACCGCCTAGGCTTAAACCGTTCTTTTCCGCTTGTGCAAGCATGCTGTCAGCACTGTTGAATGGGAACTCTACGTCTTTTTCCGTTGTGCCTGTGCCGTTCATTAGCTCATCCGCAGTGGCAATAAAGCCACCGCCGATAGAGTAGTATGTTTCAAAACCAAGCTGGTTGCCTTGCGCATCAAACGCTGTGATGGTCATACCGTTTTCGTGAAGAGGCAGATTGTCTTCATGGAACAGCATGTCTGTTTCGTAATTGAACGCGATCTGGTGATCGCCGGCAATTGAAAGCTCACCGTTGTCGATAGCATGACGCATCGCTAGGTTTGCTGACGTGATATGAATGGTGTCTGGGCGGTTACCTAGTAGACCAAGGATTGTAGCGCGATCCGTGTGGTGACCAATACCAGTCAGTGACAGAGAACCGTACAGATCTACCTGTACTCGGGTTACTTTAGCAACGTTATCACCAAGAAGTTGAGTGAAGTTGTAACCCGCGATCATTGGACCATTAGTGTGTGAGCTAGAAGGACCAACACCGATTTTGTAGATATCAAAGATAGACAGCATATAAATAAACCTTTACGACATAAGCCTGAACGGTGAGTTTAGGCAAAAGCTGCAAGCAGCCATTTAGGAATAACGAAACATGCAGCAATAGAAATTACTGCAAACACAAGCAGGCCGTACTGGCTCATGCTTGGTCTTGTGATTAAATCTTTTTGTGAGTGAATAAAGCGCTCATTCGCTTTGGAGTTTTCACCCCATTTAGCACTTGCTAAGACACCAAAAACGAGAAATACAGCAGTACCAATCGGAGCAAACCACGGCCATGAAATAGCACTGCTTTGTGCTGCAAATACCGCGATGATGCTGATAATACTGCCGGCGATAACCCCTTTTTCGTTCGCTTTATCGAAAAACAAGCCGAGAACAAATGAACCCAAGCGGATACCAACAAAAATCGAGGTCAAGCTTGCGATAGTCTTGAGTACGGATTCGTTCGATATCGCAAATAGGGCTGGGAGCACCACAGATGCTGCCGCGATTAAGCTGAGTTTACGTGCAACGGATTCGTAGTGTTTGCCCGTACCATCTTTATTGATGAAACGCTTATAGATATCGAACGTTGCAACCGTTGCCATTGAGTTATAAGTAGAATCTAGTGTCGACATGGCAGCAGCTGCGAGTGCTGAAATAATCAAACCGATAACGATCGGATTGGTATGATTGAAGACAAAGTCTAGAATCACTTCATTGCTGTTCTCAAATGGGTGGCCTTGGTAATAGATCGACAACAACACGCCAAGTACAGCAAAAATCAGATAGATAAAGAAGGCACCGTAACCGCAAAGCAGCATAGATTTTTTAGCGTGGTCAACTGAGCGTGTCGCGAGCGTACGCTGGATAATCAGTTGGTTAGTTCCATAAACACTCAAGTGTAAGAAGGTCACCGCGAATACACCCGCCCAAATAGTCGTGTCGATACCCAAATCAAACGAGCTGTTAACAATGTTCAATAAGTCCGGCGATGGCGTTGCATAATCGCCACTAGAAATGTTGAAAACTAGAATCGCGATGATACAAATTGTACCGATGACAAGGACCGCAGATTGCAACATGTCAGTCCAGATAACGGTCGAAATACCACCCGCATACGTATAGATGGCGGTAAAAATACTGATACAGATAATCGCTTCCGCTATCGATACTGGGAGTACTTGTACCAGTATCAATGCAATAGCATACAAAATCACACCGGACGAAATACATTGAACCAAAATGAATACCAGAGAGTTGATCGTTCGAGCGACAACACCAAAGCGTAGCTCAAGGTATTCATAGATGGATGTTAGGCCTAGTTTGTAAAACACAGGAACAAAAAAAATCGTGGCAAAGAAAATCACGATAGGGTAGTTCAGATGGATGCTCATTGCTTCCATGCCTGAACTGTATACCCAACCGGGCATACCAACAAAGGTCATTGCACTAATGTAGGTTGCTAAGATTGAAACACCCGCGGTAAACCAACCAAATTGTTGACCACCTGTCGAGTAATCACCACCGTTCTTATGTCGAACGTTGACTAGATAACTAATAACAATAGTGACAGCGAGATACAGGGCAACCACTAGCATGCTTGAATACGTAACCATTTGACTGGGTTTCTCGTTTTAGAATGAAAATTCAGTGTTTAAATGTTAATCCCTAACGTTCTAATTATGTATTATCTTCCCTGTTTGTTGTGATGATAATCAAATTTGAATGCGAATTCTCTATGATCTTAGCCTAAACTCGACATTTGTGTGATGTAGATCACCAAAAAACACTAAAACCATGCTT
Organism: Vibrio astriarenae; assembly: GCF_010587385.1. NCBI lineage: Bacteria > Pseudomonadati > Pseudomonadota > Gammaproteobacteria > Vibrionales > Vibrionaceae > Vibrio > Vibrio astriarenae. The sequence goes on from NZ_CP047476.1 coordinate 416,895, forward strand.
TTTGGGTGCGTATTCATTGTGAAATTGACTTCGATCACGGTTTTTATGTGCTAAAAGAATTTATTATTCGTCCCGAAGCAGAGGGCACTACTCAAAAGACTACTTACTAAGTAGTGTTCTATTAAATATAACTAACTATCAGATAAATAGAGGTTTATCGGTCATGACTGCCAAAAAACACATGAGCGAAGTTCCTATGATTCAAAGGGTAGCCGCTTACTTAGCAATTCTAGTTGGCTACTTTTTCTATTGTTATAACTTTGTAATCATTGACTACGTACGCCCATACATTGTTGAAGCATACGATGGCATCAGCCTTTCTGACACTGCCCAGTTCTACACTTGGCAATCAGTAGGTGCACTCATTGGTGCATTGAGCTGTGCTTGGTTCGCTACCAAATTTGGTAAAAAGAACACACTAATTACCATTACAGCACTGAACGGTGGTGCAACTATCATCAACATGATGTTCACCGACTACGCAACATGGGCTGCAATGCGTTTCATCATTGGTGTTTCACTAGGTGGTTACTTCACAGTTGCAGTAAGTCTGATGATCGGTCTATTTACACCAACAGTACGTGGTAAATTGACAGCGTTTGCATCTTCCATGTTCTCTGTTGCTCTAGTTGCAATGGGTGCGTATGCAGCATTCATTACAAGCATTGATGCGCCATGGGAAAGCCTAATGTGGGTTGGTGGTGTTCCGCCTCTAGTTGCCGCTGCAGCAATGATTTTTGTTCTACCAAGCGACAAGAAAGTTATCGCTTACGGTGAAGAAGAGCAAAACCAAGCAAAAGACGGTAACAACGGTGAAGTTGAAGCGAAGAAAGGTTCTTGGGGCGAAATGCTAAGCAAGCCTTACCGCACAATCACAATTACTTGTTTGCTATTGTCAGGCCTTAACTTTTACGGTTTCCAATTCTTTGGCGGTTTCGTAACAACGTACCTACGTGAAATTCGTATGTTCGACGGCGCTACAATCGGTCTAATCTTCTCTATCTCAGCATTCGGTTCACTATTCGGTGCTTGGTTCTGGGGTTGGGCGGCAGATAAATTCGGTCGTAAAGTAAACGCATTCGGTTTCATCCTTGCAGGTATCATGGTTTCTATCTTCTTTGTTGCTCCTGGTGACATGGTGATTGGTGGCCTTAACATGCTTGCTATCCTTGGCCTGATTTACAACTTCGGCCTGTCTTCTTCTGCAGTTTGGGGTGGTTACTTCTCAGAGCTATTCCCAGCACACCTACGTAGCTACGGTGCAGCACTGTTCCACGGTGGTCGTATTATCGGTATGTGGGCTCCAATGGTACTTATCTTTATCCAAGAGCGTACTGATCTACAAACTGCAATGTGGGGTTCTCCAATCGTATGGATCATCGCAGGTCTTCTGTGGCTAACACTGCCAGAGACTCTAAAAGGCGGCGTTTTCCACAAAGAGAAGAAAACTGCAACCGCTTAATTAAGCTATTACAGAAATAGAATTTGAAAATCGATGGTTTGAGCGCATTAACTTTTCAAAGTTTATTCAAGCCATCGACAAACAAAAAACTAATCGAGTCCTGTTCCAAACACTTGGTCTCGACGACTAAATAGAGAGATAATTATGTCTAAATATCAGGAAGCTAAACGCATCGTACGTGAATACTTCGATGCAATGGAAAACGCAACACACGAAAACGTTGCAGAAGTACTAAAAGCACACACTTCAGAAGACTACCTATTCCGCGGTGTTTACCCATTCCGTGAGCAAGAAGGTGCAGAAGCAGCAGCAGAAGTATTCTGGGCTCCTCTAATGAAGTCAATGACACGCATGCAGCGTCGTCAAGATGTATTTATCGGCGGTGAAAACGAAGTAACTGAAGGTGAAATCTGGGTAATGAGCATGGGTCATTTCATGGGTCTATTCGACGCAGAATACCTAGGCATGCGCCCAACTGGCAAAATCATGAACCTTCGTTACGCTGAATTCAACTGTGTTGAAAACGGCAAGATCACTAAGACAGGTCTATTCGTTGACCTACTAGGTATGATGGATCAAGCGGGTTGTTACCCACTACCACCATCAACAGGTCGTCACTTCACTTACCCTGGTCCACGTAACCATGATGGTCTATTGTTCGAAGATGCAGCTCCTGAAGAAGGTCAAGCTACTCTAGATCTAGTGAACAAGATGGTTGCTGACCTATCTGCTCTTAACGACAGCGGCGCAATGGGTTGCCCACCAGAAGTACTAGCTAAGAGCTGGTCTGAAGACATGATCTGGTACGGCCCATGTGGTATCGGTGCTTCATACACTATCCCACGTTACCAACAGCAGCACCAGCTGCCGTTCCGTAACAACCTAAAAGACAAGAAGTTTAACGGCCACGTTTGTCGTTTCGCTGAAGGTAGCTTCTCTTGTTTCTTCGGCTGGCCAAACCTATCTAACACGCCAATCGGTGGTTTCCTAGGTCTACCTGGCGGTGAAGTTCGCGCTGACATGCAAGTAGTAGACGTTTACTATCGTGACGGCGACAAGCTATCTGAGAACTGGGTACTGATCGACCTACCATACTGGTTGAAGCAGCAAGGCCTTGACGTGTTTGACCGCACTTCAACAATCCTTAACCCTTCTTACTAAGACTTAGTCGCAGTGCCAATCGCATGACACTGGCACTGTAACAACCATAGTCAAATCCGCCAGAGACCCCTCTCGGCTCTGGCGGGCTCTCAACAAGTACCTCACGGAAGGGGTACACTCCAAATGATTATTTTTATAACGGGCAAAACTGCACGGTAGCTTTTTACGCCTGAAAATAACGAGAATCAAAATGAAAAAATCGACTCTTTCTGCAGTGATCTTAGCTACTCTGACTTCTGGTTCAGCTTTAGCAGCACACACCTGGGTAAACGAGGCAGGTGATAGCCTAACGATGGACGGTCGTTTCGACGTTCGTTACCAAGACAAAGGTGAAGATCACAACGGTGAGTGGAACAGTGGTAGTTCACGTTTCGGCCTAAAAGGCGTAATGGGCCTAGACAATGGCTGGACAGGTTTCGGCCACGCTGAATGGGGCTACAACTCTGGCGCTAACGGCAACAACATTTACGATCGTCTTCTGTACGCAGGTGTAGAACACGACAAATACGGTAAAATCGCTGCGGGTACTAAGCAGTGGTCAACTTTTTACGACGTAGCTTGGTACACTGACCTTGGTCGTGTGTTCGGTACTCGTGGCTCAGGTGTATATAACCTAGCTGACTGGGGTATCGCATCAGGTGCAGGTCGTGCTGAAAACTCTATTACTTACCGTAACAGCATCAATGACGACATCAGCTACGGTTTGACTTACCAAACGACACGTGAAGACGTCGCTCTCGCTTCTAACGCTGAAGTAACTCTTAAAAACGGTATTAGCGCTTCGATTACTTACAAAGGCATTGAAGGCGTTACTCTAGGTGCTTCTTACCTACAAAACGAAATTTCTGATATTGATGGCCCTGTAGCAGGTGTTAACAATGGCGACCACATGCGTATTATGCTATTGGGCGCGAACTACACTAACGGTGGTTTCTACGCAGGTGCAACATTCCACGTTGGTGAAAACTGGGAAGCAGTGTCTCAAGGTGGTGAAGACGTTATGATGGACACGCTTGGTGGTGAAATCTACACATACTACCACTTCGAAAATGGCCTACGTCCAACGTTCATCTACAACTACATGGAAGATCGTAACAATGAAACAAACGGCTACGAGCGTCAGCTGATCGTACCGGGTGTTGAATACCACTTCCAGAAGAACAAATTCCTTGTTTGGACTGAGTACCAGTTTGATCTAGGTAAGGATAAAGAAGTAGCTGGTAAATTCGAAAACCGCGAAGACCAGTTCGCTGCGGGTATTCGTTACTACTTCTAAGTTTATCGCTCCCCATAATTCGGGAAAAGCACTTGGGTAGTACCCAAGTGCGTTTGGGGAACGTAAGTAAAGCCTTATTCCGTATGGGATAAGGCTTTTTTCATTTATGAATACGTAACTAAATGTGTTATTATTCTCGGGTGTTAGATGGCTAAAATAAGAAAAATGAGTGATCATAAATTACCCGTAACTTCTAAAGATGTAGCGAAACTTGCAGGCGTTTCGCAGTCCACGGTATCGCGTGTTTTTGTACCAGGAAGTTCGGTTGCAGAAAAAACCAAACAGAAAGTGTATGAGGCGGCTAAGGCGTTAAATTATCGTCCTAACGCGTTTGCACGCAGTCTTACTACTAATGAATCGAAACTGATTGGTCTCGTTTTCCCCGATGCGGATTACCCAATCCACATGAAAACGCTTCAGCTAATCAGTTCTGAGTTACAGAAGCAGGGCTATTCAGCCGTGTTGATTCCTTGGCAGATGGATGCAAAAGATACTCACACGATTCCAAACATTTTCCAGTATCGTGTTGACGCGGTGATTGCAGCGTCTGCAACGATGAATACTGCTCTCTATGAGGAATGTGCTGAGTTAAACATCCCTATCGTTCAGTACGCGCGTGTAGTGGAAGGAACCAAGAGTAGTTATGTAGTGAGTGACAACTACTCGGCCGGCCAAAAAGCAGCTGAAGTGTTTCACGATGCTGGTGTGAAATCCGCGGTCTACTTAACTGGTGAAGTTCCGACATTTACCAACGGTGAACGTCAAACCGGTTTTTGTACCGAGTTCGAAGCACTCACAGGGCGAGAGGCGAAAGTCGTTGAAGCAAACTACGATTATCAAGAGTCAGTCGAGGCAATCAGAGAGCTACTCTCTCATTCTGAAAGACCAGAAGCGATTTTCTGCGCAACTGACAACCTAGCCATGGCTTTGATGGACGTCGCGAGACATGAGTTTAATTTGGCAGTGCCACAAGATCTCAAGATCATTGGTTTTGATGATATTCCACAAGCTAAGTGGATTAGCTACCAACTAAGTACATTCAGCCAAGACTTCGCAAGGCTTGCCAGAGAGTCAGTTAAAATCATCGTCAATCAAATCCAAGATAAAGATATGAGCTTGGTTAAGCTGATGGTTCCAGTGCGTTACGTGGAGCGTGAGACGGTTTAATCAGCCGCAGGTTGAAAGATATCGCCAGTTTGATTTACATTGTAAATTGAATTGGCGTTTTTGTTTGACTTTCAGATTAGCGAATATTGAAACGTTCCGAACATTTTAAAAGTCTCAAGCCCAACAACACTGTCATGCTGAGCCCGTCTCCGTATCTAGCTAATATTATCACGTTGGCTATAGCGTGCGCTTTGAGTAGATCCTGAGCCAAGCTCAGGATGACCGGCGGTGGGGTAGGTTCGTTACTCTAACTAAGTCGATTACGTCTTTCCGCAGTTTTCAAAACATAGTAGTCTTTTTCACCTTTCACCTTTCACCTTTCACCTTTCACCTTTCACCTTTCACCTTTCACCTTTCACCTTTCACCTTTCACCTTTCTTTCTATTTGCCTAACCTAACAACACCGTCATGCTGAGCTGGTCTCAGTATCTAGTCAAGATTATCACTTTGGTTTTAGCTCGCGCGTTGAGTAGATCCTGAGTAAAGCTCAGGATGACACATGATGGGGAAAGTGCCGTATTTATATTAGCTCCTATACCTTATGCTGCCCAAGGACTTAAAACAAAATCAGCCCTCAATCGTTCACATTTCCACCACTCAACACCAAATACGCGCTAAGTCACTAAAATTTAACTCTTTTCAAACTAAACTATAACCAGGTATAAAAACCAAGGATTGTTTAGGTATGCCACGCATACCAAAGAGGAGAGAACAATGGCAATACAGCAATTAAAAGCCGAGCATTTATATAACACGGCACAATTAGAACAACTGCCATGCAAATCGACCAAAGAACTGGCACCGCTTGATGAGATTGTCGGACAAGAGCGAGCCCAGAAAGCGGTTGAATTTGCAATGAACATCAAAGAGAAGGGTTACAACATCTACGCAATAGGCCATAACGGCCTCGGTAAGCGTACGATGATTTTGCGATACCTCAATCGCCATCAATATGACAGCAGTACCTTGTTTGACTGGTGTTACGTGGCAAATTTCGATGATGTGCGTATCCCTAAAGTATTGAAGCTTCCATGTGGCGTTGGACAGCGCTTCAGACAAGACATCGAAATCTTGATGACCAAACTGGTCAAAGCGATGCCACTGGCTTTCGACAATGAGATGTATATATCGCGTGCTGAGCGTCTTAAAAACCAACTAGCGCAAAAGCAACAATTGGAACTAGAAAAGATAAGCAAAGCGGCAAAAGAGAAGGGAATTAGCCTGACGTTAACTCAGCAGGGTGATTACCAGTTCATTGCGATGGATGGTGAAGAGCTTCATACCGAAGAGACATTCGATGCGTTGTCACTTAAAGAGCAAGAGGAGTTTGGAACGAGCATTGATGAGCTCGAAGTGACGCTGCGTGATATGGTTCGCCAGCTGACTGACTGGGAAGAAAACTACAGCGATAAAATTAAGAAACTCAATGATGAAGTGACCCTTGATGTCATTGCACACTTTATCAAGCAGTTGAAAGTCGACTATGCAGACTATAGCGAAATTAAGACATTCCTAACCGCTCTACAAAAAGACATTGTTGAAAACGCAGAGATATTCCTAGAGGAAACCAACGAGCAAGGTGAAATAGCGACAGCGTCGCTGGATAAGAAACTACCAAGAAGATATAAAGTTAACGTTCTGGTAAGCCGTGAAGGATGTGAGTTCCCTATCGTGGTTGAAGAAAACCCAAACTATCACCGTTTGTTTGGTTACACAGAAACCGCGACGTTCAAAGGAACGGTATTCACTGACTTCTCGCTAATTCGAGCAGGTAGTCTCCACAAAGCCAATGGCGGAGTGTTGTTAATCGATGCACAAAAGGTATTGGAACAACCTTATGTATGGGATGGTTTGAAGAGAGCGCTGCGTTCACGTCAGTTAAGCCTGACTTCGCTAGAAAAAGAGGTGACATTGACGGGTGCTGTCTCACTTGACCCGGAGCCAATCCCACTTGATGTTAAAATCATTCTATTTGGTGACTACCGAACCTATCAACTGCTGCAACATTATGATCCGGAGTTTAGTGAGCTGTTCCGTGTGACAGCAGACTTTGAAGATGAGATGCCTCGCAATGACTCTTCTGAATTGCACTACGCAAGGTTTATCTCAAGCATCGTTCATGACAACAAGATGTTACACTGTGACAGAAAGGCAATAGGGCGTATCGTCGAGTACAGTTCACGTATGGCTGGAGATCAAACTAAGCTCTCTCTCCATTCAGCTAAGATTGCTAACTTGCTAAGAGAGTCAAATTACGTAGCGCGACAAGCCAATTCCAACATGATTCGCTCTAGTCACGTTGAAGAAGCACTGAATAACCAAGAGTTGCGGGTGAATCGCCTTCAACAGAATGTGATGGAAAGCTTTATCAATGGAACAACCTTGATTAAAACTGACGGTGAAGCGGTTGGGCAGGTCAATGCACTTTCCGTCTTGTCCACCTCCGACCATATGTTTGGAGCGCCTAATCGAATCACAGCCACGACCAGTTACGGTGAAGGAGAAGTGATTGATATTGAGCGAAGCGTTGACTTAGGTGGCAGTATTCACTCGAAAGGTGTCATGATCTTGTCGGCTTACATGTCATCGGTTTTTGGTAAAACGGCTAAAGTGCCACTGACGACAACTATTACGTTTGAGCAATCCTACGGTGGCGTCGATGGTGATAGTGCAAGTATGGCGGAATTCTGTGCCGTGGTTTCAGCGTTCTCGCGTCAACCAGTCAGGCAAGATATTGCAATAACGGGTTCCATGAACCAATTTGGAGAGTCTCAGCCGATTGGCGGTGTAAACGAGAAAATTGAAGGTTTCTTCGATGTTTGTGGCATTAAAGGCAGAACACCAGAGCAAGGGGTTATTATCCCTCGCTCAAATGTTCACAACTTGATGCTAAGGCCTGATGTTGTTAAAGCGGTAGAGAAAGGAGAGTTCCATATTTGGGCCATTGAACATGTGACCGAAGCGATTAAGATCTTCACCGGGAAAGAGGCTGGTGAAGCTTCTGAGATGGGAAGTTACCCGATTGATACGGTATTTGGTATTGCCCAGGCGAAATTGAATTCTCTTAGAAAATAACACCTTAGAGCGCCCCAAGATCCGTCATGGGGCGCAAGCTTATCTAATGGCGTCTCTCTTTTTCAATTTCCCGTTTTCTCATCGGCATGGCATCGATTTGCTTATAAAGCTGATCTAAATCGAATTCATCGGTTCTAGATTTAATACCACCATCTTTGCCGATTAATATGGTTTGGCGACTTCGGTTCGTAAAAGAGCTTTTAACTTGGCTCTTTAATGAGTCTGAGAGTGGACCCGCTTGGTTGGACGCAATCGAGTCTTTACCAACGACAAACCAAATCACATCCCTTTCATTTACGGCTTTACTATCATCTGTTAGTGCTTGTATGACTTTGGCACTAGATGCAGGCTCTTGAATCAAGAAAATACGGTTCTTCCAGTTGTAGTCAACAAGCGAATTTACTTTGTCTGAGGGCGCTTCGTCAGACGCAATAGTGGTACCCGATGTCATAAGAGTGACTAATAGAGCTGCTAAAGTCGTTTTCATTGCCATTACCCATGCTGCATTTACTACATTTAGCATAGAAGATAGAAACTAGAGTGCTAGTCAAGGCTGTATGAAACTACGGCACCGTGTTCACGCTAAACATGACCTAGCTCAAAGTATGTGTAACTTGTAATACAGTATAATTTTATGCACTTAAGTGAGTATAAGGCTCAGTTATGAAAAGCAAAAAAATTACATTAGTTTCGATTGTCGGTTGTATCGTGTGTCTAGTGTTGGTGAAACTCGACATTTTGGCGTTATTGGCCATGCTAGGTGCGGTGTTCTTCCTCTTCTTTGCTGTTGTTCATGGTGGCCTTAGTGCTGCAGGGCGCGAGGATGATCTTTTTGGGGCTTTTCAAGACTCAAAGAAACAGAGCTCAAATTCTTTGGTCGATTTCTTCCGTTCAAAGAAGTAATCGCATAAAGAAATTGAAAACAAAGGGCCTCAAATGAGGCCCTTTGTTTCTTTATAGTGGACGATAGAAGTAGTTAATCAGTGATCAGAAGCGGCTTGAAGGCTGCTAATACTGTGCGTGACCGCTTCAGCGCTTTTCTCAATTTCGTTCATTAAAGTAGCTACTAGGTTTACCTTCTGTGCAGAGTCTTTTGCTGTTTCAGACGTATCGCCAATTAGCTGAGTAACAGAGTCAGTCAACTGTTTATTACTTGATACAACACTTTGTATGCTTGTTGTCGACTCTGTTGTCTTTTTCGCTAAAGCACGTACTTCATCGGCAACGACAGCAAACCCTCTGCCTGCATTACCAGCGCGCGCTGCTTCAATAGCCGCATTTAGCGCTAAAAGGTTGGTCTGATCGGCGACGTCATTGATCATTTTGACGATAGATTGAATACTTTCTGATTGTTCGTTAAGACATTCGACAAGCTCAGATATCTTCTCTAGGTTGTCGGATACATTCTCGGCAAGATTAGAACTTGTTTCGAGCTCAACAAAGCTCTGTTTGGTAATAGAAGCCGTGGAGATAGACGTATCTAATGCAACAGTTGCAGCGTCGTAAATCTGTTTGTCATTTAATACTTGTTCAGAGATGTCTGTGGCAAAGAGTGTGGTGCCGATGACTTCTCCTTGCTGGTTTTTGATCGGGCTAAATGTCGCTTCGATATAGTAATGAGGGGTTAATGGGCTCTCCAGTCTATAACGTCCTTGCTTATATAACCCGTTACGTAGATCTTGCCAAAAGTTCTGCATTTCAACTGCTTGCTCATTCTCGAAGTATAGACTGAAGTTGGCTTGAGAAATTCTATGTGTAGATACGTTAAGCATAGAGGCTAGTTTGTCATTGCAAGCGGTGAGAGAGCCATCGGTATCAAATTCGCCTCGGCATAGGGTGAGATCTACGGCTTGCAACTTGTGACTCGCGAGTTCTTGCTCAATTGTAAATTGAGTTATGTCTAAGCAATTAATCAATACCGAATGTACCGAATCGTCGGCATGTTTAATTATGGATATAGTTGCACCCAATACGACGCGTTCACCATGGGCGTTTTTACATTCAAAGTTGCCCCCGGTAAACATTTCTGTCTCTAAGGCACGCCAAAGTTGATCTAACTTCTTTTCGGACATACATAGGATATGGGAATAGTGCTTACTGATGAGTTCGTCTAATTGATAGCCAAAAGAATTGAGAAAAATGTGGTTAGCATCAAGAAAGTACCCATCAGGAGAAAGCTGTGCCCATCCAGTTGTTTGTTTTAACGTAGAGACAATTAAATCATTTTCTGTGGGCTCATAGTCTGCTTGCTGGGGCTTTTTAAATAGAGAAAACATGGAGTCATTCATAGGTATTGGGATTCGTGGGCGAGAAGTATAAGCGTGGTAAATGAGATATATCATTAAGTATCTGTGACGAGTGGTTTGTCGAGATAGCCAATTTTAGGGCGAGTTAATGAAATATTTCTGGACGGTTACTGTAAGTTTACTCCTGTGTAGGGGCTGAGGAGGGCGAGTGATATATCCTTTTTAAAGCCCGTTGAGAGGCAACACTTGTCAGATTTGCCTTAAAAAACTTTGTCAATCCAATATCATTACCAATCAGCTTTTAACTGTATAAATTTAAAAGAAAAATAGTTAATTTCAATGAGAAACTACCAAATAAATTCAGCGTACAGGTGACAGTATATTGCTATTAATCAGTACCCTATGACGGTTTTGATACTAAAAAAACATAGATTTGTTGTAATACGTTAAAATCACCTCGAAAGTGACAATATTTAGTGCTTGCTAACGCCAAAAAATAGGCGCAAAATTCGACCACTTCTTAATTGTTAGCAATTGTAACTATGGCGATGGATTTCAATCAATTTGACTCTCTTTTACCACCTCAAGCGGCAGAACGTGCGGCTGAAGTTGGGGTTGGCAAAGCAACTAAAGATCCGGTTAAATCTTTTTTACTTGCGATTTCAGCAGGTCTACACATTGGTATAGCGTTTGTTTTTTATACGACGGTGACTACTGGGGCCGGTGACATGCCTTGGGGTTTAATGCGTCTTATTGGCGGTTTAGCGTTTAGCTTGGGCTTGATTCTTGTCGTGGTGACAGGCGGTGAACTATTCACAAGTTCGGTGTTAACTCTGGTTGCTCGCGCAAGTGGTAAAATCCGATGGACTACGCTTCTAAGAAACTGGGGCATAGTGTATCTAGGCAACTTAGTCGGAGCTATTTCTTTAGTGGGTTGTATGCTTATGACTCAGCAGTTCATGCTCGACAATGGTGCTGTAGGCCTGAATACAATGGCGATTGCCCAACATAAATTACATCATAATTTTTTCCAAGCGGTTGCGCTGGGGATTATGTGTAATGTCCTTGTCTGTGTAGCCGTATGGATGACGTTTAGTGGACGCACGCTGACAGATAAGATTGCGGTAATGATTCTTCCTGTCGCGATGTTTGTCTCTGCTGGGTTTGAACACTGCATTGCCAATATGTTCCAAGTGCCAATGGCGATTGCTATTAAGACCTTTGCACCTGAAGCATTTTGGCTAATGTCGGGAGCTAATATCGCGGATTTTGCAGATTTGACAGTGAGCAACTTTATTATGAACAACCTAATTCCAGTTACGTTAGGCAACATCATTGGCGGTGGGCTCTTTGTTGGCATCTGGTATTGGGTTATTTATCTGAGAGACTAACTGATACTGCATCTTTTTAGATACAAAGGGCTCCTGTTGGAGCCTTTTGTATTTCACTTGATATAAATACGACAGTGTTTCTATTTACGTTTAACGACTTTAAAGTTGTCCCATGCTTGGCTCGTTGGCATGACTTCTAAGCTGTTGATATTGATATGACTTGGCTGCTCCGCGATCCAAAACATGATGTCTGCGATATCTTCAGGCTGCAATGGGTTGGTGTTGTCGTAGATCTGGTTGTACTTATCTTGGTCACCGTTAAAGCGTACAAGGCTAAACTCACTCTCTGAAAGCCCAGGCTCTAAGCTGGTAACGCGCACGCCAGTTCCTGCAAAATCTGAGCGTAAGTTGCGTGAGAATTGAGCGACAAAGGCTTTACTCGCGCCGTATACATGAGCGCCTGGATAGCACCAGTTGGAAGCGATACTCGCTAGGTTGATGATGCTAGCTTTAGGTTGAGCCAACAACAGTGGAATCAATGCGTGTGTGACATTAACTAGCCCAGTCACATTGGTGTCAATCATTGTATGCCAGTCATCCAAAGAGGCTTGGTCTGCGGGGCTTGCACCTAAAGCTAGACCTGCATTGTTCACCAACACTTCGACGTTTTGAAACTGCTCCGGTAGTATATCTACGACATTGCTGACTTGTGTTGCATCTCTGACATCTAATTGCGCTACATGAACCTCACAGCGTGGGCTGAGTTCATCAGCTAAAGCGTTGAGCCTTTCTATGCGACGACCAGTCAAAACCAATTGGTATCCCGCTTGACCAAATTTTCTCGCTGCTGCTTGGCCGAAACCTGATGTGGCGCCAGTAATAAAAACGGTTGGTAACTTTTGATGACTCATAATCGATTTCCTTTTGATTATCCTTTTCACTAGAGTGCCCATAAGGCGAAGCTTAATGTGATGCCTGATAAGCTGAGCATGAGATAGAACGCGCCTTGGTGAATCGCTTGGATGTTTTTTTTGTGGAAGGCTAACTTGCCTGTTAACAATCCGAGAATTGCAATAACGGGGTACCCAATAGGGTACTCTGGCATGAGGTACCACTGTTTGTTCAGTACATAGCTGATACCGACAACAAAACAGGAAGTAATGAAAAAGTAACTAATTAAACTGTCACGTTGTTGTTGGATGGAGTAGTTACTGTAGCGCATATAGATAACCATCGGTGCTCCGCCGGCGGAAACAGCACTGGTTGTCCAACCTGACATAAAACCACATAGCAGTGGTGAGCGTGAAAGCTGGGTCAGCACACGAGATCGAGTGTTATTGATTAACGCGAGCGATAAGATGGTGGCCGGTACGATGACTTTCAGTAGTTGATCGGGAAGATATATCAACATCACATAGCCAAATGGAACACCTGCTATTGTTGCCCATAATATTGGAGAGAGTAGGGTAAAGTCGGTTCTATTCCAGCTTTGAACGACGAGCGGTACAGAAATAATAAGGTCAAGAAGCAGTACTGCGGGCACCATCTCTGCCACTGGGTAGAAAGCGGATAAAACCAGAATCACAATCGCTGAAAAGCCAAACCCAGTATAACCGCGAACAAAGCCAGCCAGTAACAGCGAGAAGGCAATGAATAATTCAGTCATGTCAGCCTCCAACATTGGCTTTGATTGAGTGTATGAGGCCAATGTACGTTGGAGTAATAGATAGAGTTAGTACCAGTTAGCGTTATTTATGGTGACAAGTACAACGAAAGAGCGAAAAGAGCCAACCCAGTATGGGTTGGCACAATATTAAAGAAGCGTAGATAGTTTTCTAATACCGGGCTCTATCTTATCGATATCGATCGCAGAGAACCCGAGCCTGACATATCGACGGCTATCCAAATTAAAACGTGCAAAATGCACAGTGCCAGGCTCAACAAGTACGCCAATTTGCTTGGCTTGCTGTGAAAAATACTCACAATCAATATGTGCCGGTAGTTTTAGCCAAAAGGCGCTTCCGCCCATCGTTTCGGTTGTCATACACTCGGGTAGATGTTTTTCTAAGGCTTCTCTCATTGCGGACCACCGTTCTTGATAGCAGTTCTTCAGTTTTCTGAGGTAAGTGTCGTAATGCCCAAGTGAAATAAACAGCGCACAGGTGCGTTGGTTATTCGCTGGTGGGTGACGATACATCAGGCGTCTGAGTCCCCGGGCTGCAGTGATAAGGGGGACTTCCGCCACCATGTAGCCGAGCCGTAATCCTGGTGAAAGCGATTTTGATAAACTGCCTATATAAATGACCCGTCCATTGGTATCCAAGCTTTTTAAAGATGGGCTAGCTTGGTGTAATACATTCACTTCACTCTCATAATCGTCTTCAATGATGACAAAGTCATACTTTTCAGCAGCTGCTAATAATGCTCGTCTTCTATCCATAGACATCGTGACGTTCGATGGGACTTGATGGCTTGGGGTGACATAGACATAGTCGCACTTTTGCAGATTATCTGAAATCTCGACGCCTTGTGGGTCAATGGACAAGGGAACAATATTGGTGTCTTGAGAGGCAAATATGTTTCTAACATCAGGGTAGCCAGGCTCCTCAACGCCCAATGTCGTACCTGAGCCGCCTAGCAGCTGTGCGAGAATAAATAACGAATTTTGCGTGCCGATGGTGATTAGAATTTGCTCACTTTGTACTTGAATACCTCGCTTAGTGAGCACGTTGGTCTGTAATTGTTTGATGAGTGCAGGGTCGTCACTATCAATGGAGTCTGATATCCAGTCTTTTACCACACCCGCGCGTTGAGAAAGTCGACAGCATTCTCGCCAGTGGTTTAGAGGAAAAAGTGAGTGGTCTGGCTGTCCAAAAAGAAATGGATAGGGATAGTCTTGCCAGTTCTTTGCTTTGGTGATGTTTCGTTGGTGACTGAGCTTATCATTGATCCTTTTGGACCAAAAATGGGCAGGTTTTGCACCATAATTACCCATTGTTGAGGCTTTCTCCGACTCAATATGAGTGGATAACGTGTCATTAAGCGCCTCAATGTTTGGGTAATACCCGCTTCGCTCTTGTGCTTTTAAATAACCTTCATCCACCAGTTTGTCATAGACTAAAACAACAGTATTGCGTGATACCCTAAGCATTGACGCCAGCTTACGGCAAGAGGGTAAGGCTTTGTCTTGAAATACGCCCTTTTTCATTGCTTCTAACAAGTGCTCTCGAATCTGTTCTTGCAAACTTCTCTCGGGCGTAAACTGAATATGCATCAAATAGTCGCTTTTCATCACCTAGCCTTAACCTTTGTTTTTATGTGTGATTAAGCAGCAAGTGTGCCAACCGCTAACAAAGGAGTTGGAAGGTCGCGACAAAGAGTCTGTCCCCATAAATAACTGCATCTGGTTCTATAGCTTGCTCGGTGGCTTTGCCTATTGTTGTTGTAAACAGCAGGAGGGCTTATGGATTACGGACAATCAAGATTAATAGAACCTAAAAACGTACAGGAAGTGGAATCTTGGGACAAAGAGCATGTTTGGCATCACATTACCCAACATGCTGGATTTGTCGATAAAGCGCCTTTAATTATGTCGCATGGTAAAGGTGAGTACGTTTGGGATATCAAAGGAAACCGCTATTTGGATGCCAGTTCTGGCGGTGTCTGGTGCGTCAACATTGGCTATGGTCGTGAATCGATGGCTGAAGTGATTAAACAGCAAGCCTTAAAACTCAATTATTTTGCTGGAACGGCGGGATCGCCTGTCATGGCAGAGTTTGCCAACAAGCTGATTGAGAAAATGCCGGGAATGAAACGTGTCTACTTCTCAAACTCTGGTTCAGAGGCCAATGAAAAAGCCTATAAGATGGTGCGTCAAATCGCTCACAAAAAGTATGGTGGCAAGAAGTACAAGATTCTTTATCGTGAAAGAGATTATCACGGCACAACGATTAGTTGTCTAAGCTCTACGGGGCAAGAGCAACGCAGAGAGCAGTACGGACCGTTTACCCCAGGTTTTGTAGAGTTTCCACACTGTTGTGAATATCGCAGTCAGTTCGATGATTCCGCGGATTATGGTCTTAAATCGGCTCAAGAATTGGAAAAAGTCATATTACGTGAAGGACCAGAGACAGTGGGAGCAATTGTTGTTGAGCCCATTACGGCAGGAGGAGGCGTCATTACTCCACCGGAGGGCTACTATCAAGAAGTCCAACGTATTTGTGACAAGTACGATATTTTGATTCATGTTGATGAAGTGGTGTGCGGTGTGGGTCGAACAGGGGAGTGGTTTGGATATCAGCAGTATGGCCTTAAGCCAGACATCGTGACAATGGCCAAGGGTGTTGCGTCTGCTTACGCTGCTATTTCTTGCACCGTGACCACAGAAGAAGTCTTCAAGCTATTTCAAGAAAACCCAGATGATCCTTTTGACTACTTTAGAGACATTAGTACGTTTGGTGCATGCACCATCGGACCTGCTGCGGCGTTAGAAAACTTCAGAATTATTGAAGAAGAGGGGCTAGTAGCAAATGCTGCGAGTGTGGGTAGCTACCTCAAGAAAAAACTCGAAGCAATGATGGCAACCACACCAATGATTGGGGATGTGCGTGGTAAAGGGCTTCTGTTGGGTATTGAGTTGGTTGTAGATAAAGAATCAAAGCAACCAGTATCTGAGCAAGTTGCGGCTGAAGTTGTCGCAAAATGTATGCAGCGAGGCGTGATTATTGGTCGTACTAATCGCTCATTTGAGCGGTTTAACAATACCCTTTGTTTAAGCCCGCCTCTCACTCTATCTGTAGAGCAGGCCGATCAGTTAATCGATACGTTGAGTGAAGTATTTGCTGATATGCAAGTAGAAGAGCCCGTGAGTACGACAGTATAATGGCCAACTAAGCGCTCTCATTTTTACGCCCTGGCAATCACCGCCAGGGCGTTTTCGTTTGTGAGCCAAACGGATCTAATTGCACTGTCTTGGTGCGTCAGTTTGGTGCAGATCTGGACCAATAAAGAAATAGTCTGGTACTACCTAAAAAGACCTATAGACCTTAATTTGGTACTGTCTCTCATCATAAAAGGATTTAGGCATGAATAAGTTACTGAAAAACAAGTTAGCCACCACTGCAGCAGTATTGAGTACACTGCTTTGCTCGACAAATGTGTTGGCAGCTAAAGAAGTCACTATCGGTTATCAAGGAATGTTTAACCCGATGAAATACGCGATTGACCAGAAAATGGTGGAAGAGAAAACGGGTTACGAAATTAAGTGGCGTAAGTTTGATTCAGGAGCGAGAGCGATTACAGCAATGGCAGCCGGCGCTGTTGATATGACGGTTGCGGGTTCAAGTCCAATCGCCAGTGCTGCGAGTAACGGTGTTGATATGGAGTTGGTGTGGGTAATGGAAAACATTGCTGACGCTGAAGCTCTGGTCGTCAAAAATGGTAGTGGAATTAGCTCACCGGCGGACTTGAAAGGAAAACGTATCGCGGTACCTTTTGTTTCGACAACTCACTTTCATATGCTCTTTGCGTTGGAACAGTTTGGGCTAGGAGAAAAAGACGTCAAACTCATCAATATGCAGCCAAATGCAATAATGGCAGCGTGGCAGCGTGGTGATATAGATGGTGCATTCATTTGGGATCCGGCTCTGGGAAGTATTAAACAAGATGGTAGTGTCCTAATTACTTCTAAACAGCTGAGTGCTTGGGGTAAGCCAACATTCGATGGGCTGATTTCAAGCAAAACGTTTGCTAGCGAAAATTCAGCGTTTGTGACGGAGTTTATCTCTGTTATTGCCGATGTTGATGCACAGTATCGAGATAACAAAGAGACATTCTCTCCGACAGACCCAATGGCAGTATCCGTAGCGAAGCTTGCTGGTGGAGAAGCAGAAGGTGTTGTAGAAGCAATGAGCTTGTACGAGTTCTTAGATGTGGATACACAACTGTCTTGTCAGTGGCTCGGTTGTGGTGTCGAGGGCGGTGCAACACAAGCACTGCAAGCGACTTCAGAGTTCTTGTTAAAGGAGAAAAAGATCTCTGCTCTGCAGCCTGACTACAGTGTGTTCGTTAACCCTAGCTACGCTGAAGCATTGCAAGCACAGTAGATTCGCAGGTTAACTCAAGAACAAGACAAGGAAGTGACGTATGTCGACAGAAAAAACACTAAAAATTGAAGATGTCTCTGTAATCTATGAAGACCGTCAAGGTGGGGAACCCGTTCGTGCACTGTCAGGTGTGAATCTAGAAATCTCACAAGGTGATCTCGTTGTTGCGCTTGGGGCTTCAGGTTGCGGAAAGACCACATTGCTTAATCTAATGGCGGGCTTTATTACACCGACAGAAGGTTACTTAACGTTAGGGGACTCTGAAATCGAGGGGTTTCCTAGGGTAGCAATGGGCAAAGACATCGGTGATGAAATTACAGGGCCAAGTGCTGATCGTGGTGTAGTGTTTCAAAAGCATGCGTTGTTTCCTTGGCTAAACGTGATAGAAAACACGGCCTTTGGCTTAAAGCTACAGGGCGTGGATAAGCAAGAGCGTTTGGAAAGAGCAGCCAAGTACTTGAAGCTGGTTGGATTAGAAGACTTTCACCAACACAAAATCTACCAACTATCTGGAGGTATGCAGCAACGTGTCGGTATTGCGCGAGCACTGACCAACGACCCAAGTATCTTACTGCTCGATGAACCTCTGGGAGCATTGGACGCATTAACGCGAGAAACACTTCAAGAGTTATTGCTGGATGCGTGGCAAACGACCAACAAAATGATGTTCTTTATTACCCACAGTGTTGAAGAAGCGTTATTTATGGCATCACGACTTATCGTTATGTCACCAAGACCCGGGAGAATTACACATAGCTTCGAACTCGATTTCAATAAGCGATTCTTAGAGTGTCGTGACGCCCGAGCCGTCAAGTCCATGCCTGATTTCATCGAGATGCGAGAGAAAATCCTATCCATCATACACCAAGATGAAGTACCGGAGGTAGCATAATGAACCAAGCTGTAATTGCACAAGAGCAAGAATTTGAACCTCAAGAAGTCATGCCGTCAAATGACGAAAAGGTGAGTCCTGAGAAGCAAGACAGTGTTGTCCATAAAACACCACCATTCTATCTGCTTATTCAAGGTATTAAACGCCGCACTTTGACACCCGCAAACTACTACGGGGAACCAGGGCAGGGTGATTCAAGAATTATCTCAGTTATTGCAAGTATCTTCTTCATTGCGCTGTGGGCACTAGTGACCGAGATGGGTTGGGTAAAACCGCTATTTTTGCCTACGCCAAGCGCAGTCATCGAGAGATTTGGTGACCTAGTTGTTCACGGTTTCTCTGGTGTCTCTTTAACCGAACACTTAGCCGCAAGTTTAGGGCGAGTATTTGGCGCGTTCTTTTTAGCGGTAGTCACTGCGGTGCCAATCGGAATTCTCATTGGTTCGAATGTTTGGGTGCGTGGTGTATTTGACCCTCTTATCGAGTTCTATCGCCCTTTACCACCACTCGCTTATCTACCATTGGTGATTATTTGGTTGGGTATTGACGAAACGAGTAAAGTAACACTGATTTACCTTGCCATGTTTGCGCCGATTGCGCTGAGTGCGAGAGCGGGAGTAACTTCTGCACGTAGTGAGCAAATTCAAGCGGCTTACTCGATGGGAGCGACAAAATCACAGGTGCTTTATCACGTCATTATAAAGAGTGCGTTGCCAGAGATTTTAACAGGTCTGAGAATAGGGATCGGTTTTGGTTGGACAACCTTAGTGGCAAGTGAAATGGTGGCAGCTGAGGCAGGGATCGGTTTCATGGTGCTCAATGCCGCTGAGTTCTTAGTTACCGATGTTGTTATCGCAGGTATCATCATTATTGGCGTGATTGCGTACGCTTTTGATTTGTTTATGCGTTATCTAGAGAAAAAACTCGTTCCTTGGAAAGGTTACTGATCAAACCCTATATGGGCTATCGCATTTTTTGTTGCGGTAGCCCTATATCCTCTCTTACACACCAATTCGTCGGCATCTATCGGACAAAGGGCAACCGTCGCACTTTGGCTTCTTGTTGCAAAACTGCTGACCATGCTCCACCAGAACACCGTGAAAGTAGTCATACTTGTGCTTTTCATGCTTCATTGCATTATCTGCAAGCATTCTAAATTGATCGTAGCTTTTGGGAACATCCAATCCATAGCGTTCAAATATTCGGCGTGCATAGGCATCAATCACAAAAGAGGGTTTATTCAATGAATAAGTCAGAATGACATCGGCAGTTTCATTTCCAACTCCCTTAATTTCAAGCAACTCTTTTCTTAGGGCGTCGACTGAAAAAGGAATGAGTCGAGAATCGTCATAATCGTATTGTTTGAACCAAGCGAGTAGCGCTTTGAGCTTGATGGCTTTTTGGTTGTAATAGCCGCTAGGCCGGATAAGCGCAGCAAGCTGTTCTTGGTCGATGGATTCAATGGCTTCCGCGTTGAGCGGCTGAGGCAAGTTACCAAGTGCCTTGTCAACATTTTTCCAGTTCGTATTTTGCACTAAAATCGCACCCACCATGACTTCGAAAGGATTATGGCTTGGCCACCAATCAAAATAGCCATAGTGTTCTTCTAGTTTTTTAAATACATCTTGAATGATGAATTGGTCGCTCATCGGGCTCTCTAGCAAAAGTGAACTGTAACTATTTTAGATCATGGGTTTGACTCTGGATGACAAACTTTGCAGTATCTAGTACTCAGTTTTCAATTCAATGGATGATCAAGTGGAATTAAATCAATTTCTTAAGCAACTAACAAGTGAGCCAACTACTATCGAGTTTACTGACACAATGGCGGTGATTGACGCATTGTATGACTTCACACCGTCTAAGTTCACGAATGGTGATACGGTGAATGAAGCGGGTACAAACAATGGCTCTTGTAAGATTTTTGCCTTTGGTCAAGATCAAGGGTTCACGGTGGAAGAGACTCTCGCGTGTTTCGGCGCATTCTATCGCAGTGATGTATTAGAAAACCCTCAGGGCACCGACCACGCAAACATCCGTAATTTCATGATTACCGGTTGGAAAGGCGTTGAGTTCTCGTCACAACCGCTTATTAAAAAGTAAAAAAATATCCCGCTGAGCAGCGGGATATTTTTTATTGGATTATGGTTAGTTGTTCTCTTTATATCGTCGTTATTTTTTTAAGTTGAATTCCTGTTCGTGAGCTTCTGTTTCGATATCGGGGTGTTCAGATAACTTTTCGCTAGCCCAGCTGTTTAAGTGTGACAATATTGCTGAGATTGCGTGCTCCTTTGTCGGCTTTAAACCTTCTTCTATCTCAATCTTTTGTTTCGGATGTGAACCTGTTGCATCTTCTGCTATGTGTAACCAGTCCGGATGCCAGTAGTAGGGCTGCCCATGTGGTGAGCTCCAGCTATGTACGCCATTACTTTCACCACGATATTCAATGTTGCTGATGTCAAATTTACTCATATTCTTCCAACCATAGAGGTACTTAACCTTGAAACTATAGTTGATGGTTAGAGGATCTGCATGATCCCGCTCGCACCAAAAATAATTGCTAAGACTTAACTATGTGACTGAATTGATGTCTCTTTTTTGTAGATCTAAGTCACATAGTTATGTAATTGTTTGAAAATACTCATAACAAATAGTGTTGTTCCTCTAAATATTTGATTGAATACGCCGATACAAAATAACAGTCGTGTTTCGAATCATTAATAAATGAATGTACATCGGAATTTTGTCTATTTATCCGGATGGAGCCGAAGGAAAAAACAAACTATGAAAGAAGTTCAGTTTCGAAAAATTGATGCCTTATTCATCAAAATGTCAATCAACGATAAGATGTGGGTCATTCTTGGCCTGTTTCTAGCCGCGCTGCTAACCGTATCGGTAGGACGATACAATGACTCTATAAAGCAGTTTGAGCATCAAGCTATTGCCATCACCCAAGCGAAAATTGAGGGTATAGCCGCAGTAACACAGGATGCGAATGGCGTAAGAGTGAGCAATGTGCAGCAAGTCCGCACGTTAAATGATGCATCTTTTAAAGACGGTGTTGCTGTCGCTTCAGCACGTTCTGCATCGGGTGAGTACCTACAGTTATCGAACAATCTGACATCCGATTATGCGCAAGTTAAATCGGCTGCGCTTAAGACACTCTTGCTGAGCCTGCTATGGATAGTTCCGTTTGGCATCTTCAGCTACTGGGTGGCTACTTTTATTGGGGGCGCACTTTGGGTTCTTTACACGACGACCCAAAAAATTGCGGAAGGCGATTTGACGTCACGCCTTGGTTTTCATGCTGGCCGTGATGAGTTTGGTACGATTGGATGTGCGTTAGACGCAGCAATGGATAAACTCGCGACCTTAGTGAATGTGGTCAAAGGCAACTCAGAGAAGCTTGGAACAATTTCACAAAGTTTTGGTGAAGAGCTTAAGCACAGCGAATCACAAATCAACCAGCAATACGCTTCACTAGACTCTGTAGCGACAGCCATGGAAGAGATGACAGCCTCAGCACAAGAAGTGTCGACAGTTGCAAACCAAGCAACAGCGCAAACTGAGAGTGATGCAGATTATGTTGAGAGCAGTCACCGCCGCGTTGAATCAGCAGTACAAGAGATTGCGCACCTTACTCAACTTATTGAGCAAACGTCTGTTTCAGTAGAAAGCTTGAACGATGGCACGACTCAGATCAATGAAGTGATTACAACAATCAATGCAATTTCTGAACAGACCAACCTACTGGCACTTAACGCTGCTATCGAGGCGGCTCGCGCGGGAGAACAAGGTCGCGGATTTGCTGTTGTTGCTGACGAAGTGAGAACGTTGGCAGGCCGCACTCAACAAGCGACCGTTGAAATTCAGGCAATGATTGAAAAGCTACAGACAGAAAGCCAAAGTATCACAACAATTACCGAGCAGACCGTACAACAAGCACAATCAAGCAGTGAATTGGTCACAGAAATTGGCTCTGATGTTGACCGTATTGCACAATCAGCGCGCTCTTTAATTTCGATGAGTGTCCAAATATCGGGCTCGGCGCAAGAGCAGAGTGCAGTGGCTAACGATATTGCAACGCAGTTGAGTGATGTTCGTACTCAAGCAAACGAAATCAAAATGGTGGCCGAGAGGAACAACCAAGACGTTCAAGAGGTATCTAGAGCTTCTTCTGAGCTCGGTGATGTTTTAAGTGGATACCGTACCTAACCAATTCTCGACCTTTCCGAGTTAGTATATTTCACGTCAAAAAAAGGGCTCCGGGTGGAGCCCTTTTTCACATCTTTAACGTTTACATTGCCCATCTTTGCAAGCCGAAGTGCCAAGCAATTTGGCGGAGATACTGTAGCGGTTTCGGACAAACCAATAGTAGGCCCTGTCAGCGATAGGCTTGATAAGCGGCGAGCGCAGTGGGCGGTATAACCAACCTTTTCCTACCAATCTCCAAGCTTGATACGCGGCATCGAGGCCAACGTACATATTTCCCTCTGCATCTACGGCGTGGAGCAAATCCATCGCTTTGTCTTTAGTCACTAAAGTTTGTTCACTAAATCGTTCTGTATGCACATCTACTAGCTCTAGAAGAGAATTAACGTCGTGTTTAGCTAGGTGCGCCATTTCTTTGCTACAAAGTGGGCACAGACCGTCAAAGTATAACGTGAGCTCTTTCATCTTTATCTTCTTAATAGCATCGGCTTCACGAATATAGTACGCAGAGATATCCTGTTGGATCTGCTCATTTAGTTGCACAATGGTAAGTTCTTTAACTAGGCTAAAAGTATGATTTTGCTCAAGAGGCAGATGGATGACTAGGACGATGAGTTTATTGATTGGCGGAGTATGGTTGTCTAGTGTACAAGTTAGTGCCTCTGCAGAGGGTATACATCTCTACAACTGGGAGGAGTTCATGTCACAAGGTGTGATTGAACGTTTTCAGGCAGCGAATGACGTTGTTATCTTTCAGCAGTTTTTCTCAGATGAGTCCATTCGTGACGAAGTGATATTAAGTGAGCGTGGTTCGGCATTCGACATCGTGGTGATTGAGAGTGTGCGCTTATCTATTTTGGCCGAGCAAGGGCTGTTTCATAATATTAGCGATTTACGAGACAAGCTAAAAGGCAACTTTGACAAACGCTGGCTTAATGCATGTGGGGACTACGGTATTCCTTATGCTTGGGGCACGACAGGAATTTTGTATCGAACTGATCGACTTGAAAAGCCAACATCGTGGGCCACGCTCTACGAACCTAAGGAGAGTTTATCAGGTCGCGTATCTATGTATTATGAACCAACGGACCTAGTGGGAAGCGCTTTACTATACTCGCAGCACGATCCCTTTACTGATGACATCGAAGCGTTGAAGTCGGTGTACCCGATACTAGAGCACCAAGCAAAACACCTTTACTCGAATAGATATGTTGTTGAATACATCTCTAAACCAAATCAGCTCGAAGAAATTGATGTCGCGTTTGGTTATGGAGGAGATAGCTATGCTCTTAATGATGTAACAGAAGGTGCACCATGGAGCTATGCTGTGCCAAAAGAAGGCACGACGCTTTGGCTTGAGTGTCTTGCGATTATACAAAAGAAAGAGATTAACCCAGGAGCAATCGAGTTCGTAGAGTTTCTATCACAGCCCGAAAACGCTGCAGTCAATGCGGAAGACTCTTGGTTCTCAACACCGGTAACCAAAGCTCGAGAGCTTGCTTCTGAGGAATATTCTCAAGATCGAGAGTTATTTCCGCCTCAATCTGTGATGGAGCGTAGTTTTATCTATAAACGAATGACAGAAGACGCACTAAGAATAAGAAATCGAATGACTGAAAGCTTGAGGAAATAGATGTCTTTATACAAAAAGCTATATATATTTCTCATTCCTGCCTTAATCGTGGTTTTTTCAGGTGTAGGAGTCGCGGTATACGATCATCAAGTACTCCACCTGAAAGAAGCTAAGATAGAAGGCCTCATTGGACGCGTGAATAGTGCTCTCGGGGCTTCTGAATACGAGCAGTTGAGTCTAGTGACACATGCGAACGATATCGCTACTTCGCCTCAGTTTTTGCGTTATATACAAAACCCTGGTGGCGCAAGCCTTCTTTCTACACTAGAGCATTCCGTCATTAAGTCTTTGACAAAAAGTAAAAGTGAGCGCTTTGGCGTGAGACATGTCTTTATTATTGACCCGTCTTTTGGGCTCATGTTGTCTACTTATCGAACCAACCCTTTTGAAGACTTAATTATCCCAGACAAGATTTACAACATGGCTTTTGACACCTATACCAACCTACTCAATAACGGTGACTTTATTGATAATGGACAGGTATATGTATCACTAACGGGTGAGTTGCGTTATTTGTATACTGTCGCTGTCGATCCTTCCCTTGTGTTAAGGGACACAAGGGCTAGACAAAATAGTGCTCGATTTTTACTCCTCATTGATGGTCCCTTGGACCAGTTATCCTCTCTCATTGGCGACTTCAGAGACAGTGACTCCATTTCACTAAAGATTGAGCCTCTTTCAGATGTTCAAAATGGGTCTTCACAGCAGATGGTCGTTAAGAGCATGACTGAGGTGGAGTCGCGGATGTTACTCACAATGACCAGCAGCCACTTTCATGCTGAAATGGAGATCCAGGACCAAGAATTCACTGAAATAGAAGCACACGTTGCAGCCCAAACAGCGCTATATTTTGGCACTATATTCTGTGCGATTATTCTCGTCGTGTATGTCGTGGTGAGAACCCAGCTGATATCTCCCTTAAAGTCGTTAGTTGACGATGTATCAAAGGGGGGGATGCAGCTCCGTTACTTCAAGCGCTCAAACGGACGAACCGAAGTTGATAAACTGAAAAATGCTTATATTGATTCACTCACTGAGCTCAAGTTTGAGGCGGAATTCGATCAGGTTACGAAATTGGCTAACAGAAGATCCTTCTTTAACTACCTTGACCTGAGGCTAGACAGCTATTCCAATAAAAACTGTTTTATTGTTTGTTGGGATATCAAGGAATTCCGAAAAATCAATGACCTCTATGGTACGGATGTTGGCGATAGAGTATTGGTGAAGTTTGCCTCCCACCTTAGATCTATGATCAGTGATCACCAGATGGCGTCTGGTTTTGGCTGTAACGACTACTCGATTGCCCGTTTTGGGGGTAATCAGTTCATAGCGATTGTTGAGATCGATAAGCCCAACCAGCTTGTTGCACAGATAAAAGAGTTCAATAAGTCACTTTCCAATAATCTCTCTGTTGACTATTTTAACTTTCGGGCGCGAATGGCAACCGCCGTCTTTCCTTTGGAAACAGTAGGGAATGACGACTTGTGGCACAAAGGTATCAGTGAGGCGATGCGTGAAGCCAAAGCGGATACCAGTGATGTTAGCTTATGTATCTATGATCAGGATCTCGTCAATAAGCTTGAGCGTCGCGACATGATAACAAAAGTACTGGTGGATTGTTGTGACAAGGGTGACTTCAAATTGAGGTATATGCCGATCTTTTGTGGTACTCACTTAAATATTGATGGGTTTGAAACCCTCATATTTTGTCCAACCCTCAGAGACCTCGGAGTAGGCCCGGATGAGTTCATTCCGATTGCAGAGCAAAATAATCTAATAACTCAAATAGACTATTGGGTGATTGATCAAGCACTCAATTACTATAAGAACTTACTGGAGCAAACGAGTTATCGTGGATCCATCTCCATCAACGTTTCAGCACTTGAGCTGTACAACCGGAAGTTTGTTTGGAGTGTGAAGAGTGTGATTGAGCGACTGGAAATTGCACCAGAAAACATCGTTATTGAGATAACGGAAACAAGCTATGTGAAGAGTTCTAAATTGACGATTGAGGTACTTGGACAACTGCGTGAATTGGGTTTTAAAGTCTCTCTTGATGACTTTGGTACAGGATATACCGCGTTTAATCAGCTATTACATTACCCCGTTGATGAGTTGAAGATAGATAAGAGCTTTGTCGATAAAATCATTGAACCAGGCAATGACAAGGAGATGGTCAATTCAATGATAGCGCTTGGGCACTCATGCGGGTCTCTGGTGGTTGGTGAAGGCATTGAAACGGCAGAGCAGTGTGAATACCTTATTAATCACAACTGTGATTTGCTTCAGGGCTACTTTTTGTGCATGCCACTTGAAGCCGATGATTTCATCGAATTTGTAAAAACGTATTCACCGAGTTCAACACTAGACAAACTCCCAAGCCATGCCACGGTATACAGCCTGAGGCAGGATAAATAACTCAAGTACTCAGGGGGTAACTGGTTAGTATGATTGCTTGAGCTGAAATTAGTGAGCGAGATAGGCTAAGAGGTGGCGCTTTCGCGAGACAGAGAAGTTAAATGGTCGAGAATCAGACGTTTAGGTACTTGTTCTACTTTAATTGCTATATCTGAAATAAAGGTTAAGCTGCCTACTTCGATGGGTTTCTCCATCTCCTTTCTAATTTTATGCACTATCTGTTTCTCTTGAGCTGGGTCCGTGCAGTGCCCAACGATAATAAACTGTCTACCGCTGAATCTATAGCTTTGGCAACCTTTGGGGACAAGCTTGATGAGTTTTTTAGCCAGGTTCACTAGTACAATATCCCCATAATCCAATCCATATTTCTGATTGATTTCATCTAGGTTACGAACTTGCAGAGACATGAGATTGTAGCTTTCGTCCTCATGATTTGTGTTCTTTGCGAATCGCATCAAAGCAGAGCGGTCAAGCAGTTTAGTCAGTGTGTCACTGACCTGAACTTGACGTCTAAATCGAGACTCTAAAATGAATACAACGATGACAAAGATAAACAGCACTGAAAGAGCCACCAATGAAAGCCGGTGTATCAACAACAGTCTATCCATCTCTTTTGTCTTACGTTCAATAATAGGGCTTTGGAGCCGGAAGTTTTCATTAATAAAGCTAATAAGGCCTTGATAGGTGAGCTGGATCTTTCTAGCAAGTAGGTCGGATGAAATCTGACCACTTTCGACGAGCTTAATTGATGACTCTAATGCCTTTAAGTTGGAAAATTCTTGGTCGAAATAGGCTTGAAAGTTTGCAGCTTTGATAAAGTTTGCAGACTCTTGACTGTTTAGAAGAATGTCAAAACGACTCCAAGTAATGTCATAAGAGAGCCATAGTGGTTGGAAGTCGATCGGTTCAGTTCGAGCCAACATTAAAAAGTTTGAATATTCTTTCACCAACTGAAAAACGAACCAGGTCGCTTCGTTGTGACGGCTGGTGAAAGCGGTATTAACACGATCAATACGGTCAACTGTTTTCAAATTGACAACGAGCACAGCCGTAATCAAAACGGAAAGCACGATCTTGGTTATATTGAGCGTTGAACCTTGAATCATAGAGTTTGCCTAAAAATGAATTTCTTTAATTTGCCATATCATTTTTGAATGAGTATCGGGTTCATTGAGCTCCGGCATATCCGAAAGAGGGTAGACAAGCCAGTAAGGGCCCTTATCTCGGACTGACATTGTTGAACCATCTTTATGTATCGAGATGATGGGCTTGAAATCGACAAAATCTTGTGAAGGGACTGTGACCTTATAGTCATTGAGAGCGATAAAGGTAAGTTGCTCCGGCATGTCCAGTTTTGCGGTATTAAGTAAATCTGTGACATAAATTCCTGAAAACTCAGAACTGCCCTCTATCCAAGGTAACTCAGTAGAAAAAGTGTGCTGTTCGATTGAAAGCAGCTGTTCTTGAGTAAACGAATGTTTGTTCCCTTCCTTGTCAATCAGTGTCAATTCAAATGCATATAGGTTGAATGTGAGTAGGGCTAAACACAGGGTTAATAATTTTTGCATGGCGTACTCCTATTTGTTGGGAACAATGATCAGTGTAGGACTACCTAATGTGCTCTTCCATGCAACCAAAGTAAATTTTACTGTTTTAATCAATGACTAAAGAAGTTCATCGTTTTCATTAATTGGAAAAACGATAACTCTTGGCATACGCTTTAAGAGTGTTATTTAAGTAGGCTTTAGCATCGTGCAGCAAACTCAAATTCAATGGCCGGATTACTACCACCCAAAGAATTCAAGAATCCATGTGAAAAGCCACATGATGAGCGACAGCTCGCCTGAAACAATCTGGCGTAGTATC
This sequence comes from Vibrio astriarenae, assembly GCF_010587385.1. Lineage (NCBI taxonomy): Bacteria > Pseudomonadati > Pseudomonadota > Gammaproteobacteria > Vibrionales > Vibrionaceae > Vibrio > Vibrio astriarenae. The sequence continues at coordinate 445,738 of NZ_CP047476.1, forward strand.
GTTAACGCAGCGTGTTGGCCTAGTTGGCGACATAGCAGAACGTCTATTCAGATGATATCTGGAGATGCCGAGCATCTGGAACGCGGTAGTGTGTTCTTGTGGAAAGCGGGATTATTACGTTATAAGTGTACAGTGGTCGAATATGAGCACAATCGTAGGATTGCCTGGAAAGGAAGGATAGGCGAAGCAGAGATGTATCATGCTTGGTTGATAAAGGAGACTGAGTCTGGCTGTAAAGTTATTACGGAAGCCACACAGCGTGGCGGCATGACCTGGTTTACGCAGATATATACCCCAAGAAACATTCGACGCTATCATCAGAAATGGTTGGAGTGTTTGGCTTCTCAATCATCACAATCAGCTTGCAATAAAAAATAGAGCCAAGCAACATAGCTCGGCTCTATTCACAGTTAATAATTGGCTCTACCCAGCGACAACACGTTTGTAGAGCGCGTCTTTCATTACTGCACGATCATGCTTTAATTGGTGCATTTCATCATCACCGATTGGAGCTCCATTGAGTTCTAAAGTACGAATTTTTTTATCAAGGGCATCATATTCCTTCATGCTATCCAAGAACGCTGAGTCCGTCTCTTTCAGTTTGTTGATTGCGGCTTCGTGCTCTGGAAAATCGTTGGTAAGAGAATGTACTTCGCCTAGCATAGTGTCTCCTTTCGGTAACTGCGGTTTAAAAGCGCTAATACTCTGAGTATAGATGACAAAATCGAAATTGCTTTTCAGCATATGGGCATTAATCCGCCTTTCACGAGATGTATGATCTCAAGCACGATTTTGTTCATTTGTTGTACATGCGAGGCTATGTTTTAACTCTACGAGAGTAACCAAAGGAGTGAGCCAGTTGAAATAAATACCCAAAGTGAAACACCAAGGATCATAGGTTTTGCGCCTGCTGCTTTAAGCTTTTCTATCGAAATAGCGCTACCGATGAAGAATAAGCACACAACTAGGGTTTGCTTAGCAATAGCAAAAATCCCTTGGTACACCACCTCAAACTGAGGCAACCAATCACTCACCAATATTGCGGCACAATAGAAGAGAATGAAGTAAGGAATCGTAATTTTTCCATTATCGTTCTTAAACAAAAGTGCACTGATAAACGCGACAGGCACAATCCACAAAGCACGCGAGAGTTTCAAAGTCGTCGCTGTGACGAGTGCTTCTTCACCATAAGCAGATGCAGCACCTACTACCGATGATGTATCATGAATAGCGATGGCGGCCCACGTACCGAAGGTCGTTTGGTCGAGGTTGAGAGCATGCCCAATCACTGGAAAAACGAAGAGAGCAACCGAGTTGAGAACAAAGATTGTCGCCAACGCCAAGCCGATAGGTTCATCTTTTGCTCGAATCGCGGGTGCGACCGCAGCAATTGCGCTGCCGCCACAGATCGCAGTACCTGCAGAGATAAGGTAACTGAGTGTCGTGTCGAGTTTCAGTAGTTTGGCGATGAGCATGCCCACAATGAAAGTACATACAATGCTCGTAACGATCAGTCCAAGACCATTGCTGGTCACGGTTAACGCTTCTTGAAAGTGTATTCCAAAGCCTAAGCCAACGATGGAGTAGGCAAGGAGCTTTTTGGTCCACTTGCCAAGATTCATTTCTTCAGGAACAAGCCCAAAGCAGGAAAGAGCGAAGCCCAAAATAAGAGCGAGTGGCGAACTTATCCAAGGTGTTAAGCAGATGAGTGTTGATGCAATAAAGAGTATTTTCTTGTTCATTGTGTCTACTTACTGAAGCGTCCTAACCTGCTTCTGAATAACCTTTCCGTGTCATGCATTTCGTTTACAGTCACCAAAATGTGTGGGACTGCCTATGTGCATAAATACTACATGGAAAATAAGTTTAAATATATTTAAACTTATTGAATCAAGGTTAAGGAAATTTAAACGATGGCCTCTACTATTACGATTAAGCAGTTGAGAGTGTTTACCCAGGTTTCACAACACGGCACTTTGAGTGAAGCAGCAAAATGTCTTTTTATTTCAAAGGCGGCAGTGAGCATAGCCCTGTCTGATTTGGAGAAACAACTGGGTCATTCAGTGTTTGATAGAATTAATAATCGACTAGTCATCAATCAACAAGGTATCCAACTCTTACCCTTAGCTGATGAAATCATTGCACGGCACGCTGAGATAGAGAGCTTAGGGCAAAGAAGTAATCCGTTTAGTGGCTCCATCAAGCTAGGTGCCAGTCAGACGATTGGTAACCATCTACTTCCCTATATGCTGGCTTCGTTTTCACAACAGACAGGAAACTTCAGTACACAGAAAGAGGAATCACAGTTATTTGTGGATTCTGATATCCGGATCACTAACAACGAGACGCTTTGTCGTCAGGTATTAGAGTACAAAGTAGACGTAGGTCTTACTGAGGGGGAAGTGAAGCATCCAGACTTGGTGACGCTGCCATTTGCTCAAGATGAAATGTTGGTCATTTGTCCAAAGCAATCATTGCATTCAGGGAAGCGTAATATCGACTTAGCACAGCTGTCAGGTCAACGTTGGATACTGAGAGAGACTGGATCGGGAAGTCGCGACTACTTCCTCAACCATCTTGCACCGTCATTAACCCATTGGCAGGAAGCGTATCAATTTAGCTCAACGTCCGCCATTATCAACGGGGTGAGTGCTGGCCTAGGCTATTCATGTATGTCTAATCATGCTCTTGATTCGAGCAGAGTAACGGACAATATAGGGAAGGTATATTTGAGAGAACCGCTGCTCCGACAGTATTCTATTGTCCTTCACAAGCAGAAGTATCGTACGCCACTGTTGAATCATTTCATTGAGTTCGTCAAAAATTGGCACACAAAAAAAGTATTCAGTATCTAATGTTTGTTGGAGAATAGCGACTGAATCGCTTCTCTTTCCTCTTCTGAAAGCAGAGGTTTTTTCTGTTGTTCGTGTCGTGCTATTTCACGCTTAAGTTGCGACATTTGGTCGGAACTAAGACGCTTTATGTGGGAAATCAGTTGAGAAAATTTATCCGAGTCCATTTTTAGCCCTTGCTGGTGAGTCAAAGGATCAAGGTTTGCTTCAATGGATAGTGTAGTCATCGTAATCGTCTTTTTCTTTAAAATTGAAAGAAAGATTACGTGGTGAATGTTTGAGCAAGAACAATAAATTGACAGAGTAGTGTCAAAATTTTTTCGGATGGTTTAGCTGACATCAGTTTTTGAAAGGTTCACAACATTTACTCAGATTGTGATCGGTTTTCATTTTCTGAAAAATAGTGTCTCAGCATATTGTGCTGTATGAGCGATCGTTTCAAACTGCCAACCTCAATCAAAATGTCAGAGATGGTTACCTTGTAATGATGACAGAAAAACAAAAGATGCTGGCTGGTGAGCCTTATGATGCGTGGGATGAAACCTTATACGGAGAGCGAATCGCGTGTCGTAAAATACTTCAAAAACTCAACAACTCTATTCCTGACACGCCAGAATGGCGAGAGGCAATAGACACTCTGATCCCAAGCTCAGAGGGCGCTTATCTAGAGCCCCCATTTAGATGTGATTATGGCTACAACATTAAGCTAGGCAAAAACTTCTACGCCAATTTTAACTGTGTTGTATTAGATGTGGGCGAGGTGCATATTGGCGATAATGTTCTGTTTGCGCCGAACGTACAAATTTATACTGCAGGTCACCCTTTGGATGTGAAGGGAAGAGTCGAAGAGGGTGTCGAGTTTGGTCACACCATTCGCATAGGCGATAACGTTTGGTTGGGTGGTGGCGTTATTGTATGTCCGGGTGTCACGATTGGTGATAATGCGGTCATTGGCGCAGGTAGCGTGGTCACAAAAGATGTACCTGCCAATGTTCTGGCTGCCGGTAACCCTTGTCGCGTTATTCGTCTGATAGAGCAATAAAAGGTAAAGTCTCGATGAGTGAGAAGAGAAAACTATATTACGTCTATGACCCAATGTGCTCTTGGTGTTGGGGCTTTAAACCAACTTGGAAACAGCTAGAACAAAAACTGCAGAATCATGTTGAGATACAGTATGTTGTAGGTGGTTTAGCACCTGACACACAAGACCCAATGCCTGTACTGATGAGAGAACAGATCGCTTCGTACTGGCATAAAATCGAAGGTTTATTGGGTACTCAGTTCAATCACGATTTCTGGAAGAATAATGAACCTAGGCGATCCACATATCCGTCTTGTCGTGCCATGTTACTGGCCAGAGAGAAGGGATTGGAAAAACAGATGCTCAGTAGGGTTCAGGAGGCGTATTACCTAGAAGCCAAGAATCCAAGTGAGCATATTGTGCTAGCCACTTTGGCACAAGAGATCGGATTCGATTTTGATTTATTCCTATCGGATCTAGAGTCTACCACTGTTGATGAGGCGCTGCTTGAGGAGCTTAAATTCGCACGAGGGATCGGCGGGAACAGTTTCCCTTCACTGTTTATTGAAACGAGTGAAGGGGTAGTTGAGATCCCGGTAGATTACCAAGACTCAGAGTCGATGTTCACAAAGATTAACTCCTTGCTCTGAACACTTTTCTCCAGTGACCACCGAGACGATAAAGCAGCAGGGCAAACATGAGAATGCTACACCCTGCGACTTTCATCGGTGGCATCTCTTCAGCATAAAGCCAGACACTCAACACAACGGTAAACACCGGCTCTAAAAGCATCAGAATGGCTGCAGACGTTGGCTGAGCGTGCTTTTGCCCCGTAGTCTGCATGACGTAACGTATACTGGTTGCCAATAAAACACTTAACCCAAACCACTTAAATGTTTCACCGCTCATAGTGGTTGGCCATGTCTCGACGAATGCAGATAGGACCACACCAATTACCCCAGCTGAAAAAAGCTGAATTGTAGTGAGAGTGAGTGGAGGTATCGCCGAGGCAAACTTACTATTGAGATTGAAATGGACTGCAAGAAACACCGCGGCCATCAAAAATAGTAGTTGGCTAGGCTCGAAGTTAAAACTGCCGTCATAGGACATTAAGAACAGACCAAGTACGGCAATCGGCAGTGATAACCAAAACAAGCGGCTTGGGCGACTTCCAAACATTGTCCATGACACGATTGGTACAAAAAGCATGGATAAGCTCATGATGAAGGCTCCTTCACCTAGTGTATCACTGATAGATATCGCATAGATCCAACAGAAGATAGCACTCGCAAGAACCACACCTACTTTTAACGCGGAATTTATGTTCTGCTTTGGTGTTTGTCGTAAGTTTTTGTAGCAAAAAGGCAATAGGAACAGCGCAGCGATAATGAATCGCGAGCCGATAAATAGGAACGGCGGCAAGCCTTGTATTGCTTCTTTGGAGAACACCCACCCCGCAGCCGCAAGGATTGTGGTGAAAAAGATGATTAGGTCACCTTTGTACTTATGAATCATGATCTTTTTTACAAACAGGAAAGTACGTAGATGATAACTGATGAGATTCGTCTGACCTATGAATAATTGAAAATGACTGGTGGTCATCAGATTTACTTTGACCTTTATCTAAAATTTAATCTTGGCCTTTGGTTTAATACTGGTGATTATTATGAGAGAGCGAGCCTTACCCACACATCGAGCTGCGAGATTTGGCAAGTTTGCTTCATTAGCAACGAAAGTTGCTGGTAATGTAATCGCAGAAGGGTCCAAACAGTGGTTCAAAGGTGAACGTCCTCAAACGAGAGACTTGTTGCTGACACCGAAAAATATCAGCCAACTGACGGAACAGTTAGCGCACCTAAGAGGTGCAGCCATGAAGCTTGGTCAAATGCTATCGATGGATGCTGGTGACATTATAGAACCTGAACTGGCGGATATATTGGCGCGTTTAAGAGCAAGTGCCGATCCTATGCCCTCAAAGCAGCTAGCAAAAGCTATGGTTGATGGGCTAGGGGAAAACTGGAAGCAACACTACCTCGCTTTTAACTTCAAACCTATTGCTAGTGCATCTATTGGCCAAGTACACCATGCGCACTCGGATTCTGGGGATGAGCTTGCAGTGAAAGTTCAATACCCTGGCATACGTAAGAGCATAGACAGTGACGTGGACAATGTAGGCACTCTGCTCAGCGTTGTTGGGTTGGTTCCTAAAGGAATCGATTTATCCGGGCTGTTAGAAGAGGCTAAGAAACAACTCCATGACGAAGCGGACTATGGGCGTGAGGCTGAGTATGCAGTGCGATATCGAAACTACCTCGAGAATGATAGAGACTTCGTCGTGCCTCAGATTATCACTGAAGCGACCTGTGACACTGTATTAACGATGGAGTTTTTAAACGGTGTTGAAATTGAAACGTTAGCCAGTGTGGATCAAGACACCAGAGATTTTGTGATGACCAAGTTACTGGGCCTTTTGTTTCGTGAGATATTTGAGTTTCGTGTGGTGCAGACTGACCCCAATTTCGCAAATTACCTCTTCTTACCAGAAACGAATCAGATCGGTCTGTTAGATTTTGGTGCTTGCCGAGACTACAACTCAGTAATCAGCGATGGGTATAGAAACGCTTTCTCATCAGTAGTAAACCAGGACAACGACGGCTTAAATCACGCTTTAGAGCAAATTGGCTTCTTCAGTGAAGAGATAAACCCTGAGCAGAGGCAATCGGTCTTAAATCTCGTTTCAATGGCATGTGAGCCTATGCTGCAGGATGGGTGTTACGATTTTGAGCAGAGTAACCTTGCTCAAAGGTTGAGAGAGGCCGGAACGGTTTTGAGTATGGAAGAGGACTATTGGCATACGCCACCTGCGGATGCGTTATTCTTACACCGTAAAATTGGAGGGCTTTACTTGCTTGCTAGTCGGTTAAATGCAAAAGTTGATGTCAGATCATTGGTATTACCTCACGTATAAAGCCGAGGGGGAAACTTTGTCCCCCTTAGCCTGGTTCAATTTAGAATACAAAGTTAACCATGATCGTATACATGTTTGCCGAGTTATCCTCCGGCTGCTCGGTTCCGGAAAATGCACCGGTACTGGTATTGTATGCTTTGAAACTTTGCCACTCTGCATTTAACGAAACGTTGTAGAGAAGGTCATATCGAACGCCTAAAGTAAAGCTGTTACCCGCTTTTTTATCGTCTTCGTAATACTGTTGACCAAACAAGGTGTAGGGTGTGAATTTATTAAGGTTGTACTCTAAGCCGGTATACCAAGACGCCCTCTCTTCATTTTGTTGAGCTTCCATGGTAAACGTGGCTTGCTCCCATTCATACTCAAATCCCGCACTATATAACTTAACGTTTTGGTCTGTTTGCTTGTCTCTAACAGTGCCACCTGGGAAAAATGGAGGTTGAGGAGGCAAGTTACGGATGACAGCGGTCACATCATATGTAGAGTCCAAATAGGTTAGATTTACTCTGTAATTGTCTCCGCTGAACACAGCGTTCAAACCGAACACTTTCTGCGTTTCAAATTCCAACGTAAAGTCAGGTGTAAAATCGACTTCGTTTTTGTCACTAAATCCGTAGAAAGGCGTCAGTGACAAACTGGTTTCGTCTGTAACATCAGTGTTCCACGTAAAGCTGAGACCGTTGAATGCGGTAATCCCGAGAACGCTGTTATATATTTCAGTTGGTGGACGTGCAGTTGTATAAGCATGTCCGACATAGTAGTACTCTGAAGCTAAGAACAAAGGTAATCGGAGACGCCCAGCTCTGAACTCAAAATTATCCCATTCGTAACCTAAATATGCCCACTCAAGCTCAGGACTACTCCAGTCATCTTGAGGCCGTTTAACAACCTGTGCGGAGGCCTTAAAAGCGTCATAGTAAAAATCTAGTTGGACGCCAAAAGTGGTATCACAGTCGAAACAATTACTATCGTCAATATAGCGATTAACGAGCAGTGGTGCAGAATTGTCTGAAGTTGCCCATGATGTGCTACCGAAGCCACTCAAAGAGAGATTATCTGTAATTTCTATCGCGGCGTAGGTTTGCAATGGGGCAATGCACAAAGCTAATGAGATGATTTTCTTATTCATATTATTTCTCCGAGCCAACGACGTAGATTACATTTGCATTAGAAGGCACTTCTTCAAGCGGGACATAGCCGATGCGACTTTTGTCATCGTCTAGCCACTCAATAACGCTAATTGCATTGTTTCCAACCACCTTAGGAGGACGCGCTTTACCAGAAAAAGATAAGCTTGCCCAGTGGGCATTCATCTGCGCCACAGTTTTGCCGAGCAACTCTTGATAAAAGTCCTTCCTCACGGCGGCACCTTCGGGCCAATCGGATAACTCGATTTTATTTCCTTGAAGTTTTTTCGTTTTCCCTCGATAGAGTTTCTTTGCTTTGCTTACAGAGAGTGGCTCTAAGTCTGGGTTAAAAGAGATAATGGCATACTGGTCGGATGCCGATAGTGCATACGACGAGGATACTGAACTCACTACTAACAGTGCGATAAAGCTGGTGGCCTGTTTACATAGTTTTTTGGCTGTATTATTTTTCATTAGTTTTCACCTTCCTATACAACACTGAGCATCTGCTGTAGCAGGTTTTCTTTCTTTATCGGCTTTGGAACATAAGCATCCATACCAGAGTCGAAACATTTTTGTATATCATCATCGACCACACTTGCAGTGAGGGCGATAATTGGCGTTCTGTCCATGCCTTGCTCCTGTTCATAAGCACGTATCTCTCTGGTTGCTTCGAAACCATCTTTAATCGGCATCATGCAATCCATGAGAATAATGTCGAAGTTGCCCTCATTCATGAAGGTATTAATCGCTTCTTGGCCATTGTTTGCTATTTGATATTGGTATCCGGCTTTTTGCAGCAATAAGCTTGCTACCATCTGGTTAACTCGATTGTCCTCAACCAGCATGACACGTTCATTCTTAGTGATGACGGGTTCAGGTGATTTTTCCTCCGCCTTAGAGTCATTGTTATCTGGTTTTAATTCAGCCCCGTTTATACCAGCATCGACGGATATGGCAGGGGAGGGAATAACATCCGACGCTTGTGGGACGAGTGTTGCTAAAGCATCGAAGATCTTCTCTTTAAGTTGGTTGCCCTTGAATGGTTTTTGGACATAGCTGTCCATACCTACGTCAAAGCAACGCTGGATATCATCATCAACGACACTGGCAGTCAGGGCGATGATCGGCACGCGTGGCGTGTTCGTCGCTTGCTCCCATTGTCGAATTTCAGTTACGGCTTCAAAACCATCTTTAACTGGCATCATACAGTCCATGAGAAGCAGGTCATATTGCTTGCCAGACACGACAAGATCGACCGCTTCTTGACCGTTATTGGCTATCTCATAGTCAAAACCAAGTCGGCCTACATGAAGCGTGGCAATTTTCTGGTTAACCTTATTGTCTTCAACGATGAGTATTTTTCTTGCTTCTTGTTGTTCTGGAGTGCTTTGATTAACGCTCTCTAGAGTAGCTTTTTCACAGATGTCTAGAGCTTTGACTAGACGTAAACCAAGTAGCGGTGCAGTAAGCAGCGCAGAAATGCTTTTACCGAAGTCAAAGTTGCCACTCGTGAAGTGTTGCATGACACACACTTTACCTTGGCGCCTTTGTATCGAGTTGAATTGTTCTACACACTGGCTTGCCTCACCCATTTCTGTTTCAGCAAACATAACAATATGGCCACTGAGGTCTTCGGGTAGGCTACCAATGGTTTGGAAATGTTGCGCAATATTGAACTTGTATGTGTTGGCTTGAGCAATAAGCTCTTCTTGTATTAGCTTAGATTGAGTAACAAGTAATATTGGTGCAGTGATAGTGCGCTTTGGAGTGTAATCTTGTTTTTCGATAGGGAGATCGAGCGTGAAGAAGAAACGACTGCCTTTACCTTTTTCCGACTCAAGCTGTATCTTGCCGCCCATTAACTCGACGAGTTGTGTACTGATCGTCAAGCCCAAACCGGTGCCGCCAAACTGACGTGTTGTGGAATCATCTTCTTGCGAAAATGGTTCGAAGATCTTGCGTTGTTGCTCAGGCTCAATGCCAATGCCAGAATCTTTGACTGAAAACTCAACGGTCACTATGTTGTCAACGACCTGCTTACAGATAACATTCAGGTCAACAGCACCATCGGAGGTAAACTTAACGGCGTTAGACATAAAGTTCATGATCACTTGACTTAGGCGATGATCATCAACCATCAAACTATAAGGTAGGTCAGGGCTGATATTGATGTTAAGACCGATTTCTTTCTCTTTGACTTTTGGCATCACGATAGAGGCGAGGTCATAAACCGTCTCTCTAACGCAACTTGCATGTGGACTCACGATTAACATCCCAGACTCAATCTTGGAAAAGTCTAGAATGTCATTTATTAGAGTAAGGAGTAGGTGAGAAGAGGTTTCGATCGTGTCGACATACTCTCTTTGAGTTGCGGTAAGCTCAGTATCTGATAACACCTCAGAGATACCGATGACCCCATTTAATGGAGTACGTATTTCATGCGACATGTTTGCTAAGAAACTACTTTTTGCCTTGCTAGCCATAATCGCTTGGTCTTTTGCAGTTTCAGCTTCTTCAATCGCATGAACAAGCTTATCTTGAGCGTACTTTCGCTCTATGGTCAGCCTCTCTACTTCCGTCGCAAACGTATTCAGCTCATCTTTTCCTTGGATATGAGACGACAGCGCTTGCCCGTCAGGTGTTCGCTCATTAGTGAGGAAATCCAACACTAGATGAAGGTTCTTAGTCATATGACGAGAAAAACGGATAGTAATGAAAATAACAGATAAAACAAGCACTGATATAAACAAGATAAACACGCTGATCTGCTGTAGATTTTCGGAGATTTTGCTATCTACTTCAGCGCGAATTTGAGTCTCTATACTGTCAGCTACAGCATTGAGTAATGCTCTGCGCTGCGCCAACACAGAAAATCCTTGTTGTGTGTCTTGTTCAGTAAGTTCACTTATTGTCTCTAGTGAGAGCAGTTGTTGTTGAAAATTACGGCTATTCTCAAATATTTCATTGCCAAACACTGCCAGCATTATTTCAATTTGTTGTTCATCTGCGTTAAGTGCGATGAAACGCTCAAGTGATAATTGTTGATTTTGTACGAGTGCCTGAATCTCTTCAGCGATATCAGGGTCATACTCTCCTTCGGATAGAAAGCTATCGTAAATCAAATGACTTAATGCATTCTCTTGTACTCCCCACAACATCAACCACTCAATCTTAATTAGTGCATTCAAGTCATCCTTGATGTCTTGAGGAGCGGCGCCGTAGGACAAAGATTCAATCGAGAATAATATCTCTTTAATAACATCGAGTTGCGATTCGATAGCATCGTATTTGTCAAACGGGTCTTCTGATTCATATAACGCAGACTGCGCCTCCGCCATCTCAGGTAGTCTTTCCATCAATTCAGAGTTGTCTCCAAAAAGTTGCCGCATTAACTCGATCTTAATTTTGTGGCGGTCTCTAAGAGCGGAGAGGGTCGCGTCTAAAGAAGAAGTCGCGTTGTTTGTAACAATAGAAGCCGATAGGTGGTCTATGAGGTGGGTGGCAGAAGCAATACTTTTAAGGTCTGATACTCGTTGATTTTGTGAAAGAGCTTGTTGGAAAGCTAGGCCTATTAAGAGAATGATCGGGAAAAGCACTAGTCCGACCAGCTTGTAGCGCACTGATAAATTATGCCAAAAAGCCATAGATTACACCTATTTACAGTCCATTGTTCGGGGTCTTACTTTGAGAGTCTAGGATAGAAAATCTCAATGTTTAGAAAAAAACTTAAAATCCTGTCATCGTTTGCTATAGTTGTAAAAGTGAGACAATGCAGTGAATCATTAGTGATTCAATTGTTAAATAAATGATAAGTTGATTCAAGTTTTGTTCATATGCAACGTTTATACTCGATGATATTCCCCGATTAGAGGGAGGCAGACTATGCAAAACATGCGAATTATTATTAAGTTAATGAACTAGCCCATTTTGCCTTTAGATGTACTAAAACAGTGCCTTGTCAATTCCAATAGGATGGAGAGACAGGAGCAAAACTAAAACCTAAAAGAAACGTCAGCTCGGGGGTTATACATGGAAAAAAGTTTGAGATGCCAAACAGCATCGGAACCAGAGAGAGCATTAGCAGTGGAAGGGCAATCAAGCAAAACAGAAGCACGCTCAAGCGACCCTTATTCGCATTACATTTCAGACATTGTAGGCATTGAACTTTTGTCGCCTGAAGAAGAGTTTCACTATGCCAAGCTCAATAAAGAAGGTGACCTGAAGGCTAGGAACAAGCTAATTGAGTGCAACTTACGTTTAGTTGTGAAAATCGCAAAAAGTTATACCAAGAGAAATCTTGGAAACTTGAACCTTCTTGATTTGATTGAAGAAGGCAACATCGGTTTAATGAAAGCAATCACCAAATTTGACCCGGATTTGGGTTTTCGTTTTTCCACTTATGCGGTGTGGTGGATCAGAGAGAGCATAGATTCTGCATTGATGAATACGAGCAGAACGGTACGTATTCCGGTTCATGTTGTTAAAGAGATCAATCGTTTGGCCTCTAAAAGTAGCAACATTACTAAAGATAACGCGCACGCCTCCTCAATGTCAGAGCTGGCCGAACAGTCTGAACTTTCTATAGATAAAGTAAGCAATTTAGTAAAACTTAGCGGCTTTATTGAAACGTCAACAACAGCAGATGTGCTGTCGCGCCCTCTCAGTCTTGATGAGTGTGAAAGCGAGAGTTGTATTGACCCACAGGCCTCATTTCAGGATGAAGAGTTTACACAGTCATTGGAACATGTGATTGACACTCTACCAGAGAAGCTAAAGATGATTTTGATTTATCGGTATGGTCTATTTGGTCATCCGTCCAAAACTCTAGCTGAACTCGGCTCGATGATGAGTATTTCGAATGAACGAGTAAGGCAGTTACAGATAGAGGCGATTGATAAGGTACAAAATCGATTAGCTCAAAATGGTTGGGGTTAATACTGATATTTGTTACAGAGAAGCAACTTAGCTTCTCTGTACTTTTTAATATTTGGAGTTAGTTACGCTCTAGTTCAGGATCAGACAGCAACAGCAAGCGATTAAGCTCTGATTTGCTGACATCACAATGAGGCCAGATGGAGATTACTTGAGAAAAGGCTTTGCGATAGTCTGGGCACTTCAACAAAAATAGTATTGTGCTTTCATAGCGAACTTTTTGCTCTATGCTATTTTTATTTTCCTGTCTTTTTAGCCTCTGAAACCCTTCCTGAAACCAAATATTGGTCAACTCTCGAATTTCATCATTGCTAGTAGAACTGTCATCCAAGCAAGATTTTCTGCTGCTTACTTGATTATAGTAATCGCTGTGCATTATACCTCCACAGACTTAATGCTAGCCCCCAATGTATAGTTTATTTCCATTAGCGTCAAATAAATGGCCATATTTATGCGAGCGATATACTTTAATTAATGACTAACCTAAACTTGCAAGATATTTGTCAGTCAGGCCAAAGTACTTACTATTTCCATCTGGCTCCAAAACTAAACTAAAACTGCTTGTTGATATTAAACTAGTGTCATTTGAAGAAAATACTACTGTCTTTGTCATCAACTTATCACTAAATAGTTTTTTGAAGTAATGGGAGTTTTCTGATTCTGAGCCACAAAATGGTTCATCAATGATAAATACTTTCTGTTCCAGTGCCCCCAACCCCAGTGCTAGTCGTAGTTTTTGCTGAACACTATTTGGTAAACTTTGAACGCTGTCTATAGAAATAGTGGTGGCTAATCCCTCAGGGAACCAACTATCTAAGTCGAAAAAACTTAGCCATTCTTGCATGATATTTTGTGGCATAAGCCCATTGTGGAATATAAAGTTGGACTCAATACTGCCATCAAAAATATGCAAATCGAATGGTATGTGGCAAATGGATTTTCTGAATCTAAAACTATTGAACTGTTTAATATTATAACCATCGATGTAGACAGCACCCTGGTAGCGCTCCTCCATGCCAGATAGAATGTTTAAAAGGGTAGTTTTGCCACTACCAGAAGCGCCAGATAAAACAGTTTTTGAACCGGGTTGTATTTTAAAACCCAGATTGGTTAAACCGATTGTGGCTCCTTGATATCGATGAGATATCCCGCTGCCAGTAATGAGCCCATCGAACTCTCTGATTGGTGGGCTTTTGTGTAATGTGAGTTTGTCATCACTGAGCGACATTAGATTGTTGATTTGCGCGGCAGAAGCTTTTAACGATTGAAATTTCGAGATTGAATTGTATATCCCCATAATCGGGCCTAGTGCTTTCCACACTAAGATAACTGTAGCCAGCATTGCGCCCGCGTCGGACGTACCATCCATTACACCTATAACCGCAACGACAATACTTGCTGTTCCTATTACTTGGATCAAGCCACCGCCGGCGGCTTGTACTTTGCTGTTCGTTACCGCAACACGCTCTGCATCTTCAGAGCTTTGATAGTGACAGGCTCGAAATCTTGATTGAATGACTCGAAGTAGTGGGAGCCCTTGTATAGTGCGGATACCTCTAAGAATTTCATTCCATTGATAAGAGACCATGGCGTTTGCTCTAGAGCTCTTAGAAGTTGCTTGAGTGTATTGATATCGCGAATAGACGCAAAATACGAGCATGAGCAGCAAGCCAGCAAACACAACTAAAGCTGCGGTGCCGGACATAATGGCTATAGCAATAATAAATACGATGACAAACGGCATATCAAAGTAGCTCAACGTCGATTCAGCAGTGACAAGTCTTCTAAAATTATCAATGTCTTTAAGTCGTGCTAACTGGCTCGAAACTCCAGCAGTTGAAGTCATTGAGTAGGGTAACCAAAGTAGTTTTGATACTACATTTTTAGATATGTGTATTGCTAGATCTTTACCTGAGGTACTTATTATTTTGACTCTTAGCTTTTTGAATGTGTATTCAGAAAAAGCAACAATAATTGCAAATAAAGTCAACCAGTACAGCGTCGCTTCTGAGCTTGATGTGAGTGCAAAGTTATAGACACTCATTATAAAGAAGGGTTGTAAAGCGCCTAATACACTAATCACAAAGCTTAATATAATGAGACTTTTTAATTCACTGTTATAGCGATAGAAAGAATATTTTATCCAGTTTGATTTGTCTTGAGATTCAGGTGGAGGCTCTCTAAAAAGCTTTGAGTACTCACTAATCGATATCGCGGTGCAAGGAGTTTTATCGGCATCTATTTCAAACGTCGTGTTGTTTACGTAGTCAAATAGTACAATTTTACCGTTGTTACTGCCCAGAAATAACGAACACAGCTTTTCTATTTGTACAAAACAGATCTCTGAGTGATTGAGTAGATGATGGGTGGAGTCGTATTTAATTGTTTCACATTGATAGCCAATTCGTTCGAGTGTTGCTTGAAAGCTGACTGCATCATCAACATCAGGGACAAAAGCGTCGCTCAATATATTGGCGGTACCTTCCCACTGTACAGAAACCAAAAGATATGCAATTCCACGAATAAGAGGGGAAGAAGAATAACGCTCTTGGTATGCGGGAGACTCGAAGTCTGAAACACGCTGTGAGACATTATTAAAATCGACTAATATACTCATAAGACGTTGCTCCGTGTTATTTGCGCATCTCTTGCTTTCTCATTAGCGTTTGAAAATTGACGACTTAAGCTGATTTTTTTGAGTTTTGCAGTAGGCTCGATCTTATTACTCGATATCATTGTGATCTTGTTTTGTGTTCGACTGATCAGTGTAGCAAGCACTTTCTTAATAAATATGTCTTCGTAAACACAATCAATGTCATCGAGTATGATCAAGGGCTTATCAGAAAGCACAGCTCTGACGATATACAGGGAGTAAACGACCTGACGAGAAAAAGGCATTCTTTGGTTGCCACTTAACTCGGTGTAAAAGCCGTTTGGAAGACTATCGATTTGAGCCTTAATCCCCAAGGTCTCACAGAGTGAGTACGCTGCTGAATTAGACTTTGGCTGAAAGCAGGTCAAATTATCGATGATCGTTCCCTCAACGAAGGTACTTTGGTTGTTGACGAGAATGACGCTATTTTTCCAGTCGGTGTAATTAAGAGTATTAATTAGGCTGCTATCAATGTTTATCTGTAAGTTATCGTCGATACGCTGACGAGCTAGGCAAGAGCATAGATGCGTTTTTCCTGAGCCACTTTTGCCTGTTATAAGGTATGCGTTGCCTTTCTCGAATCTGATGCGCGATTTATTGGGAAATTCAATCTCTATTTGCTGAGGGTCAAGCTGCGTTGTCTCATGGTGTTGAACACTCACAAGGTCAAGAACTTCCGCGATACGTTGGATATGTAATTTGTTCAGTTTCCATCGGCTGAGTGTACGCATAACTTGCTGGTAAGGCGCAAAGTAGCGATTAGTTAACATAATAATAGCGGCCATAATACCTTGGCTAGATTCGAGATTAATGACAGCAGAGGCAAGCAAGACGACAACGCACGCGATGGAGAGTTGTTGTATGAGAGATAGGATTAGTCCAAAGTGAGCCTCAATTTGTTCATAGTTGATGGCTTCCTTTTCTCGCTCTTTTATCATCTCCGTCATGAGACTTTCGATGCGGTACTCCATATTGCGGGCTTTAATATCCAACGGAGCTGACACGATTTCGATGATCTTTGATGTTGTTAGACCTTCAATATCAGATTTACTTTGCAGGTTAGCGACTTTTTGATCTGAGAGCCGAATCGCAGCGACTGCCAGGACAACAGAAGCCGCAATGAGGGTTAGCCCAGCGCCAAGGTTAATAATGCCGATCAAAAGAATAGTCAGCACACTGACACCTAGGTTGATCAATGCTCGAACGGACTCTCCTCCGAAGAACGCCTTGATTTCAGGAATTGTGGCGATACGTTCGAGATATTCGCCAGGTTCACGTTTACGAAACTTTGAAAATTCGGCTAAGCAGACAGAGCTGAATACTTTATTCGTTAGATTACTTTCAAATGTCTTCATGATTGCTGAAGAGATTTTCTCTTCTTGACCTTTGAGTAAGTAGTCGAGATATATCGCAGCCAGAATGATAAAAAACAGTAGAAAAAGTGTATCTTTTGCTTGGTTTGGTAAGACGCGGTCAAAGATGATAAGTATCGAAAAGGGGAGGACGAGCCCTAGTAGAGTCGTTAAGATCGTTGATGCTGTTAGGTAAAACTTGTCTGCCAAGCTGATTTTTTGTGAAAAGTGTTTGGTTTCCATCGTATATTCTCCCTTTATGACCTCATTCCAATAGGTGCATTGGAATCAGTTCCTCATCGGTCTCAGGGTTCATTTCGACCATCAGGTTAGTAAGTTTTTGCACGGAATCTAGCGAGAGCATGCCAGTTGATTTTTCCAGGTTTATCAGATTTATAACGTAGTCATAGCGTGTGTTTTGATAGTCACGAACGGCGTTAAACAGCTTACTTTCTGCTGCCAATAAGTCGGTGATGGTACGTGTACCTAGTTGTTGAGCTCTTTGTATACCACGGTAGGATGCATAGTTTGCTCGGATTATACGTTCATAACTCTCAACCGATTGCGAAAGGTCGTTGATGTCCATTAAGGTGTTGTTAACATCGTTTCTAGTCGTAAAAAGCGTCTCTTGATATAGAATTTCTTGTCTTTCTATTGATTTTGCCGATTTTTGATATTCATAGTAGTCAGAGCCACCTGAAGCGATAGGTATGCTTAGGTTTAGACCCACATTGGCTGAGTCGCTTTTTCCTGTTGCAGCAACATCTGATGGGTCTTCAAAACCATGGGTATAGTCATAGTTGTAGCCGCCAGTCAGTTGTAGTGTCGGTACAAAGTTCGCGGCGCTTTCTTTTAGCCCTTGTCTTGTCACTTCGAGCGTGTTTCTGGCAATAAGAACGTCACTGTTAAATTTGAGCGCATCTGAGATCAAAGTTTGTACTTGCAGCTTGTCAAAACCATCCAATTCAGCACGGCTAAATAAGTCTTGGCTAGGAACGATAGGGTACTGAACTAATAGTGATAGGTCATTAGTGAGTGCGTCGCGATCTTTGCGAAGGCTTCTTAATCGATTACTTACCTCTTCTTTTTGAGCGGTGACTTCATACAATTCGCTACCTGCTGTATTGCCGAGTTCCACATTTCTGCGCATCTGGCGCTCACGTGACTCAGAGGATCTTAGCTCTACCTCTGTTGCTTTTATCTGTGCGTTGTTTTTAAGGTATTCAAAGTAATTGGTTGCAATTTGCACGATGATGTTCTGGATTTGATCTTCGTGCGACAGCTCCTCTGCAGTAAAATTGAGTTTAGCCGTTTGGTATTTGTAAATATCCCCAAGATTAAAAAGCGACTGAGACAATGACAAGCCCAAACCACTAGTTTGCGAGTGAGTAGAGTCATCAACTTCGCCACTTCTAATTGCGTTGTTTTCACTCCAATTTGTGTTTGCAGTAGCGGTAAGAGAAGGTAAGAACTTTGAGCGGCTGACACCAATGTTCAGTTCGCTCTCTTCCAACCCTTTTGCACTTGCTCTTAGCGTTAAATTGTTTTGTATTCCCAACTCAACACTCTCCAACAACGTGTTGGCATGACTCGGTGATATGAGCAACATAAGCGTTGCCCAGCTAATGTTAGTTAAGCTTCTGTACGGCAACATATTTATTGATCACTTTTACGATTTCATCATTCTTATAGGGCTTACTAATTACAAAATCCATACCTGCTTCTATACAGGCCTGATGCTCTTGGCTACTAGTGAGGGCTGTAGCGCCAATGATGGTACAAGGCGGTATGTTTTGTTCTTTTTCATGAGTACGAATGAGTTTTGTCGCTTCCATTCCATTCATACCCGGCATGATGCAGTCCATAAAGATAATATCTGACCGACTATCTTTGTAATGCTCTACTGCAATCGAGCCATCATTGACAACGTCTGGTTCGTACTCTTGGTTGGTAAGGATTCGTTTAAGAAGTATTTGTTGAACTCGGTCATCTTCAACAATAAGAAATGAGCTGTTTTGGGCGCTGTCTTCGCTTACCTCAGACTCAAGTGCGGTTTTAAGAGTTGGAATAAACTCGAAGCCTAGAAAAGGCGAATAGAAGATTTTGTCGACAAAAGAGACAGCCTCTTGGGCAACTTGAGCAGATGATACAGATATAAACAGCTTTGTGTCAGGGGCTGCTTTTAATTGCGACTTAACCGTCTTACAAAGGCTTGCAAGCTTTGATTGTTCAATACTGTCCGAGAGTAGGATTGCACTGTAATTTTTGAATGTACCCGCTAACTTGAACAGTTCGTTGGCTGATTGAACAGCGGTCACTTTGCCTTTTGTATGCTCAAGTGTTGCGGTTAGCGTATCAATTTGAAGCGGTGAATCTGACAACATTAAAATATGGTAAGGGCTCAGATCTGTTTCTTCAGAGAGGAAGCTCTTTACCTTGAGATCGATTGAGATCTCGAAACACTGTTGATGGCCAGACTGTTTCCAATTGATTGAAAAGTGCCCCTCTTGGCTCAGCAGTGTTCGTGCTAGCTCTTCGTTGCTGGTTGGTGGGTTAGGGTGCTGACTCCAGTGTAACTGTTCAAGTTTACTCAATGTCACTTTTGGTGTCGTGAGGAAATAGAGCGACAGTGTCAGTCTCGTTTTTTCAACACTGGTACCGGCGCCTGATTGAACCTTAACTAAGCGATGAGGGCTAGTTTGAACTTTCATTGCGTTGGACATCTGTAAGAACAAGATCCAGAAAAGCCTCGTTGATTGGCCTTCTACTCGGTTAGGAATCCCATTATCAATGAAACACTCTAGCCTTGAGTCTTCTCGACTCGTCTTTGAGCCTAAATGGATAATCAGTTCAGAGAGAATATCTGGTAGGGCAAACTCTGAACGCTCATTCTCACTGCCTTTTGAGATAAGGCGGTTATAGTTGTCCGCGAGCTCTGACAAGGTTTTGGCAGCGGAGGTGATATCGCGCGCCATCAAAACGCCGTTTTCATCAGTTTCTTGGACGAGATATTGGATCCCGCCGTTAATCGTCGTTGTGATACTACGAATCTCGTAGCCAATCAAAGCGTAGAGTTGTTTGTACAGATCATTGACCTGTTTCTGGTGTTCGATCTTCTCAAAAATCTGTTTCAGCAATGAATAAACTCGACGCATACTGATGTCAAGGTTCGTATCGTTGAGTTGTTCTCGAATAGGCGCCGGGTCCATTCGTTCGATATGCTGGGACAAAGTGACAAACCGTTCGCTTTCGCCAATTGAACCTTGATTCACCGAGTTGATTTTTCGATAGAACAAGGTACTCGCGATCAATAAGCACACAATAAGCCCTGGGATTAGAATGCTGATATACAGTGTGTATTGCTCTTTCTCTTCAACCTTGGCGGTAAGCAGAGAGCTTACCAACGTTTGATGGTTTGAATGCAGAAAAACGCTAGCGGTAACGAGCGAATTGTAGAGAGTTTCTATACTTTCTTTAGAAAGTGACACGCTGTGATGTCGCGCTAGGGCCAATTGAAGATTTGTATACTCAACCGCACCAACTAGGCTTAATTGCTTCTTGTCCAAAGAAGCGCTGGAAATCAACGAGGCAAGGCGCTGCTCGATAACTGATAATTTTTCATTGATAGTCGAGTGCATACAATCTTCAACAACGAGGCAGTCCTGGAGATCCAGTGTGACGTCGTCAATGGATTGATTGAGCAGTAAAGAGTTAATGACAAGAGGACTCTCTTGTACAGATTCAAAAGGCTTCAAGGCATTCCATTTAGAAAACAGAATGACGAAAACGATCGAAAATACTATCGATGCCAGAAGGCTAACTCGAAAGAGTGAGAGTGTGAATAATGCTTTAGGTGAGCTCACATTAACTACCTCTCATCGAAAGCATCTTCAATAGCTGACATGACGGGTTTAGCTGCATATTCGATGACGCGTCGAGAGCCAGTCTTCACGTCAGCAGTAAACTCCATGTAGGGTGAGAGGTTGTATTTTGCACCAGATCGTTCCAAGTAATTATTTTCTAGTTCAATGGCTGCTAAGTAGAATTGTGTATCTTCCTCTTCATAGGATGAGCGACTGATCGAGGTGATAGTACCTTGTATAAATCCGTATTTGGCGAAGTTGTAGGTGTCTAACTTCACCTTCACCTGTTGACCAACTTCTACAAACCCCATTTCTTTGCGAGGTATTTTAGCCTCCCCGTGGAGTGTGTTGTTCAATGGCGCAATATCTGCGATGCTCTCTCCAGGGGGGACAATCGCAGATTTGAAGTTAAAATGGACTTTATCAACAACGCCATCAATAGGAGAGTACACAGTCAGTCGATCGACTTTGTCTGAGTGCTGCGGCTGTTGAAGTTGTTTTATACGAATGTCTTTTTGGGCTTGGATAATTTGGGCTTGATATTCTGCGTTGCGGTTTTCAATGAGATCGACGAGCTGTTTATCAAGTTTTTGCAGTTGAAAGTCTTCATTCATTAATGACTCATCAAGGTTTTCAATTTCGCGAACCATGTTTGACTCTTGAACTTGCACATTCAACACATCGACATAGGACGCCATCTCTTCTTTATAAAGTGTATCTTTGATCTCTAGTTGTTTTCTTATAAGACTTAATTGATTGACAGAGCTTACGCGACGCTTTTTCATCGAGCTGATGAGTGCATTTTTATGATCAATATCGTGGGTAATTAGAAGCTCGTTAGATTGGTTTTTGTTGAACTCTTGGCGCCACGTGTTTAGATTTGTGGAGACGAGCTCTGGAAAACGTTCCTGGTATGGGGAAAAGTCAGGCTCAGCCATATCGAGCAAACTTTGGTAGCGGATAATATCGAGTTCCAATTGGACGAGTTCGGTGTTTACTGTGTCTAGTTGGCTATTACGCTCTAGTGCTTTCAATTGTGCAATAGGCTGCCCTTCATAAACTAGGTCACCCTTCTGCACTAGCAGCTCTTCCAGTATTCCACCTTCTAGGTGCTGAACTTTTTCTATATCGGAGTCGAGTAGCAACTCCCCGCGTACGGATACGACAATATCAATACGAGCCTGTGAAGCCACTATAACCGCGATGATGATCAGCAGGAAAATGACCAACAAGGTTTTGTGCACAGGGGTCATCGTGCTTGAAAGAACGACTTTGTCATCCACAACTGAACCCTCAGGGTTATTACTTGAGATAAGGGCATTCTTGAGATGTTGCTCTATTGGGTTTTTATTCACACTTAACCTAACTTCATTGTCATTGTGTTAATTGCAAGATTTGCTGCTCTATCACATCAAGGTCAACACTAATGTCGTTTATCAAATCTTCTGGCGGATAAAATTCATATTTGGCCAGGTGCTCTAAGCGAGCGAGTCCTAGAGGCGTTTTGCTGTCATTTAACAGCATCAAGGTCAATCTTAACTGGTTCGCGTAGGTCATTAATTGATAGTAATCCTCCTTTTCACACAGTGTTTGGATGTGTGAAATAGGACACTTGAAGTGTGTCAGGTAGTCAACCAACAGTAGTTGCATTCCCGTATGATTAAACTCCATGGACTTGGAGAGCTCTTCCATATCAATCATCGTCTATTCCATCTAGAACCTCAGAAAGTAATAAAGTAGCTACATGACTGTTTTTCAATTTTATTTTGTTAGAAAAAGGTGAAAAAAGTTTGATGTTTACGATTTGTTTTCTTTACTGCCAAAGAACGTATATGGATTTTTCCCAATGGAGCGCGTCATGGCCGATAACAACGATCCTAAAAACCAAGAAAACCAACTTAATGATGCAGAAGAACAGCATGTGACCCCGGATGCGGGGAGTGAGTCTCAGCAGGCGAATAATAAAAATCAACAAAGTACTGCAGCGACAGCAGCAGCGACTGCTGCAGGGTCTGAGGATGCCACTGCGCAAGCAAACCAAGATATGGCCAGCGACCCTTCTGGAGCAGGTGAAGGTGCTGAAGGTGCCGGTTCGTCAGCGGGAGCTAGTAGCCAAGCTGATACCAGTGGCGGTAGTAGTGGCGACTCACAGTCGAAATCAGTGGATGGTTCGACTGATAGTGGAGTAGGAGCGGATGCTGGTGGTTCTGGCGGTGGCTCCGGTGCTGGCGCTGGTGCTCAGGCAGTGGGCGGTGATGCTCAAGCCGGTTCAGACGGTGGAACGGATGCTGAGGGTGCCACCCAAGCAGCAAGTTCAGGTGCTGCTGCACCGGCAGCACAAGCCTCTGGAGGTGGTGCCGAGGAAGCTGCTGAAGATGATTTTGACTCAGAAACCGTGAGCGAAGACTTTGTTGTAGACGTTCAGGACAGCAGTGATGAATCGGTATCTGAAGTAGAAGATGATTTTGATTCTGAGACAACCAGTACAACTTTCGCCGTGAACGTTGAAGGTGAAAATGATGCTCCGGAAGCTTCTCAAGATCTTGCCTACATCATGGATGAAGATGGCACCATTACGTTCGACCAAGAGCAGTTGCTAGAGTACGCCAGTGATGTTGATGGTGACAACTTAACGGCGTCCAATCTCTCTGTAGGTGAAAACGCATCTGTTGTGGATAATGGAGATGGCACGTTCACTGTCATTCCAGATGAAAACTTTAATGGCGAATTAGACTTAACCTTTGATATTAGTGATGGACAAGAGACTATCACGAGCAATATTGACCTGACAGTTCGTCCAATCAATGATGCCCCAGAGCCAGAAGACAAGGCATTTTCAATTGAAGAAGATGGAGTCTTGACCTTCACTGATGCCGACCTACTTGCAGGTGCAACCGATATTGAAGGGGATGACCTGTCAATTGTGGGTGTTAATTACACAGGCGCTGACGGTATCTTGAGCGACAATGGTGACGGCACCTATAGCTTTGCCCCAAATGATAACTTTAACGGTGATGTAAACTTCACCTTCGATGTGAGTGATGGTACGGATACAGTCACAGCGAATATGGATGTGTCGGTTACGCCAGTGGATGATGCCCCCGTTTCTGGTGACTTAGCTTACAGCGTCAACGAAGACGGTGAAATCACACTGAGCCAAGAGCAATTATTGTCACAAGCGTCAGATGTTGAAGGCGATGACTTGACGGCAAGTAACCTCGCTGTTGATGGTAACGCCACGGTCACGGCGAATGAGGATGGCTCATTCACTATTACGCCTGATGCTGACTGGAACGGCGATATTGATATCAGCTTCGATATCTCTGATGGTAGCAATGTGGTTCAAGCGCAGGCTGACCTCACGGTGAATCCTGTTAATGACTTACCACAGCCACAAGACCAAGCGTTCACGGTTGAGGAAGACGGTACGTTAACTTTCACCGATGCAGACCTACTGACAGGTGCAACGGACATTGAGGGAGATAACCTAACGGTTGAAGGCATTAGCTACAGCGGCACTGACGGTATCTTATCTGATAATGGCGATGGTACGTATAGCTTCGCACCGAACGAGAACTTCAATGGGGACGTTGAGTTTACCTTTGAAGTCTCAGATGGCACCGATACGGTCACAGCGAATGTGGATGTATCAGTCACGCCAGTGGATGATG
The DNA here is from genome assembly GCF_010587385.1 of Vibrio astriarenae. Classification (NCBI taxonomy): domain Bacteria; kingdom Pseudomonadati; phylum Pseudomonadota; class Gammaproteobacteria; order Vibrionales; family Vibrionaceae; genus Vibrio; species Vibrio astriarenae. The sequence continues at coordinate 470,180 of NZ_CP047476.1, forward strand.
CCCCCGTTTCAGGTGACTTAGCCTACAGCGTCAACGAAGACGGCGAAATCACCCTAAGCCAAGAGCAGTTGTTGTCTCAAGCTTCGGATGTCGAGGGCGATAACCTGACTGCGTCGAACCTAAGCGTTGATGGCAACGCGGAAGTGACGGTCAATGACGATGGCTCCTTCACTATTACGCCAGATGTGGACTGGAATGGCGATATCGATATCAGCTTCGATATCTCTGATGGCGCCAATGTCGTTCAAGCGCAGGCTGACCTGACGGTGAACCCAGTTAATGATTTACCACAGCCACAAGACCAAGAGTTCACCGTTGAAGAAGACGGCACCTTAACCTTCACCGATGCAGACCTATTGGCAGGTGCGACGGACATTGAAGGGGACGAACTGTCTGTTGAGGGGATCAGCTACACCGGTACTGACGGTATCTTATCTGACAATGGCGATGGTACGTACAGCTTCGCACCGAATGAGAACTTTAACGGTGACGTTGAGTTTACCTTCGATGTGAGTGATGGCACCGATACGGTCACAGCGAACGTCGATGTGTCAGTTACGCCAGTGGATGATGCCCCCGTTTCTGGTGATTTAGCGTACAGCGTCAACGAAGACGGCGAAATCACGTTAAGCCAAGAGCAATTATTGTCACAGGCGTCTGATGTTGAAGGCGATGATCTGACGGCAAGTAACCTGGCTGTTGATGGTAACGCCACTGTTACGGCGAATGACGATGGCTCATTCACCATTACGCCAGATGCAGACTGGAACGGCGATATTGATATCAGCTTCGATATCTCTGATGGCAGCAATGTGGTTCAAGCGCAGGCTGACTTAACAGTTAACCCAGTCAATGATTTACCACAGCCACAAGATCAAGAGTTCACCGTCGAAGAGGACGGTACCTTAACCTTTACCGATGCAGACTTATTGGCAGGTGCAACGGACATTGAAGGAGATAACTTAACGGTTGAAGGCATTAGCTACGAAGGCACTGACGGTATCTTGAGTGATAACGGTGACGGTACGTACAGCTTCGCACCAAATGAGAACTTCAATGGTGATGTAGAGTTCACGTTTGATGTGAGCGATGGCACTGATACTGTTACGGCTAATATTGATGTCTCAGTGACACCAGTAGATGATGCACCAACGGTGGAAGGAAACCTGTCTTACACGGTGAATGAAGACGGAGAAATTACCCTTAGCCAAGAACAGTTGCTATCTAACGCGTCAGATGTAGAAGGTGATAACCTAACTGCGAGCAACCTGTCTGTTGATGGTAACGCCACGGTCACGGCCAATGACGATGGCTCATTCACCATTACGCCAGATGCGGACTGGAACGGTGATATCGACATCAGTTTCGATATCTCCGATGGCAGCAATGTGGTTCAAGCGCAGGCTGACCTAACTGTGAATCCTGTTAATGACTTACCACAGCCACAAGACCAAGCGTTCACCGTTGAAGAAGACGGAACCTTAACCTTTACCGATGCAGACCTTCTTACTGGCGCGACGGATATTGACGGGGATGATCTGTCCGTTGAAAGTGTCAGTTATACGGGTACTGATGGTATCCTGACGGATAATGGCAACGGTACCTATAGCTTTGCACCGAATGAAAACTTCAACGGTGATGTAGAGTTTACGTTTGATGTATCGGATGGCACAGACACAGTCACAGCCAACATTGATGTCTCAGTGACACCTGTCGATGATGCACCGACGGTAGAAGGTAATCTGTCTTACACCGTGAACGAAGACGGAGAAATTACTCTAAGCCAAGAGCAACTTCTGTCGAATGTGTCTGATGTGGAGGGCGATAACCTAACGGCATCGAACCTATCGGTTGATGGCAATGCTGAAGTGACAGTGAATGACGATGGCTCATTCACCATTACCCCAGATGCCGATTGGAACGGTGATATCGACATCAATTTCGATGTGTCTGATGGTGAGAACACTGTTACTTCGGGCGCGGATCTAATCGTTAACCCAGTTAACGACTTACCACAGCCTCAAGATCAAGAGTTCACTGTTCAAGAAGATGGCATCCTAACCTTCACTGATGCGCATCTACTTCAAGGTGCGACAGATATTGAAGGAGACAACCTTACTGTTGAAGGTATCAGCTACGAAGGCACCGATGGTATCTTGACGGATAACGGTAACGGTACCTATAGCTTTGCACCGAACGAGAACTTCAACGGTGACGTAGAGTTCACGTTTGATGTATCGGATGGTACTGACACTGTCACGGCTAATATCGATGTGTCGGTAACTCCGGTCGATGATGCGCCAACGGTTGAAGGCAACCTGTCTTACACCGTAAACGAAGACGGCGAAATTACCCTAAGCCAAGAGCAGCTTCTATCGAATGTTTCCGATGTAGAAGGCGATAACCTAACGGCATCGAACCTATCGGTTGACGGCAATGCGGAAGTGACAGTGAATGACGATGGCTCATTCACCATCACGCCAGATGCGGATTGGAACGGTGATATCGACATCAGTTTCGATGTGTCTGATGGTGAGAACATTGTGGCTTCGGGCGCGGATCTAACCGTTAACCCAGTTAACGACTTGCCACAGCCTCAAGACCAAGAGTTTACCATCCAAGAAGATGGCATCTTAACCTTCACTGACGCACACTTGCTTCAAGGTGCAACGGATATCGAAGGCGACAACCTAACGGTTGAAGGCATTAGCTACGAAGGCACAGATGGTATCTTGACGGATAACGGTAACGGTACCTATAGCTTCGCACCGAACGAGAACTTCAACGGTGACGTAGAGTTCACGTTTGATGTATCGGATGGTACTGACACTGTCACGGCTAATATTGATGTGTCGGTAACTCCGGTCGATGATGCGCCAACGGTTGAAGGCAACCTGTCTTACACAGTCAATGAAGACGGTGAAATTACCCTAAGCCAAGAGCAGCTTCTATCGAATGTTTCGGATGTAGAAGGTGATAACCTAACGGCATCGAACCTATCGGTTGACGGCAATGCTGAAGTGACAGTGAATGACGATGGGTCATTCACCATCACGCCAGATGCAGATTGGAACGGTGATATCGACATCAGTTTCGATGTGTCTGATGGTGAGAACATTGTGGCTTCGGGCGCGGATCTAACCGTTAACCCAGTTAACGACTTGCCACAGCCTCAAGACCAAGAGTTTACCATCCAAGAAGATGGCGTCTTAACCTTCACTGATGCGCACTTGCTTCAAGGTGCCACAGATATTGAAGGCGACAACCTAACGGTTGAAGGCATCAGCTACGAAGGCACCGATGGTATCTTGACGGATAACGGCAATGGTACCTATAGCTTCGCACCGAACGAGAACTTCAACGGTGACGTAGAATTTACGTTCGATGTATCTGATGGAACCGATACGGTCACAGCGAATATTGATGTCTCAGTCACACCAGTGGATGACGCGCCTGTTTCTGGCGATTTAGCTTATAGCGTCAACGAAGACGGTGAAATCACGCTTAGCCAAGAGCAGTTATTGTCACAGGCTTCTGACGTCGAGGGCGATGACTTAACCGCATCGAATCTATCTGTGGATGGCAACGCTGAAGTCACTGCAAATGACGATGGTTCGTTTACTATCACACCGGATGCTGATTGGAACGGTGATATCGATATTAGTTTCGATATCTCTGACGGTAATAGTGTTGTCCAAGCCACTGCTGACCTGACGGTTAACCCAGTCAACGACTTGCCGCAGCCTGAGGACAAAGCGTACACCGTTGAAGAGGATGGCACGTTAACCTTTACCGATGAGCAGCTTCTGGAGAACGCAACCGACATTGATGGTGATACGCTCTCTGTTGAAGGTGTCTCTTACACAGGGGCTGATGGTGTTCTTACCGACAACGGTGACGGTACATACAGCTTCGCGCCAAATGAAAATTTCAATGGCGATGTTGAGTTTAGCTTTGAGGTGAGCGACGGCACCGATACGGTGACGGCGAGCATAGATGTCCAAGTGACGGAAGTGAACGACCCACCAGTTGCGGGTGCGACTTCTTATACAATACAAGAAGATAACTCAATCACTATTAGTGATGAGCAGCTCCTCGCGAATGCATCCGATGTAGAGGGTGAAGTAGCCGTAGAAGATGTCTCTTACTCCGGCACCGATGGGGTGTTTGCTGATAATGGTGATGGTACTTATACATTCACTCCAAATGAGAACTTCTCAGGTGACATCAGCCTTGATGTCACGGTGGTCGATGAATACGGTGCGACAGCCGAAACGACAGCAGGTATTGAAGTCATTGAGGTGAACGACCCACCAATTGCTGGCCCAACGACATACACAATTGATGAAGACTCTGTCCTAACCTTCAGTGAGTCGCAAATCCTAGCGAACGCGTCGGATGTGGACGGTGAAGTTGAGTTAGTTGAAATTAGCTATGATGGGCCTGATGGTATCTTTACCGTAAATGGTGATGGGACTTGCAGCTTCGCACCGAATGAGAACTTCAATGGCGAAGTTCAGTTGAATGTGACTGTCACAGATGATGATGGTGCGACGGTTGAGACAGTGATAAACGTTGATGTTCTACCAATCAACGATGCACCGGTATCGGGTAGTACCGCTTATCAAGTCGATGAAGATGGTGCTATCACGATCAGTCAAGAGCAGCTGCTATCGCAAGCCTCAGATGTCGAAGGTGATGATTTAATCGCTTCGAATCTATCCGTGGATGGCAATGCGGAAGTAACGGTTAATGATGATGGCTCGTTCACCATTACCCCAGATGCCGATTGGAATGGTGATATTGATTTAAGCTTCGATATAACAGATGGCACAGATACCATTCAAGCTACTGCAGACTTAACAGTGAATCCAGTCAACGACTTGCCACAACCACAAGATCAAGCGTTTACAGTGGAAGAAGATGGCACGTTGACATTTACAGATGCTGACCTTCTAACGGGTGCGACGGACATTGATGGGGATGATCTGTCTGTTGAAAGCGTCAGCTACACCGGCACCGATGGCATCTTAACAGATAATGGCGACGGCACTTATAGCTTCGCGCCAAACGAGAATTTTAACGGTGATGTTGAGTTCACGTTTGATGTGAATGATGGTACCGATACCGTCACAGCGAATGTCGATGTCTCTGTCACGCCAGTGGATGATGCGCCAACCGTAGAAGGCAACTTGGCATACAGCGTTAACGAAGATGGTGAAATCACGTTAAGCCAAGAGCAGTTATTGTCACAAGCGTCTGATGTTGAGGGCGATGACCTGACGGCCAGTAACCTGGCTGTTGATGGTAACGCCACGGTCACGGCGAATGACGATGGCTCATTCACCATTACGCCAGATGCAGATTGGAACGGTGATATCGACATCAGCTTCGATATCTCTGATGGCAGTAATGTGGTTCAAGCGCAGGCCGACTTGACCGTTAACCCAGTCAATGATTTACCACAGCCACAAGATCAAGAGTTCACCGTCGAAGAGGACGGTACCTTAACCTTCACCGATGCAGACCTATTGGCAGGTGCAACGGACATTGAAGGGGACGATCTGTCTGTAGAGGGGATCAGTTACACCGGTACTGACGGTATCTTGAGTGATAACGGTGACGGTACGTACAGTTTCGCGCCGAACGAGAACTTTAACGGTGATGTCGAGTTTACGTTTGATGTCTCAGATGGCACTGACACGGTCACAGCGAACGTCGATGTGTCGGTTACGCCAGTGGATGACGCACCAGTCTCTGGTGACTTAGCCTACAGCGTTAACGAAGACGGTGAAATCACACTAAGTCAAGAGCAGTTACTCTCTCAAGCGTCTGATGTTGAAGGCGATGACCTGACGGCAAGTAACCTGGCTGTTGATGGTAACGCCACGGTCACGGCGAATGACGATGGCTCATTCACCATTACGCCTGATGCAGACTGGAACGGCGATATTGATATTAGCTTCGATATCTCTGATGGCGCTAATGTGGTTCAAGCGCAGGCTGACTTGACCGTTAACCCTGTTAACGACTTACCACAACCACAAGATCAAGAGTTCACCGTCGAAGAAGATGGTACGTTAACCTTTACCGATGCAGACCTACTCGCAGGTGCGACGGACATTGAAGGGGACGATTTGTCAGTTGAGGGTGTCAGCTACACCGGCACTGACGGTATCTTGTCTGACAACGGCGATGGCACTTATAGCTTCGCGCCGAACGAGAACTTCAATGGTGACGTTGAGTTTACCTTCGATGTGAGTGATGGCACCGATACGGTCACAGCGAACGTCGGTGTCTCAGTGACGCCAGTGGATGACGCACCAGTCTCTGGTGACTTAGCCTACAGCGTTAACGAAGATGGTGAAATCACCCTAAGCCAAGAGCAATTATTGTCACAAGCGTCTGATGTTGAAGGCGATGACTTGACTGCATCAAACCTAAGCGTTGATGGCAATGCGACCGTGACTGCTAATGACGATGGCTCATTCACCATTACGCCAGATGCGGACTGGAACGGCGATATTGATATCAGCTTTGATATCTCTGATGGCAGCAATGTGGTTCAAGCGCAGGCTGACTTGACCGTTAACCCTGTTAACGATTTACCACAACCACAAGATCAAGAGTTCACCGTCGAAGAAGATGGTACGTTAACCTTTACCGATGCAGACCTACTAGCGGGTGCAACGGACATTGAAGGGGACGATCTGTCTGTAGAGGGTGTCAGCTACACCGGCACTGACGGTATCTTGTCTGACAACGGCGATGGCACTTATAGCTTCGCGCCGAACGAGAACTTTAACGGTGATGTCGAGTTTACCTTCGATGTGAGTGATGGCACTGACACGGTCACAGCGAACGTCGATGTCTCAGTGACGCCAGTGGATGATGCCCCAGTCTCTGGTGACTTAGCCTACAGCGTCAACGAAGACGGTGAAATCACCCTAAGCCAAGAGCAATTATTGTCACAAGCATCTGATGTTGAAGGCGATGACCTGACCGCCAGTAACCTCGCTGTAGATGGTAACGCCACGGTCACGGCGAATGACGATGGCTCATTCACCATTACGCCAGATGCGGACTGGAACGGCGATATCGACATCAGCTTCGATATCTCTGATGGTAGCAATGTGGTTCAAGCGCAGGCTGACTTGACCGTTAACCCTGTTAACGACTTACCACAACCACAAGACCAAGCGTTTACCGTCGAAGAAGATGGTACGTTAACCTTTACCGATGCAGACCTTCTTACTGGTGCGACTGATATTGACGGGGATGAACTGTCCGTTGAAAGTGTCAGTTATACGGGTACTGATGGTATCCTGACGGATAATGGCAACGGTACCTATAGCTTTGCACCGAATGAAAACTTCAACGGTGACGTGGAGTTTACGTTTGATGTCTCAGATGGTACTGACACTGTCACGGCTAATATCGATGTTTCGGTAACTCCGGTCGATGATGCGCCAACGGTCGAAGGCAACCTGTCTTACACAGTAAACGAAGACGGTGAAATTACCCTGAGTCAAGAGCAACTTCTGTCGAATGTGTCTGATGTTGAGGGCGATAGCCTTACGGCATCGAACCTATCTGTCGATGGTAACGCTGAAGTGACAGTGAATGACGATGGCTCATTCACTATTACCCCAGATGCCGATTGGAACGGTGACATCGACATCAGCTTCGATGTCTCTGATGGCGAAAACATCGTTGCGTCAGGAGCCGATTTGACCGTTAACCCAGTTAACGATTTGCCTCAGCCACAAGATCAAGAGTTCACTGTTCAAGAAGACGGCATCTTAACCTTCACTGACGCACACTTGCTTCAAGGTGCCACAGATATTGAAGGCGACAATCTAACGGTTGAAGGCATTAGCTATGAAGGCACCGATGGTATCTTGACGGATAACGGTAACGGTACCTATAGCTTTGCACCGAACGAGAACTTCAACGGTGACGTAGAGTTCACGTTTGATGTCTCAGATGGTACTAACACTGTCACGGCTAATATCGATGTGTCGGTAACTCCGGTCGATGATGCGCCAACGGTCGAAGGCAGCCTGTCTTACACAGTAAACGAAGACGGTGAAATTACCCTAAGCCAAGAGCAGCTTCTGTCGAATGTCTCTGATGTAGAAGGCGATAACCTCACCGCATCGAACCTATCCGTTGACGGCAATGCTGAAGTGACAGTGAATGACGATGGCTCATTCACTATCACCCCAGATGCCGATTGGAATGGCGACATCGACATCAGTTTCGATGTGTCTGATGGTGAGAACATTGTGGTTTCGGGCGCGGATTTAACTGTTAACCCAGTTAACGACTTACCACAGCCTCAAGATCAAGAGTTCACTGTTCAAGAAGACGGCATCTTAACCTTCACTGACGCACACTTGCTCCAAGGTGCCACAGATATTGAAGGCGACAATCTAACGGTTGAAGGCATTAGCTATGAAGGCACCGATGGTATCTTGACGGATAACGGTAACGGTACCTATAGCTTTGCACCGAACGAGAACTTCAACGGTGATGTCGAGTTTACGTTCGATGTATCGGATGGTACTGACACTGTCACCGCTAATATCGATGTGTCAGTCACACCAGTTGACGATGCGCCAACGGTCGAAGGCAACCTGTCTTACACCGTCAACGAAGATGGCGAAATTACCCTAAGCCAAGAGCAGCTACTCTCGAATGTTTCTGATGTTGAGGGTGACAATCTCACTGCATCGAATCTGTCGGTTGACGGTAATGCTGAAGTGACAGTGAATGACGATGGCTCATTCACTATTACCCCAGATGCTGACTGGAATGGCGACATTGATATCAGTTTCGATGTGTCTGATGGTGAGAACATTGTCGCGTCGGGTGCGGATTTAACCGTTAACCCAGTTAACGACTTACCTCAACTGCAAGATCAAGAGTTTACCATCCAAGAAGATGGCGTCTTAACCTTCACTGATGCGCACTTGCTTCAAGGTGCTACAGATATTGAAGGCGACAACCTAACCGTTGAAGGCATCAGCTACGAAGGCACAGATGGTATCTTGACGGATAACGGCAATGGTACCTATAGCTTCGCACCGAACGAGAACTTCAATGGTGACGTGGAGTTTACCTTTGATGTCTCAGATGGCACCGATACGGTCACAGCGAATATTGATGTCTCAGTCACACCAGTGGATGACGCGCCTGTTTCTGGCGATCTAGCTTATAGCGTCAATGAAGACGGTGAAATCACGCTTAGCCAAGAGCAGTTATTGTCACAGGCTTCTGACGTCGAAGGCGATGACTTAACCGCATCGAATTTATCTGTGGATGGCAACGCTGAAGTCACTGCAAATGACGATGGTTCGTTTACTATCACACCGGATGCAGATTGGAACGGTGATATCGACATTAGCTTCGATATCTCTGACGGTAATAGTGTTGTCCAAGCCACTGCTGACTTGACGGTAAACCCTGTCAACGACTTACCACAGCCACAAGACCAAGAGTTCACGGTTGAAGAAGATGGTACCTTAACCTTTACCGATGCCGACCTACTGACCGGTGCGACGGACATTGAAGGGGATGATCTGTCTGTTGAAACCGTCAGTTATACCGGTACTGACGGTATCTTGAGTGATAACGGTGACGGTACGTACAGCTTCGCACCAAACGAGAACTTTAACGGTGATGTCGAGTTTACGTTTGATGTCTCAGATGGCACTGACACGGTGACAGCGAACGTCGATGTCTCAGTGACGCCAGTGGATGACGCACCAGTCTCTGGTGACTTAGCGTACAGCGTCAACGAAGACGGTGAAATCACGTTAAGCCAAGAGCAGTTATTGTCACAAGCGTCTGATGTTGAGGGCGATGACCTGACGGCAAGTAACCTCGCTGTAGATGGTAACGCCACGGTCACGGCGAATGACGATGGCTCATTCACCATTACGCCAGATGCAGACTGGAACGGCGATATTGATATTAGCTTCGATATCTCTGATGGCAGCAATGTGGTTCAAGCGCAGGCTGACTTGACCGTTAACCCTGTTAACGACTTACCACAGCCTCAAGACCAAGAGTTCACCGTCGAAGAGGACGGTACCTTAACCTTCACCGATGCAGACCTACTCGCAGGTGCAACGGACATTGAAGGGGACGATCTGTCTGTAGAGGGGATCAGCTACACCGGTACTGACGGTATCTTGAGTGATAACGGTGACGGTACGTACAGCTTCGCGCCGAATGAGAACTTTAATGGTGATGTAGAGTTTACGTTTGATGTCTCAGATGGTACTGACACGGTCACAGCGAATATTGATGTCTCAGTCACACCAGTGGATGACGCGCCTGTTTCTGGCGATCTAGCTTATAGCGTCAATGAAGACGGTGAAATCACGCTTAGCCAAGAGCAGTTATTGTCACAGGCTTCTGACGTCGAAGGCGATGACTTAACCGCATCGAATTTATCTGTGGATGGCAACGCTGAAGTCACTGCAAATGACGATGGTTCGTTTACTATCACACCGGATGCAGATTGGAACGGTGATATCGACATTAGCTTCGATATCTCTGACGGTAATAGTGTTGTCCAAGCCACTGCTGACTTGACGGTAAACCCTGTCAACGACTTACCACAGCCACAAGACCAAGAGTTCACGGTTGAAGAAGATGGTACCTTAACCTTTACCGATGCCGACCTACTGACCGGTGCGACGGACATTGAAGGGGATGATCTGTCTGTTGAAACCGTCAGTTATACCGGTACTGACGGTATCTTGAGTGATAACGGTGACGGTACGTACAGCTTCGCGCCGAACGAGAACTTCAATGGTGACGTTGAGTTTACGTTTGATGTCTCAGATGGCACCGATACGGTCACAGCGAACGTGGATGTGTCGGTTACGCCAGTGGATGACGCACCAGTCTCTGGTGACTTAGCCTACAGCGTTAACGAAGACGGTGAAATCACACTAAGTCAAGAGCAGTTACTCTCTCAAGCGTCTGATGTCGAGGGTGATGACTTAACCGCATCGAACCTATCGGTTGATGGCAATGCGACCGTGACCGCTAATGACGATGGCTCCTTTACCATCACGCCAGATGCAGACTGGAACGGCGACATTGATATCAGTTTCGATATCTCTGATGGCAGCAATGTGGTTCAAGCGCAGGCTGACTTGACCGTTAACCCTGTTAACGACTTACCACAACCACAAGATCAAGCGTTCACCGTCGAAGAGGACGGTACCTTAACCTTCACCGATGCAGACCTACTCGCAGGTGCAACGGACATTGAAGGGGACGATCTGTCTGTAGAGGGGGTCAGCTACACCGGTACTGACGGTATCTTGAGTGATAACGGTGACGGTACGTACAGCTTCGCGCCGAACGAGAACTTCAATGGTGACGTAGAGTTTACCTTTGATGTCTCAGATGGCACCGATACGGTCACAGCGAACGTGGATGTGTCGGTTACGCCAGTGGATGACGCACCAGTCTCTGGTGACTTAGCCTACAGCGTTAACGAAGACGGTGAAATCACGCTTAGCCAAGAGCAGTTATTGTCACAGGCTTCTGACGTCGAAGGCGATGACTTAACCGCATCGAATTTATCTGTGGATGGCAACGCTGAAGTCACTGCAAATGACGATGGTTCGTTTACTATCACACCGGATGCAGATTGGAACGGTGATATCGACATTAGCTTCGATATCTCTGACGGTAATAGTGTTGTCCAAGCCACTGCTGACTTGACGGTAAACCCTGTCAACGACTTACCACAGCCACAAGACCAAGAGTTCACGGTTGAAGAAGATGGTACCTTAACCTTTACCGATGCCGACCTACTGACCGGTGCGACGGACATTGAAGGGGATGATCTGTCTGTTGAAACCGTCAGTTATACCGGTACTGACGGTATCTTGAGTGATAACGGTGATGGTACGTACAGCTTCGCACCAAACGAGAACTTTAACGGTGATGTCGAGTTTACGTTTGATGTCTCAGATGGCACTGACACGGTGACAGCGAACGTCGATGTCTCAGTGACGCCAGTGGATGACGCACCAGTCTCTGGTGACTTAGCGTACAGCGTCAACGAAGACGGTGAAATCACACTAAGTCAAGAGCAGTTACTCTCTCAAGCGTCTGATGTTGAAGGCGATGACCTGACGGCCAGTAACCTGGCTGTTGATGGTAACGCCACGGTCACGGCGAATGACGATGGTTCATTCACCATTACGCCTGATGCAGATTGGAACGGTGATATCGACATCAGCTTCGATATCTCTGATGGCAGCAATGTGGTTCAAGCGCAGGCTGACTTGACCGTTAACCCTGTTAACGACTTACCACAACCACAAGATCAAGAGTTCACCGTCGAAGAGGACGGTACCTTAACCTTCACCGATGCAGACCTACTCGCAGGTGCAACGGACATTGAAGGGGACGATCTGTCTGTAGAGGGGATCAGCTACACCGGTACTGACGGTATCTTGAGTGATAACGGTGACGGTACGTACAGCTTCGCGCCGAACGGGAACTTCAATGGTGACGTAGAGTTTACCTTTGATGTCTCAGATGGCACCGATACGGTCACAGCGAACGTGGATGTGTCGGTTACGCCAGTGGATGACGCACCAGTCTCTGGTGACTTAGCCTACAGCGTTAACGAAGACGGTGAAATCACACTAAGTCAAGAGCAGTTACTCTCTCAAGCGTCTGATGTCGAGGGTGATGACTTAACCGCATCGAACCTATCGGTTGATGGCAATGCGACCGTGACCGCTAATGACGATGGCTCCTTTACCATCACGCCAGATGCAGACTGGAACGGCGACATTGATATCAGTTTCGATATCTCTGATGGCAGCAATGTGGTTCAAGCGCAGGCTGACTTGACCGTTAACCCTGTTAACGATTTACCACAACCACAAGATCAAGAGTTCACCATCCAAGAAGATGGCATCTTAACCTTCACCGATGCAGACCTACTCGCAGGTGCAACGGACATTGAAGGGGACGATCTGTCTGTAGAGGGGATCAGCTACACCGGTACTGACGGTATCTTGAGTGATAACGGTGACGGTACGTACAGCTTCGCGCCGAACGAGAACTTCAATGGTGACGTAGAGTTTACCTTTGATGTCTCAGATGGCACCGATACGGTCACAGCGAACGTGGATGTGTCGGTTACGCTAGTGGATGACGCACCAGTCTCTGGTGACTTAGCCTACAGCGTTAACGAAGACGGTGAAATCACACTAAGTCAAGAGCAGTTACTCTCTCAAGCGTCTGATGTCGAGGGCGATGACTTAACCGCATCGAACCTATCGGTTGATGGCAATGCGACCGTGACCGCTAATGACGATGGCTCCTTTACCATCACGCCAGATGCAGACTGGAACGGCGACATTGATATTAGTTTCGATATCTCTGATGGCAGCAATGTGGTTCAAGCGCAGGCTGACTTGACCGTTAACCCTGTTAACGATTTACCACAGCCACAAGATCAAGAGTTCACCATCCAAGAAGATGGCATCTTAACCTTCACCGATGCAGACCTACTGACCGGTGCAACGGACATTGAAGGGGACGATCTGTCTGTTGAGGGTGTCAGCTACACCGGTACTGACGGTATCTTGAGTGATAACGGTGATGGTACGTACAGCTTCGCGCCGAATGAGAACTTTAACGGTGACGTTGAGTTTACCTTCGATGTGAGTGATGGCACTGATACGGTGACAGCGAACGTCGATGTCTCAGTGACGCCAGTGGATGATGCACCAGTCTCTGGTGACTTAGCTTACAGCGTCAACGAAGACGGTGAAATCACACTAAGTCAAGAGCAGTTACTCTCTCAAGCGTCTGATGTTGAAGGCGATGACCTGACGGCCAGTAACCTGGCTGTTGATGGTAACGCCACGGTCACGGCGAATGACGATGGTTCATTCACCATTACGCCTGATGCAGATTGGAACGGTGATATCGACATCAGCTTCGATATCTCTGATGGCAGCAATGTGGTTCAAGCGCAGGCTGACTTGACCGTTAACCCTGTTAACGACTTACCACAGCCTCAAGACCAAGAGTTCACCGTCGAAGAGGACGGTACCTTAACCTTCACCGATGCAGACCTACTCGCAGGTGCAACGGACATTGAAGGGGACGATCTGTCTGTAGAGGGGGTCAGCTACACCGGTACTGACGGTATCTTGAGTGATAACGGTGACGGTACGTACAGCTTCGCACCAAACGAGAACTTTAACGGTGATGTCGAGTTTACCTTCGATGTGAGTGATGGCACTGATACGGTGACAGCGAACGTCGATGTCTCAGTGACGCCAGTGGATGACGCACCAGTCTCTGGTGACTTAGCCTACAGCGTTAACGAAGACGGTGAAATCACACTAAGTCAAGAGCAGTTACTCTCTCAAGCGTCTGATGTCGAGGGTGATGACTTAACCGCATCGAACCTATCGGTTGATGGCAATGCGACCGTGACCGCTAATGACGATGGCTCATTCACCATTACGCCAGATGCAGACTGGAACGGCGACATTGATATCAGTTTCGATATCTCTGATGGCAGCAATGTGGTTCAAGCGCAGGCTGACTTGACCGTTAACCCTGTTAACGATTTACCACAACCACAAGATCAAGAGTTCACCATCCAAGAAGATGGCATCTTAACCTTCACCGATGCAGATCTACTCGCAGGTGCAACGGACATTGAAGGGGACGATCTGTCTGTTGAGGGTGTCAGCTACACCGGTACTGACGGTATCTTGAGTGATAACGGTGACGGTACGTACAGCTTCGCGCCGAATGAGAACTTTAACGGTGACGTTGAGTTTACCTTCGATGTGAGTGATGGCACTGATACGGTGACAGCGAACGTCGATGTCTCAGTGACGCCAGTGGATGATGCACCAGTCTCTGGTGATTTAGCCTACAGCGTCAACGAAGACGGTGAAATAACGCTAAGCCAAGAGCAGTTACTCTCTCAAGCGTCTGATGTTGAAGGCGATGACCTGACGGCCAGTAACCTGGCTGTTGATGGTAACGCCACGGTCACGGCGAATGACGATGGTTCATTCACCATTACGCCTGATGCAGATTGGAACGGTGATATCGAGATCAGTTTCGATATCTCCGATGGTGCTAATGTGGTTCAAGCACAGGCTGACTTGACCGTTAACCCAGTCAATGATTTACCACAGCCTCAAGACCAAGCGTTCACGGTTGAAGAAGACGGTACGCTGACATTCACAGACGCTGACCTTCTAACAGGTGCGACGGACATTGATGGGGATGATCTGTCTGTTGAAAGCGTCAGCTACACCGGTACTGACGGTATCTTGAGTGATAATGGTGATGGTACGTACAGCTTTGCACCGAATGAAAACTTTAACGGTGACGTTGAGTTTACCTTCGATGTGAGTGATGGCACCGATACGGTCACAGCGAACGTCGATGTCTCAGTGACGCCAGTGGATGATGCACCAGTCTCTGGTGATTTAGCCTACAGCGTTAACGAAGACGGTGAAATCACACTAAGTCAAGAGCAGTTACTCTCTCAAGCGTCTGATGTCGAGGGTGATGACTTAACCGCATCGAACCTATCGGTTGATGGCAATGCGACCGTGACCGCTAATGACGATGGCTCCTTTACCATCACGCCAGATGCAGACTGGAACGGCGACATTGATATCAGTTTCGATATCTCTGATGGCAGCAATGTGGTTCAAGCGCAGGCTGACTTGACCGTTAACCCTGTTAACGACTTACCACAGCCTCAAGACCAAGAGTTCACCATCCAAGAAGATGGCATCTTAACCTTTACCGATGCTCATCTGCTTCAAGGTGCCACGGATATTGAAGGCGATAACTTAACCGTTGAAAACATTAGCTACGAAGGTACCGATGGTATCTTGACGGATAACGGCAACGGTACTTATAGTTTCGCGCCGAACGAGAACTTCAATGGTGATGTAGAGTTCACATTTGATGTCTCAGATGGTACGGACACCGTCACGGCCAACATTGATGTGTCAGTCACACCAGTTGACGATGCACCAACGGTTGAAGGTAATCTGTCTTACACAGTGAACGAAGACGGCGAAATTACCTTAAGCCAAGAGCAGTTGTTATCTAATGTCACTGATGTCGATGGTGATAATCTTTCTGCGAGCAACCTATCGGTCGATGGTAACGCTTCAGTCACGGCGAACGACGACGGCTCATTCACCATTACTCCAGATGCAGATTGGAATGGTGATATCGACATCAGCTTTGATGTCTCTGATGGTGAGAACATTGTCGCCTCGGGTGCGGATTTAACCGTTAACCCAGTGAACGACTTACCACAGCCACAAGACCAAGAGTTTACCATCCAAGAAGATGGCATCTTAACCTTCACTGACGCACACTTGCTTCAAGGTGCAACGGATATCGAAGGCGACAATCTAACGGTTGAAGGCATTAGCTATGAAGGCACCGATGGTATCTTGACGGATAACGGTAACGGTACCTATAGCTTCGCACCGAACGAGAACTTCAACGGTGACGTAGAGTTCACGTTTGATGTATCGGATGGTACTGACACTGTCACGGCTAATATTGATGTGTCAGTCACACCAGTTGACGATGCACCAACGGTTGAAGGTAATCTGTCTTACACAGTGAACGAAGACGGCGAAATTACCTTAAGCCAAGAGCAGTTGTTATCTAATGTCACTGATGTCGATGGTGATAATCTTTCTGCGAGCAACCTATCGGTCGATGGTAACGCTTCAGTCACAGCGAACGACGACGGCTCATTCACCATTACGCCAGATGCAGATTGGAATGGTGATATCGACATCAGCTTCGATGTGTCTGATGGTGAGAACATTGTGGCGTCAGGTGCTGACCTGACGGTGAACCCGGTCAACGACTTACCACAGCCGCAAGACCAAGAGTTCACCATCCAAGAAGATGGCATCTTAACCTTTACCGATGCTCATCTGCTTCAAGGTGCCACGGATATTGAAGGCGACAACTTAACCGTTGAAGGCATCAGCTATGAAGGCACTGATGGTATCTTGACGGACAACGGTAACGGCACTTACAGCTTCGCGCCTAATGAAAACTTCAATGGAGATGTCGAGTTTACGTTTGATGTCTCAGATGGCACGGAGACCGTCACGGCCAACATTGATGTGTCAGTCACACCGGTCGATGATGCGCCAACGGTTGAAGGTAATCTGTCTTACACAGTGAATGAAGACGGCGAAATTACCTTAAGCCAAGAGCAGTTGTTATCTAATGTCACTGATGTTGATGGTGATAATCTTTCTGCGAGCAACTTATCGGTCGATGGTAACGCTTCAGTCACAGCGAACGACGACGGCTCATTCACCATTACTCCAGATGCAGATTGGAATGGTGATATCGACATCAGCTTCGATGTGTCTGATGGTGAGAACATTGTGGCGTCAGGTGCTGACCTCACGGTGAACCCAGTCAACGACTTACCACAGCCGCAAGATCAAGAGTTTACCATCCAAGAAGATGGAATCTTAACCTTTACCGATGCTCATCTGCTTCAAGGTGCAACGGATATTGAAGGCGACAACCTAACGGTTGAAGGCATCAGCTACGAAGGTACCGATGGTATCTTGACGGACAACGGCAACGGTACTTATAGTTTCGCGCCGAACGATAACTTCAATGGTGATGTAGAGTTCACATTTGATGTCTCAGATGGTACGGACACAGTCACGGCCAACATTGATGTGTCAGTCACACCAGTCGATGATGCGCCAACGGTTGAAGGTAACCTATCTTACACAGTCAATGAAGACGGTGAAATTACCTTAAGCCAAGAGCAGTTGCTTTCAAATGTGTCTGATGTGGAGGGCGATGACCTAACCGCTTCGAATCTGTCAGTAGATGGTAACGCGTCTGTGACTGCAAATGAGGATGGTTCGTTTACTATCACGCCAGATGCCGACTGGAATGGTGATATCGACATCAGCTTCGATGTGTCTGATGGTGAGAACATTGTGGCGTCTGGTGCTGACCTGACGGTGAACCCAGTTAACGACTTGCCGCAGCCACAAGATCAAGAGTTTACCATCCAAGAGGATGGCATCTTGACCTTCACTGATGCACACCTGCTTCAAGGTGCAACGGATATTGAGGGCGATAACCTAACCGTTGAAGGTATTAGCTATGAAGGCACTGATGGTATCTTGACCGATAATGGCAACGGTACGTACAGCTTTGCTCCGAATGAGAATTTCAACGGTGATGTAGAGTTTACCTTTGATGTCTCAGATGGCACCGATACTGTGACAGCGAATGTGGATGTCTCAGTCACACCTGTGGACGACGCTCCTGTTTCTGGCGATCTGGCTTATAGCGTTAACGAAGACGGTGAAATTACGCTTAGCCAAGACCAGCTATTGTCACAGGCATCCGATGTCGAAGGCGATGACTTAACCGCGTCGAATCTATCTGTTGATGGTAACGCGTCAGTGACCGCAAATGAGGATGGTTCATTTACTATCACGCCAGATGCAGACTGGAACGGTGATATCGATATCAGCTTCGATATCTCCGATGGTAATAATGTTGTTCAAGCACAGGCTGACTTGACGGTCAACCCAGTGAATGACTTACCTCAACCGGAAGACAAGGCCTACACAGTCGAAGAGGACGGTACTTTAACCTTTACTGATGATCAGCTTCTTGAAAACGCGACAGACGTCGAGGGCGACGATCTCTCCGTAGAAGGTGTGTCTTATACAGGAACCGATGGTGTTCTAACAGATAACGGTAATGGTACTTATAGCTTTGCACCAAATGAGAATTTCTCGGGTGATGTAGAGTTCAGTTTTGAGGTCAGTGATGGAATCGATACGGTAACAGCAAGTATCGACGTTCAAGTTACAGAAGTTAACGATCCACCTGTCGCAGGTCCTACGTCATACACGATTGATGAAGATAGTGTCTTAACATTTAGCGAGTCACAAATACTAGCCAACGCATCAGATATTGATGGTGAAGTGGAGCTCGTAGAGATTAGTTATGATGGACCTGATGGCATCTTCACGGTCAATGGTGACGGTACATGTAGCTTTGCACCGAATGAGAACTTTAATGGTGAGGTTCAATTAAACGTCACTGTTACAGATGATGATGGTGCAACCGTTGATACGGTGATTAACGTTGATGTGCTGCCAATTAACGATGCTCCAGTATCTGGCACAACTGCATATCAAGTTGACGAAGATGGTTCTATCACGATTAGCCAAGAACAGCTTCTATCACAAGCCTCTGATGTCGAGGGAGATGATCTAACAGCATCAAACCTAACGGTAGATGGTAATGCAGAAGTAACGGCTAACGATGATGGTTCATTTACTATCACTCCAGACGCGGATTGGAACGGTGATATCGATTTAAGCTTCGATATCACAGATGGTACCGATACTATTCAAGCTACGGCCGACCTAACGGTTAACCCAATTAATGATCTGCCTCAGCCTCAAGACCATGAATTTACCATGCAAGAGGACGGTATTCTTACATTCACAGATGAGCAGTTACTGGAGAATGCAACGGATATCGATGGTGATGATCTATCAGTCGAAGGTGTAAGCTACAGCGGCACTGACGGTATTTTGACCGACAACGGTGATGGAACTTACAGTTTCGCACCGAATGAAAACTTCAACGGCGATGTTGAGTTCACATTTGATGTGAGTGATGGTACTGACATTGTTACGGCCAATGTTGACGTTAGCGTAACACCAGTAGATGACGCACCGACAGTCGACGGCAACCTTGCTTACACCATTGATGAGGATGGTCAGATAACACTGAGCCAAGATCAATTATTGACCCATGCTTCTGATGTAGAGGGCGATACACTTACCGCTCAAAACTTATCAGTCGATGGTAATGCGACGGTGACTGCCAACGAAGATGGTTCATTTACTATCACACCAGATGCTGATTGGAATGGTGATATTGATATCAGCTTTGATGTGAGTGATGGTAATAACGTTGTTCAAGGGACAGCCGACTTAACTGTTAACCCTGTCAATGATGCTCCAGATGCGGGTGATGAAATATTCATTCAAGCGGAGGAAGATCAGACGGTTGGCGTGACGTTAAGAGAAGAGCCAAGTATTCGTCTAGATCAAGCGCCTGAGCACGGTATTATCGAAGCTCACTTGAACGATGAATGGGTAGAGCTAGAAGTAGGTATTGAGATCCCTGCAGATACGGAAGTTCGCTTTGTTGCGAATGAAGACGATGTCGCTGCAGGAACTCATACAACGCAAGTCGGTACATTTGACGATAATGCGAGCGTGGATGATTGGGGAACCGAGATTGACCCATATACGCGTGAGTTTGTCGATGGCGACCTGACAGTTACTGTTCAGAGTAATGATGACCCACTAGGTGCATGGAACGGTAATACTCACATTGGGCATGGTATTGGTGATACTGACCGCCAAGGCTTAAGTGGAGATGAGAAACTTACCGTTACGGTGGAAGGTCAAGACATCAACGAAATCAGCTTCCATTTGGACGGCCTTGGTGGTTGGTTTATGGAAGAATCACGTCACTTCACCGAAGTTGAGATAAAAGCATTCAACGCTGATGGTGATGTGATTGATTCGATGACTTATCACAAGGAAGATCGTGGTTCATACGAAACTGATTACACTTTAACGGTCGACGAACCAGTATCGTACTTCGAGCTGGGTACTATTCAAGGGAATGGTACATATGTTGTTCAAAACATGACAGTGTCACAAACATGTCCTGATGAAGCAATATTCACGTCGATTGGTGTTGATGGTTCAGAAATCACTGAGACGGTAAATCTGCAAATCCGTGAGGGTGACAGCGAGATAGACTTAACCGCAGAGCTACCAAACATTGAGATTGATACTGAAGGTGCGACTCAGTTCGCCTCAGTTGTCATCACAGAAGAGCAGTTACTGGCGCAAGCAACGGATATTGATAGTGAAAATCTCGATATTCAAAATCTCGAGCTAGTGGGCGACAACGCTGAAAACGCAACCTTGACTGACAATGGTGATGGCACTTGGACAGTGACACCGGATGAGAACTTCCACGGTGAGATTGAGCTAGGTTACCAAGTGACGGATGGGGAGTTGACTGACGATAACATTATCAACATTAACTTCGAATCAGTGAACGACGCACCTATAGTTTCTGGTCCAATTGTTTTATCAACCGATGAAGATGTCGGTATTACATTCAATGCAGAAGACCTATTGGCTAACGCTAGTGATGTAGAAGGTGATGAACTGTCAATTACTGACATTTCTTACAGTGGTGACAATGGTGAGTTAATCGATAATGGCGATGGTTCTTATACCTTTATGCCAAATGAAAACTTCAATGGTGAAGTGGATATCGATTATGCGGTGTTCGATGGTCAAGACACAACAGAAACACACCTAGATCTTACCGTCATTCCAGTAAATGATGTACCAGTCCCTGGTGAACCACTTCATACACAGATGCTGGAAAACGGCACAATTGTGATTGAAGCAAAAGACCTTCTTGCTGGTGCGAGTGATGTCGACGGTGATATTCTACACATTGAAAACTTACTGCTGGTCGACCAAACCCAAGGTACTTTAACGGATAATGGTGACAACACCTTTACCTTTGAACCTGCTACAGATTTCCATGGTGATGTGAATCTAACTTTCGATATTAGCGATGGTATAGCAAGTGCTCCAAGTACTGCCTCTATCGATGTAGAGATGGTCAATGAAGGTCCTGAAGTATCTGGTCCAGTGGATGCTGTTGTTGATGAAGATGGTACCATCACGATTACTCAAGAGGAGCTTCTAGAGAACGCTTCTGATGTAGATGGTGATGACCTTGAGGCGGTCAACCTACAAACCAATGATCCTAATGCAACTATTGTCGAAAACGCGGACGGTAGCTTCACGATTACACCAAGTGAAAACTTCTTTGGTGAGATAGAGTTCACTTATGATGTGACTGATGCGATTGAGACGGTTTCTGCAGGATTGAATCTAACAGTTAATCCAGTCAATGACTTACCTGATGTCCCAGACTTGTCATTCACAACGCAAGATGGTGAATCGATAACGTTGACACAAGATCAGCTACTCGCTCAAGCGACAGATATCGAGGGTGATGATCTTACCGCTGTAAATGTAACTAGTCTGAATGACAACGTCGAGGTAGTGGATAACGGTGATGGTACATTCACTCTTACAACGGAAGAGGGCTATTTTGGCAACGCTGACTTAACCTTTGATGTGAGTGATGGAACAGATACTGTTACGGCAAACATTGATCTTACCGTTGAGTTTGTCAATGACGCTCCAGACGCTGACGCTGTATCAGCAACTGTTGAGGAAGATGGAAGTATCTTGGTGACTCAAGAAATGCTTCTAGAGAACGCTTATGATGTTGATGGCGATGATCTCTATGCAACAGGCCTAACTACCAACGATCCTAACGCAACAGTGGTTGATAATGGTGATGGTACGTTTACGGTTACACCGTCAGAAGATTTCAATGGTCAAATCCAGTTTGATTATGAAGTTAATGATGGCGAATTGAGCACTTCTACTCAGCTTAACCTTGATGTTACGCCTGTCAACGATGCGCCAGAAGCGGAAGGGCTTGCATTTGAAATGCAAGAAGATGGCACATTACTGATTACGGATGAGCAGCTATTAGAAAACGCAACAGACATCGATGGAGACGTCCTTTCTGTTAGTGATGTTTCCTACACAGGAGACCAGGGTGAACTGGTTGACAATGGCGATGGAACATACTCGTTTACACCGAGCGAGCACTTCAGTGGTGATCTACAGCTAGGTTTCACTGTCTCTGATGGCGAAGCGGAAGTTAGTCAAACTCTAGATGTCCATGTTGAAGCAGTGGCAGATGCCCCAGACCTTGTTGTGACTGATGGTGAAGGCCAAGAGGTTGGAGACAGCACTATTGTCACTGAACCAGGTGGTACAGTAGAGCTTAATATTGGTGCTAGCTTAGTTGACCAAGATCTGTCAGAAACATTGACTGTCGAGGTTGATGGTATCCCTGAAGGTACCGTGGTTCGTTACGATAATGAGTCGGTACTTAACGACCAAGACAACGGTATTACCAGCTTCAATGACACCGAAATTACGGTCACTTTTGAAGGTGAAACGGCTGGATTCCAAAATGCAGCGGGTTACTACAAAGTTGATGAAGATGGCAATATCACGGGCGTAGAAGTGGTATACGAGAATGCCTCACAAGTCGGTGGCGGTGGTGATCTGCTACCAGGGCAAAGTTCATTTAGCTTCCCAATCGAAGAGGGTGAAAGCTTCAACTTGTTCTTGATTCCAAATGGCTTCAATCATAATGACTTTGATGCAATGCAAGATGGTAGCTTCGAATTCAGAGATGCCAATGGCGAACCGGCGACGATGGATACCGTCGACCCGCAACTTGTGTTTGTCGGAGAAGATGGTGACGTTACAGTCGTTCAAGGTCAGTTTGGTGATGCGGTATTCCATGGTGGCTCAAGCTCAGACCTTAACCAAGATGGAATAGAACATACTCGCACAACGATCAATGAAGATGGCGAATTAGTTTACGGCTTCGAGGATCTGTATGGTGGCGGTGATGCGGATTACACCGACTTCAACTTCACTATTGATGTCGGTGAGGTCAACAGTCAGATCTATAGTGGTGAGGTTACCGTAGGGGAAGACGGCAGCGTTGTTATCCCAACAACGGCTATCGACCAAACCATCGAATTCGTCTTGCCAGAGGATGTGCAAGAGACATTTGATATTACTGTTAGTGCGACAGCAACAGAGTTGTCTAACGATGATGCTGAAACCGTAAGTCAAACGATTACTATCGACATAGAACATGCTCCTGAAGCTGATGCAGTTTCGGCACAGGTTGACGAAGATGGTTCCATTATCATTACTCAAGAGGATCTATTGGCGAATGCGACAGATCTGGATGGGGATGATCTAACTGCTCTCAATCTGTCAACTGATGATGAGAATGTCACTATTACCGATAATGGAGATGGTACCTACACCTTAACCCCAGATGCGGACTTTAATGGAGACATTGAGTTTACGTTCGATGTTTCGGATGGCGACCAAATTGTATCGACGGACCTTAACTTAACCGTTAATCCAGTTAATGATGCTCCGATACCTGAAGACAAAGCATATACCGTAGAAGAAGATGGCACTTTAACTTTCACTGATGAGCAGCTTCTTGAAAATGCGGTAGACATTGATGGAGATGACTTAACAGTTGAGGGTGTTTCTTACACTGGTACTGATGGTGTGTTGAGTGACAATGGTGATGGAACATACACCTTTGCTCCGAATGAAAACTTCTCTGGTGATGTCGACTTTACGTTCAACGTCAGTGATGGCACAGACACCGTAACAGCAAACATTGATGTTCAAGTCACTGAGGTGAATGATCCACCAGTTGCGGGACCAACGTCATACACGATCGATGAAGATAGCGTATTAACATTTAGTGAGTCTCAAGTACTTGCAAACGCTTCTGATGTTGACGGTGAAGTTGAACTTGTTGAAATCAGCTATGACGGTCCAGATGGTATTTTCTCGGTTAATGGAGACGGTACGTGTAGCTTCGCACCTAACGAGAACTTCAACGGTGAGGTTCAGTTAAACGTTGTCATTACCGATGATGATGGAGCAACGGTTGAGACGGTTGTCAATGTTGATGTCCTTCCAATCAATGACGCTCCAGTCTCGGGTAGCACAGCTTACACTGTAGATGAAGATGGCAGCATCACCATCAGCCAAGAGCAACTGTTATCTCAAACTTCAGATGTAGAGGGTGATGATTTAACGGCCTCGAACCTAACTGTAGATGGTAATGCCGAAGTGACGGCTAATGAGGATGGCTCGTTCACTATCACACCAGATGCTGATTGGAATGGTGACATCGACTTAAGCTTCGATATTACTGATGGCACTGACACGATTCAAGCCACTGCTGACTTGACGGTTAACCCAGTCAATGACTTACCTCAGCCAGAAGACCAAGCGTTTACGGTAGAGGAAGACGGAACGCTAACCTTTACTGATGCAGATCTACTGACCGGAGCAACAGACATCGACGGTGATGATTTATCCGTTGAAGGCGTTAGCTATACCGGAACGGATGGTATCTTAACCGACAATGGAGATGGTACTTATAGCTTCGCCCCGAATGAAAACTTTAATGGTGATGTTGAGTTTACGTTTGATGTGAGCGATGGCACTGATACTGTGACTGCGAATGTCGATGTATCAGTAACACCAGTTGATGACGCGCCAACAGTAGAAGGCAACC
Organism: Vibrio astriarenae; assembly: GCF_010587385.1. Taxonomy (NCBI): domain Bacteria; kingdom Pseudomonadati; phylum Pseudomonadota; class Gammaproteobacteria; order Vibrionales; family Vibrionaceae; genus Vibrio; species Vibrio astriarenae. The sequence continues at coordinate 495,581 of NZ_CP047476.1, forward strand.
TTGCTTACACTGTTAATGAAGATGGTGAAATTACCCTAAGTCAAGAGCAGTTACTATCGAACGTATCAGACGTAGAAGGTGACGATCTCACTGCGAGCAACCTTTCGGTTGATGGCAATGCTGAAGTCACAGCGAACGACGATGGTTCATTCACTATCACGCCGGACGCAGACTGGAATGGCGATATCGATATTAGCTTCGATGTTTCTGATGCCAACAACGTAGTTCAAGCGCAAGCTGATTTAACTGTAAACCCAGTCAATGACTTACCTCAGCCAGAAGACCAAGCGTTTACGGTTGAAGAAGATGGTACGTTGACGTTTAGTGATGCTGACCTTCTGACAGGTGCCACTGATATCGATGGTGACGATCTAACTGTAGAAGGCATTAGTTACAGTGGAACAGATGGTATCTTGACGGATAACGGTAACGGCACCTATAGCTTCGCACCAAATGAGAACTTCAATGGTGATGTAGAGTTCACGTTTAATGTGAGTGATGGTACGGATACAGTCACGGCCAACATTGATGTCTCAGTGACACCAGTAGATGATGCACCAACGGTAGAAGGCAATCTGTCTTACACAGTCAATGAAGACGGCGAAATTACTCTAAGCCAAGAGCAACTTCTGTCGAATGTCTCTGATGTGGAGGGCGATAACGTAACGGCATCGAACCTATCGGTTGATGGCAACGCTGACGTCACTGCGAATGATGATGGTTCATTCACCATTACACCAGATGCAGACTGGAATGGAGATATCGATATTAGTTTCGATGTCTCTGATGGTGAGAACATTGTTGCGTCGGGTGCTGATCTCACGGTTAACCCTGTTAACGACTTACCACAACCACAGGACCAAGAGTTTACGGTTGAAGAAGACGGTACGTTAACGTTTACCGATGCAGACTTATTAGCCGGAGCAACCGATGTTGAGGGAGACGACCTGTCGGTAGAAGGAGTATCCTACACAGGCACTGATGGTATCTTGACGGACAATGGTAACGGCACCTACAGCTTCGCACCGAATGAGAACTTCAATGGTGATGTTGAGTTCACGTTTGATGTGAGCGATGGCACTGATACTGTTACGGCTAATATTGATGTCTCAGTGACACCAGTAGATGATGCACCAACGGTGGAAGGTAACCTGTCTTACACGGTGAATGAAGACGGAGAAATTACCCTTAGCCAAGAACAGTTGCTATCTAACGCGTCAGATGTAGAAGGTGATAACCTAACTGCGAGCAACCTGTCTGTTGACGGCAACGCTGAAGTGACTGTGAATGATGATGGTTCTTTCACTATTACTCCAGATGCTGACTGGAATGGAGATATCGATATTAGCTTCGATATCTCTGACGGTGCCAATGTCGTTCAAGCGCAGGCTGACCTCACGGTTAACCCTGTCAATGACCTACCACAGCCACAGGACCAAGAGTTTACGGTTGAAGAAGACGGTACGTTAACCTTTACGGATGCGGACTTATTGGCCGGAGCAACCGATGTTGAGGGAGACGATCTGTCGGTAGAAGGAATATCCTATACAGGCACTGATGGTATTCTGACGGATAACGGTAACGGCACCTATAGCTTTGCACCAAATGAGAACTTCAATGGTGATGTTGAGTTCACGTTTGATGTGAGTGATGGTACGGACACAGTCACGGCCAACATTGACGTTTCAGTGACCCCGGTTGATGATGCACCAACGGTAGAAGGTAATCTGTCTTACACAGTAAACGAAGACGGCGAAATTACTCTAAGCCAAGAGCAACTTCTGTCGAATGTGTCTGATGTGGAGGGCGATAACCTAACCGCATCGAACCTATCGGTTGATGGCAATGCTGAAGTGACAGTGAATGACGATGGCTCATTCACCATTACCCCAGATGCCGATTGGAACGGTGATATCGACATCAGTTTCGATGTGTCTGATGGTGAGAACATTGTTGCTTCGGGCGCGGATCTAACCGTTAATCCTGTTAACGACTTACCGCAGCCTCAAGATCAAGAGTTCACTGTTCAAGAAGACGGCATCTTAACCTTCACTGATGCACACCTGATTCAAGGTGCAACGGATATTGAAGGAGATAACCTAACCGTTGAAGGCATTAGCTATGAAGGCACCGATGGTATCTTGACGGATAACGGTAACGGTACCTATAGCTTCGCACCGAACGAGAACTTCAACGGTGACGTCGAGTTCACATTTGATGTATCGGATGGTACTGACACTGTCACGGCTAATATCGATGTGTCGGTAACTCCGGTCGATGACGCGCCAACGGTTGAAGGCAGCCTGTCTTACACAGTAAACGAAGACGGTGAAATTACCCTAAGCCAAGAGCAGCTTCTGTCGAATGTTTCAGATGTAGAAGGCGATAACTTAACGGCATCGAATCTATCGGTTGACGGCAATGCTGAAGTGACAGTGAATGACGATGGATCATTCACCATCACGCCAGATGCGGATTGGAACGGTGATATCGACATCAGCTTCGATGTGTCTGATGGTGAGAACATTGTGGCTTCGGGCGCGGATCTAACCGTTAACCCAGTTAACGACTTGCCACAGCCTCAAGACCAAGAGTTTACCATCCAAGAAGATGGCATCTTAACCTTCACTGACGCGCACTTGCTTCAAGGTGCAACGGATATCGAAGGAGATAACCTAACGGTTGAAGGCATTAGCTACGAAGGCACAGATGGTATCTTGACGGATAACGGTAACGGTACCTATAGCTTTGCACCTAACGAGAACTTCAACGGTGACGTAGAGTTCACGTTTGATGTATCGGATGGTACTGACACTGTCACGGCTAATATTGATGTGTCGGTAACTCCGGTCGATGATGCGCCAACGGTTGAAGGTAGCCTGTCTTACACAGTCAATGAAGACGGTGAAATTACCCTAAGCCAAGAACAGCTTCTATCGAATGTCTCTGATGTAGAAGGCGATAACCTAACGGCATCGAACCTATCGGTTGACGGCAATGCTGAAGTGACAGTGAATGACGATGGCTCATTCACTATTACCCCAGATGCGGACTGGAATGGCGACATTGATATCAGTTTCGATGTCTCTGACGGCGAAAACATAGTGGCTTCAGGTGCTGACCTAACGGTTAACCCAGTTAACGACTTGCCGCAACTACAAGACCAAGAGTTCACCATCCAAGAAGATGGTGTATTGACCTTCACTGACGCACACCTGCTTCAAGGTGCCACAGATATTGAAGGAGATAACCTAACGGTTGAAGGCATCAGCTACGAAGGCACCGATGGTATCTTGACGGATAACGGCAATGGTACCTATAGTTTCGCACCGAACGAGAACTTCAACGGTGACGTAGAATTTACGTTCGATGTATCTGATGGAACCGATACAGTTACCGCCAACATTGATGTTCAAGTAACAGAAGTGAACGATCCTCCGATTGCTGGCACGACCGCTTACACGGTTCAAGAAGATAACTCAATCACGATAAGTGATGAGCAGCTTCTGGCTAACTCATCCGACATCGAGGGAGAGGTTGCCGTCGATTCGGTGAGCTACTCAGGCACTGATGGCGTGTTTGTTGACAACGGTAATGGTACCTACACCTTCTCACCAAATGAGAACTTCACTGGTGATATCAATCTGGATGTGACGGTTGTAGACGAAGACGGTGCAACTGCTGATACCACAGCAGGCATAGAGGTTATTGAAGTCAACGATCCACCAGTAGCTGGTGATACTGCTTACAGCATGGACGAGGATGAAGTATTGACGTTTAGTGCAGAGCAGTTACTTGCACAATCTGGTGATATCGAGGGAGAAGTAGCACTTGATAGCGTCAATTACACCGGTGCTGACGGTATCTTAACTGACAATGGTGATGGCACATTCAGCTTTGCACCAAATGAGAACTTTAACGGTGAAGTCGCGCTTGATGTCGTTGTCGTCGATGAAGATGGTGCAACAGATACAGCGATAGCTAGCATTGACGTACTGCCAATCAACGATGCACCAGTGTCAGGTTCAACGTCTTATCAAGTCAATGAAGATGGCTCGATTACGATTAGCCAAGAGCAATTGCTGTCGCAAGCATCGGATGTAGAGGGTGATGAGCTAACGGCATCGAACCTGACGGTAGATGGTAATGCAGAAGTAACAGTGAACGATGATGGTAGCTTCACTATTACGCCTGATGCCGACTTCAATGGTGATATCGACATGCATTTCGATATTACTGATGGCACAGATACGATTCAGGCAACGGCTGACTTAACGGTTAACCCAGTTAATGACTTACCACAACCAGAAGATAAAGCCTACACAGTTGAAGAGGATGGTACGCTGACGTTTACGGACGAGCAGCTACTTGAAAATGCGACTGATATTGATGGCGATGAGCTATCTGTTGACGGTGTGTCTTACACTGGTGCTGACGGTGTCTTAACGGATAACGGTGATGGTACATACAGCTTTGCTCCAAACGAGAACTTCTCTGGTGATGTTGAGTTTAGCTTTGATGTGACAGACGGTACCGATACCGTAACAGCAAGCATTGATGTTCAAGTTACCGAAGTGAACGATCCACCTGTCGCAGGCTCAACGGCATACACGGTTCAAGAAGACAACTCAATTACAATCAGTGATGAGCAGCTTCTTGCAAACTCATCCGATATTGAAGGTGAGGTGGCCGTTGATTCGGTAAGCTATTCAGGTACCGATGGGGTATTTGTTGATAATGGAAACGGCACTTATACCTTCTCACCAAATGAAAACTTTAACGGTGATATAAGTCTAGATGTCACAGTTGTCGATGAAGACGGTGCAACCGCTGATACCACCGCTGGCATAGAGGTTATTGAAGTTAATGACCCACCGGTAGCGGGTGACACAGCGTACAGTGTTAACGAGGACGAAGTATTAACGTTCAGCGCTGAGCAGTTGCTAGCACAATCGAGTGACATTGAAGGAGAGGTAGCACTCGACAGCGTCAGTTACTCAGGTGCTGATGGTATCTTGACGGATAACGGTGATGGCACGTTCAGCTTCGCACCAAACGAAAACTTCAATGGTGAAGTGGCTCTGGATGTGGTTGTCGTAGATGAAGATGGTGCAACTGATACTGCTACAGCAAGTATCGATGTGTTACCAATCAATGATCCGCCAGTCTCGGGTAACTTGTCGTACAGTGTGGCTGAAGACGGGTCTATCACGCTGAGCCAAGATCAGCTCCTAGCACAAGCGTCGGATATTGATAGTACCGATCTTGAAGCTCTTAACTTGACCGCAATGGATAATGCAACGGTTGTTGAGAACCAAGACGGCAGTTTCACTATTACACCGGATGCTGACTTCAATGGTCAAATCGACCTACAGTTTGATCTGATTGATAATGATGGCGCGACCGTTCAAGTTGGTGTTGATCTCACCGTTGACCCTGTCAATGACACACCAGTCGCTGGTTCGACCGAGTTCACAGAACTTGAAGACACAGTGATGCGCATTACACCGGAACAATTGCTTGAAAATGCAAGTGACATTGATGGTGATAATCTAGAAGTACTCAATGTCCAATACTCTGGTGATGATGGTTCTATTGCTGACACTGGAACGATTCAATTTGGTGCTGATGGCAGTGGTGAAATACAGATTGATGAACCGCTAGAAGAGCATGATGAATTTACTGTTCAGTTCGGCTATACATCGACAGGTGAACATGATGGTAACGTTGAGTCTATCTTGCTTGGTGGCGAAGACGGTTCTGGTTTATCTATCTATGTTCGCAATGAAGATGGTGGCTTAGGCTTAGACTTGAACGGTCAAGACAACGTTATGTTTGATGGTGTTGACTTGAACGATGGTGGTGAGCATAACATCACTCTAACTTGGAGCAGCGAAGAGGGAACCGTTAGCGTCTTCGACAATGGAGAGCTAGTTGCAACTGAGAATGTAGAGCCAGGCATCATTATGCCAGAGGGCATTCAACCGACAATAGGTCAGGCATCAGACGCACTTGATGGTCAATCCGGACTAGAAAATGTTGAGCTTTCCGGTTTTGCAATGGCCTATGAAAAAGTTGACGATGAGGTGATAGCCGCTGGTACACCATTGAGTGAAGCATCAGACGATATTGCTTTAGACATCCAGGTTCAAAATGGAGAAATTCAAGACGTATCTGGTAACGTTGATGTCGACGTCTCGGGCTCAGCTGAAGTAGATCGCTTCTTCGAGTTTACACCAGATGAAAACTTTAACGGTGATGTCACACTTGATTACCAAGTAACGGATGGAACGGATGTCGTAGACACATCGGCAAATCTAGAGTTTATTCCTGTGAATGATGCTCCGGAGTCTGACGATGTTGAACTTCAAGGCACTGAAGATACGTCTGTCCTAATCACGCAAGAGATGTTACTGGCTAATGCTACTGACGTTGACAACACGCATGATGAGTTGAGTGCTACTGGTCTAAGAATCGACGAGCAGTTTGGTGATTTAGTTGATAATCAGGATGGCACCTGGTCATTTACTCCAGCAGAAAACTTTAACGGTGATGTACCGATGGAGTTTGAAGTAGATGATGGAGAATTGACTACAACGGTATCGGGCAACATCGATATTGCAGCCGTCAACGATGCACCTGATGCACCATCAATTCAGATGCAAGGTGAAGAAGACCAGGTCATGGTTATTGACCCGAGCTTCATCACAAATCAAATCAATGATTTGGATGGCGATGAGATTTCCCTAGAGAATATCTCAGTACGAGCACCTGCTAATGCGACCATTACGCAGCAACCAGATGGCATGTACCATTTGGTGACAGCACAAGACTTTAATGGTTTAGTAGAGCTTGGTTACACGGTCACAGATGGCACAGAGTCGGTAGATGGATCGCTGAATGTAGATGTCATTCCAGTCAATGATGCACCATTCAATACAGGCAACGCATTCATGACCACCGATGAGGATGGAGCGTTTACCTTTGATGCTGGCGACCTGATGAACCTGTTCGATGATATTGATACTGAGAACCTTGTGGTATCGAGAATCATCACCCCAGAAGGTGAAGACGGCGGTGAGATTACTGATAACGGTGACGGAACTTGGACGTTTACACCGACCGAAGACTTTGCAGGTCTCGCTGACCTACAAGTGGTTGTTAGTGATGGTGAGTTTGAGACGGCATTGGATGTACCTGTTTACGTACGACCTGTTGCTGATGGTGCTGTAATTACAACTGAACATGATGGTCCACTCGTTATTGGCGAGGACAGCACTGGTCATTTAGGCTTGAATGTTGACCTAATTGATGACTCTGAAACATTGAGTAATCTGGTGATGACTGGTTTCCCAGTTGGTTTCGAAGTATCTGATGGCGTGAATACAATTATCGTTACGTCACCTGACCAGTACATTGATATCACAGAGTGGAACATGGATGATCTACAACTTACTCCACCGCAAGACTTCACTGGTAGTTTCAACGTGACCGTATCAGCGACAACCGTCGACTACGGTGATGAGCCAGAAGCATTTGAAGATGGTATTGATTCAGGTGACTTTGAAACAGTGGCGGGAGAGTCGGTTATCCTGAGTGCCGATGACTTAATGGCGATTGCTGAGAACGTAGATGTTGACGCAGGCGATGAGGTCAAGATGGTTCACCTAACTGATAGAAGCCAAGGTGAAATTGTCGATAATGGTGATGGTACTTGGACGTTCAATCCTGCTCCAGGCTTTACGGGTGAGGTGGATATTGCTTATGTGATAGACAAAGATGGTGTACTACACGATGAGCAAACAGGCATTGTTGTTAATGAACCTGGAGAGGCTGAAAATGCAGCCCCTGAGGTTGAGTCCATTGCAACAACTGACCTAGAGGCTGGCTCAACACTTGAGTTTACCGATGCAGATATGCTGGCTAACTTGTCTGATGCTGACGGTGATTCATTATCCATTGAATCGGTGAGCATGATGGAAGGCCAAGGTATCGTTGAATCGGATGGTGCAGGCAACTATCAATTTACTCCGGCAGAAGGATATGAGGGTCCCGTTGAAATTGGCTTTATTGCGACAGACGGTGAAAACCGCATAGAAAGCCAGTTTAATGTCAACCTACAGGGCTCTAGTGAAGTGAGTGACGAATATGTTCAAGGTGAAGATGGCTCAATCGTCTTTGCGGAAGAGCAGCTTCTGAATGAACTTGATTTGAGTCCATCAGCTGAAGTGTTGGATGTAACGGACACAGGTGATGTTGGCTTCTTCGTAGACTCTGGTGAAAACGAATGGACCTTCTGGCCAAACGACGACTTTAGCGGTGAAGTACCAATGAAAGTTGAAGTCAACGATAATGGCAACGTAGAAGAGCATTCGTTAACAGTCCAAGCGCAAACTGAACCTGCTGATACGGAAGCAACTCAGACTCAAGAGCAAGAAATAGCAGCTGAAAGCCAAGAGCAAGCAGCGCCAGCTCAAGAAGAAGTGGTTGCGGATGAATCATCCGAAGACGCAGAAGCTGATGCAGATATGACAGCGGCACCGGGTGACACAATCAATATCTCGATTCCGGATGACGTAACTCAAGCTGAAGGCGTTGACCATGTTGAAATGAGTGGTCTTCCTGACGGTGCGAACGTTAGCGGTGCGCTAGATAGTGGTGATGGAAATTACACGATTAGTGGTGATTTATCGCAACCCGTTTCTATCGAGCTACCGGAGGGCTTCGAAGGGGATATGGATGTCGGCTTCCAAGGCTATGACGAGTTAGGCAGTCAAGTTGATGGAGCGCAAGCCTCAGTATCTGTTGAGGTGGATGACCAACACGCGATGTCGGCAAGTCAAAACCAAGATCCAAATGCGAATCAGATGGATTCAGGAGATGGTGCTGGCGGCGACTGGACATCATCTGGTGGTCAAGATGCGGGTGTTGATTTCAATGATGACTCAGGCAGCTTTGACAATGACCAATCTGGAGGTGGTCACTACGAAAACGACATAGATAGTAACTCGTTCTAAAGCACCAATAGAGAGGAGCATTACTTTTCGCTCCTCTCTAAGCGGCTGGAAGTTGTTCCCAGTTTCCAGCACAAGTTACCTATGCGACACAAAAACGCCCCTAATATGGGGCGTTTTTTTTGGTACAACGTTTGAAAGTTGAAAATCAGTTGAGTTTCCCTTCATCCAAAGCGCTGGCTACCCAAACCAAAGGTGCATTCCAGTTGATAGTGATTTCATTCAACGTCCATGCGTTGATGTTGTCACGATAACAGGTTTGCCCAATACAATTTCCCTTCAAAGGTGCGGCGACTGGGTCACTAAAGCTGATGGAGTTTGGCCCACCTATGAGTGCTCCTGGTGCTGGAGCGGGGTAGTTTTCATCAGCAGCTTTTGCCCAGAATCGGTGGTGTGGATTTTGAGCTGCATTCGTACCGTGACCAGTGATGTAGGAGATGTTCATCGGGTTAGCACCCAGCACATAGTCCATTGCGTTAGCTGCTGCCTTGATATATTTCGTATCACCAGTAAAGTCATTCGCATAGATTAAGAAAATACCGCGATTGACAAGGTTTGAATTGGAACCCCAAGGGTACTCCTCTACGGTATAGGGTATGTGATACCCTTCGTTTGCTAACTGGCTCACATAGTTATCAGAGGTCTCTATGATCGCTTTACGCGCTTTTTCGACTTCTTTTTTGTCGAGTTTGGATTCAACGACCGCAAGACTGATCGTGCCAAGGGGTGCAGTGTATTGCCAAAAGATGTCTCCATCCGCCTCAAGATTTGCTTTAGGTGTATCTAAATAGAGAGGCGAGTCTACAACGACCTGTTTATAACTGTCTTTTCCTGTTGTGATAAACAGTTCACTCGCTGCCCAGTAAATCTCATCAGCGAGTTCGAAGTCACCATAAGGGCCCGAACCGTTGAAATTATCATAGGCATAAATCTCAGGGTGTTTTTCAGCTGCTTGCCAAGCTTTTTCAGCAGCGTTCAAGCATTGCTTAGAAAACTCTGGATCTATCTCTTTCCAGATGCGGGCACATTGTGCGCCGATTGCAGCTAGGTTTAAAGTTGCAGCAGTACTTGGTTGCCCAACATAACGCTTCTGTGTGTCCATATGTGGTGGCAGTGGCATTCCAGTCCATGCTTCATCAGCGATTTTATGGAATGCGAGGTTTGATGCGTCTATCTCGGTGAGTTTCAAGCTTTGGTCACTCGATTGGTTACCAATAGGCGCATAAACACGCTTTCCTTCAGGTATTTGCATCGCAAGCATAAACTCGATGTTCCAGCGAGCTTCACTAAGGAGTGGGTTTACACCGTTACCTTGTTCCGGGATGGTGACATTACCGCTGTTAAATGGTGTTTGGGCATTGTCTAACCACAGCCCGCGTTCATATAGGTTTAACAATGTCCAAGTTGAGATGCCGCTGTTAACGACATATTTGCCATGATCGCCAGCATCATACCAGCCGCCGGTTGTATCGATTGTAAAATCACAGCCCGGCCAGTCATTACCCCAAGAGTCTTGTTTGTCAAAACAGGTGACGACATCAGAAGGATGTCCAGCAGGGCGAGCCAAATCGTCGCGTTGTACAAACTCGGGTTTGATTTCAATACCACTTCGATTTTGATAGAAATAGGAGAGGGCATCGTATTTTAAGCGATTGTAAATTTGACTAGAAATGTCAAAAGGAACACCTTTATCATCTTCTATCGCAACGGTCAGTCCACTCATTTCAGATTTATAGTGACTTAGGTTGATTCGGTGAAGCCCCTCACCTGAAGCTTTATTCGTGCCAAAAGGTTCCGTGCGCCCCATGTCAACATTGATACCTTCAGCGTTGCTTAGGGTCCAGCGCAACGGTTCTTTGGAGTCGCTCGCAATGAAGATAAACTTATCGGCTTGAGGGAGGAAGCCTAGCTGATTGTGTCGAATAGGCGAGTTTTCAACGACTTCAACATAAGGCTTACCTTGTATAGACATGTCGCTGATACAAACGGTAGCGGGTTTTTGTGCGCCCATTTGGAATTGAAACTCACCCCCGGCATCACTTGGTTTATCTTGTGTAAACTCAAAGGTGAACTTTTGCTTTTCGGTGCTAATTTTTGTGTCATTGATAAAGTAGTGAGTGTAGGGAGGACCTTCATGTTGAATCAGAGTCTTGACCTGAGTGTTAACATCCGCATAAGCATTGAATGAGATGGTATAGGTCTCGCCTTCCGCTAATCCCACGCCGCCATGACCTAAGATAACACTCCACGGGTCACTACCAGGGTTAGTTATTTTCATACAAGCTTGGTTATCGTCTGTACTCACTTGTCCACCGGCAGTCCACCATCCATCAATGCCATTAAATTGCCCATTGCGGATCATCTCATCGGCGAACGCATGACCACTCGAAATCAAAATGCTCGTGAGGATACACAGGTGCAGTTTACTCTTCTTCATATCTGTTCCTTGGTACTTATCCATTAACCTAAATAATGTACTGTGCATAGGTTCATACCGAATAGCGGACGAAAGAATGAAGTGTGATGAAAGCCCTTACATGAATAGGGAATCGTGACTACCTGAACAAATCTCATTAATTTCATGGTGAAGTTTCACGGGCTATATTTGGGTGATAGGGTCGAAATATGTGAACTAGATCGCTACAATACCGAACTTTTGCAGTTCTCTTTAGTAGGTAAGCCTTGTGTACGACAAAAAGCAATTTGAACTTCTGGCCCCTGGTGGTGATTTAGAATCCATTAAAGCGGCAATTGCCGCTGGTGCGGATGCTATATATTGCGGTCTAGATCGTTTCAATGCGCGTAACCGTGCCGCAAATATAACGCTTGATGTACTTGATAGCGTACTCGAGCTTGCTCATCAATATGACTGCAAAATCTTCCTCACTCTCAATATTGTGGTATTGGAAAGCGAAATACCAGCGATCGTTCGTTTGCTACAGCAACTTCTCGACACAAAGATTGATGGCGTGATTGTGCAGGATTTAGGCTTGGCGTATATCTTGAAGCACCATTTCCCAGCATTAGATATGCATGTATCCACGCAGATGAACACGCATAACGAAGGTCAAATTGCTCTATTGGGTAAGCTAGGTGCTAGCCGCGTTAACCTATCTCGTGAGTTAAACATTGATGAAATTGCACAACTAGCAACGTTTGGGCGTGAGCATAACGTGTTAATGGAAGTGTTTGTTCACGGCTCTTACTGTATTGGTTTTTCAGGTTTGTGTTACATCAGTTCAGCGCGAAATGGAGCATCTGGGAATCGTGGTCGTTGCAGTCAACCTTGTCGTGAGCAATATCAACAAACAGAAATGGGTAAAGATTACCCGTTAAATATGAAAGACAATTCTGCGTTCGGAGACCTTGAGGTACTGGCTGCAGCAGGTGTGTACTCTCTTAAAGTGGAAGGTCGTATCAAGAAGTCACACTACGTTTATACAGTGGTCGATAATTGGCGCCAACAGATCGATGCACTCTGTAGTGACAAATCGTTATCAGAAGACACTCAAGAGTTGTATACGGTATTTAACCGTGACTTTACTAATGGCTACCTCAAGGGCGATATCCATCGTGATATGTACATCGATAACCCGAGAGATTTTGCACCGACACACTTTAGCCGTCTGGCTAAAGCCGACACTCCGTTGGAAATAAAATCGGTTAAGCAGGCCTTGTATGACAAAAAAACCGACATCATCAATGCAGTAGATAGAGCGACGGCGGAGATGGAAATTACCACGGCCAGTAGGCGTAGCCTAAAAGGTGCGATTGAAATTGATGGTTTTGAAATGCCATCTCCGTGCAGCGACAAATACACGGACCAAACACACACTTTATCTGTTTTGATCTCCGATGTTCACCAGTGTGAACTCATCGACCAGTTCCCAGACGTAGAGTTTATGTATCAACTGCCTGACGCTCTGGCTGACTTTGTCGATGTGACCAAACGTCAATTGAAACGACACCCTCGTATGGTTCCAGTATTCCCAGCTGTACTGATTAGCCAGCACTTTGAAGCGGCGAGGGAACTTTTATCAAGTGCGCGTCCGGATAAAATTGTGACTAACAACCTTGGTGTTGCTCAGCTGGCCATTGAGTTAAATATCGAATGGGTGGCAGGTCCACAGCTTAATCTCACCAACTCATTTGCATTCAAGTGTATTAATGATGAGCTACACGGTGCTGGAGCCTATGTATCATCTGAACTCAATAAAAATCAGATGAAGCGTTTATATCGACCTGAAAATTTCCAGTTGTACTACACGCTCTATCAACCTTTGACCCTACTGACTAGCCGTCAGTGTTTGTTTATTCAGAGTGTCGGGTGCAAGAAGCAGAGAATGAACCGCGGGTGTATGAAGCGTTGTTCAAAACATGCCTCAATTTTAAACCTCAAAGATAACCCTTATATTATCGATAAAAAAGCGGGTTCATTTAATAGTCTTTACAGTGATAAAAACACATTGAATTTAGCGGCACTTGAAGACCTACGTTCTACCTTTACTCACTTCAACATCGATTTGAGGAAAATAAAGACAGAAACCAACATATTGGTTGACGAAGCTCGTCTAATTGAACTGTTTACATCGCTGCTAAAAGGAGAGTGCGATGAACAGGCGGTTACGGATGTATTGCTGAACACGACCAATAAACAATACGAGAAAGGTGTCTCGTAGTATTAAGACCGCCGAATGTTGTAAATAACGTCATATAACTCGCACTCTTCATAGCATGTACTACTATGTTATTGAGTCTTATCACCTTTCCCAAGGAGGGAACATGAAGAGAGCGTTGTTGGCAATAAGTATACTGACTGTTGTTGCGGGCTGTGCGACTGGGGATACTCCAGAAGCCAAAAAAAAGAATGCCCGTGCTGAGACGCAGTCAGCCCTTCAAGAGATTTATGCTGAACATGATGGTGCTCAAGCGGCAGTTTCAGGAGCGCTTTCATATTTAGTGTGCACGGGTTCAGATAGCTACTTGTTTGCTGCTGCATCAGGTGGTGGTATTTGTACTTACCACAAAGGTGGAAGTATCGACTATTACCGCTTTGCATCACTGGGGGCAGGCGTTGGGATCGGCTTTAAGAAGATTGCGTTCGTTTATGCCTATCATGATGCTGCAGCTATGAAACGCTTTGAAGAGACCGGGTGGGATGCAGGTGCCAAAGCAGATGCGACAGCACAAGCCGAAGGTGAGGGCGGGCAAGCAGCCGCAAACACTTCATTCGATGTTGAAGGTGTGAAGATATATCAAAGCGCGTTATGGGGTGCCGCCGCACAAGCTACCGTTCAGGGTTACAAGTTTTGGCAAACAGACTTTACTGATGATGTGATAGAAAATTCAGAGTAATTATCATTAGAGGCCTCATCAACGAGGCCTCTAATATTTTAAAGCATGGACTTTGGCTCAATTTTACCCGAATCTAAGTAGAACACTCTTACTGTACTAATATTTTTGTTAAAACACTGAAAAATAAATAGTTCAAGCCTTTCTATTCCAGTTACTTTGTAAGACAATATTTCGCCTAGTTATTATTTTAACGACATTGGTGTTCGACAGTTATGAATCCAGATAGACAATTCACTTTAGAACTCAAATCCTGGCTCGTTATCCTGATATTCCCGCTGCTTATCATAGTCCCTGGTTCGGTTGCTATTGCACTAGGTCGAGTGACGGACTCCTTAGAGCAATATGCAGATAGCTTTGTTCGTCGAGTGGACGGTATTGTCGAAGAGCTCTACTTCGAACATGAGCAAGTTAAGGGTGTTAGTTTTAATTGTGAGGATTTTACTGATGAGCTGTTTTTTGACAGTACTTATCGTGAGATGTTTTTTGTTCAAGATGGAATTGTCATTTGTTCGTCTCGCGTAGGTTCTGCTCACGTCGATCTTCGCCATCTATTCGGGTCTAAAGGGGTCAAGACAGGCGAGTATCTCTATAACAGAGCTGGTGACCCATCAAAGCGTTCGTTGGTCGTTGCCACTGTTGATGAAAATGATGCGTTTTCCGGTGTATTTTCGGTCATTGATCGCGAGTATTTGCAAGCGAATATTGGCAGGCAGGTGAGTGACAGAGTCGGGCAGTTGAAGTTTCGTGTTGGTAAACAAACCTATCCAGAATACGATGCTTTTACGTCAGACAAACACCATGTTGAAGCAAAATCCAACAAATATAGCTATGAAATTATTGTAGAAGCAAAAACTTCGTTTGTTCAACACATGATTAGCTATGTCATTCTTCAAGGAATTGTTCTTTCTTTATTGTTGTCATCATCGTTCGTCGCATTTAGGCGCTATTTCACTAAACGCGATTCTCTTGTCGAAGACTTGAAACGTGGCCTTGATAGAGATGAATTGTTTTTGGTTTACCAACCTGTCATCGCTTCTGAAGCTAAAAAGATCATTGCACTAGAAGCTTTAGCCCGCTGGGAGCATGTGAAGATGGGCCTCATAGGTCCCAATGTATTCATTCCTTTGGCCGAAGAACATGGTTTGATTAATAAACTCACAACCTATGTGTTGGACCGTGTGTACAGAGACTTGTGTGGCATGGAAGAAGTGGGCGTCGAATATATTGGTGTTAACGTACCACCTCAGTATTTACACAAATCACAACATTTAGACCACCTTAGAGAAATTCAAAATGGACTCAAAGAGTTAGGCGTTACCTTGTGTGTTGAAGTCACGGAACGTCAATTGCTAGATGAAAATGCGCGTCAATCGCTAACCAAATTAAGAGATATCGGCATCAAAGTATCAATCGATGATTTTGGTACGGGGCACACTTCACTGGCTGTATTGCAGCAAACTAGTTTTGACGTGTTAAAAGTCGATAAGTGCTTTGTAGACACCATTGGTATCGATTCAGTCAACACTCCCGTATTGCAAACCATCATAGAGCTAGGGCACCGATTGGGTGTCGATATTGTTGCGGAGGGAGTTGAGACTAAAGAGCAGGTCGACTATCTAGATGCTGCGAGTGTTCAATATCTGCAAGGGTACTACTTTTACAAACCTTTAAATTTAACTCAGCTTAGAAAAGTGTTGTGATTACAATCAGCTATGTTTGGTTTTTCACAGACATAGTTGATTAGATAGCCAGTTATGTGAGTGTTTCGTCAAACTCACGAACGCCACATTCTATTCGTATCGTTATCTGTTAGTTTGCGCGTCTTTACGATGAACTAAGGTACACTATGCGTTTAATCACTTCTCTCGCTTTACTCATTTCAGTTCTGTCTATCAAGCCTGCCATCGCACAAACGGGCGTTGGTGTGATGGTTGGTAATCCGTATTGGGGACTTGAGTTAAAACACAATTCATTACGAATGAATGTGAGCCTTGATGACAACTTTGGTGTCGGGGTAAACAAAGTTTTCGGTATTAACAATACTCCTTTTTACGTGTTTGCGGGAGGTCATTACGTCGATCGAGATAAGCACAATATTGCTCTGACCCCAGGCATTGGTGTCGAAATCAACGCAAACCCACTGGGCTTTTATATTGACTTAGGTCCAAGTTTTTACTTGGATGAAATGGAATTTGACTGGGAAGCACGCGCGGGACTGCGTGTCTATTTCTAATAAACTGCAATAAATTATGAATCGATTTTTGCTCTTGAATCCTCTTGTTTACATTCTGTAGCATTATTTGTTCATAAATATTTATTACAAATGCCGATAGTTTGAAGCCTGCTAGGTCTTCTGGCTTGCACTCCGGGTAAAATGGCGTTCTCTTTTTGCTTCTTGTAACCGTTTTCGTCAGCAATGAAAAAATATGCGCTTTTCGCCGGTGTCACCGCTCTAGCAGGCTTCACCGCATTCTCACTCCATACTTCTGAAAATGAAGAGCCTTCAGTATCTACAACGTTAACCGTCGATACGACCTTTAGTCATCAGCAGACCCTACAACGTAGTGTCCATATGTTGGGTAATACGTTCGCACACCAATCGATAGAGATAAAACCAGAAGAAAAAGGTCGAATTACTCAAGTTTTGGTGAGTTCCGGCCAGTTAGTAGCGAAAGGAGAACTTCTGTTTAGCCTAGACGACCGTCATCAACGCGCTGTCGTTCAGCGAGAGCAAGCCAACCTCAAAGAAATCGAGAGACAATACAATAATTTAGTGCGTTTGTTGCCAAATGGTGCCGTCACACAAGCGGATGTCGATGCAGCACAAGCACTCGTCGAAATGCAGCAGGCAGAACTCGATATTGCAACGGCAAATCTACAAGACAAGCAAGTCACAGCGCCATTTAGTGGTCGCCTTGGTTTGGTGGATGTCAGTGTCGGTCAAAATGTCGACTCAGATACCGTGCTGACCACACTCGATGACCCAAGCAAGCTGAGATTGAACGTAGCGATACCAGCTTCTTATTTACGTCAGCTATCCATTGGCCAGTCCACTGATCTTTCCAGTGTTGAAGACAGTGCCAAAGTGACCGCTACCCTAACCAGTTTAGATGGACGTGTGAGTAATCAAACTCAGAGTATTCAGGCGCAATTCTTAATTGATAACCATAAAGCGGGTCTAACACCGGGTAGCTTAGTTATGGGTGAGTTGACGTTACCTTCTCAAGTTGAAGTAACGATCCCGCTGCAGTCTGTGGTCTATCGGGGCCATCAGCGCTACGTCTACGTAGTTCATGATTCTGTCGTCGAGCAAAGACCTGTTAGCCTCGGGGAGCGCACTGGCGAGCAGGTTCAAGTCTTGTCTGGATTGGATCTTGGCGAAGAGATCGTCTATCGTGGAACAGTGAAGTTACGTGACGGCGCAGAAATCGAAGTAATTGAAACCATTGATACTGAATCAACACAAGGTAAGCAGTAACAATGAAGCTGTCAGATTTTGCTATGTACCGCCCAACGTCGGCGGTTGTCCTTAATATACTCTTTATTGTTTTTGGTTTAGTCGGCGCAAGCATGCTTGCGGTTCGCGAGATGCCAGATGTCGAAAGTAGTGTTGTTTCGGTAGGCACGCCCTATCGAGGCAGTGCTTCATCCATTGTTGAAAGTCAGATCACTAAACCGATCGAAGATCAATTAAGTGGCATTGATGGCATAGACTATATCTGGTCATCTTCTTGGGATGGTTGGTCTGGTGTCAATATCACCTTTAAGCCGGGCTACGACATGATCCAGGCGGTCAGTGATGTTCGCGACGCCGTTGGACGTGCAAGGGGAAGACTGCCCGATGATGTTGATGAGCCTGTTGTGCGTAAGAATAGTAGTGAAGGTGACCCCTTCATGTGGCTCAATCTAACGAGTACCAAACACGATCGTGTTGAGCTCAGCGACTATGCGCAACGCATTTTGATTGAACGTCTAAGCTTGTTACCTGGTGTGAGTTCGATTAACACATCCGGTGTTATCGAGCGTGTGCTCTATGTTGAAATAGACCCGATAGAACTTGCAGCACG
The DNA here is from genome assembly GCF_010587385.1 of Vibrio astriarenae. Lineage (NCBI taxonomy): Bacteria > Pseudomonadati > Pseudomonadota > Gammaproteobacteria > Vibrionales > Vibrionaceae > Vibrio > Vibrio astriarenae. The sequence goes on from NZ_CP047476.1 coordinate 514,017, forward strand.
AGAACTCACAACGACAGACGTGACTCGTGCACTCAGAGCTGAGAACTTACAGCTTCCTGCTGGATACGTTCGAAATGAGTCACTTAATGTCGTGGTTCGATTAGAGCGTTTGTATCAAAAAGTCGATGACTTTGAGCAGCTGCAGATCGTTGAGAAAGATGGTGAATCTGTGCTGTTAAAGGATATTGCGAAAGTTTACGTTGGGGCAAAGAAAGAGACAACGACCTTCAAGGCAAACAATGTCGACAGTATGGGACTTGGCATCGTTGCAATGTCACAAGCTAACCCGTTAACCGTATCTGATGCCGTTCAGCGTGAACTTGAACAGTTGCAACACTTTCTCCCAGAGGGTGTTCAGCTTGAAGTCGATTACGACAGTACCGTTTTTATCAGAGAAGCAATCAAAGAGGTTTACATAACGCTTGCGATCACAGCGGTGTTGGTGATTTCTGTTTTGTATCTGTTCCTTGGGCGACTGTCTACTACAATTGTACCTGCTATTACCGTGCCTGTGTCACTCATTTCAGCATTTTCTGTAGCATATCTATGTGGTTACTCAATCAACTTAGTGACTCTGATGGCACTTATTCTCGCTATCGGATTAGTGGTAGATGATGCCATCGTGGTGGTTGAGAACATTGTACGTCACCGTCGAAATGGTTTACCTGCAATGGTGGCTGCTTTTAGAGGGACGAAAGAACTCAACTTTGCCGTCATCGCAACGACTCTAGTGCTCATCATGACTTTCCTTCCATTGATCTTTTTGGAAGGGAAACTTGGTAACATGTTTGCTGAGTTCGCTGTTATCTTGTCCGCGGCCGTTGGATTCTCATCAATCGCCGCGCTAACCCTCGGACCAGTATTAAGTGAACGCCTATTTAGGAATGAGTTGGAAACCCCAAGCAAAGTATGTCAGTGGGTAGATGCCAGTGTGGTACGCACTCAAATGGGTTATAGGCAGACACTTGAGGGTGTCCTCAAGTGGAAAACCTTCTCACTATTTGTATTGGCCCTCTGTTCGGTTGGACTCTACTTTTCGTACGGTGCACAACAACGAGCGTTCGCTCCGGTGGAAGATAGAGGCGCAGTCAACGTGTATGTCGGTGGTATCGAGGCGACCAGCTATGAGCGTATGGTTCGTAGTATGGAGCAAATCAATCATCGTTTAATGCCGCTTGCCGATGAAGATGGACCTGTCGCCTCTCTCAACTATTCAACACCTGCTTTCGGAACATGGGCTGATCACCAAGGCTTCTTTATTATCCGCCTGAAACACTGGGACGACCGTGATATGAACGCGACGCAAGTTGTGAATCTCATTAAAGAGTTGACGCGAGACGTGACCGACGTACAAGTGTTCCCATATCAACCGGGCTTTGGTGGTGGAATGGGAGAGCCTGTACAGTTTGTACTCCAAGGGGAAGACTATGATGTCATTTATGAGATTGCGAAAGAGTTAGAGCAGCTTGCTGAAGCGAGTGGCAAAATGGACGGTGCGAAGCTTGATTACAACCCAACAACACCGGAAATGCTGCTCACCGTCAATCGTGAGGTAGCGAGAGACTTAGGAGTGAGTGTCAATGATATTGCCTCAACACTTGAAGTTCTGCTGGGTGGCGCGACAGAGACGCGTTTTGAAGAGGCTGGTGAAGAGTATGATGTTTATTTGAAAGCCAATGAAGAGCATTTCAACTCTGCAGCTGACTTAAGCAAAGTCTACTTGCGCTCAAACGGCGGCGCGCTGATTTCTCTAGATACTTTGGTTTCCGTGAACGATGTCGCCTCAGCGCGTGGCTTGTTCCATTATCAACGTAAGAAGTCGATTAACCTTAAAGCGAATCTGGTTGAAGGCGTAACGCTTGGAGAGGCGTTAAGTTACTTAGAAGAGGCGGTTCAGCCGATGTTACCACCTGGCTACACCTATGATTACGCAGGTGAATCGAAAGACTACTACGACAACCAACGAGAGGTTTGGTTGATCTTTGTACTCGCTCTGTTTGTCTCTTATCTCGTGTTGGCAGCCCAGTTCGAAAGTTTTGTTAGTCCAACCATTGTTATGTTAACGGTGCCGATTGGTCTACTTGGAGGCTTGGCAGGCATTCTGATTGCGGGAGAAAGTTTCAACCTCTATTCACAGCTCGGTATGTTAATGCTCATCGGTATGGCCACTAAGAATGGTATTTTGATTGTCGAGTTTGCCAATCAGCTGCGCGACCAAGGACAAGAAGTTAAGCAAGCCATTGTTAACGCGGCAGAGCAGCGTTTGCGCCCAATCGTGATGACTGCCATGACAACCTTGCTTGGCTCGATTCCGATGTTAATCGCGACCGGTGCAGGCTCAGAGACGCGGTTTGCAGTGGGGGTTGTGATATTCAGCGGCATGCTGTTAACGACGGTGGTCACGTTATATGTGATACCAAGTCTTTATCTGTTGATTGGTGGTCACAGTCGTTCACCAGAAGCGAGAGTGAGCGAAGTCAATGAGGTGTTGGCCCAACATGCAGAGTCATAACTGTGGGTAAGCTATAACTTTGTTGATAGGTCACTTTATCTCTGTGCTAACAAGGGGTAGAGTGATTTTTCATCATCGACTGAATACATACGTTTACTAATTAGGAGAAGGTCGTGCATATTGTAGAAGCAGCTAAGTCTCGCTATTCAACCAAAGCGTTTGATAGCTCTAAAAAACTGACAGAAGAACAAGTTACGGCAGTAAAAGAGTTGATTCGTCACAGTGCCTCGAGTGTAAACTCTCAGCCTTGGCACTTTATCATTGCCGGGACGGAAGAGGGCAAGGCGCGTGTATCCAAAGGGACACAAGACGGTTTTGCATTTAACGACACGAAAGTAAAGAATGCCTCTCATGTCGTTGTATTCTGCGCAAAAACCTCGATTGACGATGAATATCTCGCCGCACTCGCGGAGCTAGAGGATCAGGCAGGGCGCTATCCAAACGAAGACGTGAAGAAAACGGTGAATGCTGGGCGCAGTTTCTTCGTTGGACTTCATCGTGAGACACTTAATGATGCAGAACATTGGATGCAAAAACAGGTGTATTTGAATGTAGGTACGCTGCTATTGGGCGCTAAGACGCTAGGTCTTGATGCGGTGCCTATTGAGGGTTTCGACGCTGAAAAATTGGATGCGGAATTTGGTCTAAAAGAGCAAGGTTACACATCTGTGGTTTTAGTCGCTTTAGGCCATCGCTCGGAAGAAGACTTTAACGCTAAACTTCCAAAAGCTCGTTGGGCTGAAGAGCGCGTATTCACCGAGTGCTAATCGAGTGAACATTTGGCTTTGTTGAGAGTTCAACAGAGCCAAATTATCTATGTATAGGCAGTATAATTTACAAAAATTGACGCAAAATCGAGACATATTCCACATGGTAATGGTCAACTCTTGTCTAGACTGATTGAGTTAGTTCAGATAAGGACGTAAGCCATGACCGATAGAAAATCTCAATGTCCCATCGCACACGGTGCGCATACCACAAGTGACCGAACAGAGTTTGACTGGTGGCCCAAAACCCTCAATCTCGATATTCTGCACCAACATGACACCAAACCCGATCCAATGGGCGGTGATTTTGATTATGTCACCGCATTTAATGCCATCGATTATTCAGCGCTAAAGCAAGACCTTACAGACCTAATGACTTCGAGCCAAGATTGGTGGCCAGCAGACTGGGGGCATTATGGTGGTTTGATGATCCGCATGGCTTGGCATTCTGCAGGTACATACAGAATCGCCGACGGGCGCGGAGGCTCTAGTCGTGGCAATCAGCGTTTTGCGCCTTTAAATAGCTGGCCTGATAATGGCAACTTAGATAAGGCAAGACGATTACTTTGGCCAATTAAGCAAAAATTTGGCAATGGAATTTCATGGGCCGATTTGATGATATTAGCTGGCAACGTGGCTTATGAGTCAATGGGATTCAAAACGTTTGGTTTTGCGGCTGGGCGAGAAGATATCTGGCATCCGGAAAAAGACATCTATTGGGGTTCAGAGAAAGAATGGCTGGCACCAAGTGGGGGAGAGGGAACGCGTTATTCTGGAGAGCGTGACCTTGAAAACCCACTTGCTGCAGTGATGATGGGGTTGATCTATGTGAACCCTGAGGGGGTCGATGGCAAACCTGATCCGATTAAAACGGCGCGCGACATGCGTGCAACCTTCCAACGTATGGCGATGGATGATGAGGAAACCGTGGCTCTGACAGCGGGTGGACATACGGTGGGTAAGTGTCACGGTAATGGTGATGCGAGTCTTTTAGGCCCAGAACCTGAAGGGGCTGACATCGAAGACCAAGGGTTAGGTTGGCTAAATAAATCCAAACGAGGTGTAGGTAGTGACGCTGTCACCAGTGGATTGGAAGGGGCATGGACAACCAATCCGACGCAGTGGGATAACGGATACTTTGAACTATTGTTGAATCATGATTGGTGGACGACGAAGAGCCCTGCTGGCGCTTGGCAGTGGGAACCCGTAGTCATTGATGAAAAAGACAAACCCCTTGATGCAGAAGATAGCAGTAAGCGTCACAATCCAATTATGACCGATGCGGATATGGCTCTTAAGTTCGATCCGCAGTTCAGAAAAATCGCTGACAAGTTCTACAAAGACCCTGACTATTTCTCTGAGGTATTTGCAAGAGCGTGGTTCAAGCTCACCCACCGCGACTTAGGGCCGAAAGCGCGTTACTTGGGCCCAGAGATTCCAGAAGAAGATTTGATTTGGCAAGATCCTGTGCCGTCAGCGGAGTGTCGTCTAACCGATGATGATATTGAACAGTTGAAGAAGAGGATTGCAGAGTCAGACATCCCTGATAGCGAGTTTATCGCGACGGCGTGGGATAGCGCACGTACCTATCGAAACTCTGATCGTCGTGGTGGCGCAAATGGTGCGCGAATTCGATTTGCTCCCCAAAATCAATGGGTAGGTAACGAGCCCGAACGGTTGGCCCGAGTTCTCACTGAATTAGAATCTATTAAACAGTCTACAGGCACATCTATGAGTATGGCGGATCTCATCGTGTTAGCCGGTAGTGTCGCTATTGAAAGTGCGGCCAAACTCGCAGGCTATGATGCAAATGTACCTTTTGAACAGGGACGTGGCGATGCGCTCGAAGAGATGACGGATAAGCCTTCGTTTGACGTTTTAGAGCCATTACATGATGGGTTTAGAAACTGGGTGAAAGCTGACTATGTCGTATCTGAAGAAGAGATGCTGTTAGATAGAGCTCAGTTGATGAACCTGACAGCACCCGAGATGACGGTTTTAGTCGGTGGTTTGAGAGTGCTTGGTGTGAACCATGGTGGCAAAACACATGGTGTTTTTACTGATAATGTGGGTCATTTAACCAATGATTTCTTTATGACCCTAACGGATATGGCGTTTGCATGGCAGCCAACCGGTAAAGGTGATTACGACATTATTGAACGTGCGACCGGCAAAGTGAAGTATCAGGCATCTAGAGTCGATTTAGTGTTTGGTTCGAACTCGATTTTGCGCAGCTACGCTGAAGTATACGCTCAAGATGACAATAAACGTAAATTTGTCGATGACTTTATTAGTGCGTGGCATAAGGTGATGGATGCCGATCGGTTTGATCTTCATCGCTAGGAAATGCAGAAGAGTTAAGTGAACACTTTGGGATAATAAAAAAGTGGGGCGAAAGCCCCACTTAGTTTTGTTAGTTAAGCGACATTGAGTTGTTTCGCTTCTTTTTTATCAAGTGCCCCACTCAAACGAGTTAATAGCAGCGCACTGATAACAATTGCTCCACCCACCCAAGGTGTGTTCATTAGGTCAGACTCGGCAACAATGATACCGCCACCCCATGATCCTAACGCGATACCTACGTTAAATGCAGCGATGTTTAGTCCAGATGCCACGTCGACAGCATCAGGGGTATACTTTTCTGCGAGTTTTACAACGTAGACTTGCAGACCAGGTACGTTACCGAAGGCAAAGGCACCCCAGATAAGTATTGTCATTACCGCTGTTACTTTGTGACCAGCAGTGAAAGTAAAGATGAACAGAATCAAAGCAAGGAACGCAAAGATAATGGTTAGAGCTTTGATTGGACCAGCTTTGTCAGCCAGTTTGCCACCCCAAATGTTTCCAATCGCAACTGATACACCATACACCAGCATAATTAAGCCAATAGCACTTGATTCAAAGCCTGAAACTTCTTCCAAAATCGGTGCGAGATAAGTAAATGCTGTAAATGTACCGCCGTAACCAAGCGCTGTAATTGCATAAACAAGGAGCAATCTTGGCTGAGTCAAAACTTTAAGCTGGGCTGATAGCTTCGCCGCTGGTGGCTGTTTTAAGTTATTTGGTACTAATAGCGCACTGCCAATCAAAGCAATTAAACCCAGTACAGCAACCACTAAGAATGTCGATTGCCAGCCGAACGTTTGACCGATATATGTTCCTAATGGAACACCTGTAACGAGTGCTACTGTCAACCCAGTGAACATAATGGCAATCGCACTGGCGGCTTTATCTTTAGATACTAGACCAGTCGCAATCGTTGAGCCGATTGAGAAGAAAACACCATGAGCAAGGCCCGTTAAAATACGTGCAGTAATAAGGGTGGTGTAGTTAGGTGCTTGCCATGCGAGTACGTTACCAATCACGAACAGTGACATGACTGTAAGTAATACTGTCTTTCTCGGCCACTTACCCGTCAAAGCGGTCAGAACTGGAGCGCCAATTGCAACACCCAGTGCATACAGACTCACTAGTAGACCTGCAGAAGGCAGTGATACGTTTAAATCTGCCGCCATTGTTGGAATGAGACCAACGATGACAAATTCGGTGGTGCCGATGGCAAACGCGCTTAGCGTTAAAGCAAATAGTGCTAAAGGCATAATGTTATCCCGTTGTGTTGTGTGTTTCGTTGGGGCGCATTATGCAGAGATTTTATTTTTACAAAAACAGTGAGTTTTACAAATTACTTTTGCTAAAATTGCATAAATTAAACGTTTGAGTGTTCACCATGATTACACGTTCTGATGATCTCGAAATATTGTTGGCTGTCGTAGATAGTCACGGATTCTCTGCTGCTGCTGAACAGTTGGAGATACAAGTGGCGAAAGTATCGCGTTCGGTAACACGGGTAGAAAGTCAGTTAGGCATTACTATTCTCAACAGAACCACAAGACGAGTGGAGCTGACAGAAGAAGGTAAACAGTTTGTCGATCAAGTTCGCGAAGGGATTGCTATCCTGAACGGAGCAGAAGATGACGTTATGGAGAGAGGAGAGCGACCGAGCGGCAAACTCAGAGTGGATGCAGCGAGTCCCTTCATCTTTCATCAACTCGTTCCACTGATTAAGGGTTTTAAACAACAGTTTCCTGATATCGAACTCGAGTTAACTTCTAACGAAGGTTTCGTTGACCTTCTTGAGAAGAAAACCGATATTGCAATTCGTATCGGAAAATTGACTGATTCTACGCTGCACGCGAAAGCTTTAGGAAAGAGTGATCTTTATGTTGTTGCTTCACCGAGTTATCTCGCTGAACGAGGTGTGCCATCAGCAGCCGAGGAACTTACTCAACATGATTTGCTGGGATTTTCCGGCGTGAAAGTACTTAATCACTGGCCAATCGACAATGGGGTTATGATTACGCCAACTTTCACTGCGAGTAATGGCGAAACCGTTCGACAATTGGCACTCGATGGTAATGGTTTGGCTTGTTTGTCTGGGTTTATGGTTAAAAGCGATATTGAGAACGGGCGTCTTGTTGCACTTTTTGAAGAAAACAAGCGAACAGACACGGGTAGGGAATTAGTGAATGCAGTGTTCTATAAGCAATCACATCTAGCGAAGCGAATCGCCGCGTTTATAGATTATATACAGCCGAAGTTAAGTCTGTAACTGCCCATTTTGAGAGGGTGTCTGACATCATGAATGACCGGACACCCAGCAGAATTACACCGAATAGAAGTAGTAGAGCTGCGACTTCATTCGAACAATGATACCCCTGATCACATCTAGGAAGTTGAGGAAGCCAATTGGCTTGTCACCGCTCACCCAAGCCAAGCCTACTGAACCCACGGGAATATCATACCCCTCTGTTTCTTCGATTTTTAGGCGCACAAAGTGATGCTTGTTATTCACGTTTTGGCCGGTAGTGCTGCTTACTTTCGCATCCCAACCTAACAGGTTACTCTGTGACTCACCCGTCGCTTCAACCACACCCTCTACCTCGGCAGAAAATATATGACCAGGGTATACAGAAGAAGCAAACTCTGCTGTATTGCCAGGTTTAATATTGCGGATTGCCTGATGATTGACGCGCATTAACACATATTTCTCATCGGTGTACATTTGCAGGCGCGGCATGGTCGAAACGCGCTGACCTTCACGTAGAATAAAGTTAGTCACAAAACCGTCTGCCGGTGCATAGACTTTGGTGCTGCTGAGTTCCCATTCAGCTTGCTCTAGTTGCTGCTCGCTTTTTAACAGTTCTGCTTTACGAGAAGAGACGGTCAGCTTGGATTTGTCAATACTTAACAGTGCTTTATCTGCTTCTATTTTCAGAGTATCTAGCTGACTTTGCATAGCAGTCACATTGTGGCTTGCTACATCGACCAGGCTTCTTTGTTTATCAATGTCACTCTCTGTAATCGTGTTTTTAACCACACTGTTCTGTTCTAAATAGCGATTGAGCATACTAGTTTGAAGCTCTAAGTCGACCTTTGCGCTATTTAACTGACTTTGAGTGGTACTCATATTTTGCAGTAGCGCACGGTGGTTGGCTTTTGAAATATCGACATCTTCCTTTGCCAGTGCCCATGCGATTTGTGAAGCCTGAACCTGACCGTGCGCTTGTTTGACCGCGATTTTGTATTGCGTATCGTCAATTTCGTAAATGAGCTGGCCTTTTTCTATCTGTTGGTTGGGCTCAATATGAATCGCAGTGACCTTACCCTTTACATTGAGCGAGTCCGGTCTTAACTGAATATGAGGAGATTGAACTAAAGAGCCTCCGGACAAATCCATCGGCGTATAGTTAATCAAGCCAACCCAAACGAACATCAGCCATCCAGTCCCGCCAAGATAAGCAAAACCTTTGGTGAACTTGTTCCAAGGCATACCCACTAATCGGAGTAGATAAATGAAAAGTGCCCATACCGCTAAGCCCTCTAACATGATGCTGACTCCTCTTGGTCTTTAGGTTTTGTTGGGCTGTGCCAGGTATCGCGAAGTGAGATGATGGCTTTTTCAACATCGACAAATGCAAGAATAACCGCGAGTACCCAAACCCAATGCCAAATAAAACCGATCCAGGTGAGAATGGTAATTAAACCAACTTGATTATGCTGACGATTATGTGCCTTATTGATTGGCAACTCATGAATACGCCAAAAGCCATAAATAGCAGCCCCTATAGAACTAACCAAAACGACGAAAGCGACGAAATGGAGTGCAGTGTCGGCACCAGTACCAACAAAAGGAGTGGATAGTAAACTCATAGATATTCCCCTGATATTAGGCGTTGGATTCTGCAAAATAGATTGTTATGGGGTTTAAACTATGACAGATTACTTCATAAATAATGGGATATTGATGGAATGTGTAATGTCGGTAACGCGATTTATTCGAGTTTTTGTTATGGAGAACCTCTACTTAAACTGTCTCAACAAATATGGAGTAGACCCAGACAGTATTTCAGTGCCTAAAGCGGTATTTGAAAATTCGATGGCGCTTATTCCAACCTCCCAAGTCGCGGTTTTATATAGTGAACTGGAGAAACACAGTGGTGATGGCGATTATGTCCTTAACAGTATGGCAGGTTCACCGTTAGATCATACCAAAATGATCAGTCGTTGGATTTTATCTGCGCCGGATGTCACCAGTTGCGTTAGACGATTTAACGGTGGTGTGTTTTGCCTCCATTCTGGTGCGACGGTGCAGGGTTCACAAATAGGCAACATCATTAAATGGACTTATGATGTAAAGGGATTGCCCGTGAATATACGTGTACATGACAGTGTGCGTTTCGCCATATTTATGGTCAAGTTATTGCGTGATTACCTTGGTGAAAATTACACACCTGTCAGAGTTTTGCTCTGCGGCTTTCGCTCAAACCAAAAAGTCTACGATTCTTTTTTTGGGTGCGAAGTCGTATGGAATCACCATAGAACCGAAGTATGGTTGAGTAATGAAGATCGCTTGCACAGTAAACAGTTAGATACTCGAAAAACCCACAATCTTGCAATGACTTACAGTGAGTTAGACAGTTTACTAGACATGCCAAATCCTGATGAGTTTCTAAAGAATGTATCAGAGATGATAAAATATTGCCGCTATTACGGTTTGCCAACAGTAGAGCGTGTCGCTGGTTTTATGGGTCTATCGAGTCAGCAGTTACAGCGCAAACTTAATGCCGAAGGGGCTAGCTTCACCGTCCTATTTAACTACGTTTTAGGCAATTATGCTGCTGAGCAATTAACCAAAGGCAAGTCACCTAAAATCGTCGCTCAGTCTATTGGCTATACCAATGTTGGAAGCTTTAATCGTATGTTCAAAAAGCAAAGAGGTGTGACACCGTTAGAGTATTTAGATCTGAATCGAACATAATGTTCAGCGCACGGTGAGTGACATTATTGAAAATAAATATCATTTAATTTCAGAATGTTAAAAAGTGTGCACCACTAAAGAGTAATGGTTGATTTGCGTCAAGATTTGGTTACGTATTCATGGCTACTATGGCACATGAAAGACTCATAACAATAATCGAGCAATTCAATATGAAAAAAACACTGAAGCAAATACTGAGTCCGTCGTTGACCCGACGCGGATTCATCAAAACGTCTTCGGCTCTGGGTGGTGTTGCAGCAGCAACCAGTGCCATCTCTCTGCCTTTTAAATCTGCTCAAGCCAACAGTGAAACTAAACCTGCTTCCGAAGAGAAGGTGGTCTGGAGTGCTTGTACGGTAAACTGCGGTAGTCGTTGTCCTTTACGCATGCATGTCGCTGACGGTGAGATCAAATGGGTAGATGCCGATAATACGGGCAATGATGATTACGCAGCGAAAGATGTACAAGTTCGTGCTTGTCTTCGTGGCCGCTCGATGCGCCGCCGTGTTTACAACCCTGACCGCCTGAAATACCCAATGAAACGGGTCGGTAAGAGAGGCGAAGGTAAGTTTAAACGTATCTCTTGGGATGAAGCGTATACCGAAATCGCTAATAGCATTCAGTCCATTAAAAAAGAATATGGTAATGAAGCAATCTACCTGAATTACGGGACAGGTACGCTGGGTGGCACAGTGACGAAGTCGTGGCCACCAGGAAGTTCATTGATTGCTCGACTTATGAACCTGACTGGCGGCTATTTGAATCACTATGGTGACTATTCAACCGCTCAAATCGCGAAAGGCCTTAGCTATACCTATGGGGGGTGGGCTAATGGTAACTCTTTCTCTGATACCGAAAATAGCAAACTGATCGTTCAATTTGGTAACAACCCTGCAGAGACTCGTATGTCGGGCGGTGGCTTGATTCACCATTTGATTGAGAGCAAAGAGAAATCTAACGCGAAAATGATCATGATCGATCCGCGTTACAACGATACGGCAGCCGGTCGTGAAGATCAGTGGGTGCCAATTAAGCCAGGTACCGATGCTGCGCTAGTTGCTGCGATGGCTCATGTCATGATCAAAGAAGACTTGGTGGACCAGCCATTCTTGGACAAATACTGTGTCGGTTATGATGAGAAAACGCTACCTGCTTCAGCACCAAAGAACAGTGACTATAAGTCTTACATCCTAGGTTTGGGTGAAGATGGCGTTGAGAAAACCCCAGCGTGGGCAGCGCCGATTACGGGTATTCCTGAAGATATTATTATCAAGCTTGCTCGTGAGATCGGATCTACCAAGCCTTGTGCTATTTACCAAGGCTGGGGTCTACAGCGTACACAAAATGGTGAAATCGCCTCTCGCGCTATTGCGATGCTTGCGTTGCTGACGGGTAACTTAGGTATTCACGGTGGCGGCTCTGGTGCACGTGAATCTGATTATAACATTCCATTTGTTCGCTTCCCGACGTTAGAGAACCCTATTAAAACGTCGATTTCAATGTTCTTGTGGACTGATGCGATTGTTCGCGGACCGGAGATGACAGCAACACGTGATGGTATTCGTGGTAAAGACAAGCTAGATGTGCCAATCAAGTTTATCTGGAACTATGCAGGCAACTGCCTGATCAACCAGCACTCAGATATCAACCGCACTCACGATATCCTGCAAGATGAAAATGCCTGTGAAATGATTGTCGTCATTGATAACCACATGACGTCTTCAGCGAAGTACGCAGATATTATCCTCCCAGACTTGACCACCTCAGAGCAGGCGGACTTCTGTATGGATGGTAAAGCGGCAAACATGCCTTACTTTATCTTTGCGGATAAAGCGATTGAGCCGCAATTTGAGGCTCGTGGTATCTATCAAATTTGTTCGGACTTGGCAGAGCGCCTAGGTGTTGGTCAAGAATTCACTGAAGGACGTGACCAAGAAGGTTGGCTTCGCCACCTTTACGCTGAAACACTCAAATTAGACGCAAGCCTGCCAGATTTCGAAACTGTCCGTCAGCAGGGCATTGTCAAACGCAGCGATCCTAACGGACACTTCGTTGCTTATCAGGCGTTCCGTGAAAACCCAGAAGCGAATCCATTGAATACACCTTCAGGCAAGGTTGAAATCTACTCGGAAGCACTAGCCAATATTGCTGCGGAGTGGGAGCTACCAGAAGGTGACGTGATTCACCCGCTGCCTATTTACGTGAGCACTTCAGAGGGATGGGACTCACCTAAACGTGGTCAATACCCACTGCAGCTAACAGGTTTCCACTTTAAAGCACGCTGTCACTCGACCTATGGCAACGTTGATGTTTTGAAGCAAGCCGCACAACAAGAAATGTGGATTAACCCCGTTGATGCTCAGCGTCGTGGCATTAAGAACGGTGACCGTATCCGTATCTTTAATGATCGCGGTGAGGTTAGAATCAACGCCAAAGTCACACCGCGTATGATGCCTGGTGTTGTCGCGTTGGGTGAGGGAGCATGGTACGCGCCAGATGGTAACAAAGTGGACCACAATGGCTCTATTAACGTGCTGACATCACAAAAGCCGAGCCCATTGGCGAAAGGTAACCCGCAACATACAAACCTAGTTGAAGTTCAGCTAGCAACTAAGGCGTAAGGACTGAATGATGAAACAATACGGTTTTTATATTGACTCAAGCAAATGTACGGGTTGTAAAACGTGTCAACTTGCTTGTAAAGACTTTAAAGACTTAGGTGTCGACCGTAGTTACCGTCGAGTGTATGAATACGCAGGTGGGAACTGGGTAGAAGAGAACGGCACTTATCGTCAAGATGTGTTCGCATACTACACGTCAATCGCCTGTAATCACTGTGATGAGCCAGCGTGTGCCAAAGTGTGTCCATCTGGCGCGATGCATAAACGCGAAGATGGTTTCGTTATCGTTGACGAAAAGGTGTGTATTGGTTGTAAGCACTGCGCCAATGCGTGTCCGTATGGCGCGCCACAATACAGCAAAGAAAAAGGTCACATGACCAAGTGTGACGGTTGCTTCGAGCGTGTTGCCGAGGGCTTTGAGCCTATCTGTGTCGGCTCTTGTCCTCTTCGTGCACTTGAATTTGGCCCAATCAACGAGCTACGTGCGAAATATGGCACCAATGCAGATGTTGCTCCTTTACCTTCTTCGTCTCTGACGAAGCCCAACATTGTCATTAAACCAAACCGTCATGCACGTCCTACGGATGATCAGACGGGTCACCTAGCAAACCCTAAGGAGGTTTAAGATGGGATGGCATGAATGGCCACTGATTTTCTTCACAGTATTTGCTCAGACCGCAGTCGGTGCGTTTATTGTTGTAGGTCTTCTAAACCTTTTGGTTGACCTCAGAGGAGAGACAAAGGCAAAACTCAATCGCAACTTGTTCTTCGTGTGGGCTTTGATGGCTCTTGGTTTTATGGCATCTACTGCGCACTTAGGCAGTCCGATGCGAGCGATCAACGCGCTAAACCAGGTGGGGGAATCTTGGTTATCAAGAGAAATTCTATTTGGCTCAATGTTCTTCGGACTTGGTGGTCTTTACTGGCTGGCAGAGCTGCTCGATAAGGGCTCAGTGGGGCTTCGTAAATTGATGATGGTCGCTACGATGTTCATTGGTGTTGTGTTTATGTATGCAATGACGAATGTTTACCTAATCAACACGGTTCCCACTTGGGATACTCCGTTTACTAGCGTTAATTTTGCATTAACTGTAGTACTTTGTGGCGTGATGTTAGCGCAACTTCTTGCGGCTGGTGCTGGCTTCGAATGTCCTAAGTTTAACGGATGGGCCATCTTTGGCGGTGTATTCGCTGTTATCGCTGTCGTTATCGCGACGATGGGTATGGTGGGTGACTTGAATACGATTCAATCTGCCATTGTGTCGGCGAATGAACTTGTACCAAATATGGCGAGTATTCAAAACGCACGCTTCGCTATGATTTTCATTGGTGTAGCGGTATGGTTATTGTCTATTCGCAAAAACACGCTACCACTTGCGGTAGCAGGCGTTGTTCTCGTAATGGCAGCAGAACTGGTTGGTCGCAGTGTGTTCTTTGGACTGCACATGACGGCGGGCATGTAAGTTTAATCGAATGGGGGCAGGCTATTTTGCCCCCTTTTTGAGTACTACCCAAATTACTTTTCTCTGTAAAACACCTATCAAAATAGAGTAACTTAAACTTTAGGTATAAAGTTATTTGGGTATCACTTAACAAGAATAAACAGAATGACAGAACAAAACGGTATTGATTTAGATAGTTTGCAAACCATGGCAAAAGTCCTTGGCTCGCTATTTTACTTTCCTCTGACTGATGAGAATAACCAATCACTGATTAAAGCGATGGCCGCTGATTCTACTGAGCAAGAAAGTGCATTTTCAGACTGGTGTCAAACCGTCAATAGCGAGTTGAAAGATACCTTGAACCAAGATTTCTTCCTGCTTTTTGAAGGCGGTGAAATCATGGTCGCTCCGCCTTGGGGCTCAGTGTATTTGGACCGCGAAGAAGTGATCTTCGGTGATAGCACTGTAGCCTATCGTCAGTTTTTGCGTGAACATGGTATTGAGTTGGATACGGGTATGCGTGAGCCTGAGGATCAGTTCGGCTTGATGTTGTTCGCTGTCAGTCAATTTCTAGAACAAAAAGCAGAGCTAGAGGTTGTCAAGAATCTGTTTTCTGACCATTTGCTACCATGGTGCTATCGTTACTTGGAGCTTGTGCAAGAGCATGCGTTGTCCAAAAGTTATAAAGAGCTGGCTGACTTAGCCGGGCAGTGGTGTGAAGCCGTGCAAGAAGTGCTATCGATTGAACCTAAACCTCTAAAACTATATCGCTAATGACAGACAGAGATTCACGCTACTACAAAGCCTACATGGAGCAGAATACGGTCAGTCGCCGTGGGCTGTTTCGTGCGCTTACAGGTGGTGCAAGGCGAAGTCTAAAGGAGTCCGAAAAAAGCACCTATGTGCTGGGGGTTGGTGAGCTAGAGCGTGTGGAACGCGTTGTTGCGCGTCCGCCTAAAGCCCTCGACGAGACCTTGTTTCTGCAGATCTGCGACGGTTGCGGTACTTGTGCAACGAGCTGCCCCGAACAAGTTATTGAGGTTGTTGAAGGCAAAGCCCAACTGAATTTAGATTACGGTTACTGCAGTCAATGTGGAGGGTGTAATCAGGTATGTCCGACAGGAGCACTTCACGGCTCCATCAGTGATTTAGCAATGAGACCTGTTTTTAGCATGAGCTGCCAAAATGCAATCTTTGGCGATTGCTATTTGTGCAAGGAAGCGTGTCAAACTAACGCTATAACCATCACTGATTACGAATTGCCTAAAGTAGACAACAGTATATGTGATGGTTGTGGGCGTTGTAAGCAAAGCTGTCCATTCTCAGCAATACAAATGGACTATGTCGGTACATAGTTCGTTGACTAACTTATGTAAGCCTGCATCTGTTGCTCTATTTTGGGTAGTTCGGTAAGAACTTTTGTTAAATCTTCGGTACTCGAGAGTTCCCCGTCCCTGGCTGCCTCTTCCAACTGTTTTAAGTTGGGTGTGATATCGAACTCACACAAGTTAAACAACGTTCCATATAAAGTATGAGAGATAAAAAATAGCTGTTCAAAATTTTTGTTAGTGACGTTCTCTTGAACTTTTGATTCGGCTTGCGAATTGTCATCTAAATATGCCATAAACAGGGCTTGAATGAGCTCCTTATCTCCTTCGAACATCTCTTCAAGTTGGGCAATATCTATCATGATTTGATCCTTCTTATCTTCAGTTATTTGTAAGATAGGACAAAACGGATAAATTCAAAGTTAAACTTTGCGTGACGCTAAAAATTGTCAGCTCATTGTTAAACTGATCACGATTGGCTTGTTTTGTCACTATACGATCCTAGTTTACCTATATCGGGATTCAGGAATGATGGCTATGTACAGATACGTTAATTCGAGACACTCACTCCAATATAGTAAGCTGCCACCAAAGGACGGTGAGTTAACAACAGATGATGTTCCCGAAGCGGAATTAGAAATGATTGAGGTACTGCGTGCATGGCTTGAGTTTGGTTTAAAGCCACTGCTTGATTTAGCGCCGGACGAGCTCACTCAAAATCAGTCTGTTCGATTCTATGAAATGAATGACTTAATAGAAACGTTACTAAAGAACCCAGACTACTATTGTGCTGCGACTCGTATAGTGAGCCAGTGGAGAGAGAATACAGTCGCAAAAACATACGCAAAGTTTTTACTGATCAGAAGTAAAAATACGGAATCAGTTTTGAAAACAGGCTTCTAAATTTCAAAGACTTATCCTTGTTTTGAAATAAATGTGTCCTATTATTTTTATAGTGATGTATGCAAGGGATTTTATAGGGGCTTAATATGGATGAATTAATCAGCTCTTCGATTGGGGAAACATTTGATTGGCATCTGGATAGGCCAACATTGATGTTCTCGTATCATCCTCAAAACAGAGATGTAAAATTCCCGGAAAGCCGCCCGATCAAGCAGATATTTAAGCGAATTTCAAAACGTGGACGTTTAAGACTCAAGCAATTGCTTTCTGTATACCAAGATGATCATCCTTCGAAAGCAACCTTGATTTACAATTTGGACACTGAGAGAAAGGCGATAATTCATGTGGAGCTCACTTCGTCCTCACCCCAATCAGTTTGTGGCAGACTGAAAATCCAGTCTATCATTCCGCGCCAGGTCGATTCTGAATGGATTCTCATGAGCTTTCTAAAAGATCAGCGTAAAGGTGTTGTCGTAGCAGACGTTGATTTGAATATACTTTGCGTTAATCAACAGCTTCTCAATCTCTTTGACGTAAGGGAGGAAGATATCGTAGGGAGAGATCTTTCTGCGTTAAGCTCGAGTTCTTCAACCCAAGTAGCTCTGCGTACACTTAAGGATGAAAATAGAGGGCTAGACAGTTGGGGGGGAGTGATTGAGTTTGAAAAGCGCAATGGTGATCGAGTCACCCATGAAATCGACGTTAAGAAGCTTTATTGGTGTACTGAGAATGTCGTTTACCTCATACGCGTTTCTGAGGTGACTGGGCTCCAACTCGATCTCAATGAGGGTACCAATACCCACTGGAAGTCGAGTCTTGATCTACCTGACCGTAAAGCCTTAGCGGAAGCCATAAACGGTATGTCCTGCAAAGACCAAGTGCTACTTATTACCTGTATAAAACCTGATTTCCACAAGTCGGTCAAAGAAGAGGCAAACAGACGACTTGCTCTCGCCTTAAAACAACTCTCACTCCCACTTGTTATGGCAAAAGTCGATGAGGGCGTTTATTGCATTGTTTCCAAACTTTGCCCGCAGAATTTTAAAGATTCTCATGCTATTACCAAGTTGTTGAGAAAATTGAGAAAAGAGCTTAAAAATCACGTTCATGATCTAATTTATCGAGACATTATCAATGGTTTGTGGGGTATAGATATTCTCGGTATCGACGGTAGTACGAGTGAGCAAGTTATTGAAAGAACGATACAAACAATGCAACTCCATGATCGTAGAAAGGGACCGTACGCATTCTTTAATCCTCAGCTTATAGAAGATGCAACTCGTGAACAAAAGCAAGTGTCTATCGTGCTTGAAGCGATTCGCTTACGAAATATTGACGTTGCTTTTCAGCCAATTATTGACCTCAAATCAGGGGAGATTCACCGCTTTGAGGCTTTGTGTCGTTTTGGAGATGTTGCTAAGCTCTTCTCTGTACAAAACCTGATTGATACCGCGGAAAAACTTGGTGTGGTTCATGTGTTAGATAAAATTGTTGCAGAGAAGGCGCTCAGAGGGTTTGCCAAAATCCAGTCTAAGTTCGCAGGGAACCAAAATATCTCGCTAAACTGCTCGCTTGTTGACGCTGATGAGAAGTTAAAGGTCTTTGATGAGCTCTGTAGCGTCATTCAGAAATTTAAACCTGAACAATCCTCGGTGACCGTTGAAATTACTGAGTCGGCCTATTTTGACAATAGCTTGATGGACTCGAAAGAAGTCGTGAAGGCACGTAAGAATGGCATTGATATTGCCGTCGATGATTTCGGCTCTGGTAACTCTTCGTTCCAATATTTCAATAACTTGAAGTTTGATTGCATCAAAATTGACAAGAGTTTTATCTCGAATATCGATTCAGTTCGCCATAAATTTCTCGCGGTGAAAATGCTTACTGAGTTAGCACATGAGCTGGATGTGAAGGTCGTGGTTGAAGGTGTAGAAACGCTGAGTGAACTGAAAACCGTGCAGAGCTTAGACGTCGACTATGTGCAGGGTTACTTCTTTAGTCGCCCACGCCCCTTAGATGATATCCTTCAGTGTGAGAATTTGAATGATTTGATACAGAATCGCTCGTCGAACAGGGGCGTAATAGTGACGTCGTAACATAGTTATGTCGAATGATATGAAAGTTTTTCACGTATCTACTTATTTTGCTGACGTAAAAGCGATATATTGAACACAGTTCAATATAATCAGGAGGTAAGTATGAACTTGGTTATTCTTCATGGGTTGTACATGCACGGCATTGCTATGCAGCCGCTCGCTATGAACATGGAGAAGATTGGCTACACCACTCACCTTATCACATATAATTCTCTCGCTATTGAACCTGAGAGACTGTTTAGGCGCATCGATCGAGCACTAGACGAGTCCAAAACCAACGTGCTGATTGGTCATAGCCTGGGAGGCGTGATGATACAACGTTACCTTGATAGTCGTCAGCCTAGTACGGATGTGGTCTCTCATGTTGTGACCATAGGCTCACCATTGCAGGGCGCTTCCATTGTTTCAGTCATAGAAGAGATGGGAATGGGGGCATTGTTAGGCAATTCTCCTGAGCACGGCCTCACCATGAACGACAATCAGTGGCTTCACCCACAAAAGTTGGGCAGTATTGCCGGGGATTTTGATATTGGTGCAAGACGATTGTTATTGGGCGGAATGGAATCCTCTGATGGAACCGTTACGGTTGAAGAAACCGTCATTGAGGGGATGACCGACCACATCGTCACTCATTTCAGCCATACAGCGCTGATATACAACAATGTCGTAACGAAGCAGATCGACCACTTTATCCAAAAAGATAAGTTTAAACACACCAGCTGACACTGGTGTGTTTGCATATTCGGCTATGCGTTACTTATTTCTCTAATCATGATGTCGATATCTTCTCGAGACACATCTTGGTGAGTGACAAAACGCATTGGGTTACTTGCTGATAGAAGAATATCTTTTGTTTTTAATGTCTCAACGAGCTGCTCAATATCTAAGCTTGAGTCTACCTTAGCAAATACGATATTAGTCTGAACATGCTGCTCGTTAACGCTGAAACCTTCGATTTGATTAAGCTGTTGGGCAAGGTATTTCGCATTGTCATGGTCGACTTGCAGGCGTTTGATTTGCTCAGTCAGTGCTATCTTACCTGCTGCAGCCAATATGCCAGCTTGACGCATCCCACCTCCGAGCATTTTTCGAATACGTTTTGCTTTGTTAATCAAAGCCGTTGAGCCAAGCAATAAAGACCCTACAGGGGCACACAGTCCTTTCGAGAGGCAAATCGTCATGGAATCGAAGTGTGTTGAAATTTCTTGAATGTCGACATCGAGTGCTGTTGCTGCATTGTAGACTCGAGCGCCGTCTAGATGCAGTGAAAGTTGATGTTGATTGCAGAACTTTCGAGCCTCTGACATATAAGAAATTGGGAGAACCTTGCCATTGATTGTGTTTTCAAGGCTTAGTAGTTTAGTACGAGCAAAATGAAAGTCATCTGGTTTAATGGCCATTCGTAACTTGTCAAAACACAAAGTGCCGTCTGGGTTATTCTCAATCGGTTGTGGTTGAATGGAACCTAGAACCGCGGCACCACCCGCTTCGTACTTGTAGTTGTGTGCTTGCTGGCCGCAAAGGTATTCATCACCACGTTCACAGTGTGACATCAAAGCGAGCAAATTAGCCTGCGTACCTGATGTGGTGAAAAGGGCAGCCTCGAAACCATGACGTTGTGCTGCATACTCTTCTAAGTCATTTACGGTAGGGTCATCACCATACACGTCGTCTCCCACAAGGGCTTGTGCCATTGCTTGTCGCATCTCTTCAGTAGGGCGCGTGACTGTGTCAGAGCGTAAATCAATCATGTCTATTCCTTGTCATTATAAAACGGCTTGTAAAACGGCGGTGAGCCCGCTCGTGGCACAAAGAAGCAACGCGCCAATCCGGATTTTCTCTTTTGGTAGCGATTGAGTTGTTTTCTTAGCGATAATATAACCTAACAAGGCCGCAGGCAGCAGCGGCAGTGTTAAGTACAGGTGATACCAACCAAAGTAACCCGTTGGGGTTAAGATAAGTAGTGAGATGATAGAGCTGAACACAAAGAATGCAGATAAGTTACCACGTAACTTTCCTGCGTCTTGATGTTGTAGTAGTAGCGCCATAGGCGGTCCACCGATAGCGCTACTTGTGCCAAAAAAACCAGAGAAGAAACCGGCAATACCCATGCGTCGTGGTGTAGGTTCTATTCTGAATGGCAACAGGCTAATAACAACGGCTAATAACACAATCACACCAAGTAATAAGGATAATTGCTCACCGGAGACAACAAGTAGTAACCAAGCTCCGGCTAATGAGCCCGGTATGCGGCCAAGTAATGCCATTTTGAGGCCACCGATTTCGATATTAGCCCGATTTTGCATCGCATTAAGAATAGAGATGAAAAGGGCCACAAAACAAATTGGACCGGGAACATAAATTGGATCGACTTGAAACAAAAGCGGAGCAGCAACAATTGCTAACCCGAAGCCAATCGCTGATTGAACAAATGAGCCAAGAAAAATAAGGCCCATCGCAATCAGAGCGCTAGTGGAATACCACTCTTCAAACATTTAAGTCGACTCCTATAAAGGCATGACACGATTTCGGCCAAGTTGTTTGGCTTCGTAGAGTAAGCGATCAGCTCTGGCAATCAGAGAGTCAGGTGAGTCGGTTTCTTGAAACTCACTAACACCAAATGAAGCTGTGATGTTATTCACCGTATTTCCTGAACGACGGTCTTTTAAAACCAACTTTTCTATTGAACGACGCAGACTTTCAGCAAATTGGCGAGCAATACGCAAAGACTTGTTTGGAATGACCAATGCGAACTCTTCACCGCCGAAGCGATAGGCATTAATACCATCACGGCAGGCAGTATTGAGCCTTTTTGCGATTGCTTTAATGACCATATCACCAAGCAGATGGCCAAACTCATCATTAAAGTTTTTGAAGTGGTCAATATCCAGTAGGACTAGTGACATGGGTTGTTTGCCTTCACATAATGCTTTGATATCTGAATCGAAAGCGCGTCGGTTATAGAGGTTTGATAAGCAGTCAAATAGCGCGTCTTGTTGAACTTTTGCAAGCTGCTCTTTTAATCGAGATATTTCATCACTTGCCGATGTGAGCTGATTATTCAAAAAGCAGGTAGAGTGACGGATTTCACGAGAGTTTTTCACTAAGTCACGAACAACCAACATCACCTCATCAAAAGAGAGGTTTTCTTTGTCGATTCTTTCTAACTCAGAGAACGAATTTGAAATGGTTTCGCTAAAGTCATTCGTATCTTTGAGAGTATCCGTCATCGAGGATTTCAGTTCACTGACCATCAACTCTACACTGGCTCTAAGCTCGTTAATATCTGTTTCAGCTTGTCGAGCGATATGACGTTTATACATTGACTTAACCTGGCTAGGGGGGCATTCCCCGTAATTGTCTAGGATCGTGTTAAGTTCGGCGTTGAGTTCTGGGTTGACCTCATCGACATAGGTGTACCACAAAGCATAATTTGCTGGCGTCGGAGCAACTTTATTTTTCATCATGAGAGGCACTGCTTTTTTTAGATTTTCCGTAGCCTTTACAAATTCTTCTTTGCTCATAATCTGTTTGTCTAGCCTTATCCTATAGTTATGTTGAAATCATACCGAAAAGCATCACGGATTTCTGCCACTAAATTTATGTGCCCAAGGATTTATGATCGTTACTCCAACCAAGTCGTAGCGATATCTATGGACGGGGAGAGGTATTTTGAAACGTATAGGGATCTTTTGCTTCACACGCAATCTTAGATTGCATGACAACACTTTATTAACTCGCGCAACCAGCGAATGTGAACAAATTGCGTTTATATACATTAAGCCGGAGGTGTCGAATTTTCACCGTCACTTTTCGCCACATGTTAATCAAGGACAAGCAAGCTTGAGTTTTGAGGTGCAGTCAGTCAAAAACTTACGTGTAAATCTAGGCGATCAGGGCCAAGTTCTCCTTGGCTATCAAGGAAAGCGTAGTATTGTTCTTAATACGCTGTTAGAACTCAACCCAGAGATCACCGACGTATATTTTGCAGACGGCAGTGACTGGGAGTTACGTCAGCTCAAGGAGTATTTGCGAAATAAGCATGCATCTTTGGACATTCACGCGAAATGCAATAACCAGCTGTTTGAATACAATGAATTTCCTTTTGACCTAAGTGAACTCCCCAAGACCTTTACTTCGTTCCGTAAAAAAGCGGAAGATTTACCAGTGCTTCTCCCTTTGAATGAAGCATCGCTAAATGCCATCGCCCGTTTTGACCTCAATGACCAAGGATTAACAGCTTGGGATGAAGATGTCGCCAATATAGAATTTCAATTTCTAGGCGGGGAGAGTGAAGGGCATGAGCATTTGGCTTCTTATTTCAATACCCCTCGAGCTTTAAGCTACAAAGAAACACGAAATCACTTTGACGATTGGACCCATTCGACAGCATTCTCACTTTGGTTGGCATGGGGATGCATCACCCCGCGACAAATATTGACTCAGCTAAGGCAGTATGAGCATCGACACGGGAGTAATGACTCAACCTACTGGATCTATTTTGAATTGCTGTGGAGAGAGTATTTTCGCCTATATGCTCTAAAGCACGGCCGTAAGTTATTTGCTTTTAAGGGCATTACAGATAAAAGGCCGTTAACAACCTTCTACACACAACCTTATCGATCTTGGTGCGAAGGCAATACTGGGTTCCCTGTTGTGGATGCCTGCATGAAACAACTTAATCAAACAGGCATGATGTCTAATCGAGGTCGACAACTCGTTGCGAGTTGCTTCGTTCACGAACTGGGACTGGATTGGCGTTTTGGTGCTGCTTACTTCGAAGCTATGTTGATTGATTATGACGTGTCTTCAAATTGGGGAAACTGGCAATACCTAGCGGGTGTCGGTGCAGACCCACGAGGCCATAGAAAGTTTGATTTAGACAAGCAGCAACAATGGTATGACCCTAAGGGAAAATTTATTTCCCGCTGGAACGAAAACTAAATGGCAGATGGAGTACAAACGTTTGAATAATAGCTGGTTAGATTCGCTAAAGGTTGTGGATATTACCCACGTTAAACTGGTCTTGGGGGATCAACTCAACGCTCAACATTCGTGGTTTCAACAATTATCAAATGATGTTCTATTTGTGGTTGCCGAGCTTAAACAAGAGCAAGAATACGTTAGTCATCACGGGCAAAAACAGGTCGCTTTTTTTGCCGCGATGCAGTCATTTGCACAAGAACTCGTCAGCGAAGGGCACCACGTCTTACACCTTACACTCGATGATACGGAAAACTTCAAAGACTTACCTGAGCTGATAGTCTCAATATGCCAAATCACTTCAGCGCAGCAGTTCCATTACCAAAGGCCTGACGAGTATCGACTACTGTCACAGCTAAGACAGTTGTCGATAGAATCAGTTGTTAGCGTTGAAGCAGATACAGAGCACTTTCTATGTGGATTTGAAGATCTCCTTCAGACATTTCCAAGTAATAAAGCTGTAAGGCTAGAAAACTTCTACAGAAAAATGCGAAAGACGCATCGTATTTTGGTTGATGAAGAGCAGCAGCCTGAAGGTGGAAAATGGAACTATGATGTAGAGAATCGCAAAAAGCTCAAGCAGGCGGATATTGATGACGTGCCTCAACCATTAGTTTTCACTAATAATGTCGCGGATATTATCGATAGGTTACAACGGCATGAGTTAATGGGTTTTGGTCGCGTTGAACAACAACTCTTGTGGCCCGTTAACAGAGGTCAAGCACTCAATCTCCTCGCACATTTTTGTCAGATTTGTCTCCCAACGTTTGGCACTTTTCAAGATGCTATGACCCAGGAAGGTGATAGCAAGTGGAGCCTTTACCATAGCCGCCTCTCGTTCGCATTAAACAGTAAGCTCCTATCACCGATGGAGGTGATTCAATCTGCTTTAGATGTTTACAACAAGCGTCCTGACCGCTCACTGCTAGCACAAGTAGAAGGGTTTATTCGTCAAATTCTAGGATGGCGCGAATATGTTCGCGGCATGTATTGGGCGAACATGCCAGGGTATGAAAAGAAAAACTTTCTACAACACAATAATGTGTTGCCTGACTTCTTCTGGAGCGGTCAAACGAGAATGAGTTGCATGAAGCATGCTATCGACCAATCTCTTGACTATGCGTACGCACATCATATTCAAAGATTAATGATCACCGGGAATTTTTCCGTGTTGGCTGAAATAGAACCCAAACAAGTTCATGAGTGGTATTTGGGCATTTATATCGATGCGATAGAGTGGGTCGAACTGCCAAACACGATTGGTATGGCGTTATACGCGGATGGTGGGCTAATTGCGTCTAAGCCTTATGTCTCATCGGGGGCCTACATCAATAGAATGAGTGATTACTGCAAGGGGTGTGAGTACAACATAAAAGCCAGAAGTGGCGATAACGCCTGTCCATTTAATGCTTTGTACTGGCGCTTTATGGTTAAACATCGAGAACGCTTAACGAAAAATCCTAGGATGAATATGGTGTATCGAGGTTGGGATAACCTCGATGATCAAGAGCAAAACGCGACACTAGAGACGGCACTATCTTACCTTTCGGACTTAAACTCGCTTTAACCACTCTGTTTTCTTTGTGTTGAACAGCGTTTTGAACAATAAACGACATGTTCCCAATTTAGCTGCCACTTCTTGCGCCAACTAAAAGGCCGGTGGCAAACTGGGCATGTTTTGGAGGGTAGGTTGGTTTTATTATGAGCCATAACGCTAACCTAAGATATATCGGTAAAGTGTTATACGTACATTAAGCCACTAGCTGATCATTGATACTCTTTGCACCTTTAAGCATCGACTTAACAAGCTCTCCGGCGTTGAATTTCTCTAATGCGTCGTGTGCGCCGACCTGGTGGGCGCGATCGACGGAAATCTCGCTGGATAAAGACGTGTGTAAGATACGATAACAATGATTGAGTGATTTATCGTTTTGCACTTCAAAAGCCAACTCATAGCCATCTAATCCTGGCATTTCGATATCACTGACTAGCAAGTCAAATGCTTGACCATTTGCGGCAGCCGTTCGCATTTTATCAAGCGCATCTAAGCCATTGTTTGAAATGTGATAACTGATGTTGATGCTATCTAAGGCATCGGACAACTGTTTACGCGCGATAGACGAGTCATCAACAAGCAGAATGTTCATCTGCTTGAGAAGCTCTCGCTCGACATCCGTCACCATCGGGATCGTTGCAGACTCGTATTGAGGGTAAATCTTTGAAAGTAATAGTTCGACATCGAGCATTTGAACAATTTGATCTTCAAAACGAGCGATACCCGTTACGAACACATCTTTACCAGCACTTTCTGGAGCAGGCTCAATCGAGCGCCAGTTACACTCGATGATCTTTTCAATCGAACGAACCATGAACGCCACGACGGTTCTCAAACAGTCAGTGACAATCAGATAGGTGTTTGAATACTCTTCAGGTTGTATCGGTCGAAACCCAATTGCTCCAGGCATGTCGATAACGGGAATTGTCTTACCTCGAATAGTTACCGTCCCGACAACATGATGATGAGAGTAAGGGATCTGAGTTGTTGGCTGGTAGGGCACGATCTCGCGAACCTTAAGTGTACCAATAGCAAAGAGCTGCTGTTGCATGTTGAGCTTAAACATCAACATACCTTGGGATTGATTTGCCTTACTTTCTACTTTCGCCATGATAATTCGATCCTTTACTGCTAACGCACTATATTACCAGGACTTATGGGCAATGCGTTAAAGACTTCGATAGCCCTTAAGTTAACGTAACCATAGTTACAGTAGTGAGTCTGCACCCATAAACTGTTATACTGATCACACATTTTTCTAAGGGTTTCTCGAGATGGCGAATACAGCAGCTGCGCTTCATATTTTGGTAAAGCATAAAGAACAAGCTGAAGATATTATAAAACAATTGAAAAAAGGGGCTAAGTTCCAAACGCTAGCGCGTAAATATTCAACTTGTCCTTCCGGTAAAAAAGGTGGTGACTTAGGTGAGTTTAAACGCGGCCAAATGGTACCACAGTTTGATAAGGTGTGTTTTTCTGGCGAAACACTGGTGCCACATTTAGTGAAAACTAAGTTCGGTTGGCACGTGGTTAAAGTACTGTATCGCACATAATTAGTCACCGTTAGTAGATATAGTTGTTCACTCTAACTGATTGTGGTTTCTGATAACTGCGTAGTTAGAAACCGTGATATTCATCACAAATGAAA
Source organism: Vibrio astriarenae (assembly GCF_010587385.1). Lineage (NCBI taxonomy): Bacteria > Pseudomonadati > Pseudomonadota > Gammaproteobacteria > Vibrionales > Vibrionaceae > Vibrio > Vibrio astriarenae. Next base: position 541,190 of record NZ_CP047476.1, read on the forward strand.
GCACATAAAATGGCGCCAATTTGGCGCCATTTTTGTATCACTACTCATAAGTCTATGTTTTATATTTTAGTAAATTATATTGTGCTGTAAATTTGTCGTTAGCCAAAATAATGGCTAGTAAAAATATCATTTAACCATATTCTTTTATAAACCTGCTTCTGATATATTTCGCGCTGTAACAAAAGGTAACAAAAATAACAGTTATCATATTTTTATCGAGACGATAGAAATATTTAATTTGCAGTTAGGGAAAGCTATGTTGTCGCTGTCTATCAAAAATAAAATAGTAAGTTTGTGTTTACTGTCTGTAGCTGGTTTTGGTGGTGTTTTGACTGTCGGTGGAAATGCTTTAATAAGTAATACTGACCAAGTGACCGATATCGATAAAGTTTACTATCCAATCATGAACTCGGCTTCACTGAATAGTGTATTAATTAATCAATTAGCAGAGCGTTTTAATCTCGCTGTAACTATCGGTGACGAAGAAATGCTTGAAGTCAATCGCACAACTGTTGAACAAATTGTCGCTAACTTCCAGCTCCAACAAAAGCTTCAGCCTAACTTAGCATCTCAAGTAAATACCTTAGAGCGAGATATCAATGTTTATTTTGAGTCAGCTTATAAAGTCGCTTATGGCATGATAGAAGGGGATATTAATCTGCAACAAGCCGCTAAATTAGCATCTGACAATAGCGAGTTACTTGAACGTATTACAGTTGCAATGGATGATTTTTCTACAGCACGTCAAGCAGATTTCGAATCATCTGTTGCGACGCTTGAAAAGAATAACTCACAGGCTCAAGCTATTATGCTTATTCTGGGTGGTCTTGCTTTGTCGCTTATTTCTATTATGGGTTTCTTTGTCGTTCGTGGTATTCGTGCTGACTTAGGTTCAATCACAGACAAGATGCATGATATTGCGAAAGGTGAGGGAGATTTAACGGTTCGCCTAGTTCATGATAAAAAAGATGAATTACGTGACCTTGTTGAATCATTTAATGCTTTCGTAGAAAAACTGCAGAATAACGTAACGAATACTATTCAGAATGTTAGCCAGCTCGATATGATTTCAAACTCACTGGTGGATTCGAGCCGTACAACCAGTCAGTTAACGATGAAACAGACCACGTCTATTGAAGAAGTATCCGAATCACTCGGGCAACTCTTCGCTGCAGCTCGTAATATCGCTCAAAATGCGAACGACGCATCAACTTCCGCGATGAGCGCTAGTGAACAGGCGTCACATGGTGAAGCTCAAGTGAAGAGTACGATTACGGCAGTTCAAGAGTTAACAAACGATGTGCGAAATGCATCGGAAGTGGTTCAACAACTCGACCATAATACACAAAGTGCTGGATCGATTCTTGATGCCATCAGCGCGATTGCCGAGCAGACCAATTTGTTAGCGCTGAACGCTGCCATTGAGGCGGCACGAGCAGGCGAGCAGGGGAGGGGTTTTGCGGTTGTTGCCGATGAGGTACGTACTCTTGCTTCGAGAACTCAGACATCAACTCAAGAGATTCAAACGGTTTTACATCAATTGCAAGAACAGACTAAAACTGCCGCTGCTATCATCGCTGAAAGTGCAACTAAAGCAGAAGAGTGCGTTGATAAATCGCTTATTGCTGAACAATCACTGATTCGTATCACTTCGGACGTGGCAGAAATTAGTCAACGTAACGAAGTGATTGCAGCTGCAACGGAAGAACAAGAACAAACGTCATCTCGTATTGAAAGCTTTGTCGACGATATTCGCCATATGGCGCACGGCACTGCTGAAAGTGTCGGAGAACTCGATCAAGTTGCGCAAGATATTAATAATATCGCGTCAAACCTATCTGAATTAACGGGTCACTTTAAGGTCGGTTAATTCTTACAAAAAACAATCCCCCTTCGATATCAATATGTGTGACACATGGTTGCGCAGGGGGTTGCTTATTCAAAATTCGTTCAATGAACGACAAAACAATAATACGTATTAACGTAGTGGAGTTAAAAATGAAAAGAACACTCGTTGCCGCTTTAGTGAGTTTATCATTAGGCGCGAAAGCTGCTGGATGGGATGATCTAAGAATCAGTGGTTTTGGTTCTGTAGGAATTGGACAATCAGATAACGCAGTGGGCTACGCTGGTTACACAGATGAAAAAGTAGATTGGGAACAAGAAACGTTAGCGGGTCTGCAGTTTGATTTCAGAATCAACGACCGTTCAAAGTTTGTTACTCAAATCGTATCAAACAGTCGCTACGACTACGCTCCAAAGATTGAAATGGCTTACGCGAGCTATTCGTTTGAATCGTTCACTGCTCGTGCGGGTAAGCTTCGCTTGCCACTGTTCTTCTACTCTGATTACACAGATGTAGGCTACGCATACCCAATGATTCGTCCGTCACAAGAGCTGTATGAAAACCTTGTATTGAAGGGTTACACCGGTGCTGACCTACTGATTCCAGTGGAGTTTGAAAACTCAACGCTACTGTTTCAACCTGTAGTGGGTATAGGTGAAATCGATGAGGATGACTCTGTATTCGGTGAGGTAGATCTTGATGGCATGTACGGATTAAGTGCGCAGTGGATCCATGAGGACTTGATGCTTCGTGGTTCTTATTTTGCGGCTGAGGCAAATCCGACTTGTACGGTTACAGACCCTACGAGTAAAACAGACGCTTGCACCGTAGCCCACGGTATTGTCGCTGGGCAAGATGGACAGTTTATTTCGCTAGGCGCTCAGTATGATAATGGTGATTTACTCGCGAATATTGAAGCTGCTGATGTTCAACTAGAGGGTCAGTTTTATGACTACCGCTCAGTTACAGGTCTTCTAGGCTATCGTGTGGGTAAATTTACTCCGTACCTAGCTGCAGGTTGGGTAGAAACAACAGACAACGAAGAGCGTACTGGCTCACCACTTGCGTTGTCTATGAGCTATGAGCGTATATCATACTCGGTAGGATCTCGTTGGGATTTCACAAAAAATATGGCTCTCAAATTTGATGTAACTTACGTCGATTACAAAGAGACGAGTGGCGGGTTCACCTCAAATGTGCCTCAGGTTTCTGGCAACGAGTATGAAGACAGCTCACTTGTCTACTCAGCACGACTAGACTTCGTATTCTAAGGAGAGAAAACATGAAGAAACTACTAACTCTTCTAGCAACAGCGGCTCTAGCTTTCAATGTATCAGCAGGTATGGTTGTGATCGGCAACTCATCAGGCGTTGATGCACTGAGTGAAGGTGACGTGAAAAAGCTATTCATGGGAAAAAAGACACAACTTCCAAACGGCCAAACGGCTAAAATTATTGAGCTAACGGATGGCGCAGAAGGTCGCTTGGCGTTTCACTCAGTATCAACAGGTCGTAGTGAATCACAGCTTCAATCTGCTTGGTCTCGCCTGGTGTTTACTGGTAAAGCAGAAGCGCCAATCCAAGTTGCCGATTATTCTGCTGTCATCAATGCCGTGAAAAGTGACGTGAACGCGATTGGTTATGTCGACGCATCGGCTGTTACTGGTGATGTAAAAGTGTTGACACAATATTAATAGAGTCATAGATCAAACCTTCGGGTAAATTTGTTGTCTCAAGACCAGTTCGGGAAACCAACTGGTCTTTTTCTTTTTCAGTAGGTTATACTCAAATTCTATCCCTAAAGGAATGTAAGGAATCAGCAATGGGAAAAATGAAACAGGTAGTGTTGGGTGTTTCTATGACACTTGTGGCGTTAGCGGTTCAGGCTGAAACTGAACCAGACGTAACGGTCATTGAAACCACTCGCCTTGTTGGGTTCGGAGAAGCGAAATACCCCGCCGATTTTTCTCATTTCGATTACGTTAACCCCCAAGCCCCTAAATACGGCAAAGTGACCTACGGACAAGTCGGGACATTCGATAACTTCAACCGTTACGCTTCGCGAGGCGTTGCGGGAGCGGCGACTGGGCAGTTGTATGACACTTTGATGTTTAGTCCCGCTGATGAAGTGGATGCCTACTATCCACTGATCGCAGAAAAGATTCGTTATGCTGATGATTACTCTTGGTTAGAAGTCGATATTAATCCCGCTGCGAAGTTCCATGACGGTCAACCCATTACCGCTCATGATGTCGAGTTTACGTTCGAAACCTTTATGACTAAGGGTGTGCCTCAATACCGCGTCTATTATCAAGATGTAGAGAGCGTAAAAGCGGTTAATGATAAAACCGCTCGTATTGAGATGAAGACGCCGAATCGCGAAAAGCTCTTTAGTCTCGCTCAGACGATGACTGTACTTCCAAAGCATTTTTGGAAAGGGAAAGACTTTTCCGAGCCATTAGATACACCGCCTGTAGGTAGCGGGGCTTATAAAGTCTCTACTTATAAGTCAGGTCAATCGTTGACGTACGAGTTGGTCGAGGATTACTGGGCGCAAGATTTACCTGTCAACATAGGGCGCAACAACTTCCAACAGGTTCAATACGATTACTATCGCGATGAAACCGTTATGCTTGAAGCGTTTAAAGCCGGTGAATTTGATTATCGAGAAGAGTCGTCAGCCAAGTTCTGGGCAAATTCATACACAGGTGCTAACTTCGACCGAGGTTTTATAAAGAAAGAAGAGATACCGCATTCAAAACCAACGGGGACACAGGCTTTAGTCTTCAATATCCAAAAACCGATGTTTGGTGACCCTAAGGTACGAGAGGCTCTGAACTATGCACTCGATTTCCAATGGATGAACGCCAATATGTTCTACAACCAGTATGAACGTACTCGTAGTTTCTTCCAAAATACTGAATATGAGGCCAAAGGCTTGCCGAGTGACGAGGAAGTCGCGGTGTTAAAGCCGTTCAGCGACAAGATACCCCCACGCGTTTATACCGAAGAATACCAGCCACCAGTGACCGATGGCTCGGGTCGTATCCGAGCTCAAATGCGCACGGCGTTTGCTTTGCTAAAAGAAGCGGGTTGGGAGCTACAAAATAAAGTTATGACAAATGTTGAGACTGGTGAGCCGATGAGTTTTGAGCTGCTTATCTACAGTCCAACGACAGAGCGTATCGCGATACCCGTGCAAAAGAATCTTAAGCGTATGGGTATTGATATGAAGATCCGCACGATTGATACCACGCAGTACATTAAACGCCTGCGTGAACGTGATTTTGATATGGTGTCATCCGCATACCCAGCCTTTACTCACCCAAGCCCAGACATGATGATTGTCTGGCACTCGTCATATATAGACTCAACTTATAATAGAGCAGGGGTTGCTGACCCAGTAGTAGACGCACTCACACTTGAAATCTCTGAAAGCCAAGAAGACCCAGAAAAGCTATTGGCGCTTGGTCGCGCGTTAGACAGATATTTCCAATGGAACTTCTACATTATCCCTCAGTGGCACAGCAGTATCTATCGTGTGGCGACGTGGGATAAATTTGAGCGTCCAGAAATTACGCCAAAATACGATTTAGCGATCGATACATGGTGGGTATCAAAAGAGAAAGCACAGAAACTACCTGCTAAACGTCAGTAAGGATACAGAACAACCAATATGGCAGCCTATATTTTTCGACGATTGCTCTTAGTGATACCAACTCTGTGGGCAATCATCACCATTAACTTCTTTATTATTCAAATTGCGCCTGGTGGCCCAGTCGAGCAAGCGATTGCACAGTTAGAAGGCCACTCTTCGGGCATTATGGAGCGCTTTTCCGGTGGGGGCAGTGAAGTTGACTTGCCTTCAGGTCAAGACACGTCCGCAACAGGCTATAAAGGCTCGCGTGGATTAGACCCCGAAGTGGTTGAAGAGATCAAAAAGCAGTTTGGTTTCGATAAACCGATTCTTGAACGATATTGGGACATGTTGAAAAACTATGCCACGTTTAATTTCGGTGATTCCCTGTTTAAAGGGGGGAATGTCATTGACTTAATCATTGAGCGTCTACCTGTCTCCATATCTCTTGGTTTGTGGAGTACGCTGATCATCTATCTCGTCTCCATTCCTTTAGGCATCATGAAGGCCATTCATCACGGTTCTCGGTTTGATATATGGTCGAGTGCAGTGGTGATTGTGGGATATGCAATCCCTGGGTTTTTATTTGCCATTATCTTGATTATTTTCTTTGCTAGCGGTAACTACTTTAGTTGGTTCCCTTTACGCGGTTTAGTGTCATCAGATTTTGATCAAATGACCCTAATTCAACAAATTGGTGACTATTTCTGGCATTTGACACTGCCAACACTGGCGATGGTAATTGGTGGTTTTGCTACCTTAACCATGCTAACCAAAAACTCATTCCTTGATGAGATCAACAAACAATATGTGGTCACAGCGCGAGCCAAAGGGCTCGACGATAACAAGATTTTGTACCGTCATGTTTTCCGCAATGCGATGCTGATCATCATCGCTGGATTCCCGAGTGCGTTTATCAGTATTTTCTTCACAGGCTCAATGTTGATAGAGGTGATGTTCTCGTTGGAAGGTATTGGTTTACTTGGCTTTGAGTCGACTATTCAGCGTGATTACCCGGTGGTGTTCTCGTCACTTTACATCATGACGTTGTTGGGATTAATTTTGAGTATCATTTCGGACTTAACCTATACCTGGGTTGATCCGCGCATTGATTTTGAGGCACGTTAAGATGCTATTGAGTCGTAAAAATAAACATCGCAATCCGATGTGGGAAGAGCGCTGGGAAACATTTCGCAATCACAAGCGTGGTTTCTATTCACTATGGATCTTTTCCATTTTATTTGTCTTGAGTTTGTTCGCGGAGATTATCGCCAACGATAAGCCATTGGTAGTTAACTACGATAGCGGCTGGTATTTCCCTATCGCTAAGCCATACGCTGAAACTCGTTTTGGCGGTGAGTTTGAGACCGAAGCAGACTATACCGACCCTTATGTGGTAGAGCTTATAGAAGAGAAGGGCTTTTTGATTTGGCCATTGATTCGATTTAGCTACGACACGATTAACTTTGACGTTGTTGGTTCAGTTCCATCAGCGCCAAGTGAGGCCAACCTGTTAGGAACTGACGACAAAGGGCGCGACGTACTCGCTCGAGTGATTTACGGATTCCGGATTTCAGTACTGTTTGGTTTTGTGCTGACAATAGTGTCGAGTGTGATTGGGGTGGCTGTTGGCGCTAGTCAGGGTTATTACGGTGGTTGGCTCGATCTTTTCGGTCAGCGGTTTATTGAAGTTTGGTCCGGCATGCCAACCCTATTTTTGCTCATTATTTTGAGTAGTTTTGTTGAACCGAACTTCTGGTGGCTACTCGGCATTATGGTCCTGTTTAGTTGGATGGGGTTAGTCGGCATCGTTCGTGCAGAGTTTCTACGCTGCCGAAATTTCGATTACGTCAGAGCTGCTCAAGCGATGGGGGTGGATGATAAGCGCATCATGTGGCGTCATATGTTGCCTAATGCAATGGTCGCGTCATTAACCATGATGCCTTTCATTCTTTCAGGCTCAGTCACGACATTAACCTCGCTTGATTTTCTTGGCTTTGGTTTACCCGCTGGCTCGCCTTCTTTAGGTGAGCTACTAGCTCAGGGCAAAGCGAATCTACAAGCACCCTGGCTTGGTCTTTCTGCTTTTGCCGTTCTCTCTATTATGTTGACGCTGCTTGTGTTTATTGGCGAAGCCGTACGTGACGCATTTGACCCTCACCAGAAAGGACACTAACCGATGACTGAGACATTACTGAATATTTCTAATCTAACGGTTGGTTTCAAGAGTAAAGAGGGTACGCGCACTGTCACACAGGACGTTTCCTTGGCAATTAATAAAGGGGAGACCCTGGCGTTAGTGGGTGAGAGTGGGTCGGGTAAATCCGTGACCGCCAATTCCATTTTAAAGCTGCTTCCACGATCAACAGTTGAATATCAAGGTGGGACGATCACTTTCGATGGCATCGATATGTTGAGTTGCTCAGAGCGTCAACTGAGGGGCATTCGTGGTGGTCGTATTGGGATGATTTTCCAAGAGCCAATGGTGTCATTAAATCCACTGCACAAAGTCGGAAAGCAATTAGTTGAAACGCTGGAGATACACCGTGGCATGCGCGCGACTAAGGCGCGCGCTTTAGCGCTAGAGTGGCTATCTAAAGTAGGAATTCGTCATCCAGAGCAAAAAATTGATGCTTATCCTCATGAGTTGTCTGGCGGTGAACGGCAACGTGTGATGATCGCGATGGCGCTGATTAATGAGCCAGAACTGTTAATCGCGGATGAACCAACAACCGCACTGGATGTGTCAGTGCAGGCTCAGATACTCGAATTACTGAAAAGCCTTCAAAAAGAGTTAGGCATGGCGATGCTGTTCATTACTCATGACTTGAGTATCGTACGTCAAATCGCTGATCGTGTAGCGGTAATGAAAAGTGGTGACCTGGTTGAAGTGGGTGCGTGTCAGCAAGTGTTTTCGGCACCGAATCATGCTTACACAAAAATGCTCATCAACTCTGACCCCCGTGGGGAACCAGTGATGATGAAAGATGATGCAGCAACGCTTTTAAGTGTGGACAAATTAAAAGTCTGGTTTCCAATAAAGTCTGGGATCTTTAAAAGAACCACGGATCATGTAAAAGCCGTTACCGATATGCAGTTCAAACTTAAATCTGGGCAAACCATCGGTGTTGTCGGTGAATCGGGGTCGGGTAAATCGACCACCGGCCTAGCGATCCTCAAACTTGTCGACTCGGAAGGGACAATTGAATACGGCAACAGCGATATACAGCCTCTCGATAGAAAAGGGATGCTGCCGTATCGCAGCCGTATGCAGGTGGTCTTTCAAGACCCATTCTCTGCGCTGAATCCAAGAATGTCAGTTGCACAAGTGATTGGCGAAGGGATGCGTGTTCATCATGATCTGGAAGAGGCCGAACTCGATGAGCGCATTAAAGGTGTGATGCTTGAAGTGGGCTTAGACCCAGAAACACGGCACCGATATCCAAATGAGTTTTCGGGCGGTCAGCGCCAACGCATTGCGATTGCACGCGCATTAATACTCAAACCTGAATTTATCTTGCTGGATGAGCCAACGTCATCGCTTGATCGCACCGTTCAAGCGCAAGTGTTGGATCTGCTGAAGTCTCTACAAGAGCGATATGGCTTAACCTACCTGTTTATTAGTCATGATCTTAATGTAGTTAAATCGCTATGCCACTACACCATCGTAATGAAAGCAGGGGAGATCGTAGAGCAGGGTGATACACAAACCTTGTTTACTGACCCAAAACACGATTACACTAAGACGCTTGTATCGCTCTCAGCGATGTAGAAAGAACAATTGAGGTTAAGTGTGGAAGAAGAGTTTCAAGAAGAGATCGAAATCGAAGCGATTGGTGTCGAAGTTTCGTCTCAGCCTATCGAGCTGTATAAGGTATTAAAGCTTGCCAATGTCGTTGATGGTGGTGGTCAAGCTAAACACTATATAGCTGAAGGCTATGTCGCGGTAAATGGAGAGCTTGAAATCCGCAAACGCAGAAAAATGTATGACGGTGACTTTCTTGAGTTTAACCAAGAGTACTACGTCGTAGTTTGTGACCAACCACCCGTTGAAGAGGTTGAACAACCAAAAGCGGTTGAACCTGAGCCAAAACAAACCAAAAAGAAGAAAAACAAATCTTCTTCTCAAAAGAGCAAATCAAAATCTTCTGCAAGCTCGCAAAAGAAACCTGAGCCGCAAGACAAACCGAAGAAATCTAACAATGGCGGAAGAGGCGAAATCAACTTCTTCTAACTAGCGCTTCCATTTTCAGGGTTGTACAAACCCTGAAAATGGTCGTTTTTCTTTTCACGCCCAACCTTTAGCCTTCAGCCTCCAACAGTAGGGTGTGTCAGGTCATCAATAATCGGACACTCACTTCCTTCATCTCCTGGGCAACTCACCACCCAAGCTTTCAATTGGGCACGAATTTCTTCTAAATGACGAATTTTTTTCTCGACTTCCTCTAGTTTTTCCAGTGCATGCGCTTTAACTTGCTTACTCGTGCGATGCGGGTTTTCAGCAAGTTGGACAAACTCTTTACACTCGATGAGTGAAAAGCCTGCCGCTTTTGCGCGAGCCACCAAAGTGAGCTGTTGAATCTGTTTTTCGCCATAATCACGATAGCCACTCTCTGTGCGGGTCGGGGGCAGAATCAGGCCTTTTTCTTCATAGAGTCTAATTGATTTTGCAGTGAGGCCAGTCAGTTTGGCAACTTCTCCAATATTCATCGTAGTAATTATGCTCCTAAATGCTATGATAGAACCTGAGTGTCTCAATTGTCATACAACTCAAAATATTTTTAATTGTCATGCAATTGGATGTAGTAAGCTCAACATGTTGCACACTTCTCATTCTATAAGGCGCAAACGGTTGCGCTATGCTGATATAATTTGAGGTGTGAACAAATTCAGAACTTGATGTATATCAAAAAAAGGCTTTAACTTTTGTTGATATGGCTAAATAAAAGTTGAAACACTCAAAAATTATTGAATAATAGGCTCAACAAAACAGGGTGCTCCACACCTTTTTATATTACAGGATTATACTCATGTCGAAATCGTTTGTACTGGTTATCAACTCAGGTAGTTCATCTCTTAAGTTTGCTGTGATTGATGCAGCAACGGGTGATGATGTTCTTACTGGTTTAGGTGAATGTTTTGGTCTTCCAGAGTCTCGCATGAGTTGGAAATTCAATGGTGAGAAAACTGAAATCGCTATCGAAGGCGACGACAGCCACCATAAGATCGCTATCGGCAAGCTAGTAGGTCTAACTGAAGAACTTGGTTTCTCAAACGACATCGTTGCTATCGGTCACCGTATCGTACACGGTGGCGAGAAGTTCACTAAGACTGTACGTATCACCGAAGAAGTCACTGCAGAGATTGAAGCTCTTTCTGATCTTGCACCTCTACACAACCCTGCAGGCGCTATCGGTATTCGTGCAGCAATGGAAGCTTTCCCAGCGCTTCCACAGTTTGCTGTATTTGACACAGCGTTCCACCAAACAATGCCAGAAAAAGCATTTACCGGTGCTATCTCAAACGAGCTGTACACTAAGTACGGTATCCGTCGTTACGGTTTCCACGGTACTAGCCACTACTACGTATCTCGTGAAGCAGCTAAAATGCTGGACAAGAACATTGACGAAGCAAGCTTCATTTCTGTTCACCTAGGTAACGGCGCATCAGTTTGTGCGATTGAAAACGGTAAGTCAGTTGATACTTCAATGGGCTTCACACCGCTAGCTGGCCTTATGATGGGTACACGTTCTGGTGACCTTGACCCAGGCGTTATCGAATTCCTAATCAAGAAAGGTTGGACAACTGAACAAGTATTCGATGCACTAAACAAGAAATCTGGTTTCTTAGGTGTTTCAGGCCTGACTTCTGATGCTCGCGGTATCCTAGATGCGATGGAAGAAGGTCACGAAGGCGCTAAGCTTGCGTTTGAAGTCTTCACTTACCGTGTAGCTAAATACATTGGCTCTTACATGATTCCACTGTCTAACCTAGACGCAGTAATCTTTACTGGTGGTATCGGTGAGAACTCACTACCAATTCGCCGTGAAATCTTGAACAACCTAAAACTTCTAGGTTTTGTTGAAGATGAAAAAGGAAACGAGTCTGCTCGTTTCGGTGACTCAGGCATTATTGCAAAATCTGAGATGTTGGATGCCGTTGCAATGGTTATCCCAACAAACGAAGAGTTTGTAATTGCACAGCAGTCTGTAGAGCTTCTTTAATCTCTCACACTGCGCCAAACCTACTTAGGGAAGTCATGCTCCCTTAGGTTTTACCTCGATTTAGTATTGATAGTTTTATTTTTTATCCTTGCCCAAGCAGTTTTTGCTTGGGCTTTTTTTTTGTCTATTGAACCGCAGGTTAGAAATCCTAAACGACTGAAATCGAGCAAACTTAAACAATTGAAATGTTAAAATTAAAGTTTTGAAACTGACTCACAGAACCGTATCTAATCACTCATCTATAACGCCAGTCATCCTATAAACTACTGATTATAATTGAGTATTAATGTTAGTTTGTATTGGTAATGAAAGACCAAATAACCATATCGATATCGTCGGTATCAGGTTCACGCCATTGGCACATCGATAGAAAAAAGAAACAAAAAATCAAAGCGTTTGCATACACTGTCGCTTCTATTGTCGCGGTAATTTTGTGCGTTTCTACCTATTTATACGTCGCATTTGATAATGCTCACCTAAAAAATTCTTTGTTGATTAAGCAATCTAGTGATCTGAATGACGAGCTCGTCGCTTTGAATTCGATGAAACAAGAGCTGGAAGATGAACTTCTAGAAAGAGAGTCACAAGTTGCACTGGTTTCCGACCGACTTGCCGATATTGAGTTATTACTGTCGCCTGACATACAAAAAGATGACAGTCACTCTCTCGAGGAGCGCCTGAATGTCGCGGCCGTTGAGATGAGCACAAGAGTAATGATGCTAAGTAAAATCCCAAACGGCTCGCCCGTGGGTAAAGCGCGAATCTCCTCAGGTTTTGGGGCAAGGATACATCCCGTAACCCGTGAACGCAGAATGCACCGTGGGCTCGACTTTGCCGTCAACACCGGGACCAATATCTACGCACCAGCAGACGGGGTAGTTGAAGTCACACGACGGAGCAATGAAGGCTCCGGTAATTTTCTAAGAGTCCAACACGCTTACGGGTTTTCTAGCTCATATTCGCATTTACATGAGTTTAAGGTCCGCTCAGGGCAATTTGTTCGCAAAGGTGACCTTATTGCCGTTTCAGGAAACAGTGGGCTATCGAGTGGCCCACATTTACATTACGAAGTTCGCTTCGTCGGTCGAGCTTTAGATCCACTCAACTTTGTAGAGTGGGGGTTAGATGATTTTGAATCCATAATAAAAAAGGAGAAGTTAATACCATGGGACTCTTTAATAAACACAGTCGAACTGAGACTAGCCCAACTATTGCAACCCTCATCGCAAAAGGTTGCCACGCTAGCGGTCAAATCAAAGTAGAAGGCGATATTCAGATTGATGGGTTCATCGAGGGACGTATTGATGTCCAAGGCACATTGGTTGTGTCTGAGTCTGGACGTATCAAAGGTGAAGTTTTCAGTAACAAACTCGTGATCAACGGTATGGTTGAGGGTGAATGCACCGCATCAAACATTGAAGTCCTATCTAAAGGTCGATTGAACGGCAAAGTAGCCTGTCATGAGTTGTGTATTGAGCCTGGGGGTAAATTCATTGGTGAGAATTCTGAGATGGCCCCTAGTGAGGTGACAAGCATCAAGGAGAAAGTGACAGAGTCTAAAGAGAGCAAACTGACCAAGGCCGTTAAAAAGCAGGCATAACGACTAATCGTAAGTGGATATGAGCTTACCATTAGCATGAAGTAGTTAGGCAACAGTTATTGATAACGTTAAATTATCAACAAAATAATTATCAATAATTATATTATTGGGTTCTAAACGCGTATTGTGTCGCCATTAAAGAAGGGTATCGGACTTGCTTGTTATTTATGAATCCCAAGCAAAGATCTGTGCCCAACGTTGTTTCCAATTAAAGGTGATACGTATGTCTCAATCTCTGTTCCAAACTATTCAACTTGGTCAACTGACACTTAATAACCGTATAGTCATGCCTCCGATGACTCGCTCACGTGCTTCACAACAAGGTAATGTTGCAAATGATATGATGGCGACTTACTACGCTCAACGAGCAAGTGCAGGTCTAATTGTTGCCGAAGGTACACAAATTTCAGCAATGGGTCAGGGCTATGCGTGGACACCAGGCATCTACTCACAAGAGCAAATCGCTGGTTGGAAAAAAGTAACGGATGCGGTTCATGCTGAAAATGGCGTAATCTTCGCGCAGCTTTGGCACGTTGGTCGTGTTACACACCCAGATAACATTGGTGGCGCACAGCCGATCTCTTCTTCTGCACTAAAAGCGGAAGGGGTAAAAGTCTTTATCGATAATGGCAGCGATGAGCCAGGCTTTGTCGATGTTGTCGAACCTCGCGAGATGACGAAAGAGGATATTAAAGCGGTCATTCAGGAGTACCATCAAGCGGCGTTGAACGCGGTTGAAGCAGGCTTTGACGGTATCGAACTGCACGCAGCGAACGGTTACCTCATTAACCAGTTCATTGATTCAGAATCAAACAACCGTACTGATGAATACGGCGGCAGCTTAGAAAATCGTTTGCGCTTCTTGGATGAAGTTGTTGCAACTCTGGTTGATGCGATTGGTGCAGATAAAGTGGGTGTTCGCCTAGCGCCACTGACAACACTAAACGGCACTGTTGATGCGAACCCACTGGAAACCTATCCTGCAGCAGCGAAAGTGTTGAACAAGCACAACATTGCATACATGCACATTGCAGAGGTGGATTGGGACGACGCTCCGGAAACTCCTGTTGAGTTTAAACGTGATATGCGTGAATCATTTAGCAATGTACTTATCTGGGCAGGCAAATACGACGCTGAAAAGGCCGAGCAAGCCATTAATGATGGTTTGGCGGATATGATTGGCTTTGGACGACCATTTGTATCGAACCCAGACTTGCCTTCACGTATAGAAAACGGTCACCCACTTGCTCCACATGATCCAAACACCTTATTTGGTGGCGCTGAAAAGGGCCTGACAGATTATCCTGTTTACGCGAAATAGATTCCAAAGACGTTGAATAAACCGCTCTAATACAGAGCGGTTTTTTTGTATCATTTCACACCTTGTCGCGGATGATGGATGTCACAGATTGGTTAAATTTTAGTTAATATGCGACCAAGGTCTACTATTCCCCTGTGAAATGTATGGAATTATAAGGAGGTCAATTTAATAAGAAGGAAAGTCGCATGCATAGGAATGATCTCTTCCCGCTCCCCACCAACACCAAAGAGTGGTTCTTACATCGTAATAGCATGATTGTCTTGGCTGATATTGCTCTATTTCTTGCCCTCTATTTTACGTTACCTTTCGAACAAAACGTTGTACTCGGATTGAGTATTCTCGCCTTTATCGCCGTGCTGTGGCTCACAGAAGCACTTCACGTTACCGTTACCGCTATTCTCGTGCCCGTCTTAGCCGTTGTGATGGGGGTGTTTGACACGCAAACTGCACTTAATAACTTCTCTAATTCGATTATTTTCCTATTTCTAGGTGGTTTTGCGCTTGCTGCGGCTATGCATCGTCAAGGCCTTGATAAAGTCATTGCTGACAAAGTGTTAATCATGGCGAAAGGGAAGATGAGTGTCGCGGTCTTTATGTTATTTGGCGTGACTGCGGGCCTATCAATGTGGATCAGTAACACGGCAACTGCGGCGATGATGCTGCCACTTGTACTAGGTATTTTGAGTAAAGTAGACGCGGAAAGTGAAAGAAAAACCTATGTTTTTGTTCTTCTTGGCGTTGCTTACAGCGCAAGTATTGGCGGTATTGCGACACTTGTTGGTAGCCCTCCCAATGCCATCGCTGCCGCTGAGGTTGGATTAACCTTTAGTGATTGGCTCGCGTTTGGCCTACCAACATCACTGATTTTATTGCCGATTGCTCTACTAGTACTTTACTTCACCATGCGTCCTAAACTCCAAGGTAACTTTGAGCTAAATTATGAGCCTGTTGAGTGGGATAAGGGTAAGGTCGTTACCTTAGCGATTTTTGCCTTAACTGTCTTTTTCTGGATTTTTAGTAAACCAATCAATGCGATGCTAGGAGGTATTTCAAAGTTCGATACCATCGTTGCACTCGCAGCTATCATCGCAGTCAATTTTGCGCGAGTCGTACATTGGAAAGACATCGAGAAAACCGCTGATTGGGGCGTGCTCATCCTATTTGGTGGGGGTATCTGCCTTAGTAATGTTCTTAAAACGACAGGCACGAGTGTCTTTCTTGCCAATGAACTCAGTGAACTGATCGCTCATTTCGGTATTTTCTTTATTATTGCGGTAATTGCAGTGTTTGTTGTTTTCTTAACCGAATTTGCAAGTAACACGGCCAGTGCGGCGTTGCTCATTCCGGTATTTGCAACGGTGGCAGAAGCCTTTGGTATCTCGCCTGTGATTCTTTCCGTGTTGATCGCGGTAGCGGCTTCATGTGCATTTATGCTACCGGTGGCAACACCGCCAAACGCGATTGTATTTGGCTCTGGTCACATCAAGCAAAGCGATATGATGAGGGTGGGTATTATTCTTAACCTTATGTGTATCGCGGCGTTAACCGTGATCGTCATGATGTTCTGGTTATAACCTGCTAACTAAGAAAAATGCCGTTGCTGCTAGAAGTAGCAACGGCGTTTTTTTGTCGGCTTAATCTTTATAACCCAATCAGGGCTGAGAGTTAAAGCCTCTCGTAATATTGGTCAGTGTAATGGCAGCAAAAATCGCGATGACGATCGCTAGCTGCCAAGTAAACTGAAGACCAAGCTGTGTTAATACCATGCTCACCACTGCAGACATGACCATTTGTCCGCCGCCCGCCATCGCCGCTGCTGCGCCTGCCTGCTTCTTATAAGGCTGTAGGAGCATTGTTTGAGCACATGGTAAGGCGATACCATTACCTAAAATCATAAATAGCTGACCAACCATCACATACAAAGGCTCTAGAGGGCAGAAGAGTAGCCATAGTGCTGCGCACACATGAAGCACCGGTGACCAATACAACATTTTCTGCGTGCCAATTTGTGGCCGAATACGATTACACAAGCTCGTGCCTAAAAGCATACCAATAGCCGGAATCAGTGCCCATAAAGCATATTCATCCGAATCCATACCGATTTGATTTTGCATGATGAATGGCATGACCGAGATAGTCGTAATCATCAAGCTAAAGTTAAGCCAGGTGATCATGGCAAAACTCACAAAGTACTTTGAACTGAGCAACGTCTTATATTGATTGAACATCTCTTTAAGCGAGGGCACCTTAGCTCGTTGAGTTCGAGTCTCATCAAAAAAGCCCAACAGTAACAGCCAAGCAATTAATACATAACCAAACAACGAGATAAAAACCATCATCCAACCAAAGTGATGGTTGATAAAGCCGCCAATAACGGGGGCAAACAGCGGGGTAATAGAAGCGGCCATCGCAATATAGGCCAGTGCTTTTGCCAACTGGTCACCACTGTGACTGTCACGAATGGTTGCACGTGCTAACACGGCGCAACAGCCTGTACCAACGCCTTGCAATAGGCGCCCTAAAACAAGGGCCTCAAACGAATCGTGAAAAAAGATGATACTCATCAACCCTGCCAGGGCGACAGCCAAACCAAATAGGAGTACTTTCTTGCGGCCTAGCGCGTCAGAGATTGGGCCGTAAATAAACTGCGATGGACCAAAACCAAGCAGATAGATACTAACGAGCAACTGAGCTTGATCTAGGGTGACTGAAAAATCTTTGGCGATCCAAGGTAGAGAAGGGAACACTAATCCCATTGAGAGTTGACCAATGCTGATGATCAACACACACAGTGCGAGGACACGATAATGGAGCTTGGAAGACATGATACTAATGAGCTAATGACGAATTGTCTTAGAATACCACTATTAACGCCAAGGATGTATCTCAGTTCTTTCAATTGAATTATCAAGATACAAAATAGCTCTCTTAACAATTATCCGCCGTGGTAGACAAGTACACGACATATTAAGAGAGCTTGTGTTTTACGCTTTGACGGTATCAGAGCCTAAGGTTAGATCTTTAACCCAAATAAATTGGCGGTATCGATAGTAGCAAAGAGATAACTTAACTATCTCCTCACACAACATCGCGACGTATACCAAATGGAATGGCAAACCTAATATAAAGGCGGCGATGGCAGTGAAGGGCAAACCCACCACCCACATGGCAATAAAATCCATACGCAAGCAAAAGGCGTTTTCGCCACCCGCTCTTAAAATACCATTGATGATCATTAAGTTACTCATACGAAGCCATAAACCCCAGCAAACAACAACAATTGCAGGCGCTGAAAGCGGCAAATATTGATCTGTGTCTAGGCTTAACCAACTTAAGACCTCGCCTCTAAAAACAAACATCAAAGTACTCATTGCGAAGCCAACAGCGATGTTGCATTTTAGAAATGTCTTCGCGGTCTCTTTTGCTTCTTCGAAATCACGCTGCCCCAATGACTGACCAATAATGACAGAACAGGCGACCGATAAACCAAAAAACACCGAATAACAGAGTGACTCAAAAGGGCCAAACATGCTAAACACAGCAAGCTCCGTGGTGCCCATGTGACCAAATATAATTTGGTATACCAGTGTTCCTGCGCCCCAAAGTACGGCATTACTTACGCCAGGTATCGCGAGTTTGATAAACGAACGCTCGACTGCCGTATCACGCTGTTCAAATTTCAGCTTCTTGAGCCAATGATTACGCTTATTAAGATAAATGACGAATACGAGTACCTGAAAAACTCTAGCAATGGTCGTTGCCAATGCTGCCCCGGCAACCCCCATCGCTGGAAAGCCAAAATTGCCTTGTATCAAGCAGTAGTTCAGGAAGATGTTTACCCCAATCGTCACCGCTGCAATATTCAGTGGCGTAACCGCATTGCCCGTTGAGCGCATGCTTGATTCAAACATGATGATGATATGCGTTAGCAACAATACAGGCGCAGCATAAAGTAAATAATCTTTACCCAACGCGATGACATTCATATCAGGCGTTTGAAGTTGCATAATCGACTCAGCGAACACCACGATGGCAATTGAGATAGGCACCAACAACACCAGTCCAGCCGTAATAGCGAAACGTGTGATTTTCCGGCATCGGCTGATATCACCTTTGCCCCAATATTGAGCGATGAGTATACCGTTTGCCATGCCTAAACCTGCCATCACCATAATCGCGACAAAGTGCCACTTCGATGCAATACCCACAGATGCTGTTGCTGCTTCACCAAAACTACTGACCATCAGTACGTCCGCCAAAGCCAGTATTGAAACCAAAGCACTTTGAACTGCCACAGGGATACCCAGCTTAAGTGTGCGACTGATTAAAGAACGTGACTTTGACGTTAGGGAAAGACTTTTCATAGTGGTACTTCTCCTGTCTAATGGAATGGTCGCTACTTTAAAGCCATCAGCTGGAAGTTAACATGTTCAAACAAGAGATAAACCTGTGCGAATCCGTCATCGACAAAAGCAACATCAACAGAGATTGGCAAGATGGTGTCTTTCTGAGCCCAGCTTGTTATGAACGATTCCTAGTAGACAGCGATATTCCCGAAATGAAGGAGTTTGGTATCCACATGGCTGGGATGGCAGAGCTCAAAGAAGAGTATTGGGTAGAACGCACTCAGCCTGAGATACACACCATTTTGATAACGATTGAAGGGGAAGGGCAGTTGATTACCGATAGCGGATCAGAGCGAATCCTGCCAAACACCATAACCGTACTTCCGGCGAAATCTCCGTTTCGCTTTGAGCTTGCGCCTTTGGTGTCGTCTTGGAAAATGATCTGGATTCTGTTTAAAGATACCGACTCTTGGAGTAGTTGGTACGATGGTGTGAAACGGGTAACAAATTTTGACGATGCAGAACGAACCTGGTCGACGGTGCAATTACTGCATTCTGAGATAGGCGGCCGAAGAACCTTCAGGCGCATATTGCTTTCAGAGCTAATTAGAGGTTTAACGCGGGTTGATACCAGTAACTACGACACACCAACGAGAGTAATGGCTGTCTATAATTTGGTAGAATCACAATTGCACCTTGACTGGCGCGTCTCTGAAGTCGCGAAGCGTAGTTTCTTAAGTGAAGAACAATTAAATCGGGTGACACTGTCACTTTATGGAGTAAACCCGCGCTCATACTTGGTAAAGCTGAGAATGACCCGTGCTGCAGCGTTGCTATTGAACACTGACTGGTCGATAAAAATGATCAGCTCACGTCTTGGTTATCAAGACCCCAATAATTTTTCTCACCGTTTTAGAAAATACCACGGAATATCACCCAAGCGCTTCAGAAGCTCGAAAGCCTAAAAGATCACTGTACATTTTCAAACTATGAAATGAGTTTAGGTTTCTGAAAAAGAAACTAAAACTACTGGTTAGAATTCGCACTATTAGCCGCCCTGTCCTATATCTGTAAAGGCATAATGCTCTAACAAAGGATATAGAGGTGCGTATGATAACGAAATATGGCGTTAAACGTCGCTTGGCTATTCTCACCGCTGCCATGATAGGCGCATCGTCAGCAGTATACGCTGCTGACAAACCGAACATTCTCGTGATTTGGGGGGATGATATAGGGCAATCCAATCTCAGTGCCTACACATTTGGCTTGATGGGTTATCAAACTCCAAATATCGACAGTATCGCAAAAGAAGGCATGATGTTTACCGACTATTACGGCGAACAGTCTTGTACAGCTGGCCGCTCAACCTTCATTACTGGTCAGAGTGTTCTTCGAACGGGTTTGAGTAAAGTTGGCTTACCGGGTGCTGAGCTAGGTTTACAAGTTGAAGATGCCACCATTGCAAGCCTACTTAAACCCATGGGTTATATGACAGGGCAGTTCGGCAAAAACCACCTGGGCGATAAAGATGAACATCTTCCTACCAATCACGGTTTTGATGAGTTTTTTGGCAACCTTTATCACTTGAATGCGGAAGAAGAGCCGGAAAACGTAGACTATCCAAAAGATCCAAAGTTCCGCAAGAAGTTCGGTCCACGCGGCGTTATTCGGTCATATGCTGATGGCAAGATTGAAGATACCGGCCCGTTAACTCGTAAACGAATGGAAACGGTGGATGAAGAGACGCTTGATGCTGCGATTGACTTTATGGATCGCGCAGTCAAAGCGGATAAGCCGTTCTTTGTTTGGTGGAATGCCACCCGCATGCACTTCCGTACCCATGTGAAAGACGAGAACCTTGGAAAAACAGGCATCAGTTTTTATGCCGATGCGATGGTTGAACACGACAGTCATGTTGGGGCACTTCTTGAAAAAGTCGATGATTTAGGCGTGAAAGACAACACGATCGTCTTCTATTCAACGGACAATGGCCCGCACATGAATACATGGCCTGATGCAGGTCTGACTCCTTTCCGTGGTGAGAAAAACACCAACTGGGAAGGCGCTTATCGTGTTCCAGCCATGGTTCGCTGGCCTGGCAAAATCGAGGCGGGTTCAGTCTCCAATGAGATCATGCACCACATGGATTGGTTGCCAACCTTTGTTGCTGCAGCAGGTGACACTGATATCAAGCAGAAGCTGCTAGACGGATATACTGCGGGTGATCGCTCCTACAAAAACCATTTAGATGGCTATAACTTCTTGCCTTATTTGACTGGCGAAACGGAGGAAGCGCCGCGAGAGGAGATCTTCTACTTCTCTGATGATGGTGATTTGACCGCGCTGCGATACAACAAGTGGAAAATCGTGTTTATGGAACAACGAGCTGAAGGTACTCTTCGTATATGGGCAGAACCTTTCACACCGCTGCGCGTTCCGAAGATCTTCAATCTACGCATGGACCCTTACGAAATCGCAGATGTCACATCGAATACTTATTATGACTGGATGCTTGATAGGGCATATATGCTTGTCCCAGCGCAGGCCTATGTGGGTCAGTTCTTGGAGACATTTAAAGAGTATCCACCTCGTCAAAAAGCAGCAAGTTTCAGTTTGGATGATGTGATGATCAAGCTGCAAGAGCCGCAGAATAAGTAGTAGGCTGTCGCACTCACAAAAAAAGGGACTTTCGAGTCCCTTTTTTAATCATCCGTTAGGAATAGTTATTATTCCAAAATTACAGAGTATTGCGCGTATCCTGCTTACCTCAAATAACAAGGTAAAGGTCCTATGCGTTGCTCAACTCTCATTTTCTCCTCACTTGGACTATTGATGTCCAGCACACACGCTTTTGCTTCACCAGGTCAAAGTAATATCTATCTCAACACGGTGCAAAACCGAGTTAGTCATGACGGATTTCAAGATTACTTTGGCCCAATCTATAACAATCAAGGCAGCAAGAAGCTCTATGGTTTAAATATTGGGGGAACCTATGTAAGCCAGTCTAATGTTTATCTGAATCTCGACTACGAATGGACAACAAGAGGCTCAACTACTCAAGAGCTATTCCAATGGACGGCGGGGATCATTTACAGCCTGAACGATGAGACATCACTGTCGATGGGGGCTGGGCTTAGACGTAGTGAAAATAAAAGACGCTCTTCTTGCCGAAAGGATAAACCCATAGAGCAGTGTCAGTATGAATATCAAACAACCAAAGGCACTGGCCCGGTAATAGAGACAGGCGTGATTTGGTCTGTAGCAAACAATCTGTCATTCAAACCTAATTATGCTTATAGCCGTTTATTCGATAAGCGCTTTCATACGTTCGGTATTAGTGGTGAATACCAACTGTTTTCAAAGCTTGCTGTGACCATCGATTACGACCATACAGCGAGTTCAAACCTAAGCCAGAACATCATTAATTGGGGCTTTACGTACTATCTGTAACTTTTGAACAGCGATAAACACCTTCCACTGTGACGCAAAACCGCTTTTGTTGGTTTGAACTGGTTAAAGAAACTACTTGTACTACAGTTAGTTATAATCATAACTGTGCAGCATTCATACAAGGAATAGTATGAAAGTAGTGTTCAAGCTCATGGGATTGACCACTTTACTAAGTAATGTGCTAGTCTCATTTTCCTTATTAGCTTCAAACGCGACCTTTATTGGCTCTGAGTCATGTATTGACTGTCACTCCGAACAAGTTAGCGCCTGGCAAGGTTCTCATCACGACATGGCAATGCGGCATGCCACATCAGATGCTGTTTTAGGCGATTTTAATGACGCAGTGTTCTCTCATAACGGTGAAGACAACCGATTTTATCGCAAAGATAACGAGTACTGGGTAAATATACAGGAGCCTAATGATGGGTATTCCGATTATAAAATCAGCTACACCTTTGGCTTTGAACCGCTTCAACAGTATATGGTCGAGTTTCCAGATGGACGTATACAGCTAATTCCGTTTGCATGGGATAGTCGCGATAAAAAAGAGGGAGGTCAACGTTGGTTCCACCTATATCCTGATCAAACAATTCACGATGAGTTCTATTGGACTAATACGGGTCAAAACTGGAATTTCATGTGTGCTGACTGTCATTCAACAAACTTACAAAAGAATTACGATATTGAATCTGACACTTATCAAACTAGTTGGAGCGAAATCAATGTGTCATGCGAGGCTTGTCATGGCCCCGCAGAGCATCACGTAAAGTGGGCGAACAACGACCAAAACCAGCGGATTAATCATTTCGGTTTTGACCGAGAC
Source organism: Vibrio astriarenae (assembly GCF_010587385.1). Lineage (NCBI taxonomy): Bacteria > Pseudomonadati > Pseudomonadota > Gammaproteobacteria > Vibrionales > Vibrionaceae > Vibrio > Vibrio astriarenae. Next base: position 564,436 of record NZ_CP047476.1, read on the forward strand.
TTATCACAAGCGGTGGAAGAGTGGGTAATTAAGGAAGGGCACAGCACCCTGCAACCGAAAAATATCCGACAAACTCATCAAGTACAAACGTGCGCTCAATGCCACAGCCGCAGAACACAGCTTACCGATTCACGTGACTATGATCATGTCCAAGGGAGTTTTTTCGATCGTTATCGTTTGAATTTAGTATCGAGCGAGCTCTACTACCATGACGGACAGATCTACGATGAGAACTACGTCTATGGCTCTTTTCTACAGTCGCAAATGGCAGAAAAAGGGGTGACTTGCACCAACTGCCACGACCCACACACCGCAAAACTCAAAATTCCCCAAGAAGCGGTTTGCTTGCAGTGTCACGTCGCGAGCGAGTACCACTCTCCAAAACATACGATGCATAAAATGGGTACTGAAGCTGCGCAGTGCACGACTTGTCACATGCCCGAAACGACCTATATGCAGGTTGACCCACGACGAGATCATAGTTGGCACGTGCCACGACCAGACTTGAGCCAGCACATCAACACACCTAACGTTTGCTTAGACTGCCATCAAAGTGAGGGCAAGGACAACCAATGGGCAACTAAAAAACTAATCGAGCATTTCCCAAATTCTAAATACCTCAACCAACAACACTTTGCCGTCGCATTTTATGCCGATGCCATTGGGCATAGAGGCGCTGAAGGTGCTTTATCAATGATTGCCCAAGACCACTCTCAAGCACCGATCATTCGAGCATCAGCTCTTGAGCGAATGGCAGGCAATGCTGGCAATAATACAACCGTTGCGTTAGCGCGTGCGGTAAAAAACGACGACGAGATGTTAAGAGTTGCAAGTATAGCGGGGAGCGCGGGATACGATTGGCAAGATCGCTGGAAAATGCTTTCACCTTTGCTCGATGATCCAGTGCTTGCTGTTCGCTCCGATGCCGCTGGCGCTTTGGTCTTCTATTGGTCACAGTTAAGTTCTGAGCAGAAAGCACAGCTTACCCCCGCACTCAATGATTACATCATGATTCAAGAGTTCAATGCAGACCGAGGGTTTGGTCGCACCAATCTTGGTAATGTGTACGCCTCTCAAGGCGATTACCAGACAGCGATCAATTGGTACAAAGGTTCAATCATAATCGAACCGTATTTTGAGAACGCTTACGTCAATTTAGCCGATGTATATCGACGCTTATCTGATGAAGATATGGTGATATCTACGCTTCAACAGGGCGTTACAAATCAACCTAACTCTCATGCTATTCGTTACAGTCTTGGTCTAAGCTATATGAGACAGGATGATTATAAGAACGCGGCCGAACAAATTGGCCAAGCCGCTGAAATGGCTCAGCATAATCCTCAATATTGGTATCTATATGGACTCTTGTTAGAGCAAACTAATGTAAAACAAGCTGATGATGCCTTAAGCAAGAGTTATGCATTAAGCAATAATCCGGAAATGCTCTACGCCCGCTGTGAAGTGCTCGCAAGAAACTATTCGCAAGCCGGCATAAGCACACGCTATCAAACATGTTTAAGTGAGTTATCGAAAATAGCGCCGAAAAATGTCATTGACCAACTTGAGTCGACCAGAGCGACGAGTCAGTAACCCATTGGAATTGAGTTCGAAAGGATAGCGAAATGAACCCGTGTCAAATAGCCATCAACCAACTGATTGACCAAACACAGCAAACTGTGATCGGTCAGCGTCATGTGATTAAAGCCCTTGCGATAGCACTGCTAACCAACAGCCATGTTCTGTTAGAAGGGCTACCTGGTACCGCTAAAACTCGTTCGGTTAAATCACTCGCAATGCTGCTAAATGCGCCTTTCGGACGAATTCAATTTACGCCCGACCTTCTTCCTTCAGATGTTACTGGTACTGATGTCTACCAAGAGGTCGACGGAAAGCCTCAGTTGAATTTTCAACCTGGCCCTATTTTTAACAGTATTGTACTTGCAGATGAAGTAAACCGCGCGCCGGCTAAAGTTCAAGCTGCTCTATTGGAAGCGATGGCGGAAGGAACCATCACGGTTGGCAAGCAGACTCACGTTTTACCCGATGTTTTCATGGTGTTAGCGACCCAAAACCCAATAGAACAGGAGGGGACGTATCCACTACCAGAAGCGCAAATGGATAGATTCATCATGAAGGTCACAGTTGACTATCCAGATGAAGAAGCTGAAAAAGAGATTGTGAGATTAGTTAGGATGGAAGAGATTGGCGCGAGTATCGACCAATCCCAGCCTGCGTTAGAAAATATTGCTACAGAAATGATACTAGAAGCAAGAAGAGAGTTACCTCTCGTGGAAGTTTCCGACATGGTTGAGTCGTATATCGTCGCGCTCGTTATGGCAACAAGAAACCCCCAACGCTACAGTGATGTCAATCTCGCACAATGGATTCAAATCGGATCGAGCCCTAGGGCATCAATTTCATTGGATAAATGTGCACGTGCCAATGCTTGGTTAAATGGACGAAACTATGTAGAAATTGATGATGTCAGAGAAGTCGTGCCCTATGTTTTGGGTCATCGATTTACCTTGAGTTATGATGCGCTTGCAGACGGCGTGACCCATGAAAAAGTCATCGAAACACTTTTGAACGTTGTTGAGATAGGCTAAGGCAAGCTTATGCAAAGCCATGATGCAAGAATCCATACCTCTTATGCAGATTTAGTGAGACTGCAAAACCACGCTTTGTCATTTACTTTATTACCGCACCTGCATGCTTCGAACTCGATGTCCGGCAGGCACCTGTCACTCTTTCGTGGCCGAGGGCTCAATTTTGAAGAATTACGCCACTATCAGCTAGGCGATGACATTCGTAGCCTAGATTGGAAAGTCACCATGCGCACGGGTAAACCTCATGTAAGAGTTTACAGTGAAGAGAAAGATCGACACTGCCTGATCCTAGTGGACCAACGAAGCAGTATGTTCTTTTCATCACAGCATTGCATGAAATCTGTTGTTGCAGCTGAAGTCGCCGCTTTGAGTGCTTGGCGTGTTCTGCGTGATGGAGATAGAGTCGGTGTTTGCATTGCTGATACAGACAAAACCCAATGGCAGGTTGCTTCGCGCGCTCAACCTAAATTACTAGAGCAACTGAAACAGGTTGCTAAAGCGAATCAACAGCTCTCGGCCTTAAGCGCGGATGATGAAAAGCTCACCTTTTCAAGGTGGATAAATGAGTTGTCCCGACGGGCGTTAAAGCAATCAACCATCATTATCGTTTCTGACTGGAGTGGCTGTAGCGCAGATGATATTAACCGTCTAAAGCAGCTTCAACGACAGAACGACGTGCTTGCTATTATGGTTGTCGATCCTTTTGAAACTGAACTGCCAGAAAAGATAGCCAAACAGGGCTGGGTTGTTGGAGACGGAACCCACCAGATCATGTTGGATAGCCAACATAAAGTCGCGAAAGCTAGCCAGTTTTTGTTAACAGAGAAACAACAACAAATTGTCCAGCTACAGCGCCTAATGGCGGCTAAACGCCTACCTTGTATCCTTCTTTCAACGACAGGGGATCACATCTCACAATACAAACAGGCTGTTGGAGGTGGATAAATGGGATTTGCGAATGCACAACATGAGGTACCTACCTCTTATATTTTGCGAGAACTGCAGGACATCGTCCCTGCAGAAAGTGTGAGTTGGTTTCCCCAAACGATAGGATGGAAGGTTGTTGCCATTATCATCATTACTTGGCTTCTCTACCTTCTATTCAGAAGGTTAACTACTTGGTGGCATAACCGCTATCGAACCGAGGCGCTCGGTTATCTCCGATCAATAAGTATTGAATTGGAGCAGTTTGAATACGAGACATTTAGACTGATAAAAATTGTCCTTAATCGCTGCTCTAACCGATACAGAGTGATTCATGGCCTTGACTTCATAACAACACTCGATGAAACAGGGCAACATCTCACACTCGACCGAAGTGTCAGTATTCAGTGGGTGAATTGCCTCAATAGAAGCGATCTAAGACTCAGTTTAGAACAACGAAAGGAATTAAAAGCCTATCTAGAGCAGTGGTTACTGCAGCACGTCGTCCCCAAAGAGGGAGAGGTGAAATGATCAATCAATGGCTAAGTGGTTTAGAAATTACGTACCCTTATTGGCTACTGATATTGCCAATACCTCTATTACTCGTATTCGTTCCCGCCTATAAAACCAAACAACTAGCGATTAAAGTGCCTTTTTTCCAACAGCTCGTCACCGCTACGGGCAATAAGCCATCAGAGGGCGTAGTTGAACTTAAACCACAATGGTGGCAACGTATAATCTTAGTCGTTTCGTGGATGCTGGTTGTGTTTGCACTCACAAAGCCCGTTGTGCTGGACGTCCCACAAATCAAAGAGAGTATCGGACGAGACCTAATGGTCGCAGTGGATTTATCAGGCTCAATGCAAGAAACCGACTTTACCAGTGAACAAGGGGAACGAATAAGCCGACTTGATGCCACCAAGTCGGTATTAGAGTCCTTCATTTCTCAGCGAGAAGGGGATCGCGTTGGGTTAATCCTATTTGGTGATGCCGCCTTTGTTCAAGCCCCTTTTACCGCTGATAAAGAGGCTTGGTTAGCGCTGCTCAATGAAACACAAGTAGGAATGGCGGGCCAAAGTACCCATCTAGGCGATGCGATTGGATTAGCGATCAAGTCATTCAACGACCAGCTCAGCTTGGACAATGGCTTACAAGATAAAGAAAGAGTGGTGATTGTACTAACCGATGGCAACGATACGGGTAGCTTTGTCGATCCAATTGAAGCGGCAAAAGTCGCTAAAGCGAAACAAGTGCGGATACATGTCATTGCGATAGGCGATCCAACGACAGTGGGTGAGACCGCTATTGATCTACAAGTTATAGACCGCATCGCACAAGCATCTGGAGGACAATCGTTCCAGGCCCTTGATCGCGACCAGCTTGCTCAAGTTTATCGTACGATTGACGAACTTGAGCCTCAGCTTTATGAAAGCACTACCTACTATCCGAAAAAATCATTTCATCACTACTTCATTTATACCGTACTTGTTCTCTATATTTTGGCCTTCTCAATAGCAACCTTTAAACGCATTCTTCAACACAATCTCTTTGTCAAAGGAGAGACATGATGAATGATGCTTTACTGACTCAATTTCATTTTCTACGCCCTGAATGGCTTTGGGCGCTATTGCCTATTTCTTTGTTAGTTGCTTATCGATTCCGAATGTCTACTCAACCCAAATGGATCGACATTTTACCGACGCATCTTAGAAAGGCGTTAACCATAGGGGAGCAGGGCTGGAAACGTCAACTTCCTCTGAAACTTCTCGCACTACTGATGAGTTTAGCCACAATAATTGCTGCAGGGCCAACGTGGCAAAGAGAGCCATCGCCCTTCGGCGAAGATAAAGCGGCATTGGTTATCGTTTTAGATGTCAGTGAGTCAATGTTAGAGACTGATGTTGCGCCTAGTAGACTGACGAGAGCCAAGCAAAAGATTCGTGATCTACTCGCGATTAGAGGTGGTGGGAGAAATGCCCTTGTGGTTTATGCTGGTTCAGCCCATTTGACCATGCCACTGACTCAAGATATCGCAGTGTTCACGCCTTTTCTCGATGCAATAGAACCTAGTATCATGCCCGTTGCCGGAAAGAATCTGATAGCAACTTTGCCCATCGTCCAAGAGATAATTCAACGAGAATCAGGTGGTAGCGTGCTAGTCGTTACCGATCAAGTGTCCGAATCGACTATCCGTAGCCTAGAAGCGAGCGGACTTTCGGCAAATAATCAAGTTATCGCTCTTGGTATCGGGAACCCCAATTCAGTCTCCCAAAACCCTGCAAATTTGGACTCGTTAAAGCAACTATCATCTGCTCTTGGAGGCCACTACCTTGAAGTCTCTATCGATGATTCAGACATCAGGCAGTTCAATCGCTACATCGAACGTAATATGGCCCTAAATGGTGATTCTGCGATGCCTTGGAAAGATATGGGTTACTACCTCGTTTATCCATTAGCTTTGCTCATGCTGCTTTGGTTTCGCAAAGGTTGGTTGGTTCAATGGAGCTGGGCACTCGTTCTGTTACCTACAATACTCATCACACAGCAAGTTAAGGCTGAATCAGTGAGTTTGAAGGCACAAAATACAGAAATCATAAAAGAAAGAGCGTTGTTAGAACAGGCACAGCAGTGGTGGATCTCTTTGTGGTTAACACCAGACCAACAAGCTCAATGGTTATTTAAAGACAAACAATACCTAGCGGCAGCAGCACGATTTGAAGAGCCTTTACGTAAAGGTATCGCATTCTATTATGGCAATGACTATCAACGGGCATATAACGAGTTTGTTCAACTAGAGACGCCACGCGCGCGCATCTATGCGGCTAATGCACTGGCAAGGCAGCGAGAGTACGATAAAGCACGGGATAGCTTGAAGGCACTTTTGGAACAAACAGACTTATCTAATGAATTAAGACAGCAAGCAGAAGTCAACTATCAGGTTATTAGCAGCATTGTCGATGAGGTGAATCGGATGAGTGAGAGCCAGATAGGTACGCCAGACGGGCCTGAGCAATCAACAGAGCTGGCTGATGATGAGCCTCAAACTGGCGATGGCGTAGACGAGGAGACCACGAGTGATTTCATAGACCAGCAAACATTAAGCGCGGAACAAATCCTTAGTGATGGTGAAATTGCTGACAAATGGCTAAAAGGTGTAGAGGCGGACCCTAAACGATTCTTACGTGCTAAGTTCCAGATTCAACATCTTCAGCGGGAGGAGTTATGACGATGATAAGTCGTTGGTGGCGAATGGTTCTCTTCTTGCTAGCAGTTAGCAACATTAGCTATTCATTGGCCAGTGAAATGACTGTACAGGAACTTGTGCGCGATAAGCAACTTCGCGTGAAAGCATGGGTGGGGGCATCAGCAAATAACCCCAGTGAAAACTTTATCGTTAATCAGCAAGTCACGCTCTTTATTGAGATAGGCACATCAACGTGGTTTTCAGCGGGAACACGTTTGGCTTACCTCGACTTGGCCAACGCCATCGTCAAGCAGCGCTCATCGACAGCGACAAATTATTCTGAACAGGTATCGGGTGAAACTTGGTCTATGCAACTATGGGAGATTCAGATCTACCCACAGCAAGAGGGCAAATATACGATACCCACATTGGACATTTATGTTTCCATTGCTCAGTCATCACGCCACTCTGTTACTGGTGAAATATCAATACAACCATTACATTTCAATGCATCCTTACCATCACCCAAACCCCAATATGCCTGGTTTGCTGGCAAGAATTTAGTGGTAGAACAAGAGTGGCAGCTCAGTTCAGAGTCACCTAAAGTAGGTGACAGCGTCAACAGAAGCATTTCAATCAGCGCTAACGATACGCTGTCTATATTGATGCCCAAGTTTGAACAAACATCAGAGAAAGCAGGATACGTAAGCTACCTCAACCCAGCTAAAAGGTCGGACAAATATGATCGAGGAGATTTCACCTCAAATCTAACCCAAAGCCAATCTAATATCCTTCAAGTGGGTGGAGAGGTGACATTTCCTGAGTTCAGCTTCCAGTTTTGGGACACTGAGCGTCAAGAGTTACGCACGGTGCTCATTGAAGGTCAACAATATAACGTGACTCACACATTTAAATCTTTTGTTCATCTACATCAGACTCCATTGCTGTTGTTCGCGTTGTTCATCACATCATTGTGTCTAATAATTTACTTAGCCCGAAGGTATAAACTCGATTTAGCAACACCTAACCGTTGGTTATTTGAAAAGAGCCTGTTTGGAAAAGACTTTAAAAAGGCTAGGCTACTTATTTATCAAAGAAACAAGCAATCGATGAAACATGAGACTTTAACAAGTTCAAAGACTGTTTTATCACCAGAAGAGCGTAAAGAGTTTCAAACAAAAGATACGAGCAGCCAAGTATATCGAAAGCTGTGGCGCTCTTTAGCTAGGCCTCTTTTGCCTAAACTACGTTTACCGAAAGCACTTCCTCAGCTCGAACAGAGAACAAAGGGCAGAGTAGTACAGCAAAAATAAAAAAGGGCCACGAATGTGACCCTTAGGATAACAAAGCTTAACCAGACTTAGGCAAGCAGCTCTTGTGCTGTTTCAACCACATTTTCAACCGTGAAGCCGAACATCTTGAATAGCTCACCAGCAGGTGCTGATTCACCGAAGGTCGTCATACCGATAATGCGACCATCAAAGCCTACATACTTGTACCAGAAGTCTGCAATACCTGCTTCTACAGCGATACGCGCTGTTACGTCAGATGGAAGTACAGATTCACGGTACTCAGCGTCTTGCTTGTCGAATGCATCAGTTGCAGGCATAGAGACTACGCGTACCTTTTTGCCTTCAGCTGTCAGTTCAGCCGCAGCGTTAACCGCGAGCTCAACTTCAGAACCTGTAGCGATAAAGATTAGCTCTGGCTTGCCTTCACAATCTATCAGGATGTAACCACCCTTCGCGATGTTAGCGACTTGCTCTTCGCTACGCTCTTGTTGTGCAAGATTTTGACGAGAGAAGATGAGAGACGTTGGACCGTCTTTGCGTTCAATAGCCAGTTTCCAAGCGACAGCAGACTCAACTTGGTCACATGGACGCCATGTGCTCATGTTTGGAGTTAGACGTAGAGAAGCCATTTGCTCAACGGGTTGGTGAGTTGGACCATCTTCGCCAAGACCGATAGAATCGTGCGTGTAAACTTGAATGTTCTGAACTTTCATCAGAGCAGCCATACGCATTGCGTTACGAGCGTATTCCATGAACATTAGGAACGTTGCGCCGTATGGTACGAAACCACCGTGCAGAGCAATACCGTTCATGATCGCAGTCATACCGAATTCACGTACACCGTAGTGGATGTAGTTACCTGCTGGATCTTCAGCAGAAACAGACTTCGAACCAGACCACATAGTTAGGTTAGAAGGTGCAAGGTCAGCAGAGCCACCTAGGAACTCAGGTAGCATAGCACCGAACGCTTCTAGTGCGTTTTGAGAAGCTTTGCGTGATGCGATGTTTGCTGGATTAGCTTGAAGATCAGCAATGATTTGGTTTGCTTTCTCTTCCCACTGCGCAGGAAGTTCACCGTTTACTCGTCTCTTAAACTCAGCCGCCAACTCGGGGTGTGCTGCTTCATAAGCAGAAAGTTTCTCGTTCCACGCTGCTTCCTTAGCTGCGCCTGCTTCTTTCGCATCCCACTCTGCGTAGACTTCCGACGGAATTTCAAAAGGACCGTACTCCCAACCAAGTTGTTTACGTGTCGCTACAATTTCTTCAGCGCCTAGTGGTGCACCGTGACAGTCATGTGAACCAGATTTGTTTGGAGAACCAAAACCGATGATCGTCTTAGTACAGATTAGAGTAGGACGTGGATCCGCTTTCGCTGCAATGATAGCTGCATTGATCGCTTCAGCGTTGTGACCGTCTACTGCTGGGATTACGTGCCAGCCGTAAGCTTCAAAACGCTTAGGCGTATCGTCAGAGAACCAACCTTCAACTTCACCATCGATAGAGATGCCGTTGTCATCCCAGAAAGCGATAAGCTTACCAAGACCTAGCGTACCCGCTAGAGAACATGCTTCGTGAGAGATACCTTCCATCAGACAGCCGTCACCCATGAATGCATAAGTGAAGTGGTCAACGATGTCGTGGCCTTCTTTGTTAAATTGTGCTGCTAGCGTTTTCTCGGCAAGCGCCATACCAACAGCGTTTGTGATACCTTGACCTAGAGGGCCAGTGGTTGTTTCGATACCCGGTGCGTAACCGTACTCTGGGTGACCTGGAGTCTTAGAATGCAGTTGACGGAAGTTCTTAAGATCTTCGATTGATAGCTCGTAGCCTGCTAAGTGAAGCAGAGAGTAAATCAGCATAGAGCCGTGGCCATTTGAAAGAACGAAACGGTCACGGTCAGCCCACTCTGGGTTTGACGGGTTGTGGTTCAGGTGGTCACGCCAAAGAACTTCAGCGATGTCAGCCATACCCATTGGTGCGCCTGGGTGGCCAGAGTTTGCTTGTTGTACGCCGTCCATGCTCAAAGCACGGATTGCATTTGCTAGGTTTTTACGATCCATAATAAATACCGTATATGAATAAAATGATTTAGTAGATAGAAAAAGGGGAACGCAAACGTTCCCCTAAAATATTGTTATTAAAGTTTTGCTTCGATCATGCTTTCAAGTTTGCCTTGGTCAACGGCGAAGTTGCGGATACCTTCTGCAACTTTCTCAACAGCCATCGCGTCAAGGTTGTGCTCCCATAGGAACTCAGCGTGAGTCATTGGAGCAGGGCGCTCTTTAGAGCCATTAGAGTCGACTAGCTTCTCTACCACTTCACCTTCAGCCGCTTCTAGTTCAGCAAGAAGAGCAGGAGCGATAGTCAGACGGTCGCAACCAGCAAGTTCTAAGATCTCGCCGATGTTACGGAAGCTTGCGCCCATAACAACCGTGTTGTATCCGTAGTCTTTGTAGTAGTTGTAGATGTCCGTTACTGAGATTACGCCTGGGTCTTCTTGAGCTTCGAATTCACGGCCTTCTTTTGCTTTGTACCAGTCCATGATACGACCAACGAATGGAGAGATTAGGAATACGCCAGCTTCAGCACACGCACGAGCTTGAGCAAATGAGAATAGAAGTGTTAGGTTACAGTTGATGCCTTCTTTTTCTAGAATTTCAGCAGCGCGAATACCTTCCCAAGTAGAAGCTAGTTTGATTAGGATGCGATCGTTAGTGATGCCAGCATCGTTGTACATTTTTACTAGCTGACGCGCTTTAGCAACGCTACCTTCTGTGTCATAAGAAAGGCGAGCATCAACTTCAGTTGAGATACGACCAGGAATAGTCTTCAGGATTTCTTTACCGATGTTTACAGCCAACATGTCGCATGTATCTTGGACTTGTTGAGCTTTGTCGCTGCTTTGAGATTTCGCATACTCAATAGAGGCATCGATCAAAGGGGCGTATTCAGCGATTTGCGCTGCTTTCAAAATCAGTGAAGGGTTAGTCGTTGCATCTTCAGGCTGGTACTTCTTGATTGCATCAATTTCACCAGTGTCTGCTACTACTGTTGTCAGTTTACGAAGTTGCTCTAGCTTATTACTCATTGTGTTCATCCTATCTCTTTGCAACGAAGCGGTCGCGGGCAGTAATTTCTATCCGTGTGCGGCCTCTGCCGAACACCGAAACTTGTTATTTTGTACGTTCACTCACTGCTCTTGAGCATTTGCTCTTGGCTTGAGTAATTGATAAATCCATATTTATATCAACCAAAAATATTGTCAACGCTTGATTAGCAAAACCGAGCCATTTTTAGTATTTAACGAAAAAAAATAACTCACTTAGCCGATATGTAGTAAAAATTATGATATTTAGTCATGACTAAGGGTAAAAAGTGAATGTAAAACCGTCTGAACATTTGTAATAATGACGAGCAAATGTATCAAATGGCGCATGGCGTTACAGATGCTTACTCATTGAGCAGTTGTATGAAACATAGGCTACTTGTTGTTTTGTAAACTATAAATTAGTTAGGAAAATTGATGTCGACACCTGAACACAATAACACAGACCTCCTCACTGAGATTGCCGTTGCTTACTATCAAGATGGTGCAACTCAAGAAGAGATTTCTAAAAAGTTTGCCGTCTCACGAGCAAAAGTCGGACGTATGCTGAAGATGGCTAGGGACGAAGGCATCGTTGAAATCACGGTAAAGTATCACCCAGTATTCAGTGCCAAGATTGAACAGCGATTGATAGAGCGATTTGGCATTAAGCGCGCTTTAATCGCATTGGACCAACCTTCAGAGGATAAACAGCGTGAGCTTGTGGCAGGGTTGGTGTCCAGTTATCTCGATTCCACCCTAAAAAACGGCATGGTCGTCACCGTAGGGCAAGGACGCAACGTATCTTCGATTGCGCATCACGTTGGAGTTAACACCCAAAAGGACTGTAAGTTCGTCTGTGGTATCGGTGGGATACACCCGAAAGGAGGGATGTATAACGCTGATCATATCTGTCGCCAATTTGCCAAAAAATATGGCGGTAGCTCCGAAACTCTTTATGCCCCCGCTTATGCAGAGAATAAAGAGCAGAAAAACGCTTTTTTGCACAACTCGACCATCAAACAAACCTTAGATATTGCACGTAAAGCGGATGTGGCTCTTGTCGGCGTTGGTGATATGAGTGAAAACAGCTATATGGTGGATTTAGGGTGGTTCACACCTGAAGAGGTCGTTCAATCGAGACTTCACCAAGGTGTAGTAGGTGATTTTGCAGGATACGACTTCTTCACTATCGATGGCCAAATTGCCGATACGGTGATGAATGATCGCGTTATTGGGTTGGGTATTGAAGAATATACGTCTATCTCTGAAGTCATCGCAATTGCTGCCGAAAACAGTAAACCACTTGCTATGCTTGGCGCACTTCGTACCGGAGCCATTGATGTTATCGCGACAAGTGTAAGTAACGCATTAACTGTGCTTAACCTTGATGAGCAAATGAAAAGTTAAAGGCTGGGGAAATCTTTATCACTAGATATAGATTCAGGCCCAGCCCCTTACACCTAACCTATGGAAATCGGTCTATTGGTATCTTGTCCCCACTCAGTCCAAGAGCCATCATAGACCGACAGGTTGTGATATCCACACAACTCAGCGGCTAAGGCAAGGATACAAGCCGTCACTCCCGAGCCACACGAAAATATGTATTGGCTGTGTTGTTCACCAAGGACGGCTTTCACGACATCATTTAGCGCTTCAATGGGTTTGATTCGATGACCATCCATCAAAGTAGCAAAAGGTAAACACACAGAACTAGGAATATGACCGCTTCTTACACCTGGCCTAGGCTCAGGAACTTGTGCTAAGAATCGCGCTAGCCCTCTAGCATCAATGGTGAGATTTGAGGTATTACCTATCTGGCGCTCTACAAAGTCAGCATCGACAAAATAACTTGGATTTAATACGCCGGTGAAATTGCCAAGCTGCTTAGCCACTTCGTAGCTTTGAACCACCGGATATCCGCAGAGTTTCCATTCCGTTAAACCACCGTCAAGTATGTAGACTTGCTGATGACCCATCGCTTTAAACATCCAATAAGCACGAGGTGAGGCAAACGTTCCCGAGTTATCATAAACCACGATAATCGAGTCTTGGTTAATACCAAGCGCTTGTACGCGTTGATTAAACTCAGCGTCGGTTGGCATCATATGGGGCAGAGCTGAGCTCTGATCACAAACAATCTTGTCGTAATCAAAGCGCTGACTTCCGGGAATAAGGTTTTCCGTGTCTTTGTCTGTTTCTGCGGGTATTTGAAACTCAATGCTGGCATCTAAAATCACCAAATTTGGCGCTTCGCTATGCTCATATAACCAGGCTGCGGAAACGAGTGGACTGTTCATGACACTTTCCTTTGTGTTAATTATCGACAAGAAACGAATTGATAGTGAGGGCGATTTGAATTGCTCACGCCCTTGATGATTTGTGCGTGGCTAGCGTGACTGCAATCTTTTGCCATAGGAATAGGGACAACGAAAGGTTCACCTTGATCATCAAACAAGGTCAAAAAACGGCGATTACCATCAAGTGACTGAGTGGATGTTTGACCAACGATAGGGAAAGTCATTGTCTGCTCAGACCGCTGACTCACCATCAACAAAACGAGCAAGACTAAACCCATCAAAATCAGTGCAATAATAAATACTTTCGGTTTATCCATTTACCATTCGCTCTTTATTGATAGCCTTCAGTACGAAATCTAAGGGCTATCCAGCTAGATCAGCCGCAAACCGGGCATTGAGGCATCTTCATCAGCTTCATTTCACGCCAAGACATACTCAGTGCATCAAGAATCAGTATTTTTCCTTGTTTAGGTTGCCCGTATTGAGCGATCACTTTAATCGCTTCCATGGCTTGCACCGCCCCAACAATACCCACTACTGGCGCCATAACACCCGCCTCAACACAACTGAGGGTGGTATCGCCAAATAGAGCACTTAAGCACTGATAACAAGGCTGACTTTCATCTTGATAAGTAAACACACTGATCTGGCCTTCCATACGGATCGCCGCACCAGATACCAGTGGAATCTTGTGTTGAAAACACAACCGATTGAGCTGGTTGCGCGTTTCAACATTATCAGAGGCGTCTAATACTAGTGTATGAGAACTCACATAGGCTTCAAGTTCTTGGTCATTAAGACGACCTTTAATCGTGTTAACTTCAATATGAGGGTTCAGCTCGCGAAGTGCTTCTGAGGCTGAGTCGACTTTTGCACGGCCAACGTCTCGGTCATGGTGTAACACCTGACGTTGTAGATTCGATAGTTCGACAACATCGTCATCAATCAAAGTCATTTTACCAACACCCGCGGTTGCAAGGTATTGAGAAGATGCGCAACCTAAACCGCCAGCGCCCAGCACTAAGACTGAGCTCTGCTTTAGTGCTTCTTGACCTTCAAAGTCGAAGTCTCGCAACACAATTTGACGGTTGTAACGCATCATTTCTTGGTTTGAAAGAATATCCACACAGACGTCCTAGTAAAGTGTGTTGTTAAATAGCTGAATCTGTACAGTCTCACCAGCCTCAACACGCCCACGCTCGCGCTCCAAGACCACGAAACAGTTAGCAAGGCTCATAGAACGGAAAGCACCGGAGCTTTGATTTCCGGTGCTTTCTACGACGAACTGACCATTTTCAATGCTGTAAATCCCGCGTTGGTAGTCAGTACGACCTGGTGATTTTTTGAAACCTTGCTTGGTAACGGCAGGAATCATCGGTTCAGGTTTCCATTCAGTGCAACCGGCAAGTTTAGCAAGCAAAGGCTGTACAAGAACGTACATCGTCAACATTGCCGATACAGGATTGCCCGGCAAACCACAGAATAGGGCAGAATCAAGTTGACCATATGCAAACGGTTTACCCGGTTTAATCGCTAACTTCCAAAAGCCTATTTGACCGAGCTGCTCGAGAATGTCTTTGGTGTAATCAGCTTCACCGACACTCACACCGCCTGACGTAACCACGACATCTGACATCGACTGGGCTTGTTCAAATGTGGCTTTCAACGTTTCAGGGCAATCAGGGATAATGCCTAAATCGAACGGCTCACAACCAAAGTTTTCGATCAATGCGGCGATACCATAGCGGTTACTATCATAAATATCACCAGCGCCAAGTGGCTCACCCAAAGAACGAAGCTCATCACCTGTAGAGAAGAACGCTACCTTTGGCTTACGATACACTGTCACTTCTGCAATGCCCAATGAAGCAATCATTGGAATATCACGAGGCGTCAAACGTGCGCCTTTTGGCAGCACCTGAGCGCCTTGCTTAATATCATCGCCAGTCGGGCGAATATTCTGATTTGGCTTAATCTTGTCTGCTAGAAATTGGACACCATTCTCTGTGACCTTAGTTTGCTCTTGCATGATCACCGCATCACAGTCTTGCGGAATCTTTGCACCCGTCATAATGCGAATGCAGGTGCCTTGCGGCCAATCACCCTCAAAAGGCTGCCCTGCAAAGGATTTACCGGCGACGGGCAACGTATCGGTGTTAGATAAATCTGCTAATCGAACGGCATAACCATCCATCGCGGAGTTGTCGAAAGGAGGCACAAAGATAGGAGAGGTGATTTCGTCTGCAAGTACATAGCCTAGCGCGTCTGGCAAAGATAAGCTAAGTGTTGTCGTTATTGGGGTTACAGACTCAAGCATTTTGAATAGCGCGTCTTCAATTGGCATAAGGCCAGGGGCATCACAGCATCCCATTGGAAATCCTATTTTCTAGTTATATTGGCGACAACTTTACCACTCGGCTTCATTTAGCACAAAGAAAGCATCACCACAGGCAATTTGTGGGTGTAATTATGGGAAAATCCAAGTATTCTTGTCAGCCATCCGAAAGGGGTAATATCAAGAGGTAGTGGAATGACAGGTCTAAGTGAATCGGCAAAACTCGTAAAAGCAGCTCTAGAAGAGAGAGGGCTAGAAACACCAATGAGTGCCAATTCTTTCAGCCGTGATGAGAAGAAAGAAAAAATCCAACATCATATGCGCGAGATTTTGTCACTGCTTGAACTTGATCTTACTGACGACTCTTTAGAGGAAACACCTCATCGCATTGCAAAAATGTACGTTGATGAGATCTTCTCTGGACTTGATTACCACAACTTTCCAAAGATTACGGTCATCGAAAACAAGATGAACGTAAGCGAGATGGTTCGTGTTAAAGATATTACGCTCACCAGCACTTGTGAACACCACTTGGTTACGATTGATGGCACGGCAGCAGTTGCGTATATTCCACGCGGCAAAATTATTGGCCTTTCCAAGATCAACCGTATCGTGAGGTTCTTCGCACAGCGCCCACAAGTACAAGAGCGCATGACACAGCAAATTCTTGTTGCGCTGCAGACTCTACTTGAGTCTGATGATGTCGCTGTCACCATTGATGCCACACATTACTGCGTGAAATCTCGCGGAGTGATGGACGCGACTAGCGCAACGACAACGACTGCGCTGGGGGGGATTTTTAAGTCAAACTCCGCAACGCGACATGAATTTTTACACGGTTTGCGCTAAGCGAGTTCGTAAACCTATTCAACTTTCAAGCCGCTTCCATTGAAGCGGTTTTTGATTTCTATGCTAAGTTAAAATGCATTAACTTGGTTTTCCTTAAAGGAACTGATTTTGAGCACTTCATTCAAAACATTGAATCTTCGCCCAGAGCTTCTTGAAACGCTTGACTCTCTTGGTTACACCGATATGACTCCAATCCAGCAGCAAGCACTACCTCAAGTGTTGGCAGGCAAGGATGTGATTGGGCAGGGCAAAACCGGCTCAGGTAAAACAGCAACCTTCTCACTAGGCTTACTGTCTAACCTAAACGTGAAACGCTTTCGTGTACAAACATTAGTGCTTTGCCCGACGCGTGAGCTGGCAGACCAAGTCGCGAAAGAGATCCGTACTCTTGCACGCGGTATCCACAATATCAAAGTGCTCACTCTGTGCGGCGGAATGCCAATGGGTCCTCAAATCGGCTCGCTAGAGCACGGCGCGCACATTTTAGTCGGTACTCCGGGACGTATTCTTGACCACCTAACGAAAGGTCGTATCAATTTGGATGAGCTAAACACGCTCGTATTAGATGAAGCCGACCGTATGCTTGATATGGGCTTTGAAGACGCGATTGATGCGATCATTGAACAAGCACCACAAGATCGTCAAACACTGCTATTCAGTGCGACGTTCCCAGAAAATATTGAAGCTCTCTCTGGCAAGGTTCTGAAAGACCCTCAAATGGTGAAAGTAGAATCCACGCATCAAGGCTCTACCATCGAGCAGCGTTTCTATCGCTTAGAGACTACACAAGATCGTGACGACGCGCTGGAAACACTGCTGCTTACTCATAAACCTGAATCATCGGTTGTATTCTGTAACACCAAAAAAGAAGTGCAAAATGTCACTGACGAATTGATGCACCGCGGTTTCAGTGTTATTGAACTGCATGGTGATATGGAGCAACGTGAGCGCGAACGTGCATTAACCATGTTCGCCAACAAGAGCATCTCTATCCTAGTGGCAACAGATGTAGCTGCACGTGGTTTGGATGTTGATAACCTAGACGCTGTATTTAACTTTGAACTATCACGCGACCCTGAAGTTCACGTGCACCGTATCGGTCGTACTGGCCGTGCTGGCTCAAAAGGCTGTGCGTTTAGTTTCTACAGTGAGAAAGAAGAATACCGCGTTGCTCGTATTGATGAGTACATGGACATTGCAATTACCGCTTCAGAACTACCAGAGAAACCGGTAGAACGACCTTTCTATCCGAAAATGCAAACCATTCAGATCCTTGGTGGTAAAAAGCAGAAGGTGCGAGCAGGCGATATTCTTGGCGCTCTTACCAAACAGGCAGGTATTGATGGCAAACGCATCGGTAAGATCAATATCCTTGCGATGGTGTCTTATGTTGCCGTTGAGCATGATGTCGTTAAACCAGCATTGAAACAGCTGCAAAATGGCAAGATGAAAGGACGTCAGTTCAAGGCTCGAGTGATGAAATCTAGCGTATAATTTCATTCCAAAACAAGAACTTTTGATAATGCAAAAAGGGGCGTTAGTGTTTTCACTAACGCCCCTTGAACATTTATCCGAAAGAAACGGCTTTACGCATTCTCTGCCTGCTCAACCATTGATAGAGCCAGCGCCTCAGCGACTTTAATGCCATCAATACCCGCAGACAAAATCCCGCCAGCATAACCTGCACCTTCACCCGCAGGGAAGAAGCCTTTTAAGTTAACACTCTGGTAGTCTTTGCCACGCTTAATAGACACAGGGGAAGACGTACGTGTCTCAACACCAGTCAGTAGACCATCTGCATCAGCAAAACCTTTGATCTTCTTATCAAACGCTGGGATTGCTTCACGAATTGCTTCAATCGCGAAATCAGGTAGTGCTTTAGAAAGATCGGTCAGCTTGATACCCGGAGTGAAAGAAGGCTCTACATCACCAAGCGCACTTGGATCACTGCCTTTTAGGAAGTCGCCAATCTTCTGTGCTGGCGCATCATAGTTTTCGCCACCCAACACGTAAGCGCCTTTTTCGAGCTCACGCTGCAAGCGGATACCTGCGAGTACATCACCCGGGTAATCCGTCTCAGGCGAAATACCAACCACGATAGCACTGTTTGCATTACGCTCTGCACGAGAGTATTGGCTCATACCGTTAGTCACAACTTGACCTTCTTCAGAGGTTGCCGCCACAACCGTACCACCAGGGCACATACAGAAGCTGTATACTGTACGACCATTCTTACAGTGGTGGACCAGTTTGTAATCCGCTGCACCCAGAATAGGGTTACCAGCGTTTGGACCAAAGCGAGCTTCGTCAATCACTGACTGCTTGTGCTCAACACGGAAACCGACGGAGAATGGTTTCGCTTCCATGTAGACGCCACGCTCGTGCAGCATTTCAAAGGTATCACGAGCACTGTGACCAACAGCAAGTACAACGTGACGCGATTTAATCTCTTCACCGTTAGAAAGTGTAAGACCTGTGATTTGGCCGTCTTCCATATGAATATCGTCAACACGAGTACTGAAACGGATTTCACCGCCAAGCTCAATGATCTTTGCACGCATCTTTTCAATCATTGTCACTAGCTTGAAGGTACCGATATGTGGTTTGCTCACATAGCGAATTTCTTCAGGAGCGCCAGAGGCGACAAACTCTTCAATCACTTTACGTCCGTAGTGTTTTGGATCTTTAACTTGGCTGTACAGCTTGCCATCAGAGAATGTACCAGCGCCGCCTTCACCAAACTGAACATTCGACTCTGGGTTCAGGGCACGCTTACGCCAAAAGCCGAACGTATCTTTGGTACGCTCACGCACTTCTTTGCCACGCTCAAGAACGATAGGCTTGAATCCCATCTGAGCAAGCACCAACGCAGCAAACAGACCACAAGGACCAAAACCGATCACCACTGGGCGCTCAGTCAGATTCTCAGGTGCTTTTGCTACAAACTTGTATTCCATGTCCGGTGTTTCGCGTACATGAGGGTCATTAGCAAATTTCTCTAGAAGTTCAGCTTCGTTATCCACTACTACGTCTAATGTGTAAATAAGAAGGATCTTGGTTTTCTTACGAGCATCATAGCCACGTTTAAACATATTAAATGAAAGGACTTCTTCAGCGGCTATACCTAGTTTTTTGGCAATAGCATCAAGGATTGCGCCTTCTTCGTGATCAAGAGGCAGCTTAATTTCGGTTAAACGTATCATAGAGGATGTCTCGTGTTTTACTTGGTGTCTTAGCAACAACCGTCCTTCTCCCCATATCAGAATGAATAGAAAGAAGAGATTACCGCTCACAATGGCGCGCATTTTACGTTAACTTGAATTGTCTGTCATACTTAATTAGCAAGGGAAGGGAGATAAAGGCTTGGCGCATATTGAAATTTGCCGCTGAATCAGTAATATCGCCCATCCACAATTTTAGCTAACCAAGAGTTGATGACCATGGCGTTTGTCGTAACCGATAATTGTATACAGTGTAAGTACACCGACTGCGTAGCAGTATGCCCAGCCGATGCTTTTCATGAAGGCCCGAACTTCATGGTAATCAACCCAATTGAGTGTATTGACTGTGGTCTATGTGAGCCTGAGTGTGATGCGCAAGCCATCTTCCAAGAAGA
Organism: Vibrio astriarenae; assembly: GCF_010587385.1. Classification (NCBI taxonomy): domain Bacteria; kingdom Pseudomonadati; phylum Pseudomonadota; class Gammaproteobacteria; order Vibrionales; family Vibrionaceae; genus Vibrio; species Vibrio astriarenae. The sequence continues at coordinate 584,630 of NZ_CP047476.1, forward strand.
TGAGTTAACGGACGATCAGCAAGTATTCATCGAACTTAATGCCGAGCTTGCTGAAGAGTGGCCAGTATTAACCGAAGTGAAGCCTGCTATGGAAGAGGCTGAAAAGTGGAACGGTGTGCCGAATAAGATTGATATGTTGGAACGTTAAGCTCCTAACCAAACATTAAAAAAGCGCAGTCCATATAGAAACTGCGCTTTTTTGTATCAACCTTCTCGCTCTATACGTCACTATGCTGACGGCGCAAGTTATCCAATATAATCCCCGTTGCCATCGCCACGTTTAGCGATTCAGCCCCGCCAAAGGCCGGTATCGTGATCTTATCCGTCACAAACTGCTCAGCTTCTTTGCGAACTCCGTGAGACTCGCTGCCCATCAGTAAAATCCCTTGTGGAGAGAATTTGGTTTTGTGAACGCTTTCACCTTCAAGAAATGCGCCATAGACTGGAATATTCGCTTGGTCTAAATACTCTGGCAAATCCAATAGGGAAACCGTAACACGAGCAAAACTGCCCATGGTGGCGCGAATCGTCTTAGGGTTATAAGGGTCAGCACAATCACGGCTCGCGACAATATGTTTAATGCCATACCAGTCAGCTAAGCGAATAATGGTACCTAGGTTGCCGGGATCAGAAACGCCATCAAGAGCAATCATTAAACCTTGCGCCTTCGGTGTATGATTTTTCGGCATTTCTACCACAGCAACCGCAGCATTATTACTGACTAAGCTACTTGCTTTAGTCAAATCATCAAGTGAAGCCTCTACACACTCATACGCTGCTAGCTTTGTTTGGTACTCTGATAAAAACTCACCTGTCGCAAACACCTGTTTCACCACCAAACTGGTCTCTAGTAACTCTAGAACGTTTTTCTCGCCTTCAACCAGAAAAAGGCCATGAGCTTTACGCTGTTTTTTCTGACCGAGGGCACGTAACAGTTTGAGTTGGTTTTTTGAAATCATAGGTCTCTATTATCGTAAGACAACGTGTTGGAGCACACATTGTAGTAGGTGAAAATCGCGCTGTATTATATACCTAAGCGACTTGTAGATGCGAGTTGTTCCAGAAAAACAAAAAGCCTAAATTCCTAGATAGCGCTTTATCAAGAAACTCAGGCTTAAAGACATTAAGCAATTAACAGTTTAGCCGTTGAACAAGAAAAGGTATTGGCCGTAACCCATCTTCTCCATATCCTTTTTAGCGACAAACTTCATGGCTGCCGAGTTCATGCAGTAACGTAACCCAGTAGGCGCAGGGCCGTCTTTAAACACATGCCCAAGGTGCGAATCACCATATTTACTGCGCACTTCTGTGCGTGGGTATATTAATTTGTAATCGGTTTTTGTGACAACGTAATGTTCATCTATGGGTTTGGTAAAGCTCGGCCACCCAGTGCCAGACTTATATTTATCAGTTGAGGAAAATAGCGGCTCACCAGAGACAATATCGATATAAATGCCTTCTTGTTTGTTGTCCCAATACTCGTTGTTGAAGGCGCGCTCTGTGCCATCTTCTTGTGTCACGTAGTACTGCAACTCTGTCAACTGCTCTTTAATGATCGAGTCACTCGGGCGAGAGTAACGCATTCTTGTCACGCCATTACTCTCATCGATCATCTGACGCAGCGTCACAGGGTTGTCTTCACGATCTTCACCGAACACTTCATCTAGGTAGCGGTCACGACCAGAGGCGTTGCGGTAGTATTTGTAGCGGAGTTTATTTCTCTTGTAATAGTCTTGATGATAGTCCTCAGCCTCATAAAAGTCGGTGTAAGCAATTAGCTCGGTTTTAAGCGGCTTGGGAAACACACCCAATGCATCAATTTCCTGCATAAACGACTGAGCGATCTGTTTCTGTTCTTCATTGTGATAGAAGACAGCAGGGCGGTAATGGCGGCCTCTATCCACAAACGAACCTTGATCATCGGTTGGATCGATATGTCTAAATAGCTGATCCAATACCTGTTCATAACTGACTTTATTAGGGTCGTAAGTGACCTGTATAACTTCAATATGCTCAGTTTTACCCGAAGAGACTTGCTTGTAGGTAGGGTTTTCTAACTGGCCACCCGCATAGCCAGACACGACATCAATGACGCCCGGCAGTTTCTCTAAGTCTGATTCAGTACACCAAAAACAACCACCAGCGAGTGTCGCAATCTCAACTTTACCATTGGAGGGGGCTTTCATATCATCATCAGCGTTAACGTTTAGCAGCACGCTACTTAACGCTAAAGTACAGAAGGCGAGTAGGGCGTATATTCGTTTCATTGTGTCACTCCTTCACATTGGCTCTACTGATAAGAACGAGCCACAAGGGATTTCATTTCAAAAACTTTTATACGTTGTTGATTTGCAAGATTGGTTAAATAAAACGAAAAAAGCTCAGCCGAGGCTGAGCTTCAAAATCAGAGAAGGTATTTTGTTAGCTCAAGCCAACAATATTGCCGTCTTCATCAATATCCAAGTTCATGAACGCTGGTTTGTCAGGAAGACCTGGCATCGTCATTACGCTACCACTCAGTGCATAGATGAAACCCGCACCCGCACACAGTTTAAGTTCACGGATAGGCACATCGAAGCCAGAAGGAGCGCCTTTTACCGAGCCATCTGTTGTGATCGACATTGGTGTTTTCGCAAAGCACACTGCTAGATTGTCAAAGCCATGCTTTTTCAGAGCAGTTAGGTGTTGTTGAGCCTTATAGCTCATTACCACGCTACCGCCGTAACCGACTTCCGCAATCGTAGATAGCTTAGATTCTAGTGAATCGTCGACTGAATAAAGAGGCTTAAAATTATTCTCTTTTTCACATTGTGCGACAACTTTGTTTGCAAGCTCAACGGCGCCTTCACCGCCTTTACCAAACGCTTCACTAATTGCAACTTCAACACCATTTGGCAGTGCTTCGATCATCGCTTTCAGTGCATCAAGCTCTTGCTGAGAGTCTTGAGGGAAGCGGTTGATCGCAACCACCGCAGGCACACCGTATTTACTGACATTATTAATATGCCATTTTAGGTTCTCAAAACCCGCTACGAGTGCTTTCTCATCAGCATCAAACATTGACTCAGGAATTGGCTGACCTGGTTTGAGGTCATACAGGCCAGAGTTGGCTTTTAGGCCACGCAAAGTTGCGACAATTACAGCACAGTCAGGCGCTTGTTGAGACGCTTGCGCTTTAATGTTACATGCCTTTTCAAAGCCCATATCAGAACCAAAACCACCTTCAGTCACGGTATAATCGGCTAGGTGAGTGGCAACGCGATCGGCAATAATTGAAGAGTTACCATGGGCAATGTTGGCAAAAGGACCTGCGTGAATAAGCGTAGGGACACCTTCCAGCGTTTGCATCAACGTTGGCTCAATCGCATCTTTCATGCTAACCGTCATTGCTCCTGCAACATCAAGATCTTCAGCCGTTACTGGTTCACCGTCCAAGTTATACGCCACAACAATGCGACCGATACGTTTACGTAGGTCTTGCAGATCGTCTGCAAGAGCAAGGATCGCCATCAACTCAGAAGCGGCAGAAATATCGAAGCCGTCTTCACGCTCAAAACCATTAATCGTTTTGTTGTGTTCGTTCTTACCCACTGTAATCATGCGCAAAGAGCGATCGTTGTGGTCAATGACACGCTTCCACACGACATTTTTAGGATCGATACGCAATGCTTTCAGACCTGTACGCTCTTCAAACGCATCGTAACCCTGACGCTGCTCATGATAAATACGCGCATCAATCGCCGCAGAAGCGAGGTTGTGTGCCGCCGTTACGGAGTGGATATCGCCGGTTAGATGAAGATTGAGCTCTTCCATTGGCGCAACTTGAGAAAAACCACCGCCCGCAGCGCCGCCTTTAACGCCAAAAACCGGACCCATAGAGGGCTGGCGGATACATGCCGCAGCATTTAGACCGATTTTCTTTAAACCTTGCGATAGACCGATCGTTGTTACGGTCTTGCCTTCACCCAATGGAGTGGGTGTAATGGCTGTGACAAAAATCAGCTTCCCTGTTTTATTGCCTTTAGTCCTTTTAAGGCTTGAGAGTGACACTTTAGCTTTATGTTTACCAAGTGCTTGGAACTCATCATCGAGTAATCCAAACTCTTTAGCAACCTGGTTAATTGACAACAGTTCTGTCTGACGACAAATCTCAATATCTGGCAGCATAATATCTCTTTAACTAGCAATTTTGACCAAGGAAAACGTTTGCGTGAGCATAATACGAGGATTTTTCGTGATGTAAAGCAAATCATTGTTGGCGAATTGTAAACAAAAACGCACCCCGAGAGGTGCGCTGTTGAATGATCACTCAATAGTGTCGGTTAAGCAATAGCTTGCTCAAGAATTTGCTGACTCGTTTCTAAGGAGATCGCTTGGTTTTCACCCAGTGCAACCATGCCGTGTTGTTCAAGCTGCGACAACACCTGTTTAACGGCTGCGTCTTTAGTTTCACCGTGCTCTTTAAAGACAGTCGCAACCTCTAAGTGGTGATAGAAGAGTTCGATTGAATCAATCGTACGCTCTGCCAAGTCCGCCGATGCATCTAGACCAAATACATTCTTACCCATCTGCTCTAGTTTACTACGCTTCGCCTCGATTTGATTACGAAGTAGGGAAGGCTGCACAATCGCGAGTGAACGCGCGTGATCAACACCCCAAAGAGCCGTAAATTCATGTCCAATCATATGCGTTGCCCAGTCTTGTGGAACGCCGCTACCAATCAGGCCATTCAGCGCTTGGTTAGCGGTCCACATTAGGTTAGCGCGCCACTCATCACTATCACGCTCTGCATAGCCTTCGCCCAAACGTTTTAAGTTACGCAATAGCGCTTCCGCATAACCCTCTTGAACCCAGGCGTCCGTCGCAGTCGTTAGATACTGCTCACAAACATGAACCCAAGCGTCCACGACGCCATTGATTAACTGACGTTCAGGCAATGTTTTCATTGTGTCTGGATCCAGTACGGCAAACTTTGGTTGGACAAATGGGCTAAGGAACGGAAGTTTGTCTTGTGTCTCAGCCTTAGTGATGACGGCACCTGAGTTAGACTCAGACCCCGTTGCTGGCAGCGTGAGAATTGCCCCTAAAGGCAAGGCTTTATCAACAATGTATTTGCCAATCAAAATATCCCAGCCGTCACCGTCATAGAGAGCGGCAGCAGCGACGTATTTAGAGCCATCAATCACAGAGCCACCACCGACAGCTAAGATGTAGTCGATGCCTTCTTGCTTAATTTTCGCAACAGCTTTATCCAGTGTCTCTTTAGTTGGGTTCGGTTCAACGCCAGAGAATTCAGACCAACGATGCTCGCTTAACGCTGATTCAATCTGTTCGTACACACCGTTACGCTTGATAGAGCCTCCGCCGTAAATCACCAATACATGGCTATCTTTTGGAATAGCACCAGCGACAGCAGCAATCTGACCTTGCCCGAAATGAATTTGTGTAGGATTCGAGTAGCTAAATTTCATTGTTATTTCCTTTTGAACACTATGTGTTCTGCTCATTCATCGCACCAACCTTGTGATAGTTTTTTGCAACGAATATTCCAGTGACCTTATCAATATGCGAACGCTATTTATAAAGATCAATCTATACACCAGCAAAATGTCGAATTAATTTAATTAGTGTGAAGGAGTTTCGATGCAACCGACTTAATTACTCACCCCGATTTTCCTCAAAAAGACTGGTAAGGCAGCCCACATCATGCAAACAAAGTGTGAATACTATAGAAACCAACCACCGTCTTTAACCCTTCGCATGTTTACTAAAATGGGCGCTGATTTCAGCGCCCATTCTTTCTTGATTTGTCTTGTCTAATCAGAGAACTGATATTCCTCGGGAACCACGACAATACCTTTATCCGATATTTTGAAACGCTTTGCATCTTCAACCGCATTGAAACCGATCGTCGTGTGAGGCGGAATTTTGACCTTTTTATCGATGATACAGTTCTTCAGCTGGCAACCTTCACCGACTTCAACATGATCGAAAATAATACTATCTGTCACCGTCGCGCCATCGTCTATTTTGACGTTTGACGAAATCACAGAGTGGTGGACAGAGCCTCCTGAGTTAATCACACCCGAAGAAACAATTGAGTTAATAAATATGCCCTCATTGCCAGTTGCTGATGACACCGTTCTTGCAGGTGGTAGCTGACGCTCATAGGTTCGTACAGCCCAGTTCGACTGATAGACGTTCATCGGGGGTACAGGCTCTAACAGGTCCATATTCGCTTGGTAAAGGGAGTCAATCGTCCCAACGTCTCGCCAGTAGCAGTCTTTAGCAACGCGCCCTTTATCGTTACAGAAGTTATAGGCGAACACTGAGTTCTTCTCTATCAGCTTAGGTATGATGTCATGACCAAAATCATGTGAAGACCCTTCATTGTTTGCATCTTCGTTTAACACCCCAATCAGGGTATCAATGTTAAAGATATAGATACCCATTGAAGCCAAGCTGTTTTCTGGATCACCCGGCATTGAAGAGGGAGACTCTGGCTTTTCGTCGAATTGGGTAATCTTGTTGTCACCGTCCACTGTCATCACCCCAAACGCACTGGCTTCTGGTGTTGGAACCGGGATACACGCTATAGACAATTCAGCATTATTCTCGATGTGCTCTGCTAGCATCGCTGCATAATCCATTCGATAAATATGATCACCAGACAACACCACCACATATTTTGATGTACTGCGTTCAAGCAGCCACAAATTGTGATAAATGGCGTCCGCTGTCCCTTCATACCAGTTTTCGCCTTTTCGCATTTGAGGCGGTACGACAGTGATGAACTCACCTAATTCAGGATTGAAGATAGACCAGCCGTCACGTAAGTGTTTGTGCAGTGAGTGAGACTTGTATTGGGTCAGTACCAATATCTTACGTATACCAGAGTGAAGGCAATTGGTTAAAGTGAAGTCAATAATTCGATATTTACCGCCAAACGGGACCGCTGGCTTTGAGCGGTCATCAGTCAGGGGACTTAACCGAGAACCCATGCCACCTGCTAAAACGATGGCGATTGTATCTTCCATATCCTCTATCCTTATTGTGTGTACAAAAGACTACCTCGAGCTCAATCACGCTGGGGGGGGGCAGTTCATTGAGCAGTCATAGTTCCATTGCAAAATCCATTTGAATGCGTACGAGAGTACCGATGCATTAATAAGTCTGTAACAAGAAACAAGCCAAAACGTGTATCTCTATAGAATTTAGGATATTGACGCTAAATGTCGTGAAATGAATTGAGTTTACGTGACCAAGCTATCGCTTTGGATAATACTCAACAATGGACTTCACCATAACAGTGCATTACATCATCGTTGCGACAAGATAGTGCAAGCCCGCCTATAGCTTCGGTGCGTAAATGCAATATCATAAAATATCAAAGCGTACGAAGGTTGTTTTTGGGGTTATGGGTTTAAGACAAACAATGAGTTTCAATGAATGACAATATAATAAAGAGCAAAGCCCATATAGCACGACTAAGGGCTTCACTCTTACGGTTTAGTTAAACTACTCGGTTAATTCAGTTTACAAACGCTACACTCACCCCTTCCTGATCAACGGCTTCATCAACCACCTAGTTGCCCCCAATCGCCTTTTGCACAGCAACCGTGGCTTGCGCTGACTGCAAGCGTGCTGCGATTTGTCTATCTCGCAACAGACGCTCTTGTCTCTGGGCATCTAGTACGGACAAGTAATCAATGAGGCCAGCCTTATACAAAGACTGCGCTTTAGATACGGCATTTTGTGCTGCGAACACCGCCTTGTCGATCTGGACTTGATTCTCCTGACTGCGTCCATAAGCAAAGAGGGTGGTATCGACTTCTTTAATTGCAGAATCGACCACCAACTGATAGTTCAATGCGGCCGCTTCAAATCTAGCTTCATTCATCTCTACTAATGCTTCCGATCGTCCACCGTCAAATACATTCCAATGCACACCAACCGATCCCGCCCATCCGAAAGAGTCGCTACTAAACAGATCATCAAAATCGCTTGCGGTTACCCCCGGAGCGCCGCACGACTTGCAGGGTTTAGCGTTTGTCTCGGTGGATATAACAACCAACCATCTTCGCTGTACGGGGTTTCAGTCGGAAGTAACTCAATTAACTGGCCGTTTGCCACTTCTTCTAAAATCATTACCCTCGGTAAGTAACTAATACCTCGACCTTGCAACGTCGCACTCTTAACGAAACCGATGCTGTCACAAATGATTCTTGGCGTAACTGGCACTAACGTATCATTCATCGGCCACTCTTCTTCGATATGGCCAGATGGGTGTCGAAAACAAATGGCATCATGAGAGAACAGCTGTGAGTCATCAGCAGGTGTACCTCGACGCTGAATATAGTCTGGTGAAGCCACGGCACAGCGTTCAATAGAAAGAAGATGTTTGGCTATAAGATTCGTGTTTCTGAGTGTACCACTATGAAATGCGATGTCTAAACCGTAATCAAACAGATCGACTAATCCATTGGTGATGGTTCTGATATCAAGTTGTACTTCTGGGTAAGCATCTTGAAAACGAAAGAGTATGTGCTGAACATGGGTATAAGTAGAAGGCAACAAGCCGATCTTTACTCGCCCCGTCAAGGATTGGTTATCACGGCTAACACGCTCACCAGCACTATCAATGATATCAATAGCCTTGATGATCTGTTTGTAGTAAGTCTCTCCATGATTGGTGAGAGAGATTGAACGTGTCGTACGATGAAACAGCTTGGTATTTAACTGCTGTTCCAGTTCACTGACTTTGCGGCTGACTTTTCCTCGCGGAATATCAAAGGCCTGTGCAGCGGAAGTAAAGCTACCCAACTCAACCACTTTGGCGAATATTTTAATATCCTCTAATTTCATTGTTCTTCTTATTCCCTAGGGTGTGCTGAAATTGTACGCAGGAAAAAACGCAATAAAAGAGACGGGGTTAGAATAGGGTGGGAGTAATAGCATTGATTTGAGCTAGAACAATTTATGGTGTGAATATATTGACTCCCAGCGTCAGGGAGTCAAACGAATTCGTCAAAAATTTGAGGGAATTAGAACTGGAAACGAACACCGAGTGTCGGTTGAACACCATAAACGCCATTGTTGCGGATATCCGCAGAAAGAACCAAGGTCTCTGTTGAGTGGAATTTGATACCACCGTGGAAAATCGTTTTGTCTTTTAACACGCCAATACGACCCGTCGCTTCCATCTGGTTCGTTAACCAAACGCGAAGGCCAACATTCAGCTCGGGTTTAAAATCCGTACCGCTTTTGTTCTTTTCGCTGATGTTATGAATGAGCATTTGACCATAAATGTCGGCGAACTGATTAAGAGGGCCGTTGAAACCGATACCACCCGCTAAATCCCAATCGCTCTCCAGCTTAGAATCTATACGTCCTACAAGGTGCAGGTTATCCATAATTTGCGTTCCGCCTTCAAGTCCCATGGTTAGTGGACTCAAACCACTGCGTGCTTCAATGTAGTTATAGCTAAAGTTGTTTGTTGCTGAAGCAATAGAGGATACGGCTAATAGACTCACAGCCAGAAATACGGCTTTTGGCTTAACGTTAAACATGGGTAACAGTCACTCCTATGGACAATTTTTTGACGAACTCTGTATTTCAAAAGGATGCAAATTATACGCCACTAAAATTTAATGAAAACCAATTATTTGTCATCATTCAGTTATTAAGCACGTTATTAGTGATAGACTATTGATTAGCAGAGCATAATCAATGTTAAACGGACGATAGATGACTTCAATTCCTGCGCAATCTTCTAAACTCACTCCTCTAATGGTGCAAGGCACGACATCGGATGCCGGAAAAAGTGTCCTAGTGGCAGGGCTTTGCCGTGTCTTAAATCGGCATGGTTTCAACATCGCGCCGTTTAAGCCACAGAATATGGCGCTCAATAGCGCAGTGACACCAGAGGGTGGGGAGATAGGTCGTGCTCAAGCGGTTCAAGCGCGAGCCGCCAAATTGTTGCCTCATACAGATATGAATCCTATCTTGCTTAAACCTTGCACCGACACAGGTGCGCAAGTGATTGTTCAGGGTAAAGCGGTAGGCAACATGCAAGCAATCGGCTTCAGTGACTACAAATCTTTTGCACTACCCAAAGTTCTAGAATCGTTTCATCGTCTCGCACGCCAATATCAATCCGTGATCGTCGAAGGCGCTGGCAGCCCAGCGGAAATTAACTTACGTGAAAATGATATTGCCAATATGGGTTTCGCCGAAGAAGCCGATGTGCCCGTCATTATTATCGCTGACATCGATAAAGGTGGTGTATTTGCCCATTTGTATGGAACCTTGGCCCTGCTATCGGAAACAGAACAAGCACGAGTTAAGGGTTTTGTTATCAATCGCTTTCGTGGTGACATAGAGCTACTCAAGCCCGGTTTAGATTGGTTAGAAAAAAAGACCGGAAAGCCCGTGTTGGGTGTACTGCCATACTTGCACGGTTTTAACCTTGAAGCGGAAGACGCGATTGTTTCTCAGCCAGAGACGACCCAACACCACAAAATGAAAGTTGTTGTTCCGGTACTGCCGCGGATCAGCAACCACACCGATTTTGATCCGTTGCGCCTACACCCAGAAATCGATTTTCAATATATCGGCAAAGGTGGCAGCTTGGCAGGTGCAGACCTCATCATTTTACCGGGAAGTAAATCGGTGCGTGCTGACCTCGCTTTTCTCAAAGAGCAGGGTTGGGAGCAAGAGATAAAGCGCCACCTGCGCTTCGGCGGCAAGGTGATTGGTATTTGTGGTGGGTACCAAATGCTAGGGCAATCTATCGACGACCCTGAGGGTATCGAGGGAGAGAGCGGAACTAGCTCAGGTCTGAACCTACTCAATCAAACCACAGTGTTACAACAAGAAAAAACGCTGACCAATGTGACTGGGACTTTGTTGCTTAACGGTGACGCTGTCACAGTGAAGGGGTATGAGATTCATGTCGGGGAAACCTATGGTAATGAGGCGCAACCTATTAAATTGGCAGACGAGCGTTTCGACGGTGCCATCAGTCAAGACGATCAAGTATTAGGCACTTATCTCCACGGTTTGTTTGACTCGCCGGACGTATCAGAGCAGCTTATCTATTGGGCGACAGGTGAAAAGCTCAAGTCTATCGATCATGACCAGGTTCAGGAAAACGCCATCAATCAAATTGCCGATGCTATTGAGGAACATCTCGACCTGTCTTCAATCTGGCCGCAGCTTTCTAAGCGAACAGTAGCTTCAGAGGAGCGTGGTCTTGTTGACTGATTATGAGCTTCAAGCACTGCTGTTGAGTCTAAAAGTGGCGGGCTACGCGCTTGTTTGGCTAGTGCCGTTAGGCATAGCACTTGCGTGGATTCTTAGTCGTAAAGAATTTTGGGGCAAGACGATTCTCGACAGTCTTGTCCATTTACCATTAGTGTTACCACCGGTCGTCATTGGTTATTTGCTGCTCATCAGTATGGGCCGTCAAGGGGCAATTGGAGGTTGGCTATACCAACACTTTAACTTGGTATTTAGTTTCGACTGGAAAGGGGCTGTTCTCGCTTGTATCGTTGTAGCACTGCCTCTAATGGTCCGCTCAATACGTTTGAGTCTCGATAATATCGACCGAAAAATTGAGCTTGCCGCCGCGACGCTCGGTGCTTCACCACTCAAAGTGTTTTTTACGATTACACTGCCACTCATGCTACCGGGTATTATTACCGGAGCTATGCTCGCATTCGCCCGTAGCTTAGGCGAGTTTGGTGCAACTATTAGTTTTGTATCTAACATTCCCGGCGAAACCCAAACTCTACCACTCGCCATGTACAGTTTTATTGAAACACCGGGCGCAGAAGTGGAAGCCGCTCGCCTTTGCGCAATATCTATTGTTATTGCGCTATTGTCGCTGCTCATTTCAGAGTATATGCAACGTTACTCGACAAGAAGGTTAGGGGTATAGAATGTCAGCGTTTACGATTAAAGCGACAAAGCAACTCGGTGATATTGAATTCAATGTAAACCTGACTCTTCCTAATAGAGGCATTACCGCCATTTTCGGGCGCTCAGGCGCGGGTAAGACCACCCTTATCAACATGGTTGCAGGTTTGGTAAAACCAAGAGATGGCCATATTTCTATCCGAGACCGGGTCTTGTTCGATAGCTCGTCTCGTACGAACCTACCTGTTCATAAGCGCAATGTCGGTTACGTATTTCAAGATTCTCGGCTATTCCCACACTACACCGTTGTTGGCAATTTAAAATATGGGCGAAAAAGGGTATCGAAGAGCAAGCTGGAAGAGATTTGCCAGTTACTCGATATTCAACATCTGCTAGCACGCTATCCTCGTGAGTTATCGGGAGGGGAAAAACAGCGTGTCGCCATCGGTCGAGCCTTACTCTCAGAGCCTGATCTACTTTTAATGGACGAACCACTTGCATCGCTAGACTTGCCACGTAAAAGGGAGGTGATGCCATATCTGGAGCAATTAGCTGAAAGCATCAATATCCCAATTCTCTACGTGACACACAGCTTGTCTGAAATCGTACGCCTAGCACAACACATCGTGATGTTAGATAAAGGGCATATTATTGAAAACGGTGAACTAACAAAAGTATGGCAATCACATGCAATGCGCCCTTGGCAGTCCTTCACCGATCAAAGCTCTCTGTTTGAAGCGACGGTACTAGAGCACAACACTCAATATGGTCTGACTCAAGTGGCTCTTTCAAACAACCATACGCTTTGGACACAATATTACAATGCACCGATGGGTGAAAAATTGAGACTGCAAATTCGTTCGAGTGACGTCTCTTTGACTTTGACGCAACCAAGTGATACTTCAATTCGGAACATTCTCAAGACAACGATCACCTCAATTGAACACTGCCAGCAAGCACCTGATCGACAAAGTGTTATCGTCGAGCTAAAAATTGATGACGTTAATACCTTAAGTGCCAATATTACCCGCTGGGCACACGATGAACTGAAGCTAGAGAAGGGGAAAGAGGTATACGCTCAAATAAAAGGGGTAAGTATCAGTCAACGAGATATCTCGCATCCTCACTTACCCCAATAAACGATTTATCACTCTAACTAGAGAGGGCAATAAACCCTCTCACGTTAGATTAACGCGCAAATACGTCTTTAAAGTCTTTCTTTAGCAGTGGATCGCGGCGCGCTTTCTTCATCTGCTTACACATATCTTTAACGCACTTCATTAGCACTTCATTCAGTAGCTCTGCACGGTAAGCTTCTTGTTGCTCTTCTGTCATATCTTTTGGCAGATCAAGCGTTGGAAACTCTTCCATAAGGTTTACACCAGCGAAAGCCTGGCTCACCGATACTAACGCATGAAACTGTTCAAAGTTATCTACAATATTTTGTGCGCTGGCTGGTAGCTCATTCCATGATTCACGAACGGCTTCCTCAGAAACTTCGTGAATTGACACTACCATGTTGTGCATACCTTCTGGCACTTCATCAAATTCAATGACTTGACGAAGTTCCGCTGAAACAGTGGATAGATCAACTTTCTGTGTTGCTTGCTCGTTCGCTTGAGTATCAGACATATTCATACTTCTATATCGGTTTAAATCACTGTAGATCCTATGTGTTCAAAGGAAAAAGTCAACAAATAGACCGATTAAGTTGGATATTGAAAATATCTTTCATATACTCGTTAAAAAGTGGATAAATAATTATCTAAATAGTTAATTCCACACAGAAATTGGAAGTGGGTAGTTTGTATGATGGAAAATAACGCTTCAATGCGTATCTTACTTGTTGATGACGTGCAGCTTGATCGAATGCAGCTTGCAATAAGACTCAAACAGCAAGGCCACAATGTTGAAGCGGTTTCGGGTGGTAGAGAGGCCCTCGAAGTTTTCTATGATTTCGACCCCGAGCTGGTGTTGTTAGACATTACTATGCCAGAGATGGATGGATTCGAAGTTGCACAGCGAATTCGTGAACAAGATGACGATTGGCGTCCGATCATTTTCCTTAGCAGCCATGAAGAACCTCACTTTATCTCTAAGGCGATTGATGCTGGTGGTGACGATTATTTGATTAAACCCGTCGACCGGGTGGTTCTTACGGCCAAGCTGACAGCCATGCAAAGAATCGCAATGATGAGGCGCGAGCTCCAATCAACGTCTTCAGAGCTAGAGCGTGTAAACTATCGATTGATGAAGCAAGTCAATGAAGATGGTCTAACTAAACTCTTTAATCGCCGCTTCATGGACGAGCAGCTACAAAAAATCGTTAATTTTCATGGACGCCATGAAATTCCTTTCTCCCTTATCTTATTCGATGTCGACCACTTTAAACCTTACAATGACAACTATGGTCATATTGAAGGAGACAAATGTTTGATTAAGATTTCAAACGCCATCAATAATCTATTCACCCGAACTGAAGAGTACGTTGGCCGTTATGGTGGTGAAGAGTTTGTCGTTTTATTGGCAAACACCGACCTAGACAAGCTCGAACAGGCCTGTGGAAGGATCCACAAAGCAATTGTCGAGCTAAATATTGAAAATAGTGGTAGTCTAGTGAGTGATATAGTGACAGTGTCACAAGGAGGTATAACGTTTATCCCTCATGGCAATGAATCTGTTGATTCTCTGTATGAGCAGGCTGATAAGCTATTATATCAGGCCAAGAAAAATGGCAGAGCGAGCTACGTAATTGAGACAATTGATCCTTAATATCGATAGACAGCCACAACGCAATTAGTGCGTTGGCTTTGCAATTTCGACGCGGTTTCGACCTTTCTTCTTCGCTTTGTATAGTGCATCATCCGCCGCTTTAATGACATCAACCGGCTTTTTAGCACACGTTGAGTCTGCAACACCAATACTGATGGTCACTTTTACCACATCTGATTTGTTCTTTTTACCTTTACGTTGCTTCGAGCCGACTTTGTCGTCATTCGGACGATTGTCTGTGTCGCGCAACTTCATTTCGTAGTTAGCAATGTCTTCTCTTAATAACTCTAGGTATTCGTGAGTCTGTTTTGCATATTTACGGTTATAAAGCACAGTGAACTCTTCACCACCATAACGGTAAACCTTGGCATTACCCTTTACGCGAGTCATCCGACTTGCAACGAGTTTCAAAACATCATCACCAGTATCATGGCCATAAGTATCATTGAACGATTTGAAATGATCGATATCGAGCATCGCGATAGAGTAACGTCGACTTAATTGCTTCAAATCCATTTCGAGAGCATGTCTTCCAGGGATCCCCGTTAAACCGTCGTTGAAGGCCAGTTGGTAACTTGAAGAGGCAATATAGAAGAGTAGGAATATCCCTCCGATAGAAAACAGTGTGCTTGAGATATACGGGACATGGAAAAAGGTAAATGCTGCGCTCGTCATTAAAATGGAGCTGTATACGATAGCATCAACATTGCGATTATTGTGGATCACTAACATTGCTGTCGACCCGATCAATGCTAGCTGATACATCAAGAGCACGAAGGGAAGGCGCGAGAGCTGATCAACCGAAAACAAAAACGTGTCGCTAATGTCTTCAAAGCCACCCTCATAAAAATGAGTCAATATGAGATAACACCATATGACGAACATGGCGATTAACCCAGAATAAACTGCAAATGAGACGCTTGTTACTCGTGAATCAGAAAACACATAAATCATTAAACAAGCAACAGGTAACAAGAAGCTTAAAAGTGACAGTTCTAAAAGGGTAGTGCCCGACGTTAAGGGAGATTGCAGGCGCGCTTGAATAAAGTAATAAGCCACCAGCATTGCCGTCGCGATCATCGCACTACGGCTTTGTTTGAACGCATGAGAAATCGCAATGGCAGAGATAAATAAGACGTAAGGTAAATTAACTGCAACGCCTAAGTTAGCGCCGGTTGCCTTAATAATGCCACTCATAGTGAATGAGACGATCGTTAAGAAAAAAATCGGCAGGCCGATCTTAAACCAGCTAGAAGAGATAAAAGAGGACGACATAAAAGTTCTACTTTGCCAACAACTTAACGACAGAATTCGAATGCAATAGGATACGCAAATTTAGTATTATGCCAAGTGATTTCATTCATTTATGGTACTTAGGTAATCAATTATTGAAGCTCTGTATACTTAACGGCATAAAATTAAGGTACATTAAGTTGTCTTCACAAAATCTTCAGTTTTAATCTGAAGCAAATCAACAAACTTGCTGTGTAAAGGGAATTGAAATGAAAATCAGTGTTGATGTACATAATTATATGGAAACCTTGGTCGGAAAAGCCTTCTTACAGATGGAGCTAGATCAAAAGTTTAACGATGACCAACTTGCAGATATAGCGTGCATCGCACTCGGTCAGTTGAAACCGCTTTATATTCGCCATGATATTGATTTCTTGTCTTCACTAGCTGAGGAGCGAATGATTGCACTATCGACTAGCACAGAAGTGGCGATAAATAACGCAGTTGAGTTCATCATCAATGATCGACGTCTCGAAAGAGATGTCTCTGATCTACCTGCGCACTGCGTTTCACGTTATGCTGACGAAGACCAAGAACTCGAATGGTTTGAGAAACCAATTCTGTCTCGAGCCAAAATAAACAATTAGGAGCATTATTGTGGGATTTTTTTCTCGTTTGTTTGGCGGAAAATCTACGACCGAAGATCCAGTCCAAGTAGAAGCGGTTGAATACAAAGGATTCAACATCTACCAAGAGCCAGTTAAAGAAGGCGGCCAGTATCGTATCGCAGGTCGCATAACCAAAGATTTCGATGGCGAGTTAAAGGAGCATCGCTTCATTCGCTCTGATGTCGTGGCTAGCAAAGATGACGCCGATGAACTGATGCTGAACAAGGCAAAAATGTTTATCGATCAGATGGGTGATAACATTTTTGGCTAGAATCGATAACCTTTGATTATTGTCAATTTAATAAAGAGCTATCAGCCGTTATGCTGATAGCTCTTTTTCTTTCTATACGGATAACTCATTGTCATCACAGTCATTTTATCCCGGTGGTTCGACCTCTAACTTTGACACTTTTCGTTATAAAGGTTTCATCACTATGGATTATGATGCATTAGGTGTTAACAATCGTGTAGTAGATATTGAATAGAGCTCAACCAAGGATTTGTACGAGCAGATCATCTATCAGACTTTTCGCTGTTAAGTCATTGGTAGGGTTCAGAATAATAATGCAATAAGTTAAGGAATAGCTAAATGCAGATAGGTGTACCTAGAGAAACGCTCGCAGGAGAATCGCGAGTCGCTGCTTCACCCAAATCGGTGGAACAGCTCATCAAACTAGGCTTTGATGTCGTAGTGGAGTCGGGAGCAGGTTCTCTCGCAAGTTTTGAAGACTCGGCATTTGAAGCCTCTGGCGCAAAAATATCGTCGCTAGACGATGTATGGAACTCTGAAGTCATTCTTAAAGTGAACGCCCCAATCGTTGACTCTGAACGCAGTATTGACGAGTTCTCACTTCTCAAGGATGGAGCAACGCTTATTAGCTTCATCTGGCCGGCACAGAATCCAGAGCTAATGGAGAAACTTGCGACCAAGAACATCAACGTTCTCGCGATGGATTCAGTACCTCGAATTTCTCGAGCTCAAGCTCTGGACGCGCTTTCTTCTATGGCGAATATCGCCGGTTACCGTGCAGTGGTCGAAGCCGCACATGAGTTTGGTCGCTTCTTTACTGGCCAAATCACGGCTGCCGGTAAAGTACCACCAGCAAAAGTGTTTGTTGCTGGTGCAGGTGTAGCCGGTCTTGCTGCGATTGGCGCTGCAGGTAGCTTGGGTGCGATCGTTAGAGCCTTTGACGTACGTCCTGAGGTAGCTGAGCAAGTCGAATCAATGGGCGCTGACTTCCTTAAACTTGATTTTGAGGAGAACTCAGGCTCAGGCGACGGTTATGCTAAAGAGATGTCAGATGAGTTCAACAAAAAAGCGGCGGAACTCTACGCAGAACAAGCAAAAGACGTTGATATCATCATCACTACTGCATTGATCCCTGGTAGACCTGCTCCAAAACTGGTGACCAAAGAGATGGTCGACAGCATGAAAGCGGGTAGTGTGATTGTCGATCTCGCGGCTGCAAATGGCGGTAACTGTGAGTACACCGTCGCTGACCAAGTCATCACGACTGACAATGGTGTGAAGATCATCGGTTACACCGACATGGTAGGGCGACTACCAACTCAATCGTCTCAACTCTACGCAACCAATTTAGTTAACTTACTAAAACTGCTGTGTAAAGAGAAAGACGGTAATATCAATATTGATTTTGAAGACGTTGTTCAGCGCGGGGTCACTGTCGTTAAAGAAGGTGAAATCACCTGGCCGGCACCTCCAATCCAAGTATCTGCACAACCAGAGGCGAAACCTGAGCCAGTTCAACCAAAAGCGGAACCAAAGCCTGAAGAACCAACCTCTCCAGTTAAAAAACTGGTCGCTGTTGGTGCCGGCCTTGCTGCCTTTGGTTGGATTGCTTCGGTTGCGCCAGCTGCATTCCTAGCACATTTTACTGTATTTGTCCTTGCATGTGTTGTGGGCTACTACGTTGTGTGGAATGTCACACACGCACTTCATACTCCGCTCATGTCTGTGACCAACGCCATTTCCGGCATCATCATCGTCGGCGCATTGCTGCAAGTAGGACAGGGGAATGGTGTCGTGTCATTCTTAGCATTCATCGCGATTCTCATCGCGAGTATCAACATCTTCGGTGGCTTCACCGTGACCAAGCGTATGCTTGAGATGTTCCGTAAAGATAAATAATAGGGAGCTAATAATGTCTGCAGGACTAGTACAAGCGGCATACATCATTGCTGCAATATTTTTCATCTTTAGCTTAGCGGGTCTTTCTAAACAAGAGTCTGCACGTCAAGGTAACTACTACGGTATCGTCGGCATGGCGATCGCTTTGATCGCTACGATCTTTAGCCCAGAAGCACAAGGCTTTGGCTGGATCATTGTTGCAATGGCGATTGGTGGTACGATCGGTATTTTCTACGCTCGCAAAGTAGAAATGACAGAGATGCCAGAGTTGGTCGCGATCCTTCACAGCTTTGTGGGTATGGCAGCCGTCTTGGTAGGCTATAACAGCTACATAGAGCCTCCAGCGCCAATATCTGTTGACCTAGTAGAGCAACACGCAGAGCACGTGATCCACTTAGTTGAAGTCTTTTTAGGCGTCTTCATCGGTGCTGTCACCTTCACGGGTTCAGTGGTTGCTTTCGGAAAACTGCGTGGCGTTATCTCATCATCCCCACTTAATCTGCCACATAAGCACAAAATGAACCTCGCAGCTGTGGTTGTATCTACACTGTTGATGATTTACTTCGTTAAAGCTGATGGCAGCATGTTTGCTCTGATTGTGATGACGTTGATCGCCTTTGCCTTTGGTTATCACTTAGTCGCATCAATTGGTGGCGCTGATATGCCAGTGGTGGTTTCAATGCTGAACTCATACTCTGGTTGGGCAGCAGCAGCAGCCGGTTTTATGTTGGCGAACGATCTATTGATTGTGACGGGTGCATTAGTCGGTTCATCGGGCGCAATTCTGTCGTACATCATGTGTAAAGCTATGAACCGCTCATTTGTCAGTGTGATTGCAGGTGGTTTCGGGCAAGAAGTTGAGATTTCATCCGACGTTGAATACGGTGAACACACCGAAATTACCGCAGAAGAAGTGGCTGAATTACTCAAAGAGTCAAAATCAGTGATTATCACTCCAGGATATGGCATGGCGGTGGCGCAAGCTCAATACCCTGTGCATGAAATCACAGAAAAACTACGAGCAAAAGGCATTGATGTTCGCTTTGGTATTCACCCAGTCGCGGGTAGACTTCCAGGGCATATGAACGTCCTTCTAGCCGAAGCCAAAGTACCTTACGATATCGTACTGGAAATGGATGAGTTGAACGATGACTTCCCTGAAACAGATACCGTCTTGGTTATCGGTGCTAATGACACCGTAAACCCAGCAGCGCTAGAAGATCCAAACAGCCCAATCGCTGGTATGCCAGTACTTGAAGTTTGGAATGCGAAGAACGTTATCGTGTTCAAACGTTCAATGAACACCGGCTACGCTGGCGTACAAAACCCACTGTTCTTCAAAGATAATACATCTATGTTGTTCGGTGATGCTAAAGACAGCGTTGATGCTATTTCCAAGGCAATTTAACGGTATTTAGCAGTAAGAGACACGCTTAAAAGTCAAAGCCCGCAATACATTTATATTGCGGGCTTTTCTTTGTGCTGAATACGACGAGTAGGGCTAAAAAATGCCTTTCTTTTTCACTTTCTGTACATTACTCATTCGAGCATCGACATCACTGATGGGTTTAATCTCGCTCACATTAGCAACTGGCTTGTGTTCAATAGAACCCGCTTGGTTGATAAGCTGTTCAATAAGCTTTTGCTGATCTTTAACGAGTGCTCTTAGCCCTTGTAGCTCGGAAATCATTGAGTCATGCTGCGGTGATAGAGCGGTTTTCAAAGCGCTCACGATCGTCTCACTATCGACTTCTGCTTTCACTACTTGCTCTATTGTTGCACCACAAATCTCGTCAAGACGATTAACCGACGCTGTAATCATCGAAACTGAATCTGTAACGCTCTTATCAGCCTGTGGTCGAGCACGGTCGATGACTTGATGGGCTTCTAGCATCGACGTTAATGTCTGGTTATTGATCGTGTCCTGAGTTAATCCAGAGGCCAACGCTTTCGCTAGCTCGGGTTTCAGTTGATGTAGATACAATCCACTCAGATAAATATCTTTATGAACGTGGATTTGATTATGCAATTGGACCGCCGCTTTAGGGTCTTGAGCAAACTGCTTTTGTTGCTGTGCCCAACGCTGCATGATCTTATAGGCAAAATAATCAGACTCGTTCTGCGTTGGGTCTAAAAAGACCGAATAAGAGACCTTTTTAAGTGCACTATCCATTGACGACTTCCGCTTCGATAGACTCACTCTCGTCAGCAAAGTAGAGACACAACTCCTCTGCTAATGCTGCTTGCGCTTGTTCGACTAAAACCACTCGCTCGCCCAACGTATCATAAGCTTTCTTTAAAGCAGGGTAGATCAATGGAGCACCGCCACCAACGATGTAAACTCGGTTTGGATTCTTGGCAAACTTTTTCGCCTCATTAGCAACTTGTGCGCCAAGCTCTTCGATTTTCGCTTCAATCTTCTCTTTAACAGTCTCAATCTTGCTTTCATCGTTCACAACATCACAAATGAACTGATCATCATTGCGTCGCTTGATCAACTCATTGGCCACCAAATAGCTCGAATCACTGTCTGCGAAAGAGAGGGCTTTACGGGCTGCATCTGTCACCATAGATACACCGATTTCGTTGTTACCATAGATTGAAGATACGTCGTCAAATTCGCCCACGACAACGCCCATATCCAGAGTTGTACCACCGATATCGATCACTAATGAGCGAGTAAACTCATTGCAATTTGAGTTCACCAAGGTCGATAGAACGGCTGGTAAACTTTCTGGCATGACTTCGACATCAACAATCTCAAACGTCTCTCCCTTATTAAGAGTGATGTCGCGCATTAAATGCTGTCGTTTGCGCTCAATATTAATTTCATTCTTCTGGCAATCTTCAGGGTTGTAATATTCAGTGATAGGCAGAGTAACAACCAGAGTGACCGACTGCGGTGCAATACCCGTTTGCAGCAAAGCATGGTGTACAGCTAGCAAATTCAAATCATCATATTGGTAATCAACATGCGTTGTTTCTAGTGCTTTATCTGAGGTCGCATCGTAAGTGTACTTGGTGTCGCCAATACTGTAGTTGAAGATCTTTTTATCTTTTCTTAGTGCTGCGCTTTTCCAGTTTTTGCGAAAAGAGTTTGGCGAAACAATAGTTTTAATTTCATTGTTTTCTAGCCATGCCACTTTTACGTTCGTTGAGCCATCATCAACAGCAATTTTGAGTTTGCGAGAAGTCATTATAAGCCTTTGGAAATCATATTAAGTTCATTATTAACGTGAATTCAAAACCAACTGCTTCGACAAAGCAAAACACTAATCCAAAATTGGACACAGGTTAAAAAAGACAAAAAATTACTACCAAAACATTTAAGTTTTTGAATACCCCATTTGCTAATTTAAAGTTAATTGCAACTCACACTATGGAAACAATTTTTAACTGACCATTACATCGCGATGCGCATCAATTAGGCCAATTTGACATACATTTCACACGCGAGAGTGTATTAATAGATGTAAAGGCTATATAGTTAGCGCATGCAAACTGACACTTAGACACCGTGCTGTTACGAACTCTTTTACTATCGATCACTAGCCTCGTAAGCCTTAATGCCCACGCAAACTCTTTGCCCGAGCGCTTAGAGGAGTTCAGTGCGATGTTCGATCTCAGCCAGACTGCTGCATCGTATGACATTCGCATTATTCAAAGTGAATTCCCAAATCGCCTGATTGATCCAGACTACATGTTGCCGCAAACGTCTTCATACCCGCTAAAAGACATTCAAAAACTCTATCGTTTAGCTGAAACCTGTCGAGGCTCACTACCACTGAGCCCACTTGTGACTGAGCCATTGGTCTTTGTTAGGGCATTATGTAAAGGTAATCAACTGAGTGAGCGATGGTTTGCACGAAGTAGCCTTATCCACCCAGGCGGTGGTAGTTACGCGTTCCGTTATTCAAAAGAGTATCCTGAATACTATCTTCAGCTAGAGCGCTATATGCACATCAAAGAGCGCCCGCTTGCCCATCCGGATACCTTGTTGGGTCGTATACAAGCGATGAATCACACCGTTGTTCATTCACTTATTCGTGGTGAATCGATGATGGTAGAAGAAGATGAACTGTGGCTTAAAAAGGGCGACGTTTATTACGTATTTTCGCCTTCTCTTTGGAAAAGCAATGCAGAGAAAGCCGGTTTAACCTATCAAGTCACTGATAAACGGGGCGAGTGCCTGGTTCAACGTGGCAACATCTGCTGGGAGCTTCAAGACCACAGCGATATCCTGCGTGGTGTCATGATTGGTCTAGGTATCGCCAACATTCTCTTGGTGCTTGGCTGGCTTTATTACCGCTGGGATAGCAAACGTAAAGAGATGCGCAGCCGAATGCTCATCCTACAAATTTTAACTCATGAGCTTAGAACGCCAATCGCTAGTTTATCCTTAACGGTTGAGGGATTTAGACGCGAGTTTGAGAACCTACCAGAGTCGGTTTACGACGAGTTCCGCCGCTTATGCCAAGACTCACGCCGTTTAAGACAGCTCGCAGAGGCAAGTAAGGACTACCTGCAATCGGACTACCAACCACTCGCCACTGAATGGGTCCCTTCAGTGGAGGAGTGGCTTACTTTTAAACTCGAGGAGGAGTTCTCTCAGCCTATTGAGTTTACACTCAACCAAGATGTTGCTGCTAAACTAAACGTATATTGGTTAGGTAGCTGTATCGACAATTTGATACGCAACGCACTGAAGTATGGTGTGGCTCCTGTTAGTCTTGATGTTCAATCGACCGAGCTTGGTTTAACCATCAGAGTCATTGACCAAGGCCAACTGACAAGCAAGGACTGGAGCCATGTCAGAAAACCGTTTGTCAGCCAGGCAGGTCTTGGCTTGGGGCTGACAATTGTAGAGTCGATGGTCGCTAGAATGGGCGGCTCTATGAAGCTTATTGGTCCACCGACGACATTTATACTGGAGATACCTTGTGAAACAGACACTGCTTCTCGTTGAAGATGACAAAAACTTAGCTGACGGCTTACTGGTTAGCTTAGAGCAGGCTGGCTACGACTGCTTACACTCTGAAACGATCGCAGACGTTGCACCGTTATGGGAGCAAGCCGATCTCGTTATTCTCGATCGCCAACTACCTGATGGCGACTCAATCTCAATGCTGCCAGAGTGGAAGCAGATCAAAAGTGTCCCTGTGATCGCACTAACCGCACTCGTTACAGTGAAAGACAAAGTAACGGGACTTGATGCCGGCGCTGACGATTATCTCACCAAACCCTTTGCTGAAGCGGAACTTTTCGCTCGCATCCGTGCTCAACTGCGCACTCCTGACTCATCTGGCCAAGACGACAGTATCGTAACCACTGAATGTCTGAGTATCGATAAAAATACACGTGAAGTGACATACAAAGATGAGTTAATCACGTTAACAAGAACTGAGTTCGACTTGTTACTATTCCTAGCGAGCAATATCGGACGAGTATTTACTCGGGACGAGCTGCTTGACCACGTATGGGGCTACAACCACTTCCCAACAACCAGAACTGTAGACACTCACGTTCTGCAACTTCGTCAAAAACTTCCTGGACTGGAAATAGAAACGCTTCGTGGTGTAGGGTACAAACTGAAAGCATGATCCGCCCGCTGATATTGATGGGGGCGCTAATCACAGCGCCCATAACTCACGCAGACAATTGGTTTGAGGAAACGACACCTCTAAATCAAGCACACCAACACCTGCTGAAAGGCTCTTTGTCTGAGATGTACTCTGTAATGGTTGAGGTGTTACAGCGTAACCAAAATCAAGCACTAAAAGAGCATATCAACGATTTATTAGTGCAGTCCTTTGATGCTGATTGTGGAAAATCCTTACACAATGATCCACTACCAGCGTGGCTTCGCAACGTCTCTATTAAAAGGACCAGTATACAAAGCCCCGGAAGAGAGTCGTATCGTCTATTTGTTGATGTCACCTCAGCTGAGCCTCTTAAAGATGTCTCGCTAGAACGTTGGGTTAGCTCAAATATCGCCGCAGATACTGCTTTTGGCGAAATCAATGACAAGAAAACCCGAAACGCTAACCAGGCTTCAGATTATCGTAAGACCTACAACCTCAATAGTCGCTTGCCTATGGGGCTATACCACCTCAAAGTAGAAACGAAAGACAGTCAAAGTTATTCCACTTGGGTCATAATAGAGGAGTACAAGGCAAAACAGATTGTTCGTTGGTCTGCTAAAGACCAGTGGAGTATAGAAAAGAATGAATTGCTCAATAAATTCTGCCCACTACCTAAACTCTCGGTCCGTGTCTACAACTACCAAGAGGAGCAATACAAAGAGATATGGGGACGTACCTATCAAGCAAATTATCCGACGAAATTGGATAAACTCGACATTCCACCAGATCGATATGTCCTGTCCGTTGCTTTAGACAGTCAACGTTGGCAAGGTCCAATCATGATTGAGCAGTCGCAGATCATTACCAAAACCTACGACGTTTCTGCCGATGAAGGACAACTTACTGAAGAGTAAGCGATAAAGCAACTTTTCCCTAAAGCCCTTAGATTCTTGGTCGATATATTTCGTGTAAATCTATTTTCAACGGAAATGACCTATGAGAACGTCGACGCTACGCTTACTACCCATTGCAATTCTTTTTGCCACCGCAAGTCATGCAGGCAACTATGCTATAGACGCGCGAGGAGACGCGATGGGTGGAGTGGGAGTCGTTTCAGGAGACTTTCTTACTGCACCCTTTTACAACCCTGCGCTAACCGCTATTTATCGACGTAGTAATAATGTGGGTATGCTTTTACCTAGCATCGGTTTTAACTACAACGACCAACATAACATGCTGGATGATATCGATCGCGCGATTAGCGCTACTGATCCCGGTGATATACAAGATGCACTTGATGATCTTGATGGTGATACCGCAGGCGTTACTATTGGTGCTGCTGCTGCGTTTGCAATCCCTAACCGATATGTCTCAATGAACGCATACGGCAAATTGTATAGTGAAAGCTTCGCTCAGGCGAATGTGGGAGCAAACGTCAATGACTCAACCATAGAGGGAGCCGCGATTGGTGTTCTAGAAGGGGGGCTCTCGATTGCAAAATACATGACGTTACTTGGCCATCACTGGTCATTTGGTGTAACACCAAAGCTTCAGCGGATTTATACATACAGTTACAGCTCAAGCCTGCAAGACTTTAGCCTATCAGACATTCGCGACAACGGAGACGCTGAAACTACTTTCAATTATGACTTAGGCGCACTTTGGTTCTACGGTCCCTTGAGAGTAGGTCTCAGTGGAAAAAACATGGTGTCGAGAGACATTACCACAGCAGATGGCAATTATTCATATAAAATGCGCCCACAATATACGGTAGGTACAGGCCTGATTGCGGATTTTTGGCAGGTCAGCGTAGACTATGATCTAAACGAAGCAAAAAACTTCACCTTCGTTGATGATAATAAACAAATGCTGCGAATTGGTGGAGAAGTTGATCTCATGCGCCAATTTAAATTCCGAGCAGGTTACTACACGAACTTAGCCGCAAGTGATGATGAAGGTACGGTAACAGCGGGCCTTGGTATATCACCATTAAACATCACACAAATGGACATTGGTGTTAGCTATACTAATGAGAATGCAATGGGCGTTTACCTCAATTTCTTAAGCTCATACTAAGGTGACAGCGTCACGATAGAATTAGACATTTCATTACGTAAAATAGACGTTATAATGCCTCGCATTCAACCACGGGGCATTTTTATGTTTGATCAATTACCTCCACTTAGTCACGAAGAGCAACAGAAAGCAGTCGAGAAAATTCAAAAGTTGATGGAGCAGGGTATCAGTACAGCACAAGCGATAAAGATCGTTGCTGATGAAATACGCAAAGAATACGAAAGCTGAGAAGACCAATAAGCACAGTACCTTAAGCATCAAGTAAGCACTCACTAAAAACCAGCACAAAATCGGCTGGTTTTTTAATTTTTACGTTACTTTATTTTTAATGAAAAGCAAGATTTAGCCCTAGGCAAAATAAAAGGAAAACCAATAATACACATATGTTTCAATGCTTTATGTTAGTAAATTCATCTAGCAGCTTTTCAGTAGGTCTTGGTTTGTAATTAAATTACATGCGCCAACTCATACTGTAACTTGGCACCTATTAGTGATGGTGTTTAATGCTACCGACGCACGCTGTCACAAATAAGTTGAAAGTGAGGGCAAGTTACGTTCGGAAGGACTATGACTATTAGTTACAGGGTAATGAAATAGGTAGAAAGTTGCTGTAGATCACACTTATTGGACGCGTGTTTGAGGGGGGGTATGATGCTATTGTATGATGATTAAACTTCATTTTAATAGTTTAACTTTTTTAACAAGGCTCTATATGGACATCTGGATGCGCTGGGCGCGAGCAATATTTGCTATCTATGTGATCCTAATGGGGTCAGCTCTTACTATCATGCTTAGCGAAAATGATATCGAAGAGGCGAACATAGAACTCCCATCTAAGACCAAAAACTACGTAGTACGTGACACCAACGGATACGTTGTCAGCCCACATTAATCCAATGTTCCTGCTACTTAGGGTCTGCCATTCTGTAGCTATCGTTTTGTTTACCTCACTGTAAAAAGAAAAAACCAGCCACAAAGCAGTGTGGCTGGGACTTATACGTGTGAACAATAAAATTCACTAACAACGTCAATTGGCTAGGTGACCCTCGGCTTAATAAGGGTCAGATTAATCAGAGCATGACATATACCAAGAGTTAGCGCTTGTGTTCGTTTACTATTAATCAATAACTTAGATTGAATTGCCAACTCTATAAATCCCATCGCATCCGACAGAAGGTGAACTCGTTGATATGCTGAACTGACCCTAGTCTGCATTCCATACACCTACATTAAAAAAAAGACCAATCACATCAAAGTGACTGGCCCTAGATACTGTGAACAAGTGTATTCACTAACAACGTCAGTTGGCTATATCGACTACATACTGGAGTCGATAAATGTAGGGTATCAATGTAATGGATTACATTCAAGTTAAGTTATTGATATTTATACAGAACAACACATTGAATAGGATGTAGGTGTAAAGGCTAGGGTAGTTTGATATCGCAAATTATCATTGTGTTGGTGTGACTTAAGTCACTTGTTAATGTCTAGTTTGTCAATGTTTCACAATTGGTTACATAAGTCAGACCGTAGGATGATTAAATTATGAGCGTTTTCACAAAGTTTCTGTGTAAAAAACGATAAAGTCAAAATTCCCCAGCAAAAAAAGAAATTTGAATGCAGATGTTGAATCTCTCTAGGACCAAAGCATCGGTTGGGCGCTTTTTGCTAAAGTTTGGGCCCAACCAGGTTCATTGCTTAAAGTGAAAGTCAAAGCTCTTCCTAGTTTTACGAGTCGTGACTGAGCATCGCTCAACAAAATTCAATTTCACGTTTCGCTTACTAAATTGAACAGCAGGGATGACTTTCATCTATGGTGCGTGCCATAACAGCCGCTTTGTGACTTGAATCCGATCATTTTAGTTATGGATGCCTGAATGAAATATAAGCAACCAGTAACCAAGTTCGAATCGAATAACGCATCTTTTTTCAGTATTTTAGATACGACTAGCTTGTACAAACGCTTATGCCTCTCTGTCAATCCCAGTTAAAAGTGTCCTGTCTTTAGCAAAGTAGAAATGTCCCTTTCAAGGGTGTCTTAACACAGTAGGAGAGTTAGGTCTTCGAGCTGGATGACTGAAATGATTCTGGGTCGGTGAGGACAGGATTGATTGCTCGGAGTTGCTCTTGCAGGGCGCGTTGCTGGGCTTTGCGTTTTGGGGCCTTTTTGCTTCGGGTGCGTTTCTGCTGTTGTTCAAATTCTTCCTGTTTTTGCTGAGCGAACTTCAACACATTGCCCAGTCGCTTGTTGTCCACCACTTGAGCCTGGTTGACGTTATCGAGCTTATCGAAGGTTTTGAAGTTGAGTTTGCGATACCCATATTGGATGGCAATCTCGCCATTGGGGTAATCGAGTACCTTGACATTTTCATGGATTAATCGGGTATTTTCTTCCGTATCTTCAATCATATAGATGACTTTATCGTATTGAAATGTTAGTGATTTTGAGAGCTTGCGGATCTCTTGCCAGCTAAAGATATCGTCCAACTCTTGCTCCGTTTCTCGCACGTTTCGATGCATGTCTTTCGGGTATTTGGCCGGCTTGGCAAAGCGTCGATTAAAGTCAGCAATGAAGTAGGGAAGCCAAGCATTGGCCTCTTCAATGGTGCTGATCCCTTGCAAGCGCATCTCTTTGACTAAGCGGTCTTGTAGCGTTAAGTTGGCTCGCTCAACACGGCCTTTGGCTTGCGAGCTGTTCGCACAAATCAGTTCGATACCCAGCTCCTGTAAGACACGCCCATATTGCGTTTGTCCGACTTGTTTTCGTTGCTCTTGATTGACCCGAAATATCGAGTGCTTATCACTGTAGAGTGCCACGGGCTTGCCGTGCTCGCGCACATACTCTCGAGTCGCGACCATGTAATCAAACGCAGATTCGGTCTCACTGAACCTGAGATTCATCAGGCGGCCCGCGGCATCATCAATGAAGACAAGCAAGCAGCACTTGTCGCTGCGTCCTTCAAACCAGTCATGATGAGAGCCGTCAATTTGAACCAGTTCGCCAAAACAATCTCTACGATAACGAGGCTGATTGACGAAGACGACGATCACGAACATCTTGCAGTACTTTAAATCGGTTTAGGTCTTGGTTACTCATAGGGATTAACATCGGTTTAGGTCCTCAGCAACGAACATCGAGACTTAATACGAGGACATTTCAATCTGGTCTAAACCGGACATTACTAAATAGCTCTTACAAATTCAGTGCGCATTATATGTGTTATGTTAAATACCCAGTTTTTTGAAACCAGGGGATTCATCTAAGATGTGTCTAACCTTCCCTGACATTCAATCAGATTGAACATAATTATATTTACCATAAAATACCTAATAATCAGTTAATTATCTGACGATCATTAACTGATTATCAGCTACATCGTCACTCTACCTATTAAACAGAAAACGATTTGGTGCAAGCTTATTTTATTGTCTAATGATGGTCTCAAACACTATCTACTTTGTAGTCATAAACCTTTAAACAAAAAATCCACCCAATACTAGTAGTAAATGGGTGGATCTATTGAGAACTAAGTTAACCTATAACTCTCGTTATCTAGAGAGATACCTAAGAAACGATGTTATAAGAAGAAACGACCACCGATACTCCACTTGTCATCATCATCTTCAATATCAAACTGGTACCCTGCGAACCCAACAAATCTCTGTGTAAAACTGTGTTCAACTTGGATCGCGCTTTGTTCGAAATCTGTGGTTTTCGGTGTCCCAGATGTTACCTTGCCTTCAACAAACTCATAGTTAACGCTGAACACTGTACCAGAAGTTAGGCCGTAAGCGATAATTGCTTCATATTGCTGAGATTCATAGTAACCAGGATAAAAGTTATCATTGTCTGCATAGACAAGTGCGCCAAATATTCCATCTGCATATTTACCGTAACTCAGTGCAACGCCGTGTGATTCTGCATCTTCATTGTCGACTTCGCCGCCATTGTATACATACCCTAAGGTCGCTCCCAGTGCTGAGAAAGCAATGGATATTTGCCCGCGGTCGTCATAATCAACCAACATGTCAGTTTTCTGACCCTGCCAACCCAACCCAAAGTCGAGTGACATATCGTTGGCGAAGCTAAACCCGTTACGATAAGTGACCATTTTGTCACCACGTGCTACGCCAAGGTTGCCCTGATTCGCATATAAAAAGTCATTAGCAAATGCAATTGGCTGGTCTGCCACACCTAAGATATCGTAGTACGGTGTCCATTGCGTACCTACCACCAGTCTACCGGCAGTTTCATGTGTTGCGCCGATATATCCTAATCGAGTTGTGAATGAATTATCGCCACCATTCAAATAGTTTATTGCCCATTCACCCTTTGCATCGACTGTAACACCATTGCCGATATCGTGTGTCCCTTCGATATTAAGTCTTGGGGAAACCTGATGAACTTCAACTTCAGTGCTATCACCATATTCACCGACACCAACATCAACGTAACCACCGATCGAAAAGGTTGAAGAGTTATCCTCATATACTTGAACTGCAAAGGAAGGTGCGCCAAATGTTGTTGCCACTGCTAAGGTTAGTAATTTTATTTTCATAATGTTGTATCCGTACTAGTTGTTAAGCCATGCCCGTGTTAGTAATTATTACTAAAACACCCACGAACAACTTAAACTTAGTCGTGATATGAAAAATAGAAATGTGGCATTTGTAAATAATTTGTCAATAAATGCAATTTCACTCTAGCAAGCCAGTTGAAATTTTTTCTAACTAACTAATTATCCGTACTATTTCTCTTTTTAGCATTCCCCGAAAACTTAGCGTGATACAGATCACAATAACAAAAAGTCGATGGAACTTTTACTAAGTTGGGCCTGAACGCACGTTGATATTGAAACCAGACTAGACTCTTTGAGCTGCATATAACCTAAATTTGGACCTTGAGTCTCAAACAATAATCAAACATCATGCAAAGCCATCAGGGTCCAAACGGCACACCATCAATAAAAGAACTTTTAGCCCAAATAAAAAAGCGACTTGAATAACAAGTCGCTTTCTTCATTTAATGCTGCGGTTGATTAACCACCAGCCAACTTCACAGTCATTCCCTTCTTTTCAAGGTGTGCTTTGATTTTATCGCGATTATCACCTTGAAT
Organism: Vibrio astriarenae; assembly: GCF_010587385.1. NCBI lineage: Bacteria > Pseudomonadati > Pseudomonadota > Gammaproteobacteria > Vibrionales > Vibrionaceae > Vibrio > Vibrio astriarenae. The sequence goes on from NZ_CP047476.1 coordinate 616,149, forward strand.
TTCAATCATTCCATCTTTAACAGAACCACCACATCCACACACTTTTTTAAGTTCAGCGGCCAGTAACTTTATTGGCGCATCATCAAGATCTAAACCTTTAACAATACACACACCTTTACCTTTACGCCCTTTTGTCTCTCGCTGGATACGGACGATGCCGTCACCTTTTACGCGTTCAACTTTTTTTTCTTCAGGTTTAATGCGACCTGTTTCTGTTGAATATACTAATGTCATTATCTATTTCTTTAATTGCTGCGCTGCTTGATGCTTTTTCATCGCAAGCAACGTTTGCTCAATATGTTTTTGAATTGCGGATTTCGCGCCTTTTAATAGCCGGCCATTAAACATGCAATACCAACCGTTAACATCGCCTGTATCATTTTGAATCACAAATCCGTTAAATTTCTCTGCTGTGCCTTTTACTACTTGTCGTTTGGGCTCAAACGAAGAAAACTCGGATGGTTCAATAATTGAGGCCGTATCGCAAAACCAATCAACACTCTTCTTTATTCCTGCAAGCTTGCCTTGTAAAACACGATTCTTGATCTGAACCTGCCACTGATCGTTCTCACGACTTAAGAGTTTCAAATTAAAACCTCGATAATTACTAAACGCCATAAAACACCGCTTTATTATCACTTGCTCCCTACTATAGGGAGAGTTTCAACCTATTTTGATCAAAATAGCTCCCAACAAGGTTTATACCAAGCTCAAACTCCAAATGGAAGCCTTTCAACGGCGAAAATAGCCCTCTTTGTTACCGTTTTGAGACATCTAATTCAATGACCAAGATTACTCATTCAAGAAACAATGGGTTACCCAACTCAAGCAAAACTAGTATTAATGCAATCTGTTAAAAAGTCGCTAAAACTCACCCCTGAATGTTCTACCATTTTTGGGAACATAGAAATTGGGGTCATACCTGGGAACGTGTTGACCTCATTGAGGTAAATTTCATTATCTTCCGTTAGAAAGAAATCGATTCTAGATAAGTGTCTTAGGCCCATATGTTTAAATACTGTGGCAGAGTACTTTTTAATTGCTGCAATTTGATCCTTTGAAAGATCTGTTGCTTCCACATCTGTGGTCGAATGACTATCAGTACCGTACTTTTCCTCGTAAGTGTAGAAGACATCGCTCGGTGCTTTTACCTCGCCAGGGACTGTGATCACTAACTCGCCCTTGTATTCATAAGCGGCGACTTCGAGCTCACGAGGTTTAACCGCTTTCTCGACCAAAACCTGCTTCGAGTACCCGAATGCATCCTGAACTGCCTTTGACACCTCTTGCCTTGATGTTACCTTGTAACATCCGATCGATGAACCTTGGCACGCGGCTTTGACAAAGATAGTGCCCCATTTGTCAAATGCTTGCTCTGCATGTTCCACCGCATCGGCACTATTTTCAGTTAAGAAAACATAGGGTGTGTTTGGTACGCCTAATGCGTCGTACCACAATTTCGAGGTGATTTTGTTGAAACTATTTGCGCTGGCTTCGGCGCCACAACCCAAGAACGGAATGTTTGCCATAGAAAATAGAGACTGAATATCTCCCGTTTCTCCTGGGTAACCGTGAATACATGGCACGACATAGTCGACGTTCCAACATTTATTCTCGCCCACCAGTGTTTTGTTTGCTGTGTCTAAATAGACAATTTCTTTTGACTCATTGATCCAAACGCCATCTTTTATCTCTACCACACAAATGGTGTAATTATCGTTCTGGCTTAGCTGTGCTTTAAGATAAGCTGCGGAAACTAACGACACCTCATGCTCCGAAGAGTCACCGCCGCATAAAAGTAATATTGTTTTCTGCTCAGTCATAATTCAATCTAGTCAATGCTATTGTTCGTCTATGATAATAGGGATTTTAGGCCAAAGGTATGTCAGATAGTGATTAAAATCCAACTCTCTTGAGAGTGTGGCTGTTTTATCACCACTTCTCGGGCTTAAAATACAACAAAGGGCCCGCAGGCCCTTAATCTTTCAACTCTCAGTATCAGTTTAACTTGTTCAATGTCGGATAAGCGGAATTCTTAATCTCATCGATGCTTTTCACGAAAGGTTTTAGTGAGCGAATACCACTCGGCAATTGTGACGCGGCTTTCGCTGCATCTTTTCTTGTCGCGTAGTCACCGTAAAGCACGGTGTACCACTTCGTACCGTTTACGACTTTGTAGTTCTCCCAAACAGGCTGTCCCGTTGCTGGAAGTTGACGTGCAAATTCGTCCACTTTTGCCTGAGTACCCACCGCTGCAACTTGAATAGTAAAACCATATCTTGGGTTCATCGCCTTTTGCTTTTCGCTTGGCGCTGTAATCACAACTGGCTTTTTCTGCTGCTCAGGCTGCATTTTAACAACTTTCTTCTGCTCTTGCTGAGCCGGAGCCATTTTAACCACTCGCTCTTCGTTGGCAGACTTCGCTTCTACTTCTTTGATCGCGACTTCTTTGGATACCGTGTAGTCCTCTTTAAATGACTCAGACTTAACATCCGTCATATAAGTATCAGATGCACACGCAGCTAGCAAAGAGGTCAAACTTATCAGTAGAATTTTTTTCATGGGAAAACTCGAATAACTATCCTTTTCAGTGCCCTAATCATGCCCCTCTAACGTGACAGAATCAAGGAAACTATTTTATTAAATAACAATAGATTGTGAACTAACACACATTGCTCAGTGTAATGATAGCGAGGGGTCGCATTAGCGCTTATTCTTCATACAAACTATGGGGCAAATAAGAGGTCATTATGCATTCAATGGAGAGTTTATTACGCCCAAACACCATTGCGGTTATCGGTGCTTCAAACACGCCAGGACGTGCTGGTTATATTGTTATGAGTAACCTGCTCTCAGCCGGATTTAAGGGCGTTATTCTTCCGGTTTCAAATAAGCACAAATCTGTGCAGGGTGTTCTCGCCTATTCCTCTATTGACGACCTGCCCTTTGAACCTGACCTCGCCATCATGTGCACAAAAAACAGCATCAACGTAGAGCTTGTCCCAAAACTCGCAGTAAAAAACACCAAGTGTATGGTCATTCTGGCCACCAGCTTTAATGACAATGATTCAGCGTTGGTGGAGACACTTAAAAAAGAGACTCAACGACATAACATTCGTGTTCTTGGTCCAAATAGCCTTGGTATTATTCTACCTTGGCTTGGCATCAACGCGTCCTTCTCCCCCATACCAGCACAAAGGGGCTCTATTGCATTTATCTCTCAATCTGCAGGGATTTGTACCACGATTCTCGATTGGGCCAATGCACAATCCATTGGATTTTCGGCATTTATCTCATTAGGTAATGGCTCTGATATAGGATTTGACGAACTGCTTGATACCCTGTCGATTGATAGCAAAACCCAGGCAATTATTCTCTATATCGATAGCATTACTGATGCACGCCGTTTCATCTCTGCGGCTCGCGCGGCCTCAAGAAACCGTAGAATACTGGTTCTTAAAGGCGGAAAAACGCCTGAAGGGTTAGAGCTTGCTAAAGCCCACAACCAAGGGCATGTATCATTAGATATCATTTACGACTCCGCTATCAAACGCTCAGGCATGCTGCGCGTGAATAGTACACACGAGCTTTTTGCTGCCGTGGAAACGCTCACTCACCCTACTCCGTTACGTGGAGAGAGACTACTCATCGTAACGAATAGCGGCGGTCCTTCAATCATCGCAACCGACAAACTCATGCTGCTTGGTGGTAAGTTAGCAAACATAACCGATTCATCGATTGTCGAACGCTTGAACAAGCATGTTCCAGGATGGAACGGTGCCAATCCTATCGATATTCACGGCGACGCCAGTGTCCAGCGCTTAAAAAATGTCCTTGAGGTGCTCATCGATAGCCACGAGCTTGATGCGCTTCTAATTATCCATAGTCCCTCCGCCGCCTGTGACAGCGAATTAGCCGCACAAGCGGTAATCGGGCTTATCCAACAAAACAAGAACAAACTGCGCCGCCTCAATATATTCACAAACTGGACCGGAGAATTAACAGCGAAACCAGCTCGTGATCTTTTCACTCAAGCCAAGATCCCAACCTACCGAACTCCCGAAAGTGCCGTAACTGCATTCATGCATTTGGTGGAATACCGTCGAAATCAGAAACAACTGATGCAGACACCTACGTCTATCGAAATGCGCAGTGACGTCTCATTGCAGCAAGCACGTCAGTGGTTTGCTAACAAACTAAAAGACAATCAACGGGTCTCTTTGGACAGTTACCACTTGGGTGATATTTTCGCTTTTTATAACCTAGATATGTTAGATACATGGTTAGCGTCGGATGCCAGTGAGGCCACACATATTGCCGAAACCATTGGCTATCCTGTCGCCGTTAAGCTTCATTCGGATGACATTCCCCACAAGTCAGATGTTCAAGGAATCATGCTATCTCTGCGCACTGCTGAAGAGGTTTTTAGCGCAACCAATGCCATTTTAGACCGTGTAAAACTCACCTTTCCCTCCGCTCGTATAGATGGCGTTTTGGTACAAGCTATGGCCGATTCAGCTGGAGCAGAAGAGATACGTGTAAAAATACACAGTGACTCGGTGTTTGGGCCTGTACTCCTAATGGGACAAGGGGGCTCAGAATGGGATCCCGCGACAGATTCAGTGTGTGCGTTGCCACCATTAAATAGCGCGTTGGCTAGATACTTTATCATTCGTGCGATAAAAGCGGGCGTCGTTAAATTGCAAAAGCGCCCAATACCTTTCGATATTGATGCGTTTGCAAACTTTCTTGCGACACTGTCACAGATGGTCGTTGACAACCCTGAACTTGAAGAACTGGACATCCATCCAGTAATGGTAAAAGGACGCCAAATTACAATCGTTGATGCAGATTTAGTGATTAAGCAAACCAATCTGAAATCAGCTCAAAGGCTCGCCATCGCTCCCTATCCAAGCCAACTTGAACAAATCGCCACGACTAAGGATGGCCGTGAAATATTAATCCGCCCAATTAGGCCGGAAGATGAGCCCAAACACGCAGATTTTATCCACCAAGTCTCCAAAGAAGATCTTTATAAACGCTTCTTTACTGATGTCGGTGAGTTTAACCATGAAGCGCTGGCCGCTTTTACGCAAATCGACTATGACCGTGAGATGGCATTTGTTGCTCAAGAAAACACCGGTGACATCATTGGCGTTGCACGCGCGATGATCACGCCAGATAACAGTGATGCCGAGTTTGCTGTGTTGATTCGGTCGGATCAAAAAGGTATGGGGCTGGGTAAGCAGCTAATGATGAAAGTCATCGACTATTGCCGCAAACGGAAAACATCACAAATCAGTGGTATGACGATGCCCTCCAATCAGGGCATGCTCAATCTAGCGCGAGGGCTGGGTTTCAAGACAGCGATTGACTTTGAAGATGGTACCGCTGATATGGTATTAAAGCTGTCGGCTCTTAATTATACAGCAGATTCATAAATTTAGGGCTTCACTTGAGCTAGAAGCCCTAGCGCAGCAGCCAGTGTTTCGTAAGATATTTGATGACCCAAGACTTAGCTTTGCCCATTTGATTTCGCTTCCATGCCATAACAATATCGAGTGGTTGAGAAGCTGCGCCATCAATATAAGACAGCACACCGTCTTCAACCAGTTGTATTGCGATGTGCTCTGGAAGCGTACCAATGCCCAAACCAGCCTTCAGCGCCTCAACCTTCCCGGCGAAATTAGTCACGGTTAAACGAGACTGCTTATCCAATACGTTAATGCTCATCGTCGGTTGTTCTCTCGCAGTATCTGATATCGCTATCACACGATGTTTCTGACGGGTCTCTTCGTTAAAGTCAGCATTACGCTTATGTATTGAGTGTTCAGGTGCGGCGACCCAAATCATCGACAGCTGCCCTATCTTTTCAATTTTTAGATCCTGAGACATTGAATCAATTTGCGGACAGATCAAAATATCGCTGCGATCATCATTCAAAGACTCCCAACAACCTGCCAAAATCTCTTCTTGCAGTTTGATCCGTGTTTGGCTCTCTTTCTCCAGAGCTGAAACCATAGGGAAGAAGGTGGATAAAGGGATGATCCCATCAAAGGCGATGGTTAAGTCTAACTCCCACCCATTGGCGATGATGTTCGCCTCTTCGACCATGCTACCCGCCAGTTCTAGCATTAATCTGCCTCGCTCAAGGATCAGCTTACCCGCCTGAGTAAAAGCCGCCTTGTGACCAGAGCGATCAAATATATTGATATCAAGATCTTGCTCTAGCTTTTGGATCTGATAGCTCAAAGAAGAAGGAGCACGATCAAGTTCATTGGCTGCTGCAGCAAAGCTACCTCGGCGGTCAATCGCATCTAAAATCGTTAACGCTTCTAAAGTAATCGGGCTGCTCAATGATCAATTCCTTTTAAATAATAGTCTGTTGCTAAGTTTAGCCGTCAATTTCCGGTCGTACCCACACATTAGAAAAATCAAACCAGCCCAACGCATTACACTGGGCGTTTTGCAGAGAACCACATTGCTCTTTGTTCACTCCCAACCAGCAATGGAACAAGGGAACAATCTGGTTCTGCTCCGTCAACACCTTGCCCAGTTGGTGCGAAGGAAATGAGGTTTCTGCATTTGATCGCCAGTTTGCAATAATGGCTTTGTATTGGGTAAAGTGTTCTTCGCTACTGAGTCTCTCAATGTCACCGGAGTCCAGTAGCCATCCAGCCAGAGCATCTTCTCGATGGTTTGCAATGCCCATTGGCTTTATCCATATATCGATATCGTCCACATTGTCTGGTTCAATATCAAACACGACCAACTCAACCGTTAGACCATCCTCTTTCAGGCGCTGTTCCAGTACTCTTGCGAGATCGGGATAAGTAGGATGCCTGTCATGGTAAGCCACTGTGATGGTCCTATAACTTGGCGGCGCTATATTTGAATTACAGTTCGTATGGTGTAACCAACCGGGCTTTAGGCCGTGCGCGGGTAAGATACCTAACTTTGTGACTATGTCCGATGGAAGATCCCTGAAGACGCTGAGTGCATTGAATTTGTTAGAAAAATAGTGGGCCCAAGTGGGATCTTTTGCGACTCCGCTTCTCTGATTAAGGAGCAAATATATACAGCCAGGATCAAGTTCTACCTGCTCCACACCACTCTTTTTCGGCTGCATCGGGTTCGATACACTTGGATAAATCAGTGTAGAGTGTGCTTGATCAATGACCCACACTTCAACAACGTCTACCAAAGCTCGGTAGCCGAAGTAGCTGTCGAATGCATGAAGAACCAGCTTCTGTTCATCATTTCGAGCCATTTTATACGGCCCTGTACCGACGGGCACAACATCAAAATTATCGCTGCGCTCCTCTTTGGTTGGAAGTATCTTTGCGCAGGTTTCGGCGAGTAGGAGCGGTAAACGCGCATCTGGCGTCACCATAAAAACGTCTACGACGAGCGGCGATGGAGACTCAACTCGCTCTATTGTTTCAAACAGCGGGCGCTGCTTTAGATCTTCAAGACTCTCAATAACATGATTAACCGTTAAAACGGTGCCGTTATGAAAACGAACATGAGGCCGCAAGTAAAACCGCCATACACGCTCGTCAATCATTTCCCAAGTATGGGCAAGGTCTGCGGTGAGTTGCTCTTTCTCATCTAACTTGGTTAATCCACTAAATATCTGGTGGGCAATATGCTGCTCAGAACGCCTCATTGGCATTCGCGGGTTAAGCATAGAAAGCGGTCGATAATACGGTAACCTAATAACCTGTTCGCCTTCGCTATGCTGAACCCCAAGGTAGCCCTCAATGACTTGGGCCAGTTTGGCAGAATCGTTATTCATCGCGCCCAGTGCGTGCTCGATTTTTCCTTCCTCAAGATAGCGAAGTGCCATATTTTGGCTAACCTCACTCCGGCTACGCTTGAAATTGAGTTGAGAAAGCTTTCCACGTCCTGGCGCCGGGTGCCACTCTATCCACCCCTCTTCATCCATTTTATTGAGAACAATACGTGCGTTACGGCGCGTACAAAACAGTATTTCAGTAATATCTTCAATACGCACCTGCGCGTTCTGCCCATCAAAATGTTCAAATAGGGTCTCAAACTGTACTCTTAAGCGTGGACTACTCATTTTTTATTCTTATTCGCTGTTGTTGTGCACTGTTGTTGCTAACAGTTGCGACGCTAAGTTAAAGGTGGAATGGAAAATTATCGTTGTTTCACGGCGATCGTTAAACGACTGGTACAAATCAGACGTGATTGCTCGTCTTCGATACGAATATCCCAAACTTGAGTCGTCTGACCCAAATGAAGTGGGCTTGCCGTACCCGTCACGACACCACTTCGTTTTGCTCGTACATGATTCGCATTGATATCTAAGCCGACACAATAGCTTGGTGACTCTACACTAAAGTTAGCCGCCACTGAGCCAAGCGTCTCGGCAAGAACCACAGATGCGCCACCATGCAGCATACCAAGCGGCTGATGAGTAATCGTTGAGACCGGCATCGTGGCACTGATCGTCGTCTCTGTGATCTCGGTATACTGAATTTGAAGATGTTCAATCAGAGTATTGGCTGAGCTTTTATTAAGAACCTCAATACTGATGGGTCGTTTCCAGATAGATTGAGGCGACATTTTTTCTTCTAAGGGTCTGATGGGCATAGAACTTGTCCATTGATTCGGCATTAGCCATAATATTAAAATAAGTTAATAAAATATATACCTGATTGACCTCAATATGGAGATTGATAATGTCAAACTGGAGTCGTCTTTCTGTTGTAGCGTCTGCTCTAATTGTCGCCGCCTGTAGCTCGTCACCGACTGGGCGCAACCAACTCATTCTTTTTTCCGATTCTGATATGAGTTCATTAGGGGCGCAGTCTTTTGAGCAGATGAAGCAGGAACAGCCAATCAGCACCGATAAAGCCCTGAACGCCTACGTTCAATGTGTATCCAATGCCGTTACCGCGCATGTTCCACCGCAAGCGGGGTTCGATGAGTGGGAAGTGGTTGTATTTGACAGTGAACAAGTCAACGCCTTTGCACTACCTGGTGGTAAAATTGGTGTTTATACCGGGTTGCTCAATGTCGCTGTCGACCAAGACCAACTGGCGACCGTCATCGGTCACGAGATTGCTCACGTACTGGCGGACCACAGTAATGAGCGTTTATCACAAGCACAGCTGGCCAACGTTGGGATGCAAATCACTGATATCGCACTGGCATCATCTGGCGCGGCTGAATATCGCTCAGCCACCATGGCTGCTTTAGGTTTAGGGGTGCAGTACGGTGTCATTCTCCCTTATGGGCGAACTCAAGAGTCAGAAGCCGATATCATCGGATTAGATCTCATGGCCCAAGCAGGCTTCAATCCAAATGCTAGCGTTGCTCTGTGGATGAACATGGCTGCGGCGTCAAAAGGAGCACAACCGCCAGAAATGCTCTCCACCCACCCATCTCACGACACTCGAATCTCGGATTTGCAAGATCAAATTCCGCGAGTGCCAAAGGCTCAATCAGGTAAGCCTAATTGTAAAGCTCCCAGCTAAATACATTTGGTTACACCTAGGTTAAGACGCTGTAATAAAAAGGGTTAAACCATGGTTACAGCGTCACATGCATGGCAATTTCTATGCTAGAAAGTGCGACTTTGTTCAGCAAAATCGTTCAGCTTCAGCTATAATTCGTCCCTTAATTGAATGTTAGGTAAATTGATTATGTCTACAGAAGCAACTCTACTAGAACGCTGTGATTCAAAATGTGAACTATGTGCAGCGGATACCAAGCTAAACGCTTACCCTGTCCCACCTGAATCTCTGGTTACAGTAGACTACGCGGCAATGCTGTGTGACAAGTGTCTGGCAGAGATTGAAGACCCACAAGATATCAATCACTGGCGTTGTCTAAACGACAGCATGTGGAGCCAAGTGCCGCAAGTACAGGTACTTGCATGGCGTCAATTGACTCGCTTAAACAGTGAATCTTGGGCACAAGATGCGCTAGACATGATGTATATGGAAGAAGATACGAAGACTTGGGCAATGAAAGGTATGTCTGCAGACGACAAACCTTTTGACTGCAACGGCGTTGAACTGAAAAAAGGTGACGACGTAACAGTTATTAAAGATCTTCCAGTGAAAGGTACCAACCAAGTAATCAAACAAGGCACTGTTATTCGCGGCATCAGTATCGGCAGCGACCCTAAACTGGTTTCTGGCAAAGCTAACGGTGGTCAGTCTATGTATGTTATTGCTGAGTTCTGTCGCAAAAAGTAATGCTTTACAGCAACCAAAAGATATTCCAAAAAAGCGCTTTCTAGCGCTTTTTTAATGCCCTCGAAAACGAATGTTCTCAAAAACCAGTGCCCTTAAAACACGAATCTGCATGCAATAAAAAAGCTCGCCGAAGCGAGCTCTTATCAATTCTTTATGACCTATTAACGATATAGACCTATGTCCTTCTGCATGTGAGCAGACATATCGCTTGAATAGTAAGTGCGCGGAGTGTTGTCAACAAACAAGATGTCAAGAAGATGCGCGATCAATCCTTTGAAGCTAACCGAGTAGGTTTTTTTGTCCATAGAGGTTGGTACTGCGATAGTATCGATGTGCATTGCTTGTGCCATAACTAATCTCTCTATAAATTCGGTAACTTTGTTAAGACAAATAATAGGCAATTAATTGCTCTTCGAAAAATGACAAATATTCCATTTTCGGATTAGTTTTACTTATGTTTTTATATTGTAAACACCACAATCACCATTTAGTCAGCCATTGCGACTAATTATTCATTTAGCTCAAAAATAGCGCATAAGGTGTTGATAAATTGGTTGAAACAACCATTTTAGTTACAATAATTTAACCAAATCATTTTACTATCTGGTGTGTAGCCCCCTATTTTCGATAAGCTGAACTAAAAAGCCCATGAGCATGTCATGGGCTTCACTGATATAAAAAGAGAGGAGACTAAAAGGAGACTAGCGCTCCTCGTTATATGCCTTGCAGTGACTTATTGCTCTTTCAAGTAACTCTAATGCAGATTGATCACAAGTAGGCAGTTCTGCCTCGCTGCTATGTTTAGCCGTGACACGCTCTCCCCATTTAATAACGCCTGCTCCCCATGTTAAGCCAGCGCCAAAAGCGGCCAATAGTAATGTATTGTTAGGCTGAACTTTACCTTGCTCTACGGCTTCACACAAAGCAATTGGGATTGTCGCGGCAGACGTATTTCCGTAATGGTTAATATTTACAAGTGCTTTGTCTTGAGGAATACCAGATAAATCACACAAGGTTTGGATGATGCGTATGTTCGCTTGATGCGGTACCACGACATCGATATCCTCTTTTGATAGACCGGATGTTGATAGGACTTCTGCCGTTGCCGCCCCCATGCCTTTTACTGCACGTTTGAAAATCTCTTTACCAACAAACTCGAAACTCCAATGTCCGTTGTCAGACGCAAATCTATCCATCGACGTACCGAACTTAGGCACCGCCAAAATATCACGACCTTTTGCATCACAACCGATCTTCGCTTTTTGCAGGCCAACACACTGATCCGTTTTTGATACAACAACTGCACCTGCGCCATCGCCAAACAGCACTGCTGTATCGCGCTTAGTCCAATCAATAAAGAATGATAAACGCTCGGCACCAATGATCAGTGCATTTTCATAGCTCCCCGCCTGAATCATGCGAGTCGCTGTTTCTAACCCATAGAGGAAGCCCGTACAAGCCGCATTCAAATCAAATGCGGCGGCTGTCGGAATCGATAGATTCTGTGCGACACGCGAAGCGGTATTTGGTATCAAAGAGTCTGGCGAACACGTTGCGACGATAATCAGATCAACGTCCGCTGCCTCAATGCCTGCACAGGCCAACGCACGTTGCGCTGCGACCGTCGCAAGATCCGATGTGTTAACGTGGCTAATTCGGCGAGATTCAATACCAGTACGAGAACGGATCCATTCGTCTGATGTCTCCATAAAGGTACTTAAGTCATCATTTGATAAAGTGGCTGGTGGCAAACACTTCCCCCACCCAGTGATCTCTGCATACTGCATAATCCAATAGTTCCTGCTTATTGTTGTAATCGGTTTTTTCATTGACTTGCCGATTGATTAATTGCCCAAAATCTCTAGGCTATACTTGATGGTCTTTGCGATGAAATTCGCTTGCGACTCAAATAAGTATATACACAAGCAAGAATAATTTGCATGACGCAACTACTGTTTTGAATAACAGCGGTGAGTCTAAGCAAGATAAGAGAGAGTCTATGTCTACGTTCAACACCCGATGCCCACACTGCAATAGCGTCAATCGCGTTCCACAAGCTAAACTGAATGAAACCGCCCAATGTGGTCGTTGCCAACAGCCGCTGTTAGATGGTCGACCTGTTGAAGGCACTACAGACAACTTTAATGCACTACTAAACAGTGAAAAAACGGTCGTCGTAGATTTCTGGGCGCCTTGGTGTGGGCCTTGCGTTAATTTCGCACCAGTATTTGATCAAGTTGCCAACGAGCAGTCATCTCAAGCTCGATTTATTAAAGTCGATACAGAAGCGCAACAAGCACTTGCCGCCCAATATGGTATTCGTAGCATCCCAACGATTATGGTGTTCAAAAATGGTGAGCGAGTGAACATAATTAATGGTGCACTGCCGAAAGTACAGTTTGAGCAGTGGCTATCACAATCTTAGATGAACTAGTCAAATTCAATATAAAGCGGTCAATAGCATGGCTGCTTTTTTCGTTCAATGTTGAAAAACGAAGATGCAAATAGGTTGCTTAGAATTATGGAAAGAGAAAAAGAGAAAATGGAGGCGCGTCCCGGAGTCGAACCGAGGTCCACGGATTTGCAATCCGCTGCATAGCCACTCTGCCAACACGCCTTTGAGTGATTAACACGAGGTTAATTATCTAATTTTTGTATTTGCTATAAAGCAAAAGAGAATGGAGGCGCGTCCCGGAGTCGAACCGAGGTCCACGGATTTGCAATCCGCTGCATAGCCACTCTGCCAACACGCCTTTGGGTGATTAACATGAGTTAATACAAGTTGATGGTGCCCCGGGCCGGACTTGAACCGGCACAACGCGAACGTCGAGGGATTTTAAATCCCTTGTGTCTACCAATTCCACCACCAGGGCAACGCAATTAAGCGATGGTGACACCATCTGTTCTTTCGGCCTGTGCCGTGAGAACGAGGCGTACTTTAACGGATTGAGATTTCACGTCAACAATAAATTTTAAATAAAATAATCAAACGATTAAAACCACATCAATCTGATCGCATTACCTGCACATTGATGTTTTTTAATACTGGCTAGCACCGATTCATCGGTATGAAACTTCACTGCAATATCTATTTCATACACTGAATAAATGCCGTTTGTTCATCTATATCAGCTATGAAGCCACTAAAACGATATCAATATGAGCGTTATGCTGTTCTATGCAACCTCGCCTATCCTCGCGTTTTTAAGCAAACACGTTATGGGTTTGACCCTAATGGACAGCGGATCATAAAGAATCAGTTTGGTAAAACGATGATCCGAGTACTTTGGAGTAAAAATAGTAACGAAGTCGTTGTGGTGATCAAAGGGTCCCACAGCGTCACAGACTGGTTGCTCAATTTCGCATTATGGACGCGCAGTTGTCAGAAGGTAGGTCTTTACTATCGAATACATGCCGGTTTTTATCATCTGTTGTTTCAAGAGAGCGCACCGACGAGAAACGAAGACAAACTGGGAGCGAGTGTCTTTGAACGACTAGAAACTTGTTTAATACCTCTTACAGAGCAAGGTAAGCGAATTACCATCACGGGTCATTCATCTGGCGGAGCGATAGGATGTGTTTTTGCCGATTACTTTGAGCAAAAGTACCCTAAATCAATCAAGCGCATCGTTACATTTGGTCAGCCTGCTATTGGCAACTGGCAGTTTAAACGACGCTATAAGCTCGCTCATAAGACCTATCGCATTTGTTGTGACTTAGATATCGTGACCTTTATGCCGCCTTTGCCGCTGTTGTATTGGCACAGTGGGAAAATGCTCTGGCTATACAATGGGAAAATCTACGAGAATACACCAAGTATTATAAGGTTTGGGCGTTCAATCGTGAGCTGGGTCGTGCGACCTTTTTCCTATCACCTAATGAGCAAGTACATTCGAAACAAAGACTTTTTCGACGAAAGATAAGCTTAAAAGAACAAAATGGAAGAAGTTCCAAAAGAATGGAGGCGCGTCCCGGAGTCGAACCGAGGTCCACGGATTTGCAATCCGCTGCATAGCCACTCTGCCAACACGCCTCATTTGATTTGCCATCGCTTTAACATTGAGTATGTTTATCTCTGCTCTAACGATGGTGGATACTTTACTGTCCTCACATTTACAGTCAATGGTTTTTTGCGACTTTTGGCTCAAATGCTCAACCACAAAACAATGTGCGACAAAAACCAACCACACACGTTGAAAATTAGAGCAGTAAACATTCCAGGAGTTAGTGGCGCTTAGTAAAGCGCTCAAACATTGAAGGTGAGTAGTGCCAGCAATGGTCAAACATCTCGGTCAATTCTGGATTGCCGTATTTCGACACACACACCGCATGAAAGCGGTAGTGGCGACTTTTCAACTCATCCACTTGCTTTTGAAGCTCTTTTGATTGAGTCGGAGCGATAAAGTCTGAGAGAACCAACACATCAGCATTTCGATAGCGTTCAGTCTGTAGCATCTCCATAGAATTGATCAGGGCTTGTTCTAGATCCGTTCCACCGAAAAAAGTGTAGCTGAGAAAATCGGCTACCTCTTGCAAACCGTCTTGCTTAGTCAGCTCATAGGTGATCTGCTCTGTAGAATAGAGCATAACAAAACACTCTCTATTTTCAGCAAGGGCAATTTGCATCAGAGCATAAGCCATCGCCTTAACGCTCTTCTCTGGGAATCCTTTCATTGACCCGGAAGCATCAACACAAAGAATAAAAGGTCCTTTTTCGATCTCTCCTGACTTATGCTCTGGTTTTTGAGCAACCACTTTACGTACTGTGCGTGATTTACCCTTAACGCGATAATTCATCAAACGCTTGTCGACCAGGTGTTTGTAAAACACCACTTCCAATTCTGGGTGCGCTAAGAACATGGTTTCGTTAGGCAGCATACGATTCAAATCGTTGCTTTGGTGGATACCAACAATATCGTCAGCCACTTCATCAGTATTCTCTTCAACGACTTGTAACTGCTCATCGGGCATGGTCGTTAGACTTGGATCATCCACTTCCCCTGCCATACGACCAAGTTGTGTCGCAATTTCCTGAATTTTCGGGTGCTTCTTCAAGAAGTCTGCGTAGCCTTTTAAATGAGTAACGTCACTGCGTTTCAATCGCGCAGAGGCCATGTCCCACAAGCGACCCATGCTCTCTTCATCACCCTCTTGTGTAATGCCGTCCATCTCCTGGATCGTTTCAATACGGTGATAGAGATCGCTCAGTACTTTTTCTTTGTTTGCCTCTAATTCCGAGACTTGCGCTTGCTTGATTGATGTCTTTAAATGCTGATACCACTGGTCACAGAAAAAGTGCGGAAACATCGGGTTGTGCTGGCTTTTGTTATCATTCAGCATCTTTCTCGCTTTGACATAAAAAGCAGAATGCCATTCAAGCTTCTTTACCACATCTTCGATGTGATCAAAAAAATAGGCTTCATCCCAATGTATGACTTCTTGGTACAAGGAAAGCTCTTGTTTGAAACGGTCTGTTTCACATACTCGAGTAATGCGTTTCTTTACCGTGCCACGCCATTTCAATAGATGGTTCTTAACCGAGGTTGATACACCTCGGTTTTCAGACATCATCATCACTTGTGAACGAGCCATCAAGTCATTAATCGCAGTATCAATGATGCCTGATTCTGCGACAGCAATGGCAAGGTTTACACTATCAGCTCCTAGCATGGGTCACCTTAACTAAAATACTCTGCAAGCGCATTGACTCTCGCGACGGTGTTTTCACACTCAAGGCTAAAGGCTTCAACTTGTTCGGTTATTGTCTGTAGCCCAGATTCCATACCCAGTAAGATATCTTGATCTAGGAAGTTATGAGGTAAAGCGCCGTGGAAATCAGAGCTTACGCGACGTAAATGATGTTCCATATCTTTAACCTGCTGACCGACCTCTGCACAACGGCTTACCCAGCCTTCATGAACGTCAGCCTTTAGTGCCGTATCGGTCGCCAAACCCACTAATACCGAGCGGTTGGCAAGATCTTTTATGACGAGCCTTTCATCCGCATCCAAGTCGAAACGCAGCTTGGTCACTTGTGATTTCTGATTCACATAGCCAAAGATATCGCCCGCCCCATCTTTGATCAGTTTTTCTAAATCATTTTTAGGAACATACACCCACTTGGTGTCGCCCTTATCAACGTCAGATACCGACATATTGCTTTGCAGAAGCACGAGCTTAACGAGGTTCCCAATGACCCCTACTTTGTAGAGTTTGGCCGCACTTAAGTTATACGACATCCCTGATTTTTTTAGCAGTCCCGATGCCACCTCATGACTTAACGCCATACTAAGCTGCTCGTTCAGTTCCGTTTGGATTTCAGATAAATCTTCACGACAACTGTTGATTTGGAGCTCGACTTCACGTTGGTCGAAGGTGTAATTTAGGGCAAAGTCTCTGATGATCTGGCGTACAACATCACGTGAACCCGGACTGTTCCAAAGACAGTCTTCGAGCAATAGAAGGTCTAGCGGGTTGATAGAATCACGGCCATTAAAGAAAGCACTTGCTTTCAATAATTTAACGGCTTTCTTCCAACGGCGATCTGAAACATACATCTCTTCATCGCCTAGTTTCTGCGCTTCAGGTGACTCCTCAATCATGGTTTTCAATGTGTATAGCTTATCGAAAGTACGCTCATCGAGAGGAATCTCTTCTAGCGCCTTCAGCCATTGGTGATATTCATCATCAGTGATTGCAAGACCCTCAGGCAATTGAACTTCCTGAGGCGTTCCCACTGTTAACATTGAGCGGAAGTTATGTTTGTTCTGAATACGATCCACAAATATACGAACCAGCATTCGGTCATACAAGGCATCAAGGCCACTGTCTTCATCAGGCAGCTCATTCGACGCCGATATCAACAATCGCATAGGAACACGTTCAACTTCACTCCCGTTTTTGAAGGTCTTTTCATTCACCACGGTTAGTAACGTATTGAGAATGGCTGGGCCTGCTTTCCAGATCTCATCAAGAAAAACGACTTGAGAAGTGGGTAGATAGCCTTGAGTGAGGCGGACATATTTGCCGTTATCTTTGAGCTCTTGAATGCTTAGTGGGCCGAACACCTCCTCAGGTGTTGAGAAGCGAGTCATTAAATATTCAAAATAACTGGAATCTTCAAACGCTTGGATAAGGCGTTTTGCAATCAGGCTCTTCGCGATGCCTGGAGGGCCAAGCAAAAATACACTTTCTCCAGAAAGTGCCGCAAGCAAGCACATTTTTATCGTACGTTCACGCTCATAAACACCGTCGGATAGTGCTTTAGAAAGCTTGTTGATGCGCTCTGATAGCAACGCTTTATTCGCGTGAGATGTAGATACTGGCTTCAACATCTAGATTCCTTGATTAAGAGGTTGTTTTCATTTTATTTATATTTAACATTGTATACACAAATGCAACCAAGTAATTACAACTTTAGTGTTAGCCTAGGGCTTTTGTGAAGATGACGAGGAATAGACATGCCACAAGTAAGTAGACTAAGCACCCGAAAGCACTAAGAGCTCTGGGTTGCACAAGTTAGATAACTACTTGTGTTATAACATTGTGCTGTCATTTGTGTGCTAGTAAAACTTTGATTGAGAAAATGATAAGAAAGAGATTTGGGTCACGAATAGATAGGGTAACAACCTTGTGGCTAGTATTTCATCTAATAGAGGTCAATTCGTTGATTCAACGACCAAATCTCATTTTCGAGCTTTAATTCACTGAATATTGAAGATACATTGAACGAGTCATCATTAGCAGTAAGAGTTCAACAGGACATGAGCCACCTTATTCATCAATGGAAGTCGATTCGCTTAGAAGAAGAGCAAGTCACCCTACCCAATGGAAAAACCATTACACACACCAACATTCAACACCCCGGCGCAGCGGTGATTTTACCCATAACCCCTGATGGTCATATCGTGTTAGTTGACCAGTACCGCCCCTCATTAAAAAAGTGGTTACTCGAACTCCCTGCCGGCACTTTAGAGCCTAATGAATGCCCCTTAACTTGCGCTAAACGAGAGTTGGAAGAGGAAACAGGTTATGTCGCTTCAGAATTTATAGCTCTTGGACAGGTCACACCGTTAGCTGGCTTTTGCGACGAGATTCAGCACTTATTTGTTGCCCGCGGTGCTAGCAAAGACAGTGAGTGTAACCTCGATGATGATGAAGTGATCAATGTTTCTGTTAGAACGCTCACTGATATTCAGCACGCGATAGTCAACAATGAACTCACTGATGCGAAAACCATTGCCTGCCTGAGTAAGGCGCAGTTGTGTGGGTATTTGTAATTGAAATAAAAAAATGCCCACTTTATTAAAGCGGGCATAATGTTTTTCAGCGTGTTACGTGATTTTAGAATGACACGTTTAAGCCGATGAAGTGGATGCGGCCGTCGAACTGACCATTGACACCAATAAAAGCTGGGTCTACGCGAGCTTCAGACTTCACGCTACCAAGATCTGCATACTCGTAGAACATATCAAATGTATAGCCATTCCATACCGTCGAGGCACCAACAGAATAGCGCCACTGATCACCAACAGGTAAGTCTACCCATTGCATCTGAGGATCGTCTTGCGGAGATGTCTCATATGACAAGCCTGCCTTCAATCGCCAGTCGTCGTTCAAGCGGTAATCTGTACCCACTGCGAAATGCCAAACATCATCCCAATCACGTTGGATTGGAAGAGACCCGCCATTATTGAAATTAAATACCGTATGATCCCACTCTGACCACCTGTGAAACTGAACAGAAGCGAGTAAATTTAAATCAGCATTGATCCCATAGCGCATACTTGCATCAACAATAGCAGGAACATCAATATCTGCAGCCACGCCACCCTGAACCGCACCACTTACATCTGCATCAAAGCTATGTTCAACTTTAGAACGGTAGCTCAAGCTTAAATCAAGGTCTTCAGAATAACGATACATTGTGCCCAGAGTGAAGCCAAATGCCCAATCAGAAGACTCCTCAACACGAATTGTGCCTGCGCCCATCGTCTGTTCTAAACTTGCCCAACTCATTTGCACGCCAGCACCAAATGACCATTGATCGTTGTACTGATACGAAACAGTAGGATTGATTTGCGCTACAGCTAAATCGATATCATTTAATAACGCTGTGCCCGCCCAGTTAGTCCCATAATCCAACGCAGAACCACCAGCAACCCCTACACTAATACCTACGTGAGTCTGGTCGTTGATTTGGCGTGCATGAAAAAAACCAAGTGTTGGTGATAATGTACTCGCTTTACCGTTGCCTGCATCACTAGCATCTGAGCCAGGTCCAGTATGCTTAAATTTCATTTCTAGGTCGAACAACGCAACGTTAATCGTCGTCAGTGACTCACCCATAAATGACATGGTTGCAGGGTTTGTCCACATTGCAGCTGCAGAGCCTGTGTAGACGCCATCACCAGCACCAACGGTACCCGCATTAGCAACGACTGCTTCTTGCAAAAATATACCACTAGCCTGCACAGGCATTGCCATGCCCACTGCTATTGCCAGCGCGGAAAGAGTGCGGGCCGGAGTGTTTATTGAAGGGGAAGTTGCACAGTTTGTAGGTTGTTTACGCATTGATTCGACCTTTTATGTAACTTATTTAATATCACCTACCAATCACAAATAGGTGACCAATAAGTCGGGTTCCAAATTAAACTGATGCGAATTATGCATGAACCTATTATTCCATATGGAATAGTAGTTATTCCTATTGGACTAGTTACCGAAAGAATGAAAGTTATCCATAAAAGTAATCAAGTATTGCCAAGTACCCAGGCCGTTTACCCCGAATAACATACGAGCCAGAATATTGACCGTAAGTATTTTTTGACGCTTCTTGTCCGACCTCTCACTTTTTAACAATCTATTACTCCGTTTAATCTCTATTAGTCGACAACAACACTTTACAAAGTAATATGTCGACTATAAGGTTTGAGCAATGGCAATATGCATGTATTATTTTTGCGATATTGCTCCATATCTTTGCATTTGTCAGAGCAACATATTTTGAATAAGCAAGCCTATACAATTTCAGAACAGAACTTAGCTATTTGGTATTCTCGCAATATCCTTGATGCCGACGCAATTACAAACAAAGACTGGGCTAGTGATGATTGAGTTCCTCAAAGCAAAATACACTGAATCTTTGGCAGACAGGGAGCATATAGAATGAGAGCAACTATTTTTACAAAACTCCTTGCCATATTGCTGCTTACTATCTCCATAATGGTGAGCATGTTCCTATTTGTTGCCCACTCTCTGAATGATGACTTTATCGACCGCGTTTACAATGAGGTCGAATTCGTCCTTAATGAAAACGCGACAGACTTTTTGCTCACTCATGCTGATAAAAATATGGACTATCTGCAAGGAGAGATTGTCAATAGCATGTATTTCTCAAATGCTGATGAGATTTTGTCGTCAATAAATAAATTTACTAACGATTCCTCAACGGACGCCATTTACGTCTTTGACAAAAATCAGCAACTGTTAGCGAAAATGAGTAAGTACGAAGTTAAGAATAACACTCAGTTATTTGAAGAGGCTGAATATCTCCTCGGTATCCATGACGAAGCTTACATTCAGATCGATCAAAAACTCGCTATTGCACGAAGCTTCTATATTTATGATGAGCCTGTCGGTTATGTGCTCATCGTCTCAAACAAAGATTTCTACTCGAACGAAATTGACGTTTCTTTAGACGTCATTCAATCTCTATCTTTAATTCAAAGAGATAAACATCTTTACCAATATACAATTGTTGTCACTCTTTCAACACTCATGTTCCTCATACTTGCGGGGACACTTTTAACCAGATTGCTAAAGCCGGTGCGTCGATTAAAACAGGATATTAATAATTTTGGCGAACGTAGTATCACGTCGAAGCCATTTGAAGACTACCCTAACGATGAGTTCGGTGAACTAGCAAGAAGCTTCAAAATGATGAGAGACAAGGTCACTAAACGCGAACAAGAAATTGTACGTCTGGCTCAGTTTGACCCGCTGACTAATTTATACAATCGTAACTATCTGATTAATCGATTCGAAACCATCATCACAGATCAAAACACACAGGTTATCTGTCTGTATATGGACCTTGATAACTTCAAAGAGATTAACGATACATTTGGCCATGATGAAGGCGACTTACTGATCCAAGAGGTTGCAGGTCATCTTGCGATGCTTCGCACTAAAGAGCACGAAGACCCATTTTTACAGAAGTGCTTCCAAGAGTGTATGACCTTGTCTCGTCTTGGCGGTGATGAGTTTGTTCTTTTGTTCCAGATACAAGACATCAGTATCAGCGTCTACTCTCTTGGCTACCAGATTGCCAATGAAGTGAAGGCTTTATTTAGGAACAGACTAGTAAGTTACCACGTCTCTTCCTCTATGGGTCTGTCGCTGTACCCGTTGGATGGTGCGACCGTAGATGAACTGATGAAAAAAGCAGATATTGCGATGTACAGCGCCAAATCAAAAGGCAAGGGTCGTTTCGAGTTTTTTAATGAAGAGATGAGTACGGCTCTTGCACGAGATAGAATGATCGAGCAGAACCTAATTCGAGCACTCGAAGAGGAAGGCACACCCCAATTCCACATGGTGTATCAACCACAATACTATCTGCGCTCAGACAAATTAGTTGGAGTCGAATCCCTTGTTCGTTGGTTGCATCCTGAACAAGGCTTTATTTCACCGGCCGAGTTTATTCCAATTGCTGAACGTAAAGGCATGATAGAGAAACTCGGCAAAGTCACAGTTCAACTTATCTTAGAGGATATGAAGCAGTGGCGAAACTATGGGTGGGATATACCCGTCTCATGGAATTTATCCACCGTAGAACTCCTTAAGACAGATATCGTTGACTATCTGATTTCCGAGTTAAAACGAGCAAACATCGACCGAGATCTGTTAAACATCGAAATCACAGAAACTGCTCTTGTGACGGATCTAAATCGAGCCAAAAAGCAGATCAATGACCTTCGCCAACATGGCTTCCGAGTGTGGCTCGATGACTTCGGTACAGGTTACTCTTCTTTATCTATTCTGGGGGAAGTAGAGATTGACGGCCTGAAGATTGACCGCTCGTTTGTCAGTGCGATCGGCAATGGTGAAACCAGCAAAACCTTAGTCGTGGATGCGCTTGTACAGCTGACCAATACTTTTGATATCTACATTGTTGCTGAAGGGATAGAAACTAAAGAGCAACTCGAATACTTGAAAGCAACCCGCTGCCACTATGGTCAAGGCTATTTTTACTCTAAACCTATTTGTGCAGACCAGATGCTTGATTACTTTAAGCAATCTGCTGAATTAAAATCGGCAGTAAATGCTTGTTAAATTTACAGTCCTGCCTCCAGATAAAACTACGGGCCCTTAACTAGAGTATTCCGTAAGAGGCCGTTTATTTATCTGACATAATGTGGAATGAGGCGATTAACCATTTGGGTAGATAAACTTAATCTCAACCCTACGATTACACTGTTTACCCGGTGCGGAAGCATTGCTACAGCGGGGCATACTCTCTCCAAAAGCACGCGTGTAAATTGCCTGCCGTTGCACTTTCTGCCCAATGAGCGCTTTCTCTACCGATTCTGCGCGACGCTGAGCAAGTTGGTCATTGTAGCGACTCTGACCTTGATTATCGGTGTGACCATCAATGACCACTTCGATTTCAGGGCTACCCGCTAAATAACGTCCTAAGCTATCAAGCCAGCTGCGCGATTGGTGGTCAATACGTGCTGAGTCAGTGTCAAATTGAATTACAGGCTCTAGTTGAATTAGAGAGTAATCACCGGGGATCACACGATATTCAATACCAAGCTGACGCAAGAAAGTTTCGAGTTCAAGTGACTGTGATTGGGCTACCTGTGAACTTGTTGGTACCGAGGTATAAGTCGCAATCATACGGCGTGGTGGATCGCCCCACTCAGGGTGTTTAACTTCAAGATCGTTTTGAGGCGCGGTTTCAAGCATATTGCCGCCAATAATCATTGGATCTGTGGTGAAACTGCCACATCCACTCAACGCTATTGCACATAGAACTGCTATCTTTTTCATTTATCCACCAGCCTGACTTTTTAACTCTTAATTTGTATCGGCTAAAACTGATTATACTTAAGTGAAAACTTAGATTTAATTATCGTATACCCTATATCGCCTTAGGTGTATGATAGTTAAGCTTCAAAATCAAACTATTAGAGCCATAATATGACCATTAATTTTCCAAAATTCAGCCTGATTGCTTTACTTACTCCGTTATTCATTTTAGCAGGATGCAGCGAAGAGCCAACAACGCCATCTGCTGGCAAAGAGTACCAACAACTCGCCGAGCCTCTGAGCAACCTTGCTCCTGTCACTGAGGTGTTTTCTCTGACCTGTGGACACTGTCGTTCTATTGAGGCGTTCATTCCTGAGTTAGAACAAGCGACAAACCAAGAGATTGGCAAAGTGCACGTCACGTTCAATGAAAGTGCACAAATCGCCGCGATGATTTACTACACAGCAGTTATGCAAAGTGATACTCCTATCTCTCATTCCACCATGGACGAGTTGTTTGCCGCTGTGCAAATGATGGGGCAAGTGACGCAAGAAGAACAAAAAGCCGCTATTGAATCAGTCTTTGAAAGTAATAGCTGGGCTAGCCCATATCAAATTGATGACCAACAGCAAAGTGAAATGCTTGCCCTATTTCAGGAAGCCGATGACATCAGCATCAAAGGCCGTATCAATAGCGTACCGACCTTTATCATTAATGGCCAATATCAAGTTAACGTCTCTGCTCATGAAGACATTCAAAGCATTGCAAACACCATTAACTACCTACTAAACAAGGAGTAGTCTTTCATGTCGAAAACCATTATCGCGGTCATTATTTTAGCTATCAGCCTGTTTCTCCTTTACCGCAATATGCAAAACTCAAAAGCGGCAGACCAGAATCAAGCGAAAGGAATAGCATTTCTAGAAAGTAATAAAGCGAAAGAGGGTGTGATTACAACCGAGTCTGGCTTGCAGTACGAAGTGTTACATAAAAGCGATTCTGGGGAAAAGCCTACGGCAGATAAACGCGTAAAAGTGCACTATCATGGTACCTTAATTGATGGCACTGTGTTTGATAGCTCTGTTGACCGTGGTACACCTATCGACTTTGGTGTTACTCAAGTCATTAAAGGCTGGCAAGAGGGCCTGCAATTAATGGATAAAGGCGACAAATATCGTTTCTATATCCCTAGCCAGCTTGGTTATGGAAACAGAGGGACAGGACCTATCCCTCCTGCATCGGTATTGATATTCGATGTGGAACTTATCGATATCTTATAGCTTATTTGATGCTACTGAGCGGGATGAAACGTCACCCGCTCTCCTTCTACCATATAGCAATCCATACCCGCTGCATGTGCAGCTTGCTTACCCAGTTCAGTATCTTCAAAAACAACACATTGATTCGGCTCACAGCCCATATTCCGAGCTGCTAAGATAAACGTATCAGGGTTTGGCTTGTGCTGCTCGACATCGTTGGCGGTCACAACAGATTCGAAGAGTGAACGCAGTCCCGCCGCTTCTATCAATGCATCAGCGTTAACACGTTGACTGCCCGTACCTATCGCCATCGGACGTTTGCCATGGAACGCATTTACTACATCTAACGTGACTTTGATTGGCTGTCCTTTGTCTTCAATCGCCACAAAAGCTTTCATTTTAAAGTTGGACACAGCACTAGGCTCAAGCGCTAGACCCTGAGCTTTATTGACCTCTAACGTGATTTTAGGGCTTGGCATCCCCCCTAGACTGTGAAACCAAGCTTCATCAAATTCAAACCCAAACTCATCCGCTGTCATCTTCCATGCAGCTAAATGAGCTGGCATCGTATCAAGCAACGTGCCATCCATGTCAAATATGAGCCCCTGGTATTGCTCGAGCTGTTTATAAATACTACTCATCATTCGTTCACTTCTACTAAATAATTCATCAGTATATCAGCCTATTATGACGTGTTTAACATCCGTCTTTAATTAGACGCTTTGAAGTTGATGCTTAAGAACGTTCACCACGAGAAATCAGTTGCGATAGAAATTTCACCATAATCAGCAATGGAATGATTGTCTCCATTCATAGAAGGCTATATTCTAGCGTTTTCTATTTCGTTACTTAATAAGTTGTTATTGCAATGAATTTTGCTGTTTTAAGTGTCTTTATCCCCACATTTTTCTTTGTCTCTGTGACGCCTGGTATGTGTATGACACTTGCCCTCACGCTTGGAATGAGTATTGGTTATCGTCGTACGCTTTGGATGATGGTGGGTGAACTCGCTGGTGTTGCCGTTGTTTCAATCGCCGCCGTGCTGGGTATTGCTGCTATCATGCTCAATTACCCGTGGCTATTTGTCGGCTTCA
Source organism: Vibrio astriarenae (assembly GCF_010587385.1). Classification (NCBI taxonomy): domain Bacteria; kingdom Pseudomonadati; phylum Pseudomonadota; class Gammaproteobacteria; order Vibrionales; family Vibrionaceae; genus Vibrio; species Vibrio astriarenae. The sequence goes on from NZ_CP047476.1 coordinate 641,770, forward strand.
AGTTCCTTGGCGGAACCTATCTGCTCTATCTTGGTATACAGATGTGGCGCTCGAAAGGTAAGCTCGCCCTGAGTGCTGATGCGAAAGAGATTGAAACCGGTAATGACTGGGATCTCGTCGTGCAAGGTTTCGTCACTGCCATCGCAAACCCTAAAGGATGGGCGTTTATGATCTCCCTGCTCCCTCCATTTGTTGATCAATCAGCAGCACTCACTCCTCAACTTATCGTGTTAGTTTCAATTATTTTAATTTGTGAGTTTATCTGTATGACGCTCTACGCAACCGGTGGTAAGGGTCTGAAACGACTATTAGGTAAAAGTGAGAATGTGAAGCTACTTAACCGTATTGCTGGCAGCCTAATGATGGGTGTAGGTATTTGGCTCTACCTCACCTAGCAAGAGTGGTCAGGTTTTCATAACCCATTGACCCAATAGACAGAGAAACGCCCATATCATTGATATGGGCGTTTTTTTGATATATCAGAGTGGTAACTAAACTCGATGAGCACAAGAGCTTATCTAGCTAAATCATGTTAGGCTTCAGGGTAGCCGTTCGGGTTATTCGACTGCCAGCGCCATGTATCTGCTGTCATCTCTTCCAAAGTACGCTCAGCTTTCCACTCTAGCTCTCGCATCGCTTTCGCCGGATCAGCCCAACACTCGGCAATATCACCAGGGCGACGGTCAACCAATTTATAGGGGATCTCTTTTTGGCTTGCTGCCTCAAAGGCTTTTACCATTTCTAATACACTTGAACCATTACCGGTTCCGAGATTGTAGATGTGCAGACCTTCTTTACGACCCACTCTCTTTAACGCGGCAATATGTCCGTCAGATAAGTCCATAACGTGAATATAGTCACGCACACCAGTGCCATCTTTGGTTGGGTAATCGCTACCGAAAACGGATAAGAATTCGCGACGACCCACCGCCACTTGAGATACAAAGGGCATTAGGTTATTAGGGATACCCTGTGGATCTTCACCTAGCTCGCCCGTTGGGTGCGAACCTACTGGGTTGAAGTAACGCAGAAGCGTGATGCTCCAGTCTGGGTTAGCCGCTTGGAAGTCCGTTAAACACTCTTCCACCATCAACTTACTGCGACCGTATGGGTTGGTCGCGCTGGTTGGAAAGTCTTCTGTAATTGGCACAGAGGCTGGATCACCATAAACCGTCGCCGATGAACTAAACACGATGCTATTAACACCTGCATCACGCATCGCATCAACCAGCACTAATGTACCGTTCACATTGTTATCGTAGTACTCAAGCGGTTTCGCCACTGACTCACCAACCGCTTTCAATCCCGCAAAATGAATAACCGCTTCAATTGCGTGCGTCTTCATCGTATCTACTAGCAGTGCTTTATCGCGGATGTCGCCTTGAATAAATACAGGTTTAACACCGGCCACCTTTTCAATGCGCTCTAATACGGTTGATTTGCTGTTATAAAGATTATCGAGAATAATCGGTGTCATTCCCGCCTGAATCATTTGAATACAAGTGTGACTACCAATATAGCCCATGCCACCTGTGACTAATACATTCATTAAACCTAGCCTCGAGTTGTCGTTTTTTGGTTAGGAACAAAGTGTAAACCATTGTCTAATCGATGTCTTTAGTCTGATTTAAACTGACAAAGCGACATTTGGTTTAGCTATATAGAGTTGAGAAACATTCTACTGAAGCCGTTCACCACTTGCTTTTAAAATATCAGTTTAAATCACTATGATAATGACTTGTTAAGAGGTATAAATCTAAGTAAGTGTTTGAATCAAATGCAATGCGACAAGGACTAAGCAATGGATAGCACTAGAGCACTGTTGAACTGTGATATGGGAGAGGGTTTTGGACTCTGGACAATGGGCAATGACGCTCAAGTAATGCCACATATTGATTTGGCCAATATCGCCTGTGGTTTTCACGCCTCTGATCCGCAGGTAATGGTCAACACCATACAGCTCGCGTTAGAGCATAATGTAAAAATTGGTGCCCACCCAAGTTATCCCGACCTGCAAGGTTTCGGACGACGATCAATTCCTATGTCTATAGATGAAATCGTCAATCTTATGATTTATCAGATCGGCGCACTGCAGGCGCTCGCGCACTCACAAGGCTCTTTACTGCATTACGTAAAACCTCACGGAGCTCTCTATAATGACATGATGCGCGACATGAGCATCTTTGAGGGCATTTGCGAGGCAGTCTCACAGTTTCATGTTCCCTTAATGGTACTAGCGACCCCAAACAGAGAGTCATTACTGGATATCGCTGATCAATACGATGTTCCCCTGCTCTTTGAGGCGTTTATCGATCGTGCTTATCTTGCGGATGGGTCGCTCGCCCCAAGAAGTCTTAAAGGCGCGGTCCTCGGCAATCATGATGATATTATTAATCAAGCAAAACAGATTATTCACTATCAAAAGATTCAGACGCTTGATCAGGAAACTCTGATCGTTGAAGCAGACACGCTCTGCATTCATGGCGATAATCCTTTAGCAGCAAGCATCGCCGGAGATCTGCGAAAGCTTTTGTTAAGTATGGAGTGAGCGATGAACAAGAAACAGATAGAGTTTGATTGGCACCTTGTTTCAGAAACTGCCATATTGTTTCAGTTTCAACTTGAGCCTTGTCGAGAGCTATCACAACTCATCGGTGAAGTGGCGCATGCGGTCGCTGTAGAGCTCTCTGATACGACAATGAACGTGACGCTGTCACATAATACTTTACTCATTGATTACCTTCCTTATCGCGTTAATGAAGCTTATATCGTCAGTACCGTACACAAACACTTGTCTCAGCTCAAAGAAACACCTGAACCATTTGAGACGATCGTTGTTCCTGCTTACTATTCGCCCGAGACTGGATTAGATCTGGCTATCTATGAAGAACAAGGTATGTCACTCAAAGAGGTCGAGCAATGCCATACGGAGCCGACTTATTACGTATCAGCTCTAGGATTTGCTCCCGGCTTTGCCTTTCTGGCTGGTCTGAACCAAGAGCTGATGCTTCCTCGCCTTACCACACCTCGCGTTCATGTTCCCAAAGGTAGTGTTGCGGTTGCCGATCAATTCTCTGCCGTGTATCCGAGTGATAGCCCTGGCGGTTGGAATGTCATCGCGCGTAGCCCACTCTCACTATTCAACCTCGCCTCCACTCCACATACACTATTTAGTGTCGGTGCAAGTGTGCGGTTCAAACCCATAAGTAAAAGGGCATACCTAGACTTCGCGGAACACTAGCTTTAAGTACAAGATACGCTACTGCACGAAAAAGGAAGATAAATGAGCATTAGGGTTAACAAATCTCATCAGGGCGTTTTGCTGCAAGACTTTGGTCGCTTTGGTCAGGCTCATATCGGCGTGACGACTGGAGGCCCTGCGGATACCTACGCCTATAGTTGGGCAAACAAGTTACTCAACAACCCCATCAATTCGTCCGTTATTGAAATGACACTTGGTCAAGCGAGCTTTACTGTTCAGCAATCAACGTGGTTTGCGATTTCTGGTGCAGATTTAAACGCAACTCTCGATACTCAACCACTGCAAAATTGGTCGAGTTTCTATGCAATGAAGGGACAAGTCATCAACTTTAAGCTACCCCGCAACGGGTTAAGAGGGTATTTGGCTGTCTCCGGTGGATTTGCTGCACCCGACACGTTGGGGAGTGCTTCGACCGTCGTTCGCGACAAGCTTGGTGGGTTACGCGGTAACGGAAGTTCAATAGGTACTGGTGACGAACTTGCCTTTAGGACGAAGATTTCACGATCCGACTACTCCACACAGTCCGTCTCGTTCCGCTTTGTCCCAGACTACAACCGCCCTATTCATTTGCGTATTATTCCTGGCTACCAAGTTAAGCAGTTCAGTCCTGCCGCTTTGAGTCACTTCTACCAACAAGAGTACATTGTTTCAAAAGACAGCAATAGAATGGGCTACCGCTTTGAGGGGCGCGGAATAGACGCACCAAACCAAGGAATTTTGAGTGAGGGCCTAGCCCTCGGCTCGATTCAGATCACTCCTGATGGACTGCCGATTGTGATGCTTTGTGATCATCAAACCATAGGTGGATACCCAAAGGTTGGCTGTGTATCTCAAGTTGATTTACCTAGACTAGCGCAAGCGCGACCCGGTCAAAGTGTTTATTTTCAACCGGGTGTATTAAAGGAGCTTCAAGCGGCTTGGTGCCAATGGGCTCTATTTTTTGGGTATTAATCGTTGTCGTTATTAAAGGCTAAGCCTGACTGCCAAAGTACTGCGCTAGAGAAGCGGGATATTGACGTTCGACTGCGGTTTGCATAGCCTTTTGCTCAATGTCACCCGCCTTTAAAGACAGTGTCTGCGGATGAATCTCTTCAATAGAGCGACTATTGTAGGACTCTAGATCATCGACCAATTTCCACTCGTTAACGATGGCCTTTGCGCCTTCAAGCGCGGACGAACCCTTAACAATCTCTAACCGTGCGTAACCGTCGCCAGCAAAGCTCACATCGGCTGCACGCAAGGTGTCGTCATTGCCCGGGATCTGCTGTGCACCAAACAATGGCGTACCAGCACAATTGGCTTGTGTGAAACTTGGTAAGAGCCGAGCAACAAAATCAATGGCTCCACGGGTTCTCTTTTCCATCACATCAGACTCCCAGCCTTGCTCAAGCTTGCTGGTAAGGTGATTCGGCAAACTAGGTTGTGAAGTTTCAGATGTCGAGCTGACCAAGCCCCCTTCAAACAAGGTGATGTCTTTGGTCATCCCATGCAGCTGGAACGTGTTATCTGAATAGGGTGTTAACTGAGCCATACCATTCGGCGTGCCTCGTTCACCGTGGAAGATCACTTCTGGCCATTGGTATTGGTTCTCTGTCCAACGAGTGACATAGGCAGCCTTGAACTCAACCAAACGCTCTCTCGGCTGCTGCACCATGTCGTCGATTGAACCCGTCTTGTACCCTGACGCGTTGATCAAGAAATCCGCTTCCACTGATTTTAATTCACCATCAGCATTGAATTGAATGTGCCAAGCATTATCCGACTTGTACATATCAACGACTTCACTTTCCAAACACAAGGTACAGTTTGCCATTCGCTCAAGAGACAGCATTGCTGTGGCTCCAACACGGAACACACTCCAACCAGGTTCTTGAACCGCAACTACGGGGTACTTTAGCTTGTCGAGATTGACTTTATTGGCAAAGGGAATCATCCAATCGTCAAAGCTAAGTGGCGATGCTTTTTGCTCGCAGCCCTCTAGCTCAAGAAGCTCTTGCTTAGTGTAAAGGCGATAGTAATCTGCCACCGACCCCAATACTTCGTTCCTTGGATCAACAGAAACCAAATTGTGGTAGGCACTTTTTACCTGATCGAGCCTGGGCACTAATTGGTCAGGAGAGCCTGGATCTTCCAAAGGGATCGCAATCACCGTTGGACGGTGATTGAATGTGTGAGGAAATAACCTTGCAGTCTCTATCGACTGTTCTAGAAGCTCGATACATTGCTCTGTTGATATTTCTCTGTATAAATTTCCACCAGCATGAAGATGACAGATGGGTGGTCCACTAACTAGGCTAGTGCCTTTCTCGATCAAGGTCACATCTACGCCTAGCTCAGCTAAATGCATTGCTACAGTTGCCCCTGCAACTCCACCACCAATTATCGCGACTGATTTGTCACTCATGTCATACCCTATTTTTGATCATTAGTTGCACCGCGACCGTGCATCTAAGCTACTGAAGTGACGCGATTATAGCGTCACTTTGGTGCCAAAAAAAACCATAAAAAATGCTTGACTACTTAATTATGGTTTTATGAAATTTGCGTGATGTGAGTATCTCAAATCCCGCTATGCCCGATGGCAAAACAGCTCGGTTACATTACAAGTTATTCACAGGCTAAGTTATCCAAAACTTTATCCACTGTTTTTGTGGATAACTAAGCTTTGCGCATTGGTACAAGAATCCGCCGCATTCCACCTTGCACCACGATAGCGAGTGTCACTAGGGTTAAGATTGGTAATGCAAACCAGACCCAAATATGAATCTGAGACGGCAAAGTAAAACCAAACATCATTACGCCTGCAACCACCGACTCAGCTCCAACTGTTGCAACCACACTAGCTACCAACGCCATCACCCCATACTCGATCCACAAAGTGTTTCTTAGTCGTTTGCCACTGGCTCCCAGTGTGCGGTACAGCTTCATTTCCGATTGTCGCTCCACTAGACTCAAATTCAGTAAAGTATAAATAAGCAACAAGCCTGCCACTCCGGCCAATCCCGCTAGCAAGGTAATCGCCCACACAATTTGCCCGACGAGAGATTGTATCTTCTCTCCCATGACGCGAATGTCCATCAAGCTCACTGTAGGGTGGTTACGCGACAATTGTGTAAACAGATCATCATCTTGATCACCGAGACGGAAACTGACTAAATAGGTAGATGGGATTGACGTCAACACATCCGGCGTAAATATGAAATAGAAGTTCGGCTTCATATCTCGCCATTCAACATGACGGATAGAGTTAACCGTCGCTTTGAATGTCTGCGAGTTGATAACAAACGTAAGCTCGTCTCCGATATCGATAGACAGTGCATCAGCAACCTGTTGTTCAACAGAAACCCCATTCTTGTCTGTCCATTCCCCAGACAATACTTCATTGTAATCAGGCAAGGATTCTGCCCAAGTAAAGTTGAGCTCACGCCTCACTGCATCCGTTTCAGCCCCCTCTTTTTGCAACTCTTTAGCATCTACCTCATTCACCTGAGACAAACGACCGCGAATAATCGGAAAGGCCTCAGAGCGATCGATTTGTGCTTGATCAAGCGTACCCAAATAGGTCTCTTTCTCATACTCTGCAATATTCAGTGCAAAGGCATTCGGGGCATCGGCCGGCAGGGTTCGTTGCCAATCAGAAAGTAAGTCTGTTCGTACCAGCCACAAAATCGCTAGCAACATGACAGAAAATGCCAAGCACCCAAACTGTAATCCAGTTGCCCATTTGTTGCGGTTAATTCGACTAAGTGCCAGCTTGTAAGCCGGTTTGACTGACAGGTTTTGAGCGAGCGAGACTAAAACAACACTCACTACACCCAAAAGTACAATTAAACCCAACAAGCCAAACAAGATTAACCAAACGAGCTTATTACCTGCGTAAACACTGACAAAGGGGACGATTGGAACCAAAAGCAATAGCCAGCGATAGTGCTTGGATTCTTGATTAGACTGCGCAATCACTTGGCTTGCTTTCGTATCCATCAAACGCAGCAATGGAATACCCATTGCTGGGACAGCGATCAAGGTACAAGTCAAAAATGCAGTAACAAAAGGCTTTATGCCATAGCTAGGCAACGGTGCGGGTAACAGATCGGCAAGTGAGAAGCGTAAACCATATTCAAGTAACATCCCCAAGCCACAACCCACCACAATAGCGATCGAAGCAAGCATGACCAATTGAATACCAAGCCAACGTCTCAACCATTGTTTGGTGGCACCCATACTTTTCAGCATAGACACGAGCTGCTGACGCGTACTCACATAATGTTGGCAAGTGAGTACGAGAGTCGTTGCGGCCATCAAAATCACCACTACAACCGTGAGAGACAGGAACTGTTCGGTATTAGCAAACACGTCGTTGGTTCGACTTCCTGAATCAACCGTGCGCCAGCGGTCACTGGGTGTGAGCTCTATCTGTTGCTGTAAACGCTCTAACTCGGGCTGGGGTCCATCCAGAAAAACCTTGTAGCGGACGCGACTGCCTGGCTGGATTGCTCCGGTCTCTTCTACTCCCTGTGCATGAATCAATGCAGCAGGCATCTGTTGGAATGGATTAAAGCTCAACCCAGGAAACTCAACAATTCGGCCAGAGACAACCAATTCAGTGTCACCTATAGCGAGTGTTTGCCCCTCTTTCACATCAAGCAGTGCGAACAAACGCTCGTCCAGCCATAGCTCTCCCGGCTTTACAAAACTGCTTACTCCTTGGCCTGAACTCAATGACAAATTACCTTGCAGTGGATAACTATCACTGACCGCATTGACCGAAATAAGCTGCATCTGAGTATCACTAAACGCCATGGTGGCGAAACGTGTTAAGCGAGCTGTTGTGATGTCCTCTTCACTGTTGAACAGTGTTAGCACATCGTCAGAAATAGGGTTTGATGATTCATAAACAAGATCGGCTGTCAGTGCATCCTTACCCTGTTTGATGATGACTTGCTCCAGCCTAGAGCTCAACGCCGTCAGTGCGAACACACTTGCGAAGATCAATGTCAGTGCAAGAGCGATAATCCAAAGCTGACCACTTTTTACCTCTCGCCAGCACCACAACGCAAGGCGATGTTGAATTGATTGAGAAGAGGCGTTACTCATGCGTCTCTCCTACTACTTTACCCGCCGCTAACTGTATGGTGCGATCACAACGCTCAGCCAGCGAAGGATCGTGGGTCACCATCACCAAAGTCGTACCATGCTTTTTGTTGAGTTCAAACAACAACTCTATGATTTTCTGCGCAGTGCCTTGGTCTAAATTGCCTGTAGGCTCATCGGCAAACAACACGTCCGGCTCAATCATAAATGCTCTAGCTAGTGCGACCCTTTGCTGCTCACCACCAGATAACTCATTAGGTGTATGGTGCGTTCGATGCCCCAAACCTATTTGCTCTAGCAATAGATTCGCTCTCGCCTCATCCACCTCAATACCTTTTAGCAAACAAGGTAGAGTCACGTTCTCAAGTGCTGTCATACTTGGAATAAGCAGAAAACTTTGGAAGACAAAGCCCACCGAATGGCTTCGAAGTGCGGCTCTTTGCTCTTCATCTAATCCTTCCAACGACTTACCCAACAATTCAATCGATCCCGTCGTCGGAGTATCTAAACCTGCAAGCAAACTCATTAAGGTCGACTTACCAGCGCCTGATGAGCCAATAATCGCCACCGTCTCTCCTTTATCTATTGATAGAGAAACGTCAGACAAAATTGTTAATTGCTCTTGTTTGGTTGAAACGATATGGTTGACGGAACTGGCTTTAATAACGGATGTTGTCATGATTAAACGGTTTTCCTTGTTGTTTTCACTACTGCTTTCTTTCTCGGTTTCCGCTCAAACACTGTTAGTGTTGGGGGACAGCTTAAGTGCAGGATACCAAATGTCTGCAGAAGAAGCTTGGCCTTCTCTCATCCCAATTGAGCTAGAAAAAAGAAACCAGTTTGTAACGGTTATCAATGCCAGTGTATCCGGTGATACCTCTGGCAACGGTTTGTCCAAACTGCCTGCCCTTTTACAAGAGCATCAACCGACGACAGTATTGATTGAGCTAGGTGCTAATGATGGTTTACGTGGTTTTCCACCTAATGTCTTAAAAAACAACCTAAATCAAATGATTTCATTGATCCAGTCTTCAGGGGCAAAAGCCATTGTGATGCAAATACGCGTACCGCCAAATTACGGTCAACGCTACCAACAGCTGTTTGAAAACGTCTACCCGCAAGTGAGCAATGAGACTGATACGCCATTAATACCTTTCTTCTTAGAGCAAGTAATTCTTAATGAGGAATGGATGATGTCGGACGGGCTTCACCCTAAGCCAGCCGCTCAGCCTTGGATCGCTGAGTTTATCGCCAACGAATTGGAACCTTTTTATCCACTTTAATGCCCTAGCTCAAAAAAAAGCAGGATCGACTGAGTTACAGTGAGCATGTTTACTTCGCACAACAAAGGAAGTGCTCTAAATGATAATTGAACCAATGATTCAAGGGGTGGTTGCTCGTTCTGCACACCCACTTGGCTGTGAACAGTCTATTCTCGAACAGATTGACTTCGTCAAGAAAGCCTCTCCGATCGCCACAAAAGCAAAACGAATACTGATTCTCGGAGCGTCTTCTGGCTTTGGCTTGGCAGCTCGTATCGCATTAACCTTCGGCGGTCCTGAAGCAGATACGATTGGTGTTTCTTTCGAACGAGGCCCTTCGGAAAAGGGAACTGGCACTGCCGGCTGGTTTAACAATCACTATTTTAAACAACAAGCTGAAAAAGCGGGCCGAACTGCAATTAATATTACTGGTGACGCTTTTTCTCCAGAGCTACGCTCGCAAGTTATTGAAGCGATTGAAACCTACTTTGAAGGCGAAGTTGACCTTATCATCTACAGCCTAGCAACGGGTGTCCGCCCAAACTACAGCAGTGACACTCCACAACAGTGGCGCAGCGTGATCAAACCCATCGGTCAATCGGTTGAAGGTGCCATCGTTTCGCTTGAAACTGACCAGTGGCAACCACAAACTCTTGAAGCAGCGAGTGAGCAAGAAGCCGCTGATACCATTAAAGTAATGGGTGGTGAGGATTGGGAAAGCTGGATCGATACGTTAATCAATGCTGAATCAATTGCTGACGGATGTCAGACTATCGCCTTCTCTTATGTTGGTTCTGAACTCACCCATCCTATCTATTTGGATGGCACGTTAGGCCAAGCGAAGATCGACCTTCACCAAACCAGTCATTCGCTAAACTTAAAACTTGCCAACTTTAATGGACATGCTTATGCCACGGTATGTAAAGCACTCGTCACTAAAGCGAGTGTTTTCATTCCAGCGTTTACGCCATACATCCTCGCGCTGTATAAAGTGATGAAAGAGAAAGGCACGCATGAAGGCTGTATTGAGCAAATGCACCGACTGTTTACCGAGCAATTATTCTCTCCTACCGGGACACATGTGGATGGTGAGCGCCTAATTCGTATCGACGATCTTGAACTCGACCCGCAAGTGCAAACAGAAGTCTCCCTGCTTGTGAAAGAGATGGATGAAAATAACTTTAAGCAACTGGGTGACTACGAAGGATATAAGCGAGAGTTTCTGCAACTCAATGGATTTGGCTATGAAAATATTGACTACAGTCTACCCGTTGAACTAAGCCAATACACACTAGAGAGCTAGGTATTAGCTCACTCAACGAACTCGTTAAAATGACGTCGATTCGGCGTCATTTTTTTATCGCCACTATAAGCATCAAACATCATAATTGACTCCATCACTGTCCTCAATTTCAACTGTGTCATTTATAAGACTCTGATTATTAAAAGAGAGATTTACGCCAGTATCACATTAAGAGGGTGATAAACACACTAATATAAAATCAATGGTCTGGGATTAACTGCTAGGAATCCCAAATAGGCGGCTAAGGAAAAGCTAAATGTCGAAGGTCAACACAGCGGAAGTCGTCATCCCCTCCAGTATACAAGCGAGTTGGCAGAAAATAGTTAACCTATCTGCCGAACTTATTGGCGTTCCGTCAGCCCTTATCACCCGAATCCCTAAAGAGTACATCGAGGTCATCGCCGCCAACGACAACCTCAAGCATCCCTTTAACAAACGTGACACTGGAAAGCCATGCAGTGAACTTTATTGCGAAACAGTCATCAAAACGCAGCGACCACTTTGCATTCCTAACCGCCTTGATGAGAAAAAATGGTGCGATAGCACAGATGTTGCTTTGGGCATGATCGCCTACTTTGGCCTGCCGATTAATTGGCCAAATGGTGAGCCTTTTGGAACGTTGTGCGTACTCGACACTAAAACCAATGACTTTAGCCAAAGCAGCAAAAACATACTTGAATCGTTTAAAGTCTGCATTGAATCTCATCTCGACACCTTATTTCAGCATGAGGCTCTAAAGTCGACTCATCAAGCGTTGCAATCGCGCGTCACGAATCGAGCCAAAAATATTGCCGCACTTAACTATTCGTTAAGTAAAGAGATCAGCAAACGTCAGCTTGCAGAGCAGAAAGTAGAATATCAGCAACATCACGACCTTGGTACTGGATTCCTCAATCGAAAAGCGTTAGAGACACAGCTAAGCCAATCGCTAGCTCAAACTCCTAACGGCCACCATGCCTGTAATGCCGTTATCCATATTGCGTTTAGCAATGGGCGACGACTTCAAAGTCGATTTGGATACGTAGCTTGGGATATTGCCCTGTTAGATTTTCGTCAACGCTTGGAACACCTCCTACCGAGCGATACAAATACAGCACGGCCAACATCAAGTGAGATTGTTCTGATTCTTCACAATGTTGAAGATGACCTTTTTCTTCAGCAAGTCTGTCACAGTATTTCTGACCTTTGTCTTGATGAGTTTATCATTGGTAATGAATCGGTACACCTGCATGCACACATTGGTGTTGCAACTTCATCAGAGAGCCTAGACGCCCCCCAACTGCTGACCTTTGCTTCTGAGGCTGCACTCTCGAGCAGAGACTCTGGACACAAGTACAGTTTCTATCAAAGCTCCGACTCAGACATCGTATGTAACCTAAACAAACAAGAGAGTTATCTACTGCAAGCCGTGAGAAACGATGATCTGCTGCTCTACTTTCAACCTAAAGTCGATCCTGACTCGCACCGTTGGGTTGGTGCCGAAGCGCTACTTCGCTGGAAGCATCCAGTGCTCGGTGATATCTCCAACGAAGGACTGATTAAACTGGCTGAACAAAATGGATTGATCTTCGAGTTGGGTAATTTCGTCCTCCGCACCGCTATTGAAAAGGCGGCACAATGGAACAAATTAGTGAGCCATTTTTCTGTTGCCATCAATGTATCCTCAGTGCAATTAAGAAACCCTTACTTCGCTCGGCAAGTTCAAGAGCTACTTGAAATGTGTCACGTTCCTCCGGAATGCATAGAGCTTGAAATCACCGAAGGTGGACTGATTTCAGATGAGGTACTTGCCTTCGAGACTCTACACAAACTCAAGCAACTAGGCATCACCTTATCGCTAGATGATTTTGGCACCGGCTATGCCTCGTTTAGTTACCTAAAAAAATACCCTTTTGATGCCATTAAGATCGATAAAAGCTTCCTAAATCAGATAGAGGAAAGCGCACAAGATAAAGAGATCGTACGTTCCATCATACATGTAGCAAAAAAGCTTGCTCTCAAAGTGACCGTCGAAGGCGTTGAGACACAACAGCATGAGGATTTTTTGGTTAGCGAGGGGGGCGACGTCGGCCAGGGTTATTTCTATGGCAGACCAATGCCCTATGACCAGTTTGAGCTGCACTTGCTAAAGCAGAGCCCACAAAGGCTCAATCCTAGACAAATAGAGCTGTGACCCTTTACTCAAGTCGCGGTGGTTCCTATAATCGCGCCACTATTTATAAAGCGAATATTCAGTTATGGACCACTTAACGGCAACACTTAAGAAAATTGAGCGTCAGAACTACCGTGCGTATCAACAAATCAAAGGCGAGTACGACTTTAAAGACTTCACGCTACACATTGACCACGTACAAGGTGATTCTCACGCTTCAGCCTCAAGAGTGCGTGCTATTCGCCCTTGGTCAGTGACAGGCCTTGAAGATCTGCGCGAAGCTTCTGCGAGCTATCAAGTGGCTGCGAGGGACTTCATTGCTCGCCAATTCGCTTTTTATGCCAAACAAGAGAATGACATCGATATTGCCCTAACAGGTCAGACCGTGTTGGATTCAACGGCGGTGTTGTTTACCGAAGAAGGCATTGAGATTCGTTTTCGTGTGAACCTACCTGCGGAAGGTCGAACCATTCTCGGTAAGCGTGCGATAAACATGCTGACGTTCCACCTACCTAAGTTTATTCGCAAGTCCACGCTTGAGCGCGAACTGGATATGGAAAAACTGCACCAGCACTGCCAAGTAATCGAAGACCAAGATGCTATTCGTAGGCAACTTAAAGACAAAGGGCTGATTGCGTTTGTGGCGAACGGCAGCATTCTCCCTCGCTTTGCGGGCAATAGCGATCTACCAATGCGCGATGCGGTTGATTTTGTAGCTCCAGAGTCGCTACAAGTCACGCTAAACGCGCCTCACAAAGGGCAAGTGACTGGTCTTGGTATTCCAAAAGGCATCACGTTGATTGTTGGTGGTGGCTTCCATGGTAAATCAACACTGCTTAACGCAGTCGAACGCTCTATCTATAACCATATTCCAGGCGATGGCCGTGAATATGTCGTGACCGATCGCGATGCGGTTAAGATTAAGGCGGAAGATGGTCGCTGCGTTCATAACTTAAACCTATCGAACTACATCAATCATCTACCTATGGGTAAAGACACGGCGAACTTCTCTACTCAAGATGCTTCTGGCTCTACTTCTCAAGCAGCGTGGCTTCAAGAGTCTATCGAAGCAGGCGCATCTGCAATGCTGATTGATGAAGATACCTCTGCAACTAACTTCCTCATTCGTGACGAGCGAATGCAGGCACTCGTTAGCAAGGGCGATGAGCCGATCACTCCTTTAGTAGACCGAATTGGACAGCTGAGTGAATCACTGGATATCTCATCGATCATCGTCATGGGTGGCTCCGGCGACTACCTTGATGTCGCAGATACCGTGATTCAAATGCACGATTACCAAGCACAAGACCTGACGCAAAAAGCGCAAGAAGTGATCGTGCAACACCCAACTCAGCGTGTGAATGAGAGCGAGTCTGAGCTGGCTACATTTAAACCTCGTAGCTGCAGTCGTCTAGCACTACAGAAAACCCTGGCAGACGGTAAATACCGTATTACCGCCAAGGGCACGGATACACTGCGTTTTGGTAAAGAGTTTATTGATATCCAAGCACTTGAACAGCTTGAATCTGGCAGTGAAGTGAACGCCATTGGTTGGCTTATGATGCAAATCGCACAACTACCAGGTTGGTCAAATGTGCCAGCCAAAGAGATGGCGGATGCACTGCAGGGTGATTGGTACAAGACCATGCCTGTGCAGGGTGACATTGCTAAACCGCGTGTCGTTGATGCTATGGCAACGCTAAACCGTCTACGTAAAGCGCAATTCAAAGGTTAACCCAAACCTAGTTCAAGTTAAAAGCGGCTTTACCTATCATATACTCGGTATCAGCCGCTTTTATTATGCGCGCAACACATTCCAAGCTTCGCACAGTACACGGAACGTCTCTGCATCCCCAGACGCTCTATCTGGGTGCCACTTTAGAGCCAACACTCGCCAGCGTTTTCTGATCGCCTGTGAATCGGCATCAGCGTCAAGATCAAACAGTTGCAAAGCATGCTGCCTACCCTCAATCGTTGTCTCTTTGGCCTTACCAATAAATCGAGAATAACGCTGCCAAAACTCATTCAGCAGACGCTTCACCTCCCCCTCTTCCGCCTCATAATGGGACCAATCCATATAGTAATCGCGTAAAGGATCATTCAAATCGATACAGCATTCACAGCTCACATACGTCAGTTGTATATCCATTGCTTGAACCTGCAACCATCTCTCCGGGTATAGCAGCGCTTGAAGCTGATACAGTGCGTTCATCATCAAATAATTACGCTTAAAAAGGTCTTTTTCACTGCATTCATCTAATGTGGGGACTAAGCCCTGCTGCTGGAGCTCTCCTGCTAGGGTATGTACTTTCCAATTATCGGGTTGGCGCTTGAGCACTTCATAAATCGGCCAAACCAAGGGGTTCTCCATTTCGGAACCACCATGTATTACTGCATCGTTTGTCAAAGTGACTCTCTTACAAAATTAACCGTGTCTACTGGTAAGTATAGGAATAATCGAGATATGATCATCTAACTTATTGGTCTGATTATCAATAATAGATAAGAGCGGTATACCGAGATGGTAGGCAACGATAAAAATGACTAGGATTTTGCCGCGGGGTCATCAAAGGGATATGGAGCGACTTAGAAAGACGCCTTCATGGGTAAACTAATCTCGTTCACAATATGGCTATTCACCACCTTGCGTTTGTTCACCAAGCCAGGTCAAATAAGGGTTAAAGCCTTCCACAAACGGAACCATAACAATCTGGGGAACATCGTAGGGATGAACTCGTTGAATCTCTTGTTCCACCTTTGGGTAGAGGCAAAGGCGAGTTTTAATCACCAAAAGTGATTCTTTATCGTTACAGATTTTGCCCTGCCAAACATAGTGGCTGTCGATAGGGAGCACCTGGATGCAACCCGCGAGTTGTTGGTTTAACAAACTATCGATAATTACCTGCTCGTCACCGGGTTCAACAGTGGTGAGCACCATGCCATACTCACTACTCATCTCTATATCTCCACATCGGTCACTTGAACGCCTTGCTCTCCAAGCTTTGTCGCGAGACTCACGGCGAAGTCACCGCTACTTAGTGACGATTCACACGAAATATCGGAAATCAAACAGCCTTGCTCGGTTTGGGTAACCAAACCTGCCCCAATGGGTGCGCCATCAGCAAAGGCGAGATAAAGCTCACAGGGTTCGGAATAGATAATTTGAGATAAGAATTCCAGAATCAAATCTTGGTCATCTTGAGATGGCCACAATTTCGCTTGAAGTAAAGAAAACATTACTGTCAAACGGTGAAAATCGACAAGATAGATTGAATCGGCAGGCAATGAAGCTTCACCCGCAACCTCATCAATCGACAGAACTTGAGAGGTGTTGTATCGACTAAAATACAGCTCTCGGCCTTTGAGACTCTCTTTGGTGGGATACTCCACTTCAACTTGATTATGCAACCAATCATTTTTCGCGATGACTATCGCTGGAAGGGTGTCCATGCTATCGATGGTCCTTGTATTGTACTGATTGAGTTCAAGCATACGCATCTAAACGCCGTGCCTCAAGGCAATTTGGTGTAAACCCAATAAAACTTGGGCTACACTGATGAAAAACAGGTAACGGAACGTAACATGATGAAAAATTTACCAGTTATCGGCCTATCAAACACCGTTGCATCCGTTTATTGAGCGCTAAAGCATATAAGGACAAATAATGAAAAAACGACTTCTAGCAACAGGCCTAGCAACGCTACTCGCCGGTTGTGGTGGCGACAACGTTGGCGACGTTTCATTGGGCATTTTTACCCTCAAGGATATCAAAATCAGCTCACTTCAAGATGAGGTAGTCACGGGTGTCACCTGTCACATCGCCTCTATCGAAGCCAATCTTAGCCTATCGGACCCAAGTGACAGTTCTATCTCGTGTCGACAAACCGGTGATATTACGCCAGAGATGATTGCAAAAATTGATAAGAGCTCATCAGGTGAAGTCGTATTTAAGAAATCCAAGAGTATCTTCTTCAAAACCATGAAGGTACGCCGCATTTACGATCCGAAAAATCAAACACTACTTTACCTCTCTTACACGACAAAAGAGACGGAAGGCAGCTTCAAGCACAGCTTATCTACCGTGCCGTTATGGGGCACACAAGCGTACGGCGCCGTGACCGAAGAAACGAAATAGCGCGCTTGCACAGGTGATCATGACAAACTTACCTGTGCAACTTTCAAACGAAGAAGTTTAAATCGGCTAAACTTAAATCAAAATCGCGTGAATACACTGCAACTTTTGCAACGTGCTCAAATATTTTGTGATAGTATTCACAACCCGTTTTCTACTACCTCCTGTATTATGAAATTTCCAGGCCAACGCAAATCAAAGCACTACTTCCCTACGCAAGCTCGTGATCCACTCATGAATCAAATGCATGATGACAAAGAGAAGCTGCACCGCCCTACGATTGTCGGTGTTGGGCAAACCATCGTAGATATTGAAGCGCAAGTGGATGATGCCTTCCTTGAAAGATACAACCTGAGTAAAGGTCACTCATTAGTTGTCGAACAGCATGTAGCTGACGCTCTATACAAGGAGCTAGTAGATCGTGAATTAATTACTCACCAATTCCCAGGTGACACCATTGGTAACACCCTTCACAACTACTCAGTGCTCGCTGATAGCAAATCTGTGCTGCTCGGTGTCATGTCGAAGAACATTGAGGTGGGCTCTTACGCATACCGTTACCTTTGCCGCACATCATCGCGCATGAACCTAAATCATCTACAAACAGTAGATGGCCCGATTGGTCGTTGTTACACCCTCATCACCTCTTGTGGTGAGCGAACGTTCGCCATCAGTGAAGGTCACATGAACCAGCTAGAGCCTGAAAGTGTTCCAGAAAGCGTGTTTGAAAAAGCCTCTGCGCTAGTGGTGTCCTCCTACTTGATGCGCGGTAAAACAGGCGACCCAATGCCAAAAGCCGTTGCTCGCGCAGTAGAACATGCGAAAAAACATAACGTTCCTGTTGTTCTTACGCTTGGGACTAAGTATGTTATCGAGGGTAACGAAGAGTTCTGGCAAAACTACATCCGTGACAATGTCACCATTCTTGCGATGAATGAGGAAGAAGGTGAAGCACTGACGGGTGAAAAAGATCCACTGCTCGCCGCTGACAAAGCATTAGATTGGGTTGATTTGGTGTTGTGCACAGCCGGTCCAATTGGTCTTTACATGGCGGGTTACACTGACGAAGAGCACAAGCGCGAAACCGATCACCCGCTACTACCGGGTAAAATTGCTGAGTTCAACAAGTTTGAATTTAGCCGTGCGATGCGTAAGTCAGATTGTAAACAACCAGTGAAAACCTATTCTCATATCGGCCCTTATTTAGGCGGCCCGTTAGAGATTAAAAATACTAATGGTGCGGGTGACGCGGCTTTATCGGCACTTCTGCATGATATGGCGGCAAACTTATACCATCTCAATAACGTGCCGAACTCTTCGAAACATGAAGCACCGTTTTTGACCTACTCTTCGCTGTCACAGATTTGTAAATACGCAAACCGTGTAAGCTACGAAGTGCTCAAGCAGCACTCTCCACGCTTAACTCGTAGCCTTCCAGAGCGTGAGGACAGCTTAGAAGAAGCTTACTGGGATCGTTAAGTATGAAAACTAAATTTCAATACCCGATTGGTGTCGCAGGACAACCTTGGGGTGAAGAAGAGAAAAAAGCTTGGCTCGATAGCCGCAAAGTTCACCGTCTTTATCAAGAAGAAGTTGTGCCAAAGATCCACGCTTTGGCTGACCGCTTTGAGGTGTGCCAATATGGCGCGCTGAGTTATGATGAAACCCGCTTTCCACTGCTTTGCCTAAAGAGCAAACAGTGGGATGAAAGCAAGTCGATTGTTGTGGTGACGGGTGGCGTGCATGGTTACGAAACCAGTGGCGTGCATGGTGCACTGCTGTTTGCTGAACAATTTGCCCCTCAATATGAAACCGCGTTTAACTTCATCATTGCACCTTGCGTGAGCCCATGGGGCTATGAAGTGATCAACCGCTGGAACCCTAAAGCCGTCGACCCGAACCGTTCGTTCTATGAAAACTCGCCTGCGGAAGAGTCTGCAGCACTACGTGAACTCGTGAAAGACCTCGATGTATTGGCGCATTTTGATCTTCATGAGACCACAGATTCAGATGAAACTGAATTCCGCCCTGCTCTAGCTGCTCGTGACGGTAAAGAGTACATCGAGGGTATGATTCCTGATGGCTTCTACACGGTGGGTGATACTGAAAATCCACAACCTGATTTCCAAAAGGCGATCATCGATTCGGTTCGCAAAGTGACACATATCGCTCCAGCTGATGATAAAAATCAAATCATTGGTGCCGATGTGGTTCAAGAAGGTGTGATTCTATACCCGATGGTTGAACTCGGCTTGTGTGGCGGTGTCACTAACTGCCAGTTCGGTACAACGACTGAAGTTTATCCTGACAGTGAGAAGGTGACAGATGACGAATGTAACCGCGCTCAAGTGGCTGCCATCGTGGGTGGGTTAGACTATCTAATCAATCGATAGCCTCGCTACAGTTTAACACTGATTTACTAAGCCCAAGTGACTGATGTTGCTCGGGCTTTGTTGTATCTGAGTCTCAATAAAGCGACTGGAAGAGGTTTCTTCTAAATCCAAATATTCAACTACACACATAGAGGTATGATAGTAGCACCAAGTCGTTGAGTTTTAAGGATGAACATAAGGTGATATCACAAAAAGAAATTCAATATTGCAGCGCGTGTGATACTCAAACAACACACACGGTTGTTTTAGTCCGCGAAGAACCAAAGGAATCAAAACTGAAAGACTTTGTTTACGGCATGATCAAAAGTAGTTTTATCGGAGGCTTTTACAGCGCCATGGACGACTTTTCCCGCCACAGTGTTTGTGAACAGTGTGGCAAGAAAACCCTTAACGATAATCTTACTTAGTTATTTTGTTACGCTAGAGAAGACGATTTTTGTACTGCTCTGGCGTTTGTCCAGAGTATTTCTTAAACATACTAATAAACGGGCTGGCTTGGTTATAGCCTAAGGTCAAAGCCACTTCTTTTACTGAATGTCCTTTGCGCAGTAGCTCCATCGAATAGAGATAGCGAACTCGTAATCGCCACTCAGTAAAGCTCATTCCCAGCTCTGTCTGACAGTGACGAGCCAAGGTTCGCTCAGTCGTGTGTACCTTCTCTGCCCATTGAGACAAAGAAGTATCATCCGTTGGGTTTTCTTCTACATGAGCTAATATCTTGGCGAGAAATTTATGGTCCGTGCTAGGAAGGAAGTGATGCTCGACATCGCTGGCAGCAAGTTGATCAAGCAATACTTGAACGAGTCGCTGATCTTGTTCTGACTCAGCAATGTTAATATTACGCTGACGAAAGTCTTCGATAATGGCAGACACAATCGGAGTGACTTTCAGTAGACTGGTTTGCTCTGGCAGTACACTGGCTAGGTCCGGAGAAATATTCAGCGAGCAATATTCCAGTGGCTTTCGGTTATAGCTGCAATGACGCACACCGGCAGGCACCCAGATCGCCAAATGCGGTGGCGCTAAGAAACGCGTATCTTCTGCATCCATCTCGAGAATGCCACCACTAATCAGCTGAATTTGCCCCCAAGGGTGTGAGTGAACGCGAGTTTCCGTATTTGATAGAAAGGCTTCAAAGTTCATGAAGACATCAGACGGAGCCTCATCAATAGCCAATGATGGATGAAGGTTTCTTGCGTTCTTTTTCATTTCTGTCCTTGATTGTCGTCCCGACACAGTGCAATTGCTAATTAGTGCAGTGGCTAATTCAAGAAAGATACCCTTAATCACCGAAGATAGTAAGCAGTTTCCTGTTTATGCTGCCTAAGTGATTATTTTGAACCCGAACTACTCAGCTACCGTAGCAGCTGCGCGCTTTTTATTTCGATTCATACGGACCGCGACACCAACAAAAGCCGCACACATAAGCGCTAGGCTCGACATTAAGAAGTATTTGGTTAGCACCTCCTGATATTCAGCAATAATTGGTCGTTGCATCACCCAACTTCCCACCAGCAAAAGAGTCAAAATCCACGTCAGTGAACTGGTAAAGCTGATAACTGTAGTACGCAAAATGCTGAGTTTCGACACTCCCATCAGCATTGGCGTCACCACGCGAACAAACGGAATAAAACGTGAAACGAAAAGAGAGAGGAATCCATAGCGCTCGAGTAGCTGACTTGCCCTAGGCAAAGTATCATCTGGCAAGGTTGACTCAACCTTGGTCATAAAGCGCGTATCACTTAACCAGCGACCTTGTAGATAAGCGATAACGCTCCCTGTCCCCGCTGCTAGAGAAAGCACCACAAGCGCCATATTGAAATCTATCGCGCCAATGCCAACCAAGCCCCCAACAAACAGGACAAGCCCATCCCCTGGTAAAGGAAGGAACACAAAGCTCGACTCTAGAAACAAGATTAACCCAAGTAACAACACCAAGGCATGTAACGAATCAAATTCCAATAATGTATCGAAATCTTGGACTAAGATGGCCGTTAACATATCTAGCACGATATTTCTCCTAATGGCTTCGCGAGTGAGCGTGGAGATCAACAGGGTTGACAGTGACTGCTCTGAGGGCGGATTTTAAACTTTGGTTATCATAGTGAAAAAAGCTATTGAGTACGTACCCTATTTTGTAACGAGCTGTGATTAATAGTGAACAAGGCTTACAAGGCGAACACCCTTTGCTCTATACGGCAAATACTTTGATTTTAATTCATCCGTTTTGTCTGACAGCAACGCGTCATGTCTTTTTGCAGATACATACAACTATTAAGACCTGTCAAACTAAAACCATTCAAGAACTCTCCACGAGGTAGCGCCTTAATGATCTATCTACTTCCACTCATGACTGTCTTAATTTGGGGCGGCAACTCTATTGTAAACAAGTTGGCAGCAACTGCTATCGAACCCAGTGCGATGAGCTTTTATCGCTGGTTAGTCGCCATGCTTATTCTTACGCCATTCTGCTTATCGAGTGTGATTAAACAATGGCCTACCATTAAAGCCAACTTGCACAAATTAGCGACACTTGCATTTCTCGGAATGGTACTTAATCAATCGCTGGGCTATTACGCTGGGCTGACAACGACAGCGTCAAACATGGCATTGATCACTTCTCTTGTACCGTTGATCAGCGTATTTCTTAGTTTACCGCTACTTGGCAAAGCCATTTCACCACTGAGTGTCATCGGTGGCGCTATCTCATTGTTCGGCCTTGCATTCATGCTTGGTGAAGGTGATGTGCTCTTCTTTACATCCCAAGCGGTAACGCAAGGTGATGCGCTAATGGTGATCGCAGCGGTGGTGTATGGTACGTATTGCGTTTTACTTAAGCGCTGGCAAATGCCATTGAGTAACTGGACGATGATATACACTCAAGGGGTTCTAGCGGTGTTGATGCTGACGCCACTGTGGTTATCGAGCGAACAACTGCTACCAACAAAAGAATCACTCCCCTTGATTGCCTACGCTGGTATTCTCGCATCGATTTTCACCCCTTGGATGTGGGTGAAATCCATCAAGCGTATCGGTGCTGACTCAACAGCCATGTTTATGAACTTGCTGCCGGTTTTTGCCATGATCCTTGCGGCTACTTTCCTCGGGGAGCAAATACATCATTTCCATATCTTGGGGGGAACCATGGTAATTGGTGGTGTACTGCTCGCTCAAATTAAGCCGAATCGCTGGTTCGATATCCTAAGACAAAGACACCAGCGAATGGCCAAGCACTAAGCGTGTTAGGCTTGCACACTGATATTTGTCTCTGGCACGCAACAGCATGCCAGGGCAAAACCTTGCACTTTCTCGTCGTCGGTAATGGCAGGTGCATCAGGTTGCTTCACCTGCCCTTCTGTCACTTTGACTTTACACGCACCGCATAAGCCTGAGCGGCAACTACTGCGCATTTTAACCCCTTGAGCTTCCGCTTGGTTAAGCAAAGGATCTCGATTGTTACCCTCTATCTCAACACCATCAATTACAATGGTGAGTTGGCTGACCTGAACAGCTTCAAGCTCTTGGTCTCGATAGTGTACTGGCTCCTGATACTCAAGCACTTCGACTTCGGCCCCCGCCTCAATGACACCTTCGTTCAACGCTCTCACATTTTGTCCGAAAAACACCTGGCCAAACTCATTAGCTCTGAATTTACCCAATGTCTTTAGTGGCTCACGATTCGCTCGTTTCTTTCCTGAGTTTGTCTCTATTGTGGTAAGAATACAGCGCTCGCATGGCTTCATCACTTCAAACTCAACGTCACCCACTTTAAATCTTTTCCAGCTATCCTCAGCAAACGCTTCTGTACCGGAAACGACAATATTGGGCCTAAATTGAGCCATTTTATGCACTTCTGTACTTCGGGCATTCAGTGCATCTAACGAGGCTTGAGAAATAATCAGCAGCGGGTATCCATCAGCAAAACTCACGTTGTGTCCGAGTTTTTCTCTTAACCGATTAGAGTCTTGCCCAGTGTATAAAAGCGCTACCTGCTCTTCGAGTAAGTCACTAAACCACTCGTCAGCCACATCATCAACGGTATACGCGGTAAACGAGTCACTCCATACCACAGCTTCCGTTGGCTGCATCTTAAAGTTTGCATACTCTAGATGAAGCGACTCCTTTCCGGGATAAGTCAGCACAAGGCCTGTCGATGTTAACGCCGCCTTAACCAGCACCAGCTGCGGATATTTTCTGGCGGTCACCATGACACCGTCTGAAGTAGCTAGCATCAATCGTCGGTCAAAGGATAACCCCTGTTTTTCAACCCACGCACTCGATAGCTCAATGCCACGAATCGATTTTATGGGGTAGACATGAATACCAGATAAGGTCGCTGGTGATGTTTGCTGTGGTTGAGTCATTGTGGTTGTCCATTTATTCCTTTGATACATAAACGCTATCACCAACCTGGAAGTATCTCAACAAAGTAAGCCACTCTCTCTGTTACCAGCTTGAAGAATAAGCGGTTTCTGCTAACTCTTTATTAAGACATTTATTTTTTGGAGACTTTAGATGGAATCAAACAAGCTGCTAATGATCATTATTTGCTTACTCCTTCCTCCGGTGGGCGTATTCATCAAGTTTGGGTTGGGTACCACCTTCCTTATCAACCTTGTTTTGACGCTGTTCTTTTTTGTGCCTGGCATGGTGCATGCGCTATGGCTTGTCTTAAAGTAAGGGGGTGGTTTTAAAATAGGTGATTGATTTTAAAATAAGCATTTAGACACGAATCGTTTGTCAATTTAGCGCATTTCCTCTATCATCCTGTCGCCTAAACGTAACCGTTTGCGTTTAGGCGCTAAACCAACAAATTTGCGGTGGGAGCGCTTTATGACAACGATTACCATTACTCGTCCAGACGACTGGCATGTTCACCTACGTGACGGTGAAGTATTAAAAGATACAGTTCGCGATATCAGCCGCTACAATGGCCGCGCACTGATTATGCCTAACACTATCCCACCAGTAACCAATACTGAAATGGCGCTAGCGTACCGTGAGCGCATCATGGCGGAAAAGCCTAGCGAGCAGTTTGAGCCACTTATGGCTCTATACCTAACTGACAACACAACACCTGAAGAAATTCGCAAAGCAAAAGCAAGTGGTAAAGTGGTAGCAGCAAAACTCTACCCTGCTGGCGCAACAACCAACTCTGATTCAGGTGTAACTTCAGCAAAGAACATCTATCACGTATTTGAAGCCATGCAAGAAGTAGGTATGTTGCTTCTTGTTCACGGCGAAGTGACGACTCACGATGTCGATATCTTTGATCGTGAGAAAGAGTTCCTAGATACGGTTCTTGCTCCAATCGTCAATGACTTCCCTAACCTAAAAATTGTTCTTGAGCACATTACTACAGCTGATGCTGCTGCATTCGTTAAGAACGCCAACGAGAACGTTGCTGCAACGATTACTGCTCACCACCTCATGTATAACCGCAACCACATGTTGGTGGGTGGCATCAAACCACACTTCTACTGCTTACCCATTCTAAAGCGCAACACCCACCAGAAAGCACTCGTTGAGGCAGCAACAAGTGGTAGCAAGAAGTTCTTCCTAGGTACCGATTCAGCGCCACACGCCAAAGGCATGAAAGAAGCGGCTTGTGGTTGTGCTGGTTCATACACAGCGCACGCCGCACTGGAGCTTTATGCAGAAGTGTTTGAGGAAGAGGGCAAGATCGAAAACCTTGAAGCTTTTGCCAGCCACAATGGTCCTGACTTCTACGGTATCGCTCGCAACACTGACACAGTAACGCTAACTAAAGAAGCGTGGCCTGTGGCTGAATCTATGCCGTTTGGTAATGACGTGGTTGTGCCAATCCGCGGTGGCGAAGAGATCGAGTGGACCGTTAAGTAAGCCATCTCATCGCACTCGATAATTTGCAAAGGGCTTGAGGAGACTCAGGCCCTTTCTCTTTCCACAAAAGAAAAAGCGAAGCAGCAATCAAACTTGCTACCCCGCTTAATCAATAAAGACTATGTGCTTTGTTTACACCGAGATTAGCGCCAAACACCCCACTCTCCTGAAGTGCCTGGTTCTTCGCCTTGTGTCCACCATTGTGCTGTCCAGCTACGGCCACCATGAGTAACAACGTCTCCTTGAACATAGACAGCAGAGGCACTCCAGTCACCTTCTGATGGCGGAGGAGTGGTATCGCCCTCACCTTCAACAACAAAGCTGTATACCGTCGTATCGCTACCTTCCGAGTTGCTCACGGTCAAACGGAATGTCAGTTCATGATCCTGTTGAGCATCAAGCTGTTCAGTATCAATAAGCAGCTCGCTGTATCGGCCGGTCGAGTACTCAACGTGCTCACCGCTTAGCTGTACCCATTCAACAGAGTCAAATTCGCCAACAGAGTTATTCGGATGAAGGACGACTAGCTCACCATTTTTAATTCTTGCTTCAACAAGATTAGCCAAGGTCATTGCCGTCACAACCGCTTCCAGATCGTTTGGTGTCTCGTCAGAAACAATCGAAAACTCACCGTAGCCCAAACCGTCTTTTGAGTTGAAGTAGTTTGAGTGCAAGGCATCTCTAAAGTACATGTAGTGATTCATTTCAGCATGCCAATCACCGACAAATACGTTTCCATCATGAAGCGCGTCATAATAGCCGTTCACCTCTGCAGCTAGGAGTCGGTCCCAATCACCTGCATTGTCTTCTGTGATCGTCACAGAGAATTCTCCATGCAGTTGTCCTTCAGCATTAAACACCTCGTACTTAACTTGGTCGCCAAGCTCAGGCGTTGTAAGTTCAACGTCCAAAGGAACAAAACGCTCACCTTTCACCAAATATGGCTCATCTGGGTCAACAGGTGGATTGCCACCATCTCCGGTAATCACAATGTCACTACAGTTATAAAAGCCCTCTCCGACAGGATCTTCACGCTGCCAACGGGTATATAGAATGGCGTCACCTGAGCGATCAGCAGGAATCGTCATCTGCATGCGATACTTTTTCTCACCATCAACGGCAATGTCTCCGTGCTCTGAGATCAGTTCTAGGTCATCCCAGTTAAGCGGCTTGGTCACATCCACTCCCGGTTTGGTTAGGTATATCTCCCAAAACGAAGGGTTGTGAGGCGCTGTCGCTTGAAAGACATACTCAAAAGTACCTGGGGCGAGCTCTGTACGCGTCCATTGGGTGTGTTCAATATCTAAACCGCGCTTTTGATGATCGTTTGCTGCACAAAGCGTCCCATCAGGAATGTACTCTTTAACCTTATCAAAATTATTGTAGTGCGGAGCGGGGATATTGATTGCAACTTCGTTGCGCTGCACAAAAGGGTAAGCTCCCGAAATATCGTACGTTGCTTTACACGCCTCACTCTCATGATTTCCAGACCAAAATGAGCCGTCGTTGTAACAGATACTCTGACGTGCTTCTGGGAATATCGCATAGCCGTGTGCATTAGCAGCACTCGGTGACAGCACCCAAGCTGCGCCTATGATGATAGATAGATTGGCTTTGTTTACTTTCATTTTAATTATGTCCTCAACGTTTTGAACCTGATGATGTATCGGTCCTTTTAAAGAGAGCAAAATTAAATAATTTAACCTTATGAATTTAAAGCCCATTTAGTTGAGGTTCATTCCACAACTCACATGAATAATGTTAAATGTGCCACAAAAGATCACTTCAACTTGTTTATTTTCAGTTACACATCCGTTGAAAGCACATCTTTAACATCGTTTGACTTTTTATTTGAATCCGCGTTTGGGACATATACGACGCTTAGCCTGTTCTGGTAACATGAGTATTAGTTAGACTTTGATTTGATTATAGATATGCCGAAGATAAGTAAAAATGCGGGTGAGGATCAGGCAATACTTAATGCCAAGAAACAAGTAGCGATTCACGCTCTAAATGTAGGCATTAACGGAAAGTTGCCGACTAACTCCTATTTCAAAGAGCAACATAATATTGTTGCGGGCACGATGCAACGTGCTCTCAATCTGCTCAGTGAAAGCGATGCACTATCAACCCGCTCTAAGGGGCATCTCGGACGCATTGTTACTGACATTGATGTCGGGTTATGTTGGAACATCGCAAAGCTAAAACCAATTCAATTATTGATGCCTAGCAGTGGTTCGATCGAAATTGACTGCCTGATCAAACACGTTACGACTAAGCTTAGTCAACTCAATATCCCCTACTTTATCCATAATCAACCCGGTGCGTTGGAGCGTATTCGCCAAGTGGAGGCGGGTAATAGCGATATTACTCTTGTGTCAAAAGGAGCGTGTGAACACCCTACTCTGACAGCTCCCACCGGCAGCGTTAAAATCCTTGAACCGAACACTTATTATTGTTTAAAGCGCTTAGTTATCGTCTCTAAAATCGATACTAATGCCAAAGATTGGAAAACAGTTGGCATAGACCGACAATCAACCGATCACACAGATTTCACGCTTTGTGAATTTCCTAGCGGTCATGCGCATCAGTATATTGAGACTGACTTTCGACAAGTTCCTGCTCGCGTACTTCGGGGCGAAATTGACGCTGGGATTTGGCATATTACAGGGAGTCCAGTACCGCTTTATTTCGCAGGTCTTCAAGCAACAGAAGTGACGCAAGTCACCACGCGCTCAAAACACCAAGCTATTTCAGCAGCAGCATTTATCACCAACCCCAAACGTCCTGAGCTCAGTTCTCTCCTGAACGAATTGAGAAGTGAAGAAGTCGCTCTTGCGCAAAGCCGTGCTTTTGAATCGGAAGATCCGTATAACAAAGCGTTTTAAGCAAAAGAAAGCCATGCACACTGCATGGCTTCTAACGTTAGCACACGGGATCCATTTCTGGGCGTTCAGTCTTTGTCTTTGACTCACGCACCATACTCGGACGGTGGGCAGTGACAAGGGCTCTATACTCTTCAATTTGCCGCGCTTTCTCTTCGTCGCTCCAGTTGAGTAGACCCTGCATCTCCGTAGCTATCGCCTCGATTTCCAGTAACCCTCCACTCTTATCCCAAAAAAACTCAGAAGTCCTTCGCACCATAAGGTCTGCCAAGCTTGCGGCCGCTTCATTACTGATTGAATAAATCACCTCTGCGACCGTAAGACCTCGCATCGATAACCGCTTTTGGTTGCTCTGACTTTTCAGGTACTCATCAGCAACCAAGTGTGCGTTTTTGCCATACCGCGATGTCCATAGTTCTGACAGTTCTCGTGGCACACCAAGCGCATTCAATTCGGATATGATCTTGTTGGCGCAGTAGTTCTTTCCATCCTCTAAGGTGACACCCGCTCCAGACAATATGACCTTGTCATAACGGTAGATATTGACGGATGGTGACAAATACTGACACCTATCATACTTAATGATGTAATCCAGCATCTGCTTAGCCATTACCCTGTGGCTAGTGAGTTTTCCTCCGACTATCGAGAACAGCCCTGATTCACTGACCATAATTTGGTGTTCTCTCGGAGTCTTGCTGTTGTTCAAATCATCTTTGGGCGCGATAAGAGGCCTTAACCCCGCCCATGAGCCAATGACATGTTGCGGTCCGAGCTTAGCCTTTGGCATCAAGTGATTTGCCACGTTCAACAAGTACTGAATATCAGACTGATCGGGGCACACGTTATCAAGGTCACCTTGATAGGTTGTATCTGTCGTACCGATAAAAACGCGATCATCTTGCATTGATGGAATTGGCCATACGACTCTTCCATCATCAGGAGAGCGAGTAAACACAGCTGAATGCAGTGGAAAGTCGCTCTTGCGAAGTACAATATGGACGCCTTTCGTCGGTCGTAAAACCTTTGATTTGCTCCGCTCAAAACCAAGAATGTTGTCGCTCCAGGGCCCTGACGCATTGATAATGTAATGAGCTTTAAACTGAGCCTCATGTTTCGTCAATTTGTCGATTACTTTTATACCGTCGCACTTGTTATCACTAAACGTCAGCCCTGTTACCTCACAGTGATTGATGAGCTGTGCTCCGTTTTCACAAGCGGTGCGCATGGTATCAATGGTGATTCTCGAGTCATCGGTCGATACATCATAAAACAGTGCGGCACCATTAAGGCCTTCACTTCTAAACTGGGGTTGCCGTGCTAGCACCTGAGATTTACTTAGCATCTTATGCCGACGTTTGTTCCAGTTTCCTGACACAAAGTCGTAAAACGTTAAACCCATGTTGAGAAGCCACTTTTTGTCTGGAGCATCATCGTAAAACATATACAAGAAAGGCTGTAAGCGAGTGAGGTGTGGTGCATGTCTTAGCGCCATTTCCCTTTCGCGAACCGACTCGGCAACCAAACCGAATTGATAAGTCTCCAAGTAGCGCAACCCGCCGTGAATCAATTTTGACGAACGACTCGATGTGCCCGCTGCAATATCGTTCTTTTCAACCACAAGCACTTTCATTCCGCGTAGTGATGCATCTTTGGCAATAGCGGCTCCAGTCACACCACATCCGATGACAATAATGTCAAAGTGCTGTTTCTGTGTACTGGCTATATTCGCTCTTTTCATACTTTGCTCCAACCGCGTGCGCGTTCAACGGCGACTTTCCACTTGCGATAAAGCTCTGTCCGTTCTTCTTCAGACATCTGGGGAGAGAAGGTCGTTTTGTTTCTATGAACCGCAAAGGCTTCGTGCTCATTTTTCCACATCGTTGAACCCAAACCCGCCATAAGTGCTGCACCAAGACTGGTGGCCTCAACGTTTCTTGGTCGAACAACCTCGACACCCAACTGATCAGCTTGAAATTGAACGAGTAGATCATTTTGCGAAGCACCACCATCAACCGAAATGCTCTTCACATCGTATCCAGAGATGTTTTCCATCTCTTCGATAAAGTCTCTGACTGAATACACTATTCCTTCAAGAGTCGCTCTAACAACGTGGCTGCGCTTTGTCCCGGGAGTTATCCCAAGTAAAGCTCCACGAGCAAAAGAATCCCAATAAGGTGCGGAAAGCCCGGTTAAAGCAGGCACAAAATAAACATCTCCATTGTCAGGCACTTTTTGCGCAACTGACTCTGATTCTTTGGAAGAGTCGATTATTTTTAATCCGTCTCTCAACCATTGAACCGCCGAACCTGTGCACCCTGCATAACCTTCTAACGCATAATGTGTAACGCCATCTTTTCGCCATGCTATCTGGCAACAAACACCACTCGATGGTTCGATGATCGGTTGGTCACCAATTAACATATCAAGGAAGGTTCCAGTACCATGGGTACACTTGATCATGCCTGGCTCTGTGCAACCCTGGGCAAACAGTGCGGCATGCTGATCAGCAATAACACCGCAGATGGGGATGCTTCCTCCAATTACATTTTCATCCGTAAATGCGATGACACCCGAGTCATCACAGACTTCTGGGAAAAGTGACAGTGGCAGGTTTAGAGCACTCAACCACTCTTCATACCATTGATTATTAATAAGATCATAACTACCGGTTACGGAGGCATTAGATGCACTGATTACATGACTAGCGCCACCTGTGAGGCGATAAATAATCCACGAGTCCACCGTACCGAACGCTAGCTTGCCTTCGTCAGCTTTCTTTCTTAGAGCTGCGCTGTCATTTAACATCCACTCTAAGCTTAAAGAAGAATAAACCGGAGCTATAGGCCAGCCAGTTCTAGAATAAACTTCATCGCCCCACACAGACGAGAGCTCTTCTGCCCTCTTTGCTGTACGCGTATCTTGCCATACGATTGCTCTGGGTGCCGCTTCCCCAGTCTCTTTGTCCCACAGAACCGTAGTCGCCCTTTGGTTGGTAATCCCGATGCATGAAATGTCATTTAACCGCAATTCAAGCGCCTTTAACGCCTGATTGACCATCTTCTTCGTCGCATCCCAAATTTCATTTGGATCTTGTTCTACTCGGTCCGGTGAAGGAGTGTAATTTGGAAACTCAGTATATGCCTGAGATAGGATATGGCATCGGTGATTATATATGATCGCTCTAATGCCCGTCGTTCCCGCGTCAATAACTAGTATTTTCTTTTCCATGATTAACTCCTTAACTACTGAAGTGCAACAGAGATAACGATAAGTGCAGATGTCATTGGCCAGATAGCACTGGCTGGAGGATCGATATGAGTATCAGCACGAATTAACCAGAATCGAGCAAATAATTGCCCTAATAGCGAAGCAAGTAAACCGCATACAGCACCAAGCGTGATCACCATAAACTGATTCTCAATAGTTCCCATGAATAGTGAGACCGCGACCGCACTCACCGCTGTGATATGGTGGGTAGCAGGCACCATCACATTCATACCAAGAAACAGCAACGAAATGGCAGAAATGGCGAACCCAAACAGCATTACACCTTGTGCTTCTGGTTGAGGATAGAGAGTAAGTAGTTCATAGGCTGCATAAGCAGACATAGCACCAACAAATAGACCGAGAACAGCGCTCATTGAGAAAGAGTCTTGATAGGGGAGCCAGGCATGTTCTTTACAGGGTTGGAAACGTTTCAGGCCCGTTTTTCCCTCACAGTGCTTACCAACAATTCCGCTTTTACCAAACATTAAGCGAACAACGATTGCAGAGATTACGACAGTTAAAGCGACAGAGTCTGTCTGATTCCCTAGCCCATCAACTAGCATCAATGATTGCTGAACGACAAAACCAAACAAACCGAAAGCGGCGCCAACTAAGAGCACTTGTGGTTTACCTAAACTCACCAGTGGCGTCACAATATCTCGTCCACTTTCAAGCCATCCTTTCTTGGCTGCATAAGCCGACGCTGCGACACCTGCAGCAAACGAGATATGAGGACCAAAAAATGGGCCTAAGCCGATGAGGTTTAGGAAGGTCGGATCACCACTTCCCATCACAATGGCAATACCAACTAAAATGGCAAAGCCAGTAAACACAAATGCGACTAAAGCACCAAAAGTGGCCCCTAAAAATCCACCAGCGATGGCTCCTGCTAACTGCATTACATTGAACATGTTCTCCATATTGTTGTCCTCGTTCTGTAGGGTACTAAGTTGGGCAGCGTTTCTAATTGGTCAGCTGTCGTTATTGTTTGGCAAAAGATGCCCTCCTCTCGTTCTTATTCTTGTTCACACCACTCACCATTTTCTTAAACTCTCTCGCTTCATCGCGAGAGAGTGTGTGCTTTATGAACGGTTACAATCCCAATTTACCTGGGTTTAATATTCCATTCGGGTCCAGGGCCGTTTTCATCTTTTGCAAAATTAAATGCGCTTCTCCAATAGAGCGTCGACTGTATGGGGAGCGCGCTAAACCACCACCATGGTGATGAGAAAGCTCCGCCCCATATTCAATACAGACTTCCATCGTGGTCTTCCAAATTTCTCTAAGGCGTTCTACTGCTACCTCATCATTTTCAGTTTGAGAGAGCAGTATCATGTACATGGATGTACCTTGGTCGTAGATGTGTGAAAAGTGCGATAAAACCTCATCAGATAGCGGCCCTAATGCCTGTTTAAGAGCTCCCCATAATTCATGTATGGTGTCCCAGTTGTGGGCTATCTCTATCGTTTCGCCAAACCCACCTTTGGTGGCTAACAAGTTCTCAACGGTTGAGAAGTCGTAACGTCGCCCCATCCAGCCTTGCACGCCTTCAGGGCCAAGTGCTTCTGCGCCAAACCGAGTAGCAATACTGTTGAGTGCTCCTTGCTCTGCATCCACCATTTCAGGTAGACCTCTACTGCCTAAGAACAGCACCGGTGTTGAAAAAGATGTGTCCCCCATTGCATGTTTCGCTTCTTCTGTATCATAGAAACGAACCAGAAACGGCTTAATATTGGATGCAGAGATCTCTCTCATTAGATCTAAACCGGCTTTGACTGTTGGTACTGAATAGGTCATGAGCGCTTCAGCTGGGGGCAATCGGAATATTTTCAGCGTAACAGAGGTAATCACTCCCAAAGTTCCCTCTGAGCCCAAAAAGACCTGTCTAAGATCTGGGCCCATTGCAGCGCGAGGATTAGCCTTAAGAGACATCTTCTCACCAGTGGCTAGTATCACGTCATAACCCACAACTAAGTCTTCGATTCCGCCATACAAAGAAGAAAACTGACCCGTTGCTAGTGTCGCTAACCATCCTCCTACAGTAGAGCGATAAAGTGACTGCGGCGAATGGCCAAGTGTCCAGCCTTGCTCGACAAGCAAATCTTCAAGGTCTCCCCCATTGAAACTACTCGTTGCCGTCACCGTCATATTGGACTCATTGACAGAATAGGAAGCCGGTAGCTCAGACACATCCAGAACGATTCCACCCTTGGTTGGCAGGGGTTGACCAGTCACCGAGGAAGCTAAAGCTCGAACAGTGACCGGCACTTTATGCTCATTCGCTATAGCAAGGACACTCGTTATGTCGCTCTCCTCTATCGCCGTGATATAGACATCTCCTTTGTTTGGGTGTTGATCAAGCAAGTTAAGCTTTGTCATCAAAGGCCAGGTGTCATGGCTACTTGCTTCAAGATCATTTAGTCGAGTAGATACTTTTTCCTCACCGAGTGTATTTCGAAGCTCTTCTATCGCGTTTTGATAATTCAACATAGCGCTATTATCCTCTTGTCTAAACATTCAATACTCCAAATAAGGAGAACTCAATATATTGACTATTGATCGTTAAATAGCTAATGTCAATGTGAATTGTTCAAAAATAGAGCTGGATCAAGAGTGATCATTAGTGCCTAAAGCCATCATTGAGGAGAACGGATGCTAATCAAAGTGTCACCACAATTTGCCGATACCCAACTCGGGAGCCAGGGTGCTAAAATCATAAAGAAGTGTGTTCATCGTGGCTTTTGCAATGCCCACTGCCCTACATTCCTAGCAACGGGTGACACGAATATGAGCCCTCGTGGCCGCATTTATTTGATTAAAGAATACTTACAGGGAAAATCTCTGACACAGGTCGAGATGGCGAGCATCAAAACTTGCGTGGGTTGTCGTTCTTGTGAAACAGATTGCCCTGGCGGGGTAAAAGTCGCGAGACTGATTGAACTTGCTAAAGTCACAATTGAACACGAGTATCCGCAAAGCTCGACTTTAAAACAGCGTCTGATGAAAACTTTGTGTAAGGTGCTCCCTTCACCGCAAACACCTCTTTTAATGATGAGCTCGATAGCAAGGGACGGTTTAAATTCAAAAGGGTCACTGTATGTCGCGAAAAATCAGGTTAAAGCAAGGATTAGCAGACACAATCCAGTCTCTCCTAATCGCACCCTTGCACTAGTAACAGAGTGTACAAAAGCAGGTTTGGCACGGAATGCTCACCACTCAGCTCAGTATATTCTTGAGAATATGGGTTACCGTGTTATCGAGTTGCCAAAGACCCATTGCTGTGGCGCATTCAAAGCGAGCATCGGTGAGTCATCCAAGGCGAGGCAACAAGCAAGAGAGAACATTGATGCTTGGTGGGGTCTACTATCAGAGGAAAGCCTAGAAATAGTGACCATTTCTTCTAGTTGCGAAGCGCAGCTCAAGCAATATGGCAATATGTTACGTTGTGACAAAAGGTATGCCGACAAAGCTAATTATATTGCTCGCAAGACAATTAATATTGCGGAGTTAATCAATAAAGACAGATTAAACATTGTGCACAACTCACGAGCTCAATATCGTGTTGCGATGCACATACCCTGCTCACTTCGCCATCGCAGTGATAAACACCGCGAGCTAATACAACTTGTTAGCAGACTTCCGGTTATTATCGACGATACAGAAAGAGAACGCGTCTGCTGTGGCTCGGGAGGGACTTACTCACTGTTTTATCCTGAACTTGCCAGCCGTATAGGCAAAACAAAGATCTCAGATCTCACTTTAGGCAAACCAGACTACATCGTTACCGCAAATACCGGGTGCCAGTATCACATGGGTAAACACACAAACATTCCCGTGATCCACTGGCTTGAGCT
Source organism: Vibrio astriarenae (assembly GCF_010587385.1). Lineage (NCBI taxonomy): Bacteria > Pseudomonadati > Pseudomonadota > Gammaproteobacteria > Vibrionales > Vibrionaceae > Vibrio > Vibrio astriarenae. The sequence goes on from NZ_CP047476.1 coordinate 677,233, forward strand.
AGTTTTTATCCTAATGCAGTCAGACAAAGGTATAAAAAAAGCCGCAGGCTAGCGGCTTTTTACATAGTTTCGATAATTCAATTAATGAACAGGCGTATGCGTCTTTGCGTAGAACTTGCCGAAATACTGCTCCAGTACTTCTGGAGTCAGTTTGCCTTCTGCTTCAAGTTGCTTCAGTTCCGCAGCAATGGCTTTCTGCTCTTCAAGAGAGGGTAACTTTTGCTCTGGCTCTTCGCCCATCTCTTCAGACATCAGTTCTAGTTCTTTTTCAAAATCACTCATAACGGTAACTCTTATTTATACTTACTAAATCAACTGCCATGTAGTTTATCAGCTTCTCGTCGGTTGTGCACACAGTGCTATCTGCTTTGACATGAATCCGCTTTCGTTAAAGCTATATTTAAATTGAACTTTTTCCTTTTTTTACACTCTTTAAATTTTGACACTAATTTTTCAATTACACCCCTTGAAACCCGAGTCAACCTATCGCATATTTTCGCTCGAAGTTCATGAATTAATTACAAGGCACTCAGGATGATTGCGCAGCAATTCCACACTCTTCAAACTTATCTCGAATCTCAAGTCATTGGCCAACAAGAATTGGTAAAACAACTGCTTGTCGCCTTGCTCGCCGATGGCCATATTTTGGTAGAGGGTCCACCAGGGCTTGCAAAAACACGTGCTGTCAAATGCTTAGCTGACTGCATTGAAGGCGACTTTCATCGTGTGCAGTTTACCCCCGACTTGCTACCAGCTGACTTAACAGGTACCGATATTTTCCGACCAGAAACCGGAGACTTTGCCTTCCAAGCGGGGCCAATTTTTAACTCGCTGGTCCTTGCGGATGAGATCAACCGCGCGCCAGCGAAAGTACAAGCAGCGATGCTCGAGGCGATGGCAGAGAAACAGATCTCTGTCGGTAAAACTACCTACCCATTGCCTGAGCTCTTTCTGGTAATGGCGACACAGAACCCAATTGAACAAGAAGGTACTTACCCACTTCCTGAAGCTCAGTTAGACCGTTTCCTACTCCACCTCGATGTAGACTACCCAAATGAAGATGCTGAGCTTGAAATTCTGCGCCTTAACCGTGGTGAAGCCCAGGGTGTTGAATCGGTTGATAAACCGACTCTGTCTCAGCAAACCATCTTTGATGCTCGTAAACAAGCACTCGATATTCATATGGCTGAGGGCGTAGAGCGTTACATCGTTCGCCTCATCTTAGCCACACGCCAACCAGAAAAATACAGTTCGGAGTTGACGGGTCAATTGGAGATGGGCGTGAGCCCTCGTGCCACTATTGCCCTCGACCGCTGTGCTCGCGCACACGCATGGCTATCTGGTCGCGATTACGTGACACCAGAGGATGTTCAGACAATGGCATACCCTGTACTGCGTCATCGCTTGCTTTTGTCCTACAGTGCTCAAGCGCAGGGTATCAAGCCTGACACGATTATTGATGCCCTGCTTTCTATGGTAGGTAGCGCATAACGATGTCAGTGACACTCTCACCGTTTGCCGATGGCGTTAACTTGAACTTGGACGAGTTGCTTTACTACAAGCAGCATACCGTGCATTGGTTACCACCCGCCAAAAGTATATGGGCGCAGCAACTTGGACAACACCAGAGCCGTCAACTTGGCCGCGGTATGGACTTTTCTGAAGTTCGCCAATATCAAGCGGGTGATGATGTTCGTTCAATCGATTGGCGAGTGACAGCTCGCACCGGAAAAGTGCATACAAAGCTATTTACTGAGGAGAAAGAAAGGCCTGTCTACCTGTATATCGATCTCTCTTCAAGTATGAACTTTGGTTCTGCTTTGATGTTGAAATCTGTTATGGCGGCTCACTTTAGTGCGTTGGTTGCTTGGCTATCTGCAAAAGGCAAAGATAGAGTCGGGGCCATCGTTGATACCGGTAATGCGCTGTTCGAGTGTAAAGCGACCGCCTCTTCTCGTGGGGTCTTGCATCTATTGAACTTGGTTACGTCTCATCATGATTTCCAAAGAAACGTGACAACGCAACAAAATTTTGATGGCGCGCTCGATGCAATTCACCGCTTATGTCCTAAGGGAAGTGAGATCATATTTATCAGTGACTTCTCCCGTTTAACCCAACAAGACAAAGAACGCTTGAGCCACATTCGAGTTCACAACTCTGTTCGCTTGGTTCATATCTACGACCCGCTAGAACAAGGAATGACGCAATATCGTGGCGTCGAACAAGTGACAACACAAACCCGAAGCTTGTGGTTAGATTTCTCGTCTGCGCGTGCCCGCAGTGCGATGAAGTCCCATTTTAAAAAGAACACCGAACAGCTCGAAGCTTTCACACAGCAACATGGGATGACGTTCCTGTCATTGTCAAACGACCGTCCCTTGCTTTCTCAACTATCGAGATCATAACATGCAACAACAAGCGGATACGCTCCCTCTTAAAGGCCTTCATCTCCCTGACGCCCCTTCATGGTTTCCATTATCAATCGCATGGTGGCTAACCTTATTCACGATTATTATTTTATCGACGCTGACTTTTTGGCTACTAAAACGCCGACGAGCGCAGCATGCAGCAAAAAACACCGCGCTAAAACTGATTACACAACAACAAACACCTTCACAAGCGATGGAAGTGGTGCGTCAAGTTGCGTTTAGTTATTACTCTCGTCAGGAGCTCGCAGCACTCACTGGCTCTGCCTGGTATGACTTTTTAGACGCTGAGTTAGGTAGTGAGCGTTTCAAACCAAAATCAGAACTATGGCAATCTGCTTTATATATGAGTAACGAAAAAACAGAAGAGCTCGACTATATCGCCGATTGTGAGTACTGGATTCGCCATGCACTTCCGCCAAAACGACATGGGGGAAAGAGTGAGTAATTTCGAGCTCGTTTGGGCGTGGGCGCTCATCCTACTTCCCTTGCCTTTTATTGTTCGTATGGTTTTACCTGCGACCAACGCAAAGGCAGCGGTTTACGTGCCAAACGTCCCCAGTAATATTCAAAACTCGCAGCCAAAAAGCAAAGCCACACAGATCCTGACCTGGCTTATCTGGCTGCTACTTGTTTTAGCCGCCTCTCGCCCGGTTCACTATGGTGAACCTGTTGTTATACCTACAGAGCACCGCGACCTTATGCTGGTTGTCGACCTCTCCTACTCCATGAGCCAAGAGGACATGCAAGATGGAAGTGGTTACATCGACCGCCTGACCGCAGTAAAAAACGTCTTGACCGACTTTGCAAAACAGCGTCAAGGAGACCGGCTGGGCTTAGTCGTTTATGCTGATCACGCCTATTTACAATCGCCGTTAACCCTCGATACACACTCGATCATCGAGCAAGTTAACCAAATGGTTCTCAAACTTATCGGTACCCAAACCGCGATTGGCGATGGCATTGGCATCGCCACGAAAATGTTTATCGAAAGTGATGCGCCACAACGAGTGATGATCTTACTCAGTGACGGTTCAAATAATGCTGGTGTGTTAGATCCTATTGAGGCGGCAAAAATTGCACATCAAAACAATGCCACCATTTATACCGTTGGTGTTGGCGCGGGAGAAATGGTCGTTCAAGACTTCTTTATGTCCCGTAAAGTGAATACCGCGCATGACCTGGATGAAAAACTCCTTCAAGAAATCGCCGATCTAACGGGTGGGCAATATTTCCGTGCTCGCAATCAACAGGATTTGGACAACATTTACAACACGATTAACGAGCTAGAGCCGATTAACCTAGCGACACAAGCTTGGCGACCACAAACAGAGTGGTTTCCGCTGCCACTTGCTATCGCGTTTATGCTCTCTGTGGGTTTAGTCATTTACCGAAAGGAGCAGGTCTAATGAGCTTCTTATACCCTCTCTGGTTTTGGGCAGTCATTCCTTGTATTGCCGTATCCATATACCTAATGCGCCGCTCCCGAAGCCAAACCTTAATCGCGCCTCATATTGCCAAGGCCATGGGACTAGAACTTGGCCAAAATAAGTCATTGGTTAAGGTATTTACGCTTGCTTGGTTGTTGGCCATCTTTGCGCTTGCAGGCCCTAGCCTTGAGGACAACACTCGCCCTTCAATGCAGGGCAATGATGCGCGTGTGGTGGTGATGGATATGTCACTTTCGATGTATGCAAAAGATGTATCACCAAGCCGACTAGATCAAGCGAGGTTTAAAGTCGCCGATATGCTCAACCTTTGGACTGATGGACAAACAGGTCTTGTCGTCTATGCTGCTGACGCATACTCCGTCGCCCCATTGACTCGCGATAGCCAATCACTACTCAACCATTTACCACAGCTAAGTCCCGCGATCATGCCCTACGCTGGCGCAAGGGCAGACAAAGGTGTGGAACAAGCGATCTCAATGCTCACCAATGCGGGCTTTCAGTCTGGGCAGATTGTCCTAGTGATTGATGATCTATCGAACAAAGAGAAACAAGCGATTGAGTCTATGCTTGATGGACGTTGGCAATTAGCGATCCTCGCGGTCGCAACCGAGAATGGTGCCCCTATTCCCCTCCCTGACGGCGGAATGCTGCAAACAGCAAGTGGAAACACGGTTGTCGCTACGAGTCAGTTCAATAATATGAATAATCTTGCGCAAACTGTTGGCGGACTATTTATCCCGATTCAACACACGAATCGAGACGTGGAAACAATAACATCCATGTCGGATTTTTTAGGCAATACTGTTAACGACGCAAATGCACAAAAAGAAATTACCACTTGGCAAAACAAAGGCTACTGGCTAATTCTACCTATTATGGCTCTTGCACTACTGCTATTTAGGCGCGGAGTGTTATTTGGTTTAGTCATGCTCGTATCTCTCTCTCAGCCAAATCAAGCGTTTGCAAACCCTTGGTTAAACAGCGATCAGCAGGGTTTTCAAGCTTATCAAGGTGGCGACTATCCAAAGGCGCAACAACTCTTCGACGACCCCGAGTGGCAAGGCCTCAGCGCTTACGAAAGTGGTGACTACCAAACGGCTATAGAACACTTCAGTCGTCTTGAGTCAACGCGCGCTAGCTACAACCTAGGCAATGCTTACGCGCAAGCTGGCGATTATGACAATGCTATAGAGCAATATCGCAAAGTACTGAGCACCGAGCCAGGTCATCAAGATGCACTGGACAACTTAGCGCTAGTTGAACAATTGAAACAGCAACAACCTCAGGATTCAGAAAGCAACTCGAAAGATCAATCAGACAGCGACGAGCAACAATCACAAAGCGAGCAATCACAACAGGACGATAGCAGCTCTTCTGAGTCTGAGAACGATGGTGAACAACCACAAAATGAATCGCAGCCTGACGCCGCAAGCGATAGTAACCCACAAGACGAACAGCAACAGCAACAGCAACAGCAACAGCAACAGCAACAGCAACAGCAACAGCACGATGATGCTAACTCAAAGCCATCTGAAGACAACCAACAAGACTTGACTCAAGAAACACAAAATGAACAGATACCTGAGCAAGAAGATCAACAAGCTTCCATGACTCCGCAAGAGTTAAGTGAAGCAGAGCAGCAGAAAGAGCAGGACTTACGCCAACTCGATCGTGTAGAAGCCGCTAGAGATCCAAGCCGTCTAATTCGAGCACAATTACAACTACAGGCACAGCAAAAACCAAAGCCTCAAGTTACGGAGAAAAACTGGTAAATGAACAGTAAATACTTTGCCCAAACCTGGTCTGTTTTCATTTTATTGCTTTTGAGTGCAGTCTTCACTTGTGCAAATGCAGCTACCTTGCAAGCAACGGTCAATAAACGAGAACTCGTAACCAATGAAGTGTTTCAACTTCGAATCGTCGCTGACGAACGAGCTTCTGCAGATGACCTCGACCTATCTATATTAGAAAATGACTTCTTTATGGGGCGTCCTAACTTCGGGACGTCAGTCAACATTATCAATAGCCAGCGCACGAGTCGCAGTGAGTGGAATGTCTCACTCGCTCCGCAACGCATTGGGCGTGTGACCATTCCGGCGTTTGAACTCAACGGCGCGAAAAGTGAACCCATTCAGATTGTTGTTACTAAGGATGAGCAAGAGCCTGAAGCGAGTAACTTTGTTGAGATTTCCAATCAACTCGAAAAGGACATTCTCTACCCACAAGAGAGTACACAACTGCTAAGCAGAGTGATCATTAAAACCGACCCTAGAAGACTACAAAACCCAGAAATCTCGCAACCAAAACTGCAAGGCATGACTATTGCCGCCATTGGCGATGCCAAGCAGTACCAAAGCGTCCTTGATGGTGTTGAAGTCACTGTAGTTGAGCAGAGATATAAGCTCACGGCTGATAGTGCGGGTGAGTTTAATCTTCTTGGCGCAGGGTTTGATGGCACAGTCATCTATGGGGATAGCCTACGTGGCAGCACGCGACTTATTGCCACACAAATTGAGCCTGAGGAGCTAAAAATCACCGTCAAAGAGCCACCAGCGGATTACCAAGGTGTCTGGCTCCCTACTCAATCTCTCGACATTGAACAGAAGTTTTTCAATGAAAACGGTGACGAAGTTATCGATCAAAACCCTATACAACTCAACGTTGGTCAATCTCTGACGCGCCAAATAATACTCGACATACATGGACTTGACCCAGAAAGATTCCCTAAACTGTCGCTAGACTTACCTAGTGGTGTTCGAACTTACGATGAGAAACCCGTATTCCAGCCTTTGAGCAACGGCATAACTCGAATGATCATCAAGCAAGTTTTGATCGCTCAAGCTGAAGGCGAAATAACTATCGTGCTACCTTCGATCGATTGGTGGGATAGCTTAAATAATATCTCTGATAAAACAGATACAATAAATACCACACTCAATATTAAACAAGGCGATCAAACTTTATACAGCTTCAATACCAATCTAATTGGAAGTAGCGTAGCCAATGATCAAGTTAGTGGCGTTTCAGTATATTGGAAATACGCAACTCTATTGTTAACTACTATCTTAATTGTATCCTTCATGATCATTTATCGTCTCTACAATAAAGATCATTCATCTAGAACGATCAACCAAACTGATCAACGTAGTAATAATGATCAGACTATAGTTGATATCATTAAGGCTGGGGATATCGGTCTAATAAACTATCATGTAAACAAGTGGCTCGATGATAGCGTCTCTTTAAGCAAATCCTACAGAGCGTCAATCATTGACGAGTTATCTCTTATGAATACTAATCAATGTTCACATAATGGTTCAACTTGGGATAACACAAAGCTCATCAAATTAATTATGAGTATTAAACACAAAAACCTAGATAAAAATTCCAACAATAATTTGCCAATATTGTAAACAGTGAATATAATTAAGCGCGAGATTGGTTCAAGTAATTAATCTCGCGTTTTTTAACCAATGAACAAGTAATGGTCAGTTTTGTTCATTTAAAGATACTCTTACTTCAATTATGAGTTTACTTGGCTAGGGCGAAGTTTAGAGTATGACACTATTGGAAAGTGGATATAACTATGGCGGCTCTATTAAAACTCAGTGAAGACACCCAATTTGTAATCCGTTATTTTGATGGAAAATCGATGGCAAGCATCACTATCGAAGCAGCGAGTCGTGATGAAGCGATTGAACTGTTTAAACAACATGGATTTTTGCCAAGCGACATCTTTTCAATTGATTGATGTTCATCTGGTAGTTATTCATTTTTTTCAATGATATAGCGTATGCTCTTTGAAGGGCTTAGGTCTTTTCGCTCTATATTTCACTATCAAGGATAGGCATCCAAAACCAATTGTCTTAGAATGTAGCGAGCTAGGCTCATTAACTAACGACAAACTCAATGCGTAAACTTTTCCTCTTTGTTCTCATTCTTTTTACTCAGCAATGCCTTGCTTCTACGCTACCAGCACACATCGCTTCACTCACCTCTCCAGATGTAACGACTTCAACGCCACCAGAATTAAATGTAAATAAAATAGTTGATTGGGTGCACGTCAAGAAATCAAATCGCCGTATGTTCCTGATGCAAGGTGAAAGTGTTGTAAGAGAGTATAGAATCGCATTGGGCAGCAGTCCGCGGGGGCATAAAGTCAAACAAGGGGACCAAAAGACTCCAGAAGGCCATTACCGCCTCTCTTTCATTATGGAAAACTCTGCCTTCCATCGTTCAATGCACATCAGCTATCCAAACTATCGAGATAAAGAACATGCCGACCGCCTAGGTTTTGACCCTGGCGGCGATATTAAAATTCATGGTCTAAAAAATGATGATGATCGCGATCCCCAGTTCATCCAAAGCTTTGATTGGACAGATGGCTGTATCGCTATCTCCAATGAAGAAATGGATGAGTTTTTAGCGCTTGTTGAAATTGGGACTCCCATTTTTATTGAATGGTAGCCCCATAACCGTTCCAAAGTTTTAAGCAAATAACCCCACTCTAATCTAACCCTCTATTCTAGAGAACTAATGTGGATGCGTAATGCCTTCTACAGAGTGTTGGTTTACCCACGCTTCATACTTCGTTCTTAAGGTTACTGCTATCCAACCATAAGAAAGCCCAATGACGCAGTAAAGTAACTCAATAAAGCCAGCATGGGCGTATGTGGCGCCCGCAACATATGACATAAAACCAAAGAATGTCCCCGCCCCAACAAACAGCGCTGGAACGAAATCAAATGGGGGTAGGCGTTCTAAACAAATACATGGCACAACCACAAAGAAAATCGCGACGGGTACAGCGAAAAATCCAAACGACGAGAGCGCTCCGCCAAACTCCATGATCGCCACAGATGCAATGATGCCGGCGATATAGCCAAAGATCACTTTTGTACCCCCCTCTAAAGTGCACCCTGCCATGAAGTACATTGCCCACGCAATAAAAGCAATCCATCCAAAGCCGATATTCTCAATAGGCAACATAGGCGCTATCACTTGGTCGATGATTTGAATAGTAAACGCAAGAAAAGCAACCATTATTGGAATAACAATAAACTGTTGAAACTTCATAGTAAATCCTTAAGCCATTAGGCTTTTTTCTGTTAGGTAAAGGTCGTATCCCTGTTGAGGTGAAAGACTCTCATGAACAACCCCATTAATTGCTTTAAGCATCCCAATTGGGCATTCAGACTGAAATACGTTTCTTCCCATATCCACACCAGCGGCGCCAGACTGGATGGCCTGATAAGCCATGTTTAATGCCTCTAGCTCTCCCACTTTTTTCCCACCAGCAACCACAATCGGGACGGGACAAGCAGCAACGACTTTCTCAAAGTCATCACAATAGTAGGTTTTGACGATATGAGCCCCTAGCTCAGCAACGACCCGAGTTGCCAACATAAAATAGCGTGGCGTCCGCTCCATCTCTTTGCCAACCGCCGTTACGCCCAGAGTTGGTATACCGACTCGTTCGCCAGCATCAATCGTCCGAACTAAATTGCTCAAGCTTGAGCACTCTCCACCGGCTCCAACAAATACCTGAATAGCCAAGCAAGAAGCATTGATTCGCACTGCATCTTCTATGTCGACACCTATTACTTCATGGCTCATATCATCCTTTAACACTGTACTACCAGCGCTAGAGCGCAGAATCAACGGCTTAATGTGTGTGGGGGAGATACACGTTCGCATCGCCCCTCTGGTTGCCATTAATGCATCCGCATATGGAGCGAGGGGCTGAATACTCAAGTCAAGGCGTTCAAGACCTGCCGTTGACCCCATAATGTAGCCATGATCAAAAGCAAGCATAACCGTTTTTCCTGTTGTAGGTCGGAAAATGCGACTTAACCTATCTTTCATTCCCCAATCAACATGATCCATGCCTTTTACATGAAAAGAATCACAGCGAGGAGGCGTGTCCAATCCATAGTCTTTTGCGAATAAATTACCCTCTCTATCAGCCATGATAAGCCTCCTCTTCTCGAGATACTTTAACGACATAGAGCCCAAAAGATTCAAATAACATTGCCATACTCGCAGCTCCTGGATCGATATAACCTCGGCTCTTCTCACCCATATTTTTTGCTCGCCCACGAGCCGCTTTCATTCCCTTCGTTTCTTGTGCTCCAAGGTTCGCCGCTTCAGAGGCCTTTTCGAACAAGTCGGTAGTATCAGCTCCATCGTTCGCCGCTTGCTCAAGAGCTTCAACTGCGGGAATCAGCGCATCCAACATTGTTTTATCACCACGTTTTGCACCGCTAAAATGCTGCACTCTCAATAGGGCTTGGCGGAATGCTAATGCTGTTTCACGAGGTGTTAAGACCGTATTCTTGAAACCTTCAGACAATCCTATATAAAAGTTGCCGATCAACATTCCTGCAGAGCCACCATCTTGGCTCATGATTAACCAGCCTAAATCATCATATTGCTTTGCCCAGTTGTCGCTTGGCTGGTTTAATACAGCATCAATACAATGACAAACTCTCAGCATGGTCGTGCCGTGGTCGCCATCGCCTATATGACTATCCAGATCATTTAAGTAGCTGACTTTATTTTCGATACGATGGGCTGCATACAACAACATTTCATTGAGTGTATTTTGTTCAAACATCATCATACAAACTCTCCTTAACGTCTTATTAAGCCTTAGTTTGATTCTAGATATTTTGAGGTATAGAACTCGAATACCTGATAGCTTAAGTCGTTATATGAAGTGGCAGGTAAACCCAAATGATTCGGGTTTACCTGGAGTAGTTACTGTTGTGTCCAGTAAGGAGTATTACAGGGCTGATCCCACAGTAAAAGTGTTTGGCTATCGAACTTACCTATGCACATCTGGAAGCCAGCCATCTCCTGCACCGTGAGGACTTCTTCAACTTTTGAGCGTGCAACCGTCACTTGCTTGTCTTCCAAAGCTAAATGACAAGCACGTGAGACAATTAGCATTTCCATCAGTGTGGTTGCCCCTGAACCATTGACCATCAACATTAAGTGGTCGCCAGGTTTAACATCAATCGCTTTGCATAGCTGGCTCATCATAATATTCGCGGTATCGTCAGCGGTTTGCAGCTTCATTCGGCCACCGCCACCTTCACCGTGCTGACCCATACCAATTTCCATCTCATCATCAGCAAGATCACCAATTTTCATACCTGATTGAGGATGAGTTGCGTTGCTCATGGCCACAGCCAATGTTGCCATTTGTTGATTAAAGCGATCGGCGACCTGGTACACCTCTTCAAGAGGTAAACCCATCTCTGCAGCTGCTCCCGCCAATTTATAAACAGGAACACAACCTGCGAGACCTCGACGATCTTTAACATCCGCGCTTAGCCCTGCACTGATGTCTTCATGAGTTAGCAACATTTTAACGTTGATACCCTCACGCTTCGCCATCTCTATCGCCATATTTGCAGCCATCACATCACCTTCGTGATTCAAAACTACAAGTAATACGCCAGCAGGCCGATCAGCTAACTTCAGTGCTTCGAATACTTTCGGAGCCCCGGGGGCTGCAAATATATCGCCGACAACGGAATAGTCGAGCATACCTTCACCAACATAACCGCTCAGTGCGGGTTCATGCCCTGCACCGCCCAGTGTAACGATTGCCACTTTGTTTGGATCTTTAGGTGTCACGCGTGCAACAATCTTATCTTTGATGATTTTTACTTTGTTAGAGAAGGTCATCTCGAGACCTTGCAGTAGTTCTACGGTTAAGTTTTCTGGATTATTAATGAATTTTTTCATAACTCTATCCTTCTTCGTCTATACGTACTGCATCAGTTCAATCGGGGCTTCATCTTCCATTACAAAGGCAATTCTTAGTTTTTCATTTGCATAAAATGGTTCAATTAGCACTTTCTTACCTTGTAATTCAGCGTCTAAGTCATCAACCTCATAGGCAACATGAGCGGTGTTTTTTAACTCTTCTGGCATAGGACTATCTTCTAAAAAACGTAACCATTCGATTTTGTTCTCGCTCTGTTCAAAGTCTGTTGTAAAAACGCCTATCTCTGCATTCAGTGTCTCATTTTCATGTGTTTGCTGTGTCGGAATACCGACATGATTGAATTTTTTCATCATATCCACCCTTTTTAATCATCCAACTGTCACAAATTAATATACACAAGCAATATAATGAAAATAGTGACCATGATCGCACACAACAGACAAGCATAAATCACTGAAAAATATGCAATTATTTTATTTTTAAGGATTTTCATTAAGCAAGTGCAACACTCAACTTGCAGTGCCATTTAATAGCAACTGCAACAAAATGTGTGTCGCTCATTAATAAATTCAGCCTGATTGATGGCAAGTGCAACAAACTAAGACTTCTGAACAGCTTTTCTCGTTAGGCAAGTGCAACACGTGATCGTGTTCATAAATCTAAACATGTTCCTCTAAAAGCTGGTGAATATCTGAAATATCTAATTCTGGATAAAATTGAATCATGAATCGCTCACATTGACTTGAATCCCAACCAATGAGTTTTAGCTGTTCAATGAGCTCTTCATATTGTCTTTCGACAATTTGAGTGTGAAACTGCTTGCGGTATTCGGCGAGTTGTTGAGCCATGTGGGGCTCGTATCCATAAGGTCCAGAGTTTCTTGCCAACTCCCTCGAAATAGTTGAGCGATGGACATTCAGCTGAGTGGCGATCTCGGACTGCGATTTTCCCTCCTTACGCAAAGCCCAAATTTTTATACGCTGTTCTTCGGTTAACTGTCGATACATAAGCCACCATCCGTAGATAAAAAGTGCACTTGTAAATATACGTCTAATTATGTGAAAAAACTGTGATAAAAAGACCAGAGTAAAGCGGCGACATATAAACCGAAAACAACCACATAGACACGCATAAACTACCAATATCCCTGTAATGAAAAACAACCCACTTAACCGTAGTCAAGATCAACATCAACTAATGGGTAAACTGATATTAATCCTTGGGTAAGAGGTCTGGTTAAGTGGGCTGTAAAAACGATAACGAGGATTATGGGCGACAGTTAAACTATGCCAAAATACAAGTTGTAAGGGGTCTCCCTACAAAAATAAAATAATTTAAATCAGATATTTATAGGAAGCGTTTTTAAAAATCGATAGCGCTTTGTTTACTTCAGGAATACTGTCTGACGATAGACTATAGTATGTGGAAACAGAATGTTTATAACCCCTAATAAGATGATCAAGGTTCAGCAGTTTTAACTTCCCACTCTCAACCCAATGTGCTGCGTCCATGTCAGAAAGCACCGTCCAACCTTCTGTCTCCATGAGTGCAATTGCTAGCTCAACACTGCTCACTTTATGTTGTCGATTGCCAATCTCAAAATAGCCTAAATCTCTTGCTTTTGAGTGCTGCATAATATATTGAGTAGATAGCTGTAAATCTGACATCGACACAACCGAACTCTTCCCCAAATCTGAAATTGGACTGCCATAAGGGTTCATGGTCAAACTTCCAATATTCGTAGACTTGAACTTACCCGGCGATACCGTTGAATGTTCAGTGGACATCACTGCAATATGACACTGGTCTTGTTCTACTGCTTTAAAAGCTTCCTCTCTGGACGCATTACAGCATTCAATTTCTAACTCAGGATATTCCTCTCGTAACCTGGTAATGACTTCACCTAATAGTTGATTAGGAATTAAACTGTCATGCCAAACTATCATCTTTGATAGTGGCTGTTTATAAAGAGTCATTGCAGCATGGTAAAAGTCTCGAGCATGTTTTGATAAGTTGCGAGATCGAACAATCAAGCTTTCGGCATCTGTCGTAGGTACCGCTCTTCGCCCTTCAATCTCAAAAAGCTTCACTCCTAGTGTATCTTCCATCGCGAGCACATGCTCTCTGATTGTGCTGCGCTCTTTTTGAGCGATTTTTGCTGCTGAACTGTATGAACCTTCTTCATACACCAAAGTAAACGCCTGCACTTGCTCGATTGATATCATTTGGGCCTAACTCCCTAATTTTTATTATTTTATTTTCGGTTGCGATGAGGATGCAAGACTAGCACATAGTTATGACAAATCGATATAAGAACATATATAAAACTCAATGATGAACTCATTCAACTCTGACCTGATTTAATAATTTTTCGTGGGACTAGCACACTATCTCGCTAAAAAGCGCTATTGCATACAAATGCAATTGTTTGCTATAAGTAGATCAGCATTACACGCTGCTAGTCGATTTTTGGATAAATACAAGGCTAGAAAAAACAAAAACAGAACCAATGAAAGGATTCATTATGAAAACTCTATTCCGCAATGTTGCGGCGATCGTGCTTGCGTCTACAGCAGCATTTGGCACAGCTCAAGCTTCTACTACTCTTCTTCAAGAAATCGCGAAAGACGGCGAGCTCCGTGTCTGTTTTGACGCTGGCTACATGCCATTTGAGATGACAGCAAAGAATGGCCAGTACATTGGTTTCGATATTGACCTAGGCAAACAGATGGCACGTGCCATGGGCGTAAAATACACGCCAGTCAACACGGCTTGGGACGGTATCATCCCTACCCTATTGACAGGTAAATGTCACATGATCATGGGGGGTATGACGATTACTCCGCAACGCAATATGCAAGTTAACTTCGCTGACCCATACGTCATCATCGGCCAGTCGATCCTAGTCAGCCCTAAACTCGAAGGTAAAGTAACAAGCTATCGTGACCTTAACGATGAGAACTACACTGTTGTGACTAAACTTGGCACAACTGGTGAAGGCGCTATCAAACGTTACCTACCTAAAGCAAAAGTAAATCTTTACGAAACGCAATCTGAAGCGGTACTCGAAGTGGTTAACGGTAAAGCGGATGCCTTCATCTATGACCTACCGTACAACGCTATCTACAGTGCTGAAAACAAAGGTCAGCTTGTTCACTTAGATCAACCATTTACGTTTGAGCCACTTGGTTGGGCGATTCGTCAAGGCGACCCTGATTTCCTTAACTTCTTGAACGGCTACCTTCGCCAAATCAAAGGTGACGGCACTTACGACCGTATCTACGATAAGTGGTTCAAGAGCGATGCTTGGCTAAGTCAAGTACAGTAATCGTAAGGGTTTCAACCCCACCAATTCGCAGCCTACATCAGTGGGCTGCTCAATACTGCATCGACCCCATTGATTGCAGTTCTTCTCCAAGCAGTATTTGAGAAACTAACATGCAAAAACGCGAGAGACCCATTTTATGGAATGGCGTTTTTCTACTTATTATCGCCTTTCTTTGTGGGCTGATATATTTGTCAGGAAAACGAATAGACTACAACTGGAACTGGGAGCGAGTGGTTCCTTATATCGTTGACAACTCGGCCGCCGCAATAACAGCGCCTGAAGATGGCAACATTGTCAGTAATGCGGATGGCACACTATATTTAGAGTCCTTGTCTGGCGAAGTACTGGTTGAGCTGGGTGAGTACGAAAACATCAGTGTTTTCCAGGGTGACCTCATTTTCGAAGGTGACCAACTCGCAGAAGCAACGGAATGGCGAATCGGCCCGCTGACAGAAGGTCTCATTGTCACGATTAAGATTTCTCTTTGGTCTTTGCTGTTTGCTATTGTTATCGGGCTATTTGTTGGGTTGATGCGTATTTCATCCAATATAGCCCTTCGTAAACTCGCGATTACTTACGTTGAGCTAATCCGCGGCACGCCATTGCTAGTGCAGATCTTCATTGTTTATTTCTTCATTGGTACCGTACTCGACCTCGACCGTTTTACCTCCGGTGTTATTGCCCTATCCGTATTTACTGCGGCGTATGTTGCTGAAATCATTAGAGCAGGTATTCAAGCGATACCAAAAGGGCAGATGGAAGCCGCTCGTTCGTTGGGAATGAACTACGTACAAGCAATGGTATACGTTATCTTGCCACAAGCATTTAAACGTACCTTGCCACCGCTGGCCGGGCAGTTTATCAACTTAATTAAAGACTCTTCATTGGTCTCAGTGATTTCGATTACTGACCTTACTAAAGCGGGACGAGAAGTGGTCAGTGGTAGCTTCGCACCATTTGAAGTTTGGTTCACAGTCGCTGCACTGTACTTGATCTTGACTAGTTCCCTATCTTGGGCGATTCAAACATTAGAAAAGAGGTTATCTGCCAGTGACTAGAGATTATCAAGGCGAAGAGATGATCATCGCCGAAAACATAAACAAAGTATATCCAAATGGCTGTCACGCCCTCAAAGATGTATCAGTGACCGTAAAGCGCGGAGAAGTTGTCGTCGTCGTTGGTCCATCTGGCTCAGGTAAATCCACGTTTTTGAGAGCCCTCAACCAACTCGAAACCATTAGCGACGGATCCATTACCGTTGATGGCACCAACATGTATGATAAACATACCAACATCAATAAGTTGCGTGAAGAAGTGGGTATGGTATTCCAAAGCTTCAACCTCTTTCCACACAAAACCGCGCTAGGTAACGTTATGCTTGCACCACTTAAGGTGGCGAAGCGAGACCAAGCCGCTGTGGAGGAAGAAGCCAAAGAGTTACTTAAGAAAGTAGGACTCGCTGACCGCATGGAGAACTACCCTAACCATTTATCTGGTGGTCAACAACAGCGAGTCGCGATAGCAAGGGCACTTGCTATGCAACCTAACATCATGTTGTTTGATGAACCTACCTCAGCACTCGATCCAGAGATGGTCGGTGAAGTACTTGATGTTATGAAGAGTCTCGCAGCCGACGGTATGACAATGGTCGTCGTTACCCATGAGATGGGATTTGCCAAAGAAGTGGCCGACCGAGTGTTGTTCATGGAAGAAGGCGAGCTGCTTGTTTCGGACACTCCAGAGAACTTCTTTGAGAACCCTTCTAACGAACGTCTTCAAAAATTCTTATCAAAAGTCCTCTAGCCAATCGATATGGCCTCATTGACATTATCTCTTTCTAGTTAAATCAATGAGGCTACCTACAACTTTATATCTTTTGTGGCGCCACCGTTGAGCTGCCCCTGACCAGTAGTTGAGTCGGTATGACCGTCTCGCGCGGAGCTTGCTCTTTGTTCAGTACTTTGATTAACACCTTCATTGCTGTTTCGCCAATGAGCTTTTGAGGCTGCTTTATCGTCGTTATAGAAGGGCTGCAATATTGGCTAAATAGTAGATCGTCAAAGCCAACAACA
This sequence comes from Vibrio astriarenae, assembly GCF_010587385.1. Classification (NCBI taxonomy): domain Bacteria; kingdom Pseudomonadati; phylum Pseudomonadota; class Gammaproteobacteria; order Vibrionales; family Vibrionaceae; genus Vibrio; species Vibrio astriarenae. The sequence continues at coordinate 694,248 of NZ_CP047476.1, forward strand.
GACAAATCTTCCGGTATCCTTAATCCCATTTCTTGAGCTGCTTTTATCGCTCCGAGCGTCATCATATCATTGAAACAAAATAGCGCAGTCATTGAACACTGCTTCACCAAACGACGAAAGGCAATGTAACCCGAGTCAAAGCTAAAGTCCCCCGCTTCCACTTTTCTCGGTTCAGGCTCAAGCCCTACACTATTCATGCTTTCATCAAAACCCGCTTTGCGAGCGATACAAATTGGATTTTCCATTGGCCCGGTGATACAGCCAATGTTACGGTGACCAAGCTCAAGCAAATAATCGACCGCTTTCTTCGCAGACGAATGATTATCAACCCTGACGGTTGGTATCGATGACTCAGAAAAATATTCACATGCTGTTACCATCGGGATATCCGATTTATAACGGTAACTATTAGGCAGCTCAGAGGTAAGAGAAATGACACCATCAGCCTGCCGTGCCCTCACTAAATCGAGATACACATTGGCCTGTTCTACTGTGTGTACGGTATCTCCGAGCAATACCTTGTAGCCATGTTTTTGTGCGACCAACTGGATTCCACGAACGATATCGGCAAAAAACATATTCGCGATGTCAGGAACAATCACTATCACCGTTTTTGACTCACTGTTTCTCAAATTTTGTGCCGTCGCATTCGGCGTGTATCCCGTTTCCTGTATCGCCAATTCGACCTTTTGACGAGTCCTCACTTTAACCAACTCCGGATGAACCAAGGTCCTAGATACAGTGGCTGTAGACACTCCCGCCAACCTTGCCACGTCTTTTATTGTCACCATAATCACTCCGCAAAACCTGAAATCGTTTACATAATCTCCACAATATTACTAAGTGCATTGGAGATCAAAAAATAGCTTAAACTTGGTTAATAAATAGCCACAACGATCACATTAAGTCTCTATTTGCATACAAAAAGCTAAAAGTTGTCGATATTATAGCCATAAAAGCATGTTTTTACTCAGCTAGATGCATTACTCATACATATGCATTTGGGGTGCATCTTATTACAAACACAATGTACACGTTTACATTTTGTGTACTTTGTTAACGAGGTGAACGATGAAAACAATAAAAGGACCTGCACTATTTCTCACGCAATTCACATCAGATGAAGCACCATTTAACTCTTTGGAAAGCATTGTTGAATGGGCAAGTAATCTTGGATACAAAGGTGTTCAAATCCCTACGTGGGACGCCCGTTTATTTGACTTAGAAAAAGCTGCAAAAGATCAAGACTACTGTGACTCTGTGCGTGCCATTGTTGAATCTTACGGCGTCGAAATAACAGAGCTGAGTACCCATCTTCAAGGACAACTCGTCGCAGTACACCCTGCTTACGATGAAATGTTTGATGGTTTTGCTCCAGAGCATGTTCATAACAACCCTAAAGCACGACAAGAGTGGGCGGTAGAGCAAATGATGTTTGCGGCAGCTGCATCAGAAAAGCTCGGACTAACCGCACATGTGACCTTCTCTGGCGCGCTACTTTGGCCCTTCATGTACCCGTGGCCTCAACGTCCTCAGGGACTTGTGGAGACCGGGTTTGCAGAATTAGCCAGTCGCTGGGAGCCTATCCTCAACGCCTTTGGCAGGGCTGGTGTCGATGTATGCTATGAGATACACCCTGGTGAAGATCTTCACGATGGAGTCACCTTCGAGATGTTCCTAGAAGCGGTAGATCATCACCCTAGAGCGAACATTCTTTACGACCCAAGTCACTTTGTTTTACAACAACTGGATTATCTTGCTTTCATCGATCGCTATCACGATCGTATCAAAATGTTCCACGTTAAAGATGCTGAGTTCAACCCTAGCGCCCAACAAGGCGTTTATAGCGGTTATCAAAACTGGACAAACCGTGCAGGTCGATTCCGTTCATTAGGAGATGGCCAAGTAGACTTCAACAGCGTGTTTTCCAAACTGTCGCAGTACAATTTTGATGGCTGGGCTGTCGTTGAGTGGGAATGTTGCCTCAAACACCCTGAAGCCGGAGCCTCCGAAGGCGTAGATTTCGTCAATAAGCACATTATTCGAGTGACGGATAAAGCCTTTGATGACTTCGCAGACGCTACAACTGATCTTGATGCAAACCGTCGTATTTTAGGACTAAGCTAAAGGGATACTGTCATGAACAGACTTAAACTCGGAATGGTTGGCGGTGGTGAAGGTGCTTTTATTGGTGCCGTCCATCGCATTGCTTCAAGAATAGACGATCAGTTTGACTTGGTTGCTGGAGCCCTCAGCTCTACGACAGAAAAATCCATACGTTCTGGACTCGCCTTAGGGTTAGAAAAAGAGCGCATTTATACCGATTTCAAGGAAATGGCAGCAAAAGAAGCCACGCGGTCAGATGGCATCGATGTTGTCGCCATCGTCACCCCCAACCATATGCACTATCCCGTTGCTAAAGCGTTTTTAGAAGCTGGGATCTCGGTCATCTGTGACAAGCCACTGACATCTTCACTCGAGGATGCACTAGAGCTTAAACGTATCGCTGATAATAGCGAGCCGTTCTTTTTCCTTACACACAACTACACCGCATACCCCTTAGCACGCCAAGCTCGGAATATGGTCGAAAAAGGGAGCTTAGGGCAGCTTAGAGTTATCCAAGTCGAATACCCTCAAGACTGGTTAACGACCGATGCAGAACATAGCGAGAACAAGCAAGCCCAGTGGAGAACCGATCCAACTCGCTCTGGGCCTGCAGGGTGTCTCGGCGACATTGGAACACACGCCTATAACCTAGCTTGCTTTATTTCTGGGCTTTCACTCAAAGCAGTCTCAGCAGACTTGACCGCGTTTGTTGATGGGCGTGAGCTTGACGATAACGTTCACGCAATGATGCGATTTGATCAAGGTGTCAAAGGGATGCTTTGGAGTAGTCAAGTAGCACCAGGAAATGAAAACGGATTGCGCATTCGACTGTTCGGCGACAAAGGCGGCCTGGAATGGCGTCAAGAAGATCCAAATAGGCTTTTGTTTAGCCCACTCGGTGAGCCAACTCAGATACTCACTCGCGCTGGAAATGGATATCAATCCACCGCAGAACATCTGACGCGAACGCCTGGAGGTCACCCTGAAGGATACCTCGAAGGCTTCGCCAACCTATATACCGAAGCTGCTAGGTGTATCCAGAGATACAAAGAAGGAGAGCAGAAACTCGATATTCTAGAAGGAAGTTTAATTCCCAATATAGATACCGGGTTGGATGGCATGAAGTTTATCAGTGCCGTGATCCTTTCTTCCCAACAAAATGGTCAATGGGTCGATATCGAGGAAATTTAAATGAGTACAGACACAGGTGTTCCCCTACTGCGTCTGAATAGTATCTGCAAATCATTTTCTAAGGTTAACGTCCTGCACGATATCTCGCTTGATATTCGTGCAGGAGAAGTACTCGGTATCCTTGGAGAAAATGGAGCAGGTAAATCGACGCTTCTAAAGATTATTGATGGTATTTACCACGCAACAAGCGGCTCAATCGAAGTTGAGGGTAAAACCGTGAATATAAGAAATCCTTCCGATGCTAAAAAACACGGTATCGCAATGATTCCACAAGAATTCAATTTGGTTTCAACGCTTAACGTTTTTGAGAATGTATTTTTGGGCCAAGAGCTTCGCAGGTCGGATAAGTTTGGTTCATCTTTGCTCAACAAACGTCTAATGAGGGAAAAGACACATCAGCTTTTAGAGCTGCTGGATACACCGTTATCCCCTGATTCCATCATTGAGGATCTCACCGTCGCTGAAAAACAGATGGTAGAAATTGCCAAGGCACTCGTCAATGATGCGCGGATACTAATAATGGATGAACCGACCACCGTATTAACTCATCATGAAGTCGATGTTTTATTCACGCTCATCAACAAGCTAAAACAGCAAGGCGTTACAATTTTATTTATTTCACACAAGCTTAAAGAAGTAAAACAGCTTTGTGATCGCTTAATTATTCTTCGTGATGGAGAGTTGGTGTCTATCGATGAGGTGAGCCAGATAACAGAACACGATATAGCGACGAAAATGGTAGGTCGCGAGCTTAATCAAATCTTTCCAGAGAAAAATGATGACTTTGGTCAAGTCGCATTAGAAGTGGATAAATTGACTCTAACAAAGTTAGTAAAGGATGTAAGTTTCAGTGTGCGCTGCGGCGAAGTCTTGGGCTTTGGAGGCCTTGTCGGTAGCGGTCGTACTGAGATCGCAGAATCGCTGATGGGACTGAGGGCAATTAAACATGGCCAAGTTCAAATTTTCTCCCAGCAATACCAGCCCTCAAGTGTTAGTCATGCCATATCTAAAGGTCTTGCATACATGAGTGAAGATCGCCAAGGGAGTGGCTTAATACTGAACTTCAATCTGTTTGAGAATATCACTCTGTGCTCTCTCAAGGACTACAAGAGACTATTCATAGACCATTCAAAAACGAAGCAAAAAGCAAAGCAGTATATTAATCAGTTCGATATAAAAACAGAAAATGAAAATACTGAACTCCAATTTTTAAGTGGGGGTAATCAGCAAAAAGTTTATTTATCGAAATGGATGGACACCCAACCCAAGATATTGATACTCGATGAGCCTACGCGTGGAGTCGATGTTAATACCAAAAAAGACATCTATCACTTCATCCATACCCTTACCCAACAAGGTCTTGCTGTCATTGTCATTTCTTCTGATATGGAAGAGCTTATTGGGCTTTCAAATCGGGTGATTGTCATGCGTGAAGGGCAACAACAGGGTGAGCTTACCGGTGAAAATATTACTGAGCAAAACATCATGTTATCTGCCGCGGGGTTGAGAAAGTCCCAACCAGAGCCTGTGTTAGAAGGAGAAAACATATGAATAATGCGATCCCCATAGCCCCCAGTAAAACAGGTCAAGCTACATCGATTTTAGACAAACTAAAATCCGTCAACTGGGCAACCTTTGCCCCTTTGATTGCTTTATTTGTGCTTATAGCAATATCGTCGATCGCCAGTGAGCATTTTTTGATGCCACGCAACCTAACTAACATACTAAGACAGGTCTCCTATACCGGAATCATTGCTTTAGGTATGACATTTGTCATTATCGCAGGTGGTATTGACCTTTCAGTGGGCTCTGCCCTTGCGCTGGTTGGAGCACTCATCATTATGCTACTTAACTACTTTGGTGTTGGATGGCTATCTGTGTCCATCGCAATAGTAGCAGCAATGTTCCTTGGTGCCCTATTTGGTGCCATAAATGGTCTGCTCACGACGGTAGGTAAAATAACGGCATTCGTAGCAACACTTGCAACCATGTCAATTTACCGCTCTCTTACTCTCTATATCAGTGATGCGGGCGAGGTCGTTTCATATAACCCTCAATTTCCAAAAATCGGAACGGGTTATTTTCTTGAGCTTCCTATTCCCGTGTGGGTGTTTTTTATACTGGCCATTGTCGCACACGTACTGTTGAAACATACGGCTTTTGGCCGTCATGTCTGTGCCGTAGGCTCCAACGCTAAAGTTGCTACCTACTCTGCGATAAACGTTCAAAAAATCATATTTCTTACTTTCGTCTTACTTGGCTTCACCGTCGGCGTGTCAGCCATCATGCTTTCTTCTCGGTTGAACTCTATCAGTCCGGGAGATGCAGGTCTGTTTTATGAGCTCGATGTCATCGCAGCGGTTGTCATTGGCGGCACCGCGATGTCAGGGGGCAAAGGCTCCATATGGGGAACCGTCGTTGGAGCAATCATTCTGGGCATTATCAATAACATGCTCAATTTAATGGGCGTTAGCCCATATCTACAAGGAACGGTAAAAGGTTTGGTCATCCTCATCGCAGTGCTTATGCAATTTAAGCGCTCTGAGTAAATCAAACACCGTACTACAGGAGAACTAAATGATGTTACTAGTTAAGAAGTTTACACAATTAGGATTCGCTCTACTTTTCGCTCTGTTACTTTGCACAACTCAGGCGTTTGCCAAAACGCACAAAATCGGTGTGTCGGTCCCTTCTGCTGACCACGGTTGGACTGGTGGCGTTCTATGGTGGGCAGAGCAAGCAGCCAAAGACTTTAAAGAATCAGACTATGATGTTGAATTTTATGTCGTTGCAGCAAGTTCAGGCTCAAAGCAAGTTGGTGACATTGAAGATTTAATGATAAGAGGGATCGATGCACTGGTAGTCCTTCCACATAATCCAGCCACGCTTCAAACCGTTATCGAAGAAGCCTACGCTAGCGGTATCTATACCGTTGTTGTTGATAGAGAACTAGCAAAACCTGCTCAAAATGTCTTTATCGCCGGCGACAATGCTGGGCTTGGCAGTGTAAGTGGTTATTGGCTTGCTGAAGAGATGAACAAAAAAGGAAAAGTCGTCGTCATAGAAGGCATGTCTATTCCGATCAACAAGCAGCGAGTGGACGCCTTTAACGATATTATTGCCAACTACAAAAACATTGAAATCTTGGATAGCCAACCAGCAGATTGGTCTACTCAAAAAGCGTTAGCAGTAATGGAAAATATGCTTCAACGCCACCCTCACATTGATGCTGTTTGGTGTCAAGATGACGATATGCTCAAAGGTGTAATGCAAGCAATCAAAGAATCCGGAAGAACAGAGATCAAGACTGTATTAGGTGGTGCCGGTTCAAAAGACATCATCAAAATGATCATCGATGAAGATCCTGTTGTTCGCGCGACCGTCACCTACCCTGCAAATATGATTGCATCTGGTATTGCTCTAGCAGTGACTGGATTAAAAGAAGAGAATTTAGGTACCATGTATCATACCACGCCGTCACGCGTCATTTTGGCTGCTGAACTCGTTGATAAGCATAATGCCGAAAAGTTCTATGAGCCACGCTCAGTGTTCTAAACCAAGCTTCATCGTAACCATAGAGGACGGGCTAGCCTCGTCCTCTAACTGTCTATCCTCACGCTCCCTCTCTACACATTTAATCATCAGTAGCGTATTGAATTTCTTCATCAAATAATACTCAGTACCTATAATTACAATACCCTTTATGCTAGTCTCGACATTCTACTTTTCGGGAGGAATCCATGGCACGCATTACCAAAGCAAAATGGGAAGAAAACTTCGCCAACTATAACGCAATCATCCTAAGAATTTTCTTAAACGAAGGCTGGGATCACGTTACTTACGATAGATTGAGTAAAGAGACAGGCTTAAGAAAAAGCACTTTACAGGGTTACTACCCTTCCAATACCGATTTTGAAGTCGCACTAAAAGGCAAAGTGTTCCCTATCATTGCTCAACATTTGGATTTTGAGTCTAAGGAAGCTCTGATTGCCTCTTGGCAAAGCGCGATGAAAGATACTCAATTTCGTATGGTAATGCGTATGTTTGTCATGCATGCATACAAGAAGGGAGCCGACGGTAGTGGTCGCCAAGGTGTACTTGGTTTAGGTAAGCTAATTGCGGATAAACTACCCGAGGATGATGCTTTGGAGACGATTCGACTGTTGTTCGGCTTGACTGTCACTGAGCTGATGGGGATTGACGAAACTTCGTTCTAATTGCGAAAGCGACAAGATAAAGGGGTAAAGCAAAGTGAGGGACAATGGTTAGTTGCCAACTTAAGAAGTAGCCGCCTCACCCCTTGGTTCTTGGTTACGCCAGACGCTTAGATAGTTTTGCCTTTCCACCCTTCTTCGCCTGGCACTTTACCTCCGATGCGTTTGCATTCATTATTTGCTATCGTCCCGTGATACTCGCCATCGATATAACAAGGCACCGAGGGTACGCCTCCCTTGCTACCCCCATATCCCGCTATGGCACTCGGGGCAAACACCAGAACACAAACCATGATTAAAGTCTTCATATGTTTTCTCCTCTCCCAAGCCTTAATACGTTTTGGGAAAAAAGTTGGCTCAATCCAGACGAAGTCGTGACTGGGTACTATTTCTTCTCTGACTAAAAACCCCTGATTTGAACTGATTCACAAGATGGTTGATCCCGATAGCACCATAAACACCAACACCTATATAAATCCATCCCCAAACCGGGTCTACATAGTGATGCAATGCAGAAATATAATTTGAGTCAAGGTAACCGAGTTCTACCATCAGAAGGTCAACCAACACCAAACAAACCATGTGATAAGTCATTATTGATTTGCTCTGCTTACCTAGCCAAACAAAATGCCGATGGCCACTGCAATGTCTAAGCGTATTCGCCAGGCTTAGCACCCCGATAACCCCAAACATAGATACCAATAAATGGAGAGCAAAGCCGTCTGGATATTCACTCCAAGACATACCTAACTCATGTGACAAGCCTAACTTGACTAGCGTCCATAGGGCTCCCCAACTAATAATAAGTACCCACAAAGACGCTGCTCGTTGAATCATCTGTTTGCAAACATAGCCAATTGTAAAATACATCAACCCTACACTTACTTGGCAAAAGATATTCCATAACCAGAATCTATGTAACTGAAATAGAGGCGATAGATAGGTGATACCTACATAACCCAACGAAACACCGAGAAAGAGAATCAAACCGGGACTGATATACTTGTGTGCAAAAGTTAGAAATAGTCGAAAAAGAACATTGCTTAAGCAGTAAGCGACAATAAACCAGCCCACCATAAATAACGAATTATTGTGACTGTTATGCAGAATCGGTGTCGCTAATGATTCGAATCCTTCGCCTAAATAGAAAACGATTCGAGTGTCCCAATTGCTAATGATGAGCCATGTGATGACAGCGATCAGCAAGTAGCTAAACACATAATAGAGAATATATCCTCTGCCAATATTCACTATCCATTGTCTAAAGTCGACGATCGGACGGCACACCATTCCACCAAGCACAAAAAACAGTGGCATATGGAACAAATAGGGCGACCAGGTCCAATTGGGATGCCACATATAGTGGCCGAACACCACTAAAATTATCCCTATTGCTCGCGCTATATAGAGAACATGTGAGTCTTCTTGAGTTACGGCCATAACCTCTGAGTCCTGTTTGAAAAGTGCGACTCAGAGGTTATCGTGCTTAGATGATGATATCTGTGAGCCACGTATGGTTCAAACAACAAAGGTTAACCAATTTACGCAAATTGGATCTATGTCTGTATTTGATTAATAGCCTTACATAAAAATTGGTCATCTATACTACTGATTTCAATAGCTAATTAAGGGCATTCCACTGAGAACAAAAAAGCCGCCCCTTTGAGTTTCAAAAGGGGCGGCTTACGTGATAATAGCGAGTATATCTCTAGCAGCTAGCTGTGAGCTCGCCTAAGTTGGTTAAGATACTTGATCCAACTCTTTGCTTGATTTGAAGGCTTGATATCATTGGCGCGCTTCGCTTGTACGATCGCCTCTTCCAGACGATTAAGTTTATAAAATGCACGAGTTTTCGCCAAAGCCACCTGCTCTTCTCTGTTCGGTACTTTTTCCAACACACTCAACGCCTGCTTATATCGCTGCTGTTGAAGCATGATTTGAGCGGCATTCCAGTGGTAATCAGGCTCTTGCTTCGCGGCTTCAAGCCATATATACGTCGCCTTATTCCACTCTTTGGCTTGCTGCCAATAGGTCGCTTGCTCCCGCAGTAGCTTGAGATCCGTTTTTGCGTTGTCCAACTGTGCAACTTGACGCGCAGCTTGTTCTGGTACGCCTTGTTTAGCGTACAACTGCGACAGTAAACGCAATTCAGTTTGCGACAACTCTATACGTTGTTTCTTAGCAAGCGTGAGTGTGGCAAGTGCACCTTTATCATCTTGGATACGCAACTGCATACCCACCAGCTGTCGCCACCATTTCGCTTCTGATGGCTCTAGGTTAATGATCTGTTTTAGCGTTGGGATCGCCGCCTTCCAGCGCTCAAGCTGCAGCTCTGCACCCAGTTTGAGAGACAGTGTTGACACCTTAGGCTGCTTGATTTTGTGTAACTCAACCAATGCCTTAAGGGTATTATCCCACTCTTTTGACTGATAGTGTGATTGCGCTACACGCAGTCGAATGTCCTGCAGTAGCTTTTCATTTGGAGCGTTATCAATCAACGGATAGTAGTACTTCAATGCTGATGAATAACTTTGTTGACCTAACAGAAGATCTGCCAGCATTTTTTGCGTGTGCCAAGCCTGTTCATCTTCCAACAACCCACTTGAAACCGCGGCTGTGATGTGTTCGATCGCTAAATCAATCTGCTCATTTTGCCAATAAAACACGCCTAGCATACGATCAATAAACGCTTTGTCGTAATCTCTTGAGCTATGTATACTCTCAAGCAGGCTTATCGCCTCGGCGAGTTTGTCATCTTGAGCAAGCTCATTCGCTCGCATCACTCGTGTCGCGGAATACTGAGACAACTCCTGAGCGACCACCGTTGAAATGGTCATCGGAGAGAAGAGCAATAAGCCGAAAATCAGGGTTCGTTTGATCATTTTTCTAATTGGAACTCCAATTTAACCGTTTGACCTGGTTGTGACTGTGCTGTGCCGTCTTCCACCTTTGGTTGGTATTTCCAGCTTCGTAGAGCACGCATTGCTTCGCGTTCGAACACACGCGGTGGATTGGCCTCAACCACTTCGATATCGGTCGGCTTTCCTATCGGATCAATAGTGAACTTCATGACCACATAACCTTCCAATTTGCGACGCAACGCGTTGGGTGGATAACGAGGCTCGACGCGATATAACGGCATCACTTGTTGGTTAACACCAAAATCAGTAAACGTTGGAGCATTAATCGCCAATCCATTGATACTCGTATCAAGGTCCAGCATTGGCTGATCCATCGTCAAATTAGATACCATATCCTCTGACTGTGCCATCGGCGTTTCCTCTGGCATCTCTGGTGTTTCTGGCTTTTCTGGTGCTGAGCGCTTGCGACGTTGAAGGTCTTGCTCGTTTTCCACCATCACCATATTAAAGCTCACACCTTCAGACGCTTCCGGTGTTTTTCGATGACTGGTATCCACCATCCACGACATGAATACAAAAATACTCAGCGTTATCAGCAAAGCAGGAGGCCCGGCTAATAAAAGACGTCCCATTACTGCTTCTCCGCCGCCAACGCAATATTGACGACACCGGCTCCTTTTGCCGCATCCATCACTTTAACAACCGTACCATTGAAGGCGTGCTCGTCGGCCTGAATCACCAATGACGCATCAGGCTTATCGAGCAATAGGTGTTCGAGCGTGGCTTGAACACGCTCTACATCTACCATACGCTTATCAATGTAGATATCGTTGGATGATGTGACTGCGACAAAAATCCCTGCATCCTTCTGACTCACGACATTTGAAGCTTGTGGACGATTTACTTCAACACCTGACTCACGCACAAACGAGCTGGTTACGATGAAGAAGATGAGCATAATGAAGACAATATCAAGCATCGAGGTCATATCAACCTGAGCTTCATCTTGTTTATGTGGTCGTCTACCCAATCTCATTGACGACTCCTTAATGATTTTTCTAGTTTAATTTCACGTTTCTGGCAGGCTTTAAGAAGGCGAGCATGCAAAAACATTCCAGTCAGCGCCGCAACCATACCCGCCATAGTTGGCAGTGTTGCCAATGAGATACCGGAAGCCATTAGCTTAGGGTCACTACTCCCCTGCGTTGCCATCACATCAAACACTGAGATCATACCGGTCACAGTACCAAGTAGACCGAGCATTGGACAAATTGCCACAAGGACTTTAATCAAGTTCATATTCTGGTAGATCTTGATATGTGCTTGCGCTAACCAACCATCACGAATAGAACGTGCATACCAAGAGTGCTGATCTTTACGCTTATGCCAATCTTCGATCCAGTGCGATCTTTGTTTCGGGAAGCTAAATACCAAATAAAGCACGCGGTCTGTCACTAGCAGAATGTTGAGTGCAACAATCGCTGCTAGCCACCACAGTATCTGCCCCCCCTGCTGCATAAAGCTCAACAGCGAGACAGACAGTTCGCTGTCTAGCAGTGCTTTAGGCAGCAAAGATAAAAGCAATTCCATTATGCTGCGCGCTCCACTGGAATCTGTTTTTCAAGGTCACTTTCTGCTTGCTGTGCTACAAGACCGATGCCTTGTTTCTCAAGAATATTGCGAATCGACTCAGCTTGTGTGCTCAAAATATTGTGCGCAAGTAGCAGTGGCATAGCGGCAATGAGACCCAGAACCGTCGTCACTAGCGCCATTGAAATACCACCAGCCATCACTTTCGGGTCACCGTTACCAAACTGCGTGATCACTTGGAAAGTCTCAATCATGCCGGTTACCGTACCCAGAAGACCGAGCATCGGAGCCAGTGCAGCAAGCAATTTCAACATTGATAAACCGCGCTCAAGGCTAGTCTGCTCATCAACAATGCTTTCGAGCAAGCGAAGCTCAAGCGCTTCAACCGTATGCACTTTACCTTGTTGATAAACCGTTAAAATACGACCCAAAGGGTTATTCTCTGACGGTTGCTGCGGATTCTTTAGCTGCGCTTTAATTTTTTGACGAGTCATGGTCAAGGTGACACCACGAACCAGTGCAATGATTAAACCAATGGCCAGCAGACCTAGAATGATTTGACCGACCACACCACCAGCACGCAGGCGATCCGACAAGCTCGGGTTCAGTGCTAACTGTTCTAATAAGACACCACGAGATGGGTCTACAATCATTGTTACCGCGTCACCAGCAGCAATCTGCTCAGCGACAGCTAACGTAGGGATGTTACTTGGCTGATTAATGAAAGCACGCGCTTCTGATTTATTACTATCCCAGTTGAGATAGCCCTTTTCATCGACAAGGCCCATAGCACCAAGACGTGCCGCCGTCTTTTCTACAACTTGACCATCACCATCGATGTAACGAATGGTATTCGTAGTGACTTCTCCACTCGCTTTGATCTGCTCTTCCAGCGCCTTCCAAAGACCGGTTAATTGGGGCATCGATGGTAGACGCGTGGCAGCGGTAATCTCTGCCACAACCTCTTTTTGACTCTGAGCATCAACGCCTGTCACTGAGTTTTCTAGCTCAGCTTCCAGCTCTTTAGCGGTTTGACGAACCACACCGAAGACTTCACCCAAGCTGCCCGTCTCAAGACGCAACTGTTCTTCTAAACGCGCTAGTCGGTCTTCGTTTTGGCTAAAAGTGTCAGTAAGTTGTTCGTTCTCTCTCTCTATCGAACTTCTTTGGGCTGATAGTTTGGCTTTAAGCTCAGTCAGCTCCTTCTCAGTCAACTTGAAAACCGACTCGCGGTTGCGATCATGTTGCGCTTGCTCGATAGAGTGCGTTTTTGCTGTGCCGACAAGATCAGTACTTGCGCTTGCGGTAAAGCTAACTAGAGATAAAGCAAGAACAGAGAATACAGGTGCGAATTTCATATTATTTAGCCTCCGCATTAGCAAGTGAAACGGGAAGGTTAAGTAAGGTTGGTGCAATCTGTTGATCAGCAAGACGAAAAGCTTGCTCAAGGTCATTATTCAACTTGCTATCAACCAACTGCCAAGCTTCTTGAGTTTGGTTCCAAGACCAGTAGCGAGCACCGTTGGCACTTTTCGCAATCAGAGAGATGCGTCCAAGATAAAGCAAACTCACTTCAAGCGACTGCCCTTCAAATTCGATTTGACCTTGGTAGCTACCAAGTTTAAATCCATAATCCATCTCGATCATGTAAGCTTCGAGAATACGACGGTACTTTTCTGCATCGCTCACATCAGCGCGCGACATCATCGACTCTAGTTTAGCAACGCGGTTGATGCGTGCATCACGACGAATCGGCATATCTTGCTCAATGTGCGCTTTTAATCCATCAATCATTTGATACATCAGAGGGACAACACCTTGACGTGTGTCATGAATCTCATCGATTTGCGCTTCAAAACTGAGCGCTTCTTCTTCTTGGTTCGCCACTAGCGAGCGAAGGTGGTCGCGGTAGATTTCAAGGTTGCGGATTTCTTGTTGCAGCTGTTCAACTTCGTATTGCAGGGCAAGTGCCGCCTCTGAACTCTTGTCGATACGTTTTTGTGACGCTGCTGACTTTTCGTTAGTGTTTGTGGTAATGGCAGTGGCGTTTTCAAGGCCCGAGGCCCCCGCCTGACAAGCAATGCTCAGAGTGAGCAATGCAAGTGAAGATTTCATTATTTTCATATCTATAAATCGGGCTTAATAGGAAATGATAAAGGTTCTCATTATTAATCGCAGATAATACCCGAACTGAAAGAAAATTCAAACTACCAAACCATCATTTACTGTTTTAGATCAACAGCCCTTACATACAACTAACACAAGGGCTGGACAAGTGATGCTTTACTCGTCTTTAAACCGAGATTTAATCTCAAGGACCTGTTCACGCATGGAGAGAAAGAGCTCCACTAACATAGGATCAAAGTGCGCTCCTTTCTCTTCTTCGATGAGCGCGAAAGCTCGTTCATTACTCCACGCTTGCTTGTAAGGTCGCTCTGATGTGAGCGCATCGAACACATCAGCAATAGCCGCAATGCGACCTACCAACGGAATATCCTCACCCGTTAAGCCTTTTGGGTATCCTTGCCCGTTGTATTTTTCATGATGCGTCATTGCAATGCTGTAAGCCATTTGCAGAAGCTCTGAGTGACTATTGTCACTAAGGATATCGGCACCGATTTCCACGTGAGTTTTCATCACCTCCCACTCTTCATTCGTAAGCTTTCCTTCTTTTAAGAGAATGCCATCAGGTATGCCTATTTTCCCAATATCATGCATAGGTGCCGCGTTTTTTAGCAAGGTCGCTTCTTTTTCATTCATGCCACAAGCTTGTCCAAGCAAAAAACAATAATGAGCCATGCGCATGACATGCATGCCTGTTTCATTATCTTTATATTCTGCGGCTCGACCAAGTCGCTGGATCATCTCTAACTTACTTTGCCGGATCTCTTTGGTCTGCTCTTCGACTTGAAGGTAAAGTTCTCGTTTTTGGTTGGCGAGAGCGAGATGTGTTTTAACCCTCTGTCGTGCCACCAGAGGCGTAATTGGTTTAGTAATGTAGTCGACTGCCCCCAGTTGCAAACCACGGATCTCATCTTCTGCAGAAATTTTCGCGGTAACAAAGATAACCGGAATATGAGCGGTATTGGGCTGACTTTTCAAAATTTCACAAACCTGATAGCCATCCATCTCTGGCATCATAATATCGAGGAGAATCAAGTCAGGTGCAGGCTGTCTTTGAGCAATCTTGATCGCAACCTGTCCATTGTTCGCCGCTTTGATTCGGTATTCATCTCCTAGCGCCCCTGCTAAAACCTCAATATTTTCCGGCGTGTCATCAACAACCAATACCGTCAACCGATCTACCATAAGCGTCTCCTTACACTTGAGTCATAATAAGTGTAGGTGCTCATCCATAGAAATTTGGCGACTTCAAACGTTTTTTCTTTGTTTAATAGAAAGTTGTGAATTAATACAATTCTATTTGAAACGAATTTTCATCGCTTGAGCATTCAAGGTTTTGTTCACCGCATACCCCATTGAAGACACCAGCATTGAAATATAAGGATCAGCATGACGGTAAAACTGCTTCCAACCGGCGCACAGATAGTTTAACCCGGGCTCACCATCTAACGTCCTCAAAAACCTGTTTTTCGGGCACTCTCCAAAACAAGCAAATTGATAATCACATTCTCGACATTGTCGGGGAAGTGTTGCCTCTTTGGCATAGCCAAATTTAATCTGCTCTGATGAAAACTGCATTTGTTCTAGTGTTTTCTCTTCAATGTTTCCTAGCCGATACTCCGGGTAAACATAATGTTCACACGAAAATACATCGCCATTGTGTTCAATGGCTAACCCTTTGCCGCACATTGGTCCCAGTGTGCATAAAGGATTTACTCGCCCCATCCAAGACTCAATCCACGCTTCGAAATAGGGAATATGTACCTGCCCAACATCGTAAGTAAACCACTCATCAAACACTTCAATGAGGAACCTCCCCCATTGCTCGGCGGAGACACACCAAGGCTCAACAATCGATTGGAGATGACTGGGGTCAGCCTCTGGCATCCCCTGATAGACTTGGTCCTCAGAGGACCAGCATTGAGGCGCTGTCTTTCTGAAACTTTTCGTTTCTACTATAGGAATAAACTGCATTTGTGGAGACTTAACTTCATCACGGAGAAAGCGGTAAACTTCTATAGGGCTTGCCCCTGAGACATTATTAATACACGTTAGCGTGGCAAAGTTCACCTTGTGCTTGTGTAAGACTTCAAGCCCTTTCATTGTTTGCCTAAACGTGCCTTTTCCTGAACGGTTGGTACGGTGAGCATTATGAATAAGCTCTGGGCCATCTAAACTTAGTCCAACTAGGAAGCGATTTTTACTGAGAAATTTTCCCCACTCATCCGTTAACAAAGTCCCATTTGTCTGTAGATTGTTTTCGATTTTGACACCTTCAGGACAGTACTTTTTTTGAAGTCGAACAACATCACGAAAGAACTTCACTCCTAATAAAGTCGGTTCTCCCCCCTGCCAGTGAAATACAATCTCGGGGAAGTTCTGCTGTTCAATATACGACTTGATGTAATGCTCCAACATCTCTTCAGAGAATCGAGCATCTTGTCGTTTTGAGTGTTCAAGCAGCGGTTGCTTACTTAAGTAATAGCAATAAGTGCAATCAATATTACATTTTGAGCCAATCGGCTTAGTCATAATATTAAGACGTTGCTTCTGTCTTGAATCCTGTTCCTTCTGCTCCATATATCACCCGTCACTGAGCTTGACCATATAACCACTCTATTTGAGTGGACTTTCTGCGACAAGTGCAATTATTGAGCAATATTTTACGGTGTTAGCTTACTCACATCCCTGCCCCAATCTGTCATTCTTTTACTGAGAATTAACAGGGCGTTTCTATAGACATAATTATGTCAGTTAACGTAAAGAGGCTTTCTTCTCAGCGTTAGTTTTGGATAAAATACACTGTACAATAAATTTTTGCCCAATGACATTAATCACCGACAAGCTTGGTGAACTAGCAGACATGGAACATCGAATATCATGAACAAAAAATTACTTTGCGTCACCGCCTTAGCATTACCTCTCGTTTTGGCTGGCTGCCAAACTACACGTCAAAACGCGGCAACAGGTGAGCAAGAAACCAACCGCACAACTTCTGGCGCATTACTTGGCTGTGCGGGCGGTGCTATCGCTGGCGCGATAATTAACAAGGGTAAAGGCGCTGCGATCGGCTGTGCGGCAGGCGGAGCAACTGGCGCGTTAGTGGGCTCCAACATGGACAAGCAAGAAGCCGAGCTTCGTCAAGAGTTGCTCAACTCCGGTGTGCAAATTGAACGAAATGGCGATCGTATTGAATTAATCATCGCCAGCGACATTAGCTTTAATTCTGGCGGTTACGACCTTCAACCCACTATCAAACCTACGCTGAACAGTATTGCTAAGGTCATGAACCGTTATCCAGAGTCCAACCTTCTGATTGAAGGGCACACAGACTCAACAGGCTCGCTTGAACTCAATGAGTTGCTCGCTAATGCACGCGCGAATAGTGTTCAAACCGCTCTCACTTCTGCTGGTCTTGAGTTCAATCGCACTCATACGCAAGGTTTTGGCCCACACAAGCCACTATGTGACAACGCAACGCCTGAGGGCCGAGCATGTAACCGTCGTGTAGAGCTCACAATCTTGAACTAAGTCTTTAAAAGATTGGGTCGCTGCCTACCAGCGACTCAGTCAAAAAAAAGCCAGCATTACGCTGGCTCTAGTACAACTAGGAACAAAATTTTAGTCAAATTAATGCAAATTGACATCAAGTCGGAATTTGATGAAACATCCTCGGTTTGCATCAAAGTCACGATACTCTATTACTCACATTCACACCAACTAATCCTTTTTATCATCAAGATAAACCTTTCCGTCAAATTGTTAACCAAACACATTTTGGAATGCCAATTTGTGAAATTGATCGACCAATAATTCGGAAATCAATGCTAGTTTAAGTCATAGGTTGACCATTATCTTCGCCAAATTTCTGTAGCTCTTGGAGTAACTGCGCGCTTATGCAGTTAAGAGTTATTTCTCTTTGACATTACGTTGAATTAAATAACGAACAAGGAAACAACATGAAAAACAGCAATCAAAACAGCGCACTCCTTGCTTGGTGTGCAGGACTCGCCCTTTGTATCCCTTTTGCAGTCAACGCTTCAGAGATCGTTGTACAAGCTGAGCAATTCAGTTACGTCGAAGGTGACTTTGCTGACGGTCAACCCAAACCCATCAGCACGTATTCTGTAAAAGGAACCAAAGCTATCAACTACGTCAACCGAGGTGATTATGCGGGTTATACCATTGAGGTTCCGGAGTCTGGTGACTACACAGTGACCTACTTTGCCGGAACCGATATGGACAGTGGAACGGGCATATCATTACAAATTGAACAAGACGGTGTTTGGAAGACCTATGCGACCGCGAGCGTACCAAAATCTGGGTGGGACAACTTCAAGCCAATCAGTTCAAATGAGAAAATACCATTACCAAAAGGTGAGCAGAAGATCAGAATCCTTGCCTCCGGTACTAATGACTGGCAATGGAATTTGAGTCATTTTAATTTAGCAAAAGTAGCTGATTAGTCTTGTTAGGTAGTTTAACGTGCAGCTAATGCTTGATGCCTAGCTGCACGAACAACAAGAGCTATGCTTCACACTTCTCTTTAACCTGCCCTATCGAAGGGTATAAAAAGACAAAGCGACCTACATAGAACAAGGTAAATGCCAGCCATAAGCCGTGATTGCCCCATAAGTTTACCGCCAAATGTTGAACGACAAGAAAAACAACCAGCGTAATGAAGCTTGAGTTGCGCACTGGTCTCGTCGTGCCCGTACCTGTAAAGATCCCGTAAAAAGTCAAACCATAACCGGCAACCAAAGGAAAAACCAACAACCAAAGTGACAGACCGCTGTACATTTCAATCAGTTCTGGGATAGACGTGAACAACAGCACAATCTGATAGTGGAACACAAAAGTGAACACGGTAAGGGCGATAATGAAGCCTGTGGTCCACTGTGTATTCAGTTTAATGACTCGGTCCAACAATTGAGGACTCTTTTGACCAACGGCTTTACCCGCAAAGACGCTTGATGCATTCGCCACGCCATCAAACATATAGCTGATGAGAAACGTCACCTGCATCAGAATCGCATTGGTTGCCAATGTGTCTGCACCCAGTTGAGACCCTATACGGGCCATCATATTGAAGAAGATCAAAATGCAGACCGTGCGCAACAAGAGGTCGACGTTAGAAGACATAATTACTTTTAAGTCTTTCTGCCCTATATTGGATTTCTTGAGGGCGTCAAACACAGAGAATTGGCACGTACGCATCACCAGTGTCATACCAATGGCGAAAGTGGTCACTTGAGCTATCAAACTTGCGTAAGCTACACCTGCAACGCCCATATCAAAGTACATAACGAATACAACGTCTAACACTATGTTAAGCACGTTACCAAACACTTGTGTGTATAGCGTCTCTTTCGCTTTTGCCTGGCCCATTAACCATCCAATAATGGTGTAATTGAGCAGCACAAACGGCGCACCGAATATTAGGATGTCGAAATAGACTTTTGCATTTTCCGCAACCAGCGCTTCTGGCTCGATCACCCATTGCGCACCACTCCATATTAAGGACTGAAGCAGGATAAACATGCACCCTACCGCTAGCGCTAAAATAAACGGTCTGAACAAACTGTTCGCTTGCTCTTGGTGATCGCCTTTACCAAGAGCGATCGCACTTTGGCCTGTGGTACTGACTCGAAAGAAACCAAACAACCAATACATGGTGTTCATAATGACAGTGCCAATAGCAACACCACCAATCATCTCGGCGAAACCGAGTTTACCAATGACCGCCGTATCAACCGCTCCCAAAAGTGGCTGAGTCACCGTTGATACGATGAAAGGGAAAGCAATCTTTAAGTAGTCTTTATGAGTTAACGTCATACTCATTCTATTTTTATCTCTGATGGATACAGTTAGTAATCAGTAGCCTTGAGGCTTTGTCTTGAACTAGGTGACTACTAGGACTGAGGGTATTTGGCGCCATTATGCTAAAAATCCAAAGCAACACCGATGTGCCTTTACAATTAAGCAGGGGGCGAACCACAAAGGTAAGAACAATACTCATTTACATGCGGTTATTCAAGCTTCAGTCACGAAATAAAGGGCTATGACCACTGTGAAAAGACTCAGGCAACCGTCGTTTCTGAGGTTAGAGACGCAAACCACTGCTCATCAACTTTCTGTAGCAGCATTTCACGTTTAAATGGTTTGGGTAGATAGTCATCCATACCGCACTCGAAGCAACGTTTCACATCGTCATCAAGCACTGATGCAGTCAACGCAATGATGTGTGTAGGAGGCAGCTGAAGGGTTTGTTCATAGAGCCTGATCTGTTCCGTGGCACCAAAACCATCGACGTTAGGCATCATACAGTCCATTAATATCAAGCCTATGGTTTGATGATGCTCTTTATACAAGTCAATCGCCTCTTGTCCATCGTTCGCGATGAGGTATTGAATACCGAGCTTATCCAGATTAACACACACAACTTTCTGGTTAACTCTATTGTCCTCTACGATAAGCACCTGTCTACGAGTGTCTGATGCACGTACACTTTCGGCCTCACTGGGCTGCCCTCTGTCTTGAATAGACTTGACCATACTAAGCAACCTAGAGCCCAGTAACGGCAATGTGATATATCCTGACAAGAAATCACAATCGCCGGGCGTTTCAGTGAGGTTGTCAGTGACTAAAACCAAACTCGCATCATGTAAACGAGAGTGGAGCTTACGGGCCAAATAGACATCCTCAGTAAAGATAATCGCATCACTATCTTTAGGCATGACGGCAGAATGTAGGGGTTCCAATGTTGGATTGAAACCGAAACGGAAAAGATCGTCGAGCAACAACTTAGAGGGTGAGTCCGAATAATAGATAATTGGTTGGTCGTGTCTTTTCGCTTCAGGTTGCGGCGTGTCAGAAACGGTCAATGTAAAACTAAAACAACTCCCCTCACCTTTCTGTGATACTACGTCAATCGAGCCACCCATAATTTCTACCATTTTTGAGGAAATGCTTAACCCCAACCCTGTACCTCCCCTATTTGTTGCCGTTGTCGACTCCTCCTGAGAAAACTCGTCGAAAATATAAGCTTGCTTGTCCTGTGCAATACCGATACCTGTATCCGAGACTGATAATTCGATGACACACTCTTCCCCCATTTGAGAACGCCTTGTGGCGGCAAATTGAATGCTACCTTCATCAGTAAACTTAATCGCATTGGAAGCGAAGTTCATCAATACTTGCCGAACTTTGTTCTCATCAACATAAATAAACTCCGGCAGTTCATCGTCAATTTTAATGTCTAACTTGATCTGGTTTTGGTATGCCTTGGAAGCAATCAAAGTGGCACTGTCGAACAATAACTCGCGAAGGTCCGTGGTGTGGGGATTAATCTCTAACTTTCCAGACTCAATCTTAGAGAGGTCAAGTACATCATTTATCAGCATCAATAGCGTTTGTGAAGAAGTATTGATGGTGTTCAAACAGTCTTTTTGCTCAGCAGATAACTTTGTCTCCGCAAGTATTTCCGACATGCCAATCACACCATTGAGCGGCGTACGTATCTCATGTGACATATTTGCAAGAAACGCACTTTTGGCCCGATTCGCTGTCTTTTCTTTCTCTTTAGAAACCAACAACTGCTGCTCTAAGCGACTGGCTCGCCAAAATATATAAAACAGAACAAGCAGGGTTGTGACACCCAAGGCACCCGTTGATATGTGTCGATACCACTCAACTTGCTTAAGACTCATCGACAGCTGTTTAGGCGCTTCGATAAATAACAGGCTCAGCTCATCCTCCACCTGATGAATACTGCGCATCAAATCACCTTGAAGCCCTTGCTCCGGTGTCACCCCAACACTCGTCAAAACACGTTGTAAGCGCCAAAATTGACGAGCGAAATTATTGAACGATGCCTTTGTCGTAATGGTGCGAGAATTTAACTCAATTTCCTTTTGAATCGCTAACAGAACCTGCTTTATCTGCTCCAGAGTATCGGGTTGGTAATGAGTAAAGTATTGATACATCAAATCTTGTGTATCAATAGCCAGCGCATCCAGTTTTTCGTTATCCACTTGCAAAACGATCTCTTCAAGCGTGATGGCCGCCTTTTTTAACTTTTCAATTAAGCCGTCACCTTCACCGTCCCCATGGATATTGCTCAGCTCCATCGCTAGCAGGGTGTAAGACTTAAAATACTCTTCTAAATGAGTAATTGTACTTGGGTAATCAAATGAGACCGATAATTTGTTTGCTACGATTTTGCTGTCGATGTCCGTCAATAATTCTATGAGCTGAACCTGCCGCTCATCAATCGCCTCCTGCCAAAATGAACTTCGAGTAGCAATGTATTGCTGCTCCGCGCGACGAACAGACAACATTGTGGAAGAGGCCTGAGATATGCTGAGTTGCAAATCGACGATTTCACGCTCCCGCTCCTTGAGCAAATTACTTGCATAAAGATAAATCGCTAGAAAAAAGGCAATCGCGATTGAGCCTCGAAATACAATGGATTTTATCGATTGCTTGCCTTTTTTCTTATTCGTCATTTGCGCCTAGCCTAAGTCACCCTCTATCAATAGGTTTAGGCTATTTTGATCTAATTAACGAATGTTTTAAGCGTAAGATATGAACAACTTAACGACCTAGTCGTTTTGAAAGCGACTAATCGCTAACATGCACTTCGACATAATGTGACTTGAGAAACTCAATATCAAATTGAGAAACGCCACTATCCGTTAGCAATATGTCGATATTATCTGTCTTGCCAATGGTTGAGGGATAAATCTGCCCAAACTTACTCGAGTCAGTCAACACAATATTACGACGATTTTTTGCAAGAATGGTTTCTGCTATTTCTGCTCTCATCATGTCTCGGCTGGTGAAACCTGTATCTTGGTCAAATCCGTCGACTCCCAAGAACGCGGTACTAAAATGAATGTTCTCAATACAAAGCTTAGTGAGAGGCCCAACTAAACTCTCGCCCTGATGCTGATAGACGCCACCCAATAAAATGATGTTGGCTGACGTATTACGAATGAGGTGAGCAATATGGGCAGACGGCGTAATGATGGTCACATCCCCACGTTGAGGAAGCGCGACAAATTAATGAACTTCCTTACGATATGGTTGTGAAGGTACCTGCTACAGAGACTGGTCTAGCGGCTATTAAACTGATGAAAGAACAAGGTATTACTGTGCTTGCGACCGCTATCTACTCGGCACAACAGGGATTTTTTGTAGCGTTGTGTGGAGCCGATTAACTAGCCCCTTACGTCAGCCGTATTGATGCGATGAATGGAAATGGCGTCGAGGTCGTTGCTGACCTACAACTTCTACTCGACCAGTACGCGCTACCCGCAAAAATTCTCGCAGCCAGCTTTAAAAACACTCAACAAGCAATGGAAGTGATGAAACTCGGCATTGAAGCCATCACTCTGCCCGTTGATGCCGCTGCTCAAATGTTTGCCCACCCGGCAGTGGCCCCTGCAGTCGAACAGTTTGCAAAAGACTGGAATGAAACTTTTGGCAATAAGCTTTCATTTGAAAGCTAACTGAAAACAACCGCTCGCTTTGTTCATCCAACCGAGCGGTTTCTTCCAGTTTAACTCCATTCCTTAAATCTCAAACATCTCCCTTTTACCGCTTGCTATCAATCTCACTCAAGTTATTTTCCAAGCTTAATATATTGAAAATATTGAGATTTCATTCTGCCATTCTTGAATACTCACCAGGTTACTAAAAGTTAACTAATTGCACTATCTCCCTAGGTAACCATAATAAACCACAACATCAAGCAACAATTCGATCAAGTAACAACTTGGTCAAGCAATGATCTGATTAACCAATAACATCGAGGTTAGAGAAATGAGCAACGTATTAATCATTAACGCACATGAACCATCACCGTATTCTGAAGGAAAACTAAACGCTGCATTAGTGGAAAGAGCGCGAAAAACACTGGAGGACAAAGGTCACTCCGTTAAAGTGGTCTCAATGCAAGATGAGATCATCGTTGACGAGCAACTTGCTCACTTCGAATGGGCCGATCGTGTGATCCTCCAGTCACCCGTAAACTGGATGACTATTCCTTGGTCTTTTAAAAAGTACATGGATGATGTGTTTACCGCAGGTATGGGCGGTGAACTATGTCGATTTGATGGCCGTAGTGCAGAAGAACCGACGAAAAACTACGGAACTGGCGGCACTCGAACCAACACTAAGTACATGCTTTCATTTACTTTTAATGCACCAAAAGAGTCGTTTGACGACAGCGAAGAGTACCTATTTCAAGGTAAAGGGGTTGATGACCTCATGTTCCATATGCACGCGAATTTCCGTTTCTTCGGCATGTCAGCATTACCCACCTTTGCTTGCTATGACGTGATGAAAAACGCTGATGTTGAGAACGACTTCAAACGCTTTGAAGCTCATCTAAATGAGAACTTTTAAGCCAAGTCAGACATCACGGCTGATCCCGAAGGCATATCGTTCGGTTACATGGACACCATAAGGTATACTTTTGTAACCTAAATACGGTACTATATTGCCAAAATGAACAAACCAGAAAATCACAATGGAAAGCACAATTACAATTGATAACAAGGGCAGAAAGAGCGTTGCCAATGTTTGCAAAGAGCCATGTGCCATTGAGAAAGGAATGCGTTTGATCGGTGGTAAATGGAAAGGCTCGTTGATTTATCACCTAAAAGATGGACCAGTCCGCTTCAACGACCTCGCTCGAATGCTTGGTGGCGCCAGTAAAAAAATGGTCGACCAAAGACTAAAGGAGCTCGAAGCTGAAGGGATGATCATTAGAAAAGTCATCAGTGACCGCCCAATCGCAGTGAGCTATGAACTGACTGAGTTTGGTCGCACAGCACTTAAAATTCTCGATGATCTTCGAATATGGTCAGAGAGTAACAAGCTATAAAATAGAAAAGGTATCCATTTGGATACCTTTTCTAATTTCCACTGTATATTTAGTACTTCACTTCATAGTTCAAATGAAAGCGACGACCTGGTGCGTTGTAGTAACGGCTATTGTGACGTTCCGACTGGGCATAAGGTGTCATGTATTCTTCATTGAACAAGTTTTCAATCGCAAAGCTCACTGTACCTACAGGCAGATCATAGTCCATACCCGCATTTGCGACGAAGAAGCTATCTACGGCATACGCTGCGCCTTCCGTAATTTCATCTTCTTTATCTCTTGAACCTGAGTATAGGAAGTTGACGTTATATCGACCCAGTTCTCTCGCGTCATACATGAACATCGACGTGATCTTTAAAGGAGCGATACGGGTTCCATCCAAAGGCTCCCACGAACTACTCTCGTCAAGCTTACGTTCACCTTCCTGCCAAGAGATAGTGTTCTCATTTCGTAAGTTGTTAAGAATACTGTAACCAAGTGTGGCTTCTGCACCCCAAACTCTCTCAGGTGCTCTGGTACTCTCCAAAGGCTCACCTGGCTCATTCGCCTTCAATGTTGCTCCCAAGTCTGACTCACTATAGAAAGCAGCGACAGAGTAATCAGCTTGAGCAATCAAACCTCTCAGGCCAATCTCATAGTTATCGGTTTTGATTGGCTTGATAGCACCGTCTACACTCGAACTCTCTGTTGAGCGGATATCTCGAAGCGCCTCATTTGTCGACATTCCTTGTGCATAAGATGCAAATACTTGGTGGTTGTCAGTCAAATAATGAGTTACACCTACATTAAATAGCCATTCAGATATATCTGGGTTTCCACCCTGAACAAAGTGTCCCGCATTTGAGTGGGTATTCCCCACAGTAAAATCATCAACGCTCAAACGGACATATTCATATCGAACACCATATGAAAGTGATGTATCCATCGAAAAATCAGTAACAAACTGAGCAAAAGGCGCAATCGCAAATTGCTCTACGTCCGGAGTGTTATTCACAAACCCAACACTGTTTGGTTGCTTGAACGTTTGCTGTTCAGCATCTAAACCCCAAGTGACGCCGGCCCAGTCTAAATCACTAGAAACATTGATTTTAATACCATAGCGATCAAAATCTGTTTCGTTATGACCGTATGACACTGGTGAAGCTTCAATGGTATTGTCTTTCATTGCCAGGGTGAATGTCTCGGTGTCTTGTGTCATCCAGTAACCCGTGACATCTAACATACCTAGACTGAACCCAAGGTCTTGATAACGAAGCTGATAATTTGCAAAAGTACGGGATACATCGTTTGGTTTTGCGCCTTCTGCGGCAATCGAACCATTGCTGTAACCTGGTCCGCAATGCTCTGCTTTAGCTGGAACGCCATTTGCACCATCGCCACCAGTAGGACACCAGCCGTCATTGTCGGTAATGTTTCTTACACCGAATGTGAATGTCAACGCGCGGTTATTATCAATATCGCGATTCCAAACACCGTTGATATTAATGTTGTCCATATCATCTTCGTTGTTCACTGAAGGTAAACGCTCACCATTAGCATCAAAACTACCGCCACGCTGTTCGTATCCCAACCCAAAACGCCACTGGTCTTTCTCGTTGCCACCTTGCGCTTCTTGGTACACATTCCAAGTCAGTGAATCACTTCCAAACTCTTGAAAACTGGTTCCTACTTTCGTGCGGTATTGTGTTTCACCCGCTTGCGGCATCTTCGTTATCACATTGATGATACCACCTTGAGCACCTAGGCCATAAACAGCAGAGCCACCACGAATGACTTCAATACGTTCCACATTTTGTGGGTCAATAGAAGATAACTCTTGACCAAAATCTAGGAAACTATTGTTCTGAGCCACGCCATCAATCAGCAACAAAACACGACGGCCACGAATGTTATTCTGTCCTTTACTACTCAAGTTTCCATGAACAGAGGTTCCCATTCCAGGAACAAGCATGGATAGTACGTCATTTATGCTTCTACTCTGTCTCAATGCTGAGGAGATTTCTTCTTGGTCAATGACGGTGACAGACCTAGGAACTTCGCTGAGAGCTTGCTGGCTTCGACTGGCGGTGACAACTATCGTTTCCGTTGGTTCTTGTTGAGATGATTGCTCTGCTTGAGCAATAGCTGGTAAAGCGATCGAGGCAACAATCGCCATATGTAGCTTAGAAAGATTCAAAACTGCGCTTCCTGATTAAGTTTTACCCTCTCATAACCACTGCCAGTCGGTTTAGAGCTCGGTAATGTTGAGTGATGTTTTCTGGCGTGGTAGTCTATCAGGAGTTTAATTAATGTAAATATCAATTATTATCATTTGTATTTTTCTGTATGACACCGCCTTTCCGCCTACTTGTAATCACTCTACGCGCTCTTTGTCTTATCCTCATTTGCTCCTCTACGCTTGCTGCAAAAGAGCAAAAGGATGATCTTGGCAAAGCAGTAACGGTGTTATCGCCAGAAATCACGCCTCGTATCGCTAGCGTGTCTTCATTTGGTGCTGAACTTAGCTTAGCGCTCGGTTTTTCCCCCGTTGCCGTCTCACAACCTGTGGAGGCATTTCCAAGTTACTTAAGTAATTTAAAAGAAGTCAGGAGCTTAGGTTCTCGCTCGAACACAAACTTTACAGAACTCTATAATGCACAACCAAACCTTGTTGTCGGTTTAAGGCGAATGGTTGAGCCCTATTACCAACGATTTAATGAGATAGCTCCGGTTCTCGCTTTTGATCTAGTCACTCTCGAAAACAGTATTCGCGCAGTTGAAATAACAAGCCAATCCATTGGGAAATCGTCTGAAGGAAAACAGCTGAATGCTTGTTTCCAAGAGACTATCGAGACAATGCAACGCTTGATAGGTAAACAAGAGATGACGGGAATATTTCTTACGAGCGCTGGTGTCACTCCACGTGCCTATTACTCTCATTTTATGACCGTCGCCCTAATGGAAAAACTGAACATCAACAATGCGAATGGCGCGTCTCCTTACCAAGCAAGCATGCCATTCTCTGGTCAAGTCGGCATGGAATGGCTGGTTAAACTCGACCCAGACATCATCTTTATGTATGAAAACTCCAAGCCTCAATATACCCAATCTCGCGTATGGCAAAGTCTGAAAGCGGTACAAAATAGTCGCGTTTATACCGTTGATATGACATGGAGAGAGCCAGAAGGCCCCTACTCAAGACTTTGGGTTGCAATGGACATCGCAAATAAAGCTTATCCAGAACTCTTTGCTCCTCCGAGTGTACAAAAGGTAAATGACGCTTTATGTCAGTAACAAAACACAAGCAAAGCTGCATATTAGTACTAATCATTACTCTCTTTTTGATTAGTATCAGCCTATCGCTGACTTTGGGCATCTACACATTTTCACTTTCAGATCTCTGGTCTTTTATCACTCAAGATGACGCGAGCAAGGCCGCTTTAGTTTTCTGGGAGCTGAGACTGCCAAGACTTTTCATTGCAGTGTTGGGTGGTGCTTCCCTTGCCACCGCAGGCTTCTTAATGCAGAGCATCGTTAAAAACCCCTTGGCTTCGCCTAATCTAACCGGGGTTATGTCTGGCTCTGCGTTAATGGTATTGAGTGCAATAATGTTCCAACTGCCGCTATCGTCGCTATTTTGGGGCATTGCTGGGGGGCTCGCTGGGGGTGTATTAACACTTTCTGTCAGTTGGAAAAATGGTGTCACGCCCGCTCGTCTCGCCTTGGCAGGTATTTCTGTCAGCGCTTTTTGCCAAGCGATGGTGACCTTTATTCTTCTGTCGGGTCATGTCGACAGTGAGGCACTATTCTTCTGGTTAACCGGCAGCAACGCTGGCGCTAGCTGGCAAGCATTCTGGCCTCTACTATTCACGGTTGTCCCAATGCTGTTTTTGCTAATCCTTAGTTTTCGTCAGCGTGCCTATCTCGAACTGGATGACGATGTCGCTCGTGGGCTGGGTATTGCCATTAACTGGTACCGCCTCATGTTTGGTTTAATTGCCGTTATTCTTACCGCCGCTTCCGTTGGTGCTTTTGGCCCCGTTGGTTTTATTGGGTTGGTTGCACCGCATGTATCTCGGATGCTGGGCTTTGGTATATCAGGTGCTGCAATTATCGGAGCGCTGTTAGTTGTGTGTGCAGACTTCCTATCTCGCACCTTGATGATGCCACTAGAAATCCCAATCGGTGTCTTAACGGCTCTGATCGGTGCTCCTTGGTTTCTTTACTTAATCATTAAGAAAATACGAGCATTCTCATAAGATGATAAATAGACGCTCACTCTTTATTGTTGCTTTTGCAGCACTCGCTCCATTTGCCTACATATTGGCATCAGAAGAGCTGACTGATGCAGGTATCGCCTTCGTACTTAATGGCACTTATCACCCATTTTGGTCTTTGACCCTCCCTCGGATTTTGCTTGCATCAATGGCGGGCTTTATGCTCGCCAGCTCAGGCTTCATGTTACAAACCACTCTAAATAATCCACTGGCGGATAGTGGTATTTTGGGCGTTAATGCGGGGGCTTCTTTGGGCGCTGTGTGTGCTTTGCTCCTTCCTAGTTGGTTCGGGTGGTCTATTCAAGGAGATCATGCCCTCATTTCCTTTGCGATGATCGGCGGTTTGGTGGCATCCATCCCGATTCTTTTCGTGAGTCGTTTATCCAGCTCTTCTGTGACTTTGTTGACCGGTGTTGCGGTGAGCGCAATTCTATCCGCAGTAAGCTCTGCTCTGATCTTTACCATCGGTCAAGCGAGAACAGACTTAGCCTTACAATGGATGGCAGGCGGACTTTACGGCCGTGGCTGGGAGCAAGTGTCTTATTTAGCACCGTGGGCTTTATTTGCTCTACTATTCAATCTATTAGCTTATGTCCCCCTCAAATGGGCTCGTTATGATGACTCAACCCTCAGGGGTGTCGGTATTAATGGTAGTCATGTTCGCTTACTAATACTGCTCGGTACCGCTTTCATCACTGCGCCAGCGATTTCTGCAGTCGGCCCTATCGGTTTCGTTGGACTAGTCATACCTCATATGGCTAGGCTTATATCTAGAAGTCATCCAGCACAGACTCAAATGATAACCATGATACTGGGTAGCGCATTCCTAATTTTATCTGACTTCTTAGCTCAAACTCTTCTCTTTCCAAAAGAGATTCCAGCGGGTGTCATTACTGCGCTGTTTGGGGTTCCTTTCTTTCTAATTCTTTTGAGGAAAAATACGTAACATGTTGAATCAGGACAATAGCCTAAGTGGGGTCGGACTCGTCTCAGGTTATCAAGATACTATCATCCTCAACGGAGTCGATATTCGACTCGAACAAGGAAAGGTGACTGCTCTAATCGGCCCTAATGGTTGTGGTAAAAGCACACTTATGAAAACACTAACCGGTGCGGTAAAAGCACGCTCTGGTGAAGTGACATTTCAAGGTAAACCTTTCAGCCAGTGGAAACTCAAAGAGCTCGCTAAACACATTGCCATTTTACCACAGCACCCGACAGCACCTGAGGGAGTCACTGTAGAGCAGCTTGTTGCTTTAGGTCGTGTCGCACACAAAAAGTGGTTCCAAGGTAATAGCGCTAACGACAATGAAATCATTCTATCTTCATTATCTTCTGTAGGTTTAGAAGGGTACGAAAAGAGAGTCGTCAGTCATTTATCGGGAGGCGAACGGCAAAGAGTATGGCTTGCTATGTGCCTAGCCCAAGAGGCTAAATGGCTTTTGCTTGATGAACCCACCAGCTACCTCGATTTGGGTCACCAACTTGAGCTACTTGAATTATTGAAAAAGCTCAACCTAGAGAAAAAACTCACTATTGTTTATGTACTGCATGAACTTAGTCAAGCCGCTCAGTTCTGTGATGAGCTGGTACTGATGAAACGTGGAAAAATCCTGAAACAAGGTGAGCCAAAAGAAGTGTTGACCCAGGCTACATTACAGTCTGTGTTTAAAGTAAAAGGCAAAATGAAAGAAATCGACGGCTTTTTATACTGCTTACCACAAGCTTACGTCAAAGGTGAATAGACTCATGACAAACGAAATCCACCACTTGCTGTCATATCTTATCCAAGTACCGAAAGACAGAGTCTTGACCTTGAAGGAGCAGCAAGAGTTACTCAATAAGTACGAGCCCTTCTTTCGACTTTCTGTCTCAAATGAGACCTCAAAGGAAGAACACAACGCCGAACAATGGTTTACTGAGAATGCAAGTACTGTGTTCACTCAATATGCAGAGTTATTGAGCACGCGAATCCCCTTCTCTACCCCTATCTGGCAAAAAGTTTATAACGCGACTTTGTTTACTTCCTTAGTTGCCATCAGACTGATGTTTAATCGTGTACCAAACCTTTTTCTTGCGGATATTAGATTAAGCATCGGTGCCGATCACCGTATTTCAAAGTTGGCAATAAGCGAAACTATGCCCTATTTCGCTCTTGTAAAAGATTCGCCTAATGCCATTGCAGTCTCCTCTCAGCAGGAGTTGGACAAAAAGCTCATCGCGGTGATCACCCAATTATCTGAGCCATTGCTCCCTGTCTATAAACAACATAAAGTTCATGCTCGTGTTTACTGGGGTAATATCTTCTACGCATGTAACCTCGCTTTTTCAAAACTAACCAATAAGCCCATTGAGATAGCACACGATTCAATTGACACTGACAGTCTTGATGGCTGGCAATCTCAACTGTTCGATACCGAATTAATCAAGGGTGGTCAGCTTAACCAAGTGAAAAGTGTTCAATACCAAGGGTTCCAAAAAGTCTACGTGCGGAGAGAAACCTGCTGCATGAAGTATAAAATTGACGGTAAAGCAAAGTGCTCAACATGTAACCTGATACCGGACAGTGAGCAAAAAGAACTCATGCTCAACAAACTGCAACAAGCACTACAATCGAACCATTAATTATCATGCAAACAAAAAAGGGCTCCGAAAATCGGAGCCCTTTGCGTATTTGGATAGATTAAACCGCTATCAGCAAATTACAGTTCAATTGTTACTGTTTCGCCGTCAACTGTTAGCTCTAGCGTGTTGCCTACAAGCTTGTGAGACACTTCAACTTGCTCGCCTTCGTTCTTGTTTGGAACAAGAAGCGTTAGGATGTTGTGCTCTTTCGATGGCTTGAATTCCACTTCAACGTGACGGTGGATTTCAAGATCTTGGTACTCGTATGGGTCAACTTCGCCGAAGCCTTCAACGTTCTTAACAGATTCAATGTTGTCTGCAGATTCGTTGATGAAGTTCACGTCAAGGTGAGCCACTTCGCCACGGATAGTGAATGACTTATCAGCCACTTCATTTGCGAATGTTGTGTGCATTAGCCAAGTCATGTCTTTCTCTTCAGAAAGCTCAGCCTTGTCTTGCATTACGAATACTTTACCCTTCACGAACCAGATCTTACGTTTGTAAGATTCGATTTCAGGAACGAAGTACTTGTAAGATGCTGTTGCATCACCTTCAACCATCTTGATTTCAGATTCAGTGTCGAAATCAGTGATGTTGCCGCCCGCTTCAATACAGAAACGATCTTGGTGACCTTCGTAGCCAGTGTTCTTGTTCTCACCGTACTGACCTTTACCACCAAATAGAGGAAGGTTCTTAGAGAACGTTTGACGACGCCATTTAGTGTGCATGTCAACACCGAAACCACCGTAGTAACCAGTGATTGCTGCTAGAGTCTCACCAAATGCGTGCAGTGTGAACGCGTTTTGGTCACCGTGTGAGTGAGAGATAGAGCCAAATGGTGAACACTTGAATACCATGTGGATGTGGTTATCACGCTCAGTCATCTTGTTGTGGAATGCTGCCCAACCCGTGATTGGGAACACTTTCAACAGTGGATCATTTGACGGTGCTTTCTCTTCTGGTGCATCCCAAAGGATGTTGAAGCGTAGATCGTCGTAGCCGAAGTCCCACCAACCGAAGTTGTAGAATTTCGTGTGCGCTTCAGTATCACGACCTTTAAGCTGGTTGTAGTACCAAACGTACTCAGGCTTCTGGTTAACACCTGCGTAGTGCTTGATGTTGTAAGCCAGTTTTAGACCTGGGAAATCACCGATTGAAGACTGGTCACAGAAGCTCGCGCGCTTAGAGTGAACAGGCATACAGTATAGTGGGAAGTCACCTGTGTTTTCGTAGAATGTCTTGTTGAACATATCTACGCCACAGTATGCTTTCAATAGGTCGAATGCTTCACCTAGGAACGCAGTTTGCGTGTTCCAGTAGTCAGGACCTTCAGCCCAACCGCCGTCTTCACCGCCCCATGGTGGGTAGTGTACTGCGTAGTACTCTAGTGCGTATGCGATGTACTCGCCTGCTTTCGGGTGATCGTGGTAAAGCGCGATACACGTTGGAATGATAGCAGAAGAGATAGAACGAACACCGTGGCTGTTTAGTGGGTTGTTCAGTAGATCAACCGTCACGCGTAGGTGGTGCATGATTTCGTCTAGACGCTCGATTAGTGCGTCTTGAACTTGCTGACGCTCTTCATCAGTGAAGTAAGCGTGCAGCCAGTCATAACCCCAAGCCATTGCAGCGATAACACGGAATGCAGCTTCATCGTTGTAGCCGCGTGAAGTTACGCCTTCTGGATCGTAAGTCGATAGTTTTAGAGTCCAAGCTTTTGCTTTTGCAATGAGCTCTTCGTCTTCTTTCACGATACCTGCAATTGCAAGGTTACGTGTAGCGTTAAGAGCCATTTGGCAATCAACGTACATTTGACGCCAGTAAGGACGCCATAGAGAAGCTTTACCTACCGTCTCTTCAGGGTAAGGTTGAGGCTCTTCAAACGGAGCAGTCTCAAGGAACTTAACTGTTGAGTTGTTGTAGAAGTCATCGAACATGCAGTGAGATTCATCTGCGCGTACCGCTGCTTTAAACGCTTCTAGATCCGCAGACTGAACAAGAAGACGCGGACGCGCTTCGCTCAAGTTGTCTAGGAAAGAAAGGTCAAAGTCACGCTTTTGTACTTCGATTGGGAGTAGGTCTACAAGGTTACCCGCTGAAGTATCGTTCTCCAGCTTCATCTTCCTGATCGCATCAAGAGATTTTTGGTTGCTCATGCTAACTCTCTTATTTCAATATTGAGTGAAAGGATATGGGACACAATATACGTCTTATTGTAATACAATAAAATAACTTTCGTCACAAAAGTGTATTTTTTGCCTTTTTTCGTGACCTAGGTCAGGTGTTTGCGAAGATCGCTGACACAATCGACGCTGCCGAACCATTGGCAAGCCCCTAAATTGTTACAAACATTCACAAAACCTATAGGCACGTATACTTATCGTATGAGGATAAGAATAGTAGAGAGTACAAAAAAACGACGAGCTCATGCCACAGCATCATCGTTCAGCTGACTCTGTTTTGTAGATTGACGCTTCAAGCTCTGAGTAGTGACTTAGTGAAACATAAGTTTACATACCACTACTACAGACAAAGCTTATTGAATGTCGTAAAAAGATAAGCCACTTGGAACTAATGAGCGTAAGCTTGGTCCACTATAGTTCTTTATAACGAGAAATTAGCATGAACCAGTTACATAAACCGATAGATAACCTTTTAGCAAGCGTTTCGAGCGAAGAGCGTGGTGCGTTGAGCTTGCGAGACCTGCTAGATGCAGAATCGAAATATCTGAAATCCATAGAGCGTTATCTTAATCACTCTTTCCCGCAATCTGAAGTGGCCTACAAGGCCCACAGTATAGACCGCAATAAGAAAGTGCTCATCAAGCTAATATCAAGCATCGATGACAAGGTTACTTTTGGCAAAAAAAGAGTACCCGAGGCGATGATTCAGATCGCTTCTCAGGGAAATGAGCACGATATAAAGGCGCTCGAGCAGCACCTAGCGTTGGCCAGTTGATCTCTTAACCAAATCACAAACAATCGGTATAACTAAAACAAATATCTGCCATAAAAACGAGTCATTTCAAGTAATATCTAAAAACCATTACCTTTATCTCAACACCTAACCATTCCGTGTGAGATCGAGACTATGTTCCCTGTTGTAACCAGCCATTATGCAACTTCAATTCTAGAACATCTGAACACTCAAGGTATTGATACACAACTAGTCATTTCGAGATCTGGATTACCTACTGAACTCAACGAAAGTGGTGCCTCTTTTCTGCCGCTAAGTACCGTCGAAAACCTGATTAGTGAAACCTTTAAGGTCAAAGGGTACGCACTGGCTAATCGTATTATCCAGTCGGTTATTCGAACACATATCGTCCCACAACTCTTACAGGACTGCCCAACGGGATCGAAGGTTGGAGAAGCGATTGATCTGGCCCTGAGTAATATACAAACTCAGGTCCCTAACGCTCAAGTATCGCTTAGTCTCACCCCCACAGGGGTCAGTTTTTCCCGCTTTAGCCCTTTCATGCCAAATGAAAGCTACAAGTGCGCCGAGGTATTCTCGTTATGGGTAATGATAGAACTTATCAGAGCGACCACTGGTGATCGGTTGTGGTTTCCACAACTTGCGAGGGTTCAATCAGAAACTGACAATGGCATTTATGCTTGCTTTGATTCTAGTATTCAGTTTTTTCATAGCCAACCACACTCGGGCATTTGGTTTGATATTGAAATTCTGAATCGAACATGTCGCTTCAATGCGATGGGTGTCAACGACAAGCGAAAAGTTGAGAATGAGATAAGCGGCGGAAACATCGGTCAAATATTTAGTGCACTAAGACCCTACGTATTGGACCTCGACTTTAACCTAGACAAAGCATCACTTGTTTCAAGCGTGAGCAAACGAACTCTGCAACGCCGATTAAAACAGCATGGCCTAACTTTCCGTAATTTACGTGACAACCTCATTGCCGATATTGCACTTGAACAGCTTGAAACAGGACTGTCTGTATCAAGCGTGGCGGTAAATTTGGGCTATGCGAGTATTTCTCAATTTTCTCGTGCGTTTAAACGCATCACCGGGATTACACCCTCTAAGGTTTCAGCTAAAGCCATCATAAAGTAGCACACCTAAACTAAAGCGATTCACCTTGTGGTCAAAATCAATCAAGCTCTCACCATAACCATAATAGTACTGAGCATATAGTTTGATTGACTTATAAATCGGGTAAGCCATATTGAGCTCGACGGCCCCCTTGTTGTTGCTCGTTAAGTTATTGCGCAGTAGCAGGCTATAAAAGGCACCATCATCTCGATACCCGAGCACAATCTCACCATACCCCATGTAATCTTGGATGTTTGGGTTGTCGTCCTTATCATCGGGATCGGGCACTCGGTACCAAGGCTTGAGCGAAATAATATAATTATCCCTAGCGAACATCAGGTTCGCATAGAGTCGGTTCCAACTGCGGGAGAGCTCTTTATCCTCACCATTAGAGTGATGGATAAAAGCATAATCCGTTTGAACCAAATCGAAACCAAAGACCGATATATCGGGATAGGTACTTAATATCAGCTCGGGACTGTAATTGGTTTCTCTAAATGGTGCTGAGTGTGTCCCATTATACAATTGCCACCAAGAAGTCTGTGTGTAACCAAACCACAAATCCCAATCTCGATAGAGATCCTTCCACAGTTTCAGCTTGCCACTAATTTGAAATTTTACTTCTACGCGGTCGAGTTCAGATCCTGGTTTCGTTTTTTGCCAATAGTCTTGGTTAGGCTTTTGGTTGTAGGAGAGAGGTAAAACATAATTGGCACGATGTGGGGTCAGTTTAAAAATGTCTCGTGTGTTCCCGTAATCGACGATCTGGCGCATCGTCATACTGTCTAGTTCTTTAGGTTTCGAATTTGTTTGTTGTGGAGGTTCAAATTGCGCGTCATAACACGCCAGTCTATCCTCATCTGAGGTTATCATTCGACAATGCTCATTGGAAAGCGCCGTGACTGGCAACAGTAAAATCGACCACCCCAATATTCTCATGCACGCGTTCCTTTTATCAGTCAGCACTCATTTTCAGCGCCGATAGGTCAACAAGTCATTTGTAGTCAGTGAGTTATTTACTAGATCATCTAATGTAAGGGTGGGAAACATCCGCACATAATTCAAGAAAAAGTGCGATTATTTGCAGACTAGTACGGTTGGATTTGATGAAAAAGCAGAGAAAACTGTAATGTGAGGCCTAGATGAAAACTGGGTGTAGAAGCCCAAAGCCTAACGAGCGGTACGACTCTCACCGCCCCTAGGTGGTGATAGGATTAACCTGAACAAATAATGCCATACTCCTTCGCGTCAACTAAGAGGCCCGGCTCACCCATTTCATTGGTGCAAGCATAGCGTGATTGAGTGATATCGCTGCGATAACTTAGACACTGATGTCCATACTCCTTCGCATCGACCTTCTGGCCAAGTTCACCGGCAGAGGTCATACATTGCTCATAACCGTGATTTAGTCCTACACCATACTCTGAGCAAACTATGCCATACTGTTTCGCATCGACCACTTTCCCTGCACTACCATTTGCTGCTGTGCAAAATCCAGTAACCTGTTCTAACGAACTTACTTCCGAGTAATTAGCGCTCGCCTGGCCACTAATACCCAGCGCACTGCCGACCAAAATCCAAGTAACAACTCTCATAACTTCTCTCCTCGTTATTTCAAATAGCGAGCCAGCTATAAATGATTAACAAGCTCTACCAAAAAACCAAAGTTGTCCCATCAGGGACTGAATGGTTCTACGAGAAGAGACCGTGGAACTCGTGTTTTAATTATGAGACATTATCGTCAATGTAAGTCTTCCTTTTGTTTTCTGAGTTTCACAACTCATGCTAAGTAAGCACACTTTTATCTGCATAGCCCCACTATAACTAAGTCACGAAAAGATTACGACCCGAAGGAAGCTAATCAATAGCGGGAGAAACCCCGAAAAATTGTTCCGGACTTTTTTCTTTTCTGTTGTTTATAACAAATTTAAGTTCTTCAGCTAGAGGCGATTTCATCGCAATCAAAGCTTCAAGGTCATTGCTAGCTAAATCAACTCTTTCCATCTGGACATGAAGCACACCTCGGTACATATAGGGCTCGGGAAGTTGTGGAGAAAGCTCAATTGCCTTGTTGTAGTGAAACAAAGCCTGGAAGTAGTTGTCATTACCTTGTTTTCGTAGAGTATATGCAAGGTTATTGTGCGCCTCGGCCCAATCTTCATCTCGTTTCAGGGCACTACGGAACTTGCTTTCTGCTCGAGCAAAGTCTCGATCTAGCATATATTCAACACCGTCGTTATACAGTCGTTCTGCTCTTGATAGAGAGCTAGAACTTCCGCTACTCGACCCTGACCCAGCTGACAGTGCAACACCAGAAAATATCAAACAGACTATGGATAGTAACTTTCTCATCTCTCTTTCCACCTCAGGCAATTAAAGTTGAAAATAGCTACGAGTATTAATGCGTAAAGTTCATACCACCTATTACAAGCAGTTCTTTATGTTTTGAGAGCACAAGCCTTCCGCACCTGAGAGGCTTTGTTGCCGAATTCAACGAAAGAGCGGACGCTAGTTAAATAGTTCGTATTTTAAACCACATACTGCATTTCGGGCATACCTATCCCAGTTAGCTTATTGAGTGCTTTAATCATGGCGTAGGTCTCAATTTCCTTTGAGTATTAGGTTTTCTTCCTAAGGTGAATCTGCTGTTTTATAACTCGATCCTAACGTTATATTATAACGTAACAAGTCATACTCTATTATTTAAGCCAACAGACGTTATCCCACAATTAAACGTAGTAACATGATGAAAGATCTGCAAGGTTCGATTATCAGCCATTTGACGACAATCATAACTTCGTAACACCTCGACAGTAAGCTATTAAAATCAATAATTTATATTTACTTCAGCATTTCTGTACTTACGTTAACTAGAGGCAAAAAAAAGCAGGCTAATAAGCCTACTTCGTATCCATTATATTTTAAATATAAACCGTATTACTCTTATCACTTATATTTGTGCAACAAATCTAGCGGTATGTGGCAATAATCTCCAGGATGTAAAGTCAATCGATCTTGATGCTCTTCGTCGCTTTTAACATAATTAACGAGGGGTAAAACCTCAACTGCAATACGTTCAGCATCCTCTCTAGACATGATGTAATCTCTTGCCAACTGAAGATGACCAGAATCTAAGCTATAGATGCCCGTCCGATACTTTTCACCGATGTCCTCCCCTTGCTGGTTAACACTGTAAGGGTCGATGATTTCAAACAAGTAATCTAGTAGCCTCTTTAAAGAGACCTCTGAACTGTCAAACTGTGTACGCACACACTCAGCATAACCATCATACTCACCACTAGTGATATTTGAGGTGCCATTCGCGCGTCCAGCTTGCGTGTGAACCACACCTGGCAAATGTCGCAAATACTCTTGTACCCCCCAAAGGCAACCGCCAGCAAGATACACCTCTTGTAGGTTGGTCTTTTTCTCTTCGATTGTCATACGACTATTCTGCTCTAGAAAGAACACTTGCAGGACGAGCTTTAGCAATCGCTGACGTTAATAACCCCGCAATGACTGCTTTAGCGATGTCACCCGGAATAAACGCCACCATAAGGGCTGCAGACTCGAGTAAGGTTTTTTCCAAAACAACCGCCATACCGATTATGCCGAAAATATACATCACGATGATCCCGCCGATAATGGAAGCGATCGTCGCCACCATTGCGAGCGAGCTGTGTCGCCACTTCTCAACTATCAAGCCCGTGACAAATGCCGCGACTGGCCAACCAATCAGGAAACCGCCTGTCACTGAGACAAACATGCCTAGTCCACCCATACCACCAGCAAGCAATGGGAAGCCAAGCGCAACCAGTAAGAGAAATAGCAGAACTGCTAAACTGCCTCGTCTGGCACCCAGCACCGTACCAGCTAGCATAATTCCGAGGCCTTGAGCCGTGATCGGAACACCAAATCCAAGAGTAAATCGCGGCATCAAACCCAGCGCAGCAATAAAGGCAGCAAACAGCGCGATATAAACAACATTTTTTTCCATAATATCTTAATCTTCTTCCAATTGAGTTAAGCCACCGCGCGCGCGCAGTGCTTCTGCGACATGATCGGCATCATCGAGTGTGGTTAATGTAAAAGGCAATATCACTCGCCAACTAAACTTTCCGTTTGAACGCGCGCGCCAAGCTTGCGCTAACAATCGTCCTTTCACCACCAAGGTCGGCGTTATTCTTATCACCAAAGCCATGGCTAGCTCGAGCGCTCGAGTATTTAGGCCGACCTTACGTAATGGTTTGGTGAGAAAATGTACCACTTCGAGCATATCTGATAAACGGGTCGTCATAGTAACCAAGTTTGCCAATGCAACTGCGCTTACCAGACGGAAAGCAATGATAGTACCTTGTTCCAACTCACCGCCCCAGCCATGCCACAGCAGCAATAAAACAACAAACGGCCAGATCATTTTCAGATGGCGTAATCCATTAATAAAAAAGAGTTTACCGGGCAGTAAATACAGAGAAATTACGATGGCTAAAAAGAGCCCTTGAAGCAACAAGCTTTTAGTGAAAAACAGCCCTAGCGTTGTCAGGCATAATGCCGCCAACTTAAAGCCTGCATTCCAGTGATGTGCACGAGTTTCAATCGGCGAGCTGAGAGATATCATCACCATCACCTATTCTGTGCATTTCTTCTAAATACGTCGGCAGAACCTCTTGTGCAGGTCCAAAGGCGACCACCTTACCCTCGTCAATCCACAATAGCTGATCGTACCCGTCTAAATCACTCGGGTCATGACTGACGTGAACTAAGGTGCCTGGAAAGGCATTCAAATAGCGTTGAAGCTGTTTTTTCGTTGGTATATCAAGCCCAGCAAAAGGTTCATCGAGAATAATGAGATTGGGCTTCATTGCCACAATAGCCATGAGACAAACCAAGTGCTTTTGACCACCCGATAAGGTTGATATGTGGGCATCTTGCCAGTGCTCTTTGCCAAAGGCCACAAGGGTAGCAAGCGCATTCTGCTGCGCCTGTTTCTTACTCTGCCCCAACTGCCTTAAACCAAACATGATCTCTTCGATCACCGTTGGGAAAATGATTTGGTGATCAGGATTTTGAAACAGTAATCCGATATTTCGAAGCGCGGCTTTTCGATCTTTGAAAGGGTTACACCCTGCAACTTCAAGCGTGCCAGACCGAATTTCAATGAGACCCGAAAGGACGCGTGATAGAGTGGACTTCCCCGAGCCATTACGACCAACAACCCCAAGGCGGCTCACTTTTGTTTCTAAGGACAGGTTATTTAAGATAGTTTTCCCTTCTATGCTGAGGCAAACATCTTGAAGTTTTATCACTTGCGGGCAAGGTTCAAACGGTAAATCAGTACTTCTAATGGGGTTCATAGGTTTCTATCGGCTGAGAACTTCCGTTGTGCTTTTAGAGGCTGATACTAACAGCTTTAGGCGAAAAATAGAATCTGACACAAAACACAGGTTACATTGTCACGACTACAAAATACTGCATGCGGTCTTTTGTGGTTAAACCATCACTTGTCATATGATAGTTGTATTCAATTTGATACACTAAGCCCCTAAATCTACAAGGGTAATTCAAATGACACTCTCGAAGCGGGCAAATTTATTGGCATTGCTTGGCATTCTATTTTTGGCACTCAACCTGCGTGGCCCATTCACCAGCCTTGCACCTGTGCTTGGGCAGATAATGGACGATCTTGCATTGTCTGCTTCCTCTGCGGGATTCCTAACCGCTCTGCCGCTGCTATCCTTCGCGCTGTTTTCCCCTTTAGCTGCAGGCCTCCCTCGCAGATTAGGTCTCTACCCTAGTCTGGCGTTCGCATT
The DNA here is from genome assembly GCF_010587385.1 of Vibrio astriarenae. Classification (NCBI taxonomy): domain Bacteria; kingdom Pseudomonadati; phylum Pseudomonadota; class Gammaproteobacteria; order Vibrionales; family Vibrionaceae; genus Vibrio; species Vibrio astriarenae. The sequence goes on from NZ_CP047476.1 coordinate 735,972, forward strand.
AATACTGATTGCAAGCGGCATTGTTTTGCGCTCGGTAGGCATCGAACTGCTGCTCTATCTTGGCACAATATTCATTGGTGCGGGCATTGCAACGGGGAATGTGCTTTTACCCGTGGTGGTTAAAGTCTCTTTTCCAGCGAGAATTTCAGTCGTCACATCTTTATATATTTTTACGATGGGCATTGGCTCAACGCTGAGTTCAAGCATTATGGTGCCGCTGACGGGTATCGAGTTTGCTTTCCTATCAGGCTGGCAGCTGGCTCTGCTTTTTAACCTTGTATTTCCTATTGCAGCTTTGTTTATTTGGCTACCTAAGCTGAGAAATAAAAAGCAAAGCACAACAGCCAATGCGTCTGACGGCTCACCAACACCAATGAAATCACTGCTAAAGTGTCCGGTTGCGTGGCAAGTGACACTGGGTATCGGGCTTAACTCATTTACTTTCTATGCGTTCGCTGGTTGGTTGCCTAAAATGCTTAACGACCTTCATTTCTCAGAGGTCGATGCGGGCTATATCTATGGGTTTCTACAATTTTCAACCATGATCCCTGGATTGCTTCTACTGCCAATATTATCGAAATCCAACAGCCAACGCGCCATTATCACCCTGTGTGCTGGCTCTGTTTTCGTCGCTCTCATTGGTTTGATCACACTACCAGATTACGCGGTTTTCTGGGTAGGAATGTTCGGATTAGCTAACTGCTCGACATTCATCATCGCACTATCGTTTGTCGGATTACGAACCTCAAACCCTGGCCAAGCCGCTGCACTCTCTGGTTTGTCCCAAAGTATTGGGTATGCATTGGCTGCAACAGGGCCGACTTTGGTGGGCTATTTCTATACCCTAACCTCTGGCTGGACAATTCCTTTACTTATCATTGCTATCGTCGCAGGATTTTGCGTAGCTTTTTGTAATCTAGCGGCGCGCGATACTAAAATTTTTCAAAATGAACCTGTCCAATCTCAGAGAAATGGATAGCAAAGTATCGTTCTTTCAATCTGCGTTGTATCTCAATGCTGGGGTAAACTGCTCTGAACAGCATGCCAAACATGGGTCATTGCGAAAATAGCACGCTATAAATGTCCAAATTAGAGTACTTTAATAAGCTTAAAGTGCCGCCTTCTCTTGAAGATAAAATCGATAATAACCAATTAAGTTACTAGAAATGAAGAGGACTTCCATCACAACCGCTGTCGGAGAGCCAATCAAGAAATTGTGTACCAACCAAAGAGCTGTCCCAACAATCATGAACTCCCTTAAACGTCGATCATCTTTCTCAAAAGCACCAATAGTCTGAAAAGTTGAGGCAAAAAAGCTAATGACACTGATCAACCCTGCGTAAGTCACAACAGATGAGATCATTGCTGCCGTACAAAAAACATACTTTAGCTTAGCCGATGTGGTAAACGCACTAACAAGATACCTAACTGTCGCTATACCCATTAATGTTGCCGCAGTCCATTGCTCAAGTAAGACAAAGTGGCTAGAAATTAGAATACCTGCAAAGAACAAGCAAATTACGATTTTTTGCCTGTCTTTAAACTGAAATGATGCCAAATCAAAGCAAATTGCTATTGCCACCAAGATTTGTGAAAGAACAAACGGGGTCACAATTATCTCCATCAATCGAACGTCCCTGATGACAGCTAACTCGTCTAATTACCTGCCTCGCTTTGAGTCAAGCTATCATATACAACTAGAAAATTGGCCATATAAATCATATTTCTCATTGTGGCTTTGTAGTAAGCAAAATTTTTCAGATGCGTTACACACCAAATCTGGGATAGCATTATCTAAACCACCGACATCAGGTTGCTATTATCTGCGCAGCACCGCAATCCAACGACCCAGGTTTAATAAGCTGGTGAGTGAGGCAGCGACATAGGTCAACGCGGCCGCCTTGAGAATCTTCTCTGCGTGCGCAAGATCACCATCGTGTAGGTAGCTGCCTTTCTGCAGGATTGGCAGTGCCTTTCCATAACTGGCATCGAACTCAACCGGAAGTGTCAACAGGTGCACCAAGGTACTCAGTGCCATTGATGCAACACCAATAACTATTGTTATGGCTCCGGCTTGCGGCAGGCGGGTTAGCATCAGAACGAGTGGAGCAGCCACCAACATAATACCGGCAATACGCTCGCCGACCATGGCAGTCTTTACGAGCTTTTGACGTGCCAAGAACAAGGCCTCTCCACGTGAGTCCTGAATAGCATGACCCACTTCATGGGCGGCAACAGTCACTGCCGTGAGTGAGTATCCAGAATAGTTGTTTGGCGTCAAGCGAACCGCTTTGGCGACCGGATCATAGTGATCACCGGCAGAGGTCTCCTCTACACTGACGTGATGTAAATCAAAGCTATCCAGTAAGTGGCGAGCAAGTTCACCGCCACTTCCCTGCTGACGGTAGCGATCAGCCGGCTGACTGTACTTTTCCATCACATGCTTCACCCACAGGCCAGGCAAGAAGACGCATGTTGCGATAATGAGTAATATGACGATCCAGAACATTTAAATCTATATGCCTTTAGCAACTGTATGACTTACGGTCATTATACGCATAAAAACGAGCAGCAGATGTCTGTCGGCCAAAGGCTGGCTCGAAGACAATGGGGCGATTACTGCCCCATCGTTTATAACGAGTAACAGTGACTGTTATTTGTGACTGATGATCACTGCCATTTCGTCACTACTTTCCAATGGGCTGGGGCTGCCTTTGAGATCGCTATATTTCGCTTTGATTTCTAAACCATGCAGCTCTAGCTCACTGGCTAGCATTTCCAAGTCGAAATGCTGTAGCCAATTGTATACGACCCACTCTCGCGCATCTTCGAAGATAACGTATTTATCTAGGGTCACCATCTCTGGCTCGTACTTGAAGTTTGACTGCAAGCACCAGTAATCCTCTGCACTCCAAAAGCCACCCATAGCATTCTTCTCTAGGTGCACTGATTCCGTTTGAGTGTCAAACCTCGTCTTTGTATAGACATCTAGAGCGATAAAACCATCTGTTGCTAACAGGGATTTAAATTTGCCTAGTAAGGTCGCACGCTGATTCGGGTTTAAGGCACAAAAGTCGCACATCACTAGGGTGATCAAATCAAACTTGCGATCATCGCTGTACTCAAGGTAATTTCCATAGTGATATTCGATATCAAGCTTTGAGCCCCTAGCCTGCTTTCTCGCATACTCAAGAGAGTTTTGGGAAAAGTCCAGGCCAACAACAGTTCCAACGCCATTGGTTTTTAGGCGTTGTGTATAGAGGCCAGGCCCACAACCGAAGTCTATGGTTTTAGATTCTGTGCTGAGGTTAAACTCCGAAATCAGCCAATCCACAGAGGCGTTAATAAACTCTGCAGTACGAGATGCAAGGCTAAGATCAGGATTTAAATGAAACGCCAGCATCTGTTTTGCAATATGACTATCAGTCCACAATACATCAGCAGTATAGGCAGACCACACAACAGGCTTTGCACTCGCCTCGTCGATTTTTTTGAACATTTTTTTGTAATTCCGACAATAAGTTAGATTCATCGTCCTTACTTTCGGCTTAGTTTATTGCTTTGCAATGCCGTAAGGACGCTTAATAGAAATTGCTTTTTAAAATAGATCATTGCAGATGCCTCCTTAGTAATGAATTGAAATCGCGGACAAGGTATCAGCTCTTGCGAAGACAAGCAACAAGCCGTGTTGTTGGGAGGATAGAACCTACACTCACATGTCACTAATCGCAAAGCAAAGGTACATTAAGCACTCAACGCGGCATCTAGCTACAAGGCGTAATAAAAGCAGCGTTATGCAATAAGGTCAATTCACATTAACTTTGTGTGTACGAGCTTTTAGTCCGAATCATATTGGGGCGGTTTTGCATTACGCGCCCCATCAAAAATTAGTCGTATAAGAACTCGTTCTTTGTCTGACCGGAAACACTATTGGCAGATGGGTTCTACTACCTCAGGAGTATTAGTATTTCGTTCAATGTATCCACGACTTACATTACCGTCGCTGTCAAGCATCTCAACACCGAACTCCACCCGTCCATTGGGATCCTCTGCGGCGTAACGCCTGTCCCATTTAGAGATTCTCTCATATGCATAACAACCGAGAGACTGGTCCCAGTAATAGGCGGTAGTATACGGCAACGTTAACACCCAATATTCATGGTGAGTGGGCATAAACGCTTTGTAAACACCATTATCTTTATGATTTGAATCACACAAAGAACGGCTATTCAAATCACTGCCATCACGATAGTACTCTCCTGTGAAGGTACTACCTTCAGAGTTTAGGTATTGAACAGTAACCAGGTCATCCACCTCTGGGTCACCTTTCAGTAACGTCCAAATTGGTGTTTCATGTTGGGTCCAACAAAGTCTTCCTGATGGCGCTAATACTAGCTCAATAAGATTGATATCCGCTTCTAATTCAGGAATAGATATAAAGTAATCCGAATATGGCTGATTTAAACGCCACACCGTTCCTGCTTCAGGCTCTTGAATGTCAGTATCATTGTCACTGCTACAAGCCACGATAAAAAATAGACACAAGAAACCTATGTATCTTTTCATTTTCTCTCCCTAAAAAACAACAAACCCGACAACAAAACAAACAAATATCCAACAAAATCATATGGATATGAATAATGAATTTTATCGCGTCAGTTTATATTCCATCAAGAAAATCTAGGATGTTTATGATACTGATCACCAACAAATTCAACAGACTCTATCTCGGAGAGAAAATCCTCATTGGCATCAATTTGCTTGATGCAGTTGTAAAATATCTTCCGCAACGCAGGCTTAATATGGCTTGCAGCCACAACGGGATTGATACCTTTTAATTTGCAAAAAATAGCGAGTGCAAATAGCAACTCAACATCTGACAAGCAACCATTCCGTTCTGACATCCAACCGATTATTTCTCCATCGGAGAATTGTTGAAAGTTGAATACTGAATTCACACTAAAAATGCCAAATCCCAAAAATACTGCTGTGATATCATTGGCATAACCCAAATTACTCCAGCCACCTGGCGGTGACTCTGTGAGTTCCTGAGTAAGGTAAAAAGCGAGTCTGTTAGCGAACAAGGCCACCATCATGACGGGATTACGCAATAAGTTGGGGTTGAATGTAATCTCTGCACCCTCTTCTCCGAGGCTGTACGTGCAGCGTGGCAAACTAGGGGCATTTCTTATGAGTAACGTTCCGCCTAAATGTCGATTTGGGTCTGGCTCTTGAGCGATCAACTGACAAGGCCACAAGCACATACCACTGTGTTTTTTCACCTGATGAAAGGTTTTAGACGCTATTTCGTCCTCGGACGAAACAGAGTCCGGAAAAAACTCATCGGTTGGTAATACCAATTTAGTTTTGGTATAGAAGCTTTCTCCACCAAAATATTTCATCAGATACTTGTAAGTTTCAATTTGGAAGTCTAAATCACTACCCACTAACACTGACCTAGGCTTAAATAGGCTAAACATATTTCATTCCTACTATTGCTAACTAAACACCGAAAATGCACCATTCTATTGAATGAATTTAATACACAAGCTGACAATATGCTTTCCATTTAATTAACGCCTACAATTCACCTCAATTGCAACACATTAATATCACGCTATTACAAACCGCGATAATGCATACGACCGACACCAATAAAAAATACTAAAGCAGCATAAAAATCGCCGTATCTTTCAGGTGCCACTTCAAAAGGAAAGTCAATAAATAAAATTAGAATCAATGGCCCAATCAAAAAATTGCAAATTGCTGCCGCGGTAATACCAAATATAAAGACAGCCATAAAAGCCTCTAATATATAAAGTATAAATAAGGTAATTATGATGAGGAACACGGTCTTGGGTATATATTTTGCCACAGAGATTATATATCTCCAGAAAGAGTACTGTGTTGGCATTATGTATCCAGGCTGTTGAAATGTATGAAAAAACAATACGCCATCAAAGTACGCACCGACAAAGTAGGTTAGCAAAGTTAGTGTGAGTGAAAAAAGGGCCGTTCTGACAATAAGTTCGCACATTATTTGAATCCTATGCTGGCAAATAACACATTGTATTTGGCTTCCTGGACACCATCTGTCTGCAAGCCAAATAAACTGCCGTTGCATCCACTTTAATTAGCGGGATACAAGGCCTATAGCAGTTGTTTTATAAACTTGACGGTCATATCCACCTGAGGCAACGGCAGGCCTATCACTTCACCAACAGCATTGAAAACCCCATTTCTAACTCGTTGACCTGAGAGCTTGAGCTGAAAATCCCCTAGTTCACCAAAAATCGAGTGTCCTCTTTGATCATGCTGCGTCAGACTGAGTATTGCTGAAAAGCGGTTATCATGCGCTTCGATAACGCCTTGGTACAAATAAAACACATCTCCACCGTTTAAATGTCCATTACGAATGAGAACAATCCCCTCACCGAGCACTTGACCCAAACAGCCAAACGTGACTTTGTAAATACCATCTTTAATCATACATTGTTGTCCTATATATTTATTCCATTACTTCAACGGATACAGCCTTCACTACCTTTTAAATCAGAGAACAAAAATACGCTCTCTGCCATTTGACAGGTGCTCTATCAACACTCTACTACCGACTTTTTTCCTACTTGTTTTTGTTTCCAGTATAAAACGCTCACCATCTTGCATAATCACGAGGTACTCAAAGTGGACTTCTTGCTTTTCTGATAGTGTTCGCCCCGCAACTCCGCCAGCAATACTCCCGCCAGCCGTCGCCAGAATTTTGCCACTTCCTCCCCCTACTTGATTGCCAAGCAAACCACCGACTGCGGCACCGCCAACCGTTGCTAAACCACTTTTTGTAGAGACCGAAACCGTTTTCTCTTGTTTGATCGTGCCATATCGTTTATTTACCACGGTAATAGGCTCAGAGGCACAACCTGTCATAACAAGACAAATTAAACTAAACAACACCATCACTACTTTACTTATATTCATAACTTCCCTTGTGCGCATATTTATAGCGAACTTGTTATTTAGTTACCATTCCCTTCAAATTTTCATAGATAATTAAAATAATATTCTTCTTAAAGTAAATCGAGCACACTACTATCATTGCTAGAGCACTGAATCCGAATCCAGCCAAGAAAAATATAAGTCCAAAAAAAATCATGCTTACCATAATTCAACTCTCTTTATCGGTTAAAGTTTATTGTGGTATCATACTGAGGTACTTAGACGAAATCTGTCTGAGTTAATACGTTTCTAGTCGTTTTTCTATCGCCTTGACTTGAGACCTACTCAGCTCAAGAATGTGAGCCATATGCTTATCCTTTGCTTTTTCCAATAACTCTTTTTTGGGTGATAGCAAATTCAAATCTCTATATGTCAATACATATACCTTTATCTCACACACCTCTAAATAGATGACCATAAGCAGTACAGATAAAACAAGAGATGATAACCACTCAAGATAACCAAAAAAGTTAGATATAAAATGATATACACTCAGAAGAAGCAACATCATTATAGTTAACCACACAACCACATTTATGGCAGATTCTAGAGGCGTAGCATTCTTTCTTCGTAACAAGGTATAAACTAATCTCTGCCAATCTTCATCTAGGTATGATTTTCTAGTAAATTCCTCTCTCACATCATGCTCCTAACTTACTCTAATTAAATAATACTTGTAATTCCCAGCCATAGAGAATCCATTGACAAAGCGAAATAAATCAAGTGATTAAAAATGAGTAAGTAGTAGGTAAACAAAGAAGTGTGTATTCGATAACGATAGGCACTCCCGCCACCTCGCTCTCTGCTTTATGTTGTCAATATACCGCACCACAGAGACGAATTTCGTCCATTTCACGAGACATTTTTTTAGTAAGAAAACAGGTTATGAAACGTTCAGCTCATGCAAGCTATGGAGGAGGGTGATGACAAGCACCAACCTCGATCACATCTCTAGCTCATTGATTTAGCGAGGCAAAGGGCTGGAAGCGTGGACACTGTTCATTAAATAAGGTTCTATTCATTGCTATTGTATGAACATAACTCTGTATGCCTACGAATGGCGGTTGTGTAAGGCTTTTGAAAGAACAAAGTCGAAAAGTGAGCAAAGAAGCACTTAGCTCCCTCACCCTCATCGATTAGTGAAGCACTTTGAAGATACTCTTTTTCCGCTTTTAATGACTTCAATCTCTTTGTCATTTGGTTCACCAAGGACATCACTTGTCATTATTCTTGTGTTTCCAATCTTTATTAATTTATTTCTAAACCGATTAGAAATCTCTCGGGCATACGTAGACATAAACGCAAAAAACCATGCAATAATTGCTGCTCCAGCACCAGAAGCGAAGTTGTAGTCACTCAGATTCTCAAGGACGATGTATTGCAAACCTGCTATCACTAATAAGGTTAACGGTAGGACAATTAAGATCATCACCTTCATAATAAGCATCTCACAATCACTCCTATACCGAAGTTTATAGAAGTTAAATTTCCTTAAGATGAACCGAGTCAAGAAAAACTGGAATCCGAAGAGCACGCCAAAATTCAAGAGACCGAAAAAAATTACCACAATAATTACTTTAACAATTGCAAACATAACTCTCCTTCCAGTAATTATTATCATCTAAGTACATAATGGGTAATACCCCGAACGTACGACTTGCAATCTCTAGTTTGGTTTTTGCCTTGTTCTTTGAAGTCTCCGCTTCAATAAGTCCAGAAGTCCACCTTCAATACGAACAAACCCATTATTCTCTAAAGTGCCGCGAGTGTAGTGACCAATTAAATCGTCAAAACACTTGTTAAGTTCATCTAATGTGCCGTCAAACTCAAAAAACATGTCGATAGAAGGACTTAAAAGGCCTGAATCATCAACATAGTAATAGTCAATGACGGAGTAATGTGTATCCTCTACAGTTACAGCATAGTGAGCCACAACCATGCGCTTGCAATAACGTTCGAATTCACCCGTCTGCCTATTTTTGATACTTCCGTAATGACGGAATCCACATACCCCAATACGAAAATTAATATCTGGTTTATAACTAAGAACCAAAACAAACTGCTCTTCAGCACCAATCAACTTCCGCTCTTCTTCAGACAGGATGATTTCGTACTTGGAATGTTGCGTCAGTATCTCTTCATGTGATGGGTCATTAAATCTAACGGGAACTACTCCAAAAAAGCGATTGCAAATTTCTAGTTCCCTTTTAGGCTCAACACGCTTGAATCTCTCTTCATCGCGAACAAACCCATTACCAATAAATGTACCACTGGCATAGCGAGTAAATAATTCCTTGAAGCACAGCGATAAATTATTCAGGCTGCCGTCAAATGTGCACAGGACATCTATAGAGGGATTTAATAAACCAGAGTCCTCAACATAGAAATAGTCAATGACTGAGTAGTAAGTACCACCAACTGTAACCGCATAGTGAGCCACAACCATGTCTTTACAGTATCTCTCAACCTCACGAGTTTCTTTATTCATTTTACTTCCGTAATGACGAAAACCGACCACCATAACAGGGAAAGTAAAATCAGGCTTATAACTAAGAATCAGTTGCTTTTGACCTTGAGCATTAATTAAACCTTGCTCTCTCCTTGAAAGGTCTAACCTGAAGTTAGAATGCTGACTCAGCAAATCTGCATGAGAAGGATCAGAAAAATTAACTGGAACCACACCAAAACTTGTATTAGTAACCTCTAGCTTGCCCCCCCGTTTAGAAAAAATATAAAAAAGTGTTTTGAATAAACCCATCGTCCATCACCAATCACATTCATGTCGTTCAATCGCGTTACCCTTAAGGTAGCCGTCTGTGTATTTCATAAACAATTTGTTGAAAGCATTTGAGTAGTCATCTTGAGTTCCATCAAAATTCATAACACCGTCAAGCATAGGGTCCGCAAAACCTTTATCACCAAGGTGGTAGTAGTCAAACACAATGCAGTCTTCTCCATTGTGCTTGATAGCATAATAGGCAATCGCCATATCTACCATCTTACTCTTATCACCACCGAGCTCATGATATTTAAACTTAACAACCATCAAAGGAAGTTTTTTATTGGGGGTAAAACTCAAAGCTACCGCACTCTCTTTCTTGCGAGGGGTGAGAACTTGGATTTCTTCTTTATTCAATGAAAATGTAAAACAATCATTGTCCCCAAAGAGCTCTGGAAAACGTGGAGATGATAATGTTTTAAGATGCCTTCCGAAGGTACGCTGAGTGACTTCTAGGAGTCTTTTTCTACTGGACATAAGTTTTAATTCCAATCTGAGTGGTTACGAATAAACCCATTATCGATAAAAGAACCTTTGGCATAATCAGCGAACAACCTATCAAAACACTCCAAATGGCCATCTAGCGAGCCATCAAATCTACAAATATAATCAATAGATGGGCATAAAAGACCATCACCATCAACATAGTAATAGTTAAAAATTGAATAATGCATCTCTCCCGCAGTGACCGAATAGTGAGCCAAAATCATACTCTCAGTACAAACTGTAAGATCACCAGTGTGCTCGTCCTTATTGCAGTAGTAACGACGGAACCTCACCACTGTCATAGGAAAAAAACGATCTGGTCTGTAACTAAGGAGCATATGAGACTGCCCATCTATACCGATCAGCTTTTGCTCTTTCTTAGATAGATCTAACTTGTATGATGAATACTGACTCAGTTGTTCAGCATGAGACGGCTCAGGATATCGAACCGGAACGACTCCAAAGGATCGGTTGTGAACCTCTAATTCCACTTTAGGCTCACTCTTAAATAAAAATTTCGTTAACCGCTTCAAAACTATTAACTCCAATCCGATGGATCGCGAATAAACACATTATCCACAAAAGAACCTCTCGCATAGCGGGTAAAAAAAGTCCTAAAGCAGGATAACAGCTCATCTAGAGTCCCATCAAACTTACAAACGATATCAATTGAGGGACTTGATAGACCAGAATTATCAACGTAAAAATAATCAATAACCGAGTAATGAGTGCCATCCACAACGACAGCATAGTGTACAACCACCATATCCTTGCAGTATCGCTCTACCTCCCCAGTCTTGCTATTATGTGAACTTCCATAATGACTGAAACCCACTACTGTGACAGGTAAAGTGAAGTCAGGCTTGTAACTAAGCACAATATTAAATTGCCCATTAGCACCAAGCAACTCCTGCTCTTTCTCTGAGAGAGCTAATTTATACCCTGAGTGCTTACTTAGCTCATCTACGTGTGAAGAATTGGTAAAAATAACAGGAGCCACCCCAAAAGAGCGATTGGTAATCTCTAACTTCGTTTTATTCTTTGAAAAAATACGCTTGAATACGTTCATTGGTACCTCTGAATATTCTTAGTATTTGGCGGATACGTTAGACTATTTACGAGACCAGCCGCCGCACACTTTCCCGTCGTTTAGTCACTTGTCTTTTATGTTTAACACCTAAACAGCGTAGGCTTTTCATAGTTAGACACTCTCATACAACGTTGAACCAGTGTCATCACTATATCGCTTAGATCGGACGAAATACGTCTATATGGCTACTATCTCTAATAAAAGCATCACATTTAAATTTCATTCAGACGAATTTCATCGACTTATGTTGCTATAGTCTTCACATCACGCCCAGAGCTGACCTCAAGCAATCTTATGCACAACAGGTAGAGATGATGCGCTATCCAAATTCCATCAATAAAGTACTTATTCAACGTATTGTTAAACAGTTCCCGTTTAACCATAAACATTCTGAGCATGGCATGGGCCACTGGTTAAGAGTAATCAATAATGGTTTGCAGCTAGCCCAAGATAACCCCTTGATCGATATTGACGTGGTTTTTTGGTTTGGCTTGTTTCATGACTGTTGCCGACTCAATGAGCATCGCGACCCACATCATGGAGAACGAGCACGCCATTTCATTGAACAACTGCGTGACCACCTACCATTAAACCACGCACAACTGGAACAACTTAAAGAGGCATGTGCAATTCATACCAAACATTTTTTGCACGATGACCCCACGATTGCCGCATGCCTAGATGCTGACCGCCTCGACCTACCGAGAGTCAATGTTGATATTAACCCTGTTTATTTGTCACTTGAGGCAGCAAAGTGTCCTCAGTTAATCGCCAAATGCACTCAAAAAGCTCGATCTTGGGCTGTCGATGAAGAGCTTGCCTCACAACTTGGCGTAGCGCACTTATTTGATATTGAGCAGCATATCCTAGACTTCTTCGATAAATACGCACTAGACAGCTCGACACAGGGTATCAACGAATGAACTACGACATCTACTACTGTCACTTCTGTAAAAAACTAACCGAGCACATGAGTGGTGAGTATATGGACGTAGAGCATGATGAGAATGGCACTCCACTCTACTTCCTTGCTATTGAACAAATCTGTCTAGAGTGCCATCACCGAGATTGTGAAGAGCTGACAAAACCAAAGCCTTAAAGTGCTAATTAGCACACTTAACGACAGGCGTGGTCCCTACATTAACCCTACCAACCATTGCAAATATTTTGGTGGACTGTCTGGAATCCACAGCAAGCCATAAAGAACCGAATAAGGTATGAGCGCCAATACATAACAGGCAGCGCCATACAAATAACTGAGACCAATAGCGACACCGGGCATCCCTGTTCTTTCTTGAATTAAAGGAGATTCAAGCTTGGTCAACCAATCTGTTTGTAACAATAGCCACACAAGGGCGACCTGGAAACAACAGCATATAGTCAAAAACACAGCACCCAATACAAACTGCTGTGGGAGTTGTGTGAGTGCGATGAACATTGCGAACAATGGAAGAAACAGGGGCATAAAGAAACAAACGAGTATTTGCCAAACATTTTGTATCATGAACAGCCGCTTGCGCTTCTTTTCTATTTGTGTTGCTGCTTGGGCAGCGATTTGTTTCCTACTCTGTTCATTTCGATAGATTGTCTCTACAACATCAAGAAAATCTCGAACATTGGTCATCTGAGGATGCCCTTTATCGCACTCCTTTGCCTCAAGCTCACCATGACAAAAAGCAAGTAAATTCTCTCTTACTACCTTGATACCGAACTCATACACTTGCCCGACCGCAAACGCCAACGCTTCGAGCATAGGTTGCGAAAAGCAACCCATACAGCGTTGTTGTCCTTGAAAATCCTCTTTTTCAAGGAATGGTATCCACACTGGGGTGTATTCTCTATTCAACTTGGAAGAGATAAAGCAGTAGGGGCATTGTTTACTTTGGGCCGTATCCTTATTGTGACAAACGATACATTCACATTCCTTGTCCATGATTACAGCCCTTGATTTAAACACCTTTCTTTGTGCACACGCACAACCACACTGACCAGAGTATCCAATAGCGCTGGCGTTTCGCACTGCATCGACTCGATATCTCGAACTAAGTGCTTAGGTCGAACGTTACGCATGGTTTGATGATTAGCCAGAACGAAATGTACCTCTGGCAACTGACCTTTTGTTTGATTTTCAATTACACATGTCATTAAGCCGATAGCTTCTAACTCAGACTCCAAAAAAGTTTGACGTTCGTTGGCATTGTCATGCCATGCGAGATTAATGGCCCTTTGGTTGTGTGGACGCGATGCTGCCCACTCATTGATCAGGCTGGTTGCTTGTTTTTCAATGTAGTGCAATCCACTGCTTAATAGGCCGTTATGCAGCACGTCTTTGTAGATCAGTTGAACTTCCGTTTCGCAGTATTCACTGCGATAGCCCTTGGGAATTTCGCTAATATATCTAGGGTTACGAGTTTGCTCTTCAAGTTTGAGTGCATACTCATCCCACGGTTCAACCGCTAGGTGAGATTGAACACGCCATTGAGGAATGTCGTGACTCAAAAGATCAGGCCAAGCAATAAATTCTCCACCTTCTCGCGCAAGGCAAAGTAAAGAAATAGCGTCATCCCCCGCCCCACGAAACTTCTGTAATTCAGTGAGCAATGCTGTGATAACTTCATCTGTCGCATTCCACCACTGCTCGTTTCTAATATCGTTGTTTTTTTCGTGAAAATACCCTGGTAGAAAATGTTCGTACACGGCTTCTTCATTGGTAAAGGTCATCATCGCGCGCCTCTAGTGCTTAATGGAAATTGACACACTCACTCTAACAAACGTAACCGACGTTTTTCGTCTACGTGTTAAAGTCAGTGAAATGATAATTTTGGAATGACTAAGCCAACTGCATTGCTTAGTTCCTGTTAGAAATTGAAACTTGCAGTGACAGCTCTGTGTCAAGAGACAGAGCCGTCTCTGAATGACTCAAAGTAACTCAGCCATTAACTCTTTTATTGTCGCTACATCATCTTCATTGAAATCAAAAAGTTCCGTGTAGCCATCCATGATCGAACCATCGATGTCTTTAATGTTTCTATCTTCCATCATGTCGTGGATACTCTGCTCTAACTTGTAGCACTCCAACAGCGTAGCACGACCAATCGCGACCTCCTCCCATTGGAACTTTCTATAGCCAGACATTCGCTCAGCAAGAGTGCTGGTTGTTATTCCTACTTTGTAGACGACACGTTCATCTATCGTCATTTTAACGAAGTAAAGTAGGCTTGGTTTGGTCGCTAGCGCCTCATCTCTTGTGAGGATAGTCATATTGTAGCGACCAGTACCAACAAGCTTTTGGTCACCTAACTTAACAGCCTCCTCCAACGACATTCTGTTGAGCCGACTTGACATTAAACCTTTGGGAATACCAAAGTAATCAGAGATTTCGTTAATAGATGTAAACTCCATCCCGTTCCACGTGTACACCGTTGTATTAGGCGCAGGGTCGAGACCGACAATCTGGCGTGGTGTCCAATTATTAGCTCTCCTATTTCTCAACGTCTCTATTTGGATACCGAATTCATCAGCAGCCTCTTGTAAGGTTGCGAACCTTTTATCATCAACAACAAATGTTTTATTTCTGCCTTCCATCATCACGGCTTCTTCAGGCGACCAACCTAAATCGACAATCCTCTGGCGTATTACATGTTGTTTGATTCCAAAATCATCACCAAGTGCCTGATAAGACGAATAAGCCTTTCCATCAACAATCATCGTCGGCACGTTAGCGTAGTTGCTGTTTCTTTCAATCTCCGCTTCGGGAAGTAAAGTCCCATTATCCAGGCGGTGTTTAGATAAAGCTTGGGAGAGTGAAGCTCCCTTTTTTAGGCGTTCACGCAATGTGCCAACCGGAACACCAAACATTTTGGATAACTGTGGTGCTGTGTAGTGTTTGCCGTCTAACTCATAGTGTTTCACTTTGGCAGCGACGGTACGGCCGTCTACTATTGGTTCTTGCCCTAAACACTGGCCAATCGTTAGACCTTTCTTTCGCCGCTTGCGGAAAGTTCCACGGTCAACCCCATATTCACGACATATCTCCTTCACAGAGGTATAAACAATCCCCCCGTATTCGATCGTTTCAGCGCTGGCTGGCACATACTTTTTCTTCGGTTCCTGCATTGCTGGAGGAGTGTAGTCTTTTCTCTCTTTTGGCAGTATCAGTTCATCACCTCTGCGACCACGATTATACCTTTGATACATCGTATTATGATTAACACCGTATTCAGTCGCTATTTCAGGGATAGATAAATACTGTTTACCTTCGATAACCTGCGGTTCAATTTTGATTGACCCACGTCGTTTTTTTTCTGCAACCATTGCTTGGTCAATTTCTAGCCCTTCATTAATACGGTTTTTAAAGGTCGGGAGAGAGCAGTTAATTTCGCTTTGATGAATTCGAAAAAAACTTGCAATACTTGAGTATTTGACGCCATTAAATGTAAAGTTTTTCATTATTATGTTTACTACTTTGTAGTCACTCTGTTATCGTTATTGAATGCATTTGTGAAATGCAGTCTAATTCTTGTTCTTTCATTGACTATTCCGCAAGCTTTATAGTTTAACCTAACGTTCGATTTTATTGTGTCACTTCATAGACTTAAAATGTTACATGAGATGACACATCTATACTACACATACACCAGTACGCTATTCGCTTTGATTTTGTGTCCATACGCTCAATCTAACAAAAAATATGGACGTTTTCCGTCTGTCACCACTTTAAACATTATCCCATTGACTTTAATGTTTTGGGTAAAATCATCTTATAGGTTTGCTGTGTCAAAACGACAATTTGACCGAGATTGGTTTTCGGTTTCCAATCATATCCATTAATATTAATCTGACACATGAAACAGAAAAAACACATCAACCAACACATTCATAGCATGCAGCAACCAAATCACAACATAAAATCACACACCTACAGTGATTCGTCAAAATAAAACTCATTCCTCTTTATCAAGACCTGAAACATGCCATAAAAAACAAAGATGACAAAAGTGACCACTAACAGTATTGCTGGAATAACAAAGTAAAGACCGCAAGACAAAATGGCCTTGTATACACCAACTGGGTTGAAATAAATGAACATCGTAAATCCAATAGCAAACGCAACTGGCGTCATTATGACTAATAGAAAATACCGCAAACAAAGATTAAATTTACCCCCTGTAAATGTGAGCATGTGACAGTATGCCCCAGACAACATATAAAAACATAGAAAAAAAATAACCAGGAATCCCATCAAATCCACCATCCCTGATGCATACCTATATGAAAAACCAAGCATTGTATTATTGATAATATAATTTGCAGTTTCGCCAAAGCCGAAAATTAGCAAAACAATAAACATAAGAGCCAGGACAATAAACAGACTAATAAACACACCAGCAATCTTTCCTAAAATAAAGCTAACTCCATCTACAAAACTCTTCACACAATCACCTATCATTCCCTATTAAACAAACATTTGAAATCACCAACCTCGATATAGAGCCAATTGAATCTATCTCTACCCCGCCCTACTAACAACTAAGAAAAACAACCTTCTAAAACAAGCCAAACACCTTGATAAAATTTCATTTTAACGCAGTAAAACGTATACCAAGCACCATCTATTGCAGCGGCTAATAAATACAGACTCAGTCAAAACAAAATTATCATCTAGCGACTACTTCTCTATTGTTGCCTCTTTTCTTGCCTATGCCTCTTCCGATATCGGCCCTCCCAAAATTATTAAAGTGAGAAACATAAAATAAACAAGAACAAGTTTTTGATCTAAGGCATACTCCATACCTTGCTGGAATGTAATTCCAGAATTAAAGAAAATATGAGTAGAAACGGAATAATACGTTGCCAAGAAGCAAGGGGGTACTAGAAACGTACATATGATGACCATGGGCCAGCGCAACTTTCTTGTCCAATGGACTGCATATATTGATAGTGCGAAGGATATGTAATACCACAAAGCCAACAAACCAAAAAACAATAACCCGTGCGACAGACATATTATAATCGACATGAATTTTGTACCTCTCTCAGAATACTACTCATATGACAGGTACTATATCTATTCATACAGACGAAATATGTCTAATTTAAATGGTACTATATCTAATACATTAGATCGAACACTAAAGGTTAGTTAACATGGATTACAGCAACTATGTCACTTATTATGCCATTATTATTGGTTTTTTCTTTAACTATATTTTTACTGTCACCCCAACGTATCTGTTGACATTCGGGTTCGCTAATATTGTAAGTGAAAGACTAGCAAACTGGATGGATGGCAATGTAAAGATGATCTGTGGGATAATCAACATTATTCCAATATTCATATTCTGGCAAGAATATAAACTGATATCACTAATAGTACTTGATATTACCTCTTCTATAGAATTTATTAATCACGAATCTGTAGATGTAATAATGAGTGCACCTGATATACTGAAACAAAAGAGTAGTGCTTTATTTGTATTATCACACATACTTTCCTTCGTTTACATTACAGCAGTAATCTTAATCTTCTTTGTCTTCGGAGGGATAACCTGGGCTTCAATGAGTAGGCTTATCATACCTCTCATCTTTGTTGCATTGATGTATGTAATTTACTACGCCTATATCATTGGCTATAAGGCCATCTTTACTGCATTTTGCACTGTTATACTCAAACATTTCATTTAACTGACGTTGCCACACCATATTGTCACCACTAAGAAAGAGCCTATGCGCACGCACATGACGCTGCTTTTTGCATCGGCTCACATCACTGGCTTTAAAGTGTTACGTACAGATAGTTTGTGAAGATATCCTGAAAAACGAATGATGCTGCAGTTCTAGAGCGAGCAACTTACTGGACAGGGGCTCACAGTGATTATGAATCCTATGATTACAATTTCGTCTGGACGAAGGCGGAAAGTTCCATCTCTAAACAAACTTTCTTAAGGCTCGAGGTGTCTAGCAGAAACTGCAACTCAAGAATTTTCAAGAGGCAAGGCTATTATTGAAGTAGATCAAGAGACTGATGTAGTTAGAAATCCAAAAGACCATTCTGTTGGTTGTACCTTTTTGTGGTAGAGGCGCACGCTTGGTGGGCGCAGGGTACGTCACCCCCTCTAGTTAACAAGATTCCAGCCCATTAAGGAATCAGAAAAAAACCATACAAGCCAGAAATAAACAACGAGAAAATATGAAAATTTTATAATTAACGTAAAAACAACAAATATTACATCAAGTAAATTTCTCATATCGGTCCCCATTACTACCTCATCAAATTATGACTAAACCTCTCACCACCTTCCCCATGCCTGATGACGTCACCAAGCATGGAAAGAGTTTATGCTCATTCCTTACCAAAATAAGCTTCATTCCATTCTTGACGTCTCCTCCTGTAACTGCCCTTGTTGGACTTCCACTCGTACCCGCCATCATTGAGAACATCTGACTTCATGAACATTCTTTCTAGCTTAACGATTTCTCTATTATTGTTATATCCATAGTAACAACCCAAGAGACAAAACAAACTAGATATTGTTAACACTCCACCACCTATTGTTAACACTCCACCACGTAAAATTAAATATAGACATTTAAAAAAGGCGAATGTAAAAATTGACCATACAGAAAAAGCTATAATCAAATCCATATAGAATAACTTGGTGTCATTTGATGGCCACAACCTATTGACTCTAAAAAGACGCTCACCAAAGTCAATCAACAATTGGACAATCTCTTCAGATAAAATTTGAACTAGGCACAAAACATAATAGATTATAATGAGAATTATGAGATATAGAAAGAAATCAAACATGATACCCCTATTAAATTAAACTTTATTTCAATAAAGCTACAATAGATTACTGTTCGGACGAAATCAGTCTAAACTGAACCTTATTACCAATGTAAGTAATGACGAGAACCTTGTTCTATGTTACCAGCATTACAACGTACCAAAATAATAAACAAGAGTTATGAGACTCACGAGCCATAATGAATAGGTGAACAAATGGCAATTCCTATCATAAGCTGGCAACATAGAACTTATGCTAATCTTCTTCCCTATTCCAAATAAAGCCGCCAGTTCGCAAGGAAATATATACACTACAACTACAATCAAGAAAAATGTATATAAGATCAAGTAAAATAAAGTCATCAGCAAAAATGGCACTAATAGTAATAGTACGTAACATGAAGCTGAAATCACTTGAACTGTATGCTCAAGTACAAACCTCAAGCGAGTTATACAATAAGAAAGTGTTTTCATTTTATTATCTCCGTTCGCAGTTCTGCCTTTCGCATCAAATCGAACACAATCGATACTAGAGTCAGTAAATAGCCACAAGTAACTAAGAGACTTGCAGGCACAGTAAAGTAGTACCCAAAAGAAGAAACAAGCGAATTACCCCGACAAAAATATGACGGTATTAGTATGTAGTAACAAGTACTAACGATACTAGGTAACAATATAAAGCATTCGAAATTGTTAAGGATCTTTCCAAACCATCCTTTGCTGAGCTTTGTGATACTTGATGTCAATACACTAATAAAGTAACAGCCAAAAAATATCACCATCATCGTTATTGACATCAATAGCATTCGATTAAAGTAGGAAAACACCAATGCTATATTACCGTCTACGAGTGGATGAAGTAATTCTATATCTAAGCCAAGAATTACTACGATACCCATACCGCAATAGATCCCAACCCATAATGAGAATACACAGCCTAGAGCCCTTACCAACATACCCTTCTTCCTTGCTGTAACCAAGTTGACCACTTAAATATACAAACGTACTCAAATAATATTATTAACCACAAGATTAATTTATTTATTCAAAGTGATATGATGCCATATCACTCCGCTGCTTTTATTTTTTGTGCAACTTTTCTTCTAAAACCTTAGAGAAAGCCATCATTAATCGAACTTTCTCTGCAAATAAATACTTTTTTCTAATTTTTCGGATTGATAGTCCCACTAAAGCCACATTCGCCACTAAAAGTGGCACTTCAAGAATGTTTAGTGCCCCAAAATAGCAAAGTGATATAAAGATAAAAGTGGGACTAATGACGCCATAAAAGAGATACAGTTTCCACAACCCTACCCTAGGCGATAAAAGCTGTAACCCTTTTTCGACAAGGGCTCGACATTTAATATGTATTAGAATCGTATTCAAACCAAGACTAGATATTGCAGCAACAAAAAGACTGATATTCTCGAATGTAAAAAAGCTCATTATCGTTAGTGCCTTGTCTGATAAGCGTTTTGCATGTCTAGCCGCACCACGTCTACTCGTCCGAAGTATAGCGACTCGAAGTCACTGAACAATCGGTTCGGCTCTGAACTGCACATATCAATAGCCACAAATAGAATCTCTTGTAGTAATTGAATATTGTCACACATCAACATCTTTGGGTTTGCAGATAAGGGTCTTAATGCCAATTCAATCGTTGATTCATGCAGGTGGCGAACATTCCCTCTGTTTTCTCTTTCGATGTAGGCTAGCTCATCTTTAAAACGCTCAAGTGTCTGTTTACTTGCCTCACAACTAAACACGTACTTTTCCAACAAAACAAATAGTTGCTCATTGGTGAGGTGCTTTATTGCTATCCTAATCGCCAAGATCAAAAGATCTTTGATGTCATAATCGTTACCCTCTACATCGTGGGGCGCTTGCTCTAGATCTCGAGCAACGTTTTGTTTGAGTTGGTTTAGTGGCATCTGTCGATGTCTCCTCCATTTTGTTTATTCAGTTCATTTGTAATGATGGCAACTCCATAACTCACAACAAACGTGATGGGGATTACTTTTAGGCAAATGATTAACGCCCATAGCAACTTGTAGTTGTTAACATCGGTTGCAGTCAGTAAGACAACGAAATGAATGGCAAAATCACAGGCGATAGATATGCAAATGACCAGTCCAATATTTACTATCGATGCTATTGGCATTGACAGTGCCACCTCGCTGACCGTTTTAGCAAAACCTATACTGCTACCCCATATCCCTGCAAACTGACTCTTCATAGTGTTCGCTTGCAGGCAAACCAAGTAAGTAAGGCAAACGCTTAAAACGTGAATCACCCCACTAACACCAACTGGATAGCCTTGTGGCATAAAACCGGTGGTACTTTGCCACAAACAGAGCGCTACGAATGGCAGGTATTGCCCCAGTACTGCTCTTTTGAATCTCTGCCTGGCCTCTTCTTCTGCACTAGGTGCTTGTTTTAACCCTATGTACACTAAACCTAAAAGCCCCAGGTATCCGGTTGGCGAAAGGGCTATAACAAAACTAGTGATTAAACTGATAGCGAAGTACTGGGGGTTAGTGAGTAGCGTTAGGGCCTCGTATGGTATTTTGAAGCTTATCGCTGGGCACTTGACGGGCACACTCATCATAAACTTACCCGTGCTGCTCTATAAATTTATCTAGGCAATCATTCAGTTCCTGCTCTAATTGGTATGGAAATACACAGGCATGATCAATCAATATAATTAACCAAAAAGTCAATTGTTCCGAGTATTGGCTCGATTCTCTTGCGATTAGATTTTTAACATGGGTCGTCACTTTTTCGTTTAGTGAAACCTCTTCGATACTTCTAACTAGCGCAAGATATGTGCAGCCAAGTTGGCCTATCGTTATATCATTGACATGCTTCAATACGGTGTTAATTAACGGGTCAAGCACCTGTAGTGGTAAACCTTTCATATTATCTTTGTTTATAACGGTAAATATAGATTCAATTAGATCGCATCTCTTGGTTGAGAAACTATCGTAATCTTCCCTACTCCCGTACAAGTGGAGTACGTCATCAAGATTTGAGCAGCCAGTGACTAACACTTTGATCCAAGCATAAATATCACTGTCACTTAGCGTTAACAAATGTTCCTTTTCTGGGTGCTCTCCAAAATATGTGAGTGTCTTAGCCAATTCATCAATAAAGGCTTCAGGCTCTTTTCGGCGATGTGGTAAAGTATCCGTAATCGAGTGCCAAACTGTCAGTAGTCTTAGGTCATTTTTCAAAGTATGGATTCCTAGGAGTGATAGTTCGCCAATTCACTCATTGCAGTGTAATTAATCAAAGTATGTTCTTTAGGTTACTAGCTTGCTTAGACGAAATCTGTCCGTGTGCAAATTGACTGAAGGTCGCTACTTTAAATCATCATTGCTTGAAATTGATTCACAACGACTGAACTTTTTTGTCTAGGTTAGAGACTCACAACTTTGAGTTTTCGTCGCCCCCTCGATCCTCTCTCATTCTCATTTGTTCGTGTTCTTGAAGGCGCTCCCTAGTAGTGGCTTCACCTTCAATAAAAGCGGTAATAAGAAGAATATGAAAAACCATAAACGGTATCAATATCCACCCCTCCCACATCGTCAACGCATCATAAAACGGTAGTATTCGACCAGCTATCATAGAATTGGATATGTACATATAGCTTATAAAGACTGGAGCAGAGACTGCTGTAGACAGCGTATAAGCTATTGCCAGTGGCAGTCTAATCTTACGAATGTAATGCTTTCGCACGTACTCAGCTAAGAGGTATCCCCCCCGCATTGAATGTTTCACTGCCGCAATAAAAACAATTAACACCCCTATAGGAATTATTACACTATCACTCCCAGCTATTAGCTCCCTCATTGCCATATAACCACATATAAACGCACATATAATAAATAGACTATTCATAGCAATACCACCTAAACTCCTCCTTCTACCTCTCAGAGACAATCATTGAATTCCTTCTCTAACTGGTGCGGCTGTACACAAGCGTGTTCAATCAATATAATTAACCACTGGGTCAGCGTTTCCGAACGCTCTTTCGTTTCTTTCTCAATAAGGTTATCAACATAGCGAACAACGTTGCTACCTAATGAAGCGAAATGAATAATACTTTTTTTCGTAGGGTCATAAGCTATGATTTCCCCTAAAGTTAAATCATAAACATGCCTTGACGCCGCTTTAATGAGCGGCAACAGTACTGAAACTGGAAGACTACCTTCATCATTGCTTGCCACTTGCATGATGCTCTCAATCAAAAAAAACTTTTGACTCGAATAGCGTAGATAACGTCGTTTTGTTCCGTGTAAATAGAGTAATTCTGCAAGGTCGGAATAACCAGCAATTGCGCCTTTTAACCATGCAATAATGTCACTGTCACTAAGCGCTGTTAAAGATGTGTTGTCTGCGTCTTCTCCTAAATAGGTTAGAATTTCAACCACTTTGTCAACAAAGAGTTGAGGTTCCTTATGGCGAAGAGGCAAAGCAGCTACTACCAGGTTCCAAACCATCAAAGGTGTTAGGTTCTTTTGTAAAGGATACCAAGAGAGTTGTTGGCAAAGTAACCCATGTAACCCTTCAGCACTCGACTCTGACTGCTTGATCACAGTCGATAAAATTAAGCTAGGCTCCTGTGCATATCGAACTTCATGACTGTTTTTTGTTGCTTGTTTCACCCGTTCGATCATCACTTCATACATAACACGCTTAGGGTTTGACCCTATATTAAGTATCCCTACATAAGATAGCTCGTACACTTTTGCAAAGCTATCCTGTGGAATTGTATCAATTAAAAGATGTATTACTTCTGAACAACGCTCATAAAATAAAGATTTAGAACCACGGGGAAAAACAATCGTAGGTTCGTAAGAGAGGGCTAGCAGTTCAACTAGGTCATTACATATAGACACTTGTGATAGTGATGCATTATTAACCATAATGTCTTTTGTACCCCATTGTTATCATAGCCATGTAAAATGACATTTTTTATCGTTATAAGTTTAATAAAAGCACCTTTCATTAGGCCATCGGGTTGGTTAATCCCGAGGGGTGCTGAACCTATCAGCAAATGAAGAAGATTAAGGAGACATCTTCACTCGCTCATTCGTGTATGCTCATTTGAAGCGGTATGTGTAAGTTACTAGGATGTTCAGACGAAATCTGTCCAGCCATAAATTAAATCTTAATCTCCAACTAAGCACATCTCGTTGTATGCCAAGAGCAAACCTCGTCGATAAAAATCTCCAACACTTGGTTGTTCTCTATCGGGCACTCTTGTGTTGATGTCAGTCCGTTAACCCTCAAGCTATCTAAGGCATCAATACCATTAAATATAATGGCTCCCCCTTCCTCGTCCTCAACAACAAAGAGCATCGCAGGTAAGCTATTAACTATCTCAACGACACGTTCTGCGTAATCCTCATAGCAATGGGATAGTGAAACGCACCCGCTAACTCCTTGTTCTGTTATGGCGTTATCATCAAGTTTTTTTATCGCTGTAGATAGAATGTAGTCTTTGGCTGGTATAACGCGATTTACGTCAATTATCTGTAAGTTATTCTTGTAGTACATATTCAACTCGTCTTGTTATTTTAAATAGTACTTTAACGAGTTACAGAGACGAATTTTGTCTAAATTTAACTTTGTAACTTGTAAATATTCCCTCTTAAATGTCGGCGAGAAAATAATCAATAATATGAGTCGGTTTTTATACCTTGCGATCAACAACAATTCATAGCTGATAAAGTACATCAATACTGTAGATTATTAGTACATGCTTCCCTTACTTCCTCTTTTCTTGTCTTCACGGATTGCGCCAACTTTTTTGTACGAAGTCACTTACTCTCTTCTGACTCAAACAATGATATGATTCTTATAAAAGCGAAGTAACAGTACAGTGCAGTAAACACTAGGCTCTCGGTGCGATAGCTTAACTGTGGGTAAATTTGCTCTTGATACATAACAAAGCTATACACAACAGGAAGTAACATTACCCCAATAGGCGCTAGCACTAGGGTAAAGAAAAAAATCATAAAAAACTTATTAATATTGAAGTTTTTGATCACTTTTAACGACAATGCATTTATCAGAGCTAGATAGCCTACAAGCCAGATAAAATAAATGAAAGCAGTCAATAAAAGTTTAAAAGCAAAGGAAAGCAAGATCAATACAAAGTTAAAAGCAAAGGAAAGCAAGGTCATTGTGTCCTGTTCATAATCACGATACTAAAAGGTGTTAAAAGGCACACCTACACACATTAGGTGCGCCTTAGTCATTTTTCAGTGGCTTGTCTTATAGATCATGCTTTGTCCAGAGCATAAGGATCGATGCCATCAAGAAGATACTGGAACACACCTTCGTTATCTTCGTCGATGGCAAAATTACAAATCAGCTCAGCTAAAAGTGCTTCATCTTCATAATCATTGTATCCAGGATTATCTCTCTGATGACCAAATTCCTCTAAAAGTAAATTCGAGTTAGTGGCCAAATCTTGCAAGCGATATCCACTGTTTTTGTTTTCAACAAATACCAGCTGTTTTCCTGCACGAAATCTAACAGAACTGTGCGATAAGCACTCATCTAGTCGCGCCTGCAACACCTCGACATCAACTTCAATAAGACTCGCAAGCTCCTCGAAAGAATACTCGTTCTTACGGTGATCTAATGCCATTATTTTCGTTGATTCTTCTTTTAAGCTATCAGTAACCTGTTGTTGTAGAGAAAACGACTGGTTGCCTAGTAGCCAAATCTGACCTTCACGTAACCAATTGACACCAATAGCGACAACGGGTTTTGTATACCCTAAATACTTGGCGTAGGTGGTTAACTGATGACAGTGGTGTTCAAATGCCTCTGCTGACATGACTTCATCCGATTTGTGGTCAATGATGATTAAGCCATCCTCTGTCTCAACTAAACAGTCCACTACGCCACTCACTACTGCACCGCTTTCATGCTTGGCTAGAAATGGAACTTCTGATTGAATATCTCGCGCGCCAAATTGCAGTTGAGCCATCTCTTTAAAACTCGATATTTGCGCGGTGATCTCTGCACACAAGATTTCTTGCTGGGCAATAGCCGGTAACTTGTTCCAAAGTCTCGTTGCGTATTCTGGTTTGCTTAGTAAGACTTGATAACATTGATGCAGCCAAGTACCTACCTCAGCCGAGGAATAGTTTTCTCGGATCGGATTTAGATCCATCGCTGCATTCAGATTTATCTTGTGTTCACGATTAAACTGTTGATTTTGTTTATCAGCTTGCAAGCTATTGGATGCGATTGTTGACGGATTAATCTCGGCTTCCAGTGACTGTGATTGTTCATGCTTGTCCCATGATTTGATGGATTTTGGAATTGGCTCAGGTTCAACACTTGCCGTGTCAACCGGATCTTGTGGCATCGGTGCTTTGGTTACCAATGCGTTCGAGTAATCTAAATCACGAATTAAGCTCAGCATATTATTGGAGCGATTCGGCAGGTCACACCAAGGCAGGATGATCTGCTCTCTTGCTCTTGTTAGTGCCACATAGCAAAGGTTCTTGAGTTGTTTGTCTAAGTCGTCAGCTTGGTCATTATCGAACTTCTCAACAGTCTTGCTGTGTGCAAATTTCGGTACAATGTTGATCCAGGCATCATCAAGCATCGAATCTGCCTGCGTTGATTGCTTGTTATATCTCAACTTAGAGGTTGGATATTTCGCTTCTAGGTCTTCATCAAGCTGCGCGACTACCACAATTGGCCATTCCAGGCCTTTTGACTTATGCCATGTCACTAAATTCACGGCATTCTTATTATCATTGTCCACGTTGGGCAGTACCGATAAACTTTCTTTGTTTACCGTCAGCCAAAGTAGGAAACTCGATAGACTGCGGCCATATACTCCCTGAGATTGCAGTGTCTCGGAGTGCGTTTGTTCAAACTCTTCTGCCAGTCCAGCCAGTTTTAGAATATTCGCGTGTCGCTGTTTTTCTTGGTGAGCTCCCGCCGCAACTGTCCCAATCAAACCTAGTGTCTGAGCGCACTGTGTTACTAATTGACACGTTGAAGCATGTCGAAATTGATCTTGTACTTCAATCAAACGATCTAACGCATCAGATTGTAAACCAGTGTTATTTTCTTCACGCTCAATCACATCTTGTAGCGATTTCTCTAAACTTGCTTCCTTACTATAAACTTTGAGGCTGAGTTTAGCTTCTCGATCATTAGGGTTCGCAAGGTAATTGAGTGCGCTCATCAAGTAACGCACTTCCCATTGACTGAACCAGTCGTTGTCACCACTCTTTCCTTGTTGATCTCGCTTGTAAAGAAGACCACGCGAGTCTAGAGCATTCGCAAACTTATCCAGATGTGCATGCGTTTTTGCCAACACAGCAATATCGCTTGGTCGAATCGCTCTTGGTTGTTTTGTATACCGGTCTATCACTTCAACCTGGTTATCTAGCAGCTCTTTGATGTGGTCGGCTACGGCATTTGGGTAATGCTTCTGAAACTTCTGTTGGCTAAGCTCTCCCTTAGCTGTGCACCACTCAGAGGAACTAAACTCTAACTTATGTACCCCCTTGAGCGACGACTGAAGGCCCGATTTTGCAGTTAATGAATGATACTGATCTGGAAAAAGTGTATGACCAAGTTGATTTACAAACGTCATCACATCTGATGCACTCCGCCAGTTGTTGGTCAACTCCTTTACGCAATTTGGATACTGCTCTAGAAGTGAGGCGTATAGATGACTATCCGAACCCTGAAAGCCCATGATCGATTGCTTCAAATCGCCAACAATTAAGGTGTGTAGCCCCGCTTTGCTCACTTTCCAAAGGAGGTCAAATTGCTGCGGATTGGTATCTTGAAATTCATCGATAATCAAGCAATCGTACTTATTTGCGATTTCTTCAAGCCACTGCTTATCAGATAGTAGTGTGTTAGCAGTGCTTACCATGTCAGTATAATCAATCAAGCTACTTTGCGCTTTGAGGGACTGATAGTTTTGCAATGCTTCATTCGCACCGTTAAGCAAAATTTCCACCGTTTCCAATGCCGTTCTCAGTGGCCCTTTGTGATACGCCAACTTATCGACTGCCGACCACACATCAAAAGCAAGCTGACCATCATTTTTCTCATTCGGTTGATAGTCTCCGCCTGCTTTCTTCATAATTTTTGATGCAGATGATAAACGCTCAAGCTTTAGCCAGAACTTCCAATCGCGACTAATTAACTCCGGTGTTGCTTGGTATAACGCTTCAACAAATAGTGAAACTTTTTGTGTTGCTCCCCAAAGAGCAAGCAGTTCCTTTTTCTCGTACTTGCTTGTAATTGCACGCACTGAATCCAAAAGTCCTTGGTTAAGTACATCCTCTTTAGTGGATTGCGCTTGGTAAACGTCACTTAGCCCACTCGATGCCTGCTCAATTAGGCGTTGAACCAGCGCCTCATTTTTCTCTTGCGGCAGCCTCTGAAGTAAATCAAACACCGCTTTAACGTGCTCTTGCAACTTGCGAACACGAACATCACCCTCAGCGTTTCCGCTCCACCCTGCTTCATACCCACGCAACTCAAGGCTATCAAGGATTGGATCAATCACTCGAACATCATTTAACGCTAAGCTAATCAGGACTTTCTGTTCGTTCTCTGAAAGCTGCCTCGGTTTTGCCGATAAGCCCTGCTCATAACTAAATCGCTCCAATATGCTCAGACCGAAACTATGAATTGTCGAAATCTGCGCCTGTTCGATTTGATCTGCCGCGGCGTATAACCCTTTCTCAATCAGGGCTTGCTTAATTCGGTCCTTCATCTCTTGGGCTGCTGCTTCGGTAAACGTAACGGCCAAAATTTTGTTAGGCTGTACATGACCTTGCTCGATCCACTCCACCAATGTTTGTTGGATCTGGTAGGTTTTTCCTGCCCCTGCTCCCGCTTTAATCAGCGTTAGCGGTGCAAAATCTGTCATAGCGTTATTGGTCATGTGTTTGTTCACCCGAGTCTTGTTGTTTTAGTATGTGCGCTTTGAGTAGTGGTTTTTCTTCCAGCCAATAGTTGAGATCTTTGTGTCCTCGTACACCCCAAAGCTTGATATCACCCTCTTGGTTTAAGCTGACAGTTCCTTCTTTGAGTTCGCCAATACGAGAGCTAATCATTTCCTCTGCCTTTTGAGTGGAGGACGCAATACCATCTTTGTACTTTGGTTCTATGTTCGACAGCAAAGCAGACTTGCTTTCAACAGGATAGTTAGACACTATTTTTTGTGCTTTTGATGAATAGTAACCACTAACGTATTTACCAACGTTATTCTTTGATGTCTGCTTTACCATCTCTGTATACAGTTGGGTTTGAATGTCATAGCCAGTATTGATACGTTCTGAGATCCCATCGGGGCCGCTGGTTTTATAATCCAAAATTAGCGTGGTATCACCCTTAGCAAACAACGCATCAACAGTGCCTTTAATCGGCAGGTCAAAATACTGCCCGGTTAGTTTCTGTTCCTGAGCAATACTTTGCCAACCCTCCACATCACACCAATCGACCAATGCCTCAAGAGCACGTCTGGTGTCCGATTTAAGTGAGGCTTTTTCGAGGCGCCATTGAGAACGATTTAGAAAAGGAGCTTCAAGTTCAACAGCACGATCAAAGAGGGCTTCAAAATGTTGTAAGTTGAAGGGTGAATCAGGATCAAAGTGATGCTCAAAAACACTATGCACAACGAGTCCTTTAATACGTGGCGTAAACTGCTCCGACTCCCAAGCTAAAGAGCGAATGTTTTGCTTATCAAGTAACCAAGCGAGCGGAGAAACCATCATTCGTATCAAACTGGTTGGTGATTCAGGTCTAAGTTCTCCGTACTTATCCGTATGAATAGATAGCAAGTCCTTACCAAATTGGAACGCTTCTGGTAGTACTTCGTTTGTTGTCTTGCACTGTTCAACAGCCACTGCTTGATAGGTAAGAAAAGGAACAGTTGTAGGCTGATGCTTTATAGCCTGAATCAGGCGGTCAGGTTCGATATTACTCCCACCTTGTAGCAAGATAGCCAACTCAAACAGCGTCGAACTTGGCTGCATTAGGTCACCAACAAGAGTTTGCTCTGAGAGACTAATGTGAACGCCACCAGAAACACCAACAAACAGCCGTTTCAGTCTCTCGGTTGCCTGAACATTTTTTAATAATGGTGTGAATAAGTCTAATGTTGGTTGAGAAAGTCGATATGAATCTGATGTATCGATGCTCGGTACAATCGCTTGCGAAATATTGAACCACTGATCAAGTTGGAACACACCAGGAACTTGGGGTTTAACCTCAAAAGCCCCTTTGTTAAAGCCTAGTACGAATAAGTGTTCAACTGGCTTTATGAGCATATCTTGCTCTGACAACAACAGGACGCTATTTAGAAGCCAACGACTCTCGCACTCAACTTGTACCACCTGTGGGTCGAGATGTTTAGAAACACTGGCAATCTGTTCATCATTAACTGCGCCTGAGACCGACAATTTGATTGAGTCCAATTGCTTGTTGAATGTGCTTTGATTGTAGTGTCCTCTCACACGGAGTAATGACGAGATAGTCTCCAACCACTCAACAAGATTTATCGAGTGGCTAAGTGGTGAAAACACTAGCTTTAGCAGCTCAAGAACATTGTCATCGACATGTTGATTGTACTCTGGGTTATCAAGATATTTCTTGTTCGACAAGTACGAACGATACTGTTTCTGACCAAAAGCAACCGACCACGGCATCACAGGGTTAACTAACAGGCTTGCATATTGAATAGCAGCGACCTGCCCTTCTGATTGCTTCTTAGCTAGATACAGTTCAATCAACTCTTTTAACAGTAATACATCCCACTGATATTCATACTTCGCAGCACTCAAGCTTGAGAAAGGGATGCCAGAATCCACCAGCATACTTTGCAGCAATTGACGGTGGTGGCTGTTTTTTGGCAGCACTACAGCGATATCACTTTGTGCGGTAGGATTTTCATCTAAGACCGCATGTAATCGCGAGATTAACACTTGGCACTCTTCAAGCTCATCACGTGCACTGATGATGGAAAGATCATCGTTAGAGAGTGCCAAATGCTCTTGGCTCGATGAGCTATATAGACTTTCACCGAGACGCTTAATAGCCTGATTTTGTGATGATTGATTATATAAATCATCTATACGCTGCTGAACTTTAGACAATACTTGTTGCTCAGTTGGGCAATGATTTTTTGCGTTACAGAGGTGAATCGCATCCTGTAGCCATGGTTCTAGAAGCATACCCTGAGGGACAATAATATTAAATGCAGTGAGTGATTCATGCTTCTCAAGCTCACTCAACCACGCTTTAGCAAACTGTTGATCATTGGGACGGATATGACCCATTACCTCACAAAGCGTATTTAAGTCTCTCCAGTACTTGGTCGTTCTATCGCAAAGACTCTGGGCTATTTGGTCACCAAATGAAATGTTTTCAAAATGCGAAGTTACCGGCAATTGCCTATAAACATGCCTTAACGTTTCACTAAGATCTCGCACCGTTGTAACTTCATCGACAACGAGACTTTTCGCCCAAAATGCATCTTCAACTTGATAAGCGGCATTTTTAACCGCCTCATCAAATTGATCACGAGCATCATGTTCAAAATCCAACAACCATAACTCTGCAACCTGCTCAAAAAGCGCAACACTGGTACCAACTTTGACGTTGACGCATCCATCTTCAGCCAAATACTGACGACATTGACGGCTGCTTAATGCGTCAGGCATTAATACAAAATACATCCTAACCTTCTAATTATATTAATATTTTTAGGCTACTATACTATGATTACATAACAACATAACCAATAGAAATAAACTGTTACACCTTGTACGTTTGCTTAACCAACTAGCATCTACTTGTATACGGTGTATTTTCAGTCACGCTATATACAGAGCACTTAAATTGACGTCCACCTTCTGCCGACACCAAGTTAAAAAGAACTTCTTTTGTTTTTAAATAAACACCGTCAATAGGGACGTAGCCATGATTCGGATCCATTGAATCTAATGCGTAACCTCTGTTGTCTCCGAGCGTAAAGAGGTGGTTCTCAGGGACGAGCCACTCTGGATAGGAGTTCATTAATAACGGACTATCTTTTCGGTATTGCACATGATATTCGACATCTTCGAACTTCTCTCTAAAAAACACATAAGTATCGTTCTCGCCAACAACTTTATCAAATACCGGATTACCGTTGATGAATAACTTCCCTTTATCAAGAAGAACAGTGTCACCAGGCAAACCAACGACTCTTTTGGTGTTGCCTTCTATCTCTTGTTCATCGACGACAACTTGATAAGCAACAACATCACCATATTTCGGCAGATAAGTCCCCCTGTCGATCATTTGATCTTTTGTAAATGAGGTATTTTTAATCGTTGGCGCCATGCTCTCTCCCACGCCTTTTCGTACTGTTTCGTTTGATTTAAAGTGCACAAATAACAAACACAGCCACAATGGAATAGAGGTTAAGAGTGTCATTGCTAGTCTAACAAATTTACTATTCATTTTTTTCCCTTACTAATCATGATACTCATCTGCCAAAACGACAAAACAGACATTGGCCGCCAAAAAACTAATGTAGACCTTCCCAAGACCGAAAATTACACCCCAATAGCCACTAACTTCGCCCGAAAGAATACTTGAAACAAGACCCCCGTATTGAAATAATCCTGTCGTGAAAAGTCCCAATACCGCTAATAGAATTAGCATTAGGAAACCATCATAATTTTCCATTCAAACCTCAACTTAGAAAAAGAAACACAATAGGAAGAATCAAAACCAGGCTAGTAATCTTGATTAGTCTCGACCAAGGAAAAAAACAATCTGCCACCCGCCTTTTTTCTTGCACGTAATACAACTCGCTCTGTAGCAATTTTTTAAGTAACTTCATACATTGTCCTTTAGTAGTTTTTTATTTTTCTTCCACTATAAATAATCTCATCGACATTTTCCGTCCGATATCAATTTCATCAACTCTTTATTACGTCACTTGACCACCGAATATCATCTGATAATTTCGGCTAAGTGATTAGTTGCCTGTTCGGGCCAACGCAGTAACCTATTTATAGCGTTTAGTGTGTCACTTACGCGGCGTAAGTTGACATTGAACGCTGAAGTGAACGGATCACATCATCACGAATATGCTGAGGAGATAAAATTTCGACATGACTTGCGTTTGTCATTAGCCACTCTTTAAACGCTAAGCAATCACGTGCTTTTGCCTTCAACACATAGTGACTCTGATCTTCTGACTCGACCCATTGGCACGCACTCAGTTTGTACTCGTCAACAAACTTGTTTAAGCCTTGATAGTTCTTTTTCATTTTCAAAGTCACTTCGGACTCTAACCCACCATTAAAATACTTGCCTGCAGAGGATGCGAGGTAATCTTCTAATACGAACTCCTCTGTTGCCTTCATTGCAAAGTGTTGTTTGTTGTGAACTTCAGAATGACTCATTCTGTGTACAGCATAAGTGCGGTACTCATCGGTCATACCTTTAGTAGCAGCGCCCGATTTTAGACGTTCATACCCCACTAAGAAGAAAGTCTTTCCGTACACAAACAGGCCATAAGGATCTACTTTGCGCTTTGCGCCAGAGTATTCAAAAGTGATTGGTTTACCTGATTCCAATGCAGTTTCAACGTTTTTCAACACCGTCTTGTCGATTTCTGGTGCGATAGTTTGATATCCAGCATCTTTTAGAGCGTAAAGTGTTTGTACCTGTCTAGGCTTTGATTCAGAGAATAGCGGGAAAACGTCCAAAAGAATTTGTTGCTTGCTTGGTGGCATTTTGTCTTTCAGGTTTTCGCTAGCCAGCATAATCACTTCTCTTGAATCACTAAGTGATGCGCTGAGAGGCAGTTGCTTTTGGTCTTTTACTTTGTAAACCGCATCCATACCTGTACCACTACGCACCATAATATCCACTTGGTCTCTTGGGGCGTCACCACAGTCACCATGATAATGATAGATCCCTTCTAGGATTCGCTGGGCCCATTTGAAATCACTTTCTTTACTTGATCCATCGCGATTATAAAATGCTTGCTCTTTCACATTAGCTAAAAACTCACGAGGGGTTAGTCCCTCTTTCCGTTCTGTTAGCAAATTAATGCAGTGTTGATGACAGTAATAGTTTTCAATAGATTTTGCAGACATAGCCGACTCCTACGTTGTTAGTTTGCCTCTCAGTTTCTTTGCTCTGAGTGCTTTTTATCTGTGTTATTCGATAAGGAAATTGCTTTATCAATGGATTATTCATTGTTAGGATATCTAGCAATTTCAATCACATGTCGCTCGATGTGTTCCATCATACCTAGGTCGTACTAACCAACCTTTCGCACCCTGTACGAAAAACGAGCAATCAACCATATTTACAGAATTTTCTAACCTCAGACCCATGACTACTAAAATTGCGCGCTACCACAAACTACTAGAAAGTATCCCTTGTCATCCCAAAGAGATAACGACAACCAGGCTACGTCAGATCCTTGAAGAGCATATGCTCTTCAACGACAACGATAACGAAAAATCGAACACTCGGACTATCCAGGGTTTACTCAAAGAGATTGTGAACATGCATTCCGACGTAGAAGTCGTAGAACTGCCACAAGGTAACGTTTATAAGATTAGGGAGGGTCAAGCACACCCCTTCTGTGTTGACAATTTCTCATCTACTTTGGTACTACAACTAATCGAAGAGCATATTCAAACTATGCTTCCCCCAACGTTGCACAAAGAAACAATAGGACTCTTCAATCAAGTCAATAACAAGAAGAACATCCGATATGACTTGTGGAAAAAGCACTTTTGCTTTGCCTCAACAGAGTTTCAACTTGTCCCTTCACTCATAGACAGTGATATGTTTTCTAAGATCGAAGATGCCATTCAGCGCGATCGTGATCTTACTATTGAGTATATGCCTAACAGAGAACGGCAACTTAAACAGTACCACTTAACTCCTAAAGGTATTGTTCTCAACGGGTCTGATACTTATGTTGTGGGCTATAGCCACACCTCTGGAGGCTATCGCAATTTCGCGTTTCATAGAATTAACTCAATCGATAGCCATTTCCGCACTCCTGGCTCTTATCAAAATGATCAATTCTGTTTACGTACCTATGTAGAAAATGACCGCCTCTTCGGTGGTGATGAGGTTGAGCTGACACTTAAAATCAACCGCGCTAATGGCTTTCATTTTTTGCAAAACAAACAAATTGGTGAAAACCAACGCATCATTGAGGAACATGACGAGCATGTCATTATTAAAGTTAAAGTGAGGAACAGCTTCGACCTCTCACGCTGGTTGACTAAGCATGCCGATGTTATTCAAGTTCTGGCACCCGAGAGCATTAGAAGGCGCGTAGTTTATTCTCTAAACTCTGCCCTAAAGCAATATGAAGAGCTAGAGGCTGTATAAGTCATCACAGTAGGTCAGTTAGAAGACGATTTGATTTCCTTCTAACTGACTTCCGTCACATCACAACATTTCCTATCCGAATTTAACTTCGACTAAAACATCCGGAAGTATGCCCCTCCAAATAGGGACTGAATCAAAACAGATGCACTACCCGTGTATGCTAAAGCGAATTGCTGTAGTACAGGTAAAGCCTCAATTTGCTTTTCAATAGAGGGGGTGTCGATGAATATGGTCTGTGCTAATACAAGAGGTGCACAGATAACCACCACCCACAAACCAACATCAATCCATCTAAACGTTTTGCTGCTCTTGTTGTTAAAACAGAATACTTTGATCAAGGAAGCTAATAATGATCGCGTATTTAACACAATACAAATAGCTGAAAAAAACAAAGCCACAAAAGGAATGATAAAAATGCGCCCAACAGTCTCCATCAGTTCTGGGTCCCGGTTACTGTACCCTGCCGAGTACTTTGTTTTGAGATTATTGGGTACAACATCCTTATAGTGGCGATAGAATGACTCTATCGTGAGATTCAGACGCAATGGTTTTTCACTCGCAAAGATATCGATCTCTTCGTTGATCTTCTTAATCACATCTGGACTGCTTAAAGGAGAGTCAAGGTGCTTCACTGCGACAGAAACGCCATATAGTGACCTTATCCTTTTTTGTTTTTCTCTATTCAACTCGCTTTGGTACTTTGCCATCAACTTATCGGTAAACTCTTTTCGCCCTTTTGTTGGATGCCATTGAGCTGACATACGGACGCCTGATTTCTTGAAAATCTCTTCTTTGATTCGTTCGGTGATCTTTGCATGCCCCAACCTTCTCACGTAGCGGTTATAGTTCGAGACCACTTTTCTATACTCGGCATCCACTTTGTTTTTAAATGGTCTTTCCGCATTTCGAGCATATCGATTATATTGTTCTAGAACAGAAAGGACTGAGCTGCTGACCTTGCGGTAGTTGTCATAATAGAAAGGTAGGTTGGATCTAAACTCACTTTCATAAATTGGCAACCAATAGTCAGTTTTGAGTCTAGCATTGTCATTGTATTGCTTTGCTTGATTGATCACGATAGGCGTAAGCAACGCTATCTGAACATTCGTTACCTTATCATCAACGCTATTGGTTTTTAAAAAGCGTACATTGTTGGCATAGGATTTTTGGATCATATAGGCACGATAATGACGAGCTTGTTCAGCTTCCCCTCTTGAGTCGAGGTAGGTATCGACAAAGATTTTCTGACCATAGTAAGTCGCACTGAAAACACACATGATGAGTAGGCATACCTGCCATTTCCCACGTTCTTTTCTTCCTAGTGCAAATTGCTTAAACGCCAGGATAGACATGCCAATACCAGATAGCGTCCTTCCGTAAAACTCTATGTCTTCTATAGTATGCACACCATCAAAGCGAATCGCGTGCAGCAAGCTTAAAAAGAAGCTCGTTTCTAATGCTAAATAAGCACCGGAAATAATAAGCATTGAATACGCGATGGACTGTCTCGACATGTGACCTCTCTAACAATTGGAATCAAGAACCATGTGAAGCCTATTTATCAAAAGTAAAAAGCTTCTTCTTGATTCATATCGTAATTGGAGATGCAAGACGAAATCCGTCCGAGTGACAAGACAGAAAATAAGATCTAGACAAAAACTAAGACACAGTACTGAGGCCGATTGGAACACCAATATTAAGTAAATATTTGAATGTGATCTGAAAAATGAATGGCACTATTTTGTTCACCTATTACAAGCCAGACGATGCCTTTCCACTGTCAAAAAAGGCCATTCGCTGCTATTAAGTTTTCCTAAAATCACGCGGAGCATACACCCTGTAAACTGTCGAACAATACGCTCAAATTTCGATGCACTACAGCTATTCCAAATTTTCGAGGTCTCCAAGTGTACGGATCATAGGGAGCAAAATTGGTGATATGGAGCGAGTCGCGTTGTATAACACCTCTTCAACATTTGATTGACTCTCATTTTCCGCACTTTTTAATAGTGCTACTCCGATCAAAGCAAGTGCCGACTGATACTGCATCTCTATTAATCTCTCTTTACCACTCGGACAATGTTTTTGCTCATATTTTAGATACAAGTTATCAGCATTATAGAAAAAGTCGTAGGAATCAGCATCATAAACAGCTCTAAGAGCACTATGTTCATCAAAATCATGCTGAGACCAGTTTTCTTTCTTTACAGGTTTAGGGATTGGTATACCTAAAGAAGGTTGAGTTTGAGCGCTTTCACCCTTTTTTTCATCTCTTGATAGTTTCCTAGGTGAGCTTGAACCGCCGCTAGTTTCTTCTATTTCCGATGTTATGATGAGGTATATTGAATGATTAAAGGTAGCATGTCTCGAGGCATCGGATACTTCGACAGTTAAGAAAAGCCTCTGACCAATGGATACAGTATCAGAAGTATTCAAAAATAACGTGGCTACACCATTCCATAAATTTACAGAATAATTGATCTTAGTATCATCACAAGTAACCATGAGAGAGCCAGGATCGTTACTGCGACTAAAGTATTCATTTTCAGCATCTGTGTGAAATCTTATCTTACACCCAGAGTTGTGGCCACATAGCTTTGGGCTTTCCGCAGGAAACTCCTTATCTAAAGTGAAAAATGTGGGAAATTTCAGGCCTTGGTATGCTTGAACTTGCCCCTCTTTCACATCAGAGAAAGGGTCCGTTAACTGCTCACCAAACCTAAATACTTTTGACAGCATTGGATTTGCGTTGAATAAGCTACGTAAAATTTTGTTAATCGGTTTGCTGTCAGCTATCTGGTCTTCTATAGCTTGTTTCTTGCGCTTTTCTTGTAATCGTTTCAAGCCGCTATGATTTGAAATAAGATATTCGAGTTGACTCTCCAATCGCGCTTTAACATTACCAGCACGCAGCCTATCTCGACTATTCATAAATAGAAGCTCTCTCAAACGACTACTTGCAATGCTAGAACAGTCAACAACAACCAATATGTCTTTCACTAAATAGCCTAGGCCGATACTTTTCCGTTTGAAAAAATCACTTTTCAAAGCGCCATGAGTTTGCCCATTTATCGTCATGACGATCCCTTCATTCTTGGCATAGTTTTCCTTCTTTCCGGCCTTAAAAGCGAAGATAGAGACGGGCAAAACTATATCATCTATTGTGATTTCACCTGAGGATGGATATCCAGTCTCTAAGTTGTTCTTTCTATCATTAGCCAACCGAGACAGCAAACCCATTAGGTTTACTTCCATGCTATGACCAACATAACCATCCCTTCGCTCATAAAGCCGTATAGGTAGCGTTGCATTCGGCATGAGAAAAGAGAGCCGATAATTCAGATCAAACAAAATGTTTGTACGATATGATGCACCGATATTGTAATCATAAACCTTAATATATGTGCCATAAGCCATTGATCTAGCGTAATTGTCGGGATACCTAACTCCTGGAAGAATCCGTAAACTTTCTGCATCAAAGGTGATAATCTCTCCATTCGGAGCCAAGTATTGGTAGGATGAGGACTTCATATCGTCATGTGGGTCTTCTCTTCGTACGATAGTAACACCCCACCTCTCTCCATCAGTGAGTCCATTTCGGGCTGCTGGGTGCTTTCTACTGACAATGAGTTGTAAGTTTCTGTTTCCACTGAACTCCAACACACCTGTAGAGCCCATGTTAAATCGACCTTGCACACAATGAATTCGAATTTTATTTGACGCAGTTAATGAGAGAAAAGTATCTGGGAATTGAGATGGAGACTGACCAATTCCAAGATCAAAGAACGAGTAACATGGGTTGCTTCGACTTCCTGACGCAACCATTCCGATTTTATCAGCCAAAAGCTGCCTATTTTTTTTGGATAGAGTATTTAGATCGCCATTTTTTATGCCAAAAAATCGTTCTTGTGCCTGACATACTGTCTTGGGCGCACAGGGCCCTTCTGGATCAACACCATATTCTGCACACTTAGCTAAAAGCATAGCATCACCGCAATTTACGAGTTTTTCAACAATAGCAGCATCAGGTGAGTCCTGCTGATTACCTATATCTGAATAGTTACTTTCTTTACCACCGTAATACCTCCAGGAAGATGAATCGCTCCAAAGACCTGCTTCAGTCAATACCGTAATAACTTCCTCTTCACTTTCTGAGCCGACTAGTGCCAAGCACAGTTCGCGATGGGTATCATTATCTAAAGTACTCATAACTCAATCCTTCAATGAAAAATGAGCTCTATCAGACTTCATCCCTGCTCTAAATTTGGCCTTTAACTCTCTGAGTTCTCCTTCTAACACTTTGATAATTTTGTCTACATCTTCTGGTGTATATGCATAGTTGTTTTTGTTAGAAAGATTACCAATGAGTTGTAAGTCTTTGATTGCTCTAGTCACTCTTTTCTCAGCAAGCTCCACAAACTTATCTTTTTTGTCTCTATTTACCATAACTGTCGAAATTAGACTGTTTGATTAAAAAATAGAAACAAGAACTACATTTGTCAAATGTAGTTCTTTATTTCAAAAAATTGTACTACACACACATATTAAAATCAGTAAAATCAGTTGATTATGATTAATTTATAGCACATAGACATTCAAAAGAATAAATCAGACTCTTAGCCTATTAAAATAGGCCAAGAGTTAACAAAATTAAATTGTTTATATTCAACATTTTATCTCATCCGTGACTTTTCCAGATACTTTAATACCTCTATATTAGGTTTTAAGTGACCATGTTTTGGCTGTTTACTATGACAATCGACACAAAGTGACATCAGATTAGCCGGGTGATTATTAGATTTCACCCCATCAATATGATGAGTGTGAAGTAACTCCTTCCTATGTTTGAGCTGCACTCCACACTCTTCACAACAGTGATCTTTGCTTAGTTTGTAAATTTCACTGATAGTCTTCCAGTCATCTGAGTATGAAAAATTACTAACGTCAGCATGCCTAAGCGGCAAGTACTCATCAGGGAAGCAATGTTGCTCTTTTAGAAACTGAGTAAGGTCAAATTCAATTTGGACTCGTTTCTTTTCCTCTTTGGTGCCTGCTTTAATATATGGAGTATACTTGAGTTTACGGAGACAGTTACCACACACAATCAAGGCACTATACCCCTCGTTGCCTTGATCATCGCATACAGGCATCTTTCCTTCTACGTATCGCATTGCAACAAAGCGCCCAAATCGCTTATCAGTCTTTTCATCTTGAAGAGTTTTACAATCTGTCAAATGGTACTTTGTCGCTCCATTGACTGGAGCGTATATAGCTAAAGACAAATCGGCTTGCTCCTTGATGTAAACAATTACACCATGCCCATCATAGCTTAGAAGGCTATTATTGAGCGAGACTTCTTGTTCAAAATCCATTACCAAATTTGGCGTCTCTCGATACCTTTTATATCTACCATAGTCTAATTCTCTTAAGACAATTTCAATTACTCGCTCTCGTTTTGATACATATCTTTCAATCAAACCATTAAACTTTGTCAAATCCACATTAAGCATTAATTCGATTCCAAAATGTCTTTCATGATTATTTCCGAGTCTGCTATCACTCGAAAAGAAATTCTTCTAGAACGTTCTTTATCCTCTTTATCTTTATCTATATCAAAATAAATTAGCTTAGAGGGTCCATAACCTATTGCTGCTAGCTTTTCTTTAAACCAATAAAGGTGACGTTCTAAAACTAATTCTAACTTCATAACGTGACTAAAAAGGTTATTAGCTCGTCTTTGAGATAGAGCCATGTTCATTTTATAAGCATACAACTCGGAGTCACCATCATTCCATTCTGTCGATGTGTGGCCCTCGATTTGAATTGCTTGGATATCTCTCTCATACTGCTCTAAAACATTCAAGTAACGTGGGAAAAAGTCATTTAGAACATCTCTGAGTGTCTCTGGTAGTTCTGATTTGCCTGTTTCAAACTTGTATATGTTCGCATTAAAATCAATGACGAGCGGCCTTTTTTCATCAAAACTAACATGCCAACGTTCAAAGTCAGATAGAAATTCCTCAGCTAACGCACGATGAATCTCTAGCTGTTTTTCACTAACTTTAACTGCAAGGCGTTCAATTGCGCGCTTCTCCATATCAGTCCGGTTCATCAAAGCGACACTAATCAATAAAAAAATCACCATCAAACCGGCCATCAGATCGGTTACAGAAAGCCAATGCCCCTCTTCTGAAGTTGTTGCTTGGTTTTGAAACAATTGCCCATGCATTACTAGCTCGCCTTATCCAAACTGTCTGAAATTTCTATTCGTTCCATTTCCTCGGCTAAACGACTGTAAATAGTGCAAAACTCTTCCGTTATTTGCACTAAACCACTCCCTAGATCATTGAGAACTCCCTCCAATTCTGTCTTAATGTTCTGCTGAAAAACACTAGAACTCTCAATAAGCTTGCTTTCAATTGTTTTTTGAATTTGGAGTGAGCCTTTCATCTGTAGGTTCATACTATCTTCCATTCGCTTATCAATGACATCATGTGCTTGAGTGAGCAGAGCACTACTTTTGTCAATTTGCTCTTGATGCTTCTCAATTAGGTTTTTGTTTACCTGTTGCAAAGTTGTCGAGATATCATTGACCTCATCTTTTGTTCCGTTTAGCAAGCTGTTTAATCGAGCTTCTAACTGACCAATGGAGTCTTCCAAAGTTGTCTTAATCTTGTCCGAAGATGCCGCCAAATGGTTAGTCATAGATTCAATTTGACCGGAAGCATTGCTTAAATCACCTCCTATACCATCCGTTGCTTCAACCAACTTATCACTTAGCACCAAAGCTTTTTCTTGGAGTTCAGATGATACTTTGAGAACTCCTTTTTCTAAGCTTTCACAGGTATTAAGAATCGATTTATCAACGCGTTGACAAAGAGCATCAAGTTGATTCTGAATTTCTGGCATTGCATTTACGGCCTGATCTCGCATACGACTGAAAGCCTCTAGCCGTTGATCCAGGTCATCAACCTGCTGCTTCCAGGAATCAGTTGTACTACTAAGTTTACCCATTGCATTTGGTATAGCCTCAGTGTGTAAGCTAATAATACCTAAGCTCTGTTCTGTCGCTGTCACACTCTCAACAGCATGTTCGAACGCATTGGTCAGCTGTTCAACTTGAAGCATATATTGCTTCTGCCAATCCAGCATCTTGGCCACCGATTTATCCAAACGTTGGAAATTTGAACCG
The DNA here is from genome assembly GCF_010587385.1 of Vibrio astriarenae. Classification (NCBI taxonomy): domain Bacteria; kingdom Pseudomonadati; phylum Pseudomonadota; class Gammaproteobacteria; order Vibrionales; family Vibrionaceae; genus Vibrio; species Vibrio astriarenae. The sequence goes on from NZ_CP047476.1 coordinate 778,726, forward strand.
AACTGTCCCATTAAGCCTTGATTGAACCCTTCGATAGAGCTTCGCAGCGATTCTGCGATCTGATGGGACGTCTGTGATGAGACGGAAGATGCAAATTGATGTATTTCTTGTGTTAGATTCTCGATATTTTCATTGCTTTGGCTATTGCCTGCTGAAGTTACCATTCCCACTGCTTTAACTTCCTCAATGAGAGCATCAAATAGTTCTTTATTTTCTTTACGCTGGCAGCTCGCTTGGCTGTTGAGCCTTTCCAAATTGTACTTTTGTGAGGATAAAACCGTTAACATCTGTCCCGGTGTTACGCTTGAAAGCGTTTTTTGATGCTCTGGAAGCCACTTTAGCCTGAATATGATAGAAAAAGCCATACCAAAAATACTTGACCAGAATGCCAATGTTAAACCACTCAGTAGGGTTGATATGCTATTGTTTAAATCATTTGGATCAAAGTTTAAGAGTCCCAACGCTATACCAAGAAAGGTAAAAAGCACACCGCCAGAGGTTAGTAAACTCGGTATCGCTGCAATTTTGTTTGATCTGGGTTCTTTGTTACACAAAAAAATCCCGGCCCCCAGACCAATTGCTAAGGCTAATACTGAAAGTATTAAAATTAAATAGTTCAAGCTTGAGCTAGTTATAAGTCCCATATATACCAACAAATTTGTTAAAAATTATAGTTTCGTTATGTAATTGGTCTACTTTTAAGTCATGATCAGTTTTTTCAAACATAACGCATCAACAGATCGGAAATCTATGTAGTAAACAGCTATTGATTTTAGCTCTAAAGGAGGGGGAAAGTTATTGTAAATAGTCAATTCATCTAACCAAGCGAATAAAAAATGACCTTTTAATACGATATATTTGTATTGGAACCCTGAACTGACCCAAGAACCATGGACACTTCCTAGCCTCATTTTGAGGCTGATTCAAACGCCTCGGGACTCATACCATTGAGGTGCGAATGACGCCTGACTCGATTGTAGAACATTTCGATATAGTCAAACACATCGGCACGCGCCATTTCGCGGGTTTTATAGATTCGTTTCTTTATTTTTTCCTTCTTTAAGCTGCTAAAGAATGATTCGGCAACGGCATTATCCCAACAGTTACCGCGGCGACTCATGCTTGGCTCCAGGTGGTGCTTCATACAGAACTTTTGCCAGTCACTACTGCTGTACTGTGAGCCTTGATCTGAGTGTATTATCACGGAATTTTGGGGCTTTCGTCGCCAGACGGCCATTAATAGAGCATCTAGGACGATTTCTTTAGCAAGGGTCGGCTTCATTGACCACCCGACAACTTTTCTTGAATACAAGTCAAGAACGACTGCAAGGTAAAGCCAGCCTTGCCAGGTACGGATATAGGTAATGTCGGTAACCCAAGCCTTATCGGGTTGGGTGGTCGTGAATTCTCGGTTGAGGTGATTCGGTACAACAATAGAAGGGCGACCATAGCCACCATTTCTGTGTTGCTTATAGCCTCGAACTGCCGCTATCCCTTGGGATTTCATGATCCTATAGACCCGATTTTTTCCGCAGGATTCACCAAGTTCTTTTAGATCAAGAGTGATACGACGATATCCATAAATACCAAAGCTCGCATCATAAGAAGAGCGGATGAGTTTGAGGAGACGTTTATCTTCCTTATCTCTTCGAGACTCAGGTTCGTGCAACCAAGCGTAGTAGCCTGAACGTTCGATCTGAAGTACTCTGCACATGGTTTTGATCTTGAAGGTACGACAATACTCTAGAATGAATTGGTACTTCACTCGGGCAGGCTTGCAAAGTACCTTGCGGCCTTTTTTAAAATATCCCTCTCTTCTTCTGTCTGCCTTAGCTTTCCTTTAAGGCGCAATATTTCCTTCTTAGCCTCGATCAGTTCACTTTCACTTTGGGTATGACTGGTTGGTTTAACCGCTTTGACCCACTTATAAATACTATGTTGAGAGACCCCGAGTCTGTCAGATACTTCAGTTACGGAATACCCTCGTTCAGTCACTAGCTTTACTGCTTCATCTTTAAATTCAGGTGAAAATCTTTGTCTACTCATAATCATTCTCCTATGCAAAAAGAATAGGCAGAAAATGTCTATTGGAGTCGGGTCAGTTCACCCAACGATCGGTATCTATTTGCATGACGAGGCAGCAAAGCGAGTAAGGTTAGAAGTTAATGATACTTTGTGTCGTTACTTTGATATTACCGTGGCAGAGCTAGGTGAAAGGACCTTTGAAGAAACGGGTTAGAGAAAGTAATGTTTATCTAGCGACTTACTAAGGACTAACACAATTTAGCCTTCTAAACAGTCATGGACACCGAAATGGGAGCCCCTAGGCCAAAGAACATTAACTTGAAGATATGCTAGCAAACTAAAGATACGAAAAAAACGCAATAAAGCGCTTATTATGATTTTATGGGAAATTGGAGCGTACACCGGGAATCGAACCCGGATCATCAGCTTGGAAGCATTACACCCACTCAAGTTTTTACAGGCCCTAATTTTCAAATTATTGGTATTTCAATAGCTTAAACAACCAACCCCTATCAAACTTCAATCCCATTTTTCACCATTTTTGATCTATTTTTTTAACTTTGAGCCTCAATTAATGTACACTTATTGTACATTTTATGACTTAAACGAGTGTTTGAAATGTCTCATATTTTGTCGAATCGTTCAAAAAATCGATTAGAATTTTCGATTCATAGAGCTGCCCTAACCGCCTTTTCGTTCTTCCATTCTCGTCACTTTTGGGTGGACAAAGCGGTTATTCAGCAGCCGTCATTGGATGAGATTAATGTCGGTCTCACGCTTCAGGCCATACGCATATCACACAACAAAATCGCCATTATATCCGGATTTGAATCATTCAGTTTTTCATTAACAACGCTGAAGCTCATTGACTGCGAAGTGCTGATTCACGATAAGATGAGTGATGTTGAAGTCGAGAAAAGAGCATGGTTGGCCGTGTTGCGCACAATGCTTTCCTCAATCGACAACAAATCAGCAGAAGACTTTCGTCGAGCACTTAATCAAGAGGCGCCAAACACAATCATTAAATCTCTTTTTAATAAGAATAAATTAAGCCAAAGACAGCTCTCCGCCATAACACACTCTTCGAGAAGTTCTCTCGCTCAGCAAAACGCAAAAGCACAACCCCAAAAAACGCTCTCTGATGAAGAGCCTTCCATTTTTGAGCGACTGTTACAGGAGAAAAAACGCGATGCTTGAAGGTGTAAAAGAGCGATTTAAACATAAGAATATCGAGCGTTTTTTGAGGAAACTCTTCCCATTCGACGAAAGTCACAATGCCCTTATTGCGACCGAAGTCATTCGGCTATGTGCAATCATCAGAGAAGAATACCGAGGCGAGTTCTCTGAAATACCCTTTCTTGTTTCAGAAGCTAAAAAAGTACAGCGCCCTCCGGCTTCGGCAAGTTTACACGACATTGTCATTTCAATTTCGAATAGTAAAAAGCTCGGTGTCCACTATCTACCCGCGTTCTTGTCATCTAACCTGTTACTGACCTCCTATGACCACAACAAATTCGACCAATATAAAGCCCTGACTTTTTTGTCCGTGGCGCGCCTTTCATTTATTGGCACACATCAATCTAAAGTCGAAGCAATCTGTCATGACGTAAGGTTATTTGCCAATGGTAAACGAGAAACAATGGCTGCTTACTTGCCAGACATTCAGCAGCTCAATTTTCACCAGCTTGTAGAAGCGTTTCAAACTCTTGTTGATGAAGATAATGAAGATCGTCCCCCGAAACAAATGGTCGACAAACTTAATCACTATCGCCGACCTTATGAATCTACTTTAAACTACTCGGACGGCTACACCCGTAATGCAACGGGTAGTGAGTTCAAAAAGAGTGGTCGACTTGAACGAGGTGAACTCAAAACACTCGATGACGATGGAGAGGACGGATTATTTGAGCTAACACAGTTCAACGAACGCCCTAAATCAACAAATCATAGTTGGCAAAAAGAAGACCACCACGGTGAAAGTAGTCGATCAACAAGTATCGTTAGCAGCTATACCCATACTCAACCGGACTATGCAGCTGGGGCCTTGCATGCTCGCGCCATTCAAGCTCGTATTGAAAAGAAAGACATGAGTCTTGCTTGCGACATAGACAGCGCGACAACTTATGAAATAGGTGCATTGGTTCGCTATTGCACGCATCAAATCAGCACCAAATCAGAAACCTTGACGGAAGCCAAATTACTGCTTGTTATGCTATTTAGCGGCAGTACCTGCAGCCAAGCAAAAAAGCTGAAAAGCAAGCGTATCTCAGGCCGAACGCCTGTCGGTTTTTGCCGAAAGCACAAGCTGCCCTCTCAAAAACAGCGTGCGGAACTGCTCTCCCTTCTTACAAAAACCACGGAAGAGTTTTGGTTACCTTTACCACAATTTGTGTGTCAAAAGTTAAATAGCCTTACTTTCAATGGTGTGGAAGAAGCACAGTTAAAGGAGTTTCTCAGTCACATCAATAAGCATCATGGTACGTATTTGACACTGAGGAAAATTTCATCCTATCTTAGACAGAAGCTGTCGCATGATAATGTTGACTCGACCATTATTGCTTTGCTCGCAGGTGAACCGATTAACACCACACCTGCTGTTTTTTATCTCCACCTTTCTAATGAATACCTACTTGAAACATACAACCGTTATTTGGACTTTCTATCACGCTTAGCCCTAGATCCCTCCGCGTTAACTCTGTTCGATGAGATCCCCAGCTCTTCATCGCTTGGCTCACCCCTATTTATTGAAGCGGACGTCTTGTCTTCATTATTTTCGTACCTTAAGCCAAAGCTGAACTCCAAGCGGCAAAAGGATGAAAGCTTCCACAACGACATCACGATTTACACCCAGCTTGTTCTAGCAATTGCATCAGGCTATCGCCCTGTCACTGGTTGGTTTGGAAAAATTACGCACCTTTCAATGCAAACTGGAGATTATTGGATTTCAGACAAAGAGTCTGGTATCGGTGATAATAGCCGCATCATCAAGCTTCCAGAAATCGCGATTAAAATCCTCGACTACTATTTGAGCTATTGCAAGCGACGAGTGTTACAGCTTGCCAACACTCAACCGGAACTTTCGCTCGAATATAAACGTCTACTCACAGGTGAGACGCATCTCTTTTTCTACTTAAGAGAAGGCCATTATGAACCGTGTACACCATCAAACTACGCTTTTTTTATTGACTCAATCTTCCCTCTCCAAGCTAACTGGGCACGACATCACGTTCGATCACTATTAACTCAAAAGGGCGTTGACCCCTCGGTAATTAACGCCTGGATGGGGCATATGAATCAGTCTAAGCGCAGTTTTCACGAGTTTAGTACGCTCACCAGGAAACATATGGTGACGGTTTCAAATATCCTTAACGAACATCTGTTAGATATTGGCGTGGAGGCTAAATATGACTGAGATTGGCGTCGAGGCTCGCCGTAAAAATCGACTTAACCAAATAGAGCGAGTCAATCAAAAAGCACAACAAGTATTCGACAAATATTTCCCGAACCCAGTCATAGCCCCGAAGCCAGAGCGCTTTTATGAAAAATGGGCAAAGTTCATTGATGAAATCACCAACACATTTGGACGAATTGGCGATTACCGATACGCTTTTAACGTCGGTGTAAAAAACGTCCTCAGTAATCAAAAACTCCACAATTGGAAGGTTTCCCCTCCAAGTTACATTGTCACTAAAAAATCACCCAAGCCACAACGTACGCTTGACTGGATGCAGAATGCTTGGAAAAACTATGAATTTTATCAACATTGGTACTTCGGCGAGCTACTGAAGTCTCCCGCTCAATCTAAAGAACACGCTTTTCGGAATTTAATCCTTTCGCTCATCTATCATAGTGGTCAAGCGAATCCGGAAGTTGTTGACGCCTTCCAACGATCAATTGCCAGCTCAAACGTCAAAGTGCATCATTGGAATAGCTTGCCTTTTACTAGCGTGATCATTGACTCGAAACGGTTTAACACCAATGTTGATATCGCGGGAAATAAAGTCACCCAATTTCATTGCTACCTTCACCCTATTACACTTGGTTTACTGCGTTTGTGGAAACGGTGGCGGCGTCATAGCTGGCAGGCGCCTAAAGATAGAGGCGAGTTGGGCACCATATTGACAAGAAATCAATGTGACCTGACTTTCAGTCAGCTTTGCCAAACCTCGGTGTACGTGGCAGAAAACCAATCTGATTTAACAATCAGCCAGGCACTCATTGAATACCAAGTGAGCAAAACAAAATCTTATGGACTTCCGACGAGCAATCTTGCCCGTTTGATTCACCCGTTAGTCTATCCATTGACAGATATTGAATTTTCATCAGACTCGGCCGCCTCAGATGCAGAGCTTAGAACGAATAATGCGAAGCAAAAGTCACAACACATTGAACTTTTTGACAAACTAAAAACTTGTTTGCGCCCCGATGGAACACTCAAATCAGTGAGCAAAGCAACACTCAAGCAAAGCTTAGAGACATTAATAGCGGAAGTATCGAGTGATGAAGCAATAAACCAACGCTTACTCATCCAATGGTATCGCCATAAGCTAGACACTTGCAGTGTCGGCACCTTAAAAGCATACCATTCAAGCCTGACACGCAAGTGGCTTTACCTCTGCGAAAGATATCAGCTGGATTCACTAAACGGTGAAGAACTAGAACAAATCTATAAGCAAACCATCGACAACCACACGACAGACAAGTCGAAGAAGTACTTTGCAGGTCGGCTTAAAGACTTACACGCCTTTGCTGTGGAAGCCAATGTGCTTATGCCTATTTCGAGTGACTATTTACACACAGACCCTACTCAAGCCCATACTCGCGCCGCGTATATCGATGAAGCACTATTCACAGGCCTACTTGACGGTATATCTTCTTATGGGGGGCTAAATGAAGCCGATGAGCTGTGCCTTCAATCTATGTGTATCCTCTCCTATCGATGTGGTCTAAGACTTAATGAAATGACCAAGTTACGAATCAAGGACATTGAGCCTTCCAAAATTGGCTGGCTCTCGATTCGAGATAATCACCTTGGCCAAAACAAAACCGCAGCGAGTTTGCGCAAAGTACCGCTCTACCCAATGTTGCTTGAACACGAAACGCAAATCCTCAACGATTATTATCATATCAAGAAGGCTCAACTACTTGGACAAAACCACCCCTTCTTTTCGCTCGGTGCCGATGCAAAGTTACCAATCGATAGCTTTCGAGTGTCTATGGTCGTTGGGGAACTACTCAAGTCACTGTCCCAGTTGGACTACTTTGTGTTTCACCACCTTCGACATAGCTGCTTGAGCAGACTGCAACTTATCATGGAAATAGATGACTTAAGCTCACTTCCCAAACAGTTATCCCCATACGATATAAGTCAGATCGAGAAAATCAAAGACATCGTGTTCGGACGATCTGCTATGAATGGATACGATGTCATTGCCGCTATGGCGGGCCATGAGTCACCAGGGATGACATTTGAGTATTATTTCCATTTTTCTGACTGGATCGTTGCTCAAAAACTGAAAGATATCGACTTTTCTCTTCCTCAAGCTGCGATGAGCCAAGTGGGGTTGCTACCTCAAAGGGTCCCTCTAGAGAAAAGACATAAACGATATGCCCTACCCTACTTGATGAAAACGCTCGCTATTCAAGAGCTATCAACAAACATAGATAATGGTATTGTACCCACGCTCTATATTGAAGAACATAAAGAAGTCCATTCCTTTCCGATTTGCCAAAGTGCTTTAGAGCTTTATCAGCAAGGTTTTAGTCATGAAGATGTTTGTTCGAGGTTAAGAATCACCGAGGCAACACTCAATAAATGGATCAGCAATGCCAAACACATTAAAGCATTATCCACTGAGTCGGCTGGTCAACAATACTCCCGTCATTTCTCTAATGCCCGCTCGACGAAACTTCTGCCCTCAGCACTCAAAACTGAAATTGAAATCAAAACGCAAAATCAATACATAAAAGATCTAAAAGAACACCACCAGCAACACCATGAAGCTATCGTAGATACCGTTGCGTATGCCCTTAAGCACGCTAGTGTTTCTCGCTCAGGCATCCATTTCAATTCACCCATAGAGTTGAGTAAATTTCTGGAGACAACCCACTTATTTATCCCTAAGTCGCACTGGCGCGCGGCAACGCAGTACCTCGATAGCAGCATAAATAAAGCGGAGTGGCTCGATGCCCTCAAAGGTATTAAAACGTACAAGGAGAGGAAACCATTAGGTCGTAGTAAAAAAGCACAGGGGGCGGTTAGATTGGAATTAATACACCCTAGCTCACGAATAAACAACAAGCGAAATACTAAACAATCATCCCCACTTTTGCTGCATTTGTTCCATATGATGGGTATTATGATGATGAATCTAAATAGTGGGGATAAGTCTACAAATTAAACACTAAAGATTAAACAATCTCTGAAACATTTTTGGACATTCATCAGTTACGAATCGAGTGCGATTAATGAACAAACATTACCTGAATTTTGGCATGTTAATGTCTACTTCAAGGCACATACCCACCCAAAAGTTCATAGGTATTTTTTGATGGTTTATTCCTAGTCACTTAATTTTTGTACTGGGATTGTTTGTACTACAGTTTGAAGTTCTTCCCCTGACTCAATAGTTGAGAGGCTGTATGTCTATGGCTCAACTCCTTCAGGCTGAGAAGTAACTTAATACTAACTCAGCCTAAACGCATACCTAACGTCAGAAGTGCAACTACAGTAAGTGCTTCCACTAATAAGTTATAGATTCAAGACCACCAGAATTGGCAAACATGAAAGCACTAGCGCTCTTCAGGAAAAACTTATCTGCAAACTTTCACTTAGTCTTCGGTAATAAACTCTACGTTCTCACCACCAAGTCACAATTAGACAATGTATATTCGAAATGGTGTTCCCTTTCATTCCTTAGAATGCAAACTTTGATAGTGTCCCCTACCCAATTAGCACTCTCAAGTAAGGCCGTCTGCTTTGAACTCAAGTCATGTAAAACGACTGCTCTAAGCTTTGTGCTATTCGAACGGATCAGAGAATATGCAAGGTCCGAGGTTGCGGGATTATCTGGCGCATACCCAGTCAACACATCCACATCACCATCAGTGATCACGTGCTGATGATAGTCCGCTTGCCCTTCGATCTCATAGCCTTGTGTAAAACTGCGTTGAGCTTCAACCAAGTGTGTCTCTGTCATGCGGGCTAATGCACCTTCAAGAGGGTTATCAATGGCAACACGCTGTTCATTATCTTTATGCTTGCCACGGACATGATAGGTCAAATCTAACTGCTGTTGGTGAGGGTTACCAATCACATTAAGCTCAAGTGCTAAATCGCCAAGCCACAACATAGTGCGACGGAACGTAACCTCTTTGTAAGCCGCAGAATCCCACTGAACAATGGTATGGCTATCGACCGTAGCTTCAGGTTGCGACCAATCAGCGAGTGTATCCACCAAGGTAAAATCGTCTCCTTGTTGATAGCTCAACAACGTTGGGTCGATCGGTGATTGGTTTTGCTGATTCACAACCAACGTATTGTGTGTCGCGGTATTCTTGTAGTAGCCGTAATGCAGCTCGGCACCGTAGCCTGTCGTACCCAAGTCAGGCAGGATCTCTTGACCATCACGAGTTAAAATAAGCCCTAGGCGATCGTAATGATCGTGCTCACCACCATATGGGGCGTGTTTAAGCAGCATGGCATTATCGCGAGCCTTATCGAGTTCAATCGTGACACCCACTTCTGGGCAATGGGTTGACTGGCATTTAAGTGGCTGCGCATGAGGCAACTCATCGACACCATAAAGCAGCGCATCGATATTGTCTCGACTGATATTTTGATAAATGCTTGCTAGAGCGCTTGCAAACTCATCACAAGGATGCTGCTTGTAGGCGAACTCAAACAGATGTGCATGAGTCAGCTTCTCTTGCCCCGCGATGCAGTCATTCAAGCGTGGGAAATCCCCCGTGTTAAGTACCAGCTGTAGCGGGTACTTCATCATTTTCAGATAATTAGGATTCGATGCCACCGAGTATGGCGTGTTACACGCCATTTTTTCGAAGTTTTGTAGTGCTTGCAGTGCGTAGTAGTGGTAGTGAATTGAGCCCTCAAACCACATGCCATCACCAATTGCGCCATGATTAAGTTGGTAGTGAATACCGTAATCTGTGTTTAGGGCAAAATCTAAATACTGCTGCTCATCCAAAATCAAACCGATCACACCAATAGTCGCATTGATCTTCATTTCATGGTTATGTAACTGGTCGGTACGGTGTTCAATAAGGAAATCTGCCCCTTCACGCAATAGGCGTACCTCGATTTTTTCTTGCTCTTCCGCTGTGAGTGCTGATTTGATGAAATCGTAGCCACGAGCGAGATCGATATGGCAATTAGCCTCACACAGCGTCTGAGCATTTGCTTTACCCGGGCCATTGTAAGGAATGCCGCCATGCACTTCATAGTCAGGGTAGTAAGTGGCGTAAGCTAACAGGATCTCACGAACTTTTTCGAGATAAACAGGTTCATCCGTCAAGTGCCAAAGCAGACCAAGGTCATAACACGCTTTTGCGTTAAGACCATTCAACCAGCGCCACCAAGCACCGTCATACGGCTCTCCAGTGAACTCTTTTCCATCAATCGGGCAGCAATGAGATTCTGGTTTGTTTCTATCCCAAGTCAAACGCACGCCGTGCTCTGGGCAGAAGTAATAAAGGTTCCACGTCGCTCGCCCATCAACAGGAACCAACACGTCGTTGTTTAGGACCACTTCGTTATTCTTTATGAGTGCTTCAATGGTTGACGCGGTTTGCATTTTTGTTTAATCGCCGCCATTTCTTGGGCTGTAAACTGTAACATCTTGATTAACTCCCCTAATTAGGCGATTTGATTGAAGTTGAAATAGCGCTCTGCATTTTTGTAGCAGATGTTCTCAATGGTTTGCTTGAGTAGGGTTTCATCGTGCGGGATTTCACCCTCTTCCACCCATTTGGCCAACAAGTTACATAGCACTCGACGGAAATACTCATGACGACTGAATGAAAAGACATTGCGTGAGTCTGTTAGCATGCCGACAAAACGGCCCAACGCACCCAAGTTTTTCAGCGTGGTCAATTGCGCTTCCATGCCATCCTTGTGATCGTTAAACCACCATGCTGCGCCAAATTGGATTTTACCCGCGGAGCTATCACTATCTTGGAACGCGCCGGCCATACAGCTTAAGATGGCATTATGGTTCGGATTTAAGTTATATAGCACTGTATTTGGCAGGGCTTCTTGCTTATCTAAGGCACTGAGTAGCTGAGCTAAGTTCTCTGCAATTCGACGATCATTGATAACACTGAAACCTGTGCCTCCTCCCAAGGTTTGTTTACGGCGTTCATTGACATTGACCAGCACACCAATATGAATTTGCATGCTCCAACCGTACTTGTGGTAACAACGGCCTAGTTCAACAAATAGGCGAGTTTTAAGTTGCGTAACTTCACGCTCAGTCAAAGGCTCGCCTTGTAGTGCTTTGAAAAACAGGCGTTCAGCCTCTTGTTCGTCGCACGCAGCAAAATCAACGGTAGTAAGGCCAAGGTCGGATAATCGACACCCTAAACGATGGAAGTTCTCAATGCGCGCTTCGATAGCCGCAACAAAGTTTTTAAAGGTTGTGGAAGGTATTGTCGTTACGGTATGTAATCTATCAATCAACTCATTGAGTGCGCGTGAATCATTGAACACAAACAACTCATCAGCACGAAATGTCGGCAACACTTGCACATCAAAATCAGATTCAGCCAAAGCTGCATGATACTGAAGGTGACTCAATGGTGAGTCAGTTGTGCATAGAGTCTTAACTTTTAAGTCTTTGAGAACTTCACGAGTGCTGTTCTTTCCTTCCTGAAGCTGAGAATTACAGTGCTGCCAAATCTCTTTGCAATTCTCTGGGTTTAGCAATAAATCGCAATCAAAGAAACGCTTCAATTCTAAATGTGACCATTGATAAAGCGGATTACCCAGTAAGTAAGGCATCGACTCACACCACTGAGCAAACTTGTCATTGTCTGGGGCATTACCAGTAATAAAGTGCTCATTGATACCATTACTACGCATTGCTCGCCAAACATAGTGGTCACTGTGCAGCCAAGCTTCTGCGAGATTTGCATGCTGAGTATCTTGCCAAATATCTTTTGCATCTAAATGATTGTGATAGTCAATAATTGGTAGATCTGCAGCGTATGTATGAAACAGCTTCTGTGCTAAATCAGAGTTCAGTAAGAAGTTGTCGTGAATATAACTTTTTTGTTCCATTGCGCGTTTCTCGAGAGTACTTAGGCAGACGTTAATCTCGCCTGACTAATCACTCTATTTGATACAAAGGCCACCCAAAACTGAGTGGCCAAATTCATCGTTAATCGTGGTTAGCTTTGAGCTTGTGCTTTAAGCTGAGGAGTCACATTTGCACTCTTAAGAAGTAGAGCTCCAACTGTTAGAACAACGCCGCCACAGAATACGAAGGCCATACGTCCCCAGAATGGGTTAGGAATAAGAACCATTGCCATAACAAGCGCACCGAAGACAAGGATCAAGCGCCCGAGCATACTGCGTTGTTGACGATCGAACTCATCTTGACCTTCTTCTTCAATAACTGGAGTCGCAACATCTGACCAAAATTCAGTGATCTCTTCAGCGCGCTCACCTTGCGGCTCTTTGTAGAATTTCGTGGTTAGACAGAAGAAACCACCCGTAATAAATAAGTGACCAATAATGCCGTTCATTACAAGAAGGTCTGAGGCCTCACGAGAAGTAAACCCACCCTCTAGGCCAATCATATTCGCAATGACATCTGGAGTGATGACGAAACTCACCAAGTAAGAAACACCAATACCAACAACTAGCGTTGCCCAAGCAGCCCAATCCGGTGTCTTTTTAACAAACATACCGAAGAATAGTGGAACCAAGATAGGCATCTGCAGAAGAGTACTTACGAACATCATCGCATCGAACAGGCTCAAATCACGTAGTGAGTTAATGAACAACGCCACCATAATAATAAGTATGCCGAATACAGAGGTAACGAGTTGACTCACACGCATCAGTTTTTTCTCTGATGCATTCTTGTTAATGATCGGGCTATAGAAGTTGCGAACAAAAACACCAGCGTTACGGTTCAGGCCTGAGTCCATCGATGACATCGTTGCTGCAAACACAGCAGACATAAGTAGACCTACCATACCTACTGGCATCGCACGCTCTACAAACACGAGATATACTGCATCCGCTGCTTTACCACCCAAAGCGTCTGCGTGCGCAGAGATTGCATCTGGGTAAATGATTGCAGATACCCAAGGTGGCGCAAACCAAATGGCAGGGCCAATTAACATAAGTGCAAATGCTAATAGTGCCGCCTTACGCGCGTTTACAGAATCTTTAGCCGTCAGGAATCGGTAAGAGTCCTGCATGTTGTTGATATTTTGTAGCTGCTTAACAAACATGAAGATGAACCATGCTACAAACAGTAACGGATAATTCATCTCTGGACCCATAATTGAGTCTGCTGGGAACTGCTCAATAAGGTTGCTCGGACCACCAATTTTTACGATAGCAGCAACAGCACACACAACCGTAACCGCCATAATCACAACCATCTGAACGAAGTCTGAAGCAACAACGCCCCACGAACCACCAATAACAGAGATGAACAGAACGATAAGACCCGTCACCACGATCGTCAATTCGATATCAATCTTAAAAACAGCACTTACAAATAGTGCTAATCCGTTTAGCCAAATACCGGTATAAACGATACTGGTTGGCATGGTTGCCCAAGTAAACACCTGTTCATTCGTCGCTCCAAAACGTCGGCGCACACCTTCAACGGGTGTGACTACACGCATTTGGCGGAAGCGGTACGAGAAGAACAACCAAGAAAGTAGGAAGCCAAACGCATTTGCTACAAAAATGGTCATAATGGGAAAACCATCCGTGAAAGCTTTACCAGCAGCACCAGTAAACGTCCATGCACTGAACTGTGTCATGAATGCTGTTGCACCCACCATCCACCAAAGCATCTTACCGCCGCCACGGAAATAGTCGCTAGTAGAGTTTCCAGCAAAACGTTTGAATATCAATCCAACCGCGATCATGAAAACAAAATAGACTCCAACTACGAGTATATCTATGTTCATTATGTTACCTCAGGCATATTTAAAATGATAATTAGGTTTTTATAAACCAATGGTTCAATAATAATTTGATAGTACAAAAATACCAGCCACTGACACGTAAAATGTGATCAATGAAACGATGTTTTAGATATTTTTATTTGAATTTTAAGCTTGTATGACTGATGCACTTCCCGAGCATCTAGCGGAATTTAGGCCCAAAAAAAGCACCAACCTAAAAGGAAGGTGCAAATCAGTTTCCCAATAAACTGTAGAGCCAAACCTCGTAGCAATGAAGCCATTAACACTGCTACAAGGTGTAGTAAATTAGTCGATTAGTGACTTAACATACTCAGCAATTTCACTCACTTGGCAGTTAGCGAAGAAACATTCTTGGAATTGTGCACCACCAACTGCTTGCTTAACTAGCTCTTGATCAATTGCCTGTAGAGAAGCAACTACATCTTTACATACACCAGCTTTTACTTCATTTAGGATCTTAGCGTTAGCTTGCTGAGGAACAACACGCTCAACTGGGTAGCCTTCACCACGATTACCAGTAAATGCTTTTTCGAAGATGTAACGAACGTTGAGTTCACCTGCCCAACCAAAGCCTTTAGCAAACGCTAGAGACAATGCGTTACCGTTGTTGATTTGGTTAAATAGGAACGCATCAGATGGCTCAAGGCAGTAACCACAAACTACACCAGGGTGAAGGTTGCTTGCCATTAGCGCACCTTGACCTGTACCACAACCCGTCACAATGAAATCAACGGCTTTAGAGTTAAGTAGAAGACTTGCCTGGATACCAAGGTGGATGTACGTTAGATGGTGATCATTCTCATCAGTCATACCAACGTTGAAAACTTCGTGGCCAAGGCCACCTGCAACTGTATTTAGTTCTGCTGCAACCATTGCATTTTTCGCTGCTTGGCTGTTTTCCATAGTTAGTGCAATTTTCATTTGATACTCCTGCGGTTTCCCGCAATTAGTTGATTCTTCGATAAATAATTTTAAACAAAGTCTTTACGCATTGGCGTAAAGTTGTCAATTAGTGTGCCCGCTTCTAAACAGACGCATCCATGTTCAATATTTGGCTCTTTATACATGGTGTCGCCAGCTTCAACGACTTTTGTTTCATCACCGATAGTGAATTCAAACTTACCCGACAGTACATAAGTCAATTGCTCATGCGGATGGCTGTGCATCGCGCCAATGGCACCAGACTCAAAATGCACTTCTACTGCCATCATGTTGTCATTGTGAGCCAAAACTTTACGTGAAATACCTTCACCCAAGTCCTCTAGTGTGATGTCTTTGTTGTATACAAACATGGTTCGTTATTCTCTTGTTTATCCGTTGTAGCTCGCGCTTTTCGTTGATCAGCAATTAATCGGAACGTGGTGGTCAAGTTAACGCTGATTAACGTCATTTCAAGCAGAGTACCACCAATAGATCCTACAATAATGTTATTGACCAACCAGCAAAATGCGCCAACCAAAAAGCCCAATCTCATTTTGATACCTTTTAGACAGAACACACTATAGGTGCCTATCGCGGTACCCAAAAAGGGCCAAATGTCATGGTAGGACTCTATTAGGTAAAATCCACCCAACGCACTCAAAGCGATAAATCCAAAGGCGACCACTAGTGACGATACATAAATCGCCGTCGCTGTCCTCAACACTGATAAAGCGGAGCTAGCGACTGAGACTAGTGAGCCTAATAGGAAATAGTGAATAAGGTGGTTAATGTGGAATACCATCATCAGGATCTTTAACTTACGATCATCCTTTTGATAAAAAGTCGTCACACCCAAAGCTAGGCTAACAAAACCCAGTACTTGAGCGATGAACATATTCTCCATAACCACCTCTTAGAAACTTCTTAAGAAGGATTAACGTGACAACCAACCACCATCAACAGCTACTGTGTAACCGTTGATGTAGTTTGATGCATTTGATGCTAGGAATACACAAGGACCCGCTAGATCTTCAGGTGTGCCCCAACGTGCTGCTGGAATACGGTCTAGAATCTCTTTGTTACGTTGCTCATCAGCACGCAATGCCGCTGTGTTATTTGTTGCCATGTAACCTGGTGCAATCGCATTCACGTTAATACCGTGGCTTGCCCACTCGTTCGCCATTAGACGAGTCACACCCATTACACCACTCTTAGAAGCAGTATAAGAAGGTACACGGATACCACCTTGGAATGAAAGCATAGATGCGATGTTGATGATCTTACCACCTTCACCCTGAGCAATCATTTGCTTTGCAACTGCTTGAGACATGAAAAACACAGACTTAACGTTGATGTTCATTACGTCATCCCAGTCTTGCTCAGAGAAATCAATTGCATCGTTACGACGAATGATACCTGCATTGTTAACAAGAACGTCGATACGACCTAGTTCAGTCACTGCTTGATCAACAATTGAAGGGATGTCGTCAAGTTGCATTAGGTTTGCACGGATATCGACAAACTTGCGACCTGTTTCTTTCATTTTTTCAATCGTTTCTGTTGGCTCTACGATGTTTACACCAACAATATCACAACCTGCATTAGCAAGGCCTAGCGCCATGCCTTGACCAAGACCAGTGTCACAACCAGTCACAATCGCAACTTTACCTTCTAGATTAAATGAATCAAGAATCATGTTCGTTCCTTTAAAAGCTAATATTTCGTGTTTGCTTATGATGGCAACCCATCGGATGAAACAAACTATATGTTTTTTAAAACCACATTTCAATTATTTTTAAAACGACCTTTCATTTTATTGATCGAGATCTCTCTTTTGTACGACAAGAGCGGGATGGGTTTCAAATTTTTAAAATCCTTTTTTAAAATACGTGGAAGCGCACAATCTGATGGGTATAATACTCATATCGCGAATTTGAATAATGGTAATTTAATGGAAAAATCTACGCAGCCAGAAGCGGTTTCATCGGTTCTTAAGGTCTTCAACATTCTGCAAGCTCTTGGTGAACAAAAGGAAATTGGTGTATCTGATCTTTCTCAGCGCCTGATGATGTCTAAAGCTACGACGTACCGTTTTCTGCAAACAATGAAAACGTTAGGTTATGTCACACAGGAAGGCGAAGCAGATAAGTACTCCCTCACCCTCAAACTATTTGAGCTCGGTGCTAAATCTTTAGAGTATGTCGATCTGATTGAACTAGCAGATAAAGAAATGAAAATCATTTCTGAGCTAACGAATGAAACAGTTCACCTGGGTGCGCTTGATGAAGACTCGATCATTTATATCCACAAAATAGATTCAAGCTATAACCTTCGTATGCATTCAAGAGTCGGTCGTCGTAATCCTCTTCACACAACAGCAATTGGCAAAGTACTACTTGCTGAACGAGAAGACTCTTTTGTACGAAACACTCTATCTCGTATAGAGTTTGTAAAGAGTACTGATCGCACTCATGAAAATGCTGAGCAATTAATTGCAGAACTAAAATTGGTTAAAGACCAACACTTTGGGGAAGACAACGAAGAGCAAGAACCAGGGCTAAGATGTCTGGCAGCACCAGTTTATGACCGTTTTGGTACGGTGATAGCGGGAGTCTCAATCTCATTTCCGACAGTTCGCTTTGATGAAAAGCGTATGTCTTACTACATTGATCTTCTTCATAAAGCAGGGCGCAACATCTCTGAACAGTTGGGATACAAAAACTACCCTGTTCAATAAATACACCATTTTTAAGAGCAGCATTCTGTGCTGCTTTTTTTGGAACCAAATTCATTAGTGAAACATCGTTTTATTCTGGAGTCTATATGGGTTCTTCTATCACCCCCAATATTCGCGACTTTCTCACCAGGCTAGATCCATTTGATAAGCTCCCTTTGTCACTAGTCGAATCCCTATCAAACTCCGTGGTTGTAAAATACCTAGCTAAGGATGAAGTCATCACATTCAGTGCTTTATGTACAAAACGTTATCTATATATTGTTAGAACGGGAGCCATTGAGCAGCGCAGTCGTAATGGTTCACTTCGGGCCCGCTTAGGCATAGATGACCAATTTGGTTTTACCTTTTTAGCTCCGCTAGAAAAAGCGGAAGATGGGTACGAAGCACAAGCCATCGAAGATTCTCTTCTGTATTTAGTCCCTCACCATGAACTCACTAGGATCTGTCAGCAACACCCAGAGTTTGCCGACTACTTCGCTTCTCAAGCAACCAGACGTTTATCCACAGCAGTAAAGCATGCTGTACGAAAAGAAGATAAAGGACTATTCTTTCGTCAAATCAGTGAGATAGCAAGTAAGAACATTGCAATTGTCGATCACACCGATTCCATAAAGTCTGTTGCCAAAATAATGTGTGGAGATCAAAGAAGCTCTTGTGCTGTTGTCATGCAAGAAGAGGATATTGTTGGAATGGTAACAGATCGGGATATGACGAGAAGTGTTGTGGCGGAAGAAATATCGACTGAACTTCCTATATCCTGTGTCATGAACACTAAACCTATTCTGGTCAATAGTGAAGATAAGGTGATACAAGCTATCTCGCTAATGCTCCAATATAATGTTCGTTGTTTACCAGTTGTCAAAGAGGGTAAAGTATCAGGCCTTCTTACCACGACCCATCTTGTACATAACCACAAAACACAATCGCTATTTCTGATAGAAAAAATTAAGTATGCCGACTCCATTGACGCCCTATCAGCCCTGAGAGAAGAAAAACAGACGATATTCCAAGCGCTCGTTGAAAGCGGAATTAGCGCTGAAATCCAAGGGCAAGTGATGTCTATGATTATGGATGCTTTTACGCGCAGAATTATTCAACTCACAGAAAAGTCACTCGGTGCTCCTCCTTGTGACTATGCATGGTTAGTTGCTGGCTCACACGCTCGCAATGAAGTCCACATGCTATCGGATCAAGATAGTGCCATTGTGCTTTCTGATGATGCGAAAGACGAAGACTATCACTACTTTAACTACCTTGCGATGAGAGTTTGTAATGGACTTGCTGCCTGCGGCTATCCCCTCTGCGACGGAAAGTATATGGCGGCAAATAAAAAGTGGTGCCAACCAATATCTCGCTGGAAAGAGTACTACCACAAGTGGGTATTGAGTCCTGAATACAACAAATTGCTGAGCGTCAGTGTATTCCTAGAAGTTCGAGCTATCTATGGTAACGCGGACTTGATTGACACTGTTCAAGCACATATGCATCAATGCATCCAAAAGAATCCTCGTTTCATTCCAGCACTCACTCGAGACGCTATAGAGACTCAACCACCACTTGGTATCTTTAATAGTCTTGTCTTAGAAAAGGGGGGAAAGAACAGCAATACTCTCAATATCAAAAAGTACGCGCTCAATCTAATCATTGATCTTGCACGTATTTTCAGTCTGGCAGCAGGAGGCTCATTAACTGGAACGGAAGAGCGTTTTCGTTATGCTGCTGAGCATGGCACGATGTCATTAGACACATGTGAAAACATCATTGGCGCATTTCGCTTTATCACTCATGTTCGTTTTCGCCACCAGCTTAATGCCATTTTGAATGGCAAAACACCAGATAATCACATTGCGCCTGACCAATTCAGCAGTTTTGAGCGCAAACACCTCAAGGAAGCATTTAAAATCATTAGCGAGCTACAGGACGTAGCCAAACTTCGTTTTGTAAAAGGCAGTTAATCATGTTCAATCGTTGGTTTGGAAAGTCCTCTACACAGTGTCAAGAGGCGTTAAGACAATCTATCGCACCCAACTCGTCATACAGTTCTGCGTTAGATAGCTATCTACGCCACCCACAACCCTCCCTTTCTGAAGACCTAATTAGCCAACAATTTGTCGCACTAGACTTCGAAATGACCGGGCTTGAAGCTAAGCGTGACAAAATACTCTCTATCGGCCTCGTCCACTTAAATTGCTATGAAATCAATCTATGCAGTAGCCATGAAATTTATCTCGACCACGGAGACTATGTTAAAAAAGAAAGTGCCGAGATAAATGAAATTGTTCCACAACAATTACTCAATGCTACTGCACCCACTGCAGCACTTGACGAACTGCTAACGCATTTAGAAGGTAAAATCGTTGTCGCCCATAGTGCATGTATTGAGCGTAGCTTTCTCAATGCGCAAGTCAAAGCGACCTATGGATTAGAGCGCCTCCCTTGCCATTTTGTTGACACTCTACAGCTGGAAAAAAAATACAGCTATGCTGGACTGTCCAAGATTCATCAAAGCTATCAACTCAACGACCTTCGTCGTCACTATAATTTACCTGACTACTACGCTCACTCAGCGGCCAGTGATGCTCTAGCTTGTGCCGAGCTGTTTATCGTGCAACTTAGCAAGTTAAAACTGAAGTTTGAGAGCAAAATATCTGACGTCATCATCAGCTAACTGTAAATCTAACTTTGAGCCATGCAACTCACATTGCATGGCTTTTCTATACTTGCATATCAACACTTCGTGCCATCGCTCTCATATGACTTGCAAACGGTCCAGATTCACAGAAATGAGAAGTCGATATCAAAGTTACCAGTAACGTTATATCGATGTAGAATCTAACAGGCGTTTGAGAAGTCTAAATACCGCCCACCCGCAACGCAATTAAGTAATACAATAACCTCAGAGATAAATAGACAGCCCTTTTGAAACAACAACTTAAGCACATAATACCAGTCCAATCTAAGTTAAAATGTATTATATGAGTAATATTCGACCTTCTCGCCGATACGTTTTCTTTTGAGCCACACCACAAAAGTCGACATCAGTCATAAAAATATAAAACACCCTTTCATAAAACTGCGAATGTGATTTTGATCTTATATTTTTGTCTTTGTTCCGACTAAATTACTCATCAAGCAAATGTGAGCAAAAAGCATCCACTAGAGAACGCTGCTCAGCTGGCAATATTTATTGGGAAGTCTATTTACCGACAAATATCAGCCATCATCAATATTGGTTGCCCACAGAGTTATAAGTTCACAGGAAGTTGTAATGTTCAGCGAGAAGGTTGCTGTCATTCAACTGAATAATTTCAAATTACAAAATGCTGTCAAAGTATCAAAGGAGTTCAGGATGAATATCGATATGCTCGTGGTGGGCGTTTACTTTATCTTTATGATCGCAATTGGTGTGATCTTCAAACGATTTTCTGGTAGCAGTACCAGTGACTATTTCCGAGGTGGAGGCAAGATGTTGTGGTGGATGGTAGGTGCAACGGCCTTCATGACCCAGTTCAGTGCATGGACCTTTACAGGCGCTGCAGGTAAAGCCTTCACCGATGGCTTCCCTATCATGGTTGTCTTTATGGCCAATGCTTTTGGCTTCCTAATATCATGGGTATTTTTTTCGTACCGCTTCCGTCAAATGCGTGTCGTCACTCCAATTGAGGGTGTCAAACGCCGGTTCGGCGCCACAAACGAACAGGTGTTTACATGGGCGACTATGCCAACAAGTATTGTCTACACCGGGATTTGGTTGAATGGCCTTGCGCTGTTTGTGAGTGCCGTATTCAAAGTAGACATCGAAACAACGATTGTTGTCACAGGTCTAATTGTCCTTTTCATTTCCATTATTGGGGGCGCTTGGGGAGTGGTAGCTTCGGACTTTGTCCAGATGGTAGTGATCATGGCTGTGACCGTCGTGTGTGCAGTCGTGGCATTATTTAAAATTGGCGGACCGAGCAACCTAATTGAACAATTCCCTGCCGAATCAATCATGGGTTCTAATATGAACTACCCTTTGCTGTTCGTTGCGTGGTTCATCTTCATGTTTGTTAAACAGCTGCAAAATATTAACAACATGCAGGACTCTTACCGTTTCTTAACAGCAAAAGATTCGACCAATGCGCGAAAGGCCGCACTACTCGCTTTCGTACTCATGCTGATTGGCCCTGTAATCTGGTTCCTACCACCATGGGTTACAGCCGTCATGTACCCAGAAGCCGCAACCGTGCACAGTGCTGAGCTTGGCAAAAAAGCAGCCGATGCTGTTTACCTTGTTTTTGTTGAGAAAGCCATGCCGGTTGGTATGGTTGGGTTACTCATGTCTGCAGTCTTTGCGGCGACAATGTCTTCCATGGACTCTGGGCTGAATAGAAACTCCGGCATTTTTGTCCGCAACTTCTACGCGCCTATCATTGATAAAAAGGCTGATGACAAAAAGCTTTTGCGTGTAAGCCAAATCGTGACCGGATGTTTTGGTATTTTGATTATCTTAGTCGCTCTATTCATTAATTCGCTCAGAGGCCTGAGTCTTTTTGATGCGATGATGTATGTCAGTACGCTGCTTCAAATGCCTATTCTCGTACCTCTATTCTTTGGTGTCTTCATCAAGAAAACACCGGACTGGGCTGCATGGGCAACACTGCTTGTTGGTGTATTTGTCTCTTACATGGTGAGCTTTGTAATTACGGCAGATGTAATCGCAAACTGGCTAAACCTAGACACCCCTTTCACTGGGCGTGAAGCGAGTGATCTTAAAGTACTACTCGGTATCGTTGGTCATCTCTTTATTACTGGTGGTTTCTTCTGCCTAACAACCAAATTCTACAAAGAGCCTGCTAAAGCTCGAAGTGAAGAGTTACAAGCATTTTGGACAGATGTCGATACACCAGTGGTTGAAGAGCCTGGACAAGATGAATATGACCGCCAACAACGCTTAATGCTTGGAAAGCTAATTCTGGTATTTGGCGTGCTCGTCACTCTAATGGTCCTTATACCAAACCCAATGCTTGGCCGTTTAGCCTTTGTCTTCTGTGGAGCCGTCATTGTGACTGTTGGTGGCCTGTTGCTTAAGAGTGCCAAAGAGAACGAAACCTTCAATACCACCATGTCTGCTGGATGATGTTTTGATTCTTAAACACCAAAAATGTTGAGTTAATTCAAATTCACTAGAGCAAAGCCAGTTCTCCAACGCTATTCGCACATGCTGATAGTGCTGGTTTTGCTCGGCCTTAAAAAACACAAACAAGCTAAATACTTTAAATTCGCTGTTAATTTACTGAAGGAAATACAATGAGAATAACAAAGGTTTGTACTGCTATTTCTTTAGCCTTGCTGATTTCTACAAGTGCTCATGCAACGATTGATTTTATCTCTTACGACAAAGACGCACTCTCTTTCAATAAATCGGAGATCAGCAGTAAACAAGGGGCTTATGATGCTTTAATTAAAAAAGCAGATAAAGCGCTTAAAGCTGAGATTGATCCTGTCACAAACAAAACACTGCTACCTGCTAGTGGTGATATTCATGACTACTTTAGCTTTGGCCCCTACTGGTGGCCAAACCCTGATACTGAAGATGGTCTTCCATATGTGCGCCGTGATGGTGAGTACAATATGGCAACTAAAACAAAGGCAACGGACAAGCAACGCTTCATTCGCTTCGCCAATGACGTAAAAGATCTCGGTCTTGCCTACTACTTTAGCGACAACCAAGACTACGCAGATAAAGCTATCGCTCAGCTTGATGCCTGGTTTGTTAACCCTAAAACTCGCATGAACCCGAACCTTAATCATGCTCAAGCCATCCCTGGAGCTGTTGATGGTCGTGGTATTGGCATCATAGAAAGCCGCCTACTCATTCCTGTGTTGGACAGCGTCAATATTCTCAAAGAAAAAATGACAAGCGAGCAATATGACGCTGTCGTTGGTTGGGTCGATGAGTTTAATCACTGGATGCTAACCAGCCAAAATGGTTTTGAAGAAGACAACTGGCATAACAATCATGGTACGTGGTACGACGCACAAGTTGTCGCGTTTTCGCTGTTTGTTGGTAAACCAGAGATTGCCCAAAAGCGTCTTCAGATCACTCAGATGCGCCGAATTGGTAGTCAGTTCAATATCGAAGGTGCACAGCATGGCGAACTGGAACGAACGAGACCGTGGCACTACTCAAACTTTAATTTAGAAGCCTACAGCCTACTGGGCCATTTTGGCGAAAAAGTAGATGTGGATGTTTGGAATTATGAAGTCGACAAACATGCGCTATCTAACGGGTATCGCTTCGTTGCTAAATACGTCAACAGCCCAGAACAGTGGCAATACAACGACCTCAAAGGCTTCGATAGTTCGAAAGCCTACTCCAATATTCTTTATGCCAACCGTGCCTACGATGACGCTCAAATCAAGCAAGCACTGGCGACGTTGCAAAATGATGAATCCAACAAAAACAAAGTAGAAAACCTACTCTTTAAATAATGGTAATTAAGATGAAAAAACTAAACAAAAACCTTTTAACTGCTGCATTGGTCATGTGTGCCAGTGCTTCTGTTTCTGCTGCTTCTCTCGACTTCAGACAAGAATACAAACATGACAGCAAAACCTATGCAAGTAGGGTAAAAATTGGTGGTGGTGTAGGTAACTACTACTTCGGTGTTGAAGCCATGCAAGAAGGCAAGCCATTCTCAGAGTGGGAGTCTAAAGGCAATGAATTTGATTTTGGTTACAGACATAAAATTGATGACCATTGGTCAATTATCCCAGGTATGCCAATTACTTTCCTCAAGGGTCATGTAACTTACAAACCCCAAGTGCGTGTGCAATATAAGTTCGATTCTGGTCTAACCGCTAAACTACGCTACCGTCATGAATTTAGAGATTTTTCGGATGACCGTTCTAGTGAACAAAAGAGCAAAGTAACGGCAAACCTCGACTATAACTATAACTACTTCCAATTTGGCTTGGAGGGTAACTATGAGAAGGGGCTCGATGACCAGGTATTCTTTGACAACGGTGATTCAAACTGGGATGCCGTGTTTAAACTAGGCTACAAAGGTCAAGATTGGAGCTGGAGACCTTATGTTGAGTTTGCCAATGTTTCAGTATCAAGCAAAAGTAGTGACCGACAACTGAGAAGTCGTGTCGGTATCACGTACAGCTGGTAAACATACTTCTAATAATCAAAAGCTAAGACGCGTTTTGCGCTCTTAGCTTTTTTGTCTCATTACCCTATGTGCTGGATAGACAATGAGTTTAACTGCAAAACGCTATAGACATCCCATCAAACACAAATTAAAATGAAACGAGGTTTTATTAATTTCAATTAAAGCATTCGAATTAGATGACATTGCAGTGTGAGTGAAAGGGTTCTACTCAAAATGACTTATCTTGGTTAATGCGGTAAATGGAGGAGTAGCCTTCCCCCCTTTGGCTACTCCTTCATTTGCACCATTAAGGTAACTCAACAGCAATAGACAAAAAATCAGAATATTGCACACGTAATCTGAAACTTAAAGAGTGCAAACAAGAGTAAATACAATGATTCAATACA
This sequence comes from Vibrio astriarenae, assembly GCF_010587385.1. Lineage (NCBI taxonomy): Bacteria > Pseudomonadati > Pseudomonadota > Gammaproteobacteria > Vibrionales > Vibrionaceae > Vibrio > Vibrio astriarenae. The sequence goes on from NZ_CP047476.1 coordinate 804,147, forward strand.
AAATTGCCGTGTTAGGCGAATGCATGGTTGAGCTGCAAAACCGCGATGGTGAGCTCAAGCAAACTTTTGGTGGTGATACCCTCAATTCGGCACTTTATCTTTCTCGACTTACCAAAGCACACGACATCAGTGTAAGTTATGTCACCGCGCTTGGTCGTGACCCATTCAGTATGGAGATGCTTCAAGCATGGCAGGAAGAGGGTATTGATACCGAGACTGTGCTCCAGATTACTGACAAAACACCGGGCATCTATTACATCGAGACTGATGACACCGGCGAGCGCAGCTTCCATTACTGGCGCAGCGATTCAGCGGCAAAGTTTGTTTTTGACCAGCCAGAATCGGATACGCTTATCTGCAAGCTTTTTGCTTATGACGCTATCTACATGAGTGGCATTACACTAGCTATTCTTACTGAGAATGGTCGTCAAAACCTCCTGTCTTTCCTCGACGCTTACAGAGCACAGGGAGGCAAAGTGATTTTCGATAATAACTACCGACCGAAACTTTGGAGCAACGCTGACGAAGCTCAATCTTGGTATCTAAAAGTCCTCAAGTACACCGATATCGCTTTGCTCACTTACGATGATGACCAACTTCTGTTCGGTGATACTCAACTTGAGCAATGTGTTGAGCGCACTTCAGCCTTGGGTGTTAAAGAGATCATCATTAAACGTGGTAGTGATGCGTGCTTAGTGGTCGAAGACAGCGAACAAAATTACGTTTCAGCCAACAAAATCACTAATGTTGTTGATACAACAGCGGCAGGTGATTCATTCAGCGCTGGTTTCATGGCTAAACGTTTCACTGGGGGCTCAGCCCAAGAGGCGGCATCAACTGGTCACCTCGTTGCCGGTACCGTGATCCAGCACAAAGGTGCGATTATCCCCCGCGATGTCATGCCAGAACTATAAGCCCATAATTTAGAGAGAAAATTTCAATGGCAACACTAAACGAACAACTTGCAAACCTTAAAGTTATTCCTGTTATTGCGATCAACAAAGTGGAACATGCAATTCCATTAGGTCGTGCTCTAGTTGAAAACGGCATGCCTTGCGCAGAAATCACGCTGCGTACTGAGTGTGCAATCGAAGCAATCCGTGCAATGCGTAAAGAGTTCCCAGAGATGCTGATTGGCTCAGGTACTGTTCTAACAAACGAGCAAGTTGACGCTTCAATCGATGCTGGTGTTGACTTCATTGTAAGTCCTGGGTTTAACCCACGTACAGTTCAGTACTGTCTAGATAAAGGCGTTGCGATCGTTCCTGGCGTAAACAACCCAAGCCTAGTTGAGCAAGCGATGGAAATGGGTCTTCGTACTCTTAAATTCTTCCCCGCAGAACCTTCTGGCGGCGTGCCTATGCTTAAAGCACTTACTGCAGTGTATCCAATAAACTTTATGCCTACAGGTGGCGTAAGCCTTAAAAATGTTGATGATTACTTGTCTATACCTTCAGTAGTGGCATGTGGTGGTACTTGGATGGTTCCGACCAACCTAATGGACGAGGGAAAATGGGATGAACTGGGCAAACTAGTGCGTGACGCCGTAACTCACGTAGCCTAACACTCCACTATCGATAATGCGTGGCCTACTCTGTTATCAGGCCACGTTTATTTTGGTGTATACGTCACTGTCTTTCAGTAGGTATTAACTAACCTCACTTTAACTCCTAGATCTTGCCCTACTTTCTCAATGTATTCATACGTATACTTAGATATCAATACACTCATTGCGAGAATGAGCAAAACTCCCATGTTATTCGCTAAAGTAGAGCCAAAATTCATATACTTCACATTATCTACCACCGGCATAAGTTCTATCAAAGTAAACTCATCCATTACTGTAAGAAATGCTCGAAAATATAGTAGTAAAACCCCATGAGTGAGGTAAACAGAGTACGACAGAACACCTAGGGTTTGCATCGAACTTTTCATTAGCAGGGATGAAAAAAAACCACTCTCAAACGCTAATAATAGTACGGCTAGCATAAACAAGACGGACACACCTATTGAGCGATACTCATATTTTGATTGAATCGCAATGACTATCGTGCTCAACAAAACCAACTCAAGAATTGTAGCCACTTTGTATGACAATCTGATTCGGCTCATTTTTTGATACACGCTGTAAAAAAACGCACCGCCAAAGAAGCAAGACAATCCCCTTAACACCTCACCTGGTACTGTTACTGATTTTGTGAACAAAAGATAGAAAGACAACAGAGATACAGCGATCCAAATAAAAACTCGCTTCATTCGGAAAGCAAAGATTGAGAAAAACAGCAATGCATACATGTAGAACTCGATACTGATGCTCCAAGATGAACCATTGAAGCTGACGCTATTGAAGTTCGAAGACCAGGATTGTATGAGTAAAAGATGAGGAGCTATTTCACTAACTGCATATTTCGCGGTGAATGGCTCAATACCAAAACTAATTCCCCAATTATTGACGGCAAACATATGAAAAAACTGGTAAAACACAACCAACATGAACATGGCAAAGTGCAGCGGATACAACCTAAAAAATCGCCCTTTCATAAAGCTAGCGAAACGAGAGGTACCTTTAACCGCAAAACGATGTGCTAGCACAAAGCCACTCAACACAAAGAAAAATTCGACAAACAGGAAGCTACCTCGGAAGAAATCAAGGCTGGTCACTGAATCTAGCCAGTCCATGTGAAAAACTACCACAGCTAATGCACATACACCCCGAAGTCCATCTAGAGCAAAAAATCTTTCTTTCATAAAGAGTTTGATAACGACAAAAAGTAATACAAAATGATATTTCAATTGAATGTATGGGTAAATCTCAATGCTAAAAAGTGTGGTTTAGCTCTAAGCGAGTTTTGATGACACTTGAGCTAATAACTTGGCTTTGTATAGAAATACTCATATCGCTGTTTCGACTATTTCACGGCTTGGGTTAGCAATAACACACTGATTCACTAAAACGCCCTTTTCTTTTACTCGCTCACACGCTAGTTCTATTGCAGACTGCACTGCTGACACGTCACCGCTCAGCGTAACGACGCCTTTGCCACCAATTGCCATCGCTAATTGGATATCCATCAACACCACATCACTTGCCTTGACTGCAGCATCGGCCGCTTCGATGACAGCAGCCATCGAGTAGGTCTCTATCACCCCAAAGGCGCCATGTTTTGTAACATCTGTTGTTCCAGATATGGCCGAGAATACATCGGAATGAATATTTGAGATAATCACATGGTCAATCACTTCGCCTCGCCCTGCAACAAGACCATGCTCCACTGATGCACTGACAGCACCGATGTCACCATTAACAACGATTACAAACTTTCCCGGACAAGTGGTGCGGTGAAAAAGTATTTTTACATTTGCAGATTTAACCATTGCATCCGCAACCTCGTACCCTCTTGCGATCGAACTCAGCTCTACACAGCCGATTGCGTTATCCATAAACACTCCCTTTTGATTCTATCCTTAACAAAGGCTCTCAATCACAACCTGATGGTCAACCTTTACCACCTTGCCACTGACACTCGCATGCATAGCGACACTCAAACTATCTGAACAAGCCTGCGCTACAACATCCCCCTTGTTAACATTTTGCCCAACGGAGACGATGGCCTGCGCGGCCCGACCTATATGTTGCTGTAGCGGAATCGCCACGTGTTTAGGCATGACGATATCGGCTTTATATTCGACCGTTCTGCCGTAGTAATCTAGCACCTCAAGTCGGCGCATCAGACGAGAAGTAGATACTCCACGATAGGGTTTGAGAGGATGAACCTCTTTGGTTTGAGCCTGTAATTGCTCTGCAGTACGGGACAACTTTTGCTCTGCAAGCCCGCGTTTGGCAAGACTGCAAACTCGCTGTGGATCAACACCTTCCGGACAAGACCACATGGTGCAAAGATTACATCCGCAGCACGCTTGCCCAGCAAGTGCATGCTCAGAGTCTGCGACCAAAGCCACTCTCATGGTTTTACGTGGATCTACGGGATAGCCCAGCAAAGCCCTCGGGCAAAGTGCACTGCATTGTCCACATTGATCGCAAGCAGAACGGGCCATTTTGATGACTTGGGCGTCGGTACGTTGCTTGATCTCAGCGACTCTACTGTCAGCTTTTAATACCAATAACCCGCTCGACATCTTCGTTAGCGGTTTATTGATGTCAGTCGTGACACTCCCCATCATCGGTCCGCCCTCAACAATCACGAAGTCATCACAAGTTACTCCACCCGCTATTGCTATTGCATCTGCATAGCTCATTCCTATCGGTAGCTTAGCGGTATAAGGCTGGGTAACTTCACCATGCACCGTCACCATGGTCTCTATCACAGGTTTATTAGTACTGGCCCAATAAACATTGATAATTGACTCAACATTGTTCACCACGACACCAATATCTTTCGGTAGCCCACCCGCTGGTATCCGCATACCAGTGGCACGATAGATGAGCTCTGCTTCATCTCCCGCAGGATAAGTATCTTCCATCTCTAATATCGAGATAGATTTTGGTAAGAGCGGTTTTAACGTCTCTATAGTTCGTCGATTTTTTTTCTTGATACCAATGATACCCTGGGTTGCGCCAATGTAGTCCATTGCTATTTCCATGCCCTTAATTAAGGCATCACTTTCATGCTGCATCAGCATTTGGTCTTTATTTAGCAACGGCTCACATTCCGCGCCATTCGCAATTAAAATATCGACGCTACAGTTGAGCTTCATGTAGACCGGAAATCCAGCACCACCAGCTCCGACAACACCAGCGTCTTGTAACTGTTGCAAAAAAGGGGTCATTGGTTCACTCCCGTTTCGTTGGCTTATAGACAGAAAGCCGATAAAACCGGCTTCCTGTTCTCTTAGTTTCAGAGACTACAGTGACTCTAAATACAGAGCCATTACGTCATCTTCTGTCATGGCAACAGGGTTACCGCCTGCACAAGGATCTGCCATAGCACTTGGTACCCACTGTTTAACATCCTGCTCAGTCACGCCGAATTGACCAAAACCTTCAGGGATACCTACTCTTTTGCTCAAGTCGCGAATCGCTTGTACAGCGGCTTTACTGGCTTGCTCATCATCCATGCTGCTGACATCACACCCTAAGGCAACCGCTAACTTAGCAAACTCTTTAACTCGATGAGGACGGTTAAACTCACAAACAATAGGGAGCAATATGGCATTACATACACCATGAGGAAGATCTTTATACGCGCCACCAGGGTGTGCCATCGCGTGCACCATACCCAACCCAGCACTATTAAAAGCCATACCCGCTAAAAACTGCCCAAGTGCCATCATTTCACGGGCCTCTACATTTGAACCATCCTCTACGGCCATAGGTAGATAGCTCGAAATCAGTCGCACAGATTCATATGCCGAATGGTTAGTGAGGGTATGTGCCCCAACAGATACGTAAGCTTCTACCGCATGAGTTAAAGCATCCATACCCGTTGCAGCCGTCACATCTGCAGGTAAACCAAGCATTATGCTAGGATCATTCACCGAAATATCAGGGATGATACTGGCATCGATAATCACACACTTCACTTTATTCTCTTCATCGGTGATCACCGCATTACTGGTGACTTCTGCTGCGGTTCCGGCAGTCGTGTTAATGGCGTATAACGGCACGCCTGTTTTTTTCACCATTCCAATACCGGTATACGCAGTGATCGGTTGAGGATTTGCAGACAAAATCTTCACCGCTTTCGCTGTATCTATGGCACTACCCCCACCAAAACCAATCAAGTAATTTGCACCTGACTTCACGTATAGGTCATATGCTCTATCGACGACAGCAACCGTAGGGTTTGGAATAGTGTCTGTGAAACAGGTATACGCCAGCCCATTTTGATCCAGTGCTTCACACAAGGGTGCCAACAATCCAAGTTTCTCTAGGGCTGCATCAGCAACAATCAACCCATGTCCGGATGTATCATCAGCAGCAATTCTTGCCACTAACTCAGTAATTGCATTTTCACCGGAAATATTAATTTTGGGGAACGCTAAGGTAAAAGCCATGACTGCCTCCATTTGTTTTCGTTTAGATATTAAAATTCATACAATGACGATTAATTAGAATTATTTGGTTCGCTTTGATGGGAAAGCACCCTAACGGTTTCTCTCGCAATCATTAACTCCTCATCAGTATTCACAATGAGTACTTTTATTTGAGAATCTGGTTGACTTAACACGCTATGATTCTGTTCATTACTTGCTTCACAATATCTAATTCCGAGATAACTAAGAGAGTCCAGAACTTGTTGACGAATATAGGCTGAGTTCTCACCGATTCCTCCCGTGAACACCAGTGTGTCCAATCCATCTAATACTGAGCAATAACGCCCTATGGTTTCTTTCACCTTGTTCGCAAACATCCGCAATGCAAGTGCTGCACGCTCATCTCCCTGTTCACTTGCTCTTTGAAGAACACGACAATCATCTGAAAGTTCAGATACCCCCAAAAGACCTGAAGCGTTGTTCATCATATTGGACACATCATTAATGCTCATAGGTGTATTCTGAGCCAGATAAAGTGGCAGTGAAGGATCAATGTCACCACACCGTGTGCCCATCATCAAGCCTGCCAATGGGGTGTAACCCATCGTTGTTGCAACAGATTTTCCATCTTCAATCGCGCAAATGCTGGCGCCAGATCCCAAATGACAAGAAATAATTCGTTTGCTTTCAATTGGAGAGCATTGCTTTTCGACGACACTATTCACATATTGATGGCTCGTGCCGTGAAAGCCAAACTTACGTATCCCGTACTCCTCATAGAGTGTGTATGGCAATGGATAAAGGTATTGCTCCTGCGGTAGTGTTTGGTGAAAGGCTGTATCAAAGACCGCAACTTGGGGTACGCCAGGCAATCGATCTTCAAAGGCTTCAATACACAGTAAATTGATCGGGTTATGAATCGGGGCGAGCTTGGATAAGGACAGAATCGAGTTTTTTACCTGTTCAGTGATCATCACTGGTTGGGAATACTCTTCACCCCCGTGTGCCACTCGATGACCCACACAGTATATTTCATCCACACTTTGAATGATTTTTTCCTCTTTCAAATACTGCATTAGAAAGTCGACCGCAGCAGAAAAATCCCAACCACCATTCACTTCAAATTTATGATTCTGCTTTGTGTTCACTTTGAATTTTGTTAATGCGGTTCGTTTACCTTCGAAAAGGCCAGACATAATGCAGCTTTCGTCAGGCATCAAAATGAGCTGAAACTTAAGCGATGAGCTTCCCGCATTTATAGATAGAACAAACTTGTTCATGATACTCCCTTGCGTTACTTTCTATTTTGGTTCGTTGCACTTACCTGTGCGTTTGTTTTTGTCAAAAGGCGTTAAGTTCTGGTTATTGGGCAAACAGCAAATTTCATTACATCCATCAGGACCTCTCTCACATACCCTAAGGCATACTCAACCGACGAGACGTCGCCCTTAAGCACAACCGAACCATTACCCGTATCGATCTGTTGAAGCAACACCGAACCCGATTTCGTAGCAAGGTCCGCAGCAATAATGGCCGCTTCACCGGGTGAAATTGTCATCAAGCCTATGGCATTACCTTCTGAACTGTAATTAAGACGGCTAACAACCTCAGTCCCTGGATTCGCAATAATGTGGATCAACGTGACTTCCTTTCCGGGCACATGCTCTTGGACAATGCGCTCTTGTGAGCTACCAGGCAGTTGAGTTTGTAAGCGGTTATCTAACATTTTTACCTCCTGACCGACTGCATTATATGGCCTGCAATATCTGTGAAATCTCATCAATGCTAGGCTTTACAGGATTGGTTTTTATCGTAATATCTCCTAGTGCTTGCTGAGCCATTACGTCAATTAAGTTATGATCATGTTTATGGTTAAGCTGCAACCTCGCACTCGTCGCTGAAATCCCCACAGATGCAATTAATGCTGCCGTTTCTTTAATTAACGCTTTAGCTCCAGTACGGCAATCCGTATGACGTGGAACAAAACCCAAACAGCGTGCAATGACAGCGTAAGTCTCTTCACTTCGCTTGCAGCGACAGTTGTACTCCATCACTTCAGTCAGTAATAGCGCGTTCGCTAGTCCATGAGGAATATGTAAAGATGCGCCCAATTGGTGTGCTATTGCATGAGTTAGGCCTAAACCAGCATGGTTAAACGCTAAGCCAGCAAGGCATGATGCGTTAAGCAGTTTTTGCCGTGCCTTCAGGTTATTACCGTCTTCATAGGCGGGCTTTAAGTACTTAAATACTAATGTAATCGCTTTTTCCGCCAAAGCATTGCTAAAGTCGTCACTGTCAACCGAAACCATTGCTTCAATAGCATGCGTTAACACATCTATCCCTGTATTGGCCGTCACTGTGGGAGGGACAGTAACCGTCTGCATCGGATCTAGAATTGCTACATCGGGTAGTAAAGCATCATCAACTAAAGGCACTTTGACTCGATGCTCACTGACCAATATCACACTGATTTGTGTTACTTCAGAACCCGTACCACTGGTGGTCGGTACAGCAATAAAGTGCGCCACTTCGATACCGTGTTCGCGAGCGCAAAAACGCACTGCTTTACTCAAATCTAGAGCAGATCCACCACCGTAAGCGATGAGAACATCTGGAGAAAAATTTGCTAATGCTTCCACCCCTTTAGCGACATCATCTGTACTTGGGTCTGGGGTCACATCACTATATAAATCAACCTGATTCTCTAAACTCAATTGATCAACTATGCGTTTTAATGCTTCGCTACCTGCAAGAAATTGGTCGCAAATAATGAGTATACGGCTTTGAACTATACTACTCAGTTCATCAATGCTCGCATTGCCACTGTAAATCGTGGTGGGTATCGAAAATTTACGCATAGCGACCTCTTATCGAATATTGAATGCTTCGCTGAGCACACAGCGACGAAGACGAGCAAACGAACGAGCAGACGTCGTGCCTTCTCCGGTAGGTGTAGCGATAGTAAAGGTGGTAAATCCTTCGTCTCCTGCACCAATTCCTGCATAAGACGGAGCATTTTTAACAAAAATACTGGTACGCATTGCGCGTGCGGCCCGGTTTAGATGGTCGATATTCTTAGAGTGCATGACAGCGGTATGTAAATTACCCCCTTCTACTTTAAGGGCAATTTGTAATGCTTGTTCAAAGTTTACCGCTGTCGCGACAGGAAGAAGTGGCATTAACTGCTCAACCATCATTAGCGGATCATTCGCTTCCACAGCAACAACGACAAGTTTGGGAGTTCCGTTAAACTGAACACCAGCAGCCTCCAAGATGGTGGAAGGGCTCTGCCCAACTAACGCTTTATTGGCCTCACTATTCTCTCCAATCGCTACCTGTCGTAGGCGATCAATGTCCGCTTTATCTTTCACCCAACACGCCCCATGACTAGCAAAGGCGTTTAACAATTGACTTGCGACTGACTCGACGACCACCACCGCTTTTTCAGCAATACACGGCAAATTGAAATCAAATGATGCACCACGAATAATATCTTGTGATGCTTTATTGATATCTGCGGTTTCATCGACAATCACTGGAGGGTTACCGGCCCCAGCTCCGATCACCTTTTTGCCAGTTTTCATTGCCATATTGACAATACCTGGACCGCCAGTTACCACCAAAAGCGGTACATCAGCATGAGTCATCATTGCTTTGGTAGCGTCAAAGCTAGGTTTTGCTACACTGACGACTAAGTTACGGATACCACAACAATCGTAAATCGCTTGCTCAACCTTATTGATCAACCAAGTTGACACCTCTTTAGCTCCAGGGTGAGCACTAAAAACGACCGCATTGCCCGCAGCGATCATTCCAATCGCATTATTAATAATGGTTTCTGTTGGATTGGTGCTCGGTGCAATGGCACCAATAACGCCATAAGGTGAATACTCAAACAGGGTCATGCCTCCATCACCCGTCATGGCTGTTGTCGCTAAATCCTCTGTTCCGGGAGTATTAAAAAGTGCGATGGTGTTTTTTTGAATTTTGTCAGCGACATTGCCCATTCCAGTTTCGCGCCATGCACGTTCAGCAAGCTCTGGAATGTCATCAGCAAGCACCTTACGAAGCGTACTAACAATTTTTTGGCGCACCGACATTGGCCCTGTGTTTAACTCACCAAATGCTTGTTTCGCAGCAGCGACAGCAGCATTGATATCTTCAAAGCGGGCACCGCAAATCGGATCTGATGACGTTTGTTTAGATGTCTGTGCGCTTTGCGCTAATATGTCTTTTACTAACAGGTCGATCTCTTGATTATTCATATCCCACTCAGTTTCCTTGTATTCATACCAATAAGGCCATCTATAACTCTCTGTGGACTTGATTAATTATGTTTAAGCAAGCAGTTATACTTTGGCGCTCTCAATCGCAATTTATGCTATCGACAATGCCTACAATCGCTTCATCGATGCCATCATTTGGTTCATTAAAATAGATTCGTGCCGAAGTGCCTTGAGAAACAATGACGGTATCCGTTACACCAGCACCTACTGCATCGACCACCACCTTTTGGAGACCAGAGACTACAGCCCCTTCTGTCGTTATGGGTTCAACCAACATTAATTTTTTACCCACAAGTGCGGGAATTTTCTGAGGAACGACGGTCGAACCAATCACTTTTGCTAAATACATATCACCTCCTTAGACATGCCAGCGACACTTGATGTTCTTGTAGGTGCTCATTGGCTAAATCAGTGAGTCGCACATCTTTTCTGGTTACTAACCAGCAGTTAGAGTACAGCGCGACATCACGATAATTGAGCCACGGCTTGTCGCACCAATAGACCTCCACTCCTTTATGGTCACGAATAGTCGTTGGTAGTAACCCTAGGCGGTCTGCACTGAGTAGTGGAATCAATTGCTGATGCACCACCAAAACAGTTTTGAGCCCGATGGACCATGCCTCAAGTACGGTATTCACTGCTTTATGTGTACTATCAAATTCACACAATGATTTTAGAAACGGCAGATCAGGTAATACGATCTGTATTTCTTCAACACCACATTGCGGCGCACGACTAATTACTCCAGACAGTCCGAGTTCTAGGTCACTGTGGTGCAGAGCGACAGCCCGTTGCTGTTGTGATAACGTTTTAGACATAGGCGTTACTTCGGCTTATTAAATACAATCTTTCCGCAGTCATCTGAACCTTTCAATCCTGCAGCGTTCGCTTCATCTGTATCTAAGTGCATTTCGAGCACTAATGAAGGATCGACTCGAACAATAACGTCTTTAAACAATACGGCTCTCTCTGGCTCACCAGCCATCACATCCACCGTTTGTAAATCTTCTAAACCAAAAAGCAAAGCATCAAGAGTGTTCATGTGAATATGGCGCTTAGCGATAATTACGCCTTTGCTGAGATTTATCGCCCCAAACTTACTAATGATTTCAATCCCCGGTGAACCCTCCAAGTCGCCAGACATTCGAACAGGCGCGCTAACCCCTAACTCTCTCGCTTGAGTGGCTGAAACTTCTACCTGGCTATAAGAGCGCAGTGGTCCAAGAATACGTACCTTTTCAATTTGACCTTTCGGCCCTTTCAAGGTCACAGTTTGAGTCGCAGCAAAGTGTCCTGGCTGTACCAAAGACTTGGCGACACCAATCTGTTCACCGGGAAATAGTTGAGCAAAGTCAGACTGAGACAAATGAACATGGCGGTTAGAGATGCCAATCGGAATATCTCGATGGCGCAGGCTCTCTACAACCTGCGAAGTAATCAGCTCAACATCAATCGTGCTCATGCTTTACTCCCTTCTTTATCTTCGACAGCGGCTACCGATGCTGATGAAGAGCTCGTGGCTCTCTTCGGTCTAGACTTGGTCGTCGCTGTTGGTTTAGATGCTTGAGGTTTTGCTGAAGTACTGTTTTGTGCCGCTGAGGTTTTAGGCTTCGCGGTTGAACGATTCGGTTTTTTAGTGCTCTCAGGAGCAGTGAGAGCCTCATAAACTTTCAATGGATTCCAAAGCGAACTTAACCCGTCTGCTGGGCGAGCAATCACCTTATGGCTCACCAAACCTTGTTGCTGCTGCGCTAAAGCGGCACCTGATTCTACTGCTGCTGTCACTGAGCCAACATCACCCGAGATTTTTATCAAAATCCAGCCAGACCCATTCGTTCTTTCCAGCCCCAGAATTTCAATATTGGCAGACTTAGCCATCACATCCGCAACTGTAACCGCCAATGCAAGGCCCGCTACTTCAACCATTCCAAATGAGTTTTTCATTGTGTTTACCTATTACTTATTTATTTTCCATCGAGCAATACAGGTTGGGTAGGGATATTGCCTACCCAACTTCGTGCTCTGTTATGCTGTATCTACTCTTTCATTTTCTGATACAGGATCATCGTCTGCTTTTTCAGCAGGTTTACAGGAATACAACGCCGCGCCAGCACAGGCACCAAGGATTGGCGCTGCAATAGGGATGATGAAATATGGAATTGCGTGACCGCCCGTGAAGGCAATCTCCCCCCAACCACTCATGGCGGTAAATACCTTCGGACCAAAGTCACGTGCCGGGTTCATAGCAAACCCAGTCAACGGCGCAGTTGCTGCTCCAATAACCGCAACGAGTAAGCCAATGAGTAGCGGCGCTAGAGGCCCTCGAGGTAAACCATTTCCATCATCGGTGAGAGCCATAATCAGCAGCATCAATATCGCAGTAATCACAAACTCAACAATGGCAGCTTGGAAGATACTAATATCTGCATGAGGATAGGTACTGAAAAGACTTGCCAGCCCTAAACTCGCTTCACTGCCTCGAGTGATTCCATTTGCCATTTCATAAACATCGAATAAATTGTGATAGATGAGGAAAGCCAATCCTGCGCCCGCAAATGCTCCTGCTGTTTGGGCTGCGATATAGGGCAAAACCTTGTTTTTATCAAAATTGGCAAAGCGCCAAAGTGCAATCGTAACGGCGGGGTTAAGATGTGCGCCGGAAACACCGGCACTTAGGTATATCCCGAGCGCAAAAGCGACACCCCATACAATACAGATTTCCCAAAGGCTGAAGTTCATACCAGCGAGCACCGACGCCGCTAAGCAACTGACGCCAAAGAAAATGACGATACCAAGTCCCAAGAACTCAGAGACACATTGGTGAAATAGTGTTTTATCTTTAAGTAGATTCATATTCGTTTCCTTTATTTACCCACCAATGACACACTCGATACCAACTGATTCAACAATCTTTTTATATCTATCTACTTCTTTGTTTGGTGGGGTTTTAAATCCATCACAATAATAATCAACACCTAATAAATTATATTTGCTTTGCCCAAAGTTATGATATGGAAGCAAGTGTAGCCTTGCTACGTTATCCATATGAGTTGCAAACATTGCGATTGCTTTAATACTTTGCTCGTCACTATTAAAGTTTGGAATAAGCGGAACTCTTACCGAAACTTGTTTAGCTAATTTGGAGATAGTTAAAGCATTTGCAAGAACAACATCATTTGGTAAGCCTGTGTATTTTTCGTGCTGATTTCGATAAAAGGTTTTAATATCAAGAAGTACCACATCCAATAAAGGGATAATCCGATTCAAGACTTCATTACTCGCAATACCTGTTGTTTCCATTGCGGTGTGAAGGCCACGACTTTTTGCCTCTTTAAGTAGAGCTTCGACAAAATCTGGCTGAGCTAATGGTTCTCCTCCAGAAAGCGTCAGCCCACCATTGGAACGACGATAATGAACTTCATCTTTGCACACCTCATCAAGCACTTCTTTCACTGTCATTGTTTTACCCGACAGCGTTAACGCTCCTGTTGGACAAATCTCTGTGCATGTGCCACAACCAACACATTTTTGGTGATCGATACGACTGCGAGTTTCCAAGCTAATCGCTTGTTGCGGACAAGATGCCGCGCATTTACCACAACCGATACACTTTTCTTTTTCAAAAAAAACCGATGGCTTAAATTTTTGTGACTCTGGGTTACTGCACCACTTACAAGATAAATAACACCCTTTCAGAAATACGATCGTTCTTATTCCTGGACCATCGTGTAACGAAAACTTTTGGATATTAAATACAGTACCTTGAGTGTGACTAGCTAACATAGGATAACCTTCTACAACTTGACTTTGGACGCCTCCACATACAGGTATAATTCGAAGAATTCAGCCTGTATGTGGAGTATTGAGGGTTTAAAACATATGTTCTGTACGCTCAATAATGTCGTCTTGGATACTCTTATCCAAAGAGATGAACTGAGCACTGTAACCAGCGATTCGAATCACGAGATCGCGGTAGTTCTCTGGTTCTTCCTGAGCTTTGACTAAGGTGTCTCGATTGACCACGTTAAACTGTACGTGCATGCCCTTATGATCAAAGTAACTTCGGATAAGTGCGCCCATGTTACTTAAACCAGATTCGCCTTGTAGTGCGGAAGGGTGGAACTTCTGATTGTATAAAGTACCGTTTGACGCGAGGAAGTGATCCAATTTTGCAACAGAGTTCGTCGCTGCGGTCGGACCACTGCGGTCCATGCCACGGCTTGGCGAAACACCATCAGCCAATGGCTCACCCGCCATACGTCCATCCGGTGTCGCACCGACAGCTGTACCCATAAGCACGTTAATAGAGGCAGGATAGAGACCCGCCTGGAACGAACCTCCACGAGGGTTGGTGTATTTTTCAACCTCTCGACAGTAGATAGCTGAACCCTCACGTGTGAGCAAGTCCACTTCATCGATGTCATTACCAAATTTAGGCGCATCAATCAGCATTTGGCGTACAGAGGTTGAGTTTCTGTTTTGCGTCAACGCGACAACATCGCGCTTAATCGCATCCTTGTTGATGAGCGAAGCCGTTGTGGTCTCAGCGAGGACTTTCTTAACCGCATCCATAACCATATCGTATGCTGGGTCGTCATTAGCCGACGGCGCTGCTAGGCTGTCACCTTCAAAGTTACTATCAAGTGCCTGTTTCAATTGCGCTAAAGAAAGCTTACCCTCGTCAAAAACGAGTTTCTTGATAGCGGCCATTGAATCGCCAACGTTCGCAGCACCCACTCCTTGCGGTCCACTAAAGTTGTAGTGCGCACCACCTTCTTGCAGTGACTTACCATCACCTATGCAGTCATCAACCATACATGACAGGAACGGCAATGGCGCGCGCTCAGCATGTGCAATGTCCACACAGTTATCCGCTGTGATTAAGTGGAATACAAAGTACTCTGCTTGCTTGCGGTATGCTTCCATCACCTCATCAAAAGACGTAAACTCTGTCAATTGAGGTGTTACTGGGCCTAATTGTTGACCAGCAACCTGACCACCATTAAGTGAAATTTCCAGCAGTTTCCCTAGATTAAAGAAAGCTGAGTCATGCCATCCTTCGGTTTTGCCCGGGCATTGAGGCTCAACACAACCAATAATCCCATACTGGCGTGCATCTTGTAATGTTAGGCCACGGTTGACTAGTGCTGTAACAATCACTTCATCGTTATAGAACGCCGGAACACCAAGTCCCAAGCGGCTCAGCTCACATGCCTTAAGTAAGAACTGGTCTGGCGTTTTTGACCAAACACGGACAGAGAACGAAGGCTGAGGTAAACGAACGTGTGCTGTGGCTTCCATACACATGTATGACAAGGTATTGGTCGCATCTTCACCCTTGCTATCCTGACCACCCACTATAAGGTTTTGGAACATTGGATACCCACCAAAGGCATTGGTTGATACCTCATCACGCACTTTGTTGATATCATTCAACTTCACCCAGATGCAGTCGATAAGCTCCTGTGCATCCTCTGACGAAATCTGCTTATCCATCTCAAAGTACGGGTTCATGTATTGGTCGAAACGAGTTGGTGAAATCGAGTGACCATTTGACTCCAAACCAATCATTAGATGAACAAACCAGAATGACTGACATGCTTCGTAGAAGTTACTGGCACCCTGCTCTGGCACGCGACGGCAAGTTTCAGCAATTTTTAACAGTTCAGCTTTACGAGTACCAATCGCTGATTGCGCCAACTCTTCGGCTTTAACCGCATAACGGTGAGCAAACTGAATAGCAGCATTACAAGAGATAATCACCCCTTTGTAGAACTGCTCTTGCTTGATGTAGTTAGGGTCGGTTTTGTCCGCCGCTATCATATGTTCCGCAACTTCTTTGATGATGCCTTGATAGCCAACTTTCAGTACTTTGGCATAATCGACTGAAATATGACCAACACCATTCATGTAATAGTTACCAACCGTGAATACACCCGCATCCATACATGCCTGAGTTTCATTAGACATATAAGAAGTTGCTAATTCACTGGTTGTTTTTCCCTGCCAGTATGGGAAAACCTCACGAAGTTGCTGTTTAGACTGCTCCGAAATTTGGAACGAGTCACCACTGCGCTGTCCGACACGTTCAAATTCATCTTCAATCCATGTGTTAGAAAACTCAGGGTAGATCTGCGAAGAACGCGGTTCGATCGTTGCACTACCAACCACAAGCTCACCATCACGGATCACAACAGGTAGCTCTAATAAGATACGCTCGAACGCCTTAGCACGACGAATGATCGCTGGTTGACCTTCCGTTTCTTTGTATGAAGCAGTAATCGACATTGCACGTGCGGTTTCAATACATGGTACCGCATCTAATATTTGATTTCGTAGTGACTCTACACGATTGGTAGGCTCACTAAATCCTTGGGATACAGGTTTCATTGTTTTTATCCTTCTGCGGCCTAGATATAGGGTTTAGTGGCTGATGGCGCTGGGCCTGCCATTGTTTCAAGCAAACTCACACCGGTGTCTCTAGCTGTTGAAACAGCCTGTCGCACCGCACCAGAGTCCCCAGAAATAACCAAGATAGCTTCGTTAGAGAAACTTGTGCCGTTTGAAGGTGAACTGTACGCGACGGTGTTAACATTGGCCGCTTTCAAGGCACTGTCTGCCATCAACACACCAATTGATGCTGGAGCACCAACGATAACACCGCAAGCACGACCTAAAGGTGCACCAAACGCTTTCTCTAGCGCGTAGCTGGCGCGAGCACTGTATTGAAGTTCAATATGCCCAGCATCATTGGCATAAACATCACCAAATGTTCTATCCAACTGGCTTAGTGCAACCTCTACCGCTCGCTTCACATCAGAGACATCAGAGCCACCAAAGATAATCAATGAACCGTGACCTGCCCCACCCTTCGTATCGCGAGCCAGCTCGATTTTTACCACTTCAGTATTGGTTGCTTTTACGGCTTCATCTGCAGCTAAAATATGAGGGCCAGCGCCTGTTCGAGCGCCTAAAATACCGATTGAACGATACTTCTTATCGAGGTCCATCACGTCTAAAAGCTGATTGTCGACATTAGCAATAACCAGTCCGATAGTGTCGCCAATCGCTGTACCAACAAACTCTGTCATTGCACTTTTTTTATTGCCTCGGGAATAACCCGGAACAACATCGGGAACAACGTTGGCTGTCTCAACCGGAACCATCACCGTTTCCCCGTGTTCACCAACTTTCTCCAACACATCAGAGATAATTTGATCTACTGTCGTAATTGTCGTCATAGCGCATCTTCCTTAAGCAACGGTTGCAGGAAGAGCAGCAGGTAAAACAGCTTCAACATCAGTATGCGGACGAGGAATAACGTGAGTAGCAATCACTTCACCAACATTACTCGCAGCGCAAGCACCTGCATCTGTTGCGGCTTTAACTGCTCCAACATCACCACGTACAACCACAGTAATTAAACCCGACCCGATTTTTTCATATCCGACTAATTGAACGTTCGCTGATTTGACCATTGTGTCAGCTGCTTCAATTGCTGCTGTCAAACCACGTGTTTCTACCATTCCTAACGCTTCTTGTTGCATGAGATTCACCTCGTCTCAGTAATTAATAAACAGCTTTATATCAATAACCAAGCTTGCTCTAGAACCCATGAAATAATAAAATCATCATCAGTAGATTTATTTCACGTTAACATCAGAACCGACATGACCTATCGCTTGGTTGGTGATTATATTAGCGCCTACCAATCAAACAATGTTGCTCTCCACATAAAATAAACAACAATAATCTATCTTTAATGAGCAAATATTTTGTATTTACAATGCACCTAGACTCTCCGGCACTGGGGTTTTGATAGCAATATATTGCCAATATTGAAACATTTAAAAATCCGAACTTTGTTAAACAGATCAAATTTAAAATTCAATCACGAAACAATTGTTAATATTTTAATCTTAAAAATAAAAAGCTATTGCTACAGAAAAGCAATATAGTTTTATAGCATGGACTATGAGTTAAAAAATTTTGGCATAACGACTTGAAGATGAGTCACAAGTCAAACATTTAAATGAGTCCAAATGCTAGAGTATTTCTGGTCTATCACCGCTCCAAACTAACAGGTGCTAAGGAGAACAAGATGATATCGAGTGATGCAATCAAAGAGATCGCTTATGACTTTGCTATGGCAACTGGGTTTGCAGTGCTTGTCGTCGATCTTGATGGTAATGAGATATCACCACGGTTCAATTTTACGCCTTTATGCAAACATGTAAGAACAAAAGATGCACTGTTTGAGATTTGCAAACGATGCGATCGAGTCGGAGGACTCACCGCGCTGCAACAAAAAGAAACCACATTCTATCGATGCCACATGGGGTTAGTGGACTTTTCAATTCCATTGATTGTTGGAGGTAACCTACTTGGTTTTGTTCAATGTGGACAGGCAAAAATCACTGACACACAGCAAATTCCGCTTATTACCCAACACAAATACGATAGGCACCACAACAACGAAATCCAGCGTATGTACGATGACCTGCCAAGCGTACGCTTACAAAAGATGCAGTCGTCATCCAGTATTTTAAAAGCGTTGATTGATAATTATCTTCCAAGCAAACTTATCACCGATCCTGAACTCACTAACAGCGAAGTCTCTATTGCTCGCCCGTCATCAAAAAATCAATTGCGTATCGAGCAATCCATTGAATTTATCGAAAGAAACTTGTCAGCACCGCTCACTTTAGATTGCGTGGCTCACCATGTTGATTTAAGCCCATTCTATTTTAGCCGTTTGTTTAAGGACCACCTTCAGGTTGGCTTTAACCACTACCTCAATAAGCAGAGAATCTCAAAATCGAAGCAATTACTCGCCAACAACAACAAACCTATCAGTGACATTGCTCGAAGTGTTGGTTTTAACAATACCAGCTACTTCATTCGTCAATTTAAAAAGCAGTGTGAGCTAACGCCTTTAGAGTTTAGAAACAACCACTCTCATGTCAGCGCAAAAATTCTTGAGTTCTAACTTAAGCAAACTCGTTTTTAAGAGCATACAATGAGCTCACTGGGTTACTGGAAAACTTCGAATTTGATAGAAGTTGTACATTGTATAGGTCGATTTGTTTACTTGTTCTAGTGGCTAACATTGAGATTTGAACTCAACTTTGGTGAGGAGGGTTTCTACTAATTGTTGATAGGCTACTACAATCGGCAACGGCCGCACTAACTCAATAATGGGCTGTTGCCAGTTAACGTGGAAAATCGGATTATATCAATACATAAAATTTGTTGAGTATGACACCTTTATATACCGATAGCTTGGGTGTCAATTTAGACTCTCTTTTACTTCTTTAACTCGCTTCTCAGTCAATGGGTAGAAATTGACCATAGCCGCCACAGTGATAAAAATAACACCAGGAATTAGGGTATATAACGCGTTAATCATTGTTAGAGCACTACTAGACTGAACCTCTGCACCACCTACATACCCACCGAAGGCTAACAACCAACCCAGCATGGCCCCACCTAGTGCAACACCAAATTTTATGGAAAACAAATTGGTAGAAAACACAACGCCACCTAGAGATCGCCCTGACAGATGTTTTTCATAATCTACCACGTCAGACATCATACTCCATAGGAACGGACTTGCTGCCATTTTCAAAAAGTTAACAATGATCATCAAAGCAATGAGTAAATTAATTTGATTATGTGGTATGAAGAACATCAATACTGCAAACATACCCATAAGATAGTTAATAACCTGATAAGATTTAACTTTATCTAGCTTCCCAAATAAAGGTATCGCACACATAGCGCCTAAAACACCGGCTAATTTACCCAAAACCATAAATAGAGTCACTAAATCGGGTCTCTCTAAAAAGCTCACGACGTAATATATAATGACTGCATCTTTGAGTACAAAACCAACCAACATGATGATATTCTGAATAAATAGAACTCTCCATGCAGGGTTTTTTGACAGGTGTTTGAGATCATCTTTTAAATTGCCACTTTTGGTTTGTCTAACATCATGCTTTTCTTTAACATTGAAGAAACAAAACAGGAATAAAACAACAGAGAGGCTAGACATTACCGACATTGCACCGATATACCCTAAACGCAAGTCACCACCACCGATGTAATCTACAAGCTTCATAGCAAGGACAACAATCACTAAGCCAGCAACGGAAGTCATGGTGAATCGATATGACTGCAAACTCGTTCTTTCGTTTGAGTCACTAGAAAGCGTATTTGCCATCGCGCAGTAAGGGACATTGATCATTGTATACATCAAAGTAAGGAATATATATGAACTGTATGCATATATTAGTTTTCCTGTTTCTCCAAAATCTGGCGTATAGAAAACTAAAATACATGAAATACCAAAAGGTATAGCAACCCACAATAAGTATGGGCGATACCGGCCAAACTTTGACTTTGTCCTATCTGCGAGAGAACCAATAAGAGGATCTGTTATCGCGTCAAGAATTCTAACAATTAAAAACATCGTCCCCATATGGGCTGGGGACAAACCGAATACATCAGTGTAAAAAAAAGCCAAAAAGAGCATAACGGTTTGCCATACAAATGCACAACCTGCATCCCCTGCACCATATGCTATTTTCTCTCTTACCTTTAATCTTTCCATTAAAGCATCCTTGGGTATAATTGAACAGAAGGTAACCATAGTAAATTGAGCTGAAGTTTGGTATTGACGTTAGACAATACCAAACCATATATTTTTTTGATTAACACAGGCGACATTATAAATGGAACTAATATAAGATTCCGCCTCTCTAGTGTTAATTACAAATTAAGCACCAAAAATAGATTAATTTGAAGCTAGAGTTGATACTGAAAAATTCTCATACATTGCTTTCCGAGTAAACATATGACGAATGCCAATTCTTCCCTCTTTTAGGTCTGGGTGACTACTCGTCGGCCATTCAAAAACGTTAGTATCATGTTCATTGGACACTTCCATCCACAAATTGTCACCGTATTTAATAATTGTGACTTGATTTGGTACATTCGGCGCAAAGAAACCAGTATCTGAGTAGTCCCCTTCAAGAGCTGTCCCTGATAACCCCTTACCCATTTCAGGCATATAGCGACGCGCTCGAATATAATCTTTAGGCGTTTCTTCATCTTCTAGACCGTAAGCGGCATAACTAATATGATAAGCATTCATATTATCAAAATAGTGACGCATATATGGTTCTTTACGTAATTCCTTCCACTCGTATATATCTTCAGAAAACCCATTATGGTCTAAACCTGTTGCATACAAATAGAATACGTTAACAAATTTTGTTGCATCGTCTAACCGGGTATAAGTGAAGTCTATTCTAAGGTCACCAGAAAAAACCTCCTTTGTCCACGCTACAAAATGATGAGTATGGTTTCCTGCTTCTGGACCGGCAGAAATGATCATACCATTCGGGGTATTTTCTACATATCCAACTTCTCCATCTGTAAACCAATTTTTTTCCCAATTATCAGTGCCGGGGTCATGTAGTACTCTCTGCCAGTTTTGACTTTTCGCAATGGCAAATTCACTCTCTATATTTTCTCCGGCATATAGTGATACGCTAGTAAACAAACCAATTGTTAACACAATATCAGTTAAATTTCGTAATCTATTACTCATAAATAGCACTTTTTACCCTCAATAATTAACATACAGACATAACAATCAAATCTACGACATAATAGGATTGCGTAGGAGTGCAAACCATTTGCCCCATACCTTTGCTCAAAAAATTGTGAGATTAGGTATAGATTTATTGTTTTATAGATCGAATGGAGTGGCTAAAAACTATCAAGTTGAAAATTTATTACTAGCATATATAACATTCGAAGTAATAAATTCTCACCTTAAATATACACACATAATTTCATCGCTAACGAGGCATAACAGATTGTAAAGTTTTCCCTATTCTCATATCTCCAAAATAGGTACTAGCATCATAATTACACGATGCTCGATTATAAACCCCCCATTTCGGATATACGAATTGACCATCACCCGTACGATGAAACGCTATCTTTCCGTCATCAGAAAGTTTAACTTGGTATTCCTTAAATTGCGTATTTTCAAGAACTTGTTGTTCACCATTGTACCAAAACTGTACTATTCCACCGAAGTCTGCACGATCTACTTTAATTCTTACGACAAAGTCTACCCACTCATCTTGTGGTATTTGTTGACGCCATAGAACGGTGCGTCTTTGTGATGGCCATCCACTACCGTCGTAGCTTGGACCAAATGCATTTAGAGTAAGAGTGCCATCATACTCCATGTTCAAAGGGTAGTTTTGGTCATGTGGCGCAGCTGATTTCCACTGAAAAACAGTCACTTCATCCGTAATTTCGCTCGCGTCTTCCGTGCTTATTTTCCATCTCCAGCCAATGTAGATATCATCGCCATCTTTTGCAGAGTAATTGTTAACTTCACCCTCAGCTCTCGCAAACTCTGCTCTTTTTCGCATCAGTGGCTTGTTTAATTTCCAAACCATACCGTATTGTGGGTCATGAATCGCACTAGCGCTAGAAGCTTTCACTCCTTCTTCATCCCCAACTTCCCAACAATAGTCTTGAGGATAATTACCAGGATCTAACCTTTTGAACGAATCTTCAACAATTGAACTAATTTCAGGGTTTGCAGCCCAAATAACTTCTCCAGCAACTGTACTTAACTCTTGTTCTCTTTCAGTAGTCGCTTTGTATGCTGTAATATCGAGATCACTATTGCTACACTCAGTTAAATCCAAAGTCTCTTGATCTGCAACATGAAATTTACAATTGATCTCGTCGCCACCAGATGAGAAAGTTAACGTTCCTTTTGATTTGCTATTTCCATCTAATGATATTGAGTATTTTGATGTTTTGAAATATATCTCATCACCTTGTTGCCAAAAGGTACTCAATTGATGACCATCACTATCAAAATAATAAGAAACTGCAGTCGCGATGCTAGTACTTGCTAGTGACTCTGAGCCTAAATCCCAATAAATATTTTCTATATCATAGTTTCCATCCACAACATCAACTTTATCGCTCTCATTACATCCAACAATAGAAATTGAAGTTAAAATGGCGAGTGTTAAATATTTACACCTCATAATACTGTTTCCTCAGTTACGTATCCAGTTTATACTCATTAAACAATGCTCACTTAACCAACTTATTCCAACCTTCCCAAGATTAAAATTTCACCATAAAAATAAATCTTGATTCCAAAATTGAAAGTCGAAATTAATTGATAGAACTCATGCCTTACGTGACAGAAATTCGTTCAGTTTTCTTACATTTACAACAGAAAATATACACGGCGACAATTTAGTGGTACAGTCAATCTTTGCCCACTAGAAGAATTAATTTTGCACATAGATAAATTACTACTGCTGCAAAAATCCATCTAAAGCACTGAATTTATTGGTTCTAGTTGCCAACTAACCAATACGATGAAACATTCCAACACAAATGAAATAGTGTCATATTTTTGAATCTGCACACATATTTGACTAAGAAGCTTGTTAATATCAAATGTGGTTACGCTCACAAATACCATGGTTGTTCTCTGGATAAGCAACAGCGAGGCCACAGCTATCCAATAAGACTCTGCGAATTCAATCCGGGTCCGTAAGTAGTCTTATCAAGGCTGTTATTTAGTTGGGACAGATTACCGCCTATGAGACACGTTCTCTTCAGTTTCGTTAGAAGATAAGTGCGAACGAAAATTAAACCTATCGCGATGCGGTGGGAAACCCAAACTCAGAAATTACAATGTTAAGGTTTGAGAGACCCACTCAATGATCAACACACTGAACAAGCTCGCTGGCGATATAATTAAAAATCAATATGTTGCTTACTAATCAGGGCTCAATGTGTCAACTATGCCCTTTTCCAAAGTCAAGCAACACAGCCTCACTGTTCTATCAACAATTGTATATTACAAAAACCTAGAACCACGGAACCAGGATCACGTGACACGTTTCATTTCTATGCAACATTTCATGGTTGGGGTTTTGCTCACAGTCATAATTTAGTTAAAAAAGCATAATTAACATTATTTGTTAACTCGTTTTTGTCAAAACAAGTATTAATACATTACTTTTGTAGCAAGGGACTTAATCATGAAAATAAGTAAAACCAGACACCTATTAACAATGGCAATATTTTTATCATCTGGGAGTGCCCTATCTTTGGAGTTGCCCGAATTTACGTTTTATGATTCAAATAGGATAAATTCGATAAATCATAATATTACTGCAGATGAAGGTAAATTTAGATATGCATTAGAAACTGTCATATCTAAAGCTGACAAAGCTCTAGATAGCAAAGTTGAATCAGTGATAGACAAACCCGGGCCAGCTCCTAGTGGTGACATGCATGACTACTTAAGTATATCTCCATATTTTTGGCCTGATAGTGATAAAGAAGACGGTATGCCATGGTTATATAGAGATGGCAAAATTAACCCTTTAACACGTGGCAGTAACACTGACCAAGTAAAAGCAGCTAGATTCCTAAACAATATGGGGGACCTTTTTGTAGCTTATCTTCATACAGATGATGATAGGTACAGTCAAAAAATGTTGGACTACATTAACACTTGGATAGTCAATCCAGATACCAGAATGAACCCCAACTTAAGCTATGCTCAGGGTATACCTGGCAGAAACGATGGGAGTTGCTTTGGTATCATCGAGTGGAAAAACATCAACAATTTAATCAGTAGTGTTGAAATCCTCAAACACAGAAATAAACTTGACGACCACTCTATTGACATCATCGATCTTTGGTTTTCGGATTACTTAGACTGGCTAGTTTCCAGCGATTTGGGCCGAGAGGAAAAGACTCGGTTAAATAATCATGGCTCATGGTATGACTACCAGGTGATTGGGCTACAACTGTACTTGAACAGAAATTCAGATGCCGAAAAACAATTGGATTTTACAAAGTTTAGAATCGGGCAGCAGTTTAGCATTGATGGCATGCAGCATAATGAAGTGACTAGAACAAAATCCATTTCGTACAGCTCCATGAACCTATCGGCTTTAATCCAAATCGCCTACATGGCTCAAAAAGTCGATGTTGACCTTTGGAACTGGACTTACCTTGGTGATGACGGTATTCGTTTAGAAAAAGGCATTAGCTACTTATATCCCTATATCCTAGATCCGAGTTCATGGGAATATCAACAAATCAACATGCCCATCGACAAAGCCATATCAACAATAACAACACCGGTGATATATAAAGCAATGCAAACAAAACACGACCTCAATGTTCCAGATGACGTAAAGAAAATTGTCTATAAGAATATAGATGCTAGAACAATTTTACTTTACTAGTTAACAATTAAATTCTTAACATACACTATCACAAGTTGATAGTGTATTGCTAATAATTCTGCCAGTTAGGTATTAATTAAAGCATAATATAACCCACCATATAGAGGTAAATTATGAACGCACACATATCATTTCCATTTAAAAAGATTGGTTATGCACTATCTATTAGCTTCTGCTGCTTAAGTGCCACTCATACCATGGCAAACACTAGTCATGAAACAACACCACTGATCTATTTAGATGAAAGTCGACTCGAAATCTCCAAAGAGAAAATAAAATCCAATGATTTATTATATAAAAATGCCCTCAAAGGGTTAAGAAGCCAGGCCAAGGTTGAATTAAAAAGAGAAATAGACCCTGTAACAAATAAAGTTTACATTCCAGCCAGTGGTGACATCCACGACTATCATTCCATTAGTCCTTATTTTTGGCCTGATCCTGATAAAGAAGATGGGTTACCATGGGTCTATCGTGATGGTCAGATAAACCCTGCGACTAGGGGCCCTGAAACTGACCAAATAAGATTTAAAACGATGTTAACATCGCTTAATGCATTAAATCTCGCTTACTATTTTACCGGAAATAAAAAGTATAGTAAAAAATCGGCAGACATTGTTAGAGCATGGATTATCAACGACGATACTAAGGTTAATCCTAATATTAATCATGGGCAAGCTATACCAGGTAAAGAAGATGGTACAAACTTCGGCGTAATTGAATGGACTGATATAGGAAAGCTAGTGACAACTATCCAGCTTCTAGAAAGGGACAGAATATGGACAACCTATGAAAAACAAGCTTTGCAACAGTGGCTCAATGAGTATCATGACTGGTTGACCACAAGTGAATTTGGCATGCTGCAGGACACAAGACAGAACAACCACGCGACAAACTACGACTATCAAGTTGTTGGCCTTCAGATATATCTCAACAAACGTGACGAAGCTGCGACTCGAGTTGAGAATGCAAAATTTAAGCGTATCGCGGTTCAAATAGCATCTGATGGTAGTCAACCTCATGAGCTAGAACGCACAAAATCAGTTAATTACACAGTCAACAATCTTTGGGCATTGGCCAGAGTTGCTGACTTGGGAAACCGTTTTCTTGATATCGATCTTTGGAGCTACGAATCAGGTGAAGGGTCAAGCTTGAAAAAGGGCTACGATTTTGTCGTCCCCTACATTCTTGGCGAAAAGGAGTGGCACTGGGAACAAATCACCGGTGGCGGCGCTGAGCAACAGTTAAAAAACCTAGCAACTCCTATGTTCCGAAGAACCGAGTTATTGCTAGGCGAAGAAATTTTCTACAACGTTAGCGACAGCTTTGGTTTCGAAAAATTCGATGACTATGACATTCTCGTTTACGCGCCATAAATTTAAGATTTCCAATTAATTTGACATATCATTTGAAAAATAAAGGCCTGCTCATAAGCAGGCCCTCTCAACAGCTAAGTTCGCCATTACGACTATACAGATTAACCATTGATATCAATGACTGTATCTCTTTCTACCACTGTAACGGGAATAGTAGTGCGATTACCGATACCATTTGATTCGTTTGATAATCTCACTAACTTCATTATGGCTGCATTAGCCAACATAGAATAGTCTACACTAAGCGTCGTTAGACGAGGGTGGACAAATGAAGTAAGGCTCAGGTTATCAAAGCCTACTACAGAAATATCTTCTGGCACGCTGATGTCAGCATGAGCGAGAGCACTAATAAAAGAAAAGGCTATCATGTCACAAATACAGAACACGGCTGTACAGTCCTTGAATGCCCCCTGCTCTACTAATTTCGGAAGAATTTCCTTTGCTCCAAAATCTCCTGGTGATGTTACACGGTCACCTTTTTGATATTTACTCAAGTCAATCGTTGATTCTTCGCGGTCAAGCTCGATACCAGATAAAGAGAAAGCCCTAAAAAACCCATCTGTTCTCTGATAAGTAGAGTGACGGTCATTTGATGTAATAATCTTTACGTTCCTATGCCCTTTCTCAATTAAGTATGAGCCAGCCATCAACCCCCCGAGTTCATAATCAGGATGAATACTTGGGATCTTCATCTCTTTATCGAGGCCGTTTAATAACAGTGTTGGTAAGCTTGATTGCTTAAGAGCCTCTGACAAGTTACCAAAAGGTTCACCCAACACCAACATAGCATCGCTATCTTTCATTGAGCGAGCCAAAACACTCGATGAAAAATCCTTGTTATAAAGGACTATATTGACCTTTATACTCAACTTCTCAAGCTCAGAACGCACTGAATGAATTATCTGATCATAAAAAGAGCTCGCATTGGCTAAATGATCCAAACAATAAAAAGAAACCGCTTTTAAAGGCAAAGGTATTTCTATCTTGGCTGCCTTGTGAACATATCCCGCTTGTTCCGCAATTTCGCGAACATGCTTCATAACATCATCTCTAACCAACTCACTCCCATTCAATGCTCGTGATACTGTCGTCTTTGAAACGCCAGCTAACGAAGCGATATGATCTAAAGTTGGATTTTTTACTTTTTTAGTCTTTTGCAAAATACCGTTCCAAACAAAAATACGATGCTATAGGTTCTTTTAAAACTCTATTTCGGATGAGTCAAGTTGTAAGCGCAATAGTCATAACTAGACCACATTTACTTAACTAAACGGATGAAAATTTTCCTAGTTGCCTACTCATAACTCAGTTTAAGATTTCTACAAGACAGGCACATTAACGAATGTGTTCACGAATGTGTTCACGAATGTGTTCACGAATGCGGTCGCTGCCACTCAATACTGAAAAGGATGACAATGACTGACTCACACAATCCCGGCCCAGTGTTTGAAAAACACTCAACGCTTGTTAGCCTCGAAAATTGTCACGTATTTTATGGACGGTACCAATGAGAGAAACAGTGCGTGTAAACCGTCTAAACTCTGAGGCTACACGCACTGGGTTTATCGATGAAAGGGAGTTTAACAATTAATTGTCCAGAGGAAGAACGGACTCTAAAGTTGTATCAATTTTCATATGGTCCTCATGTAACGAACATATGACGCTTTCACTCTTCAACCCAAAGCTGAAATGTGACTACTCAAGTTCCAATACCTGTCGTGCCTCTTCAGTTAACTTGGTAAAATATTCATTACCTTTATGACCTGAATACGGCGTCCAAGTCGCGTGCTCAGTCGGTAAATGGGCTTGCAACCGTTTCTTAACGTCATCATAAGCAGGATCTAGAGCGAGATTTTTCCATTCGTTTTCATCATTTGAGTGGTCATACAATTCTTCAGAACCATCCTCATAACGAATGTAACGATAACGCTCATCTTTCAATGCATGATTATTTGGACCATAGGTTGTCAATGACGGATATGGCCAATCCAAGTTAGGGTCAGCGATCAAGCTTGAAAGATCGTTACCACCAATAGTATGGTTTTTAGGTAATCCGGCTAAACTAACCATTGTTGGATAAATATCCATTAGGTTAACCGGCTTACTTACAGTTTGTTTTTTCGCATTCTTCGCTGGTTTGATAATCAACGGAGTACGAGTCGACCTTTCCCATAAATCCCCTTTTGAGAATCTGCCTTTTTCACCAAGGTGATAACCATGATCGCCCCATAATACAATGGCGGTATTGTCAGCGTATTCACTATTTTCTAAAGCATCTAACACGGTGCCGATACAAGAATCGACAAATGTGATACTCGCTAGATAAGCTTGAATGATATTTTTCCATTGATCATTTTCCTGAACCCACTCCATTGTAGGCATAGATGGCCAGTAACTAATCTGCTTGGCAATCTCTGGAACATCATCCAAATCCGAAGCGAGATAAGGAGGCGTAACCAACTCATCAACAGGGTGCATGTCGAACCATTTTTGAGGTACGTGCCATGGAACGTGTGGTCGCAAGAATCCACCGACCAAAAAGAACGGTTTGTCATGATTCATACTTAACTGCTCTTTTAGCCACTGTGCAGCTTCATAATCAGGCATCATTTCGTCTCTTTCAGGAAATGGTCCCCAGTCTGTTTGGGTGCCCTTTTTATCCCAGTTCATTTTTTTGTCTGGTTTTGGGCCAAAACCGCCTTTGCCGCCACCACGACCACCATAAACATCGAAACTACCTGGTGCTGCACCTTGGTGGAATATTTTACCAATACCTGCAGTATAATAACCGTGCATTTTAAAGTACTGGCTCATGAAAACTGAGTTAGCTGCAACATCACTAGCCAATCTAATTTTGTCATCTTCTATATGCATGTATATGCCCGTTTCTGACGGCGTATGACCGGTCAAAATCGCAGTTCGCGAAGGTCCACATAAAGGGGCGGGTGCCTGTGCATTTTCGAATAGTGTTGCCTCAGATGCTAATCTTGAAATATTTGGCGTCTTGGTATTTGGATGTCCACTCATTGGCTCTATCCAATCATTGAGGTCATCAACTACAAACATTAGAACGTTAGAATACTCTTTTTTGAGCTCTTTCAACCAAGCTTCACTTGGAAGGGCAGCAGCAGCAGCAACTCCAGCAGCACCAAATAGAAAGTTTCTTCTAGTTACCATTTATTTATCCTTTAAAAACCCAAACCGTGACTCTAATTTTGATAAATATCTAGATTTCACTATAGATATCAAAGTTAAAATTTTTTGCATCACACTTTCAACAAGCTAGTAAATTGGAAAAAAAACAATTTAATATCAATCTAATTCGAGGTTAGACAAACATTATACAATGAAACATTAAGATATAGTGTTCGCTAACCTCGGGACAATTAAATTTCTAAATTAAAACAACCGTTCATTAGAAACTGTATGTAAATCCAACGCGTGATCTCAATTGTCTCGCGTCTGAGTTTTTATTTACCAAAACATCACTAAACTCTACGTAAGGACGGATACTCCATTGTTTCAAGTTGTAACCTAAGTAGTAATTGAGTTCGTAGTTTGTATCCTTGTTATCATAAAGATCTTGACCATCATAACCTTTATAAAGGTTACCATAGACATATGTGACTAACTTTTCACCATTATAACCAAAGTGAGCCGTAATCTGACCCATTTGCTCACTATTACCATCCGTAAACTCCCTGAAATTATGACGATATCTCAACTTCGCCATCATTCTATTATCTGCCTGATAGTGTACGTGGAATTGAGGTTTGTATGTTGTTGCAGTTTTACCGAATGTAGTTAAAAATCCAGGATTCAATCTCCAGTTCTTGTTCAAACGTTTATTGTAACCGTATGCCACATCTACGATTAGAATCGACATATCATCGAAAGGCAAACCGTTGGCAGTAGGGTTGATATATACTGAGTGGGGACCAAATGCTGCTCCGAGATTAAACTTTGTTCTCCAAACATCATCTTTATGAAAATACTCATTCTTATAGTCAAAAAAAGCTGCGGATGCGGATGCACTAACTAACAAACCTAACGGCAATGCCAAAAGTGTTTTCTTCGATAAACCCATTTCAATTACTCCATGTTATAACGATATATTTAATTTGAATTCAAATAAATCTAATTGCTTCTATCAATTTCTTTCCATGACTTAGACTTAGGTCCATCGTAGTTATATTTAAACCACTCAATATCTATGTGACCATCATCTTGCAAATCATTCCAGGTAAAGAATCCGAGTCGATCCCCAGTCCAGTTACCAAACTCCAATTTAAACGTCGGACCAAATCTAATGAATTCCACACCATCATGGCTATATTCAAAATAAGCATCAAAACCTATATTTGTAGCTCTAATAAACAATGAATCTGACTGGTATTCTTCACCAATTAATGTTTCACCATATTCATTCATATAGAAAAGATTCTTCTTCCCTACAGAATCGACCTTAATACCTATTAGATTGGATCGCCCTCCAAACCTAACAAAACCGCCAGATTGATTCGGAGCCATATTGGTGATATCAAACTTGGCCTCAGCAACCCCAACCGTTGTACCCATAATGCGCTGACTCAACGTATTGCTCGCACGCCAAAACGGTGATTTTGACCCGTCATCTGTCGTCCATTGGTTAATGGTAGGGCCCACGTTGTCAGCGGCAGGTAATAACTTACTTGCTTTGAGTCTTAACTTTCGTTCACTTGTCAAAAGACTCCAATGACTATCTCTTGGGTTGTGATTCCACTCCCATTGATGACCGAGGTGTTCTCCAGAGAAATCATCAGAAGTCTCTGGAGCATCAACTTCGCAACCTGCAACAGGCTTTCTGTAGTTTTTTACTGGCTCCCCAATGCCATCTCCATCCTCGTCAATACCAATGAGTGGCCATCCATCTTCCCAAGTCACTGGCTCTAAACATTGAACTCGTCCTTGAAATGGATCGTCATCATTCTGAACCAATTGATGCATATACCACCAAGAATCATCAGGTGCTTGGACTAATGCGCCTTGGCTAGCACTACGCTCACCAAAGTGACTGCCTTTTTGCAATACAATCTTCTTTTCATAAGGACCAGATATGCTTTGCTCTGATCTTAGAACTAACTGTTTACGATCGTTCTTGGGATTTTTGTACCCTAGCTTTGTTGAGTTGTCTCCAATAGTCCACTGTGAAATAAAGATGTACCAAACCCCATCAATCTTGTAGATTTTTGCAGCCTCAGCACCAATCCCTGTATGAATGAGCTTCCCATCGTCTAATATCGTCAAACCATCCCAACTCATTTCATAAAGTCTATTTTCATTTTCTTCAGACTCATCACCAGGTTGTTTTTGCAAGCTACCAGTATTAACGATTAAATAAGCTTTCCCCGTTTCATGGTCCCAATAAACCGCTGGGTCATCCATCACCTTTTCTTTTGGAAGAAGAATGGTAGGTTCGCTCCAAGGACCTTCAATATTCTTTGCCGTAGTTACCATTAGCCCATGTTTATAATCAACTTGGTAGATGTACCACGTACCATCGTTATATGCTAAATCACCAGCCCATACACCAAATGAATAGCCATTCATTCTGTCCCAGTTATATTCTGGAGCCCATGATAAGGAGTTGAATCCAAACCCGACATGTGACCAATTAACTAAATCATTAGACTTCATTATCGGCATACCAGGACACATGTGTTGCTTCGATGTGATCATATAGTAGGTATCCCCTACTCTTTCGATATCTGAGTCAGGATAATCAGCATTTAATACAGGGTTGGTATAAGTACCATCTCCTTGATCACCCCAAGAGCCAGTTTCACCTTTTATATTGACAGCGACTTTATTAACCACTTCACTCTCCAAAGTTCTTGTAATTTCTTCTAATTAATTCATTTGCTTGGATAAAAGACGACCCTACAACATGAATTGCATAGTGATATTTGATAATTAGTTATTTATGGCAGTTCACTTTAGGTATTCATTAAGTAGACTGCCATCTTTGTGGAAGTTACAACTAAGTAAATTGCTAGGTATTATTTACTTTTTGTAATTCATCAGCCTTGTACTTCACAGACTTCACGAGTAGCAACCCGACTATGAACACTAACGAGCCGCATAGAACGAAGATCATTCTGCCAGAGAACGGGTTAGGTAAAACAAACAGTGCCATTATTGCAATACCAACCGTCGCAATTAAAGTTCCTAACATTCTTCTCTGACTATTATCTAGCCCTTCTTGTTCGTCATTTTCAGCAACAACTGGTGTGTTCAGGTTATGGAAGAAACGCTCAACTTCCTCTTCACGTTCATCACATAGAGGTTTATAAAACAGCGTAGATAAGCAGAAGAAACCAGCAGTGAATATTAAATGTGAACCCAGTGACACTACTACTTTCAAGTCTGCAAGCTCTCGCGATGTCAGATCTGTCATTCCAAACATTGCACCTACTGATTGAAGGTCAACTTGGAAGCTAACAATGTAGGAAACTAGACCGCCGACAACCAGTGTTCCCCAACCTGCCCAGTCCGGTGTTCTTCTGATGAAGATACCTAGCAATGCTGGAATCGTCATCGGAACGCCAATAAGTGCTGACACATACATCATGGTGTCAAACAGACTTAGCCCTTTTAACGAGTTGATAAACAGCGCTACAAGAATAATTAGAAGACCAAATACCGTTGACGTGATTTTTGAAACAGCGACTAATTCCTTTTCTGTCGCCTTAGGTCGCAAAATAGATTGGTAGAAGTTCTTAACGAATATTCCTGAGTTTCGGTTTAAGCCTGAGTCCATAGATGACATGGTGGCTGCAAACATTGCTGACATCAGAAGCCCTACCATACCGACCGGCATATATTCATTAACAAAGTATAGGTAAGCAAAGTCGGTTGCCTTAGCGCCAGCATCAGGGTATACGCTATTTAAATCAACACCTTGTCCTGCCATATACCAAGATGGCATAAACCAAATGATTGGGCCTATCGTCATTAGAAAACACGCAAGCAGCGCGGCTTTACGTGCGTTATTCGAATCTTTTGCAGCTAGGTATCTATATGAATTTAATAAGTTATTAGTAATACTGAATTGCTGAAGGAAAATAAACACAACCCACAGAATGAAAATGCTCAGGTAGTTGATGTTATTACCCGAAACAAAAGACATACCTTCTTTCATTGGAAAATTACTTACAATCTCAGAAACACCACCACCATTAATGATTGCTACAATTGCACAAGTAGTTGTCACGGCCATGATAACAGCCATTTGCATAAAATCTGATGCTATTACCGCCCAAGAGCCACCTGTAACCGACATCACCAAAACAACTAAACCAGTACAGATAATGGTTGAAGTCATATCAAAACCAAATAGGCCAGAACCTATTACAGCTAGACCATTCAGCCATATACCCGCAAAGATCACGCTATTAGGCATCGATGACCAAGTAAAGACTTGCTCATTTGTTTTGCCGAAACGGATACGTATCGCTTCAATGATCGTCACAACACGTAACTGTCGACATCTTGGCGCAAAGTATACGTAATTCATCAAGTAACCGAGTGCGTTACCAACAAAAATGAACGCGACAACAAAACCGTCTTGGTAGGCCTTACCGGCTGCGCCTGTGAAGGTCCAAGCGCTAAACTGAGTCATGAAAGCTGTGGCACCAACCATCCACCACAGCATATTACCGCCACCTCTAAAGTAATCACTAGTAGAATTGGTAAACTTCCTAAACATCCAACCGATAGCGACTAAAAATAGAAAGTAAAAGCCAATGATCAATACATTCAAATCCATTACTTCATCCTTAATTAATATTTGCAAAAAATTGCCTTAATGTTTTGAAAAATATCTGAGGTTCGTAACTTTCTACATCATCGGCAATTAAGTTAATTTCCTTTAGAACTCATTGATTACCAGAACAAATCCTTGTGACCAAGTGCTCTCAAGACAGCTTCGAAATAGTAGTAATCTCCATACGGCAACATAGCGTTTGCTAAATTCTCTTGATCTCTAAGTTTCGCATGTGGAACAGATGATGCGGAATCTGACAAAAGCCCTTGAGCATTTATGTCATCAGTAAGGTCATAATTGTCACGTAAAGCGATTAACATTTTCATTCCGAGCTCTCTGTAGTAGTCCGATTTATCTTGATCACCATAAGATTTGAACAACTCTGAGAGAATAAAGAGCCCAGCAGACGTTACTGCACCTGCAGACGTATCCTTGTATTGGATTTCATTTTTAGGTAGTAAGTAGTCCCATACTGGTACAAAATCTTCCGTTATTTTAGAAAGCATGTATTCAGTACATTTCTCGCTGACTTCCGCAAACTTTTGCTCACCGGTGATAAGAGCCAACTGAGCGTAACCGTGGATCGCCCATGCTTGACCACGGCTCCAACATGACTCATCTGCATAACCTTGGTGCGTTTTTCCGCCAATGGGGGCATTGGTCGCTGGGTCAAAGTCATAGGTATGATAAGTACTATAGTCATCACGAATAATGTATTTCATTGATGTTTCGGCGTGACCAATTGCAGCTTCCTTAAACGATTCGTTGTTTGTCTCGTGGTAAGCCCACATCAAGAGAGACAGGTTTTCCATACAATCAATGATAATTTTGCCTTGGACACTCTCTGCGTGTGCTTTATTTCCGCTACCTGCAGTCCACGCCAAAATATATTTACCATGCCAGTTGTAGCGACTTCGCAGCGCTTCCGCAGCTCGCAAACCAAGCTTTCTAGCCTCCTGACAACCCGTTAATTTGTAGTCTGCAACTGCAGACAAGCTGAACTCAAAGCCCAAATCATGGTTTAACCATAGTGGGGTATCTAGGATTTTGTTCAAATGCGCGTTTCGCATTCGCGCCATATTTTTGTATTCAGTTTTCCCTGTAATCATATACGCAAACCAAAGTTGCCCTGTCCAGAATGAATCTGTCCAAAAATAATCCTCTGGATACACCCAACTATGATCGTTTGGTCCAGCACCTACCATTGGATTACGGTTTCCGATGATAGGTGCATTTCTTTCAATTGAATTAATAATATCCGTTTTAATCGCCTCTACAAAAAGTAGTTGCTTTCTGCTTTCTTCTTTCATTAACGACACTTTAAACCTCACAACGTAAAATTAACTCTAATTAATGACTAACAAATAGTGTTAGCCATTCCTACTATTTGAATTTTCTTTAAATATATTTTGCCACTCATTAATAAACGCAACTGTGAGCGAAACCTCATTATGAAACGTTTCAATCTATATGTTATGTTTCATGAAATTCTAACAACCCCCGATTTTTGATTTTTATCCATCATAATCAGTCACTTACCCCTAAGTTGGATTATCATACATTGTGTGATCAACGGAATTTCAGTGTTGCTAGTTTGAACACAATCACACAAGCTCACTTATCGAGACCATCAAGCAATAAATTCCATATCAATATTTGCCATCAAAGACGGCATTTTTTGCCCTGGTACCTGCAATTAGAGAACTTATATAACATTTTATAAAGGACTTAATTATTGACATATGTGTTTGCGAGCAAAATATGCTATGCAAAAACGCAACTCAAGACATGCACTTTTAAGCTAATGAAAAGTATCATTAATTTTGACTATTTAAGTCTCCAATACTGAAGAATTCAAACCTACTTTAGGAAATATAATGAAAAATAATCTTAATGGTTTTCGTACTAAAGCATTGATTGGTGCAATGTTCTTGATGCCACTAGGAGTGGCGAATGCATCTGTAGTTCTAGAAAGCGAAGTACAGATCACCAATGGTGCGTTGCATTTTGATGGTAAAAAGGTAGCTCGCTTTGCCGAAGATAACGGCACTGAAACTTATGACTATTTCTTTGGGCCTCATATCTCCGCTCATGGTGATAGCATAAAGAAGTATAAAGACTACATATTCCTTACTTGGTATAAAGGCGGCAAGCAAAATCGAGAGGTTATGCTTTCTCGTTACAATACGAAAACTGGCACAATAAAAACTATTGAATTTCCACATCGCCACACCGGTTTCCTAGGTCAAAGACATATCGGTGAATCACATAACTACATTTCAGTCGCGATCAGCCCTATCGATGGTACGATTCATATGCTCTATGATATGCATGCCTATGGCACAGACCGACCTGCCGATGGAAGTTTCAGTAATGACTATTTCCGTTACTCTTACAGTGTTGCAGGCGCTGCTGATGTATCAGATGATGAATTCACTTTAGATAAGTTTGTGAAAGATACATCTTCTGTAAATGAAGGTGAGAATGACTACAAGCATTTAAGCCTAACTGGCGAAATTGATTACGACAACTATTCTGGTCTGACATACCCAACGTTCTTTACCAACACCGACGGGACATTGCTGGTTTATATGAGAAAAGGCGGCAACAACAACGGAGGCTATGTTTTCGCTCACTACAATGCCGATGACAGCAAATGGACAGAATGGAGCCAATTCAACGTACTTGATGCGAAATCACACGGAAATGACTACGATTGGGGTCTTTACGGCAGTATGAAGTACGTCAACGATAAGTTGAGAGTTGGATTTCAGCAACGCGCGAAACGCGATGACAAATACGTATACCAAAACGGCGTGTTTTATGCCTACTCTGACCACCCAAGTGGCGAAGGTAATTGGAAAAACCACAGAGGGGAAAGCATGTCTTTTCCTCTAGTCAATACTGATGAAATTAAAGTATTTGAGCCCGGTGATTACATCTCTCACACCGAACAAGATTCGGTCCATATCGTCCAGAACTTCGACTGGACTGTGACAGAAAAAGGTGACATTCATATCATTAGCCGCGTTAAATCAAGAGATAACAAGCGCCCAGACTTTGAGATGGTTCACCTTCATTCGTATAAACCCGCAGGTGCAGATGACTTTATCATTACTGATGAGTTTGCTGGTGCAACTAACATTCATACCGCTGGGGACGATATTTATATCATTGGCCTAAATAAACAAGGTAGACCTTACGTTGAGAAGGCGAAAGGCGGTACAAACGACTTCGAGAGAGTTTATGAAGCTGACTCTGGTAAGCAATTTAGCCACGGCAAAGTTCACATCAAAGATGGTAAGTTGTATTACTACTTAATGGAGCGCTCTGAAGGTACGTCTCGCCCACTTCATCTACAAGTGATTGATCTGGATATCTAATCTCATCTTTCTAAGCCAGTCAGGCATTACAATCTGACTGGCTTTCAATGATTCTTAACATCCAATGCTATCAAGCATTACGACATGTATTGCCCACCATTGATGTGAAGGATCTGCCCCGTCACATAACCTGACATAATATGTGATGCAAGGTATCCAAACGTTGGCGCCATCTCATTTGCCGTTCCCAACCTTCCCATTGGTATGCCCTTACTCATGCGTTCTTTATCTGCATCATTTTTATCTGCATGAAATGCGGTATCAACTGTACCTGGTGCAATAATATTAAAACGCACATTATCCTTGGCATAGTTCTTTGCCCAAGAACGGTTCACTGTATGCAACCACGCTTTTGATGCTGCGTAAAGTGAGGCTCCTGGGCCGCCACCAGAATACGCAGCGATCGAACCAACACTGATAACAGATGCAGACCAATCATTAGTTGAACCCGATTTTTTCAAATGCGGTAGACACAAACGAACCATATCCATAGCCGAACGCATGTTTAGGTAGGCGACATCATCAAAAAATTCAGCATCAATGTCTTCTAATTGCTTCCTATCAACGAGACCGCCCACATTGTTAATCAAAACATCGATACCACCATGTTCGTCTACAAACTTAGTCACAAAATCTTTGCATGCTTCTGCATTAGAAAAATCTACCTGATAGAATTTTGCTCGACCACCTAGAGACTCAATCTCAGCAATCGTTTGTTCAATGTTGTCGTGACGTCGATAAGAGGTCAATGTGACGAATGCCCCGCTAGTAGCTAAAAACTTCGCTGCCGCGAGGCCAATTCCACTGGTTGAGCCTGTAATGATGATGCGTTTATCCTTTAAATCACTGAACATTTAATAACCCCTGTAAAAACAAAAAAAAACCATATCACAAATGTGAAATGGTGTTTTATTAATTTTTTAGATTTGTCGCTCAATTTCTTTAGTAAGTCATTGAGTGACCTTACGGATAATTATGAGCCTAAAGACTCAACGTACAAATTAAGTACATCATCTGCCGTCATTGCCACTGGATTTCCACCAGCACATGGATCGGCTAATGCGCTCTCTACCCATGATTCAACATCCTGCTTAGTGACACCAAATTCTGCGAAACCTTTTGGAATACCGACTCTTTCACTAAGTTCACGAATAGCTCTAACAGCCTCTAAACTCGCTTGTTCTTGCGACAACCCTTCGGTTCTGCAACCCAAAGCTGATGCCAAATTTGCAAATTTTTCTACGCGGTAAGGACGATTGAACTCACATACAATAGGCAACAAAATTGCATTACAAACACCATGTGGCAAGTTTTTGTGCGCGCCGGCAGGATGTGCCATAGCATGTACCATTCCCAAACCTGCACTGTTGAATGCCATACCTGCTAAAAACTGCCCTAACGCCATCATTTCTCGAGCTTCGAAGTTTGATCCATCTTCTACCGCGTGAGGGAGGTATTTACTAATAACACGAACAGATTCTAATGCTGAATGGTCAGTTAAAGTATGCGCACCAACAGAAACATACGCTTCAATTGCATGAGTGAGTGCATCCATTCCGGTTGCAGCGGTAACATCAGCAGGCAAGCCTAGCATGATTGAAGGATCATTCACTGAAGCATCTGGAATGATGTTGCTGTCAATGATGACACATTTCACCTTTGTTGCTTCATCAGTAATCACAGCGTTGCTAGTCACCTCAGCCGCAGTGCCAGCAGTCGTATTGATTGCATAAAGAGGTACACCTGGGTTCTTCACATGACCAACACCAGTATAAAGTGTAATTGGCTTCGGGTTTGCTGTTAGAATCTTAACTGCTTTCGCTGTATCAATAGCGCTACCACCACCAAAACCGATAATGTAATCAGCACCTGAAGCCTGAAACGCTTCAAAAGCACTATTGACGACGCTAACCGTTGGGTTTGGGACCGTATCTGTAAAACAACTAAAAACGAGTTGATTCTGGTCTAACTCTTTAAGTAATGGTTCAAGTAGACCGAGCTGCTCGAGAGCTTGATCGGCAATAATGAACCCATGTCCACTGTCCTTGCTTGCTAAAAGCGCCACAAACTCCTTGATTGCCTCTTCACCAGAAATATTAATTTTTGGAAGTGCTAAAGTAAAAGCCATATCATTTTCCCTAAACAATTATAATTAAAAACTTCAAATCACAACATAGAACCATGTCGTACAAACGCTTTAGCCATGGGGTATTTAACGACAATAACTAAAGTTACTGATTAAACCCGACACAATTCTGATTAAAATTTACAATGTGATATAAGAGAATAAACTTACCGATATCACTAACATGGTCACCAGATAAACATGACTTTCTGACATACGCTTCATTAATTGAGCTGCGATCGGTACACCGATAAATGAACCAACAAAAAACAGTATCGCTGTATGGATATCTGACTGACCGCCACTGGCATAACCCACAGCTGCGATTGCAGACAAAAATAGTGCTAGTACAACCGAAGACCCTATTGCCTTCTTGATATCTACTTGGAGGACACTGTTGAGCACCGGCAGCAGTAGAACCCCTCCACCGACTCCAGTTGATCCCAAAACTGAACCGCAAAACATTCCAGACATGATCGCTTTTTTAGCATTGGGTTTAGCATCAGAGGAAAGGTCTGTACCACTTTTGTTGCTTCTGTATTTAGAAAACACTGATATCAATGACCCCACCATTACGATAGTCACCAACCAAGCTATCGTTGTTTGAGTAACGTCTGAGTAAAAAGGATGTGCATTAAAGTAAACAACGACTTGGGTGACCAATAGTGTGACTGGAACCGCTCCAACGAACAATAAGATGATCTTCTTCCAAGAAACATTCCTCGCCTTAATATGAAGAAACGACGCGTTGATTTTCACCATGGCAGAAATCATGCTGGCTGTTCCTACGGCAAGAACTGGGGACATGCCACAAAAAAGTTGTAACATCGGAATCAGTAGAACACCTCCACCGACACCTGTCAGCCCTAGGCATAGGCCGAAGATACTTCCAAGTACTAATTTTAGTAATACGCCATCTGACGACCATACACTCATTAACAACTCAAAAACACTCATCCCAACCCTCACCAAAGACAAACAAAACATTATTTCAATAAATTTAGTCTATCGTACCACCATGTTTTTAATTTATGGCTTTGATCATATTTACAATGATTTATTTCCAGTACAATAAATCTATTAATAAGGGAGGCCATAGTTAGTCGATGAAACCAATATCTCAGTATTCGTTATGCAGCACAGCAAGTTTGATCAATGTCACAAAAAGAGAACCTGTCTATATAAGTAACACTGAATCTTGTGGCTTTTACTACGTGGAAGAAGGTTTTATTGGGCTGTATCAAGTAGCCGATACTGGTAAAGAGTCACTTCTTAGGCTTTATGGTCCAGGTTCTTTCTTTGGCTATCGCTCTCTATTTACTGGTCAACGTTACCCAGCAACATCTCGAGCAATGGAAGCGAGTAAAGTACGAAAAGTTGTGGTCAAAGACTTTGAATCTTTGCAACACTTGTCACCAGAGCTTGCAAGGGATCTAGCAATCGAAGTCTGTCAAGAGTTAGGCGAGGCAGAAAAACGCTTGGTGCAGTTCAGTGCCTTCAACGCTAAAAATCGAATTATTGATACGATACACCATTTTTTCACCTATTACCCCCAGTATCCATGGACCTATCGAGAGATCAGTGAATACAGTGCAACTGATGTAACAACGGTCATCCGCTTTTGCAAATCACTCAAAGAGTCCGGTGTGTTGTGTAAGCAACACCGCAAACCCCACCCTTTAGATCTCAATAAACTTGACCGCTATCGAAACAAACCAAAGGAAAGTACTTTGTGAAAAAACTGTACTCTAAAAAAAGCAAAAGATGGAGAGATGAAGGCACCGCGCCAGACTATCGTTTTTCACTCGCAAATGAACGAACCTACCTCGCTTGGATCAGAACTTCACTTGCGCTGCTCGCAGGAGCAATAGCCCTAGATCAGTTAACACCTGACTTAGCCAATCCAACCATACGTTTGATCATTTCATGTTTCTTATGCGTCTGCTCTGGTTTGGTCGCTATCTATGCCTATCGTCGATGGTCTCTCAACGAGCAAGCGATGAGGCACAACAAGGAGCTTCGCTACACTTCAAACATGAAACTCATGAGTGCAATACTTTTAATTCTCACCATCACCATATCCTTGGCTATCACCATATGAATCAGGTCAATGGACTCCAAAAGGAGCGAACGGCTCTTTCCTGGTTGAGAACACAACTTGTTCTGTTTGGCATTGGTATCGTATTGTTCCGATTCGCTCTTGCGCACCCGAACCTTATCATCTGTGTTACAAGTATTTTCGCTATGCTTTTAGCCTGTGCTTGTACCCTATGGCGCACGGATCTCGCCAAACTCTTTGTTTCAACGATAATATTTTTACTCGCCTTGGCATACGTCTGGACAATGCTAGGTAAAGTCATTTCATAGGATAACAAATGAACTCAATAACCAACTGTCATGTCATGGCAAAACCATCAGGCTCGGTGTGTAACATCGACTGTGAATACTGCTTTTATCTTGAGAAAGAAAAACTATACCCAGAAAGACAGAAAAACTGGAGAATGAACGAAGAAACCCTCGAAGTCTTCATTCAGCAATACATTGAGGCTCAGAGTGGCGAAAACGTTCAATTCGCATGGCAAGGCGGAGAGCCGACTTTATTGGGCATCGATTTCTATAAAAAAGTCATCGAACTTTGTGAAAAATATGGCAGCCATAAAACCATCTCACATGCCTTTCAAACCAACGGTATCGTTATCAACGATGAATGGTGCGAACTATTCAAAAACAACAACTTTCTCATTGGCGTTTCTATCGATGGACCTGAAGATCTTCATGACGCATATAGAACCAATACCAGTGGTCGAGGGACACATGATAAAGTACTCAAAGCGATAAAATTACTGAAGCAACACAACGTCGAGTTCAATACACTCACTGTAGTCAATGACAAGAACGTCAAACACCCCTTAAGAACCTATCAATATCTAAAGAGCATTGGGTCAAACTTTATCCAATTTATCCCCCTTGTCGAAAGAGAAGCTTCAGATATAAACAATGACGATACCTGGTTAGTCAACCCAGACGAAAAACACGGAAAAGTCACCAAGTGGTCAGTCAAACCCAAAGAATACGGTCAGTTTCTGAATAAGATATTCGACTATTGGGTAAAAAATGATGTTGGCCAAATATTCGTTCAGCAGTTCGATGCTACCTTATCGACTTGGGTAGGACAGCCAAGCCCAATCTGTGTTTTTGCGCCACGATGTGGGCATGCTTTCGCAATAGAAGCGAATGGTGACCTTTACCAGTGTGACCACTATGTCTATCCGGAGTACAAGCTGGGGAACATCCACAGCACGGACATTACAACGATGAATAACAGCGCAGAAGCGATTGAGTTCGGTATGAATAAATCGCAACTACTCAATAGCAAATGCCAATCTTGTCGTTATCGTTTTGCTTGTCACGGCGGTTGCCCAAAACATCGTTTCTTACCTGGCCCCACCGGAAAACTAGACCACAATTTCCTATGTGAAGGCTACTATCGCTTTTTTGATCATAGCCAGCATGCTATGGCATTTATGGCGAAGCTCATTAAGAATGGACAGTCGCCTGCACTTATTATGAACTACCAGACCGAGCAACAACCAAATCAAAAGGTAAGCCGCAATGCCTTGTGCCCTTGTGGTAGCGGCAACAAATACAAACGCTGCTGTGCATAAATGAAAAAAGGTCCAAATACATCTTTGTATTTGGACCTTTTACAGCATTATTGTTGTCATTATCTAACTGAAGCGTATTTAATCTCTCTTGCTATATTAATTTGCTGAGATGCCTGTTCTCGAAACTCGGTTTTACGTTTCTTTCTCGTTAACTCACGCAAGCAATTGATTTTTTGAATTCGCTTTCTCGTTTTTTCGTCGCCTTGTACGCTCATAAGAACTCCTTTGCACTTGCCATAGTTTAAGCCCCTACTCTTGTTAAGACTCAAACTATGGCTAATGCCTATGCTGGTTTACACTGGGGGAAAATTAAGCTTCTATAATTTCTGGGCGAGTACCCTCTATTCTGTAAATCTCGTCCAACAAAAGTTGCTTAAGTGTTGCTTTCACGTCATTAAGATCTGAGTTTGCAATCAAGTTTTCTAGCTGATTCGGGTCTTCAGCCAGGTTATACAAAAACTCTTCTTGATAGACATCACTATCTTTTTCCAACAGACCGCTCTGATCTGGCGCAGATACTGAGTAAGTCCACTGGTCAGTACGAATCGCACGACCTACTTGAGATTCACTGATTTGGATAAAGCTCACGTTCTCTTTTGTAGCTTGATCTAGATACAGATCCTGCAATGGTTGTCCTTGCATGTAACTTGGGACCTTGATTCCAGCGGCTTTAAGGAGTGTCGGAACGACATCAATAATACTCGCATGATCATCAATCACCTGACCCGCTTTTGCGCGTGGATCATAAATCACAAACGGAATACGGATAGAAGAATCATGACACGAACGCTTGTACTCACCATTTCGGGTCTTAAAGTGCGAACCGTGATCGCTCAAATAAACGAT
The DNA here is from genome assembly GCF_010587385.1 of Vibrio astriarenae. NCBI lineage: Bacteria > Pseudomonadati > Pseudomonadota > Gammaproteobacteria > Vibrionales > Vibrionaceae > Vibrio > Vibrio astriarenae. The sequence goes on from NZ_CP047476.1 coordinate 848,949, forward strand.
AACTGTATTATCATCAAGTCCCTTGTCCTTAACGGCTTGACGAATCTTACCTACGTTTTCGTCCAGGTTATGACAACAACCCAAGTAATCTGGGTACTCTTCCGCCCAATCACCATTTACAAACGGCGCTAAATCACCAGGAACTTTGAAGTCACTCCACTTCTCTTTCGAGCCATGAGGGCCTTCATAGGTTTTTCTGTCATTTTGATGATGAGGTTCAAGGTAAGAAAGGAATAAGAAAAACGGCTTTTCTTCTTCGAAGTTTTTAATGTAGTCCGTCGTCAAATCAGTTAGGAAGTCTGCGCGATACACATCTTCATCCCAGCTGACTTTATTGCCATCAATATCAAACATATGGCCACCGTAGCCATGCGACGTACCTTCCAAAATATCTGAAGCTACCCAGAAATCTTTGTAGCCACCACGATACTGTTTTGGAATCGCTGTAAAGCAGTTGTCGATCGTCTCACCAGAACTTTCAGTGGGAGCGGCAACGACAAACCCTTCATGGGCAGTATTGTTTGATGCTAAGTGCCACTTACCGACATAACCTACACTGTACCCTTCATCAGATAAGAAGTGTGCGACTGTTTTTTTATCTTCAGGTAAAATGATGTCATTTCTAAAACAGCCTGTCTCTGTAGGATACAGACCCGTCTGCATCGTAGAACGCGTTGGACCACATACAGGGTTGACGGTAAATGCGTTCTCGAACATCACACCATCTCGAGCAAGCTCATCTAGATTCGGAGTAACAGGTAACTCTTGACCGTAACAGCCTAAAGTGTCCCAACGCTGTTGGTCACTAAAAATAACAATAATGTTAGGCTTCTTCATAATTTCCTCTTGATACTTTCTGCGTTTCTTCTCTAGCAATCAAATCACTACGCAAGATAAAACATCTCTCGTAGCTCGGTAGACTTAGGACTCATATCTGGATTCGTATCCATAATATCATCCATGTACTTCCACCACTTCTGACACGCCTCAGATTTTGAAACGTCGTTCCATTTTTCAACAGAGTCTAACTCCACATACCCAAATAGGCAACCGGTTTCATCGTCTAGAAAAATAGAGTAATTTTTTGCCCCTGCGGACTTAAGCTCTTGCACTAACTCTGGAAACACATTGTCATGACGCAATTTATATTCTTCAAATTGCCCTTCATTGACTTTGAGTTTAAACGCTTTTCTAATCACTTAACGCCTCCTTAAGCCAGCACTTTCTCATTGAGTTTTACGTTAAATGCAGACTCTAGCTCTTTAAACTCTTGAGGTTGAATCGTCTGACGTTTGCCACCCATAGCGAGTACTTTCACGAGGATCTCTGCTGCTTTCTCTACTGTATCCATCAGACCAAAGGCTAAACTCAAGTCTTCAGCCGAACAGAAAGTGCCGTGGTGAGCCCAAATCGCTACATCATACTTTTTCATAAGCTCACTGGTATGCTCAGCAATCGCTTTGCCACCAGGTACCATCCAAGGAACAATACCGACACCAGCAGGGAAGACAACTGGACACTCCGTTGCCATCTCCCACAATTCACGAGTGAACGTCTCTGCTTCAAGCGGTAGCACAAACGTAAGGGCAATGAGATTCGTTGTATGTGAGTGCATCACCACACGGTGCTGACCACCGGTGACATCATACTTAACCGAATGATTCATGAGGTGAGCTGGCAGCTCACTTGTCGGCTTAGCATTATTGGTTAATCCCCATAATACTTTGTACTGAGTGCCATCCTGTGAAACCTGGATAACACCAGCGTTCTCTTCGATGCAAACCTCTACATTTCGAAAGTACTTGCCGCTTCCTGTCACCATAAAATACTGATTAGCAAGGTTTGGTACTGCAACACCAATATCAATCCAAGCGTCAGACTCAGAGAAAAAAGGACGCGCTTCTTGCACTTCAGAGTCAGTAAGTCGGTAAGACAAATTACCGCCATTGCGCTCATGCCAGCCTTTTAGCCATGCATCTTGAGTTGTTTTTGTGAATTCTTTAACAAATGCTAACTGTTCCATTACTGACCTCGCTTAAGCAAAACGTCTTCTTCGTAAATCTCAACCGCTCTAAACCAATCTTCGTTCGCCGGAACGTCATTGATTTCACAGAAGTAGTTCCAAATGTCACCTAGTGGATATGTCTTCAGCTCTTCCATAAGAACCAAACGTTGAGTAAAGTCACCTTCATTTTGAAGCTGAGTTAACTTGTCATTTGGCATCAGCATCGCTTCTAGCAGCGCTTTTTGCATATTACGTGTACCTAATACCCATGCAGCTACACGGTTGATGCTCGCATCGAAAAAGTCTAAACCTAGGTAGACTTTATCTAAGCTGTCAGTGCGAACAAGCTCTTTAGCGATTTCCTTCACTTCATCATTGAACGTTACTACGTGGTCGCTATCCCAACGTACTGGGCGAGTCACGTGTAGCGCTAATTCGTCTTGGTAAAGCAACATTGATGAAATCTTATCTGCAACAGACTCAGTAGGGTGGTAGTGGCCGTTGTCAAGCAAACACAATTTATTGTTAGCAATCGCGTAGCCCATGTAGAACTCATGAGAACCTACTGTGTATGACTCTACACCAATGCCAAATACTTTCGATTCAACTGAATCTTTGTTGTACTTCTCATCAACTTCTACCGCGAAAATTTCGTCTAAAGACTCTTTAAGGCGCTGACGAGGCTCAAAGCGATTGCTTGGAGTGTCCTTGTAACCATCTGGAATCCAGATATTAGTCAAACAGGTTTGATCGAGTTCTTTGCCTAGGTATTCACCGATTTTTCGTGAAGCGATACAGTGTTTAACCCAAAAATCGCGCACTTCTTTATCTGGGTGAGAAAGCGTCAAGCCATCACTTGCTTTAGGGTGTGAGAATAGGCTTGGGTTAAAATCTAGACCTAAACCACGCTCTTTAGCCCACTCTACCCAGCCTGCAAAATGCTCTGGCTTTAACTCATCACGTTCTACCACTTCACCATGTGTTTCCGCGTAAAGCGCATGAAGGTTAATCTTGTGCGTACCAGGAATTAAACTCAACGCTTTATCTAAGTCAGCTCGCAGCTCTTGAGCATTTGTTGCTTTTCCTGGGTAGCTACCTGTTGCAGAAATACCGCCAGACAACTCGTGGCGTGCTTCTTCAAAGCCAGTGACATCGTCACCTTGCCAGCAGTGAATAGATACCTTAACGTTTTTTAGCTTTTCTAAAACAGCATCTACATCAATCCCCCATTTTGCATATAGGGACTTGCTTAATTCATATCTATCTTTCAAAGTGTTTTGCATGATCATTCCTACTTATATACTATTCTTCACGTAGCTTTTCGCTGTTTCTAAACTATTAATCTCACCCATTGATAACATCTGAACCATGATATTACCCATACCTGTAGCCTCTACTGGACCAACTACAATTTCTTTTCCTGTCTCTTCTGCAATTAATTCATTGAGAAGCTCGTTCTTACTTCCACCACCAATGATATTAATCTTGCTAATCTTTTTACCTGTAACCTCAACCATTTCATTGATAAATTCCGAGTAGCACTTAGCAAGACTGCGGTAAACACAAATGCAAATCTCCCCTATTTCAGTTGGATACGGCTGACCTGTCTCTTTACAATAATCGACGATTTCTTCGATCATGTTTTCACTAACAAAAAACCGTTCATTGTTTACGTCAATTACCGAAGTAAAGTCTTTGGACTCTCTCGCCATTTGAGCCAACTCTGCGTATGAATACCTGTAATCAAGAATTCTAGATACCTCTTGAATAATCCATAGACCCATAATGTTTTTTAAGAAGCGGAATCGTTTATTGTATCCACCTTCATTGGTAAAATTGTTATTTCTAGACATATCTGAAACGATAGGCTTTTCTACTTCCTTACCTAATAGCGACCAAGTCCCAGAGCTTAGAATTACCCCTTCTTCTTCGATATCGAATACACTTGCGATGAACGCTGAACCAGTATCATGAGTCGCCGGCAGTACGACTTCACAATCAAAACCGATCTTCTCTACAATGCTGTCTTTGAGGCGTCCAATACAGTGTCCAGGGAGTTGAGCCTTGCCAAAAATATCGGGCTTTACACCAGCAACTTCAAGGAGGTCTTTGTCCCATTGGTCACTGTTTACATTAAACATCTGAGTTGTCGTAGCATTTGAATACTCATTAACCTTCTCACCAGTCAGTAGGAAGTTAAGGTAATCAGGAATCATAAGGAAAGACTCAGCGCGATTTTTATCTTCACGATCCATTGAACTCAGTTGATATAACGTATTAAAGCTCATGAACTGAATACCAGTTTTATTGTAAATCTCTTTACAACCGACCTGATCGCATATCGATTCCATTATGCCTTTTGTGCGTTCATCACGATAAGAAACCGTATTACCAATTATATTATCTTGGTTATCAAGTAAAACATAATCAACACCCCAAGTATCAATACCAATACTCTTCGGGATTTTATTTAGCCTCGTACACTCTTCAAGACCTAATAGAACATGAGAAAATAGTGACTCTAAATCCCAACATAGCTGACCATCTTCTTCTGACAACTTATTAGTAAATCTGTAAATCTCTTCGAGAATGATTTTGCCATTTTGTAGAGAGCCTAGTAAGTGTCTACCACTAGATGCACCTATATCTACGGCTAGAAAATAATTCATAGCAACCTCCGATTTGATAATTTAATAATACCGGAAGGCAAATTTTTCAAAATGCCCGATTCTGCCCTAAAGAGTGTCATTTTTTGCAAATTAGAACTTTATTTCATAAAAAAACCACTTCCAACGTAGGAAGTGGTTTCAACTTAAAGTATTTTATACGGCTTATGCGTTAACTTCTTGTTTTGTGACTGTTGTTGTTTCTACAGAACGCTTAGATTTAACTAGAAGAACACCAACAAGAGCCAGAATCGCTGCGATAATAACAAACAGCATTCTACCCCACATAGGGTTTGGTACTAACGTCAAGCTTAATATGAATAATGACGCGATCAGAACCATCTTACCTAGTACACCATTCTGGCGGTTATCCATTGCAATACTTTGTGGTGTATCTTCTACAATCACTTCGGTATCAACGTTAGAGAAGAACTGATCAACCTCTTTTTGTCTCTGCTCAGAATGACCTTTGTAGAAATATTGAGATAGCACAAAGAATGGAAGCGTAATACTCATGTGACCAATCAAGCCCAAGGTCACCGACTTCATCTCAGTGTACTCACGAGAGGTGAGCGGTTGTTCCAAGTTCAGAATAGACTCAATCACCTCAGGAGTCATTCCGAATGCAATAGTACCGGAAACCATCATACCCACTAAAACCGTACCCCATCCCGCCCAATCAGGTGTTTTACGGACGAAGAAACACATAATAGAAGGAATCAAAATTGGGAAGCCAATTAGCGTACTAATGAGCATAGTCAAATCGAATAGACCGAACTCCTTCAGTGACGTTAAGAACAGCGCTGCAATGATGATTACGATACCAAACATCGCAGTTAGCAGCTTACTAACAAAAATGAGGTGCTTTTCACAATGATTCTTACAGAAGTATGGTTCGTACACACTCTTAAGAATGATGCCTGCATTTCTGTTCAGCGCCGAATCCATCGAAGACATTGTAGCCGCAAACATCGCTGCGAGCATGAGTCCTACCATGCCGACTGGCATTTCTCGACTAACAAACATAAAGTAGGTTGCATCCGCTACTTTATTACCAAGACCTGCAAGGCCCCAGGTACTTGTGTCAGGGTAATGCGCAGCAACATACCATGCAGGAACAAACCAAAGAACTGGACCGATCAGCATTAACGTACCTGCTAGCATCGCCGCTTTGCGCGCGTTCTTGGTGTCTTTAGCGGAAATATAGCGATAGGAATCAACCATGTTGTTTGTACTGAAGAACTGTTTAATGAACATGAAAATGAACCAGCCTACAAACAGGTAAGTGTGGTTATATCCGTCACCTACGAATGGCTGCTCAGGGAGCCCAGCTTCCATAAGTGGCATCAAACCTCCAGATTTCCAAATTGCTACAGCACCTGTGACTAATGTCATCGTCGTCAGAATGATCATTTGCATGAAGTCTGAAGCTACAACTGCCCAACTACCGCCGACAAGAGACATAAATAGCACGACACAGCCCGCGACGACGATGGTCTGTTCCAAAGGAACACCGATAACCGCACTTGTGAACACTGCCAGAGCATTAATCCAAATGGATGCTTGTAGCACACTTAATGGCACATTAGCCCAAGTGAATATCTGTTCATTCAAAGGACCGAGACGCATACGAACACCTTCCAAAGGTGTCACTACTCGCATCTGACGTGCTTTAGCGGCGAAGAAAAGGTAGTTACATAAATAGCCTAGTGCATTCGCATAAAAAACGGTTGTGGCAACCGCAAAACCACCGGTTAACGCCTTTCCCATATGACCAGTAAAAGTCATCGCGCTTACGGCAGTCATAAATGATGTAGAACCGACCATCCACCAAAGCATCTTGCCGCCACCACGAAAGTAATCACTCGTAGACGAACTGAAAGATTTAAACGCCATACCGATAGCGATTAAAAAACCAAAGTACACAATGACAACCGCGATATCTACCATAGGGCCACCTTTTCACATTTTAATGTATTCATCTTTTGTTCACTCATATATTTATTATCTGATGCATTAGAATTCTTAATAACTTGCTTTAAAATGCAATCTGCATCACATATTTATCTCGTCTGAATTAAATTTATCTTTTGACTGGGATCACAAAATCAGCACACTCAAAAAATTAACAGAACACAAACAGTTAAACATAGATCACATTATTTAAGAACTATACAGCAATTAGTTCACTGCAATTAGTTAACTTGAGCCATAAACCTACCAGTTTAATTTCCATCCCTTGAGCAAGATCACAAATGAACCAGCGTTTCGATTTACTAAAGTCATAATCATTGTATATTTATTGCCAATAGCAATTAATGGCTATTTTTGATGCCTCACAGGGCAAAATTTGCATCGACATAATTAGAATAATAACTCTATAGGTGGTTAGCGATGAATAAAGGGTTGAACAGAATTGCCGAATACATGAAAGACAACAATGCTGAAGAGCGCGGAATCCTCGACCATCAAAACAGCATTGATATGTCTATCTTCAAGGACGTAGGACGAACGACGATCTCCTTTGACAAGGTTGCCGCCAAAGGCAAGATGATCTCTATCAGGAAGCACACACGTTACATTCATTATCCCGCGCACACCCATGATTATGTCGAACTTTGTTATGTATTGGAGGGAAAGTCTGAACAGCATATTGAAGGGCAAAAAATCCGACTAAACAAAGGTAACATTCTGTTTATGGGGCCAGGCGCTGTTCACGAGATCTTACCGTCGGCAAAAGATGATATTGTCATCAACTTCATCGTCCACAAAAAATTTTTCAATTACATTTTCGAATTTATCGATGACAGCAGCAGCCTGTCTACTTTTTTTATCGATGCCATTTTCAAAAACTCCACATCTAAAGCGCTGATATACGATACGTTAGATAATCAGCCCGTTGAAAGCTTGTTAGATGACATTATCGAACAGTTAACCAATAAAGAAAGGTTTATGGAAGCAAAGATCAAGTTTCTTCTTGGTTTATTGGTTATTGAACTGATTCAGGATACCCCTCAGATCATCGACAAAAAATCTCATGAAAGCAAGGTTTTGGCGCAAGTAATCGGTCATATTGAAAAGGACTTGCAGCAGGCAAATCTCAACAATATTGCTGAGCAACTTAATATGAAAAACTACAACCTTTCTAAGTTAATTAAGAAAGAAAGTGGTAAAACCTTCAACGCGCTATTGCGTGATATCCGTTTTAACAAATTTTGTGAATTGATCAAAGTCACAAATGTGAGTATTAATGAGCTTGCGATCGAAGTTGGATTCTCTAACACAAGTGATTTCTATAGAAAATTCCGAACTAAGTTTGGTATATCACCCCGTGAATATCGCAACATGTCTGACAGCGCAAGGATGTTTTAATCATTATCGTTCAGTACTCTTGATGCAGCAAAAAATGCCCTTAAAGACACCAAAAATCAGCATACTTCTTAGAGACAACTTACATTAAGTTAAAGCGTGTATTAAGAGTTTTTAACCAAGCATCGGGATGTAATATATGTATAACGATTTATCATGGGTAGATAGCGCATGGTCAGATATTGTAAACAAAGTAAAAGTAACAAGTGACGAGTTAGAGGTAAACTTCCCGTCAATGACCACTGATGGCCAATATTGTGATACCCATGCTCCTTGGGCTTGGGTCGTAGGGTTCTGGCCTGGTCTTTTGTGGCTATTGTATGAAAAAGAGCACTACGAACCCTTTAAAACCATCGCAATTAACCGTGAAGAACTGATGGATCAACCTCTTGAGGAGTACGTCAACATCCATCATGATGTCGGCTTTATGTGGCAGCTGACTTCCATCAAACAGTACGAGTTATTCGGAAACGAGAAATCTCGAACGCGCGCTTTGACAGCGGCTAGTCACTTAGCCAGTCGTTTTAATATCGGTGGTAATTTCCTTACAGCTTGGAACAAGAATGACGTCAGCAGTGCCGATCCCCGTGGCTTAAGCATCATCGATAGTATGATGAACCTGCCAATCTTGTATTGGGCAGCAGAGCAGCTTAATTCACCCCGATTTGCTCTGGTTGCCAAGGCCCATGCTGACACTGTTTTGAAAGAGTTCATTCGCCCTGATGGTTCTGTGCGACACATGGTTGAATTCAATTACCTGGAAGGTGGTGTTAAAGCCTATCACGGTGGACAAGGTTATTCTGAAGATTCGGCTTGGAGTCGAGGCGCATCATGGGCGATACACGGTTTTGCTTTAAGCTATAAGTACACTAAGGAGCGCAAGTATCTTGATGCAGCAATGAAAACAGCAGACTTCTTCTTGAGTTGCTTGCCAAATGACCATGTACCACACTGGGACTTCAGAGTGCCAAAAGATGACACGACACCACGAGATACCTCTGCTGCTGCCTGTGCAGCGAGTGGAATGTTGTTGATTGCTGATTTAGTCGACGACAAGAAAGCAGCCGATAAGTACCTCCAAGCGGCAAACAACATTCTTCATAGTCTACATCAGAAATATACTACGTTTAATCAACCTAGCGAACAGGGCATTTTGACGGGTGGCGCTTTCAATGTGCCAAAAGGCTTGGGTGTCAACTGTTCACTGATTTATGGTGACTACTATTATGTGGAGGCTATTTCAAAGCTCGTTGACAAAGTGACATTAGCTGATAAAAATCAGGTTCTAAAAACTGAGTGTTGCGAATAGATATTTTGCAAAAAATGACGGCGTGAATAATATTTTTTCGCCGTCAACTTTATTTTGCAATTAATGGCACTCCAATCATTTTTAAAAATTTATTTCTACAACATAAGATAGAATGCAATTTTTGACCCTTCCTAAACCAAACTTCCCTCTTTAATGTGACTGTAACTTCATCATATGCTTTGGTTAATAGTTTAGTTTTTCCTAAAACATCATAAAGACTATTAGATTTAAAAAAGCTATTTCTCAAATGTACCCCTATATAGGCACCGCCTGTAAGTATTAAAGGAATAATGATGAAATTTGGTCCAATAAACACCCTACAAAAAACTTTACGCAATCCGTCAAAAGGTATTTTCAAAAAAACCTTGTTGGCCCCTGCAATCTCAGTCGCCATGTTGTCAGCAGCATTTGGCACTCATGCAGCACAAGAGGCAAACGATCAAAAGCAAATGGTCGATTATTTTGCTGATAACGGATTTGGCAACCCCCTTGCTTTAGTACAAGCGCCCGCCGGGATTCACGAAAACGGTGTGACTTACTTAACTTATCAAGGTACATTAGAAGACCCTTACGTTGTCGCTTATAACCACAACACTGGCGAATGGCAAGGTCCTATCAAAGCGGGCTTTAGTGAGTTAGGCAAAGACAACTACTGGGCTCCGTCTGGACGTCCTATTGATAACCATGGTAAACCAACCATGATTATCGATGATTTAGGCTATATTCACATCTTTTTCGGAGGACATGGTGGTAGTGCCCGCCACGGTGAAAATCCACTCGGTGATGTCCACGATGGCAAAAATAAACACATCGTATCCAAGAAGCCTTACGACATTTCGGCATGGGTGGAGTTAGATAACATTCCACCTTTCGGAAACTACAACCAAGCCGTAAAAATGGACAATGGTGATATTTATCTATTCTACCGCCACGGTGCTCATGAAAGTGACTGGGTTTACCAAAAATCGACCGACCATGGGCGTACATTTGAAGCACCTATCTCTTTCTTAAAGCATAAACAGCGAGAGGACATTGAAGCCGTAGACAGTTGGTATGCTTGGGCAACCAAAGGAAATGGCGATGATATTATCATCACCTATGATTACCATCCTTGCTGGAGCATTCACGCAAACAATGGTCGCGGTCACACAACAGAGCGGCATAATGCGTACTATATGGTTTTCAATACCAAAACCGGTAAGTGGAGTAACATTGAGGGCGATACATTCGAGCTTCCTGTCACTCGTGAACTTGCTAACGAAAAAACACTTGTATTAGATACGGGCGAAAAATGGACGTTCAACGGTTCAGTCCACTTGGATCAGAATGGTTACCCTCATATTGGCACTAATATTGGTGTTGATTTAGGAGTGAAGAAAACGGGTGGGCCAAAGCAAACTTCTCACATTCGATGGACTGGTGAAGAATGGGTCGGTGGCACGGCAGTCAACCCTGCAGCGGTCAACTGGGGTGTTGATACTCGCGGCGACTTCTTCATCACTTCACCCACCGATATCACTTTTGCCCTCGGCTACAAGGAAGAAGGTGAAGGTGTTGTCGCTTACTTCAATTCCAAAGACGGTGGAGAAACTTTCGAGAAACAGAAAGAACTCCTTCGAAAAGGGCAATCCGGCTGGGCGATGTCCGCTATGATCACCAACGCACACCCTGATGCTAGATTTTTTGTTGCGGAAAAGCCTAAAGGTGAAAAGGAGTGGAGAAATCTCTACCTTCTTGGTGACAATGGTGCGGTAATGCGTGCACAAGAAGACGCTGACATTAGAGTCAAATAGAATCTAGATTCAAAGCAATAAAAAACGCCTAACCAAAAACCGGTTAGGCGTTTATGCATGGGGCATAAAATTTGGACAAATAAAACGAACTTAGTAAGATCTAAACCTAGGTGTCCAAGCGCAGACTTAATAAGACATATCAATGGCTAAATCTAAGTCAAACTCGTACTTACTTTCCATAGCGATCTCATTGCACTGTTCAGCGCTTAGAGACCACGTTTCGTTTTCTATACGGGACTCCATTTCAGACATGAACTCGACTCTTCCTTTGTCGCTGTTTGAAGCCAAAGCTACACCATAAGCTTCACAGACTTCTTGGTCAGTCATTGCAAATGCACCCAAAGACATTGCTGCAGCGATACAACCCACTAATACTCTCATCTTCACTTCTCCTCTGTTTTGTTTGCTTTCGACGTAACCCTAGATCAAGTCACATAATTCGCAAGATAATTTTTCTTGCTCTAGTGAAACCACGTGAATATGCGCAGACATAGCCCTATTTAAAGTAATTCTTTGCCCCGACCCCAAAAATCACAAAAGCTACATCACAAAACAACACGATAACCCTGCAAAACCAAATATCGCAATTGACACACACGAAAAAACAAAACTAACAACCAAAGTAAGTGAAACTCTTATTCACTTAGACTAAATGTCATCGTCTATTACTGCGTTATTCGCGACATATACACATTGCAACCTTTGACCTTCATGAAAATAAATATCGACATCAACTCCAGTTCTAACCAAAGGTAAAATTAAGTATCCCTCTGTTTTTATTAACAATAGGGGTAGATAGAACCAGTGATTTACTAAGTACTATTAAGAAGAGGACTAACCTACAATGAACAAAAAATACACTCTCCCCTTTCTGCTCGCTTTAAGCGTATCGGCGTACGCTGATGCCAATGAAGAAAATACCGCAAAACAAGAGACCGTTGATATCTCACAATTCTATCAACAAGATGGCACTGACCCTACTTGGTCACAAGTATTGAGTACCGATGCTCTAAAACCCCTACAAACCTTTACGTCGCAGGGTGTTGATGGTTCTCGCATTACGATCAATCGTGAGAAAGTAGAAACCGGCCCTTATGGGAACCGACCAATCAACAGTGAAGAAAATCAATATCGAATTCATACCGTTGGCCACCCGTCGATCACACAAGACCAGTTTCATTTGTGGAGCCGCTGGTATCAAGAAGACGGTAATACACAAATCTTCCGCTTATTTAAAGATGAAGAAAATGTCAGTAACAAGCGAAAGCTGGCTGCTCGAGTTGAAGCGTTTAGCCCAGAAGCGCGTTGGTTACCTGAACCCGGAGTTTGGCACGAGTTTTCTGCGCGGTTTAATGTTCTAAAGTCTGCAGGTTGCTCTACAAAACCAGGGAAAGAGCATTACTGCTCGCTATTCCAGGCGAAAGGTAATAACGTAGATCACTGGTCAGTGATGCTAAGAGTGCACGGTGATGGGAGTCTATGGTTCTACCCGCGAGGTGGTAAACACACTAAAATTCGTGACAACGTGATTGGTCAACCGTTTGATATGAAGGTTCGTGATAATGGTTTGGACTATGAAATGTATATTGACGGCGATTTAGTGGGGACGGGGCAATCTTTACGTACCGAAGAAATCGGCTTCAGATGGGGCATTTATGTTGGTGCAACAGAAGTTCTCGATGACATTTTAGTTCTCGTTACGGGCGTCGACATGTCTTAGATTTTGCGCAATGACCTACTAGCTTGCTCGAGAGAATTGCATGATAAAAAGTGAACAGAGCAACTAATCGTCGTCAGTACAACAACCTCAGTAGTTACCTCTGTTCTCTTTCATTTTCTACTAAACTTACGACACCAAGTTGCATTCTATTACCTAAACAATACAATGTTTGAGCGTTAACTCACTTTTACATGCTTAGACAAAGTCTACTGTTAATCATTTCTGTCAAAAACAGGTCTATCATTAAAGGACGGTGCATCTACAGGATATTGTTCATGAAGTTTATTGGTCATTTTTTCCTGTATTGATTCGTACTCTGCAATATCAATGACATTGCTTGTCGCGATGTCGGAATCTGCGTGCAAATACAGTTCTCTTGACAAAATTTCTTGTGTTTCTGACACCCTCCATTCAGAGTATCGCCATGTGCCATCGGTTACCGTTACACCCATCTTGGTGGTTGCTTCTTTGGCAAAGACACTATAAGCAACATCTTTTACCTCTTCATTCGGATCATCAACTATGGGTAAAAGGCTAACGCCATCTAGGTTAGGCATGGGCAATCCTGCAGCATCAATAATAGTTGGGAATATGTCGACATTTTCTACTATCGAGTTTGACTGCTCGCCTACTGCTGCACTCTTATGCTTAGTTTCTCGACTAATTATCAACGGAACTCTCGCATCTATTTCCATGTTACTATGCTTGTTCCACGCCCCATATTCCCCAAGCTTGTAGCCATGGTCACTCATTAATACAACGATAGTATTTTCTCTTAGCCCTAAGTCGTCTAAAGAGGTCATCACTCTACCCAATTGTGCATCCATGTAGCTTACTGTCGCATAATAGGCATGAATTAGTGTCTTGGTCAGTAAATCGTCGGTATAGCCTTCTTTGGGTATACCTCCATAACTTCTTAGTTCATTCCAATTTGTTAACGACAAGGCTGGCATATTGTCAGGCACTGCCCTTGATGGCACCACAAACTGTTCACGTTCATACAAATCCCAATATCTTTTCGGCGCATTGAAAGGAAGATGCGGTTTACTAAAACCGACAACCATCAAAAAAGGATCATCTTTTATTTCATTCAGTGCACGCACGGCATCTCTAGCGACTTGACCATCTTTATAAAAATCATCATCAACATCACCCGCATCATAAGCAAATTTGTTGAGCTCTTTTTCAGGTTCTGAATAAAAATTAGGGAGTTTTTCTATATGAGTGCTCCACTGATCTACATCATCTGTCGAGTGGTGGAATACTTTGCCAATACTTATTGTTTTGTAACCGTGCTCCCTAAATAACTGTGGCATCGAAATCACGTTTGGTTGATTTGGGCGCAGTCTCCCCTGCTGATTGATAGTGTAAAGACCTGTGGTTTCAGGCCTCAGACCAGTCAAGATACTTACTCGTGAAGGCCCGCATATTGCCTGTTGTGCATAGGCCTTGTTAAATTGCATCCCTTCCGCTGCCAATTTATCAATGTTTGGAGTTTGTACTTGATTATGACCATAGCTGCCGATATCAACTCGAAGATCATCAACTAAAAACACCAATACGTTTGTATGTAATTCTGATGCAGATGATATATTCGTTTGCAGACCAAGTGAAAGAGCAGCACATAGTAATAAACTACTACTTTTCCTCTTTGGTAAAACAGAACTATTTTTAATTTTCATTCTAAAACCTTACAATTATATATGACCACAAAAAAAGGCCGCCAATCATTTAAAATTAGCAGCCTTAATTAAGAAAAGTAAAATTACCCACTAGAAGCTATACAGTACTCCGACGCGCGTTCGTAATTGATACTCATCAGACTTCCAATGTACAGGTACAGCGGCAAGATTTACAAACGGAGTAAGCCCTCTTGCAACTCGATAGTATGTACTGAACTCAAGCTCTTGCTTAAATTCTTTCCCATTATAATATCTCTGACCATCCAACCCCTTGTGATAGTCATATTTTACGCCAAGTCTTAGAGGCCCATCAGCATAGTTGATGCTTGCTTGATATTGACTCTTTTCGGTTGTTGAACCATTAGAGTTATCCTCTTGACGAACAAAAAACTCATGTTTGTATAAAAGTGTGGTAGAAAAACCAGCCCCAAGTTTGTAAGTCATAGCAAACATAGGTTTCCAACCAATGCCGCTACCCGTTGCCGTTGCTTGTAGCTGTGGGGTTAATCTGATTGTGTCGTTTAGATCATAACGGTAGCCAAGCTGAGCTTCGGTACTAGAAAGTGCATAACGGTCCAATTTCTCTCCTTTATGAACAGCCTGGAGCCCCATGAACGTTTTACCTGTACTACCAGAAAGCTTTACCAAGGTAGCATTTGTATTATTCGGGTTGAACTGTTCAGCTTTAGGAAGATATTCCTGACGTACCATTAGAGTTGTCGCTGACACAGAGGTACTTAACACTGCCGATGCGACCGCCAAAGTTAGTAGATTAGCTTTTTTCATCTCTCAAATCCTTTGTATTTTGTTATAAATTATTCAATATTAATATTTACAAGCATAATTAAAAATCAGAAATAGAAATCAATTAAACCGCATAACCATGAGACAATTAACCAATATTTCTTAACTTTTATGACCGTACACATAAAACATTAAAAATGTAATAACGACCAAGTTCAAAAGTGAACAATTAACTTGTATGAAATAATTATTACAACAATCTAAAATTTACTTAAGATAAATTTTAGATATACTAGACGACAATTTTTGCAAACTTATCAACAATAAAAAATCAAGCATAAATGCAGGAAAAAAACAGATCTCAGATCTCACAAACGCACCTTTCTTCCTAAAGATCAAAAATTTGAGACATCTGTCTGTTTTAGTTGGGGTTGACAGCCAGAGTCATTTCAGCAGTTGTTTAATAAGCAACGCTATCTTTTGCACTAGCCAAAGTCTTGTATATGAACTATTTCAAACCAACTGTTACTTTTTGTCGTCTCCGATCAACTAAAATGAGGTATTAAATCAACCTTTAGGACCATCGTAGTCATATGAAAAGAAATGTATATCGATATACCCTTTACTCTCGACTTCATTCCATGTAAAAAAACCTAGCCTATCTCCAGTCCAATTCCCAAATTCAATTTTAAACTTAGGGCCAAAGTACTGATATATTTCTCCATCAAAACTATATTCAAAAAAAGCACAGTTACCATTATTTGTTGTTTTAACATAGAGACTATCAGACTCAACTATTGGGCCTATGATCTCTTCAGCCTGTGCATTCATATAGAACAGTCTTTTGTTACTATCTGAACAAAATTTGACGCCCAATAAATTGAATACCCCTCCGAAGCGAGCAAGCCCCCCGACCTGACCTGGTTCCATTCCTTCAACATTGATTTTTGCAACCGCTACACCATGAGAATCTCCCATAATTCTCTGGCTAACGGTATTACACGCACGCCAAAAATCAGAACAAGACCCATCACTGTTGGTCCATTGATTCGTTTTAGGACCATACCCTTCTGTACTAGGCACTAACTTGCTTGCCTTAAGTCGAAGAGAACCCGGTTTTTCTGTCAGTGACCAGTGTGAGTCTCTTGGGTTATGATTCCACTCCCACTGCAGACCAAGCGTTTCTGAATTAAAGTCATCATCGCTTAAAGGAGCTTGGATAGGGAAACCATTAATAGGTTTACGGAAACGTTTAACCGGCTCGCCGATTCCATCACCATTTTCATCAATACCAATGATTGGCCAATCATCGATCCATTCAACCGGCTCCAAGCACTGAACTCGGCCTTGAAACGGATCAACGTCATTTTGAACCAATTGGTGCATATACCACCATGACTTGTCTGGCGCTTGCAGTAATGCCCCTTGGCTCGCACTTCTGTGACCAAAGTGGCTTCCTTTCTGCATCACAACTTTTTTCTCGTAAGGACCATAGATACTTTCAGATGATCTCAGCACTACTTGTTTGCGGTCGTTTTTCTTGTTGATTTTTCCAAGGCCTGTCGAGCTGTCTCCAATCGTCCATTCAGCCAAAAATACATACCAGTATCCATTAAACTTATAGATTTTGGCTGCCTCCGCGCCGATTCCAGAATACACCTCCTGACCATCGTCAATAATGGATAATCCATCCCAACTCATCTCATAAATCACGTTAGTATTTACTGGTGATGGTTCATCAGCATGCTCAGCTTTTACACCAGCGTTAACGATGATGTATGCCTTACCCGATTCTTTATCCCAATAGACGGCAGGGTCATCCATAACGTAGGAAGTGTCTAACATAATCTTAGGCTCACTCCATGGGCCCGCAATATCCTTCGCCGTAGTCACCATCAATCCATGGTTATAATCTATTTGATAGATGTACCATGTCCCATCGTTGTAGGCTAAATCGCCCGCCCAGACACCAAAAGAGTAGCCATTCATTCGGTCCCAGTTATATTCAGGAGCCCATGTTAATCGATTAAATCCGAACCCAACATTTGTCCAATTGACCATGTCTTTCGATGACAAGATAGGCATGCCCGGTGCCATGTGTTGCTTTGACGTAATCATGTAGTAGGTATCACCTACTTGTTCAATATCTGAATCAGGATAGTCGGCATTTAAAACCGGATTAATATAAGTGCCATCGCCTTGATCGCCCCAACTTCCAACGTTACTTTTTAACATACTTATTTCCATAAAATTTTCTTAAATACAAGCGACTTCTTTAGCCGTCGCCATCACTTCAATTTTGTAATGACCTGAGCCTAATCGAATTTCGGCGCGGTCATTAATAGTTTCACCATCGACTGTCGTAATCGTGTAGCCTTCTACTTTGACAATGGCAGACGAGTTAAATGGAACTTCAATTTCGAGAAGGTAATTATGTGCATCTTGCTTCTTCCAAGATGACTTAATGTCACCATAAGCTGTACTATAGCTACCTGATGCGTTATTCAATTTTTTAGTTAATCTCGGACTGATACAAAAAGTCTGGAAACCTGCTGTTGACTCAATCGGCTTGATCCCGAGAATATTACTGTATAGCCACTGCCCTACCGCACCATAGGCATAGTGGTTAAATGAATTCATACCTGGATCTCTCAGTACGCCGTCAGATTGAATACCATCCCAGTGTTCCCAGATGGTCGTCGCCCCTAATTTGACTTGGTGTAACCATGATGGATAGGAATCTTTCAGGAGTAGACTGTATGCAGCTTCTGGATAACCATTGTCGCTCAGGGCATCACAGATATGTGGCGTTCCCAGGAAACCAGTATTCAAATGGCCATCATTTTTCTCAATCAACGATACAAGGCCAGAAGCAAGCATTGGTTTCTGCTCCGCTGAAACTAGATCAAAATACAGAGGCAGAATATGAGAAGTCTGAGTCTTAGGTACTCGCTCTCCGAACTCGCCAATGAACTCAGATACAAACTTTTCCTGTATCTTTGAATACAGTTGAGAGAAGTAAGCCTCTCCCTTTTCGTAACCTAAAATTCCTGCGATCTGTGCTAAAAGTTTTGTGGAATATGCAAAATAGGCCGTCCCTGTGAAACGTGTTGGTGTACCGCCAAAAAAACTACCTTTCTCAGCATCAAGTGCCAACCAGTCACCAAACTGAATGCCGATATCAAACACATAATCTACTGATTGATTCTCAACAAAGTAGATGTAGTCACACATCGATTGATAGTTTTCTCTCAATACATCAGTGTCCCCATACATGAGATACATATGCCAAGGAATAATCACTATCGCATCGCCCCAACCCGCTGCGGAATGAGTGCTTTTTTTAAAGAAATGATGATCGTCGACGCGGCCTGTTAGTGTATCTGGCACAACGAAAGGAATGCCTCCTTCCGGTAGTTGATCGCAGCGAACATCAACTAACCATTTAGAGAAAAAGCTCTTTGAGTCATAGAGGTAACAGGCTGTCTTTGAGAAGATTTGAGCATCACCAGTCCAACCTAATCGCTCATCACGTTGCGGGCAATCGGTCGGAATATCAACAAAGTTTCCACGCATTCCCCATCGAATATTCTCATGGAGTTTATTCAACAAAGAGTTAGAACATTCGAAATTTCCTGTCTGCTCCATCGCTGTGTGCAACACAGTTGCTTCGATATGATCAATCACTATGTCATCGCAGGACTTAGTGATTTTTGCATATCTAAAGCCCTGAAAAGTAAAGTGAGGAACATATCTATATTGCTTATTGGCACCAAGAATAAAGGTGTTTTTCTGGGCGGCGGTACGCAGGTTTTCTGTATGTACATTGCCATCTTGGTCAAGCACTTCAAAGTGCTCAATCGTTACTTTCTCACCTTCATTTCCGGAAATTTTTAGTTCAACAACACCAGAAATATTTTGCCCAAAATCAACGACTGTCTCTTGCTTAGGTGTTTTAAGAATTGATTTAGGTTTCAGTGTTTCTATGGCTTTTATACTAGCGCCAGTTTGTGGCTTGAGAGCGCGACTGTCGAAAGGCACAACCTGACAGTGTTTCCAATCATGCTTACATAACGATTTATGATTCCAATCTAAGCTTTCCTTTCTAGCATCATAGATTTCACCATCATAGATACTAGAAAACACCACCGGAGAGGCTTTGTATAGCCATGTGTCGTTACTCGCAATGACCTCTTCTTCGCCACTTTCATAACGCACCACAACCTGGCAAATAATGCCGGGCTTTTCAGCGTATAAGGCGCTATCACCTAACCAACCTAAACGCCCGCAATACCAGCCAGCTCCAACATGCATGGTAATCACGTTCTGTTCTTTAATTTGCTCGGTAATGTCGGCAGATTGATAAAGGTGATTTTCATTATAACTGGTGAAACCAGGCTTAAGCACCCCGTCTATCACCTCAGTGTCATTGAAGTACGCTTGATAAATTCCACCAGCTGTCGCATGAACAGTGACTGATTTAACCTGATGAATTCGCTCGATGTTAAAACACTTTTTAATGTAAAAAGCTTGTTGTTCATACGGTGTATCGTCGTCACCACAGGTTATATATCGAGCTATCCACGGCTCATTGACGATACCTGTTAAGAAATTTGACGCCTTCCAATCTGTGACTCGGTTTTGGCTATTCCAACATCTAACACGCACAAAATACGAAGTCGAACTTTTCAGAACAAGAGCGTCCGTTTTAACGTTAGCACTACAATCACTTTCAACCCTGCCTGAATCGAGTATCAGCTTTTTAAAACAGCTCGTTGTCGAGACTTGGTATTGATAAGCAACTTGGACATCATTGCGAGATGCGCTTCTCACTTTCCAAGTCAATTTAGGCATAGACTCGAGACAATTTGTCTCTAATTGATTGTTGAGATAGAGCTTGTCTATATATAATTTGTCTTCTTTCATGGATCTACTTTCAACATATTTGAATTGAAAAAAGCACATACCCAGTCGTTCAGTATGTGCTCACATTACAATGCCCCCAACTAGTCAGTAGCAGCCGATAGTTTGTAGTCTGGTTTTTTCACTGCTTTCAGCAGAGCAACACCGATACCGGCAACAATCATAGCCATGAATAGGAAGATCATTTTTCCCCAAAGCGGGTTAGGAACTAGCGTCAACAGAAGAATAAAGCCAGCGGCAACAAGAATCATTTTGCCCAACACTTGGCACTGTCTGTTATCTAACTCAATACTTTCAGGCGTGTCCTCTACAACTACCTCGGTTGCAACATTTGAGAAGAACTTTTCGATGTTCTTCTCACGCTCAGGAGCTAAGCCCTTGTAGAAGAATTGAGAGCAAACAAAGAACGGTAGAGTAATTAGGCCATGTCCAATAACACCAAGTGTTACAGATTTCATTTCCGTAAACTCACGATTAGTCAATGGCTGCTCCAAGTTTAATAAGCTCGCAATCATCTCTGGTGTAATTACAAATGCAATGGTCGCTGATACACACATACCGACTAAGATTGTACCGCCCACTGCCCACTCTGGTGTTTTCTTAATGTAGAAGCCCAACAAAGCCGGAATCAGAATCGGGAAACCAATCAGAGTATTAATCAGCATGGTCAAATCAAACAAACCGTACTGTCTAAGCGATGAAAGCCCAAGAGCCGCTAGAATGATCACAACCCCAAATGCTGCTGTTAGCATCTTGCCGACTTTCAAAAGGTGTTTTTCTGAAGCACCTTTATTAATATATGGCTGGTAGATACTCTTAATGACAATACCGGAGTTACCATTCAAACCAGAATCCATTGAGGACATCGTCGCTGCGAAGATTGCCGCGAGCAGCAGACCTATCATACCCACTGGCATTTCGCGTTTAACGAAAATGTAATAAGTTGCGTCTGTGACTTTATTACCTAAGCCTGTAATACCCCATGTTGAAGGATCTGGGTAATGGCCTGAAACAAACCATACCGGCAAGAACCAAACCAACGGACCGACTAACATAAGTGATGCCGCCAGCAATGCCGCTTTTCGAGCATTCTTAGTATCTTTTGCAGTGATGTATCGGTATGAACTCAACATGTTGTTCGTCGTCAAGAACTGCTTGATAAACATACATAGGAACCAACCTACAAATAGGTAAGTGTAGTTGTAACCGTCACCAATAATTGGGTTCTCTGGAAGACCATTCGACATGAGTTCAACAACACCGCCGCCCTTCCACAGCGCGACAAGACCAGTCACCAATGTCATCACAGTTAGAATAACCATCTGCATAAAGTCCGACGCAATAACGGCCCAACTGCCTCCAATCAAGGACATGAAAACAACGATACTGCCTGTAACAACAATCGTCACTTCCAATGGGACACCAACGACTGCACTTGCGAAAACCCCAAGCGCATTCACCCAAATAGCCGCCTGAAGAATACCCAAAGGCATTCTAGACCACATCATGATCTGTTCGTTAATACGGCCATAACGCATCCTCACACCTTCTAAAGGTGTAATCACTCGCATTTGTCTAGCTTTCGCAGCAAAGAACAGGTAGTTACATAAAAAACCCAGTGCAGAGGCATAAAACACAACAATTGCAACAGCGAAGCCACCCGTGAGACTTTTACCCATATGACCCGTAAACGTCATCGCACTGACTGCGGTCATGAATGAGGTTGACCCCACCATCCACCACAGCATCTTGCCGCCTCCCCTAAAATAGTCGCTGGTATTAGAACTGAACTTTCTGAATGCCCAACCGATCGCAATTAAGAAACCGAAATAGACAAAGAGTATAGCGATATCAATCATACTTCCCTCTCAACCTTCCATTAATAATCCGTTTACTACTCACAGCTCAATTTCATAATCAAACACAACTCGTTGCCCAGCCTCCTTTGACGGAGCGTCTTGAATCGTGATGGCGTTATGACCGATGTCGTCTAACTGTTGACTTAACGTCTCTCTAAGCTTGGTAACCACACCATCGTGCGATTTATATCCAATTAAGTTATCCAACTCGTATGGGTCTGCTTGTAAGTCGTACAAGAAGTCATCGACATAGGTATCAGACTCAACTTGCTTAACACTGTATTTCCATCGAGTTGTTCGAATGCATCGACCGACATGTGACTCACTGATTTCGACGTAAGCATGATTTCTCACGTTTTGGTCGCGTTTCTCTACAAGAGGAAGCAGTGATTGACCAGACATATCAGATGGAACCTCAATCCCACAGGCATCCAAAAGTGTGGGTGCGACATCCACTAAACTGACGGGGTTTTCGAATCGACCACCACGGTTAAACTGACCACCTGCCATTACCATAGGAATCTTGATTGATGCATCGTGGCATGAGCGCTTATATTCACCATTACGTGTTTTAAAGTGACAGCCATGGTCAGAAGTGAATATCACGATAGTGTCATCTAATAGATTTAGACTTTTTAATACGTCCTTTAAGCGACCATAAGCTTCGTCAATTCGCTTCACCATGCCGTAGTAACCTGGTAGGTGTGACGCACTGGTGCCGCCAAGCGCCTTGAGATCAGGTGGAGTCCAGTTGTCTAGATAACGCTCGCTATAACCTGTAGGTGCTGGGAAGTCATCACGATGATTCTGCATATGAGGCTCTAGTAAAGAAACCATCATATAAAAGGGTGAGTCCTGGTTTTCATCGATGTATCGAATGGCCTCATCAACAATCGCATCAACACGATACCCCGGTAGTTTCAACTCATTGCCGACTTCATCATAGACAACAGTGCGATAGGCATCTGAAACAAATTCAGGGATATTGGCTGCCCGCCAAGTTTGATACCCGCCCTGTGGGCTATCAAAAGGCCCAATGCAAGAAGCATTAAGATGCCACTTACCAAAGTAGCCTGTTTTATAGCCAGATTCGTTAAAGAAATGAGCGAGCGTTCGCTCATCAGAAGACATGCTACTACCATTGGTATTACAGTTAGTTTCTGATGCATATTTACCTGTCTGTAAACAGGCTCTAGCTGGCAAACACACCGGTTGAGGTGTGAATGCATTTTCAAAATGTGTTCCACGCACTGCATCGTGATCGAGGTTAGGAGTCAACCCCATCGGATTGCCATGCACACCTAATGTGTCAAACCTTTGCTGATCAGTAAAAAAAATAATAACGTTCTTCTTTTTCATAATAAATGTACCCTTGACACATAAAACGAAATATCGTTTCAGTAATTTGCATTTTATTTACAAGGAAATTATATTAATAAAGGACGACATAAACCCGTGAACTAAACCACAATAATTTTTCACTAATCTCTTTGTGGACAATTGCGTGAGCATAACCACAAAAATGAAATGGACATTTATTAGAATAGATACAACTTAATATAACTTAAGCGTATAGGCAGATTTATATTAATATATTTACAACGATTTGTAGTAAGAGAGCTAAAAATGGTGACTTGTGAGATTGAAACGCCAAACGATAAAGTGGCGGAAAATAACAATATTATCGATGGTGCAATCAGGCGTGTTTTAAACAAAATTGACCTTATGATGACTGTTTATCATGATGGTTTTCCTGCATCGGCTAGTGAAAACTTGGTCTACCCAAAGATAGATAACACTCAATGGACTACATGCTTTTGGCCAGGGTTGTTGTGGCTGGCCTATGAGTACACTCATGATGAAAAATACCGCCTTCTTGGTGAATCTTTGATCGATAAATTTGAGGAGCGACTCGACAAGAAGATCTGCCTTGAGACCCATGATATGGGCTTTTTGTTCACACTTTCCTGCCTTGCTCCATACAAAATTAATGGCAACGAGAAGGCAAAAGAGCTTGCTGTTCGTGCTGCTGACGTACTCATCAGTCGATACCATGACAAAGCACAAGTCATTCAGGCTTGGGGGAACGTCAATGACCCTAACCATAAAGTTCGTATGATCATCGATTGCAACATGAATCTCCCACTGCTTTATTGGGCAACAGATATCACTGGTGATCAAAAGTATCGAAACATCGCATTGAGCCACCTTGCGCGTTCAAATAGCCATATCATTCGTGATGACTACTCTACACACCATACCTACTTCTTCGATAAAAATGATGGCACAGCGATTGGTGGCAAGACTTTCCAAGGTTATTCAGATGAATCCACTTGGGCTCGTGGACAAGCTTGGGGCGTTTATGGTTTAGCCCTAAGTTACAAGCATACTGGTGACTACAGTTTGATTGAAATGTCGAAAAAACTTGCAGACTATTTTCTTGATCACCTTCCAGAAGACTTGGTGGCGTATTGGGATTTAACCTTCACCAGTGGAGATGAGCCAAGAGATAGTTCAGCAACAGCAATTTTCCTTTGTGGATTGCAAGAGTTACTTAAGCACATGCCTATTGGAGATACTGACAGAAGCCGTTATGAAGCTTTTGTAGATAAGGCAATTGAAAACCTATCTGCCTCTTACATCAGCGAAAACGACGATGAATACGGCGTTTTACTGCATGGCACATACGCAAAACCTGATGGCAGAGGGATTGATGAGTTCTGCATCTGGGGAGATTACTTCTTCCTGGAGGCTCTTATAAGAAAAAACCGAGATTGGAACACCTACTGGTAAAGATAAGTTTAACCCCCCCCCCCCCCAATTGGTACTTACCAGCTTGCCCATATCATTACTCAGGCAAATGATATGGGCCTTTTTCTAAGGAAATTTTATGAAAACTGCCGCGATACTCCTTTCATCTGGCTACGAAGAAGGCGAAGCCATCAACATTATTGACATACTGCGTCGATTACAAATAGAAGTGAGTATTCTATCGTGTGAAGACGCCCTTCATTTGAGCTCCTATCACAATGTCACCATCAAAGCCGATGATTATTTGTACAACAATCAGGATAAGATTTATGACGTTCTTATCCTCGTTGGTGGCCCACCAAATACCGACTATTTGGGCACGCATGAACCGACCAAAGAGATGATTGTTAATCACTTAAAATCAGGTTCTTACATAGCAGCAATTTGCTCATCCGCTGCAAAAATACTTGCTAGAAACAACTTTCTAGAGACACACCAGTATGTGTGCTGTGGCGAGTTTTACAAGAATTACGAAGATGGCGTTTACATTGACCGCCCCATTGTCATTGATGGACCATTCATTACAGGCAAAGATTACGGATACACCATCGATTTTGCGTTTGCCATTGCTCACCTGTTGCTAAGCGACCAGCGAACACGATCTCCAGAAATGAATGACATCGACTGGGTAGCAAAACATATAAACTATCGCAGATATAAAGATTACTAATTAATATAAATTACTTGGATAGTATTGAATTCTTTTTAATACTATCCGGTAAAAACAACCTCACTATCAATATCTGCTGTTGTATACATCATTTTTCGCCAGCCTTAAAACATGGCAATTATTGCCATGAAAGAAGTCAAAACTGAACACTGAACAATCAGATCAATTTGCATATCATATATAGTAAGATTGGCACTATATTGGATGTGTGTTGTATGAATCGTACTTTAATTATTTTAACTTTCGCTATTTTAAGTTTAAATTTTGCTTATAGCATCTTCACCAACACTCAAGTAAATAACATCAATACCATTAGTGAAAGCTATAAAGCAAACTATAATAATTCGTCACTAAAACCCAATTTCAATGAATTAGGTTCAGAACTTTACGCACTCAATAGAGCATACATTGAGAGCGATCAACTCGTTTACTTAGATTCAGCACAACACCTGATTGACGACTTCGTTAAAGACAATGCCCCTCAGGGTGATGAGCCGAATCAGATGGTTAGCTTTGATACGCTTGCAAGTATTTTTGCGACGGTAGCGTTAATCGAACGTGCCAATGATCGTTCTACGAGTTCAGATAGCTTCACATTAGAAACCAAGGGGTGGTTAAGAGAGTACCTCAACTCAACTTTAGTACTGAGAAGTCAAGCTCCCCCACATTCCGAAGAGCTGCATCACCTTCAATCCCAAGGGTTACTCATGGAGTTGAACCACTCTGTTGATTTTAACGAGGCCCAAGATCTACCAAACAGAAAAATCGCAATACGAAAACATGAATGTATCAATCCAGAGGTTTGCCCAAGTTCTATTAGGTTGTAGTTTCACGCTTATAAGAAGGCAATTTGCCAATCTGGTTGAGCACTCATCAAGTTTGTAAAATGATAAGCGTTGAAATCAGCTAAAACTTCAACGCTTATCTCAGAGTTAAGTAAACAGTTATAGTGTCTCTAACTTGTTTTTTAGTCTATACAACCCTTCCACGAAGTAGTAATCGCCGTAAATCAGGGAGCAGTCAATCCCAAGTCCTTTCGGGTAATTAAAAGTACCCCCGACCAAGATCCCTTGATTGCTACTATCCCCGTAGGTGCCGTAGTGTTTGTAAAGGCTTGCTAAAATATCACTCGCGGCAGTCAAATAGCGCTGGCGAAGCTCTTCCGTTGGAGCCAAATCTGATAGTAAAACCAACCCGCTTGCAGCACATGCCCCTGCAGACGTATCTCTTGGCGTCGTTTCATCTCTTGGTGCTCTGAAATCCCAATACGGTACAGAGTCATCATCAAGGTGATCGATAAAGAAATCTGCAGTCTTCATAGCAGCTTCAAGGTAACGTTCCTCTTTTGTATGCTGATAGCTCATTGCAAAACCATGAACAGCCCATGAAGCACCTCGACTCCAAGCTGAGTTCTCATCGTAACCTTGACCACCGTGGTAATGTTTTACATCTCCGGATAGGTAATCAAACTCAACCATGTGTTTTACTGAGCCATCTGGGCGAATAAACTCCTTCAACACAGTATCAGCATGAGCCATTGCGATAAGCTTAAATCGTGGCGCATCGAGTTGCTCTGCTGCCCAATACAAAATTGGCAGATTCATCATGCTATCAATGATACTAAGACCCTTTGGATCAGCATCATTAACATCATTTTTATTCCAAGCAGTCAGGAATCGACCATTGATATTAAAGCGGCTGGCTAGATGACTTGCCGCTCTCAGGGCTCGAGTTCTGGATTGCTCATTCCCCAACAACTCATACTGCTTTATTGACGTAAGCTGCCACATAAAGCCCACATCGTGATGGATATTGACATACTCATCTAGCGCAGCATCCATAGTGTCTTCACGCTGTATCGCGATATCTTTGAAAGGAGCGTAGTCTTCTTTTTCATGCAATAACCACAATAAACCAGGCCAAAAACCGACTACCCAGCCCCAAAGTCTGTCGCTATCCGTGTAGATTCCATCTGATGTCATTGTCGGGAAACGTGCTGAGATGTTCTCACTTGTAAACTTCACCTTCTCAAACGTATCGCTCCACGCTTGCTCAACCCATTGTAGATTATCTTTCATTCTTTACCCTTATCGATAATTTATATTATTTTTAGTCCAGAGTAGACCGCTCCCAGCCCGGCAACAACACACAACGCGAGTGAGATGTTACGCACCAGTTTTTGAGAAATGCGTGGCAAAACCGAGATCGCTAACTTATGGCCGGCATAGCCAGCAGGAATCAACGGCAAGGCCAGTAGCACATGCTTAATGCTCATGTATCCAATGGGGATCTGAATCACCAAAGACAAAGTTGAGCTCATTAAGAAGAACCCTGCTAGATTTGCACGAATCTGATTAACATTCTGATGTTGAAGTAACAATGCCATCGGCGGCCCACCAATACCTGAGCTTGTCCCCAAGAATCCAGAAAAGAAGCCCGCCAGCATTAAACGCCTCGGTGTGACATCAACTTTAAATGGTAACAAGCTGGCACCAACCGCGATAAGTACGGTAGAGCCTAGCAATACTGACAGTTGAGCCACGTCGATAAAATAGAGAATAGCAGCCCCGACACAGCTGCCAGGCAGCAAACCAATCGTGCTTTTTTTTAAGCCATTTAAGGAGATTTGCGTGCGATATTTAAACGTGTTGATGGAGGCAATGAACAAACCAACGATGATGATGGGGCCAGGAATATAGTCTGGTGATATGTAAAGCAAAAGAGGTGAGGCAACGATTGCCATACCAAAGCCCGTGGCAGTTTGAATGAATGCTCCTATGAAGATCAGGAACATAGCTAGTAATACAGTAACATCTATCAATTTTGATACCTTGCCGTCTTTAGTAACTCACACTTTGCGTGCTAGTACTATACGCCCAGCGAAAACGTGACGTCAAATTTTATAAACCTACGTTTTACTAAAATCACTGTTGTATTGATGTATGACAAATGAAATGTCGTTCTTCAGCAGAATTTACCCTTAACCTCGAATCGTTTACCTAGCGGCGGTCAGATACCCAAAACGTACCTTTAGATAATTGCAGTGCAAACATTTGGCAAAAATGATTGCACTGGTGTGCGCGACAAAAGACTGGAAGCAATGACGCTATCTATGAGTCCTACGCTTTTTTCATCAATTAGTACATAAGCAATGTCCCCTCATCCACATAATCTATACGTGAATTGATGATTTCATTTGCGATGAGCTCTTCATCAAAAACCGAATTGGCAATAAATAACGCCGGAATCGTTTTTTGATTAAAAGCTTTTGTTAAATCTCCTAGTTGTTTGTAGGTCCACTCTTTTTGGCCTTCTACATAAGGGATCATGTATTCCGCTGCCTTCTTAATACTCTGACCCTGTGGTCCTTCGTAATTCACCAAATCGACACCGACTTTACTTGCAAGCTCAGACACAATTAAGAAAGCCGTAAGGTTCATACTGCTATAATTGACAGACTTGGTTCTGCCGAGCTCGTGGGGTTGTGAGCCATCAAAAGCAATTTGTGATGATATCCGAGCAAACTTGACTTGTTCAGCATAACTCTTTGCTTGATCGAGCTGCCCCAAATACATCATGAGTCCCAAAACCTGTACATCATACCAAGTACCATGGTTATTCAACCTGGTACTTTCTTGCTGACCTAACTCACTCGTTTGCAACCAAGCTAAATATTCTGTTAACCACAGTTCTACCTCCTCAAGGAAAGATGGAGACGCTATCCCTGACTCTTCAAGCAGTTCCATGCTCGTTACAATATTGGACACTTGAACAAACTCTATAATACCAAATGGGCGACCATCACTATCTCCCGGAACACCTTGAGCATAGTTTAGGTTGGGGTTCATTTTTGTCTTCGGTGAAACAAGCCAAATGTCGATAAGTTCTAGCGCCTTCTCCATATACTTAGCATCATTTGTGTAAAGATAGGCGATATTTAAATGTTCCAAATCGGTAAGAAATGACTTAGTTCGCTTTTGGTCAGTGTTATCGCCTCTCGTTAATGGATTGACTTGGCCGTCTTTTCTTATCCAAGGAAGACCGTCCGCTTTAGTGTCATCTGGCCACCAATAAGGCCCAATGCTTACATAATCGTTGAGACTGCCACTCGGTCCTGGCCTTGGTTTGTTAGTGACAGGGTTCGCCTCACTCTCCAATGCCTTTTCGGCTAGTTCAATTTTATTTTTAAGAGCTGTCGTATACAACGCATGTTGATTATCAATTTTTTCTCTATTCTCTACAATTTTATCAATATTTATGTAGGTCAGCTGACTATTCAGGTCAATTTGATCTGCTACAGATGACATCGAAAAAACCATGAGGGTAGTTGCTATGATGTTTTTCATAAAAGCCTTTCATTTCAAATTTACAGAAGAATATTACGATTCGGTTGTTTCACTGTGCACAACTGATCAGCGGCTCATCGCTAGCCATGCCTAAAAACTGTAAATTTTTTATATAAAACAGTGAGTGTCAAACTTTGTGCACAAATAGAACATTATTTGCACAAACAGAGAGGGCCACCGAAACAAATCAACTTAAATTGTTGATTTTAATAATTAAATATTCAATGGCGGCGAAATTGAAAATTTTCATTTTGTTTGAAATTTTTCCAAAAGTATGACAATGAGCACACTATAAGATACTTAGTAAAAGCAGGAACTTAGTTGCCGACAAATCGAACAACGATCAACCAACCCGAAAGTAATCTCGCAACACTCAAACTACAGTCTGGACAACAAATACAGTCTGTAGGAATGTTGCAGTGATATATACTCGTTACGTAAGCCTGAAAATATTACATTGGAGTGATGTACTTTACTGTTTCACGCTCTATAACTTCAACGGGAATGGTCGCCCGATTACGTATATTCCCCGGTTCGTTTGACAAACGTACCAACTTAATTAAGGTTGCCTTAGCAAGGCTCGAATAGTCTACACTTAACGTCGTCAGCGCGGGTTGGATAATAGAAGACAATGTTAGATTGTCGAAGCCAATGACAGAAATATCATCTGGAACACGTATGTTATGGCTATTAAGAGCATTAATGAGTGTGTATGCAATCTTGTCGGACACACAAAAAACTGCGGTAACATCTTCAAACAAGCCTTGGGCAATGAGTTTTGGTAATAACTCTTGCGCGCCAAAGTTTGTATGATCACTTTTTTCGTAGGTGTTTAAATCTACCACAACGTCATCTTTATCATGGTCGATATTCGAAAATAGCAGTGCTCTCAAGAAACCGTCGGTTCTCTGACAAGTAGAGTGTCTGTCATTAGAGGTAATGACCTTAACTTTAGTATGACCATTTTCGATGAGGTAAGATGCCGCCATATAACCGCCTAGCTCATAGTCAGGGTGGATACTTGGAATCTTCATTTGACTATCTATCGCATTGATCAGCAACACTGGTAGCCTTGTATCGTACAAAAGCTGTGTAAGGTTATCTTCCGGTTCCCCAAGAACCAAAATAGCTTGACTATTACTTATCAAAGAACTCAACAAACTAGATGTCGTATGCTTATTATATAGCTGGATATTTATAGCTATTTTTTTGCTTTCAAATTCTTTCTTTATTGACTGAATTATTTCGGCATAAAACGAGCTCTCAGTGTAAAGGTGTTCCAAACAGAAAAAATCGACTTCAGTCATAGAGAGTGGGAGCTCTATTTTTGAAGCTTTATGTACGTAACCCGTTTCTGAAATGATTCTCTTTATGTCTTTAGCCACTTCTTCTCTGACTAGAGAGCTGCCATTAATCACTCGGGATACTGTAGTAATCGATACACCTGCAATGTTTGCAATATACTCTAACGTTGGTTTTTTTGTTTTTTTGTTTACCAAAACTACTAGTCCATAAAAATTGATGTTGCTTTTATCATAGCTTTTTCACTCCGTTACGTCATCTATGAAGGTGCTACCTCTATCAGAATAATCGTTGTCAAAAATGTCATTCAGTTGGTCTATTTGCTAACAACCCTGCCACTTATCTTTCAACTCCTCATCGCCTACCCTCCCTCTATGCAAGTTCACTACAACGAAAAATAGACAATAAAATCATAAATTTACGATTTGTGAAAATTTTCATAAACTATGCAAGTTTTCATTGTGGGGTTTTGCTCACAGTTATTGAAAATATTAGGTGCTAAATTAATTTAAACATAAGTTATGTTAGCGAAAAATCGGCAGGGTTAACTAACCCTCTGGAACAAATGTATTTGATTCGGCCATAAAGCTATCGAATTTGTAAAATTACATACGTATTAAGCACGAGAGGCAAAAATAAACACTCACATTGGCAAAAATGAACATTTACTGCCAAGGATGTTATTTATGCCAAATTTTAACTTACCCCAAACTTTACATTTTTAAGGTTAAATAGCATGGATATTAATACTACTGTCGTAGGGCTATACTTTATTTTTTTGATTGCAATTGGATGGATGTTTAGGACATTCACTAACAGTACAAGCGACTACTTTCGAGGAGGGGGGAATATGTTGTGGTGGATGGTAGGTGCCACTGCATTTATGACCCAGTTTAGTGCGTGGACATTCAGTGGTGGTGCCGGTAAAGCGTACTCTGATGGCTTTAGTGTTGCGATCATTTTTATCGGCAATGCCTTTGGCTACTTGATGAACTACCTTTACTTTGCACCAAAATTCCGTCAAATGCGTGTTATTACGATCATTGAGGCAATCCGAATGCGATTTGGTCGAACCAACGAACAAGTGTTTACTTGGTCAAGTATGCCTAACAGCGTAGTCGCCGCTGGTATTTGGTTGAATGGTTTGGCTATCATCGCCTCTGGCATTTTTGGTTTTGATATGAATACAACGATTGTCGTCACAGGCCTCGTCGTATTGGGTATGTCAGTGACTGGTGGTTCTTGGGCTGTTATTGCTTCTGACTTCATGCAGATGGTGATCATCATGGCAGTGACTGTAACAGCTGCTATTGTTGCCCTTGTTCACGGAGGTGGTGCGTCAAACATCGTTGAAAACTTCCCTTCCGAATCTTTTATTGTTGGTGAAAACATTAACTACCTGAGTATCTTTGGTTTTTGGGCTTTTTTCATTTTCCTAAAGCAATTCACCATTACCAACAACATGCTAAACTCATATCGCTACTTAGCAGCCAAAGACTCTAATAACGCGAGAAAAGCTGCACTTCTGGCATGCTTCCTCTCAGCAATTGGCCCTGTCATTTGGTTTATGCCAAGCTGGTTTGTCGCAGGTCAAGGTGTAGACTTAGCATCCATCTATCCCGAAGCAGGTAGAAAAGCAGGTGATTTTGTATACCTGTATTTCGTCGAAGAGTACATGCCTGTAGGTATGGTTGGCTTGTTGATTGCCGCAATGTTCGCAGCAACCATGTCCTCAATGGACTCTGGCCTTAATAGAAATTCAGGGATTTTCGTTAAAAACTTCTACGAATCAGTACTTAGACCAAGAGCAACAGAAAAAGAGCTCGTTACAGTATCAAAAATCACATCAACGGTATTTGGTGTATTGATCATCTTGGTTGCGCTATTCATAAACTCGCTAAAGGGCCTGAGTCTCTTTGACACAATGATGTACTTTGGTGCTTTGATTGGTTTCCCAACAACTATTCCTGCATTGCTTGGTTTCTTCATCAAGAAAACACCTGACTGGGCTGGTTGGGGCACACTTGCAGTTGGTGCCGTCGTCTCTTATTACGTCGGTATTGTAATTACTGCTGATGACATTCAAAACTGGTTCAACCTTGATACAGCGCTTACTGGTCGCGAATGGTCAGACACTAAAGTTGTTATTGGACTTGTTGGTCACATAGTGTTCACCGGCGGCTTCTTTGTACTTTCAACACTATTCTACAAGCCATTAAATGAGGAACGTCAAAAAGATGTTGACCAATTCTTCACGAACTTAGCAACACCTTTGATTTCTGAAGGAGATGCACAAAAAGCGTTGGACAATAAACAGCGTCGCATGCTTGGCTCGTTGATCAGTGTTGCAGGTATTGCGGTAATGGCGATGTTTGTATTGCCTAACCCGATTTGGGGTCGAATGGTGTTCGTTTTATGCGGTGCGATCGTCTTGGCAGTTGGCCTTCTGTTAGTAAAAGCAGTAGACGATAAACGTGAGCGTGTGTTGGATAAACAGCAGGCTTAATCCGTTCACGACAAGAGAGGTACACCGATAAAATGTGCCTCTCTACATCAATTTCTTAAAATAGACGCTATTTGAATTCGGTTTTTCTTTAATCGAATAGCGGAGCAGTTAGAGAGAACAAATATGACGAATCAAAAGTCGATTGACGCAATCAAGGCAGTAAAAAGAGCAAATGACAAATCGGGCGGAAACGTCGTCGACTTACTGCCTATTAAAGTAGAACCAAAGGATTTTGACTACAGCATTATACAAACACTGGCGACTACCCGTCCTCGATTACTCATGAATCAAAGCACCCTATCTGAGTTCAAAAAATCACTGGCGGTTGACCCCTCCCACTGTTCGTTCGATGAATTCTATGAAAAATCTACAGAGAAGTTTGTTGGTGTCACTCCTTACGATGAGCCTAGTCCTTATCCTATTGAGACCGTAACCAAACCAGCACTTTGGCGTCCTTATTGGCGTAAGATGTATACCGACTGTCAAATGGCGCTAAACGCAACACGCAACCTATCTATTTACGGTATTGTAAAAGATGATTATGAGGCTATCGAATCGGCAAAAGCTTGGACGTTGAAACTAGCCGGTTATGACACCAATGGCGTTACATGCCGAGCTCATAATGATGAAGCAGCTTTTAGACTCATAGTAGCTATCGCATGGGGTTATGATTGGCTTTATGATCACTTCAATCAAGACGAACGCGTCATCGTCAAAAATGCGTTGATAGCACGCCTCGATGAAATTATGTTCCATGTCGAGCAAGAGATTGACCTATTAACAAATCCACTTGATAGCCACGGTGTACGCTCCATTAGCTCTGCTGTTATTCCAACATGTATTGCTCTGCTACATGATTATCCAAAAGCAAAAGATTACCTAAAGTATGCATTTGAGTTCTACTCTATCCACTATCCACCGTGGGGCGGTGAAGATGGCGGGTGGGCAGAAGGTCCAGATTACTGGAATACTCAGAACGCATTTCTAGGAGAGGCATTCGATCTCATCAAGGCTTATGCAGACATTAACATGTTTGACAAGACCTTCTACCAGAACACAGGAGACTTCCCTCTGTATTGTATGCCAGTGCATTCTCGCCGAGCAAGTTTCGGTGACTTATCTTCACTTGGTGACCTGCCAGGCCTCAAACTTGCCTATAACATCAAACATTATGCTGGTGTAACTGGAAACCCTGAGTACGTATGGTACTACGATGAGCTAGAAGCAAGAGACAAAGACGCCAACTCTAAATTCTATAACTACGGTTGGTGGGACTTTGGTTATGACAAGTTGAGATTCAATATTCTATGGGAATGCCCAGAGGCAAAAGCACCAAGTGATGAACCGCTACTAAAAGTATTTCCAGATACTGGTTGGGCCGCATTTCATAGCAACATGTCTAATAAAGATGAACACATTCATCTAATATTTAAGTCTAGCCCATTTGGATCAATCAGCCACTCGCATGCAGACCAAAACACATTTACTCTTCATGCCTTTGGTGAAACTCTAGCCTCTGTTACGGGTTATTATATTGGTTATGGTGTCGATATGCACTCCAAGTGGCGTCGACAGTCTTTATCAAAAAATCTACCTTTATTTAACGGCAAAGGTCAGTATGGTGAAAGTAAAGCGACAGGATACAAAGATCATCACGACAAGTATTGTCTTGAGAGTTGCGGTAAAATATCCTCCTATGAAACCGAGAAAGACGTAAAATTTATTGAGGGTGATGCTACTGAAGCTTATAAGTATTACACACCAGAGATAGAATCTTACGTACGTAAAATTTGGTTTGTACAAGGCAAAGTATTCGTTATTAGAGACCAAGCTAAATTCACAAAAGAAGTCGATATGACTTGGTTAATGCATACGACCTTCGACACATCGGTTAGCAGCGAATCATTTTGCATCTCAGCAGAAACTGCTCAGTTAGATGTGTCAGTGATTAATGATAGCCGCCATAAGATTGATAGCATTCAAAATGTGGTTGGCTTTGGTGAGGTTGACGCTTCTGAGTTTGAGGGGCAAGACGTTCATAGCCATGTAGAAATAAGCTTCTCACCATCACTACACCATGACGTACTAACCTTACTCGTACCTAGTAAAATTGGCTTTGATAAACCGACAATAACCCACGAAGTTGAAGGTGGAAATCTATTACTTTCGATTAATGGCGAGGAATCGGTAATTCAACTTTAAAGTACACCACTAGAATCATAGCTCAATTAACTAAACACCTAGTTAATAAAAAGCGAGATGCTTAATCTATAACATAACAGTTAAAGGAGATTGAACAGCTACCATTTCAATAGTAAAAATGGTCATCGTGGTATTTTTCAATGAAACACCACGATGACATATTAAAAATATGCACCTTAAAAAGTACAACCCCCTATATCGCGAGCATTATTTTAATATTCCCTGTAGCACAAGGACAACCTCTCCCTTGTCGCTCATATTTAATAATGACCGCTGACCGTTTAAATAAAGTAAACATTTTAAAGATGGAATTTTACAATGAAAAAAAGCAATAAGCGTGGAAAAAAATTTGGCAAGTTACTTTTAGCCGCCTCAATTATTTCAACATTAGCTAGTTTTTCCTCCTCTGCCGCATTCCTCGATTATCGCCAGGAGTATAAGCACGATTCCGACGCTTGGGCTTCCAAAATAAAATTGGGCACTGGAATAGGAAATCACTTCTTTGGCGTTGAATCACAACAAAAGGGGCACATCTTTGATGGTTGGAAGGCGAATGTTAGTGAGTTCGAATATGGATACAGGCACCGTATTAACGAGAGTTGGAGGGTAATACCAGCCACACTAGTAACCTTCACCAACTCTGGAGTGACCTACAAGCCACAAGTACAAGTGCAATACTTTTTTGATACTGGGATTGTCACTAAGCTACGTTACCGCCATCAATTCAAAGACCTGGTGGATCAGGATAATCAACAAACAAGCCAGATTACTGCAAATCTTGCGTACAACCACAATGCTTTCCAGTTTGAGTTATCAGGTAACTATTGGAAATCTCTCGATGATATCGACATGTTTAACAATAAAGATTCAAACTGGGATGCAAACTTCAAGCTCGGATATAGAGAAAAAGACTGGAGTTTAAGACCGTATGTTGAACTGGGTAACGTTTCTGTCAGTAGCAAAAGCAGCGATAGACAGCTAAGAAGTCGTGTTGGCCTGACTTATAGTTTCTAAGTAAGTAAACGTTTGAAACCGTATAATTGCGCTTCGATCATCGTTGCGCAATTTTTTTGCGTCGACCGATTTCCCAAAGGCTGACATCATTAAACCGAGGTCGTTATTTGTTTGATTGGAGCGTACACCGGGAATCGAACCCGGATCTCTTGTCCTCTGTAAAAAGGAACCCCATCGTTTACATAATCACTTTCAAAAATGCGTTTACTGGAAGTAAGTTCAGATAGTTCTCCCAAAGTATAAACATCCCAATCTATAGGGATAATTCCGACTTTAGTTTGCTTATATCCCTCGGGGATCACCTGTTCTAAAGTACTCATAGCGACCACTCCAAGCCCATTGCTTTCAAGTGACCTGCCACTTTATCGCTGAGTTCATCAACCGACTTAGATAGTTCTGGCATTGGTGTGCTGTATCGCTCTTCCAACTGCTTAACACGATTTGTCATTTTCTGAGTAACACGCTCAATTTGAGCTGTGATATTGGTTTGTAATGTCGCTAGCCATTTATCATCGACAATCAGCGCTTTCACTTCATCAATAGTCATTTCAGGGTATTTATTGAATGTCGCTAAATCCAAGGCCTCTTGTGCTTCTTTAACCACTTTCTTGGCGGCAGCTTCAGCATTGAATAGCTTCGTAGCTTGTTTAAGCGCTTTTAGTTCTTCGGCATCGGTAGCAAGTCTAGTTTGGGCTGCAACGCTGGCTTTGGTGATTTTGTCTTTATCGTTAATTGCTTCTATCAATAAGCCATCTTCACCTGAACAATAGGTAATATGGATAAACATGACTATTCGGCGAACTTTAAGGCTTATCTGCCACCCTATCGGTGTCTTTCTGCTGGTTTAGTAGTAGAAGTGTCAATATTGCGCCAAACGTAGGGATTCCTCTTGAGTTGACTCAAAGTTAGTTGCGCCACAACTTGCTGGGCACAAAGCACAAACACTTACATCGCTACAGCTAGTGCTTTGTCCTCTCTATTGCTAAACCAATTTGGCGCTCCACAAAGCTTAATACCCAATCCACATCTCGCTTTGAACGGTGGTTGTGACACTGGTACAGAACCTCCACGACACTATTTGCTACCATGTCCAGAAACAGATCTTCCCGCCAATACTGGTGCGGTAGCATGTAAGTTCGGCCTTTTAGTAAGAGATAAATTTCTGCTTTAGATTGCTTGATATCTTCAACTGTCATTTCGTCAAAGTAGTGACTTTGAATAACATCAAAGCAAAGACTTGTGCAATGCACAGCCAGAGGTGAATAGCTCATAACTTACCTCCTGTTTGAAGAAATGCAGCAAAAGCACTACCATCTTGACGGGTGAGATTGGGGACATAACGAGAATAAACGCGGAACAGCATCGTTGTCGTTGTGTGCCCCATTTGGTTTGCAATCCACTCTGGAGATTCACCAGCGGCTAAAAGCAGCGTTGCAAACGTATGACGGGTTTGATAAGGGTTACGTGGCTTTATCCCAGCTCGTTCTAAAGCAGGATACCAAACTGAACGAGCAACGACGGCGTAATTAAGATGGCGGTTTTGGGCATTAGTAAACACATATTTCAGTGTTCTATCAGCGCTAACCCAATGCTTTTCAAGGGCTTCTACGACCCTATCTGTAAGCTGAATCACACGATATGAACCATCGGTTTTGAGCCCTTTCAATCGGCCACGCACAATACTTTGACTAACCGTGATGGTTTTGTTCTCGAGATCTACACCTTCCCACATCAATCCATCAACTTCACCTGTTCTCATACCGGTAAAAAAGCGAGTTATGTAATAAGCGAGGTACTCTTCATCAACATGCTTTAGGAAGAGCTCCACTTCCTCTAATGAGAATGGGTCAACTTCCGTGCGACCTACTTTTAAGGCTTTGATATTCTTCCAGGCTGGGGTAAAGTCATAACGATCAGCGGCTTCATTAAGAATCATCCTAAGCGGTGTCATTATGTGATTTATCCGTGATGGGCTTAAGAACTGCGCATTTCGTCCCGGTACTTTGGCGAGGAAGGAGCGAAACTGCATGATTTGAGCCTTATTGATGGCGCTGATCCTTTTGTTGCCGAACGTCGGTAATAGGTATTTATTCAAGACGCCTTCAACATCTACGAGGTGACCGTGACTCCATTCGACTTTCATCTCGGCCAACCATGTCTTGGCAAACTCTTTGAATAGTGGTGAATCTGGAGCATCAAAGTACTTCTCCGATTGTCTTTGCCTTTCCTTCAGGGCTTCAAACCTAGCTGCGTTTTTGCTACTTGGAAAATACTTTGAGTAATCAAAGCGATCAGTCACTATTTCTGCTTCTATTACCTTCAGCAACTTCGCTGCACGACGTCTGTTTACAGCATTATCAGCTAATTTCGTATACTCTCTACATCGTTGTCCTTTATATCGAAAATCAAAGAACAACAAACCTTGTCTTACGTTAACGCTCCCCATATCAAGCCCCTCTTTATTTCAGTAACATCGTTTCTATGCACACACCGTTAAGCATTTCTTCTTCGATGCGTTCCCATATAAACAAAATTTTCCGTCCACCAAATGGTCGAATATAGTGAACCCCCTCAAATAACACGTTATCTTTGAGTTGTTCACGTATGACACGTGCGTCATACTTGATGACAGAAGAAAGCTCTTCCGTTGTGAGATAGGTATATGCCATAATCATTTCCTGTCTTATTCGCTACATTTTGTAGCTCTAGCGAAACATTAAGATACAAAAGATTACCTGTCAACACCATTTTTGTATCTTTAGGGAAACATATTAGGTCTTAAAAGTATGATAAAGTGCCATCTTTCCACACTACTGGGTGCTCGAAAACTCAAAATTTCTGACGTTGTTAGAGACACAGGAATCAACCGCAGTACAGTAAACCGCCTATTTCATGAAACAAACAATCGTATAGATTTCGATACCCTCGAAAAGTTGTGTGTCTACTTAGAGTGCAGTGTGGGTGAGTTGTTGGAATTGGTTTCAGATGACAACGACTAGTTTCGAATTAACTGGGGTAATAGTAGGCTGACAACTAGGCCATTTAGTACGAGTTAACACCATATCTACCTGAAAAGTACTATGGTCTAGATTTGGTCTCAAAATGGTCTCAGTGCACGGGAATTGGTTAAGAAATCTTTAATAATAGCTTTAAGCTGAAGAATTATGGCTGTGCTAATGCTTTGATAGAAATTATGTTTTGGGGAGTTACTGAAGATAATTAACTTGGAGCGTACACCGGGAATCGAACCCGGATCATCAGCTTGGAAGGCTGAGGTAATAGCCATTATACGATGTACGCTTCGTCGTGGGACGAGGTTTAATATGCCACAGCTGGAGAAAAAGAAAAGCCCTAAATCGCCCCATAGTGACTGACTGCGTATCTTTTCGTCACTTTGCGCAATTTATCCACTATGTCTATGTTATCTCTTGAAATTAATGGGATCTACATCTCATAGCCTACACCGTATTTTTGCAGCGATAGAACATTAGGCTGCTGGGTGCTAGCTAAGCACTAACACCCAGATAATCATAATTACTCGTTTACGGTAATCACTTTAATCCCTTCCATACGGATATTCGTCTCGACTGCTTCTGTGATCTCATCTAATGCAAACTCATGCGTGACCAGTTTTTCTATCGGAAGGCCGATACTCTTAATGCCCTTCATACACTCAATCGCATTAGGGTAGTCTTCGGGGCTATAGGCCCACGACCCCACCATAGTGATCTCTTTATTACAGATATCAATGTGTGGATTAAACGATGTCTCTCCGTTGTTGACAAAGAAGCCGACTTCACACAACCCGCCACCACGTTCAATTAACTTGAAAATAGTTGATGCTGCTGTTGGTACACCAGTACATTGGAACGCAAACTTCGCACCACGCCCCTTGGTCAACGATTGCACTTTTGCAACCAGGTCATCAGTGGAATCAAAATCCATAAAGTTAACTACTTCCGTTGCTCCCAGCTCTTTCGCCAGCTCAAGCCTTGACGCTTGACCATCCACCGCAATGATATTCTGAACACCTAGGGTTTTCAGTACCGCTATAACTGACAAGCCAATTGGACCTGCTCCTTGAATCACGACTGGTGACGCAAAATTAAGCAAGTTAGTCGTCTTTGCTCGCTCGACTGCATGAACGGCAACTGCTACAGGCTCAATCAAAATACGCTCTTTTAACGAAAACTCTGATACGTTAAACAGTGTTGAGCCTGGTTTAATCACAAGGTAATCACCAAACCAACCGTTAAAACGGTTTTCCGGCTGGTCTCCCATCAAGCCATAGCAGCCCATATTTTCGCACAGATTAGTTCGTGCCGGCGTGGATTTGCATGGTTCACACTCACCGCATGGAATAATACTAGTGATAATTTTTGAGCCAACTTCAAGTGCTTTGCCCGTGGTATCTGTCTTGAAGTTTTTACCTAGTTTGACAATTTTACCTGTGCCCTCGTGACCCAGAACAATGGGCATCACACCAAAAGGATCATTACGGTATTCATGCACGTCGGTGCCACAGACACCACACCCTTCTACTTTAACTAGGATTTCATCATCTTGAATATCTGGCAATGGGTAGTGTTTGAACTCAAACGTTTTTAAGTCAGTGAGTACGGCGACCTTGGCCTTTTCTGGTACTGCAATCGTCATGATCAATCTCTCTTTTCTATAGTTTAAGCAAAGCTCTCCCCTCCATAGTGAAATGGTTCAAAAAGAGCATCGCAGGAAATGGTTGCCCAGCGCAAAGTCAGCACCGGGCAATTAGAAAGGAATTACAAGTGAGGGTTCACTGCTTTAAGGCGATCAAGAACAACCGCTTGAACTTCCGGAATCACCTCTTTCATAATAAATGGTGGGTACGCTGATTGAACATCTTTGTTGATACGCGTATGAGCCTCTCGCATATAGGTCGTATGGACAATCGTACCTATGTTGATCTTAGCAATGCCCATTGTGATGGCCTTTTGAATATCTTCGTCGGCAATGCCGGTACCACCATGAAGCACCAAAGGGTTTGGCACCGCATTCGCAATCGCTTGAAGACGTTCAAAATGGATCTTTGGTGTTGTTGGCGTAAAGCCATGTGCTGTACCGATACCTACCGCGACAATGTTTGGGCCAGCCTCTTCACAAAGTGCAATCACATCGGCCACACTTGCAAGATAGTCATCTTCACTTTGCACGACCACATCGCGGCCCATAATTTTACCGATTTCAGCTTCAACAGTGACACCCGCGCTTCGGGCATAATCAACAACTTCACGTGTCATTTGAATGTTCGTTTTCAAATCATGGTGTGAACCATCAATCATTACTGAGTCATAGCCATCATCGATTGCCTGCTTACATAGGTCTACCGATGTACTGTGGTCTAAGTGGAGGTATATTTTGTTATTTGCAATCTTCTCAAAACCATCAACCATTTTACGGCAGAGGTAAGTACCATTTAGCTCTGCAACTGGTGGGTATGTCATCGCCATAAAAGGCAGATCGAGCTCATTGGCCGCCAAAGCAACAGCATGTAGATCATAAATATCATTAATATTGAAACCCGCTAAACAGCGTTTTTCCGTGCGATATTGATTAAGCAATGAAGTGAGATTCGTTGTCATCATTGGTTCCTATTCATCTCTTAGATTAAAAATCGAGTTTTTTTGGCAGACCGCGGCCCGTGGTTTTGGCTTCAGCTGGCGCTAGCTCATTGACGTCGACCCAGTAATTGAACTCACGAAGGGTCTCCATTAAATGACCACGAGCAACAACCCAGTGATGGTCCATACCATGATTCATGATTGAGCCAGCAATAGATTTAGAACACAGAGTGCTTGGAGCAACTTCACCATAGCAACCACGATAGCGCATAGGTGATTCAACAATATCGCCTTCAAAAGCAAATATCGTTGATGCATGTGGATACTGATACTTCGCTATAGTGACCGGGCCAGTTTCCTGCAGGAACTCAAACAACATACCGTAAGAGGTTTCTGGGTCGTAATTGTCTAAAATACTGTGGTTACGTACTTCAAGCTGTGTACCTTCGCGCATCAACTTTGTCGCAGTACCGCCACAGTGCCACATACCGACTCTGTTCTCCGCATGATTAACGAAAGAGAAATCCATCAACGTCGGCAAGCCTTTGCTCATTGTCAGTTCATTGAATATCACCATGGTCAGCAACGCCCCCATGTCTGATTCATCAGCAACGGGCAGACCAAGATCTTGCACTAGAGCGCCTGCACCATCACCAGAGATACCGTAGTTATCAAATAGCTCTGGCCAGTTCTTAAGAGCAACGCCCACATACCCATTTTGATTAGCGTAGTCGACTATCGCGAGTGACAATCGTACCGACTTCAGCACCTCGTCATATTTAACGAAGTTCTCTTTCACCATTGGTGACGACAGTAGCTTATCAACAATAGGATTAAGTTCTTCTTCTGTGTATTTTTGCTCTCCATGAAGCCAAACGGTGTGCATATCAATACGGTCTACCGCCAAACCAAAGTGTTTAGCGATCGACATTTCATTAAGCTCGCAATCATAGAAACCAGGAACTCGCATTCCTCCAATCATCAAGATTTTTGCGTGTTTTAGGCGTGCTTTTGCAGATACCGCACTGATAAAGCGCCCCAAAGACTCATTGAGGCTTTCCGCTCCCGGCTCTTCAAAAATCCAAGAGTATTTCACTTCCATATTGGATAGGTTGTTTAACAGGAAGTTCTGACCACACAAGCGATTCGCCGTTAGGCTTCCACCAATGGTTTCAGTATGCGACCAACTCAATACGGGAACATCGTGGTCCGCCAGCCAAGTTGCTAACGCCAGAGCCAAATCACCCTGAATATAGGAGGCTTGGTAAACCACCAAAGCTTTCATGCCACCAGCGTAGTAACGCTCGAGGAGTTCAAGCATCTCCTCTTTAGTC
Organism: Vibrio astriarenae; assembly: GCF_010587385.1. NCBI lineage: Bacteria > Pseudomonadati > Pseudomonadota > Gammaproteobacteria > Vibrionales > Vibrionaceae > Vibrio > Vibrio astriarenae. Next base: position 892,801 of record NZ_CP047476.1, read on the forward strand.
TGAATCGGCTCTTTTTCTGCCAGCATCGAGTTGTATTCGGTAAATACATTTTTAACATCACTCACCGCTTGGCTGTATGACTGCTTCGCTTTTTCCCAATCGAAATGAAGTTCAAAACCAATCCCAATAAAACCTACTGGCACGTCTTTTCTTGGCGCCTTTGGCGCAACAAGTGGCTTCATTTGCTCTTCTAGAAGACCGACTCTTTCATTGAATTGAATACTCATTGGCAATACCTACTATTTGTAATTTTGGATAAATTTTTCGACATCTTGCGCACTTGGGAAAGACGTGCGGCCACCAAAATGGGTAGCGACAATCGCTGCGAAAGCAGCAGCAAATTGCATTCTTTTGACGAGATCGTAGCCTTCAAGAAGACCAAAAGCGTAAGCCGCGTGATACGCATCACCACAGCCTGTAGTATCCACAACAGCGACTTCAAAGCATGCTTGATGAACAATCCCGGAAGGCGTTGCGGCCCAACTGCCATTGGCCCCATCTGTAATCACAACTTGAGCTTCCGTAATGGCACTCAGATTGCGTAAACAGGCTTCCGGGCTCTCTTTTTGAGCCAAGAACTGAGCCGCCTCCAATGGCAAAATAACGTGCTCACCGAGCTTTAACATGGTGGTAAGCTGCGTATGATCGCCGGCTTCGATATCAATGACGGATGGAATTCCACGTTGCTTCGCTTGTTTTAGAAGTGCGATATTACCTTTGACATCATAGCCATCGACATAGAGCAATCTCGTTTCAGCTAACCACTGAGGGTCAATGTCTGCGGGAGTCAGTGCTCTGTACCCTTGAGTGGTGTAGAACACGGTACGTTCTGCAGTTTTTGGGTCCACTTCAACCAGTGCCGTGGCGGGAATAGCGGCTGAATCATGAAGGAAAAGACTGGTATCGACACCACAACGCTCAAGCTCAGAACGCGCAATGTCGCTTTGGGCATTGTCTCCTAAGAATCCGACATACGCGGTTTTCAATCCCAAAGAGGCCATGCCACAGGCACCATTTCCGGCAGGTGCACCGCCTTGAATCATGATGTTGTCAACTTCATGCTTGCTGCCATGAGTGTATTTCTCTGGCAAAGTCACGAGTAGGTCGACAACGTTCAAACCAGACACAATAACGTCAAAGCTCATTGTGGTTTACTCCGTGTAAAACTGTGATTAAGTACAGAAATACTAAGAGCAAATTTGTGTTTGTTTTAAACACTGAGTTAGTTTGGTTATGTACTATTTTTCCCTAAATATCTTATATCGTCGCTTGGTTCGGGAAAATTAGAGCCTGATCATAGTTTTGGAGCCCGATGTGAAGCCTATTTTAGAGCATGTTCCCAACACCCAGCAGCAGTCGCTGTTCTTTAATGAATATGATAAGAAGGTGTTCAGCTTCCCGTGGCACTATCACCCTCAATGGGAGCTCACCTATATCATCTCAGGATCTGGGACGGCATATACAGGCAATGCTGTCAGGCACTATAGTGCTGGTGAACTGGTCTTATTGGCGCCTAACATACCGCATTGCTGGAAAAGCGATGGCAACGCAAAGACCGGAGTAAAATCAGTCTATGCTCAGTGGGATAATAGCTTCTTAGGAGACAACTGGTTGGATAAACCAGAGTTCACCAGCATCAAGACTCTTTTTGAACAATGCTACAGTGGTCTGTCATTTATAAACTGCGATGCGCTTGGGGAAAAACTTAACGGCCTTCGATTTAAGAGTCCTTTTCATCGTACATTAGGTTTCGTCGACTTATTACATGAGTTAAGCCTGCAACAATCGGTCATGCCACTTGGTCAACAAACGAATCTTTGCCAAGACTTTGCGTCTGACAAGCGCATTGAAACTATCCTCGAGTACATCACTCAATATTACGACCAAAAGATTAGCGCGAAAGAGATGGCACAGCTGGTAAATATGACGCCAGTCTCCTTCAGTAAATACTTTACGCGCACATTCCAGAAACCTTTCACTCAGTTTTTAAATGAGTTCCGCGTTAGCCAAGCATGTGGACTGTTAGTATCAACTGAGTTAACGGTGGAGCAAGTTGCTTTTCAAACGGGGTATCAAAATATGTCCTTCTTTCACCGCCAGTTTAAATCGGTAACCGAGAAAACACCAAACCACTTTCGAGAAAGCTACCTAGAATAAGTCGATTTTTTGCACACGGGGTAACAACAGTGTTTTCTACACCACATTTTTAGCAAAAACAATGCTCTACAATAATCGAAATGCGCTAGGAATGGAGTCTGTTATGTCAAAAAATAAACACCCTTTAGATCAATGCCACAACGCATGGCAACATACCGACCAACAACAAAAATGGATAAAGCAGTATCGATTACCTTTATTAAGGGTAACTACCTTTGTCCCGAGAATCATGGCGAACAGTGAAGTCGCTGAAAAAATTTACTCAATCGCAAAGCTGCAAGTCCACGACACACTGAGTCAATCCAATTACAAAGTTATTGAGAGTGATTCATTTGAGGATAAAGATGGAAAAGGATTATTAATGGCCATTTCAGGCGCATCCTCCACACAACTAAAAAGAGCAATGATTAAGCTAGAAAACAACCATCCGCTCGGGCCGCTATTCAATTTTGATGTCCTAAACCGAGATGGGAAGATGGTCTCACGCCGCTCATCGGAAATGGAACCTCGAAAGTGCATAATCTGTGACCACGCTGCCTCATACTGTGCAGCAAGTCATATCCATTCAGAGGAATCACTCGAACGTGAGGTTCTCCAATTGCTAGGTCGTCATTTAGTTTCATTTTCTACAAAAGAGACTGAAATCGCATAACTTTGAGCAGCTATGAGCCTCTCGCTCATAGCTGCTTTCAAAACTGGGCAGTTCCGATGCCTAGCTCTCACTTAAGCTTAAAATGACTCATTCCACGGGCCAACTCTTGCATCTCTTCTCGTAGGCCTTGAGTAACGTTGCTTTGCTCATCATTCTCTGCTGTCACTGACTCTACAGAACGGTTCACATTCAGCATTAGCTCATCAATTGTGGTCACCGACTGAAATTGCTGTTCTGCTGCCGCAGCCAACGAGACCATTTGGTCATTCAAAGACTCAATCTGTTTTGTTCCCTTTGACAGAGTTTCTACCACGGACTCAGTAATGTGGTTGCTCTTTTCCGCTAAAGAAACTCCGTTAGCGATCTCATCAACCACATTTCGAGTCGACGCCTTGATACCAGTAAGCAGTTTATCAATTTCAACCGTTGATTGAGTTGTGCGAGTCGCTAGGTTTCGTACCTCATCCGCGACCACGGCAAACCCTCTACCCTGCTCTCCGGCCCTCGCCGCTTCAATCGCTGCATTGAGTGCCAACAAGTTAGTTTGCTCAGCCAAATTTTCAATCACCTCAGTGACTTTTTCGATGCCTTCCGTTTCTTCTTTTAACCTTTCTACCTGCTCGCTAACCCCTTTAATGGTTGTGTAAAGGGCGAGGACAGACTGACTATTTTGAACAAGAGACTCACTACCTCGTGACAAAGTAAGGTGAGATTCATTGAGCTCTGCTAAAGAATCTGATGCCAACTGAGTCGTATTTTTAGCCGCCAGCTTGATCTCTACAGCTTGTTCCGAGACCTGGTGAATTGCTTGGTTTTGAAGCTCGGTTTGCTTCGTCGTCTTAGTGTTCTTTTCGAGAAGGGTCAACATACCCCTCTCTGCCTCTTCGACGCTATGGTTCACCGCACCTACCATCTCATTAAGTGAACGACTCATTTGGTTCATGTGTTGTGTGAGCATGGATAGCTCATCTGAACTGCGATCATCTACTGCTGGCTGCGAGATGTCACCATTTGAAATTTGACTCGCTCTATCAGCCAAGTGCCTAACTCTACGAGCAATACTATTGCCCATAAATATGGAAAGCACGCTAGCAAAAGCAATGACAAATACCATTGAGATTAGCATGAATACGATAATTTCTTGGCCGAGCTGCTGAACTTCATCTCCCTTGGCGGTCGCTCTTTTCGTTTGCTCTTCAACTAACTGATCGAGCGCGGCAGTCACCAAATCAACTTTAGGCATCAACTCCCTTGCCATAATGGCATTACTTTTATTCCAATCTTGACTCTGTCTAAGCTCAATGACTTGCTCTGATAGTGGGTAGTAGATCTCTTGCATCTCTTTTGTTAATGACCATAACCGCTGAGCTGTACCTGATAATCTCGACGTTTCAGACTCTATTTCTTTACTCAGTGAAACATGAAGGTTCAGATACTCGTTATATTTATCAAGTGGCTCTACACCACCGTAGATTAAAAAATCCCGCATACTAGACAAAGCATTGGCTAGCGCATTACTGGTATCTGCATAGAGTTTTAATAATGCTTTTCGATCACCACCCTCACGCTCAGATGCTTCATCATTAATCATATTCTGCAGAAGGTCGATCACGACTTCAGCCATCGGCGCAGCCTCTTCAGAAAAAAGCATCAGTGATGGCAAGTTTTCTGGTGTATGGCTCAATGTGATAATTGCAGTTATGCTATGATCAATGTCAGCGAGGTTTTCTTGAATCTGATTTAACTGGCCATTATCGAACTCAGTCATCAAACTGCTTAAACTGGTAGACAATTCTTGCTTCATTCGCTCGATTTCCTCAAGCAATGACGTCGAGTATTGGCTGTCACCTCCCAACAACATGTAGCTTCGCGTTAAGGATATCGTTTGTTCGAGACTTAGCTGAAACAATCGACCAGCGTCGACCACGGGGAGATCTTGTGAAAGCAAAAAGTCATTAGTGGATTGCACATCACTAAGTTTGTGGTAAGTCACAACACCAGAGAGCAAAAATACAAACGTCAGCACTGCAAAACTCGCTTGCAGTTTTTTTGAAATAGAGAACTTCATCCATAAACCCTATTAAGATATTTCAAACAGCGTACGCTTATCCGTGCGCACTTAAGCTAATAAAACTACTAAATTTGCACCGTTAGTGCCATCAATAATTGATTCGCGTCACAAGAAATAGCTATTAAATCCGTGTATTTACATAATTAGTTTGATTGAGATACAGTATGTAAAGAAATATTTCGTTAGTGCTATAATCGCTCGGCAGTGCTCTAGCTTAAAGAAAATGGATGATCGAATGACCAGAAATAGTATGCGTGGGTTTACCTTAATAGAACTTATTGTCGTCATTGTTGTGCTGGCTATCTTAGCGGTCATTGCAGCACCGAGATTCTTAAACCTTCAGTCTGATGCTCGCTCTAGTATCGTACAAGGACTCAGCGCCGCTCTGCGCACTGGCTCTGATTTAGTTCACGCTAAAGCGGTTATAGAAGGTGTTGACTCTGGCTCCGATGAAATTGAAATCGATGGCTACCTGCTAAGCATACGTAGTGGGTATCCCCGTGTGGCAGCCAATTGTGAGCGGTTTACCTCTGACCTTAGATACTGGGTTGATATGCAGTTGAAAACCACCTGCTCTGATACTGAACAGGGTGAAGCTGAATGGTACGGTGAGGTATCAAGAAACCAGTTCTATTTTTTCCCCGTTGGGTATGACCAACTTTCCCAAGGGTGCTACATCATTTACACCACCGCCTCTGAACGAGTAGGTGGTGAGTGGATCGATGCGGATTCTGCGTCAATTGAATATGACACCTCAGGCTGCTAAAGCTCTTTCGAATCACTTAGAATATCTCATCAAAGAAGCCATTAAGGACCATTAAGGAACTAACGGTAAAAGAATGCTGCCAACTAACTATTTACTGTGACTAACTGATATTCACATTTGGTTGATTTGATATGGCATAAATTCTTCTTTTGATTGGGAGAATATTATGAACCTTGAACAAGCAAGACAATATCATGCTAGGTATTATAGGTATAAGGCAGAATATTAGAGATGTTGTCATTATCTGGTCTTTCCGTGACTTTGATAGAATTTTAGCGCTCTACGAATGCCCTCCGGAACAACTCTATTTTTATGAGGGATAGCTAATGCAGTTAGCTAATCTATTTACAAGACAATCCCTCGCTGCAAACATGATTGTGTTTTGCGTACTTTTAGGTGTCATTCTATACGTTGAAGCCTCCAACGCACACATTGCTGCTAAAAATGCCGAATTTGAGAACTACTTGGCAACACAGATACAAAGCTGTGCTTTAAAGGCACAAGCTAATGCTCCACAGCCTAGGTTTATGATGAACTTTCTGAGTGGTGAGGTGATGGAATATAGAACACCAAAAGAGAATGAATTTATTGATTTCTTGTATCAACAATGTCTGGAAAATCTCTATCTATTGAAATAAAAAATAAAGGCCATAAGTATGGCCTTTAAACATTCTCGATTTAGGTCTTATGCAGGCTTACCTACATCGTAAATAGACGTTTGAAGAAATTACCAATTTCCTCTCCCGCACATCCAGAAGATACGTTTTCATCTGCTCCCCAAATTGGCAAGTCGATATTGCCTCGGCCACAACTTGTCCGTAAAGAACCATCATCTCTTGCCCGATAACTGATGTTTTTCACATCCTCAGCAAAGTTAACTTCAAGTTTGCTCGGTTTGCGCTGTTCGACATAGTCGCGATAAACACGCAGAGCACCACTTGAGCCAGTCAGTTTGGTTGAACCGTTGTCGCCACGCCCAACCCAGACTGTCACTAATTCCTTTCCATCAATACCGACATACCAACTGTCTCTACCATTATTAGTAGTGCCTGTTTTACCCGCTAGGTGATTATTTTTGCCAATGTTCCCAAGATTCCTGCCTGTTCCCTCGGTCACGGTTGCTTGTAACCCTGCTAGCGTTAGGTCTGCAGCTTGTTCCCGTGCCACTTGGTTAGGTGTCGAGTGATGTTGGTATAGCTTATTATTATTTGAATCCATAACGGCGCTCACCATAAACAAGGTTTGTCGCTCTCCCTTATTTGCAATGGGCTGATAGAGTTGACTTACTGTCATCGGTGTCATTTCGACCGCACCCAACAACATTGATGGTAAAGGGGCTATAGAGTCTTCGAGATCTCCCAACTGCTCAATGGTTTTCGCCACTTTATCAAGTCCAATCTCAATCCCTAGATTTACCGTTGGTACGTTGAGCGAATCTGCTAACGCAGAATAAAGTGGCACCTGCCCTTTGTATTGACGAGTGTAGTTTCTCGGCTGCCATGTATCCCCATTTGGGAGCGTTAGAGTTAACGGTTGATCCTTTAGCGTTGTCGCAAGGTTAAAACGTTCTGGCTCCTCTAGTGCTGCTAAGAAAATGGCTGGTTTTATAATGGATCCGACTTGTCGACTCCCCTGCTTAGCAAAGTTATACCCGGCGAAGCGAGGATCTCTATTACCAACAATCGCTCTAATTGAGCCGTCCCGATAATCTACTGTTAGCATTGCAGCTTCAAGCTCTGCTCCTGCAATGGCATCTAATGCGGGTAGCGTTTTAACAATACTTTTCTCTACTTCTAACTGAGAAATAGGGTCTAACGTGGTAAAAACGCGAGCGCCTTGGATACTTTGATTAGGAAGTAGCATAGCCAACTCTTGAGCAACTAAATCAAAATAGGCTGGACGGCTAGTGGTTACACGCCCTCTCACCTGTATATCTAAGTTTCTAGCAGTGGCTGCTTCATACTCGCTCGCCTCAAGAAAACCATCCTCTTCGAGCAACTTCAAAATTGTATTTCGACGATTAGTTACCCTCTCAGGGAAGCGCCATGGATTGTAATAAGAGGGTCCTTTCACGACCCCCACGAGCAACGCTAGCTGGTCCACTCTTAACTCTTGTAGTGGCTTATTAAAGTAAAATTGTGCTCCGAGCTCAAAACCATGAATCGCATCTGATCCTTGCTGAGCGAGGTAAATTTGATTGACATAACCATCCAAAATCTCATCTTTAGAGAAACGTGAATCAATTAAAACCGCCATATAGGCTTCACGAAGTTTACGACTTAAGCTACGTTCACTGGTCAAGAACAAATTTTTGGTAAGCTGTTGCGTTAAGGTACTTCCCCCTTGGACCGTACGCCCCGCTTTCATATTGGTTAAAAACGCCCGTGCAATCGCCGTTAGTGATATTCCGTCATGTTCAAAGAAGGCGCGATCCTCTGTAAGTAGCAGAGCTTTAATCAGTGCTTCTGGCATATCCTGCCATGACTGATATAAACGATGCTGCTCACCAGTATCACTAAGCATACCCATGAGTTGAGGCTCGATTTGGAATAATCCTAACGTCTCACCGCTATCAATATCCACAATGTTACGAACACGACTCTTGGAAAAGGAGATTCTCACTCTTTGCAGGTCTCGAAAGCCATCATCAAACTCAAACGCTCGACGCACAAAAGTGATACTGTCACCATGAGTGCTATACTCACCACTGCTTGCTGGTGAATTCACTTGTTGATAGTTCAAACTTCTCAGTTCATCTAGCAATTGTTGCTTACTGATAGGTGCATCTATTGTGAGCGTTAATGCCCGAGAATAAACCGCAGTAGGTAGTTCAAATAGTTGACCTGAAAAACGCTCATCGACAACATTAGACACACTACGATGAAACAGTCCCCAAATAACCAGTAAGAGAATTCCTCCCAGAGCCACAAAGGTCTTGAGGGAGAGTTTACGTTTGGGGCTCGAATTTATCTCAGTTGTCATTATCGTTACTGCTCAAGTGAAAAACTTGCGCAAATTACCTATCTCGATAGAGAACGATGTCAGAGCGGCGTTAAGAAAGGTGAGCCCTTTGTGACTATCACGCCAGTACAGTCGGACTTTCATGATAACTTGTTGATTGTGTTTTAATTACACATAAACGAAAAAATATAAACTCACTGTACCTGCAACTTCAGACCATCAATAGCATTATGCAAAAATGAATATCTCTTAAACATGGTGCTAACCTAAATAAAAAGTACACTGCCCGCATCAACGACGAGGAGACAAAAAACCTTCTCGCTGAAACGAATAGCAACTAACTTTCATCAATCTGGAGTCAGCAGTGAACCTATCAACTTCCTCTCTCTTAAGCGTTAAGAAAACCTCTCTTGCCTTGGTAATCAGTGCTTCTGCATTGTTACTTGCTGGATGCAATGGCGAGCAGGTTGTTGAAGAAAAAGCACCAACGATCAGGCCTGTCGTTACCGAATACATCACCCACCTTGAGCAAGGTGAGTTTTTCTTTAATGGTATATTAAGCGCTTCGGAGCGTGCTGAGCTGAGTTTTCGTCACTCCGGTCGAGTGATTGAAATTTTGGTGGACGAAGGTACTGAAGTCGAAGCTGGACAATTGCTAGCACGCCTCGAGTCTAGCGACGCTGAAATCATGGTGCTTGCGGCTCAGACTGAAGTGGATAACCTCAAGGCTGAGCATCAACGCGCTCAAACCCTGTTTGACCGCCAGCAGTCTATCTCAAAGAGTCAACTAGACGAGATGACAATGCGCTACAAACTTGCGCAAAGTCGCTTGCAAGAAGCTCAAAACCGCCTGAACGATTCCGAGCTTCGTGCACCTTTCAGCGGGCTAGTCAGCCGCAGAATGGTCGATGCCCACACTATGGTTCAAGCTAACGAGAGCATTGTCGCGGTTCATGATCTGTCACAGCTTGAAGTGACCATTGATGTACCTGAGCGCTTAATGACCCAAGCAAGGCCGGGTGCAGAACTCTATGCAACGACAGCGTTACTGCCTAATCATCAGTTCCACCTGTATGTAAAGAAGTTTGAGACTGAGCCTAATCCAATTACGCGCACCTATGCCGTGACGCTGGGTTTGAGTGATTTGCATAGCTCGCCGCTACTACCGGGCATGAGTCTTCGCGTGGTAGCTCAATGGCAACAGAGTGATGTAAACCAGTTTAACGTACCCTTGAGTTCAATCAGCCCAGATAACCTTGGTAACCAATACCTTTGGGTTGTTGATGACAACAACCGCGTTCAAAAACGCATCGTAGAAACGGGGTCGCTGATTGGCGATCGCATTCAAGTTATCTCGTCACTCAACGAGGGTGAGCAGGTTGTCGTATCTGGTGTACGCAGTTTAAGCCAAGACCTTGAAGTAAGACCAATGGCAAAAGAGGCACTATAAAATGAACATTGCAGGATACACAATCGCAAAGCGCACGAGTGTCTGGGTGCTGGTTGCACTAACTTTGCTTGGTGGTTACTTAAGTTACTTAAAACTGGGTCGATTTGAAGACCCAGAATTTGTGATTCGTCAAGCTGTGGTTGTCACTCAATACCCAGGCGCTACAGCACAAGAAGTCTCTGATGAAGTGACGGATGTGATTGAGGGAGCAGTTCAATCGCTTCAGGAAGTGGACGAAATCACCTCTGTATCAAAACAAGGGGTTTCGGAAGTCACCGTTGAGATCAAACGTGAGTTTTCCAAAAATGAAGCGGAGTTACAGCAGGTTTGGGACAAACTTCGTAGAAAGATCCTAGATGCACAGCGCTCATTGCCTCCAGGCGCCAGTGCGCCGATCGTCAATGACGACTTTGGTGATGTGTTTGCTCAGTTCTACGCGGTCACTGGTGAAGGCTTCAGCGATAAACAGCTGCAAGACTATGTTGATATGTTGCGCCGTGAGTTGGCTTTGGTGCCTGGTGTATCAAAAACCACCACGTTTGCTGAAAAAGATGAAGCGATCTTTGTCGAAATTTCGAGCGATCGCCTAAACCAACTTGGCGTTTCTGCACAGCAGATCTACCAAGTGCTAGAGCAGCAAACCATGGTCTCTACCGCGGGTACGTTTGAAACCAATGCAATGCGCGTTGCGGTGATTCCAAGCGCCAACATTGATTCATTTGCACAGCTTAGCGCGCTACAAATTGGCGTCGGTGAAAACAACACTATCCTACGTCTTGCTGACATTGCAGAGATCTCCCGTGGTTATGTCGAACCCTCTCACGTATTGATGCGCTACAACGGTGAGCGCGCTGTAGGCTTGGGTATCTCAAACGTGGCCGGTGGTAACGTTGTAGAGATGGGCGATGCGGTGAAAGCTCGCTTGGCTGAGCTGGAAGGCCAACGCCCCCACGGCATTGACCTACACGAGATTTCCATTCAGTCTGACTCGGTACGTGATTCCATCTCGGATTTCATCAACAACCTTGTCGCTGCTGTTGTGATTGTTTTTGTTGTTCTGTTGCTATTCATGGGTCTAAGAACCGGTGTCGTGATTGGTTTTGTACTGCTACTGACCGTTGCGGGCACACTCATCGTCATGCTGATTGACGACATCGCAATGCAGCGCATCTCACTGGGTGCTCTGATCATTGCATTGGGTATGCTGGTGGATAACGCTATTGTTGTCACAGACGGCGTGTTAACGCGCTTGCAGAAAAACCCACAAGCAGATAGAAAACAGGTTGTTTCGGACATTGTTGATGAAACCAAATGGCCGCTACTGGGTGGTACCATCGTGGGTATCTGTGCCTTCAGCGCGATTGGTCTTTCACCATCGAACATGGGTGAATACGCGGGTTCGCTGTTTTGGGTCATCCTATACTCAATGATGCTAAGCTGGGTACTAGCCATTACGGTAACGCCACTGCTTTGTCACGACTTCTTGAAAGTTCAAGACAACATGAAGGCAGACAAACCAAATAAAATCAGTGCCTTCTACAATAAAGTATTGGTCACGGTTCTCCACAACCAGAAGAAAAGCTTAGCCGTCATGCTGGTGGTCTTGGTTCTGGGTGTAAAGGCTTTTAGTTATGTACCTCCAGGTTTCATGCCAGAGTCACAGCGCCAACAGTTTGTGGTTGATATCTTCTTGCCACAAGGTTCAGACATTACCAGAACCGAGCAGATTGTTGACCAAGTTGAAAAACATATTTGGCAAAAAGAACATATCACAGGCACATCTAGCTTCATTGGTTCGGGTGGTCTGCGCTTCATGCTGACCTACTCGCCAGAAGCAAGAAACACTAGCTACGCTCAGATCCTGATCGACGTAGACAACTTTGACGCCATTGATGGCCTAGTGTCTGAATTGCAGACTGAGCTCAATGATATCTATCAAGCCGCGTCCTTTAACGTTTGGAAGTTCATGCTTGGCCCTGGTGGCGGTAAGAAAATCGAAGCGGCATTTAAAGGCCCTGATAGCCAAGTGCTTCGTGAGTTAGCAGAGCAAGCCAAAGACATCATGGAGCAAAACCCACTTTTAGTGGCAGTGCAAGATGATTGGAGACAACAAACACCAGTGCTTCGCCCTGTGTATTCGGCAGAAAGAATGCAAATGTTTGGTTTGACTTCAGTTGACCTTAACCAAGCGATTGAGCAAACGTTGAGTGGTCGTCAAACAGGTGTATACCGCGAAGGGAATGACTTGATTCCAATCGTTGTTCGCGCACCTGAAAATGAGCGTAACCACCAGAAAGCGATTGAGACAACACAGGTATTTAGCTCAGCGATTGGTCAGTACATCCAGATTGGACAAGTAATCGACAAGCTAGAAGTGGAATGGCAAGACGCTATCTTGAAGCGCGTTGACCGTAGCCCAACCATCAAAGCACAAGCGGATCCAGCGGCAGGTATCCTAACCTCAGAAGCCTTTGAATCAGTACGTGCAGAAATTGAAAACTTGCCACTGCCTGTTGGTTATACACTGGAATGGTATGGTGAATATAAAGAAGCGAAGGAAGCAGACGAAGGCCTGATGATCTCAGCACCCTATGGCTTTGCAGCGATGATTCTTGCAGTGGTGTTTATGTTCAACGGTATTCGTCAAGCGCTGGTTATCTGGTGTACGGTGCCCCTAGCGATTGGTGGTGTGGCTATCGGTTTGATTGTGTTCCAAACGCCGTTTGAGTTTATGGCGACGCTGGGCTTCTTGAGCCTGATCGGCATGATGGTTAAGAATGCCATCGTACTGGTGGACCAAGCAGAGAACGAAATCAAAGATGGCAAAGCGCCTTACTACGCGATTATTGATGCGGCAATGAGTCGTGCGAGACCCGTCATTTTGGGTGCGACAACCACCATTCTTGGTGTTGCCCCACTGATTGTCGACCCGTTCTTTAAGAGTATGGCGGTGACCATCATGTTCGGTTTGTTATTCGCAACAGTGTTAACGCTTGTGGTGATTCCATTGAATTACGCCCTGTTCTTCAGAGTCAAACCGGTGAAGTAACTCTCACCTCGCCCACTTTAAGCCCAAGTCTCCACTTGGGCTTTTTTTCGTCTGATGAATGAGGTCTTGGGGATATCAATAGGCGAAAATGAATAGCTGTTAAACGTACCACAGCCACCCATAGAAAAATAAAATATCACTCAAAGATGGACGATGAACACACGGGACGTGATTGTTCTTTAGAAGTGGATACTCGGCCAAACCATAACTCCACTTCCCCGTTATGAGTGATATAAATGAAAACGCCAATCTTGCTGACTTCTCTTATTGCTTTTGCGGCATCTGCCGCGCAAGCCTCATCCTATACCCAAGACTGGGGAATCGGCATGGGTGTTCGAAGTGCAACCATCCCCTATAAACTCAAAGACGATTCGGTACACGATGTGATTCCCCTGCTCTTCTATCGTGGCGAGCGATTCTACCTCGATGGCTTCCAAGGGGGCTACAAGTTGCTTACTAACGAAACCCTCACTTGGGACGTGATGGGCAAATTCCGCTTCTTAGATATCCCGCGCAGTGAGCAAAACATTCACCAAGGGTCTCAATTTGATTTCGGCTCCAGCCTAACCTATCACTATACGCCGGACACTGATTTCAAGCTGGAAGTGCTATCCGAAGGCGACAGTCGCTACTATGGCCATATTGTCGCTGAGCACCATTTGGACGGTGCCGGATGGCAGTTAACCCCGTTCGTGCAAGCAAGATACAAAAGTGAACGCTTCAACGACCTCTACTATGGCTTTGGAGAGGAAAGTATTGGCGCACAGTGGGATTATCAGGTGGGGGCGAAAGGCCGTTATCAGCTGTATGAAAACCTCTATGCCGTCGGCTCACTTGGAATGACGGTGTTTGACAACGCGACCTATAACAGTGGCAACATTGATTCACGCACACAGTGGGAAAGCTACTTAGGGTTTGCGCTGTTTTCATCAGGCGAACGCTCAAAAGAGACACTCATTCCTGACAACGCCTACTTTCGTGTCGCGCATGGTGTGGCCACCAAGTCAGGGCCTACTGAACTGATCTTTTTGAACAATGAAACCGACCCAGAAAGAAACAAGTTAACCTCATTGTTTTACGGCCATCCACTAGCACAAGGCGTGTTCAACTGGCCCCTAGACTTCTACCTGACACCCGGTTATGTGCAGCACCATCGCTCTGATGTTCAGGAAAGTTTCGCTGAGTATGTTATTGCTATCAAGGCTTACTACACCTGGAACCTACCCGTGAGAACACGGTTTGGTCTTGCTGAGGGAGTCTCCTATAGCTCTAAAATCAGCCATATAGAGGCTCCAAACATGGCAGAGAAAGGCTATAAACCCAGCAAGCTCATGAACTATCTCGATTTCTCTGTTGATGTGAATGTCGGCGATATCGTGGCTAACCGAGCTCTAGAAAACCTATGGCTGGGTTACAGCATCCACCATCGCTCAGGTATCTTTACCAGTACCTCAACGTTTGGCCGCATTAAAGGTGGAAGTGATTACAACACGCTATATCTACAGTGGCATTTTTAATCCAATCAATAAACACCTAGTTCAAAAGACTAGGTGTTTTAATATCTACCTACCCATCACATAACCTACCCCAAAACTGGCTAAGCACACCCTAATACCTATTAAAAGCACCGGAAATATAGCGCCCGCAAATATCTGCACTCTTCCACGAATCAATTATATAACCTAAAGTCATTATTTCGTAAATCAACGTAAATCACGCTAGAAATACCGACTGCCTGTGCTAACCTGACTCCAACATAAACAAAGTTAGGTCTATAACATGATGAAAAAAGTGATCACCGCAGGTCTCGTACTTGCTTGTAGCGTAGCCATTGCTGACGAACGCCCTGCTGACCACATGTACCCTGAAACTATCGATGGCTTGGTTATAAACACATTCATCCTACCTACACTAGACAATGAACAAGATCGTCTGATTGAAGTGCTAGTAAGCACGACGATTGAAACGAAAGATACATGTAACAACATGAACTTGCCTGCGGCACAACAGCGCCACTCGCTAGAGGGTTGGGGTTACAGCTACTACATAGTTCGAGCTGATAATGGCGTGATCTCAACGATGATGGGATGCGACAACGAAGAGACAGTAGAACGTGAAGTCTTCGCTCCGCGTGGCGAACTGCTGAACTACAACAGCAAGATTCCATTGGTAATTTATAGCACTGAGAACGTGACGATTGATTACCGTGTTTGGGCACCTGTAGAGTAAGTAACAATCCATATTTATTAAAGGGCGTTTGATTAACAAATCAAACGCCCTTTTTTATAACAATCTACAGTATTAAATGAACGCTTCATTGAGAAATTAACCCAAATTTAATATCCTCAAGTTATAGGATATTAGGATGGATAGTATCAATGAATCGAAAACTTGAAGAACTCGACCTCAACCTACTCAAACTGCTTAAAGTTGTGGTAGACACACGCAATACGTCAACAGCAGCAGATAAATTAGGAATATCCCAAACGAGCGTAAGTCGAGGCGTTGCCAAGCTCCGTGAAACTTTTGGTGATCAGCTCTTTATTCGCAAGGCGCATGGTGTTGAACCTTCGGAATTAGCTGAAAAACTCGCAGAAGCGGCAGCGGATATGTTAACGCCCTTTAATAACGTTTTAATGGAGTATCAAGCCTTTGACCCTCTCGAATACGATGGTGATATTACGCTTTGTGCGGAGCTCTCATTGATAGAAATTTTCGGTAAAGGCTTATACGAAGCGATTCATGACGCTTTCCCGAAAGCATCGATTTACCTGTCTTATTGGCAAGGGCAATCACTTGAAAATGTGCTTGACCGTAAAACCGATTATCTTATTCATTTTGAAGCCTATCCGTTCCCACAAGACATCTATGTTCATCACATTCATGATATTGAAGTGTGCTTAGTAGCGAGAAAAGATCACCCTGTTCTCACTAAAACAACCGAATTAGAGGACATTCATGATCTGCCATTAATCAAAATCACGTC
Source organism: Vibrio astriarenae (assembly GCF_010587385.1). Lineage (NCBI taxonomy): Bacteria > Pseudomonadati > Pseudomonadota > Gammaproteobacteria > Vibrionales > Vibrionaceae > Vibrio > Vibrio astriarenae. The sequence continues at coordinate 908,893 of NZ_CP047476.1, forward strand.
AGATTCCACTGTTGGACGACATGACATCCTCGATGACGTCTATTTAGATAATGGTTACAAGCCGACTATCCAACTGAACTCGCACAGCTTGCCTATCATTGTCAGTGCCCTAGAGAGCTCCGATTGCATCAAGTTCAGCAGTAGCTACACTGCTCGCCAGTCGGATAAGCTCGCTTGCTACCCTCTGCCAAGCAAATTCCATAAATTCAGAAAATTCAGTGTCTGCGGCGGATATTTGCAAGCTAAGCGCGGCTTACCGTTGAATCAACACCTTCATCAAGTCGTGCAAAGCTTCTTTAACTCAATCACGCAACCACCCGAGTATTAAGTCGCACTAAAACGTTAATTAGCCCCTTTCAATGACTGAAAGGGGCATGCAAATTAGAACTGGTAGCTAAGACCCACAGACGCTAAGTAGTCTTCATTTTCATAGAACTTGATGTTCGATGTATTTACATTCACGCCCGTAAATGACACTAGATTCCAGTTATCCCAACCTGCCACGTTTTTATACTCGTAAGCTAAAAATAGTTTGTAGCGGTTATCCGAGCGAGCTTTACCAAACTCCACGCTTGAACCGTCATAATCACGGTACGCATAGCTGCCCGTCAGCGCTAACGAATGCGCATTTTGGCTCAGAAAATAGGTTAATTCCGTTTCGTACTGGTCATACGTTGCCGCTTTGCCATCCGCATCATGGTGCGTGTAAGAAACTGCGGTAATCAAACCCGAGCGATGCGATAGCGGCATGTTATAGCTGCCCTTCATGTAGTATGAATCTGCGTCACGATGCAGCGCTTGCTCAGTAATGCCTTCGTTATCCACTTCAGACGTTGCATAGGCCATATCCAACGAGAAGCCCGAGTTCATTAAGTTGTTTAATTTCAGGCGATAAGCGTAACCTTCAACGTCTTCTTTGGTTCTATGCTGACCAGTCGCGTATGGGTTTGACCAAACTTCACCAGACATGACCGTTGGTAGAAATGCTAGATCAACCTTAGTGCCATTAGCAAAATCGTATTGATAGCCCAGCTCAAACGCTAAGTCTCCGACGGCTAGGTCATCGCGAGAGGTACCTAGATACACACGTTGATTGCGCTGCTGACCCAACTCATAGGCAATGTTACCAAGCGGCATCACTACAAACTCATTGGTGTGTGAGCCTTTGCTCCTTGTATCACTTAAATATGCGTCACCCTCTACGCTAAGGTTTGAGTTTGTCGACATATAACCGGTTGCAAGGATTATCTCGCCACTGATACGTGAAGTATCAATCGCAAAAGCGGGTACCGATAAAGTTGTTACTGCAGCTAGAGTTAGTAGGTTTGTTTTTTTCATCATTTATATCTCAATTTTGTTTATCGCTCCCTTGCTTGATAATCCACTCCGTTCGGACGAGATGAATAATATGACATCCAAATTTTAACTCTAGGTTTAACTGTTATTCATTTTTGCATTATCGACAACCGCACGTGCAGTCAAAAACGAATATCTCTTATTACTTGCCGTATTTTCCCCTCTAGCGTTGAATAATAGAAAACTCAAACAGGATTGAACCATGATTACCCTACCAAGCTTAGAAATTAAGAAATACCAAAATAAGATATACCTTAATGACCGTCCTTATCATATATTAGATACAGGTAAAGGCCCTTGTTGGGTATACCTGGTAGACAGCATCGCCAGCCTGGAGACCGAGGATTTTGAAACCAATGATGATAGACGAAGCATCTACATTGACCTGTCTTTGGCATGGGGCAAAGATGTCGCAAGCCTCCCTAGCGAGCAGCTAGAATATTTAACGGAGGATATTCACCTACTGCTCGATGTTTTTTGGCTTGAGGAACTGACAATTCGCTCTTGTATAGAGGAATTAAATATGGAGAAGGTATTCAGCATCATAAAATTGAGAGAATACGCAAATGAAATATACTATTAATAAATTAAAATTGATTGTAAAACTTATAAAAAAGCAAGCCGCATGAGCTTGCTTTATATTCTGTATCTGAAGAATAAACTGGAGCCAGCTTTCCTTGATTATCCCATTTTTGTAATTATGTACCAATAACAACGACTGTATATCATTAACCAAAGCTAGATTTAACTAAACTCGCCCTGTTTGTTCTTGAGAAAGTCCAACAAAGCTCTAACTCTGGCAGGCATCAAAGCCTTCTCCTGATAAACGGCATAAATGGGGATCTTAAGGTCATGTTCAGTTGGTAAGACTCGAACAAGTTCACCGGTCACAAGTTCTTTGTACACCATAAAGCTTGGTACGATAGCAAAACCGAGATGATTGAGGACAAACCCCTTTACCGATGCGGACGTCCTGACTTGAACCCTCGGAGCATGTGGAAGCCTCGTTTGCTCACCATGAGAGTTGGTCAGTATTAACTGCTTTTCACCATGTACAATATGATGACTAATCCAATCCATCTTGGCTAAATCCTCTACTGACTCAACCTTTCTAAACCTCGACAAGTACTCGGGGGTGGCGCAAATCATATCGGTAAAATAGCCAAGCTTTACGGCATATAAGCTAGAATCTTCCAAGGTAGACGATGCTCTTAAGGCGATATCGCACCTTGATTCTATCAAGTTGCTATAACTATCACTCTCAATAATATCGAGCTTAATTTGGGGATGCATTGCCACAAACTCACTCATCAAGTTAATCAGAGCCGTACTTGGCGTTGAAATGCGAAGCGTGCCACTTGGTAGCTGTTCACTGTTCTGTACCTCTTCATTGGCCTCATGTGCAATGTCCTTCACCAATAAGCACTTTTCGTAATATCGAGCTCCGGCGTCGGTCAGAGATATTGATCTTGTCGTCCTATGAAGCAATCGAGTTCCAAGATTACTCTCAAGTTTAGTCACGATTTGAGAGACTCGAGCCTTGCCTAGCCCTAAAGACTCAGCGGCTTGGGTAAACGACTGCTTCTCAACCACTTTTACAAAGACCATCATGTCATCAAGTGAAATCATCTTATTGTTTAACCAAATTGAACAATGAGTTTAATTGTAAGCTAATTATCTTCTTTTTTGTTAGGTATATATTTACCCCATCAACGGCGCAGACAAAAAAAGTTCAGCATGCGTCAACAACAAGAGCGGAGAAATAGCTATGTCAGATTCAAAAATTCTTGTCACCGGAGCTACAGGTAAACTTGGTCAGAAAGTAGTTTCTAGTCTACTAAATGACTTCAACATCGCCCCTGAACAACTCATTGTGACTACGCGCAGCGTTAGTAAACTCAATGAACTATGCAAATTAGGTGTCGAGGTAAGAGAGGCTGACTTCTCAAACCCGGAATCGTTGACTAAAGCGTTCAAAGGCGCTGACAGACTTCTGTTGATTAGTATTGATGCATCAGGGCCACGCACGCAATCTCATCTCAATGCCATTACAGCTGCAGAAAAAGCAGGTGTTTCACATATCAGTTACACTTCTATGCCCGCGGCAGAAGAGTCACCCGTTGTGTTTGCCCACGAACATGAAGCAACTGAAGCGGCAATCAAGTTGAGTAACATTCCTAATGTGGCGATTCTTCGTAACAACTGGTATTTCGAGAACCTACCTGAGTACTTCGCGAGTGTACTTCAAACTGGTTTTTGGCTTACCTCTTCGGGAGAAGGAAAGATAGCTGAGGTTTCTAGAGAAGATCTCGCCTATGCAGCCGCGGCTTCACTTGTAAAGGACATTAAGGGTAAAAAGACCTTTAACCTAAATGGCACTGAAGCGCTGACTCATGAAGAAATGGCCTTGCAGATCAACACTACCTTAGGAACCTCAATACAAGTTGTTCAGCTGTCTGATGAGGTATATAAAGCGAAACTAGAAAGCTTTGAACTGCCTAAGCCAATTGTTGACCTGTGTGTCACGATGGATAAACACAATCGTTTAGATCTTTCAGCAGGTAACGGCCAAGACTTTGAATCGCTAACCGGCCGCAAGCCTATTTCTTTCAAGACATGGCTGAACTCAAATAAATCGCAGTTACTCAAACTCGCAGAGTAAGTAGTTTTGAGGTTGAAACTCAATGCGATATGAATGCACCGATTGACTCCAGCACAAAAGTCATTCAGCATTGAGTTTCATTATCAAATAATAACTATGCTCAACACAGGTCAACATGAAATTTATCAGAATCATATTGGGTAAGATCATCTTACTGCTCAACTTTGTTTTTCGTCCAAGCGGTGTCAAACGTACACCAGAAGCTCAGCAACTAGCTGATGAAAAAGCCAAAGCGTTAACGCTTTACCAATTCGAGGCTTGCCCTTTCTGCGTAAAGGTTCGTCGTGAGATGAAACGTCAATCGATTGATGTCGAGCTGAAAGATGCCAAAAACAACCAAGCGGCTCGCGAAGAGTTACTGCAAGGCGGCGGAAAAGTGAAAGTGCCGTGCTTAAAGATCACCAACCAAGGTGAAGAGACGTGGATGTATGAGTCCTCCGATATTGTGGCTTACCTGCAAAAAGAGTTCGCGTAACCCACGAGTTATAAAGAGAGTCAGCTTCAACGAACCTAATTGAGGTCGAATTAGGTTCTTATCGAAGACACACAATAAGCGATAGCTGATCGTTAGTTTATATTGCCTGTTGAATTTGAGTCACTTCTTTATCATGCAGAGCCATCTCAAAGAAGCTATCAATCCAATGCAAAATCAGCGCTGAGTCTTGTGGGTGACTCAGTGATTCGAGTGCCGACCAGTAGTGATTTTCGGTAATCAGTGGTTTGAATTTGTTCACCACCGCTTGAGTAAACTCCGTGCTGAACTCTGGGTGACCTTGCACCGTCATTACGTGATTATCCTTAACCAGCATAAAGTTCGGGCAAAAATCGTTTCTCGCGACCACTTTCATTCCCGATGGGGCAATCACCACTTGGTCTTGATGGCTCACGAGGAGTCGGGCACTGTCCATACCGAGCTTCATCCAACGCTTTTGAGCGCAGATTTGAACTTCGTAACTCCCCAGCCCCCAACCTTTCTGTGAGCGTTCCACCTTGCCACCCATGGCTCTCGCAATCAGTTGATGCCCAAAGCAGATCCCAACCAGAGGCTTTCTTTGCGCTTCACAGCGAACAATCCAATCCATCAGATTAATGATCCAAGGGTCATCGTCATAGGCATTGTCAACGCTGCCAGTAATAATAAAGCCGAAGCAGTCATCGAGATCCGGTAGATAGCCTGCCTTGGCATCGTAGTTTTGAAACTCTATCGCCTCGTTGACGGAATGCAGCGTAGTAGAAATCATCTCAGCGTACTCGCCATCAATACCCACTAAGGTTGGATCGACGTAGCCACAAGTCAATATCCCTATTTTCATTGCTCACCCTTTCTGAACTGTTTTTTTCATTATAGACCGGATACTTAGGTTCAATTGAAAAATGTTTGAGTTCAATAAAAACAACAAAGGCGCACCGAAGTGCGCCTTAGCATTCAACCACTACAATTAGAAATGATAGTGAGCATTAAACGTCAAACTTGAAGCACGCGCTGACTCATCCATCACTTCCATACCGAAAGATTGTAAGCTGGCACCAATGCTCAGTTGCCTCATCAGAAACAGATCCGCTCCAACACCTAACACTAAACCTATACCAGACTGGCTACCAGATTCCCACGCATTGGCACTCGACAATGATGCATCGTAATAATTGAGTCCGGCTTTAGCATGAAGCTCGAAACGACCGATGGGATATGTCGGTTTCGCCGCTAAATAGAAAGATGACGCATCGACATCACCATTGAACGCACTCACATTACCATGCTCGATATAGCCTGCTTCTGCTGACAAATAAGGGTGTACGCGAAAACTACCATTGATTCCTTTTACAGTACTATTGCTCGATTCAATACTACCGATACCGATTTGGGCACCTAAATTGTAAGGTGAAAATGCATTGGCGGATAAAGGCACCAACATCAATGCAAACAGACTGATTTTTCTCATTATATCCTTGTAAAAATGACTCTCCAACTAACGAAGCACAATATTGAACGGTATTGCAGGTCATTTCAATGAAGAGATACATTCACTATCACTTTTTAACATCGAGGATCGATTTAGAGCACTGTTAGAGGTTCATTTCAATGATGCATCACCTATGTTCTGCGAACTTTAAGAGTGGGTTGAACCCGTATTATTGATTGCTCGAAAGCGCCTCCTCCTCCCTGCTTTAAAAGTGCATCCAACGCTTTCGCCGCAATTTCTTTAACCGGTTGAGCGACTGTCGTAAGCTGATACCCCTGCCAAGCCGCTTGTGGGACATTATCACACCCTACAACTCTTAGCTTCGCAGGGATTTCAATGCCCGCAAATTTCTGACACGCATCGACAACTCCAAGTGCTAGTGCATCAGACGCACAGAAGACCCCTTCTAGTTCTCGTAAGGCTTCGAGATTTTTGAATGCAGACTCAAAGCCTGCGCTATAACCATAACGGCCAGCTTCGATGACTTGCGGGAATATGCCTAATTCCGAATAAATACACTCACTAAAACCTAACCAGCGTTCAATCGATGCCTGCCCGTCACTGCGACCAGCAAGGTAACCCACACGTTCACAGCCTTGCCCCAAAAGATGCTCTGCTGCGAGCTTTCCAGCCATCTTATTGTCGGTTTGTACAGAAGGTATCTTACCTGCAGTGTCTGCCCTACCAAGGGTAACCAGAGGCATCGACAGAGTTAAACATCGATTGAGGCTTTCGGCTGGGAGTGAACCCATTACGGCTATTACACCGTCTACCTGATAACCAGAAAGGCGTAAGATCGCTTCATCCAAATCCTGCTCCTCTTTAACGTTAAGCAACATCGGCTGCTTTCCCGCCTGCTGCAAAGCAGTAGAGAGTTCTTCAAACAGAAACGATTGGAATGGATTAGAAAAATCACTAATCAATATTACAATGAGATTGGATTTCGCCTTTTGGGTCGGCGTGCTCAAATTTCTAGCAAAGAAATTCGGCTGATAGCCGAGCGCTTTGGCCGCTTCGAGGATCAATGTACGCTTCTCAGGATGAATGCTCGCGCCTTCAGTGAAAGCACGTGAAACGGCAGAGCGCGAAACCCCTAAATATTTTGCCACATCTGACGATGTGATTTTCTTACTCATTATGTTTTTCAACTTGATCCTAATCGATCATGATAAATAGTATTACTGATGATTAATCAACATATTATACCACCAGTTTCTGGTGCAAAAGTTCTATCCATGACAACCCCTTCTTCCGCCACTCGCATTTGATTCTGCTGAGATAACGCGTAACGGATTTGTTCGCGATCCACGGGGTCAATATGATACAACAACCAGTCGCTATTGGGCTTTTTGTCCAGCGCCCGAATTTGCAGCAAAGACCCGTGGCTGTGATGCCAATCGTACGTTTGGCACTCAACAAAAACCCAGTCTGAACTTGCCGCAAGTTCTGCGCCCTCCTCACCAAGCTCACCATCACCAGAGAAAAACAACGCATGGTTCACGTTATTTGTCAGCTTGATACTCATATTAGAGATAGCATGTCTTGTTGGGGCAAACTCTGCCTGCCATGGACCAATTTCTCGGGTTGCTTCGATATAATGATAGTCAACAGAATAACCAAGATTTGCTGAAGGCCAATGTGCGTACCGGACCAATGCTTCAATAACACTCTTTTGCTCTCTTTGGAGGTAAATAGTCAGTGTTTTCTTACGTTTTTTAGAATCCATCCAATTCGTTAACGTCGTTAAACCTAGAGCATGATCTGGGTGGGCATGAGTGATATATATAGCATCTAACCAGTCTGGATCACTGACCGAATCTAAAACGCGGCGTGTGAGCCAAGGGCCACAATCAATCAGTAAACGGTAATTATCTTGTGAGACCAACAAACCTGAATTGTGATTCTCAGTATCATAAGCATCCCCACAGCCCAATAGATGTGCTGATAGCGAATCAGGAGTCATTTTATGCTGCACTTGCTACCTCTGCGAACTCAATACGTTGATCATTAACATCAAACCAATGGGTGGTGGATGCGGCAAGATCGATCGCCAAATACTCACCAACATCAAAACGCTGTTCACTCTCAATGACAAACTTCTCCCCACCAACATTGCCGTAATATAGGCGTGCATGCCCTAATGGTTCTACAACATCAATTTTCATTGCTATGCTGTTGGCACCTTCACCAAGAACAACTTGGTTTGGTCGAATACCCACTGTTGCAACATGTGGGCTATTCACCAACTCCGGTAGCAATGTGAGCAGTGTTTTGGCATCAAGAAAATTCATCACTGGGCTACCAATGAATGAAGCAACAAATTTATTCTGAGGTTTGTCGTACAGGGTTTCTGGCGCGCCAATTTGTTCGATATGGCCTTTGTTTAGAACGACGATTTTATCCGCTAGCGTCATTGCCTCTACTTGATCATGCGTTACATAGACCATGGTCGCATTAAGCTTTTGGTGCAGTTGTTTAAGATATACACGCATCTCGCCACGTAACTTTGCATCCAAGTTAGAGAGGGGCTCATCAAATAGGAACACCTCGGGGTCACGTACAATCGCACGCCCTATTGCTACACGTTGACGCTGGCCACCAGAGAGTGCGCCTGGTAGGCGTTTTAAAAATGGCTCTAGCTGCAAATTCTTTGCGGTCTCTGCGACTTTTTGATTCGTTTCGGCATGAGAACACCCCGCCATTTTAAGTGGGAACGCAATGTTTTTTTCCACCGTCATATGAGGGTAAAGCGCATAAGATTGAAATACCATGGCGACTTCACGCTTAGACGGGTGAACATGATTCAGCTTATTCCCATTTAAGTTAATCTCACCTTCAGTGACTGACTCTAAGCCCGCGATCATACGCAAAAGCGTTGATTTACCACAACCAGATGGCCCAACGAATACCACAAACTCACCCTCATTAATGGTTAAGTTGATATTTGGGATCACCAGGTTGTCACCATAGGACTTAGAAAGATCGTTGATAGTTAATTTAGTCATATTTGAACCTATTTCAGTCCCATTGAAAAACCGCGCAGCAAATAGCGCTGCATATACCCTGCTAACGCAAGCATTGGAACAGAGGAAACGATACCCACTGCCATCAACTCACCCCAAGCTGTCCCATCCTCAGTCATAAAATTAGAGATAAACAAAGGAATGGTGAAATTATCTGGAAGGTGGATAAACAGCAGTGAAAACAAGAATTCATTCCAGCCAAGAATCATCGAGAAAATCGCCGTTGCGACTAGTCCTGGAGCACAAAGTGGAAACACCACATAAGCCAAGCGCTTGACTAGATTAGCCCCATCCATCGCTCCAGCTTCTTCAATCTCCAACGGAATATCACGTATAAAACCCAGTAGCATCCAGATACAAAAAGGTAACGTGTAGACCTGATATGAAAGTACAAGGCCAAGCTTAGTATTGAGGAGGCCAAGCGTGTTCATCTGTGAATACAGCGGTATCGCTACCACGATAGGCGGCATCATCTTTATCACTAAGACAAGAAGCAGAAACACCATATCGAGCTTAGCTGGGAATGAAAATCGCACCAACGCGTAAGCTGAAAAGAACGCGACGATCAAAGAGACAGCAGTCGCACTCACCGCAACAATAATCGTATTGGCAATCAAGACATTAATATTACCTTGCCACAACGCTTTGAATGAATCCCAACTCACTTCACTTGGGAGCAAGGATGTGCTCGAATGTAAGATTTCACCTGCCGGTTTAAAGGCAGTACCGAACATCCAAATGATTGGCATCATAAATAAAACGACAGCACTCCAAACCGTTAACGTGTGTAGATGACGCCTCATGAGGTGGCTCCTTTCAGTGCTTTGCGAGCGTAAACGATGGTCATCGCTAATGAGATACTCAGCATGACCAACGCTGCGGCGCTCGCCATTCCAAGATTGAAAAAACGGAATCCATATTTGTAGACAAACATCGACAAAGTCTCAGTTGAATTACCCGGCCCACCGCCTGTCATCACATAAACCTTATCAAACAGCTTAAAGGTATCAATTGAGCGCAGTAACAGTGCCAACATAAGCTGCTTTTGAATAAGTGGAAAGGTAATATAGACAAAAGAACGCCAACCATTCGCACCATCTACCATCGCAGCTTCTCCAATATCCTTAGGAATAGATTGGAGCCCAGCTAAAATGATAAGGAAGGCCATAGGTGTCCACTGCCAGGTATCGACAAGAGCGATCGCATAGAGCGCTATATTAGGGTCAAACAACCACTCCTGAGCAGGCAGACCAACAGAGATTAGCAATGCGTTAAGTAATCCAAAATCATAGTGATACCAAGAGCGCCAAATAGAGGAGCACACCAGTGTCGACAGCATCATCGGATAGATGATAATCGGGAGCGCAAAACGTCGACCTGGGAACTGTCGATGGAACAGTAAAGCAAGCCACAATCCAAGCCCCACTTGAGATAGTGACGCTACAACAGTGAACGTAAACGTATTCTTGATTGCTGCAATAAAAAAGAAGTCATAGAAAAGCTCTATGAAGTTTTCTAGTCCAATAAACTGATAGGCTTTATTGACGTAATCAACATCCCCAAATGCGTTGTAAACGACACTTATAATTGGGTATACCGTCAGCATCCCAAGTATAAATAACGCTGGCAACAGCAGTAAAAATAACTGCTTTCTATTTTCAAATAACATGAACAGTCCAAAATCTGTAGTGGCTTTATTCGCCACTACAGGTAAACATTAAGAGGATTCTAGTTTTTTACAACACGGCTAATACGGCGCTGAGCTTGATTAAGTGCTTGCTCTGACGTCATTTGTTCCATCATTGCCATTTGTAGGAAGTCACCAAGGATACTTTCCACTTCCGCCCAATTTTCGATTCGTGGACGTGGCTTACCCGTTTTCAAAGCTTCTGCTTGCTGTGGATACCATCGGTACTGTTCTACAACTTCTTTATCAAAGTAAACACTTTCACGTGTTGGTGGCATACCAAAATCAAGTGCGAGTTTCTTTTGAATCTCTGCGCTGGTGGCAAATTGCAAGAAGTCTTCAGCCTCAGTTTTGTTCTTTGAATCTGCTGGTACAGCCAGCTGCCAGATACCCAGCATCGGTGCAGGAGCTCCCACTTCTGCTGGTGGCGCTTTGATATCCATATCCCCTACCACTGAAGAAAGCTCAGGGTTATCGAGATTTGGAACCCAAGCAGGCCATACTTCGATAGCCATCGCAGCGCTCCCTTTTTGCAATGAGTCACGCACTTCATCAGCGTTGTAGACATCAACACCACGTGGTGCAAATTGCTTCATCGCAAGGAATGTGTCCAATGCTTGCTTAACTTCTGGCGTGTTTAACGAGGCCTCGCCTTGGTCGTTTACAACATCAGCGCCATAGCCCCAAAGGATTGGTAAGAAACCTGTCACTATCGGGTTGCCTTTCACACCACGATAAACCAAACCGCTTTGATCAGATTCCGCATTAATCACTTTCGCAGCCTCTAGAACATCACTCCATGTTTTTGGTTCTTGTAAGTTGTGTTGCTCAAATGACTTTGTGTTCCATGCAAACATCGCAACGTTACCAACCATTGGCAGCGCATAGGTAGAGGAACTTGCATCTGGATACTGACCAATAGCATAAGGCGCTTCAAGAAAATCTTGTTCCGCAAAAGAGTCAGATAATGGTGCTAACCATTGATTAGAGAAAAACTCTGGTGCCCATGTATCATCAAGTAACACAACATCGTACTGACCCGTTTTCTCACGCATCGAAAGGACAATGCTCTCATACAACCCACTGTTTGGACGTTTAACCAAAGTCACTTTCGTTTCAGGGTTTGCCTTTTGATATTCATCAGCGATGTACTGCATCGCGTCTCCATAGCTGCTGTCACGAGAAGCAATAACAATCTCACCTGCTGCCACTGTCATAGAACTTGCTAATACTGCTGCTGCAAGCATTGTTTGTTTAAACATGGTCATCTCCTTTATGATTAATGCACTCGCGTGCATTTAATGAGGATAAATTAGTCATAAAGGGTGACAGATTGATGACTAACCAATGAAAGTAACACGACAAAGCGTTAGATAGGAGAATTCCACTGTAACTAAAGTACCCCAACAAATGCACGCGAGTTCAATAAGCCATAAATATTCGTATACTCTTAGTGCTAAATCACTGCACCAACAAGTGGGTAAACAATACCAAGGCTTAAAAACGCAAAAAGGTCCAGTTACCGGACCCTTTATTTAAACCAATACACTTGCTGACTAGCTGGCTAACCTAGTGTCTTGACTAACTTCGAGTAGATACTCTTCAACAGCCATGCGCTGTGTTGAATCATACGTCAAACCAAGCTTGGTTCTTCTAAACAAGATATCATCGGCTTTGTTTGCAAACTCCGTCTCCACCAAATACTGAATTTCCGCTTCGTACAACTGGGGAGCAACTTCCTTACCTAACTCTGAACTTGAAGCTTTGCTCACGAGTAGTTCATGGGCCTTGCTTCCGTATTGCGCTGCGTAACGAGCAATCAGTGAGGCATTTAACCAAGGGTATTGGGATTGCAGTTCCTGCTCTAGTTCGGCTAAAGATTCAATATCTCCACCTGGCAATATACTGTCCGCTGTCCATTTGCTGCCCATCGTTGGAAAGTGAGGTGTCAACTTATCCAGCGCGGCTTCCGCTAGCTTTCTGTAAGTCGTCAGTTTGCCACCAAATACCGAGAGCAATGGCGCGCCTTCAGTTTCAAGTTCAAGAGTGTAGTCACGTGTAATCGCTTGTGGTGATGATGATTCATCCTCACATAGCGGTCTTACACCACTGTAACTGCCTACGATATCGTCTTTCACGATTCGATTCACAAAATGCTGATTCACAATATCAATGAGGTAATCCACTTCTTGCTCACTAATTTGGCAATCGCGAGGGTCGCCTTTATATTCAACATCCGTGGTGCCAATCAGTGAGAAATCGTTCAAATATGGGATAACAAAAACAATACGCTGATCTTTGTTTTGCAAGATGTACGCCTGCTCTTCATCGTGAATCTTTGGCACGATAATATGTGACCCCTTAACAAGGCGGATGCTACGAGGTGATGATCGCTCCATCTGATGACTAATGAAGGACTCAACCCATGGGCCAGTCGCGTTAACTAGCGCCTTCGATTTGTACCCTGAAAGCTGCCCTGAACGTTTGTCTAATACCACTACATGCCATAAGCTATCAACTTGCTCAGCCTTTGTGACTATGCTGTAGTTTTTCACCAATGCGCCATGTTGCTGTGCATCCAGAACGTTCGCTAAAACCAATCGAGCGTCATCAACCCAACAGTCTGAATACTCAAACCCCTTTTTGATCTCATCAACAAACAAGCCTGTCTGTGCCAAGTTCACTGAGCGCGTGCCTGGTAACGTATTTCGGCTGGCGAGCATATCGTATAAAAACAGGCCAGCACGAATCATCCAGGCTGGACGAAGAAAAGGCCTGTGTGGCAAACGAAAACGCATCGGCTTAGTGATGTGTCGGGCTTTATTTAACACCACTTCACGCTCAGCTAATGCCTCTGCAACCAAGCGAAATTCATAGTGCTCGAGGTAACGAAGGCCACCATGAATCAATTTTGAACTTGCGCTAGACGTCGCACTGGCAAAATCATTCGATTCAAACAGTGCTGTGCTTAGTCCGCGTCCTGCTGCATCTGCCGCGATGCCCGCCCCATTGATACCACCACCGACAATGATGATATCAAGAATGTTGTTGTCTTCTTTCATTGCTTATTTACCGCTTAAAATCCTTCACGACACAAATTCGCTTAGTCGATCAAATTGCCATGCTCATCAAAGAATGGAAAAGGCCCTTCGCTATCACTGATAAAACTCAGGTGTGAGACCACCGAGTGTGGTTCAATAGTCAACAATTGAATCGCAGTAGGCTCTAGTGAAAATGACGACGGCGCTTTAGGGTCGAGATCAAGGGTCACAGAGTGGCTATGAGATGGACCCACCCAAACAGGAATCGAGTTCCACATAGCGGTAATAGGACGATGGAGATGGCCGGCACAGATACCAAGGATATTGTGAAATTTTGCCAATACCGCATGCAGCTCATCCGCATTTTGCAAGTTTTGAACATCCATGTGGCTCAACCCCACCTGCATTGGTGGGTGGTGCAGAAATAGCATCGCTGGCTTTTGTGAGTGCTGCTCTAAAGTTGACTCCAACCAAGTCAGGGTCTCCGGTGATAAATACCCATAAGGCTTGCCTATCACTGAGCTGTCCAAGCCAATCAACACAGTATCATCTTGTTCCACGACAAAGTTACAAAATGTTGGATGATCAAACTCAACCAAGCCCTTCAATCCCTCACGCAGATTATCGCGATGATCATGATTGCCAGGCACCACCAGCATGGGTAGCTCTACTTTCAACAGCTCTTGCTTAATGAGCTGATATTCATCAGGAGTGCCAAAATCGCCTAAGTCTCCAGTAATGACCAAATAGTCAGGTCTCGGACTTAATTGATTTATATGTTCAATTGCCTTTTGCAAGCAGGCGAGAGTGTCCACACGACGGTAAGCCTGCTTACCCCCTTGCTTGATATGAAGATCGGTTAACTGTGCAATAAGCATAATTCTACTTCTTTAGTGGAATAAGACGAGAGGGGTCAAAAGACAAAGTCACAACCTGACCAGCTTGGTAATCGACACGTTCGAAACAGTCGACCATCACCTGAGTATGACGACTAACACCCGCTAGCATCACTCTTGTGCGATCCCCTAGGAACACCGTGCTGGCGACGGTGGCCGTCAACGCATTCACGTCATCTGTGATCTCCGTTAATCGGATGTCCTCAGGTCTTAACATGACGCTAAGCGTAGATTGCCCCTCGCTAATGTAGCTAGGGATCGGTAACTGTTTTTGTGTATCAAGGCGCAGTACATTCCCTTCAACTTCACCTTCAAAACGGTTCATCTGGCCTATGAAGTCGGCGACGAAGCTACTGTTAGGCTGAAGATAAATCTCTTTTGCTGAACCGATTTGCGCAATCTCACCATGATCAAGAACCGCAATGCGATCGCCCATCGCCATCGCTTCCTCTTGATCGTGAGTCACGTAGACTGCAGTAATACCAAGATTTTTTAGTAGCGTTCGGATATCCCCTCTCAGACGCTGTTTCAATAACGCATCTAGAGCAGACAGTGGTTCATCGAGAAGAAGGACATCGGGCTCAGTAATAATGGCACGAGCTAATGCAACACGCTGACGCTGACCACCTGACAGTTGATGCACACCACGGGTCGCGTATTTCTCTAAGTCAAACATCTCTAACATTTGCTTCAGCTTGCGCTCACGTACTCTTGCATCAACACCGCGAACCTTCAGCCCATAAGTGATGTTGTCACTCACATTCATGTTTGGGAACAAAGCGTATGATTGGAATACCATACCAACTTTACGTTGCTCAATGGGTAAACCTGTGACATCTCTATCACCAAAGCAGATTTGGCCACCATTGTTATCTGCAAATTCAAGGCCGGCTATTAAGCGCAGCGTAGTGGTCTTGCCACAACCCGATGGGCCAAGCAGAACAAGGATCTCACCTTCTTCAATCGTTAAGTTGGTTGGCTTAAGTGCCAAAGTTCCGTCATCAAACGTCTTGGTAATATTGTTAAGCGTAATTTCAACGCCGTTTTCATGTTCTAACATCATTTAATTTCTTAGCTATTGGTCACGGGCTTTCTGTTGAGCAACTGAGCACACACCAACAGAGGCAAAATAAGGCAAAGGAAGATAAGCGTGTAAGCAGAGCTAATTTCTAAACGCATTGACGCATATGAATCAGCAAGCCCTACAGGCAATGTTTTGGTTAAAGGAGTATGAAGCATCCACGTTAGGTTAAATTCACCAATGGAGAGCGTGAGCGTCATTAACATACCTGCCACAATCCCTGCTTTACAGTTAGGAACGATGACATCAAAGAAACGCTGCCAGAAACTGGCCCCTAAGCTCGCCGCTCCTTCTTCAAGCACTCGAACATTGATGCTCTGTAATACCGCCAATACTGATTTCACCATAAACGGCAAAGTGAAAATCACGTGACCGACGAGAATAAACATCCAGCTTGAACGAAAGTCACTGTAACCGCCGTACGCTAGAATCAAGCCCAGTGAGATCGCCATACCAGGGATAGCGATAGGCAAGGTCAAGATCTCATCGAACAGTGACGCCCAGCGACTTTTGCTGCGTGAGAGTGCATACGCACACGGCACGCCAATCAATACATTGATGAGGGTGGTCGCAACCGCAATTTGCAGTGTCAGCCAGATGGTATCGGAATAGAGAGACCAAACTTGCTCAACCCAACGTAGTGTCAAACCACTTTTCATACCGACAAAGTAATTATTGGTTAAGCCCGCCATGACTGACATGATCACCGGCACTATCAGAAACGCACATACAAACAGTGTAAACACCAGTTGTAGATAGAAATATTTGTCTTTTTTCATGATTAGCCTCCCATCGCGACCGTTGAATCACCCTGACGCTTGGCCAAAGCCAGACAGACCCAAGTCACAAAGCCGAGAATCAGGCTCAAAGCCGCGGCCATAGCGAAATTCGCATTAAGGGTAAATTCGGTATAAATGGTCATGGGTAAGACATTGATGTTGGTCGCGAGTGTAAAAGCGGTACCAAAAGCGCCCATAGACGTTGCGAAACAGATCGACCCTGAAGAAATCAAACCCGGCTTCAGTGCTGGTAGCGTGACATCTTTAAAAATCTGCCAACGATTCGCACCTAGCGAGCGCCCTGCTTCCATCAAGTTATGATCGAGCTTTTCTGCGGCACCCATCACGGTTAACACCACTCGAGGAATAGAGAAGTATAGATACCCAAAAAACAAGCCCGATATTGAATAGGCAAACATCCAACGTTCACCTGCCAGTAATAGACCAGCCTGAGCAAATAGCCCTTGTCGACCCGCAAGCATAATGACGAAAAAACCAATCACAACACCTGGGAAGGCAAGTGGAAAACTCAGCATCGCTACCAATAGCTCTTTTCCTCTGAACTCATAACGAGTCAGAAACAGCCCACTGATCGTCGCAATAGCTAGGCTCACTGCTGTCACCAAAGCTGACAAGGTCACTGTAGAAAGTAAACTTTTGAGATATAGAGGTCGTGTCAAAATGTGTAAGTAACTTTCTGCGCCACCATCAACCAAAGAGACTTGAATCAACTGGACAACGGGCAACAAGAAAAAGGCACAACTGATGATCAATGCTGGCAGTATCAATATAAATGTAAGGTGATTATTTTTCATAGACTTATGGGTGGGAGATGAACTCCCACCAATTGATAACGTTTTGATTAATTCACTTCACTGAGGTAACGGTCAGCGAAAGCGGCCTGATTGGCAGACATTGCAGCAAAATCAACAGAGCCAGCGCGCTGATATTCCGATTCAGGTAGGAACTTGCTTTCCGCATCTTCATCCATCACACCTTCAATCACTGGACGCAAGTAAGCATTCGCCCAGACTTGCTGGCCTTGTTCAGAAAGAACGAAATCTAGAATCTTTTTGCCGTTGTCTGTGTTTGGTGAGTTCTTCACTTTACTCATGACGTAAGGAACGGCAATCGTGCCCTCTTGAGGAATAACAAATTCAACGTTTGAGTAATCATCATATTTTGCACGGTAAGCATTGAAGTCGTAGTCTAGAAGAATTGGGATTTCTCCAGATATAACGCGTGCATAAGATGTCTGTCTTGGCACGATTGGGCGGTTGTTTTGTAGCTTCTTGAAGTACTCAATCGCCGGTGTAAAATTATCTACATCGCCACCCATTGCTTCATTCACAGCAACTGCGCTTGCATATCCAACAAAGGCACTTGTTGGATCTAGGTAGCCCACCATACCGCGATACTCAGGTTTGAGTAGGTCTTCCCAACTTTGTGGTACATCAGCGCCATCTAATGCATCAACATTAACAAAGAACCCAATCGTACCGGAGTGAATCGCAAACCAGTTACCTTCAGGATCTTTCATTCCGTTAGGAATTTTGTCCCAGTTTGCTGGCTTGTATGGCTCAACAACATCTTGATCTGCAGCATTGATACCAAATGACACACCGTAGTAGACCACATCAGCAACTGGGTTATTTTTCTCCGCGACGAGCTGAGATAAAGACTGACCTGAGTTCTTGTTATCCATCGGAACACGAATACCCAACTCTTTATTGATCAGTTGTAGCTGACCACCCCAGTTCGCCCACTCTGGAGGACAGTTGTAACAGATCGCATCTGACGCTTGTGCTTGGAAAGAGGCACAAGCAAGGCCAACGAGCATACCCGCGACTTTGGTTAATTTTGAACGTGTTTTAACAGCCATGTTATTCTCCAATCATTGCCTGTTTAATAGTTAAATTTGGGGCTTCAGCGAGTGAGCCATTCATTTGAAGTTCATGTTCCATCGCAAGGCACGTGGTTAACTTTGAGCCTGCTTTGGCATTAAATAAAATATCTACCGCAACCTGACCCATCTTCAGGTGAGGTACTGCGACAGTGGCAAGGCTTGGCGTCACTAATTGCCCTAAGCTCATGCCATCAAACCCAATAATTGATACATCTTGCGGCACTTTAAGACCGAGTGCTTGAACACCATTGATTGCCTTCAGTGCCAGTAAATCATTACTGCAAAACCACACTGTAGGGGCATTTTTCGCTTTCATTACCCGCATCTCGTGCTCACCAAAGGTGTCTAGCTTGTTCTGATCCACTTCAAGCAACTGACTCAATTCAATACCTTTGTCATTCAAAGCCTCTTTAAAGCCTTGATAACGTTTCTTCGCTCGATCAGACGACAAAAAATACCCTGTGATCATGCCAATTTTGGTGTGCCCTAAACTGACAACACGATTAGCAACGTCTCTACCTGCCTGATAGTTATCAACGTAAACACACGGTTCATCGTCATCAGATTGGTTGTGCAGCAAACAGTAAGGAAACTTAAAGTCGCGTAGTACAGACAAAGCTTCATTTCTTGATGCCTCAGCAATCGTCAGTATCACTCCCTCTACACGCTGTCGAACTAAGTCTATAACTGCCTGCTGCTCTTGCGCCCCATCATATTGAGTATCAATAACAATGGTGGAGAACCCGAAGTGTCGAGCACGTTGCTGTATGCCAGCCACAATTTCCGAAAAAACTGGATTAAGTAAACTCGGGATAACCACACCGATGGTTGGGTTTCGATTCAGTTCGATACCTCGTGAGTGCACGTCTGCGGTATAACCAGTGAGTGACACCACACGCTGTATTTTTTCAGCTGTTGATGCAGCAACCGATGTCGGCGTATTCAAAAACCTAGATACGGTGGCTGGTGATACGCCTGCAAGCTCTGCTACATCTTTGATGTTCATCGAGTGTCCCCTTCGTTTGTGAGGGCAGATTAGGCGTGAACCGTGACACTTTTATTAACCAATAGTCGCAAATTGCAGACTTTTACCTTAATTAGCCGCCACGTTTGCAGAAATTAACTTCAAAATTCACTATGAAACACATCTGTTTCATCTTGTTTTTGGTTATTTTGAATACAGGACCATAGATTCAAAAGCGTGATACTGATCCAAAAATTATTTCCCTTTTAGAGAGTTTTGAAAGAGTGTCATTGCGGGCTTTTACTCTATCCTACGGCTTAAATCGCCCCCGTTGACCTTGATAAATAGGGTTATTAAGCAGAATCCATAAGCGAAAGTGCTACCTGATTTATTAGTTTCTAACGAAATCAAACAACCATAAATTGTTCATTAATCTGACATATTTCACACACCTAAGTGCAACAAAACACGTACACACTAGCTTCGTACGAAACAAACGAACTCTCGTTAGAAACCTCTCTTATTGAGAACAATAAAAGGAAAGAACAATGAACAAGCTAATGCTAGCAGGACTGCTATCAGCGACTGTTTCAGGTGTAGCGACAGCACAAACCGAAATTACGTTTTGGCATGCTATGGGTGGCCAACTTGGCGACACAGTGAACCAGATCGCAAGCGACTTCAATGCTTCACAAGGCGACTACAAAATCACACCTATCTATAAAGGTGAGTACACAGAAACACTGACAGCGGGTATCGCTGCATTCCGTGCTGGCGAAGCACCAAACATTCTGCAAGTCTTCGATGCGGGCGCAGCGACGATCATGAATGCACCGGGTGTGGCTAAACCAGTACAAGATATCCTGGTTGATTCTGGCTACTCATTCAGCTCTGACAACTACCTAGCGGGTGTTCGTAACTTCTATGCTGACAACGAAGGCAAAATGATTGGCATGCCATTCAATAGTTCTACGCCAGTGCTTTACTTCAATGAAGATATTCTTAACAAAGTAGGTGTTGAAGCACCGAAAACTTACGAAGAGCTAGAGGTTGTTGCTGCGAAGCTAAAAGAAGCCGGTTATGCGACGTTCTCTCAATCTCTAACGCCTTGGATCATGTTTGAGAACTTCAAGTCTCGTCACAACCTACCACTGGCTGATAAGCAAAATGGTTATGACGGCCTTCCAACTAAGATCATGTTCAACACTGAAGACATGCAGATGCACGTCTCTAAGCTAAAAGACTGGTCTGACAAAGGTTACTACAAGTACTACGGTAGCGATTGGGACGCAAACCAAACACCATTCGAGCGTCAAGAAGTGGCAATGTGGATGGGTTCATCAGGTTCATTCGGTGGTCTGCGTAACCGCGTAGAATTCGAAATGGGTACCACTTACCTACCTTACTGGGAATCAGTAGCAGAACAAGGTAGCCACACGTTTATCGGTGGTGCAGCACTGTTTGCTCTGAATGGCCACGACAAGAAGCAAGACGATGCGGTTGCCGCATTCTTTGCTTACCTAACTCAACCAGAAACACAAATGCAGTGGCACAAAGATACTGGCTACGTTCCAGTCACTAACGCCGCCTACGACCTAACTAAAGAATCAGGTTACTACCAAGAAGCACCTGATGCCGAAGTCGGTGTTCTTCAGCTAAGCCTTCCTGAAGGTGAGTGGACGAAAGGTTACCGTCTAGGTTTCTACCCACAAATCCGTGAAGTGATGCACCGTGAGTTCGATAACATCTTCGCTGGCCGATCTTCTGTAGAAGAGAGTCTAGAAAAAGTAGACGTAGAGTCATCTCGCCTACTACAGCGTTTTGCTCGTACCGTTAAGTAAGTCAATTACTTAAACCAGCCCTCACCTCGGTGAGGGCTTTAGTGTTTGTTTTTCACGTTTGGAAGTTATTGTGAATCGTCGACAACAATTCAGCCACAGCCCGTTGGCTTATCTGCTCTTGGCTCCGCAAATCGCCATCATCGCAGTGTTCTTTATTTATCCAGCGGCTCAAGCCGTTTATTTGTCATTTATGCTTGAAGATCCATGGGGTATGTCCTCTACCTTCGTTGGTCTTGAGAACTATCAGATTTTGTTTGAGTCCCGAGACTATCGAGACTCGGTGATCTTTACCGTGCTGTTCGCCTTTACGGTATCGTTGCTGTCTTTAAGCTTAGCTCTGCTGCTCGCAGTCAAAGCCGACAGTGTTTTACATGGTCAAGGCCCTTACAAAGTTACCCTGACTTGGGTATACGCGGTTGCGCCTGCAGTCGCTGGTATTATGGGTGCGTTTCTGTTTAACCCCCACTTTGGCACCCTAACCGAGCTTTTCTCAAAGATTGGTTGGAACTTTAGTTTCCAAACCGATCCGGTTGATGCGACGTTAGCCCTTATCATCGTTTCCGTTTGGAAGCAGGTTTCCGTCAACTTTATTTACTTCTTAGCGGGTTTACAGTCGATTTCATACGCAGTGCGTGAAGCCGCGATGCTGGATTGTGTTTCAGACCGCAAACGTTTCTGGACAATTACTTTCCCACTCCTCGCCCCTACTGGCTTTTTCTTGTTGGTGATTAACCTAACCTACGCCTTCTTCGACACGTTTGGTGTCATCGATACCATGACAAGTGGCGGCCCAGGTGGCAATACAACCTCTTTGGTTTACAAGGTATACCGAGACGGTTTTGTTGGTGCAGACCTAGGTGGCAGCTCAGCCCAGTCTGTTGTTCTTCTGCTGTTGGTGTTAAGCCTAACCTATCTGCAGTTCCGCTTTATTGAAAAGCGTGTTCACTACTGATTATTCACTAAGAATACGAGTGAAAACGAGGAGTTACTATGAAAACCAATAAAATCTCAGACCATATTATTCTGATACTTGGCGCGCTGTTTATGCTTGCGCCTATCTGGCTTATCTTTGCCAGTTCGACCCATCATCCAAATACTATCTTGACCGATGGTCTACAGATGACGATGGGCGATAACTTAGTCGGCATCTATTCAGAAGCATGGAATAACAGCCTTGGGTTTTCTGATGCTGTAACAGCAAAATCGATGATCATGAACTCGATGATCATGGGTCTCGGCTTTGCCATCGGCAAAATTTTAATTGCGATTGTCGCGGCTTATGCGCTGGTCTATTTCCGCTTACCTTATGCGACGGCATGGTTCTGGCTGATTTTCGTTACCTTATTATTGCCACTTGAGGTTCGTATCATCCCGTCTTACGAGATTGTGGCAAAAATGGGAATGCTCAACAGCTATTCAGGGCTGATTTTCCCGTTAATCGCCTCTGCCACCGCCACCTTCTTTTTCCGCCAGTTCTTTAAAACTATTCCTGATGAACTGATGGAAGCCGCTCAGTTAGACAATGCAGGCCCGATCCGCTTCTTAGTCGATATTGTTCTGCCGTTGTCAAAAACCATGATGGCAGCCATTTTCATCATCATGTTTGTCGATGGTTGGAACCAGTATTTGTGGCCAATCATGATGACGACAGACGAAAGCTACAACACGATTGTGATGGGCATCAAACAGATCCTCAACAACATCAGTGAATCAAGTTTACCTCGCTACGACTATGCGTTTGCCATGGTCATTCTTGCAATGCTACCACCTATTCTTGTGGTGGTGATCTTCCAACGTTGGTTTGTTAAAGGACTCGTAGAAAGTGAAAAATAATCAGCAACAGACTCATTCATCTCAGGTAATTAACATGACAAACAACCACGTAGAGGCAAGCATGCTATCACTCAAAAGCCTGGTAAAAACGTATGAAAATGGTCACCAAGCCGTCAAGGGTGTTGACCTGAATATCAAAAAAGGCGAATTCCTCGTTTTAGTGGGCCCATCAGGTTGTGGTAAGTCCTCCATCTTACGCTCTATTGCGGGTCTTGAAAGCATCACGGGGGGTGAAATTCATCTCGGTGGACGTCGTGTTGACACCGAAAAACCGGCTCTACGTGACATTGCCATGGTGTTCCAGAACTACGCTCTGTACCCACACATGACCGTGTATGACAATCTGGCGTATGGCCTAAAAAACCGTGGGGTGGATAAAGCCACCATCAAGGACAAGATTGAGCAGGTTGCCAAGACACTGAAGATCGAAGAGTACTTAGACCGCAAGCCATCTAAACTGTCAGGTGGTCAGCGTCAACGTGTGGCAATGGGACGCGCTATTGTTCGCTCCCCTCAACTGTTCCTTTTTGATGAGCCGCTGTCAAACCTCGATGCTGCGCTGCGTGCGCATATGCGTCTAGAAATCAAAAAGCTACAGCGAGAGCTTGGTGTGACAAGCGTTTACGTAACACATGATCAAGTAGAAGCAATGACGCTAGCAGATCGCATTGTGGTGCTCAACCAAGGTGAGATTGAGCAAGTGGGCACGCCTTCGGAGGTCTACCACCAGCCAGCAAGTCGTTTTGTGGCAAGCTTTATCGGCAGCCCAGCAATGAACTTCTTACCAGCAAGCCTCAATCAAGGTCTGCTCACGGTGGGAACACACACTCTATTCCTGCCTGAATACGCACACTTGACGATGGAGAAGCTGAGTGTCGGCGTTCGACCAGAAAACGCGAGCCTTGACCGCGAAGATTGCACCCAGCTTGAGCTTGACATGGACATCAGCGTCATTGAACCGCTTGGGCCTAACCAACTTGTTCACGGCAAAGTGTATGGCGAGCAGTTCATTGCAGTGACTCCTGAGCTGGAAATCGACGCAAGCAAAGTCGTTCCTTTTTATGTGAGCATCGACAATCTGCACCTGTTTGATGAACACGGTAAGCGTTTAACACCGGAAAACGACAATTCAATGACAGAGCCTAACAAGGCCATCGCTTAATCAGGAGAGAAGTCATGCTGTCGGCAAGACAAAAAGAGATACTCTCATTTTTAGGAGAAACGCATGGGGTGCTATCAAGCACCCTACTCTCTGAGCGATTTGCAGTATCGGTGCAAACCATTCGCAAAGATATGAATGACCTGAGCGATAAAGGTATGGTAAGACGTGTTCACGGAGGCATCACACTCCCAACCGATAACGACAACTTATCATTCACCAATCGAGAAGTCGTCAATTTACCTGCAAAGCAATCCATCGCCCGACGAATCGTTGCAGAGCTTCCTGAGGGAACCAGCATCTTTCTAGGTATTGGCACAACGCCGAAGCAAGTTGCCCATGCACTGCTCGATCACCCGGGCCTCACCGTGGTGACCAACAACATCAATGCTGCCTCGATTCTTAGCCGCAACCCGAATCTATCGGTACATCTGGCGGGAGGACAAGTCCGTTCATCTGACGAAGATACCGTAGGTGAATGTGCCACCAACTTCTATCGCCGTTTTTACATTAAGATTGGCATTTTTGGTGTCGGGGGTTTAACGGAAGATGGACAGCTGCTTGATTTTACGCCTGAAGAAGCCGATCTTTCACGCGCTATTATCGAGCAAAGTCACCACTGCTGGCTGATTGCCGACAAAACGAAATTAGGTCGCTATGCGCCTATTGTGAGTGGTAAACTCGCGGAAATGGATCGATTATTCGTCGATGAGCCCACGGATGACATCCAACGCTTATGCAAAATCAATCAAGTTGAATTGGTCACCGCTTTGCACCCCACAGCGGCAACACCATTACAAAGGGAACAATAAATGGCGCCAATGATTGTAGGCCACCGCGGCGTTGCGGGGCACTACCCTGAAAATACCAAAGTGAGCATTCAAGCCGCGATAGACTTGGGCTTAAAGTGGGTTGAGATTGATGTTCAACCAACCAAAGACAACGTTTTAGTAGTCTGCCATGACCATACTATTGATCGTTGCAGCAATGGTCGTGGGCGAGTCGATGCCTACACCCTCGATGAGCTTCAAGCGTTCGATTTTGGCGGCTGGTTTGCTCCTCAGTTCAAGGGCGAACCTATCTTTACGTTGCAAGAGCTGCTAGAGCTTGCCGCCAAGCATGACGTCGGGCTCAACATCGAAGTCAAAGTCGATAACCATGATGTTGCCGAGGTAGCGAGTCAGCTAAAAAATCAACTAGATAATAGCCCGCTTGCACAAGAAAAAATCATCCTATCGAGCTTTAGTCACGACATCATGCGCTTATTGCATCAACATTGCCCTGGGTACAAACTCGGTGTCTTGAGTGAGCGCCTGCGTAAAAAAGACTGGGTTTTACTCGAAGAAATTAGCGCATTCAGTTGCCATTTAAACTTCCGTTGGACAGCAAAGCGCCATGTTGAAAAGTTAAAGCAAGCGGGGTATCAAGTCTGGTGTTACACCGTCAATAACCCGCGAAAGCTCAAATACCTAGATAATCTTGATGCGGTATTTAGTGACTTTCCAAGTCGGTTTATCAAATAAGTACATCTAGCTTTAACTTCTTCTCGTTTTTAGGATATGTAACAGTGACTTGATGTATTTCAAGTCACTTATTCACTCACCAAAGTTAATGTAAAATCAGATACCTCTTAAGCTGCTTTAGTTTTGTTGCACCACGTTTGAGCATATCTGGCTCTAAATTATAATAAAACTGCCCCTATTGAACTAATAACCACACTGCTAACGTGACTTTAGTTCACCTTAATAGGAGAGTGATATGGAAAGCACCTTTCACGGCGTGATAGCCTTCGCCTTACTTTCAATGATGCTTATATTGGGTAACATCATTAGAAGCAAAGTCCCCTTCATAAAAAACAATCTGATTCCCTCAAGCTTAGTCGCTGGCGTCTTGGGATTTATCCTTTTGAACTCTGGAGTACTCACCTCCTTTTCTTCCGAAGATTTTATACCGATTACCTTTCACTTTTTTACCCTAAGTTTCATGTCGCTATGTCTGTGCGGAGGATTGAAGAAGAAAAAGCAGCCCGGATCAAATCCAATTAAAGTTGTCCGCGGCGGGTTGTGGCTAACTTCTGCATGGTCGCTATCATTAGGGTTACAAGGTTTAATCGGCCTTGGAGTATTGCTACTGTTCAATGCAATTACTGGAGGTCAGTTAAGTTATTTTCTGGGCTCCATCGTAACCCATGGTTTCACTCAAGGTCCCGGGCAAGCACTCACGTACGGCAGTATCTGGCAAGAGAAGTATGGCATCATCAATGCGGCACAGGTTGGGGTGATTTATGCTTCACTTGGTTTCGTTGTGGCTTTTGTCGTGGGGATCCCGATGGCTCGTTATTTTCTGGGTAAGAACCTAAACACAAATAAGGAATCACAGCTCGATACGCACTATATCAATGGCTTATTTGACGATAAGTCTAAACCTGATAGCGGTAAGCTTGTTACCCACTCTGCAAACCTTGATTCTCTTGCTTATCACATTGGTTTATTGGGCACGGCCTACGTTATTACCTATCTCTGGCTTACCTATATTCAGGGGGTCGTTTCAGGCGTTCAAATCGCTGGAATCGACTTTAGCGTACTGTTCAGTTTTAACATGTTCTTTATTCACGGATTTACAACCTGCCTGATTCTAAGAACCACAATGAATAAGTTGGGTCTTTGTAAAACGGTTGATGATGAGACGCTAAAGCGTATCACCGGCTCTTCTGTCGATTTCATGGTGACAGGTACCATCATGAGCATCAAACTGTCAGTTTTGACGGCTTTGTTAGTACCCATTCTTCTCGTCGCAGTGGCCACATCAATAGTCACAACCTTAGTCTGTGTGATCATTGGTAAATTTAGTGGTCAGTTAGGGCCTGAGCGCACCGTCACCGCCTTTGGGTGTTGCTGTGGTTCCACTGGTACTGGCTTATTGCTACTGCGCATGCTCGATTCAAACTTTAATACTGACGTCGCCAAAGAGCTTGCGTTTTTTAACGTTGCCATTGTACTGGTCAACTTCCCTATCTTAATGATATTCACCCCTATTGCTCCATCTCTGTCTTTTGTTGGCTACATCAGTCTACTTAGCTCCGGAGTGTTGATGTCGCTACTCATTATGTTTGCACTTGTTGCCACCAGTAAAAAACGTTCAACCACAACCTTTCAGGTAGCAGAAAATGGATAAATCACTCAAAGCGTTCAGCGCCAAAAAAATCATCACGATGAACCCTTCTCTGCCATCCAGTGAAGTCGTTGTATTTGACGGCGATAAGATTATTGCTACTGGACCAATGAGTATATTGGCAGATTACCCAGGAGTAGAGCTCGATAAACAGTTCCAAGATCACGTTATCGTTCCTGGCTTTGTTGAGGGCCACTGTCACGCCATGGAGGGCTCCGTCTGGAAGTATCAATATCTCGGATATTTTTCCCGGCTTGACCCAAATGGTGTTGAGCAAAAAGGGGTATCGAGTTACGAAGAGTTAAAGCAAAAAATATCTGAAGTAGCCCAGAGTAAAGGTAACGACGACGCGATCATTTGCTGGGGATTCGATCCTATCTACTTTTCTGATGACAGGCTAAGTCGACGTGAACTTGATGAAGCCTGCAGCCATCTGCCTGTTGTCGTCATACACGCTAACTTTCATGTCATGACGGTTAACTCGGCCATGCTGGAAAAAATAGGCATGTCAAAGTTAGAAGCAACGGAAGGCGTTCTCAAAGATAACGAAGGTTACCCAAACGGGGAGCTACTCGAAATGGCAGCGATGGGGCTTGTATTCCAAGAGCTCAACGAAACGATTTTCGATACCTCGAATGATCCTGATGCGTTGAACATGTTTGCTAAGTCTGCCAATAACAAAGGGATTACCACCATTACTGACCTTTTTAACCCGTTAACTGACGAAACCTTATCAATATTGAAAGAGGTGACGAGTGACGACAGCTTTAGTGTCCGCCTCGTTCCTGCCATGAGCACACACAATTGGAGTATTGCTGAGGGTACAGAGCGTTTTTTGTCATTAAAGGAACAAGGCAACAATAAGCTACATTTCCCCATCGTAAAATTAATGACTGACGGCAGTATTCAAGGCTACACCGCTCGGTTGCTTGAGCCTGGCTATCATGACGGACATGAAAATGGCCTTTGGAACTGTCCGTTGCAAGAGGTCTCTGAACTATTCACCGCTTATCACAATATTGGAGCGACCATACATGTTCATACTAATGGTGACGAAGCAGTAGAAGTGATGCTGGATACTATCGAGCAGGCCATCAGTCAATTTCCAGCCCCCGACCATCGACACACACTGCAACATTGTCAAATGATCAACCACGCTCAAATGCGCCGCGCGTCCAAGCTTGGTATGTGTCTCAATATGTTTATCAACCATATCTACTATTGGGGCGATATCCACCGAGAACTAACGCTCGGCTATGAGCGAGTTCAACGGCTCGAGCCTGTCAATACCTCAATGAAGCACGGTATTGTCACCGCAGTACATAGTGATGCTCCGGTAACCCCTTTAGGCCCACTTTTCTCGATGTGGTGTGCAACAAACCGAGAAACTGCCACCCAACAATTACTAGGAGAACATGAAAAAGTAACGGCATATCAAGCGTTAGAGATGGTCACGCTTAATCCAGCTTATACGTTAAAGCTAGATCATCTGGTCGGCTCTATAGAGGCTGGTAAATATGCCGATTTTGCCGTGCTCGACCAAGATCCACTAGAGGTAGATTGTTCGACTCTGAAGGATATCAACGTAGCAGCGACAATCATTGGCGGTGTCATTGTAAAGCACTAACAAACACAACCATTAAACGGTGGAGCATTCAAAGTGAATTGCTCCACTTTTTTCATGTTACTAAAGATTTAAGTATCCCCTCGAGAGACGTATTACTAAAAGCGATAAGTCGATTGGAATATCAAACAACACAAGGTTCTAAAGTTATTCGTCGATATGGGTTACCCTATTGATAAATAGAATACTTTTGTCGTCACTATGCCCACTTTCATTCAAATCAGTCTCGTTATGTTTGCGTTTGCCGCCAACTCTCTTCTTTGTAGGATGGCGTTAGCACAGGAACTCATCGACCCAGCGAGTTTCACGATGATTCGCGTTATCGCTGGAGCGACCATGTTAGTGTCATTAAGCTTATTAGGACGACAGAGCGTCTCTAGCATATTTAAACTCAACGGCGCCTCAGTGTTAATCGGTGTTAGCTTGTTCTGCTATGCCGCTTGTTTTTCTTTTGCTTACACGATGCTCTCCACAGGAACTGGCGCACTCCTGCTGTTTGGTACGGTCCAATTGAGTCTTATTTCTTGGTCATACTATCAAGGACAACGGTTTTCATCTATCGAGTGGGCGGGTATTAGCCTCTCCTCTGTCGGGTTTGCAATACTAGTATTGCCCTCAGCAGAACAACCTTCTCTCTTAAGCGCCCTACTAATGGTTCTTTCCGGTTTATCTTGGGCAGTGTTCACCTTGGTCGGAAAAAAGCAATCATCGGGGTTACTCTCAGTCACGCAGGGGTTTGTTGGTGCGAGCATTTTAAGTTTACTTTTGATTCCTTGGCTCATCCCAAATCATAGTCTCACCTTTGATGGAGTGTGGCTTGCCGTATTGTCGGGAGCAATAACCTCCGGTCTAGGTTATTACCTTTGGTATAACGTCCTACCAAAGATCAGTACCCTCAAAGCCTCTATTTCTCAACTTAGCGTGCCAGCAATCGCCATGTTACTCGGTAGTTTTGTGCTAAATGAGCCCCTAACTCTTCACACGCTTGCTCTGTCAGCAATGATTTTGCTCGGGATTGCAATGACGTTTTGGGGTAAAAGAAAAACCTAGACCTACTGTTTTTAATTTAGTTTGTCATAAAGATTGAACAATGAGCCTTTACATTTCAGCCTCATACAGTCTATTTACAGTTCGCTTAATATGAAAACTTCCTTATATTTATCTTTGGTCTTGACCAGTTTTTCTGCATCATCAACTCCCTACCTTCCCTCTCCTGAGCAGATGATGTTTGAGCTAACAGAAGAAGCGACATGCATCGCTGCAGCAAACTATCTAGAGCTAGAGCGCTTAGAGGTACATCAACGAAATTTCAAAACGTTAGTCTCTGAGTACTTTGTTCCAGAGGAGACAGAAAGCAATATTCTAGATATGACCCGACAGCAATACATGCATTTCATCAAAAGAGCCAACAAACGTTACGACAAGGATATTCTCCCATCGATGCTGATTTCAGCCTACACACATCGTTGTGAGTTTATGAATGGATTCGAAGCTCGCAAAGAATTTGATAGTGAACCTCCGACAATCTAACTAGCTCATTAGCTGCAAAAAGCTCAGTACTTCCTGAGCTTTTTTACTTTCAAACTCAAACAAAATCAGAGGTTGTTTGTCTCAATATATTGAACCTGCAATGTAAATGAAACCTTTGTTTAGCGATAAAAATCACATCTTTCACTCAACTGGTCCATACCAATAAAAATACAAAGAAACTGCAACACAACTTTCATACAGCCCTCCTAACCTGCCTCGCATCGGTGGCTACTGAAAACAGCAAAGCCAACTTATCAAAAACATTAAAAATCACGACACAATCAAAACTTGGTTTAACTATGAAAAGCAGTACTTTTAAACGCTCTATTTTAGCAATGGGCATTACAGCCATTATCGCTGGCTGTAATAGCTCAAACACGGAAGACGAAAACACCAACCCTTCTCAACCTTCGGGTTCAGTTAAGGTTGGCCTACTCCCTGATACGCAGGGTGGCGGTTGGAATGTGGCCGTCCACCCAATGGAAGCCGTTCTTGCTAAGCACAAAGAAGAAGGTGTCAACGTTGTCATCCCTGTGGGCGATTTGACGGATAACGGCTCAACACATGAGTGGGAACAGTGGGTTGGTGTGGCTCAGAAATACCGTGACGCTGGCATTGAGTTTCTCCCGGTGATGGGTAACCACGAAACAAGTTGGGCTTATACCGTTGAGTGGATCGAAAACATGCGTCACTTTATTCCTGAAGACGCAAAGCACATGCCATCTGCCGAGTGGCTAAACTACTACGTGGTGCGTGAGAACGTCTTGATGATTGGCCTAGCCTACTATAACTTGCCTATCGCTTTTGGTTGGATTAAAGAAGTGTTAGCAGATGAGGAAGGCAACTTTGACCACGTTGTCATTGCCAGCCATGATGGTCTTGTGGGCGCCAAATACGGTGAAACTCGCGAGCAAATCGTTGAAGGGGTGAAAGACGATAATCGCCTTTTCGACATCCACAAAGAGATCCGCGAAACGTTTGCCGAGCACGATGTCATTTGGGTTCAAGGCCACGAGCACATGTACCAACGCTCACAAATCCACGCACGCACCTACGGCTCAAATGATCCAGGTGGTCGCAGCAACGTTGATACGCTCGCTTCTACACCAAGCGGCGGTAACCACCGCATGCCTTCTTACACGCAAATTGTCAGCGGTAACGCGTCATACAAAGGCTATGAATATCGCTATGGTGAGCGTGAGCTGATTCAAGACGTGATTCATCATAAGATGGATACGATGGACAATGGTTCTGAGCACTACGATGCCAACGCACCTATATTGACGTTTGATGGTCAACGTATCGATTACCACGCGTACTCTGCTCCACATACCATTAAACATAATGATGATGGTCCAAAAGAGCTTGCAGACCCACAATGGATCATGATGGATACCTTTAGCCGTACCCTTGACCGTTGTGAAGCGCTTATCTACCCTAACTCGATTCCTGAAGATCAGCGTCCAATTCTGAATCATATCGTTGAGTACAAAACCGCTTCTTGTGTGGGTACCGATGGCTCATCGGCTCAGTTAGTGGGTGGCACAAACAATACCTTCAACCGCGTGGACACAACACAGCGCACACTGAGCTTCCATGAAGGCTTCAAGCGCGCTGAAACCATGAATGACTTAACGCGTCTAGCGTATCAGTTCCTGTTTACTCAAAACAAAGCTTGGGATCCAAACCTAAACTCTGCGCAACGCATTCATGATGGTGAACAAGAGGCGGATGAGACAGGTGCAATGAAAGGTAATATCGTCGTGCCTGCTACCACCATCGACATGAAGAAACACGTCACTCTGAGCTGGATGCCTAAGCTTGCTCAAACTGAATCAGACGTGCTGATCGTGAGCGGTATGCAAGTACACGGTGGTACTTATCAAAACTCACATGGCGGTGCGAAAGACATCACGACAGAAACTGGTGAACCTGGTTCACAACCGGATGGCACAGCCAAAGGCCCACATACATCGCTTCCTGCTACAGCAACCAAAGGCTGGGATGTTGAGCAGATCATTGGTGACCATTACGGTGTTCAATTTACTGCCGATGATTCAATCAACGCAGATAACGTAACACTGGGACAATACACAGACGGCGAGTGGCGCGCTATCGCCCCAGAGAATTGTGTTCTAGACATAGCTTGGGATGAAAGCTTTGCTAACGGAGTAACACCACAGCGCCCAGCGGGCTGTGATGCGTATCCGGTTGTCGGTTATGACCGTAACTACGAAAATCGTTGGTGGCTTGTTGCTGACAAAGACATCGAAATAGCTCTAGTCAGCAAATAGCATTTAAGTTCAAACAACGCTTAATATGCCATTAAATTACAAAGCCCACTCTTGGTAAGCCATGAGTGGGCTTTTTGATCTTTGATGGTAATAGGGATCGCAATATGAAACTAATCAACCTTAAAACCATATTGCGCCATCACCTTCTTTGCTTCTGAACTAATAAGATACTGATAGAACGACTCTGCAGCATCGCTATCTCTTCCTACCACTTTGGCAATGGGATAGCGGATAGCTTCATGAGAGGCTTCTGGAAACTGACCGATAATGGCGACTTTATCAGACACCATGGCATCAGTTTTATACACAACGCCTGCATTGGCCTCGCCTCGCTCAACCCAAAGCAGTGCGGATCGAACGTTGTTCGCTCTAGCAAGGTGAGACTGAAGATCATTCCACATCCCCAGCGACTCAAACGCTTGCTGAGTATAGATGCCTGCTGGCACGTGCTTAGGATCACCCACTGCTAATCGAGTACCTTGCAGGAGTTTCAATATGGTGGATGCAGAATCAATGTCTATCTCTTGCGATTCGCCACGATAAGGCATGACAAGGACAAGCTGGTTTTCCACTAAAGACACAACGGAACCTGCCACCACAGCCTTCTGCTCAAGTAAATAGTCCATCCAGCGTTCATTCGCCGAGATATAAATGTCTGCAGGCGCCCCTTGCGCGATTTGTCTCGCAAGTACCGAAGAAGAGGCGTACGAACGTTTTACTGTCACCCCAGTTTGCTGCTCAAACTCTGTCGCGATGACGTCCAAAGCATCGGTCATCGACGCGGCGGCGAAAACAGTCACGCTTTGCTGTGCTATTGCAGGTATTGAGACAAGAAGAGAAAGACAAACAAGTAATCTAGATAGCATGAATTAAGGTACTCAATCATATTGTTGGCCTGATAATATCATGCATAAAGCACAGATGAAAAAGCCCTGCTCGGCAGGGCTCAATAACACGATCCAATGATCTAGCACTACCTAAGAACCAATGAGACCGCCATCTTCCTTGGTGATCACCAACACTGAAGAGCGAGGTATGCTGTCACCGCCTTGCGGGAAGTGAGACGGCGCAAGATCTTCCCCTGGATGCTGAACCCCGACAAACATCGATTTGTAATCAGGAGAGAAAGTTAAACCGGTGATTTCGCACGCAATAGGGCCAGTCATAAATCGGCGAATCTCACCTGTCTCTGGGTCGCTACACAACATCTGGTTGTTGCCCATACCAGCGAAGTCTCCTTTGTTTGAGTACTTGCCATCCGTTTGTATCCATAGACGGCCAAAGCGATCGAAGCCGATACCATCAGGGCTGTTGAACATATTGTCAGCGTTAATATTATCGCTACCCGCCATGAGCCCAGAGGGATGAACGTCAGGATTGCCTGCCATCACAAAGATGTCCCACTCGAAGGTTGCGGCTGTATGGTCTGAGCCAGTCGGCTGCCAGCGCACAATGTGTCCGTATAGGTTTTTCTCTCTTGGGTTCGCAGCATTGATTGGCTGGTTCTCTTTCACACCACGGTTTTTGTTGTTGGTGAGTGTCACAAACACAGAGTGTAACTCCGGATGAACCGCTACCCACTCAGGGCGATCCATGGTCGTTGCGCCCACTTGTGTCGTCGCTAAGCGTGCAAACACCATCACAGACGCCGCATCTGGGAAACCATTCTCTGGTGTTAATCCATTCTTACCCCAAGTAAGCTCCAACCATTCCCCCTTACCTTTGAGCTCACCTTCAACACCCGTAAATTTAGCCACATAGAGCGTGCCTTCTTCAAGCAGATCTCTATTGGTATCACTACCCGGCTGATACTTGTTCTTAGAAACAAACTTATAGAGGTGCTCACCACGCTCATCGTCGCCAAGATAAACCACGACATGACCACTCTTATCCAACATCAAAGCGGCGTTTTCATGCTTAAAGCGACCTAGCGCCGTGAGCTTTTTAGGGGTGGAATTCGGGTTCATTGGGTCGATTTCCACCACCCAACCGTGTCGATGTGGCTCATTCGGCTCAATGCCCATATCAAAACGGTCATCGTGTTTATACCAATCATAGCCTCGGTCTTTCGCACCTAAACCATAGCGAGCATAGGTCTCGCCTAACTCTTTGCCTTTCGAGTCAGCGAAGTAGCCATTAAAATTTTCTTCACACGTGAGATAAGTGCCCCAAGGCGTCTCACCATTTGCGCAGTTATTGAATGTGCCGAGTACCTTGCGGCCTGATGCGTCCTTGGAGGTTTTCAGCAAGCTATGACCAGCCGCTGGGCCCGTCAGTTCCATTTCGGTGTAAGCGGTAATACGTCGGTTGAGTCGTCCATCTGGGTTGACTCTCCATTGGCCGTCTTGCTTTACAAGCTCAACCACAGACACGCCATGAGCGGCTTGGCCTTTCAACGCATCATCGGCGGTAATCGCTTTACCCTGATGAGAATAGAGATACTCGTTGTTGGTATATTCGTTATTGACCGCAAGCACCGCTCGCTCATCACTGATGGGAAAGAACGTCATACCATCGTTATTGTCACCAAACTGCATGGCTTGTGCTTTCGCATCATTATTCTGATTAAAAGTAGGTGCGCCTTTAACAACCTCGTCACCCCAAGAGATCAACACATCCGCACGATAACCCTTTGGCACGTTCACCGTGTCTTGCGTAGAAATCGAAATCGCCTCAAAGCCTAATAGGTTCGATGGGTTTTTCACTGTTGATGCCAGTGCTTGGCTAACAGGGCTGGCAGCGAAAAAGCCCACTGTACCCGCTGCACCTGTCGCTTTCAAAAAACCGCGGCGTGACAATGCGGCATCGACAAACTGGTTGGACTCAGGCTCTTGCTCAAGTGGACGTTGATCTGTGTGGTCATCAAAATTGCTCATAGTGCTTCCTTTACTTTCAATATGAGCCCTATAGTGAGCTCTTAGAATAATAACTTGGCACTATATTGGCGCTAGCAAATGACGTTTTAGTTACAGTTTATTAACACCCTGCTGACCAAAAGATCATCACCAATGTAAGTAAAGGTTTCCATTCGTGTCATTATTTATGCGGATAACTAATAATACAGTGAAAAACCACTGACTCTGAACTGGCTTTGTAGGCGTGGTTTTGATCCGCAAAGAAGCGGTAGCGGTCACCGCTTAGCAGCTGATGCCATTCTTCGCCGCACTTGAGTGCGAGCTCCCCTTCAATAACGTGAATGTGCTCAACCACACCGTGTTCATGCGGCGTCGAATCCTGCTGATGAAAGTCATTTAGTGTAATTTCAAACACCTCAATACCGGTATCGCTCTGAAAAGGAAACAGGGTTTTTACTTGCATCTTGAGATCATCAGGAAACGTCATCGCGCTTTCCTGTAAAGAGGGCTGTGTGGCGAAGAATGCGGAAAAGGATGTCTCTAGCCCACTGGCGATCTTCCACAGCGTTGAAATGGTCGGGTTAGACTCCTCGCGTTCTATTTGCCCTAACATCGCTTTTGATACGCCCGTCAGCTTAGAGGTGGCATCCAAACTCAAGCCCTTTTGCTGACGCACTGATTTCAACCGCTTAGCGATTTCTGATTTAAATTGGGTTTCCGACACCTTAGTTATTCCCTCAATTCGCACTTGTGCGTTATAGCGCACGGTGCTATGTTTCTATTTGTGCGCTATAGCGCACGACTCAAAGTAAAGAATAGCAGGGTAGATAAGGATTTCGCAATGCTCAAGATCGACCACCTCACCTCTGGACTCACCGCCGTGATTGTTGGCTATACCAGCGCAATGATCATTGTCATACAGGCTGCTGAAGCATTGGGGGCAACCAGTGCGCAAATCGAAAGCTGGTGCCTCGCGTTAGGCTTGGGGATGGGTGTGGTCAGCATACTGCTATCCATCTATTATAAGGTTCCTATTTTGATCGCCTGGTCTACCCCTGGAGCCGCACTGCTTATCTCTCTGGAT
This sequence comes from Vibrio astriarenae, assembly GCF_010587385.1. NCBI lineage: Bacteria > Pseudomonadati > Pseudomonadota > Gammaproteobacteria > Vibrionales > Vibrionaceae > Vibrio > Vibrio astriarenae. The sequence goes on from NZ_CP047476.1 coordinate 945,640, forward strand.
GGCGGATATACCATGGCGCAAGCAATTCCCGCATTTACCGTGGTTGGAGTGCTCATTGCCATCACGGGGCTCATCCCTACCCTGAACCGTGCCATCAATTCGATACCCTCACCACTGGCCTCTGCTATGTTAGCCGCCATCTTGCTGCCCTTCTGTATCAAGGCATTTACGCCAGCAGCCACTCAGCCGCTCCTGTTTCTCACCATGTTCTTTACCTTCATGATCGCGAAAGTGGTAATATCGAAATTCGCTATGCTGATATTGCTCTTGGTGGGGGTGCTGTTTTCGTTAAACTCGGGGCAATTTGAATCCAATGTCTTAGAATTGAGCATCGCTAAGCCTGTTTGGATGGGTTGGGAGTGGGATATCAATGCCATCATCAATATTGGAGTGCCACTTTATCTCATCACCATGCTATCGCAGAACTTACCTGGCTTTGCGATGCTGAAAAACTATGACTACCCGACGCCAAGTAAGCCCATTCTGATTTCAACCGGTTTAACCAATAGCGTGCTTGCGCCCATTGGCGGGTTTAGTTTCAATCTTGCGGCCATCACGGCGGCAATATGCATGAATGACAGCGTTGATGCGCAAAAAAGCAGACGCTATCTGGCCAGTGTGAGTGCAGGAGGCTTTTATATTATTGCAGGCTTGATGGGGACAACAGTGGTGTCGTTATTCACCGCACTACCAAACGCGGTTTCTAGCATACTTGCTGGTTTAGCTCTGCTTGGAACGCTCGCATTGTGTTTAAAGAAATCATTGTCAGAGAATGACAACGAGCCCGCTCTTGTCACGTTCTTAATCACCCTGTCGGGGATTTCTGTTTTGGGGATGAATTCAACGCTTTGGGGACTGGTTGGAGGGTTAAGCTGTCTTTGGCTAAAGCGACACCTTTCGGCGCCGCTCAACATAACCAAACTAATGACACAGCAAAGCTCTAGTAACGACGCTTCATCTTAAGGGCGACATTCACCAAGGCAATAAGCACAGGCACTTCAACCAACGGCCCAATAACCCCAGCAAACGCTTGGTCAGAGTTCAAACCGAACACCGCGATAGAGACAGCGATGGCTAACTCAAAGTTGTTACCAGAAGACGTGAATGCGATTGACGCATTTTGGTCATAAGGAAGGCCCAGTTTCTTACCCGCATAGTAGCTAATAAAGAACATGCTCAAGAAATAGATGACCAGTGGGACAGAAACCAAAAGCACATCCCCTGGAAGCTCAAAGATCATTTCGCCTTTTAAGCTAAACATCAACACAATCGTCGCCAGAAGTGCAATCAGCGTGATCGGAGAAATGCGAGGGATAAAGACTTCTTGATACCACTGCTCACCTTTCGCCGCCACCAGCCATTTGCGGCTCAAATAGCCAGCCAAGAATGGAATACCAAGGTAGATCAAGACACTTTCTGCAATATCTAGAATAGTAATATCAACCTCAAAGCCCTGCAGGCCCAACATCGGTGGCAATACCGTAATGAATAGCCATGCTAAGAAACTGTAAGTGACGATTTGGAAGCCACTATTGAGGGCCACCAGCGCCGCGCCATACTCCTTGTTGCCACCGCCAATGTCATTCCATACTAAAACCATAGCAATACAGCGAGCGAGACCAATCAGTATCACCCCCACCATATAACCGGGATGATCACGCAGGAAAATCACCGCCAAAGTGAACATCAAAATCGGCCCGACGATCCAGTTCATCACCAACGACAGAGTGATTGCACGGCGATCTTTCGTTACTTTGCCGAGCAGGCTGTAGTTCACCTTCGCCAGCGGTGGATACATCATTAAAATCAAGCCAATCGCGAGAGGGATATTAGTAGTACTCACCGTCATCGCTTCATTCCAATCACCCACTTGAGGAAACAACACCCCTATCCCTACACCAACGGCCATGGCTAAGAAAATCCAAACCGTTAGATAACGGTCAAGAAAACTCATCTTCTTGGCGGCTGTTTGATTCATTTCAATTGATTCCGTGCTCATCACTTCACTCTCGACTTTGTTCACTCTCGACTTTGTTCACTCTCGACTTTGTTCACTCTAGACCTTGTTCAATCTGGTCATCTGCTGTTGTCACATCAGAAGATACTACATATACGAAAATGCATATATACGCAAAATCATATATTTATTAATCGATGTGTCAATAGGTTTCATAAAAAGATCACAAATTCAAATAACCCTCACGTACGATCAGAAGGATGATTTACCCCATCATTGACGACAATATCGGTGAGTTCGTAGGGGTTGATACCTTCTAAGCATCCAATGTTGTACCCATACTCTGTGGGGTCCGAACGCCTTTGATGATGGGTGTATATGCCACAGTTCGAGCAAAAGTAGTGCTTTGCCGTATACGTATTGAATTGATAGAGCTTGAGACTCTCTGCACCTTTGATGATCTTAATCCCATCCAGCTTCACGGAGCCAACAATCGCCCCTTTTCTGCGGCACATAGAACAATCACACCGACGCGGTTTCTCTATACCACTCGGCAAATGTAACTCAAGTTGTACCGCTCCACAGTGACATGATGCGCGATGACGCACCTTCACTTGAACTCCCCCTACCGATTTGATCATTGGCCGCTCCTTTGCCATATCGCTGCTTATCGTTCATTGCTTATAGAGCATGTATTATACTCAAATAATGACAAACCTTTCACTTGCCCACCAACAATCTAACACGCCAATGAATTTTCTTGCTCACCTACACATCGCTGATCACTGCCAAAGTAGTCTACTAGGTAACCTTCTTGGTGACTTCGTTAAGGGAGATCCCGATAAGCAGTATCCACAAGCAATTGCAAACGGTATACGTCTGCACCGATTTGTTGATTCTTATACCGATTCGCACACTATCGTCAAAAGCAGCAAGCAATGGTTTGAGAAAGAGCAGCGACGCTTTGCGCCCATCGCGTTGGATATGTTTTGGGATCACTGCTTGGCAAAGCATTGGGGGGAGTTCCATCCAGCGCCATTGAGGGATTTTGTTGAATACTCCGAGCTAATTGTTACGCGGTCACATAAACCATTACCGGAGCGCTTTACTCAAGTCACGCAACACATGTGGCGAGGACGCTGGCTAGAGTCGTATGCAGATTTTGATAATATTGCTTACGCGCTGCAGCGAATGTCTCAAAGAAGCCTGAGAATGGGGGTACTGGCCAACTGCGCCGATGGACTCAGTGACCATTATGATCAGCTAGAAGAACAATTTTTCCCGCTTTATCGAGATGTGTTGCAGCAATCTAAACTGACCCTTCTGTAATTTGGTAGTCGCGTTTGACATGTGTTGTCACTTGACCCCAGACTGAGTGACGCACGCGCTCTTGGTGAGCTTCAAACGCTTCTGGAGACGAAAACTCTTCATAGACACTGTAACGATAACGATTCTCTGAACATGGCTCCACTTTGAAAACCAAACACCCTGTTTCTTGTCGAGTCAGCCTGATATGTTCAGGCAGCTCCCTCAAGACTTGTTCATAGCAAGCGGCTGGAATTTCAATGCTGCCCTGCAAAATCACTTTCGTCATACTCTCTCCCTGAAATATGCTAACCCTAGTAGAAAACCGCAAGCCAAACCGTTGGCTCATCCAGTGCTGTTGCTAATACCTTATGTCTGGTATGCGCAGGAATGTTGATTGCATCTCCCGCTTTCAAATGAACCGTTCCACCCTCTTCGAAATCCAAAACACCGTGGCCACTCAACACCATTACCCACTCATGTTCCTCCTGATCATACCAACCCAACTCTGGTGAGGTGTGCCCGAGTGAAACAATGCGCTCAATCCTCACCTTATCGGAAGTGACAATATTTTCAATCACTTCCAAAGAAAGATCAGTTGGTAACTGCTCTAATAGATTGTTTGCTTTCATACCTATGCTCTCGCTAAAGTCTTTTAGCGAAAGCATAGTCAATAAACGGCAGGTGTAGGGTAAAGAATCGCAGGACTTTACGAGATCTAACGTAGAGAAAAAAAGATCCTAATTGATCAATTTACACTGTTAATTGTGTTTTCTCAGCGACTTGTTTGACCGTCTGCTTGATACTCAGAGAAATTGTGTTAAGCGTCTCTAACTCATCGACAGTAAATGGGTGTTTGAGCACGGTTTCTGCACCGTTGCGTCCAATCACCATAGGAAGGCTTAACACGACGTTATCCAAACCATACTCTCCTTGAAGCAGCTTCGCAACCGGCAAAACCGATCGCTCGTTGATACTGATCGCCTGAATGATTCGGAATACACTCGCGGCAATGCCATGCGTCGTGTTCTGTTTACGCTTGAAGATCTCATATCCTGCCTGCTTTACCGACTCAAGTAGATCATCGGCGTCAATGCGTGGAATATGTTGGGTATCGCAGTAATAATCTGCGGGCTGGCCCGCGATTGAAATCAGACTTTTCGGGGTAAAACAGTTGCTACCATGTTCGCCAAGAACATAACCAAAGACATTTTTCGGATCCAAGTCGACACGATTGGCGACGATGGTCATTAGGCGCGCCGTATCGATTACACAGCCACTGCTGATCACTTTTGAAGGAACAAAACTTGTATTCTGCGTGATGAAGTGCGCCACGATATCGCAAGGGTTGCTCACCACGATCAAAATAGCGTTAGGCGCGACTTTCTCGATTTGCTTAGCGATATCGACACCAATTTTACTGTTCACTTCAGCCAGATCTAAACGCGTTTGGCCCTGCTTAATCTGCGCACCGGCGGTAATCACCACAATATCGGCTTGAACCAATGCCATGTAGTCATCGGTTGGCACAATATGCGTGTTTTTTGAGAAAGTGAGTGCTGCGGTATGACGGAAGTCGAAGACCTCTCCTTCAGCACGCTTGAGATTGTTGTCTAGTAAGACAAGCTCACTGACACTTCCCATTGTCAGCAAGTAGTTACAAATGCCAACACCCACGGCACCAGCGCCAATAACCCCAATTTTCATGAATCTATCCCTGATTACTTTATGTAGAACATCATGGTAACACATTGCCGGATGGGTGCTATTAATCACTGGTTATTCGCATAATTTACGAGCGAATAGTCTGATTAATTGTATCGGAAGAGGTAAATAGGTAAATAAAATGAGCATTTGACCAACACAAAACACACCTCTAATTAACAATGTATTTGCAAGCTATGAAACTGGAAAAAATTTTAAATTTAGTTAAATGCACTACCCCAGGGGCAAAATGTTAGATAAATAGACCAAAATTGATTGCCATCACACTTTTAAACTAGAAGCAATTATCGTTCTGTGTAGCACAATGCTTCACAACGAATGGCCTCGTACTATTTTACTAGTACGGATATTCCTGTTAGGTTTCGCACTTCCTGTTAAAAATGTTGTACGGAGACACCATTGTGAGTGATGCACAAGCACAAGCGCAACCACAGCCTAGCAGTTCGGGCGTGATTGGCTTTATTGAAAGAGCTGGTAAAAAAATCCCTGATCCCGTGATCATCTTCATGTTCCTATTTGCATTTAGCATTGTGCTAACAGCAATGATCGGCGGCCTTCAGTTTGAAGCGCTCGGTGCAGATGGCGGTATGATTCAGTACTCGATCAAGAGCATGACTGACACAGAGAGCGTCCGTTGGTTGTTCGACAACGCGATTCTAGCCAACTGGTTGGGCTTCGGTGGCGGCGTATTGGGTGTCATCCTAATCGTGATGCTGGGTGTGGGTGTGGCTGAGAACTCAGGCATGCTAGCTGCTGTGATCAAGAAAGTCGGTCTTCGCATCAATGACAAATACCTTCCAGTTTTAGTTGTCTTTTTGGGTATTATGAGCTCGATTGCGACTGACGCAGGCTATCTTGTTCTTATCCCTCTAGCAGGTATGCTCTACGCAGGCCTTGGCAAGAACCCACTTATCGGTATGGCTGCAGCATTCGCAGGTGTATCAGCGGGTTTCAGTGCTAACCTAATTCCAGCGACACCTGTCGATGTCATTATCGGTGCAAACGCTCGCATCTTTGCAGAAGCACAAGGTATTCCGTTTGAAGCTGCAGATGGTCGTGAACTCAACCCTGCGACGATGCACTATTACTTTATCCTGATATCTACATTCCTGCTAGCAGGTGTCGGTGCGTGGGTAACAGCAAAATTTGTTGCTCCTCGCCTTGAAAAAATGGAATACACGATTCCTGAAGATATCGGTTTAGAGAACTTTGCAGTAAGCGATGCTGAAAATCGTGGCCTAAAAGCAGCTGGTATCGGCCTTATCGTCTCTCTTCTGATTATTGCTGGACTTGCTATCGGGCCCCTTGCGACTTACACCAACGAAGCAGGTCGTGAAGTAACCCCATACTTGGACAACGTAATCATTCTTATTGCACTTGTATTTACGATCGTGGGTGCATTCTATGGCTTCGCTGTAGGTAAGTTTAAGAATGTTCAAGATGTTGTAACCTCAATGGTTAAGCAAATGAACACGATGGGTTACGTTTTGGTTCTAACGTTCTTCTGTTATAACTTCCTTGCGTTGATGAGTTACTCAGGTCTTGGTACCTATGTCACTTACTTAGGTGCTAGCTTCCTAGAGATGCTTGGTCTACAACAGTTCCCTATTTTGCTGATCATCGGTTTCATTGTAGTAACGGGTATCATCAACTTGTTCGTAGGCGGCCTAACTTCAAAGTGGATGCTTCTTGGTCCAATCTTTGTACCGATGCTATACCAAGTAAACCCAGATATGACGCCTGACATGGTAGCAGCAGCTTACCGCGTAGCGGATTCATCCACCAACATCATCACACCAATGATGACGTATGCGGGTGTTATCCTAGCGTTCATGCGTAAATACAAGCCAGAGCTAAGCTTTGGTGACGTTATCGCGATGATGGTGCCGTACTCAGTGGCATTCCTACTGTCTTGGACAGCACTACTTATCGGTTTCTTCACATTCGGTATCCCACTAGGTTTCTAATCTAGTTACAAATACCTGATGAAAACAAAGCCCTCGACTTCGCAAGAAGTGAGGGCTTTTTCGTTTAGTATTTACGAAGAATATCGAAATCTATTTGCTAGAGGCACAATAGCCAAACCTGGCAAGGTAATGCCAAACCTTTTTCACATCCTGCTCATCGTAACCTTGTCTGGTCACCGCTAATCCTATGAGCAGTGGGTTTACAACCCCTTCACTAGCAATCTCTTTCGCCAATTCAATATACTGCTGCCCACGATAGTCTGGATGGGCGCTCATCTCATCGATACTCAGCTCGAAACCTTGATGCCAACGAACTGGGACACCTAATTGGCGTGCGTGCTTCTCAATATCTGTTCCTCGGTAGACAGGATCAAGCACCACGCACGCGATGTCATCTTTCACAGAGACTTCACCATGGATATGCGCCTCAATGTAATCATCCAACCTGTCTTGATCGTCCGAGAGGGCCTTCTCTATCAAAACATCAAGCCCCCTTGATACCGCAAAATCTTCTGGCTCAAAGAAGCTATCCGGATAACAAAATGTTGTACGCTCCAATACTTGAGGTTTTAGCTCAAAATACGCCGAGCCAAATCTTGGGGATGCTCCCATACCATACTGGCGATAGTTCAGCGCCCCATATTTAGGCCTCAAACACTCTGCGGCTTGGTCATAAGCACCATCAAACACTCGCTGTTCCCAAAGCCAGCGCTCTCCACCTTGATACGCTGTCAGGCCACCATTGCTGGTTCCGGTTTCAAATTGAGATTTTAGAAAGCCATCGTCAGCGATTGCTGCCAGCAAAGGCTTACCTGTAGCAGTCAACCTATCAGGGTGGAAATTTATGGTGACACTGTGACCTTTCGAGTATTCACCTCCCACTGATTTACTCTTAATATTCGCTAACGCTTGTTCCACCGCATTTTGACTCATTCATTCTCCTAAGCTGCTAAAAATCATAAGATTAGATCAACACCAAATGAACGCGCAACCACTACCACCACCCAAAAACAAAACAGTGAGACAAACGCACAGACAAATAGGCTAAACCAAAAAGATAACTTTCCTAGCAGATAGGGAAACAACAAAAACATCGGTAGGGTTGGTATGACATACCAAAAGGTATAGTAGGCGTGATTTGCCAGCTTCTCTTGCCCTTGGCCCTCTATATACATCCAAATTAACGCTAAAATGGTGACCATAGGCAACGCCGCCACCAGAGCGCCCAACTTATCGCTGCGCTTAGCAATCTCCGAAACTAAAACAATAATCGATGCAGTCGCAAACAGCTTAATTACAATCCAAAGCATGCCGCCTCCAATAACGTTTGAGTCTCTTCTATTGTAGGAGAAGGGGCTCTATTATTTGAGAAACAGCGGATGTAAGGTTCTGAGAACATTAATAACCCGATGACTTTGGTTCGGTCATCGGGTTGTCTCTTTGCTTATGAGACAATAACCGTCTGTTTTGTCGTCATAGAATCAAGCGCTTTTTCAGCAAGGTTGAGGGCGAGCTCGCCATCTAATCCAGTGCAGCTTGGTGCAGCACCGTTCAACACATCAACAAAGTGCTGCCATTCAGAGACGTAGGCTTGATGATAACGCTGCAAAAAGAAGTGTTCAGGGTTCGCTCGCTGCTGCCCTTGCTCGGCACTCAGTGTTACAAGATTCTCCAAAGCGTTTCCAACTTGGAGCATGCCCTTTTCTCCATGGACTTCGACACGTTGATCATAACCGTAGCCAGAGCGGCGACTATTGTGAATCGTCGCCATCGCGCCTGACGGAAATTCCATCACAATGACGCTAGTATCTATGTCTCCCACTTCTCCAATTTCTGGGTCGACCATACAACTACCATGAGCAGAAATTGAAACGGGATCCTCGCCGAGAATAAACCGAGCCATATCTAAATCATGAATCGACATGTCTCTGAACATGCCACCGGACGTCTTAGCGTATTGTGCTGGCGGTGGCGCCGGATCTCGCGAAGTAATAATGACACTAGCAGGAGCACCAATCTTTCCGTTATTTAACGCCTTTTTAAGCGCGTTGAACTGTGGATCAAAACGGCGGTTAAAGCCCAGTAAAAATGGAACTTGATGTTCCTCGACCACGCCAAGACAATCTCGTACTCGACTTAAATCGAGATCAATCGGCTTTTCACAGAAGATAGCTTTACCGGCTTTTGCAGCCATTTCGATATAGTCTGCGTGAGTGTCGGTTGCAGAGCAAATAGCCACTGCATCCACCTTCGGATCATCAAAGGCTTGTTCGACAGTCTGACGTATAACACCGGGGTATTCATGGCAGAACTGCTCAGCAAACACATCGTAAGGCTCAACTAATGAATAGAGACAAGTGTTGGGATGATTAGCAATGTTAGTAGCATGCACTTGACCGATACGGCCAGCACCAAACAGTGCGATATTAAACATAGGATGCTCCTATTTTAAGGCTATTTGGGACGTTAATATTTTCTAATACCGAACAGTACTCACGTCCTACGGTTCAAATTAAATCAATAAATTAACCTTTAGAATAGGCGTTTCATCCCCGCTAGCATGTCACTTGCGATATCGTGATAATCCCCTTCCCATAACTGGTCATTGAGGTATTCTCCTGAGTAAAATCCCTCATAACCCGTCTGACGAATCGCATCAACCCACTCTTTTAGTGGGATCTCTCCTTGCCCAATAATATGGCCACGCAACTCTCGCTCATCAGGCCAAGCTTCTGATTCAGCAGGGCGAGCACCATCCGAAATATGCACGTTGTAGATCAGTGAGGGGTCAATCGCGGCCACCTGCTCTAAAGAGGCGCCCCTACATGCCCAGAGATGCCAAGTATCAAGAACAAATCCAAAGTTATCGCGCCCAACGGCATCATGCAGGCGGTAATAGTCCTCAAGCTTAGCGATAGGTGTCCAAGCGGCACCTTCATATTGAAAGCGGATCCCGAAATTTTTCCCAATATCAGCAATTTGACGGATGTTCTGAGCCGTCAATTCGATATTTTGTTGTTTAGTCAGCCCATTTAGCCCCTCAAACGCGTTCAGTTGTATGGTAGGAGCACCCACTTCATTGGCAAAACGACACAGAAATTCCGTATCAGAAAATAGCTTGGCTTTACGCTCCTTGTCGGTCACTTCTATCGCCCCGATAATGTCGATCGCAGTCGCCTCAATGCCAAACTCCTCCATTCTCAATCGAAGCTGAGAAGCCGTTAGTCCGGCATTGATATAGCGCCAAAGCTTTTCCGTATGGATCTCTAAACCTTGATAACCCGTTTCTTTCGCTAAACGAACATCAGAAAGGATATTGCTGTGCAGTGAGCACATTCCGTGAAGTGCAAAACGCATGGGGGTAACCTCTTTGTTTGCCCTCTCGCACATTAAATCAAAATAGTGTGAATCTATTTCTTAAAATGCATTTTCAGGCTTTATTGTTTAAATAAAAGCCGAACGAAACCCCAGCCCTATTCTTCAATAGTACTCATTAGCGGTTTAACGGGGAGAGTTGCCAATATAGAATTTAAACTGACAACTTGATCTTGGTTCCCAAAATTTCGTTCAGATGGAGTTTACTTTACTTCTTGGCAAATAAGACTAACGGCTAGAGTTTGCGCTAAATACATCGAAGCACTCAACGAACGGAAGCCCATTAACTCACCTTCTTGTACCTCAAAACAGACTTCCATTTTACTGCCATGTGGCGTCATCTGATTATCGGTGATGCATACGATAGGTACGTTCTTTTGACACGCTTCATCGATGAGCTCACTGGTCTCTTGTGCATAAGGGGCGTAGGTGATCGCGAAAAGCACGTCATTTTCATTCATGCGGCGTGTCAGGGGTGAAAGCATTCCCCCGTGATCATCCAATAGCACTACGTCTTTGTCAGACTTCATTAGAGCGTACCAAAGATAAAATGCAACAGGGTAAGCGCGGCGTGTACCTTGGATGTAGATAGTCTTGGCTTTATCCATAACGGCCACTGCACGCTCGAGTTTCTGCGGTGAAACCGACAATTGCAGTTGCTCTAGCGCTTCAATATTGGCATGCCCGAAGTCTTGGAAGATCGCCTGTGGCGCATCTTGAGGCACATCTTCCATTTCACGAGCTTTACGAACTCGCTCTTTATAATCTCTAGGTCGATTTAAGTACTGCTCACGGAATAAGGCCTGCATGGAAGAAAAACCATCAAAGCCCATCGCATTGGAAAAGCGGCTCAACGTGGAAAGCGGCACATTCGCTTGCTTTGCAATCGTCGCCATCGTTTCAACAGCAACGAGCATAGGCTGCTCGGTAACAAAATTGGCGACTTGTTGTAAACGGCTACTTAATCCATCGTAGCGCTTAGAAATTAACTCTTTAAGAGTATCTAAGTCTTGCGGTGCACCCACTTCTAAATCCATCATTTAAACTGCTCTCCCTTATATTACCGAATGCAGCGAATAAATAAACTGTCCCCAATCAAAGCGTTGGGGACTTTATTTTAAAATAGCAGTTCAAAATTACGAATTGCTTCCTGTTTCACATGTGGCATGGCTTTACGCATGAAGTAAATGCGATCAAATTTATCACTCTCTTCATTCATGTAATCGCGCAGGTTATGCCCTAGCGCTTGGCGCAAACACGTGCCGATATTGAACTTCGATACGCGGCTGAGCTTTAGTTTGATAATATCCTCATCGCGGATACCACTTGTACCGTGAATCACCAACGGGGTCGAAACCTCACTTGCAATACGATCAAGACGACCAAAATCGATGCTACTTGTTGGCTCAGTTAAACGATGCACATTGCCCACTGAAATAGCGACGCCATCCACACCCGTTTCTTTGGCAAAACGCGCCGCATCTTCTGGTTCAGTGAAGATTGATTTAATGTGATCACGTCCCTCTTCATAAGGCACTGAGCCAATTTCACCTTCCACTGACGCACCCAATGCATGAGCAACTTCAACCACTTTACGTGTACGTGCAATATTCTCGTCTAGCGTTAATTGTGAACCATCAAACATCACCGAACTGAAACCAGCTTTAAGTGCGCGATAAACGATATCCTCTTCATAGGTGTGGTCAAGGTGCAAGCAAACAGGCACGGATGCGTTATTCGCTAGGTTCAGAAACATCGCTGCTGCGGTTTCAACGCCATAAAAATCTGCAACATCCTTGTTGCATGCGAGGATAACGGGTTTGTTTACTTCCTCTGCAGCTTCTACGACTGCTCGGGCGTCTTCGTAACCAAACACATTAAAACACGGTACAGCATAGTTTGAACTCGCGGCCTCAGGCAGCAATTCTTTTAATGAAACAAGCATAGTCATCCCCTATTTAAACTTAGCGATCATGTCTTTGATGCCAGGGATTGTTTCGACTTGATACTCATGGTGAGGGTCGAAATGCTGAATCAAAGATTTTTCTGTTTTGCCAACAATGATAGTGAAGTAGTACATCTCATAACCAGGCGCTGCAACGCTTGGGTGATAGCCTTTATCAATCGCAATCACTGACCCTGTTTTCACATGGTAGACTGGGCCGCAATCATCTTCGTGCTCATACAGGAACTGAGCGCCAAAACCGAAATCTGGATTGAAGCGGAACTGGTATACCTCTTCATATAAGGTTTCTTTGCTGCCATCTTCTTTGATACGATCTTCATCGTGCTTATGTGGTGGGAAACCAGACCAACCCCCAGCACCTACAGTGAAGAGTTCACTAACCAATAGACGCCCACGCTTTTCAGAGTTTGACTGACCGAGTACATGCTTGATCTTACGGTGTGTTTTGGTTTCATCCGAGCCATATTGCACGATATCAACAGTATCTTCACGTACACAGAATGGTTCTAGTGATGCTTCAAATTTACCGCCCGCGATCATAATGTCAGCATTATCGCTGACACATGAGATTTCAGCAGTATAACCAAGTGGAACGTATACCGCTTCAGGGTTAGCATCCCACACTGACTTACGCTTACCAATATTATCGAATGTTTCGCTGCTTCCGTCTTTTGAAACCGTGATACAACAGGTGCCACCAGCAAGAACGATCACGGTTTCGTATCCTTCAACGCTGTGGTCAAATTTTTCATTTTGTTTTAAGAAGACTTGGTTGAAATAGCAAAGCGGCGTGACGTCATCATTTGCGCCAACAATTGCTTCATTCTTGTTATCAAAAGGGGGAATATGTTTACCCATTATCGTTTTCCTCACTAGAGCCTTAATGCTAAGGCTGCAAAATCCGTCATTAACCTGCTTGGTATAAAAAACCGGGCCACGATGGTGTGCACATCATTATCAGTTCCCCTCAAACGATATACCGACCCGGGAGACATAGGGTCGAGGCGTCAGTGCCGGACACACTGACTGACCCCTTAACTTCTCGTCTCAATAAAATCGAATAACTGCTCTTTAGTTGGCATTGCCTCAGTACAGCTGTCGCTGCTGACATTGATCGCTGCGGCTGCTGTGCCGTTGCGCACCCCCTCTTCGAGTGACCCGCCTGTCGTTAACGTCCAGATAAGCCCACCCGCAAATGAGTCTCCTGAGCCGAATGGCTTATTGGCTTCAACTCGGAAGATGCCTTGCTCAAATCTATGTCCATCACAGCAGTAAACCTTGGAGCCAAACTCACCGGCCTTAATCACCACAATTTGAGTGTTCTCGCATAAAAAGCGCTCTGCTGTTTGATCATCATCGGTATTACCCGGGGCAAGTACCGTCTCCATCATGTCGAACTCTTCACGATTGCCAATCACAATGTCTGAGAGGCCAGCAGCAATACCGTAGTAAATTGAAGCATCCGTATCCGTACGCCATGAATAAGGACGGTAATCAACATCCAGCACAACCAATGTGTTGCTACGACGAGCATGTTGCATCGCAATTAATGTTGCTTCACGGCTTGGGCTTTCGGAAAGCGCTGTTCCTGTAACAACAAGCACCTTTGATTTTGCGATGTAATCTGGATCAATCTCTTCTGGTTTGATCGTTAAATCAGACGCATTGTTGCGATAGATGATCACCGTGCAGTCTTTCGGCTTCATCTCTGTAAACGCAACCGATGTACGCGAGCCAGAAGCATCCGATTTCATGCCATCAAGGTTGATACCCTGTCCCGACATGTACTGCTTGACGTAGTCACCAAAAGAGTCTTGAGCGACACAACCAATAAAACCAACTTTTCCGCCTAGCTTGCTCACTGCCACTGCGATATTTGCTGCTGAGCCACCAACAAACTTGTTAAAGCCTGAGATATCTGCCATATCTGTTTTTGACTCACGAGCGTAGAGATCTACGCCCGCTCGTCCCAAAACGATGGCATCCAACGGTCTATTTTGTTGAAGTGCAATTTTTGTCATCGTCTTTCCTACTATTTGTATTCAACCCAAGCCGCACCTTGATCGGCTGACTCGACACATTTTTCACACAAGCGCACGCCTTCGATGCCCGCATCAATACCAGGGAACCAAATGTCCGCTAGTGCTGCTTGGTCATCGCGATTTGCCGCATCAAATGCCATTGCAAAGCGGTGATAAAGGTTTGCCCATGACTCGAAGTAACCTTCTGCGTGTCCGCCACCCACTCGGTTTGAAGCCACACCTTCAGCATCTTGGTAGAGATATCCCATACCACGCTCCAGTACGCGTGGTGCTTCACCTTGAACCTCATAGCGAAGTTGGTTTGGATACTCATCCCACCATTCGATAGACGCTTTTGAGCCTACAATGCGGATTTTCTGTTGGTGCATTGAGCCTGCGTTAACCGCTGATGCCCATAGTGTGCCCACTGCACCGCCTTTAAACTGCATCATGATGTGGGCGTTATCTTCGAGTGGTGCACGTGACTCGATGAAGCTTTGACGCATACAAGCTAGACGGTCGATTTCTAGCCCTGTCATCACTTCGCTCAGGTAAAAAGCATGAGTACCGATATCACCGAGTACATACGTTGGGCCTGAAACTTCTGGGCTGACACGCCATTTCAAACCTGGGTCATTCTTTTCGTACTCTTCATTGTGGAAACCATGAGCGAACTGCATGTTCACAACACGAATCTCGCCTAAATCACCGCGCTTGACCATTTCACGTGCCTGCTGCACCATCGGGAAACCCGTGTAGCCATACATCACGCCAATCACGCGATTGCGCTCTGCAGCGATCAGTTTTAGCTCTTCAGCCTCTTCTGTTGTGAAAGTAATAGGCTTTTCACAAACCACGTGAAGGTTCGCCTCTAACGCTGCTTTACAAATCTCATAATGCGTTGAGTTTGGCGTTGCAATAGAGACGGCTTGAATACCGTCTTCACGCTGAGCTTCTTGCTCAAACATCTCTTTATAGCTTGCATAACAGCGGTTGCCATCGACACCTAAGTTTTCGCCGAAATCACGGCAACGCTGTGGGTCTAGGTCAAACGCTCCCGCTACCAATTTGAACAAACCGTCACGTGTTGCTGCATTACGGTGTGAGTAACCGATTTGACTTCCACGGCCGCCGCCGACCATTGCCCAGCGAATTGGTTGTTCAAAATGACGTTCTTCATTAAACATGTCAGACTCCTTGGTGGGCTCTTTCGAGCCCTATTAATATTTGATTTAATCTTCAAGAAAATTTGGTTTTAAACACCAGCACGTTGAGTCGAGCGGCCTTCTTCCCAGTCCGCCACTTTCTGAGCGGTGTTGTCATTACGAGTCACCTCAGGGAGGCCAACTTCCCACCAGCAGTCACACTTAGACCAAGCCGCCGGGGATACTGGGTCAATGTCCAACACAATAACGTAGGTACGATCAGCTTCTTTGGCGCGAAGGAATGCAGCGTCAAGCTCATCAACAGAAGTCAGTTTTTCACTGATAGCACCTTGCGCTTCCGCATGTTTTGCGAAATCAACTCTCGCGACTTCACCATCAGGGCGGCGACAGTCTTCTAGCAGGTTGTTGAATGATTCATTACCGGTGTTGTTTTGAAGCTTGTTAATAACCGCAAAGCCGCCGTTATCACACACCACGACAATCATCTTATGGCCAGTCAGCACAGAAGAGTAAATGTCTGAATTTTGGATGAGGTAAGAGCCATCGCCCACAAGTACCACCACATCATTATCAGGGTTTGCGACTTTCGCGCCCCACCCTCCAGCGATTTCATAACCCATGCATGAGAAGCCGAATTCAACATCAAACTTACCAATCTGGTAGTTCTGCCAGTTCATCGCCAGCTCTGCAGGCAGGCCGCCAGCAGCGGTTAATACTGTATCTCCAGGCTCCATTGCCTTGTTCAATTTGCCAATAACTTGAGCATAAGACGTTAAACCCGGTAGCAATTCGCCCGCTTGAGGATTTGTACGGCGATGAACTAATGCTTTCCACTCGTCTGCTTGGGCTTTCGCGGTTGACGCCCACTCATCACCACTGCGGAAATCACCCAGTAACTTCGACAGTTCAACGAGACCACGCTTAGCGTCCGCTTTAACTGGAATAGCACGGTGCTTAATCGCATCGAAACGTGCTGTATTGATAGTGACTAGCTTCATGTTTGGATTTTTGAATACGCTCCAAGAGCCCGTCGTAAAATCTTGCAGGCGCGTACCAATTGCTAAAACCACATCAGCATGCGCAGCCATGTAATTAGCAGAATCTGAACCTGTGACACCAATAGGGCCTGCGTTTAGCGGATTGTCCTGCAACATAGTGGCGCGACCCGCAATGGTTTCAACCACTGGAATATTGTGTTTTTTAGCGAAAGCAGCCAGCTCGTCGGTTGCCAGTGAGTAGTGCACACCACCACCTGAGATAACCAATGGTTTTTCTGCGCTCAAAAGCGCCGCTTTTGCATCTTCTAGGTCTGCCTGCTCAGGCTCTGGACGACGAATACGATGGACTTTCTCTGCGAAGAAAACTTCTGGGAAATCATAAGCCACACCTTGTATGTCTTGAGGCAGGCCAATGAATGCAGGGCCACACGTTTCTGGATCAAGCATGGTATCAATCGCTTGAGGTAGTGAGTGCATTAGCTGTGTAGGAGAAATAATGCGATCCCAGTAGCGAGTCAAAGGCTTAAAAGTATCATTACATGTAATTGATGGATCGTAGAAGTTCTCTGGTTGCTGAAGAACAGGGTCTGGCAATCGGCTAACATAAGCGTCGCCAGCAATAAGAAGAACCGGAAGACGGTTAGTGTGTGCAATACCAGCGGCCGTCACCATGTTGGTTGCCCCCGGGCCGATAGAACTGGTTGCGATACCGATACGCTGGCGTTTATTCGCTTTAGCGTAAGCAATTGCCGCAGTCGCCATAGACTGTTCATTCTGGCCACGCCAAGTTGGAATTTTGTCTTCGATATTTTTGAGTTGCTGCCCAAAACAAGTTACATTGCCGTGGCCAAAGATGGCAAATGCAGCACCAAAAAGCTGCTCTTTTTTGCCATCAACTTCGATCATTTGCGCTGCTAGGTATTGTGCTAATGCTTCTGCAACAGTTAAACGTACAGTATTCATTGTCTTCCCCGGTATCATTATTATTTATTGCTCATCAGCTACGGTTATTGAGGGTATATGTAGCTTGATAAAATGGGGGGATTAACTCCCCCCTATAGAGACTTATAGGCCGTACTTGTTCGCGTAGCCTGTGATGTTTTCGTATGCCGTTTTAGCGTATGTCAGAGGATGTGCTTTTGCAGGGTCCTGCTCTGCCTCGACTAATAGCCAACCTGAATAGTTACGAGCTTTCAGTGCAGCAAACACGTCATCGTAGTCAACGTCACCTGTACCCGGCACGGTGAATACACCGTCTAACACAGCGTTAAGGAATGACTTGTCTGCATCACGCGCTGTTTTCATTACGTCTAAACGCAAATCTTTAAAGTGCATGTGACCGATGCGATGACCCCAACGCTCGATCATGGTGACTGGGTTGCCACCACCGTAGGTGATGTGGCCAGTATCTAGAGTTAGGTGAACCGCTTCGCCAGAAAACTCCATCAGCAGATTGATGTCATCTTCTGTCTCACAAATCGTGCCTACGTGATGATGGAAAGAGAGCTTGATGTCATGCTCATTTAGAAGATACTCAGCAACTGTGGTCAGCTTCTCACAATAGGTCTTCCACTGATCCATGGTTAGAATAACGCGTTGAGAGAGTGGTGTGTTGATGTCTCCATGAACCGTGTTGCTCACCTCACCAAATACCATTGCCTTGCAACCTGCTGCTTTCAAAAGCTTGATATGCTCTTGCATTGCCGCGATTTCTTCCTCCGCAGATAACGTCATCAGATTGCCGCTATACCAGCCTGATGCCAGAACTAAACCGTGTTGTTCAAGTAACGGGATAAGTACTTCAGGCTCGCGAGGGTATTTTGTACCTAGTTCAGTACCAGTGAAGCCAGCTTCTGCCATTTCGCTTAAACACGTTTCCAATGGGATATCGCCGCCAAGTTCTGGCATGTCATCGTTTGTCCAAGTCAGTGGGCTAATTCCGTATTGCACGTTTCTCATTTTTATTCTCCAACGAAGGTATTTTATTTAGGGAGGTGAAATAAAAGTGTTAGTGATTGTGGAGCACTTTATTTTCACAAATTGTGTTTCACTGGAAATTACAATAACCAAAAAAACCAAACTTGAAAAATATTTTTCACTCGAGATTTCATTTGTTAACTTTGTGTCAGAAAGTAAAAAAAGCTATATATAACGGGGCTTTCAAGCTTGATTTGATGTAGATCTCAAAAAAATAATATTTATTAAAATCATTGCTTTATGTAAATTGTCTGATTTGAAAAATGTTTTCCATACTTTGATAGAGATAACACTTTTCGCTATTAGAGCAATTGCACCTCTAGTCTTACTTCTCATCTCCCCCTATGATAAATATCGCCAACGCAATGAAAAATAATTTCCACACCAATAAATCAATATAAGCGTGGCTATATAGATACCCAATACACGTACCCTACAAACGCGGTATTGGCCATTACCCAACTGGCACTGATTCGATGGTTAAGTAAAAGTCTGGGGAATCTAATAAAGGAAAATAAAATGGAAGCAACCTCCAATGCCGAAGTACGAAAACATAATATTGCCTATATTGTCAGAATCTGTTGTATCGCAGCCCTTGGTGGGATACTCCTCGGATATGATACGGCAGTAATTTCGGGTGCTATCGGCCCCATTAGAGAATACTTTGGGCTTACCCCCGCTCAAACAGGTTGGGCAGTCTCCAGCGTCGTTTTAGGTAGTATCATTGGCGCTGTCAGCGCTGGTTGGGCCGCATTAAAATACGGTCGTCGTAACACTCTCTTCATCGCAGCAATACTCTTTATCATTTCTGCCATTGGTTCAGCCTTTGCTCCAACATTTACGTTCTATGTCATGCTGCGTATCGTTGGTGGTGTTGCAGTAGGCCTTGCCTGCGTCGTGTCGCCAATGTACATGTCTGAAGTCGCACCAAAAGACTTCCGCGGCCGAGCAGTCAGCATGTTCCAACAATCAGCGGTTATTGGCCAAACCGGCGTGTTCTACGTCAACTACCTTATCGCAAAAGGCATGTCAGAAGCATGGCTAGTGGATTTAGGCTGGCGTTGGATGTTGGGCTCAGAAGTGATTCCAGCCGCTATTTTTGCAGCGCTTTTATTTATCATTCCAGAATCTCCTCGCTGGTTGGTACTCAAAGGTCGCGTTTCCGAAGCGAAAGCAACGCTATCACGCATTTCTAATCCTAAACACGCTGACCGTCTAATCTCTGAAATCCAAGATTCGTTGAAAGAAGCCGCAGGTTCAAAAGGCAATAAAGTTAGCCTTCGCTCACCACTACTGTTTGCCATCTTGGTTATTGGTACGTTCGTTGCGGCCGCTCAGCAGTTGACGGGTATTAACGTGATCATGTACTACACGCCAGAGATCCTAAAACCAATTACTGGTTCTACAGAAAACGCTCTATTCCAAACGACGTTTGTTGGTCTGGTATTCATCGGTGGTAATGCGCTAGGTATGTACTTAATCGACAAAGTCGGCCGTCTGCCGTTAATGAAATACGGTACGTTAGGTTGTGCGCTAGGTATGTTTGTCGTGGGTCACGTTCTCTATAACCAAACTGAAGGTTATGCGGCGCTATTCGCATTGTGTTTGTATGTGGTTTCTTATGCGACTTCTTGGGGCTGTGCATGTTGGACGATGATCTCTGAAATCTTCCCAAACAGCATTCGCTCAAGAGCAATGGCTATCGCAGTAGGTGCACAATGGTTTACAGGTTTCCTAGTCACTCAGTCTTTCCCAATGATCAACGATAATGCCTACTTACAAGAGAACTTCAACGGCGCCTTTGCCTTCTGGTTGTTCGCAGTCCTCTCTCTCATTTGTATGGTTATCGTAGTGAAATACGTTCCTGAAACTAAAGGCGTTTCACTTGAGAAAATGGAAGAAGCGATGGCGAAGAAACTGGGTAAAGAAGTGCCAGAAAAGCACTCTGAAGCTCATGCTTAATTTCCACTATTAGATTCAAAAAGGAACAGGGCTCCCTTCTGTTCCTTTTTTGCTTTGTAAACCCTATATTCGAGGAAAGCAGTATGCTCGATAAAATGGCGTTCTTTGTTCATGTCATCCGTTCGGGGTCAATTTCATCAGCTGCCCGGCTATCAAATATCTCAGTGTCGGCAGGAAGCCGCTGGCTACAAGACTTAGAGCAGCACTTTGATACCACATTATGCCGTCGTTCTAACCGCTTGTTAGAAGCAACCCAAGCGGGACAAACCCTGTTTGAAGAGTTCTCCCCTTTGGTGGATTCAGCAGAGCGTATCAGCCGAAAACTTGAAGGTTTCCAGGACCATGAAAGAGGACACATCACAATTGCCTGCACGCCAGTGTATGCTAACCACTTTCTAATGGATAGAGTCGCTGAATATTCCAGACTCAACCCGTTGGTCACTTTTAATATCAACGTCACACCATGGGCACTCGATCATGCGAGTACTTGTGACCTTATGATCAGTGCCAATGCACACTTCCAAGGCTATCGAGAAAAAGACCTTTTGTTAGTGAAGCGAGAATTAATGCAGTGTCCTTTTGTGGTTGTCGCCTCCCCCAGCTATATTGAAAAACGCTCACGCCCCTCGCATCCTCAGGAGCTGAGTCAACACTCTTGCCTTATGGCCACTACATTAACTGGCAGCAATGATTGGATCTTCCGCAAAGATCTTGAAAATATGATGTTGAAGGTACCTAAAACGATTGAAGTGAATGATAGTGACTTGTTGCTGGATGGCGCTTTAAAAAACGCGGGCGTTGCCTATTTGCCTGAATTTGTTGTGAAGAAAGCAATCGATGAAGGGCAACTTGAACCGCTGCTTGAGGAGTATGAGACCAGTATTTGGAGTTTAAATCTTTACTATCACTCTCAAAAAAATGCGTCCGCTGTGGCGACTCGATTTAAAGAATTTTTACTCGATAGTGTCAATTAAACCAGCATCGACGATAAACCGTCGAAGCTCAGCTTTAAGCCAGATAGGAACAGAAATAGATAACAGAGCTGATAGATTCGCTCTTGGCTCACTCGATGCAGTAAATAAACCCCTAGTTTAACGCCGACAGGCGCTAGAGGCATCAGAACTAACGCGGTCATCAAATTAGTCTTATCAAACTCACCTAAAGCGATATACGGGATAAGTTTGGCGACATTAATGATCCCAAACAGAACTGCCATCGTCGCTATCAACGTCACTTTAGGCAGTTTCAACGGCAATAGGTAAATACTTGCTGGACCACCTCCAGCATGAATAGCGGTGCTGGAAAAACCACTTAACGTACTCCAAACCCACGCAGATAAACGGCTCGGAGCGCCATTCGGTTTTGATTGACCGAACCAATATTGTAAACAAAAGAACAGTGATAATAATCCAACCGTGATTTTCAAACCGGCTTCTGGAGTGACACTCAAAAACAAGCCCGCAAGCAGTACACCCAGCATTGCACCGGGTAACATCTGTTTTATCACCCCATAATTCGCGTTTTTGTAATGATGACGAATCGCAAAGCCATCCATGACTAATAATATTGGCAACAATATGGCCGCCGCTTGAGTGGGAGAAACCACCATTGCCATCATCGGTACAGAAAGGATGCCAAGCGCTCCCCCTAATCCCCCTTTACCTATCGCATAGATTAGCACCGAAGGAATGGCCAAAAAATAAAACCAAGGATCACCTAGCATCACTTACACCTCTATCATGCGATTGCTTGTGTCAGAAACTCACGACTGCGTTTGAGATCATAAGTCACAGAGCTTAGCTCAGCGTTACTATGCTCATGTTCTACCACTAGCCATCCTTCATAGTCGATCGCTTTTAGTACCTCTATCACTTTTTTGAGCTTCATATCACCGTCTCCAAGCGGCGTAATCAAGCCTTCACTGTACGCGTCCACCCACTCCATTTTATCGCGTATGGCGATACGCAGCTTCTCTGTATTAACATCCTTCAAATGAATATGCTGAATGCGTTTCCCATACTGTCGAATCATGGCGATAGGGTCCATACCGTCGAGAAAGACATGCCCTACATCCAAACACAAGCCCAAACGACAGGCTGAAATCTGGTGCATCACAAACTCAATCTCGTCTTTATAAGTGATATAGCCCCCAATACCTGGGTGCAGTAAGCAGCGCAAACCATATCCGTTGGCAATCTCTATAATGCTATTTAACTGTACGACCATCTGATGCTTTCTCTCTAAAGACAAACGCGGTGCGGTCACACTTTGGCCAATATGGCAATATCTTTCGCTGTGAATACCTTCCATG
Source organism: Vibrio astriarenae (assembly GCF_010587385.1). Classification (NCBI taxonomy): domain Bacteria; kingdom Pseudomonadati; phylum Pseudomonadota; class Gammaproteobacteria; order Vibrionales; family Vibrionaceae; genus Vibrio; species Vibrio astriarenae. The sequence goes on from NZ_CP047476.1 coordinate 968,370, forward strand.
ATCAGGAGTTTATCGACCCCCAGTCCAGCCAGATTTCTACATACATTTTCTGCCTCTTTTAATACGCTTTCACTTCGTTTTCCATCAGCAAAAGGCAGTTCAACTTTACCGGCACAAATTTGCAATCCACGCACGCGGCAAGCACTCTGCAATAAGCCAGATTGTTGTGGGAAGAAACCATCAGGCCCTAACTCTATGCCTCGATAACCAGCCTCGCTTGCCTCCATCAACACTTTACCCCAGCTTGGGTTAGTTTGGTCAGTCGCTTGTTCAATACCCCAGCAGCAAGGGGCACACGCTACTCGATTCAGCATAGTTTTCTCTCCTAAGTTGGTATGTAGCAACCTTAATTTTTCTTCACTAGGAAGTGTGTGATTTGCCGCTCGATTGGTGTTTGCATTTTCGCAAAGCGGGTTTGAATTTCTGCCTATATCGAACTTGCACTCCCCTTCTTAAACTGGGTTTAACGACTATTTCACCGGAGTAACTCTACATGGAACGAATCTTTATTGTTGCCGCTAAACGCACCCCAATTGGCAGCTTCAATGGCGCCCTTGCCTCTTTATCTGCTATCGACCTGGGTGTGTGTGCAATCAAAGCAGCGCTTGAGTCTATTGACCTGCCTGTTGACCAAATTGACGAAGTCATCGTGGGGAATGTTCTTACCGGGGGCACAGGGATGGGTCCGGGCCGTCAAGCTGCGATCAAGGCTGGCATTCCTGAATCCGTTCCCGCCTATACCCTCAACATGATTTGTGGCAGTGGCATGAAAGCAATTATGGATGGAGCCAGTCATATCCGTGCTGGCGATGCAGAGATTGTACTCACCGCGGGAATGGAAAGTATGTCCAATGCAGCGTATGTCTCCCCAGGTCAAATTCGCAGAGGCTACCGTATGGGTCATCAAACGATGGAAGACAGCATCATCAAAGACGGCTTAACAGATGCCTTTCACCATTACCACATGGGGATCACTGCAGAAAACATTGCAAAGCAGTTTAGCTTAACCCGCGAAGAGCAAGATGCTTTTGCTCTCCAGAGCCAACACAAAGCTGCAGCCGCTCTTGAAGCGGGTTATTTTGATGATGAAATCGCTCCCGTTTCAGTCAGGCAGCGTAAGCGTCAAGTCGAAGTCTCGACGGATGAATACCCTAAGCAGGACTGCACTTTTGAAGCACTGCAAGCTCTTCGACCTGCTTTTGAAAAGGAAGGCACTGTCACGGCCGGTAATGCGTCAGGAATCAACGATGGAGCGTCTGCTATTCTGCTTGCCTCTGAGAGCGCGGTGAAAAGACACAACCTAACTCCTTTAGCTGAACTCATCGAATATGGACAAGGGGCTCTTGCACCTGAAGTTATGGGATTAGGCCCTGTATCTGCTATTGCTAACACACTCACCAAAGCAAACATGTCAATTGATGAGATTGAACTATTTGAACTCAATGAAGCCTTTGCCGCGCAAGCACTCGGTGTGGTGCGTTCTTTAACTCAGCAACACCATATTGATGAAGCTTGGTTACTCGAGCGTTGCAACATTGCCGGCGGAGCAATCGCGCTCGGTCACCCAATTGGCGCTTCAGGCAACCGTGTGGTGACCACCTTAGTCCACCAGCTTAGACGTACACGTCAAGACTACGGTCTCGCCTCTCTGTGTATTGGTGGCGGTATGGGAACCGCGCTGATCATCAAACGTTGTTAATGGAGAATGACTATGAAAAAAGCAGCGACTTCACAACAACTTGAAGCGCTACTTCATGATGGTATGTCCATCATGATTGGTGGATTTATGGCAACGGGAGCGCCTGAAAAGCTGATCGACCTCCTGATTGAAAAAGACATTAAAGACATTACCTTGATCAGTACAGATACTGGCTCGCCTGGCAAAGGAGCCAGCCGATTGATTGCTCAAAAACGAGTAAAGAAACTCTATGCTTCTCATATTGGCACCAATCCCGAAACCGGTAGGCAAATGAACGAAGGCACTCTTGAAGTTGAACTCGTTCCACAAGGGACACTAGCGGAACGAATTCGCAGTGCTGGAGCGGGTTTAGGTGGAGTACTCACCCCAACAGGATTGGGCACAATCGTTGCTGAAGGAAAGAAGGTCATAGAAGTTGATGGCCAATCGTATCTGCTAGAGAAGCCACTAAAAGCGGATCTTGCTTTTATTCGAGGCTCTAAAGTCGATCAACGAGGCAATGTGTTTTACAACAAAACAACTCAAAATTTTAACCCCCTCATGGCGACGGCTGCCGACAAGGTTGTCGTTGAAGCAAAGCAAATCGTCGAACTTGGTGATATTCATCCCGAATCGGTACACACACCCAGTCTTTATGTCGATTACATTTTGGTGGAGGCGCAAGCATGACTGCTCAATTAGAAAGTACGCAACTCACTAACATTCAATTAGATAAAAACACTATCCGTCGCCGTATCGCATGGCGTGTTGCACAAGAGATGGATGACGGAGATATTGTGAACCTCGGGATTGGCCTTCCAACCCTAGTCGCAAATGAAGTAGATAAAGATGTCGAGCTATTACTGCAAGCTGAAAATGGCCTGCTAGGGATTGACAGTTTAGCCATAGAACAACAGAGCGACGAAGACCTTGTTAACGCAGGTGGCCAACACATAACCGCTATAAAGGGGGCATGTTACTTTAACAGTGCTGATTCATTTGCCATTATCCGTGGCGGTCATGTTGATGCAACCGTGCTTGGTGCACTTCAAGTTGACCAGAAAGGAAATCTTGCCAACTGGATCATTCCCGGAAAAATGGTTCCTGGCATGGGTGGTGCTATGGACCTAGTCGTTGGGGCCAAAAGAGTGATTGTCGCGATGGAGCATACTGTAAAAGGAAATCCCAAGTTACTTGAGGAATGCACCCTTCCTCTCACTGCCACCGGACAAGTGGATTTAATCATAACGGAAATGGGTGTATTCGAGATTACGCCAGAAGGGATGGTTATGATTGAGCTCGCACCTGAGTTTTCAATTGAAGATGTGCAGAAAGCTACTAGCGCGCGTTTAATTATCTCTTCGAACCTCATCACTATGCCGACTCGTTGTTAGGCTGGCTAGCGACACATTTTACCAACTGAGAAAGTTAGTAAACGATAAAGTTTTCTCAGTTGGTAAAAATGATTCAAATACAAAAAAGACGTCCAAGGACGTCTTTTTATATAGAAAGTAAATTAAATATTCACACTACCTTTCATATATCTTTCCATAAGTATCAGAGCATATTTATAAGACTATATCGTTGAGCACTGTAATTACATAACCTCTTTAGTTAATCAGACTAGAAGAACCACTTAACGCCAATTTCAGCCTTTAGCTCAACATCTCCTTCGTATTCTTTGCCATCAGGAGTTACGATGTCTGCACTTCCGTATTGCAGCTTAGTCATTAGCCACTGAGTACGATTTTGCTTGATTGGCGCGTTAAACATCAGATTAAATGCCTTAGACTCCATCTCAACCACATCGCCTGTAACTTTAAAGTACTCAGGCCACGCTTGAATGAACGCACCTGCGTCGCCAATTGGCTGAGTCACAAATAGGTTCGCCATGAAACCATCTGCCGATTTACCCATAACATTACCCGTCGTGTAAGCTAGGTTTGGGAACACCATCGCACCAAAGGTGTACTTTGGATTGATCAAAGCGATCGCACCAATCGACAACAAGGTTGTATCATCAAAACCACTGCCTTTAAGCTCACCGGCTTCACCGTTCATGTGGATTAGATCGGTTGAAATGCCCACGCGTGGCATTAGCGGATTGTCCATCGCGTGAACTTGGAAGTATTGAGCACGACCATTTTGGTAATCTAAACCAAGCTTGTCTTTACCCTCTACCTTAGCTTTGTCATTACCAAAGTTACCCTCAACAAAACCCGCAAACTGAATATCCTCTGTCCAAGCGCCGGTGAACATTGCCGATGCACGCATGTCAGCATCAGAGGTAACAAACAATGCAGCTTGCGTATATACACGGGTTAGGTCTGATGGGTCGATTACATCAGACTCTTCAGCAAATGCTACTGGAGCCGCTAGAGCAGCCAACATAGAAGTTGTAATAAGTTGCTTTTTCATAATTTTACCTTAAAAAATACGACTACTATGAATCCTTTCGCGCAGTACTTTGTTTATATTTTTTTCCTGATTTTTAAATACACTGTTTAAAACAGGGTACTTATAGGAACCACTAATTACTGTGAACGTATTTTTCCACAGTAGATAAATCCTCCTTAGCCAAACATGAACATATATTTAAAGCTCAACTAATGACTAAGGAGGCTGCTTAATTAACCACGTGATTTAAATTTTTCACGCAGGGTTTGGAACACAGCGTAGAAACCCGGGGTCATCACCGAGCCCACCACAAGCACCACCATCATGCCGCCTAGCAGTGCAAGGCCGGTCGTGTTCTGAGAGATCGCACCAGCACCTTCGGCAAATACCAGCGGTAAAATACCCAAGATAAATGACCAAGAAGTCATGTTTACCGCTCTAAAGCGCATCTTACCGCCCTGAATTGCCGCCTCTTCAATCGATAGCTGCTCGTCTTCACGCTTGATCTTCGAGAACTCAACCATCAAGATGGCGTTTTTCGCGGCTAGAGAGATCAACAGGATCAAACCTATCTGACCGTAGATCGACAGTGCTTGACCACCTAGCAGCAGCGCAGCGTACGTACCTACAGCCGCCGTTGGCGCAACGATAATGATCGCGGCTGGCAGAGCCCAAGATTCATACTGAGCCACAAGGAACAGGTAGATAAACACCAGTGCAAGAATCAAAGCAATCTGCGCCGTGTTACCCGCTTGCTTCTCTTGGAATGCCATATTGGTCCATTCGTAGGTGTAACCTGCGCTCAATAACTCTTCTGCCACGCGCTCCATAGCCGCGATAGCTTCACCTGATGAATAACCAGGCGCTGGGTTTAGCTGCAGACGTGCCGCTGGCAGCATGTTGTAGCTGGTCACTAGATCCGGCTCAAGCGTTGGCTTGATTGAGGCAAATGTAGAGAGTGCGACTTGCTCACCAAAGGTTGATGGCACATGAATGCGCAACACATCGTCAAGGTCATCACGTTGCTCGCCTTTCGCCTGAACAAACACGCGGTAGCTACGACCATTTAGCGCGAAGTCATTGACATAGGCTGAGGCCAAGTGAGTTGCCATTGCATCGTTAATTGCACCTAGCGTCACACCCATTTGACGTGCTTTCTCACGGTCAATTTCAACACTGTAGTGCGGCACGTTGGCACGGTATGTGGTCATCGCATTGGTGATCTCTGGTGCTTCGTTTGCCGCAGCCATCAATGCGTAAGTCATGCTCGCAAGATCTTGTGCGCTGCCACCTGACGTATCTTGAACCATGAACTCTAACGCATCACCCACACCGATACCTGGAATTGGCGGCAGACCCATGGTAATACTCATCGCCTTATCAATTGCAAACAACTGACGGTTTAGGCGCTGAACCACATCTGCTTGAGTATGATCACCTTCCATTGCTAGGCGCTCGTCCCAGTGTTTCAGGTTGATAAACATGGTGGCAGAGTTTGATGCCAGACCACCCGTCAGCGCGTTAAAGCCGATAGCACCCGCATAGTTTTCAATTGCTGGATCATTATTAAGAATGTCTTCAGCTTTCTTAATCAACTCGTGAGTACGTTCTTTCGATGCGTTATCCGGCAAGAACATCGCCATTGCTAGCACGCCTTTGTCCTCTGACGGAACAAATGCCGTGGGTAGGCGCTCGTTCATCACGACAACCGATGCGATTGCTACCGCAAACGTGATCACAAGTACTGCGACTTTGCGAACCATCAAGGTTACTGCTTTGCCATAAACGTTAGTGACTTTATCAAAGCCTTTGTTAAACAGCTGGAACCATTTCGCTGGAGTCTCGTTACGCTTCATTACCATCGCACACAGTGCAGGCGACAGAGTTAGTGCATTGACTGCAGAGAGTACCAATGCAATACAGATAGTGATCGAGAACTGAGCGAACATCAGACCAGTGATGCCTGGTAGCAGTGCCACTGGGATAAATACCGCCAGCATGACCAAGGTCGAGGCGATAATCGGGCCCGTCACCTCTTTCATTGCTTGCACAGTGGATTGCTTCGCGCTCCACTGAGGGTTTTCTTCAAGGATACGTTCAACGTTTTCAACCACCAGAATGGCGTTGTCTACCACGATACCGATTGCTAGGATCATGCCAAACAAAGTCACCGTATTGATACTAAAGCCACCCATTTGCATAAAGGCAAAAGTACCAATTAGTGAAACGGGAATAGCGACAACGGGTGCCAATGTTGCGCGCATATTACCTAAGAACAGGTACGTTACTGCAACAACCAGAAACACCGCGACAAACAAGGTCTCAACGATACTCTTGATCGATGCATCAACTGACAACGTGGTGTCGTAAGGGATCGCATAGGTCATATCAGCCGGCAACAGATCTTCAATCTCTTCCAGAACCGCTTTGACTGCCGCGCCAGTATCCAGTGCGTTCGCATCAGGGTTAGCCTGCATACTTACCAAGGCTGCTGGACCACCGTTATAAAGCGCGTACGCGTCATAGATCTGCGCACCGATCTCAATTTTTGCCACGTCACCAAGGTACACATGAGAGCCATTTGGCATAGTTCGAACAATGATCTGCTCAAACTCTTCAGCAGAGTTAAGGCGACCTTGAGTGATCAAGTTAAACTGCAGCGCGCTGTTCTCGCGACTTGGTCCCTGACCAATACGGCCCGCTGGGGAAACTGCGTTTTGCTCACGAATCGCGTTCTTAACCTCAACCGTGCTTACACCAAGCGCAGCCATACGATCGATATCAAGCCATACACGCATACCATAGGTCGCACCGATCAGTTCGCTGTTCGCAAGACCAGGAACACGTGCAATTCGCTCCATGAAGTTAGCTTCAACCCAAGTGTTCATCTCTAGTTCAGAGATCGAATCAGAAGGCGAATAAAAAGCGATCGCAAGCAAGTCATCCGGTGAGGCTTTGCGGATACGTACACCACGCGCACGCACATCGAATGGCAACATGTTTTCAGCAACCGCGACGCGGTTTGACACGTTGACCATCGCCATATCTGAATCGACACTGTTGTCAAAGGTAATGTTAAGGAAGTAACGACCATCATTGGTCGAGCGCGACTGCATGTAAACCATGCCGTCAACACCGTTCACTTCTTCCTCGATTGGGTTACCAATCACCTCTTTAACGGTTTCCGCACTCGCACCTGGCATAAAGGCCACAACACGCACCTGTGGCGGAGTCACACTTGGGTACTCCGCGATCGGCATGGTTTTGATGGCGATCAGACCGATTAAGGTCAGAAATATCGAGATAACAAACGCAAATTTAGGGCGTTCAATAAAAAATTTACTTAGCATCGACCCTACTCCGCGATCACCACGAGATCACCCTCGCGAATACGCTGTAAGCCACCGGTGATCACGGTATCTTGTGGCTCTAGACCAGCGGTAATAAACACGTCTTGCTCAAGTCGATCTGTTACCTCAACCTCAACCTTGGTTGCGGTGCCGTTATCGACAATAAAGACGTACTGAGACAAGGCATCTTGGTATACGGCTTTATGAGGAACCGTTACGCCCACCACAGGCTCACTTGGTCTTAGGCCAACACGCACGTATTGATTCGGGCGGTATGCCATATCATCGTTAGCAAACTCAGCCGCCACTTCAATTGCACCCGTCGATGGGTTGATTTTGTTATCAACAAAGCTGATTTCGCCGAGATCAAATTCTTCCTGACCATCAAGATGCAAGCTAACTAGGTCACGGTCTTCTGCTTGAAGTTTATGACGAGCCAGATCAGTCTCTTTAATTGAGAAGCTTGCCTCAATTGGGTGAATTTGCACAATGTCGGTTAGAGGGCCAAAGTTCGGACCAACCATGTCACCAATCGAGAAGTTGGTCTTACCCAACTGGCCACTGTAAGGCGCGCGAACCTTGGTTTGTTCAAGGTTATCTTGTTGCACGACTAGGTTGGCTTTCGCAGACTGAACACGTGATTTCGCCATTGACAACTCAGCAGCGCTTACGTCCAGTTGCGCCTGCGAGATACCGCCAGTTTGCAGCATATTTTGGTTACGTTTGTGGTTAAGCTCGGTCAACGCTAGCGCCGCTGTCGCTTCTTCCAGTGTTGCACGTGCAGCATCAAGCGCCGCCTCGTAAGAGGTTGGGTCAATTTCAAACAGAACATCGCCTTTCTCTACCATGGCACCATCTTCAAAGCGCTTGCTTAATAAGTAGCCAGTCGTGCGTGGGGTTAACTTAGCAGACTCAATCGCCTGCATACGACCAACAAAGTGATGGGTTGGGCTATGTTCAAAGGCTTGCGACTTAACGACAGTAACCGGTTTAGCCGCAGGAGCAGCCGCTTGCGATGCGCTGTCAGAAGAGTCACCACAGCCAGTAAGAAGTAATGCCGTTGCTAAATACAAGGGGCGTAATTTCATTTTCTATCTCTTTTATTCACTTGTTGTTGCCACTAAAGGGCTTTTTGTGATGTCAGTGCATTCACGTCAATAAGGTCTTGCTCTGTCAGCTCGCCAGCAAGAAAACGCAGTTGTAAAGAGGCGATCAAGAAGTCAATCTGCGAGTTACTTAATTGCTGCCTTGCTTGGTACAACTGGGTGGTGGCATTCAGCACATCAACAATGGTGCGGTTGCCAACCTCAAAGCCTTGCTCGGTTGCGACCAGTGCTGATTTCGCAGAGCGAACCGCCTGCTGGTAGGCACGTTCCGCACTTTCTAATGCGCGAAGATCTTTTTCAGTGCTGCGGATATCTCGCGTAACTTCACGCCAGGTTTGCTCTTGCAGTTGCAAAGATTGCTGGTATTGAATATTGGCTTGTTCAACCTTGCTGGTGGTGGCACCGCCGCGGTATACCGGCAGGCTCATCGCGATGCCGGCAAATAGGGTTGAGTTGTTATCAAGGTCGTTAAAGTCGCCCTTGCTGTCATTCATGCCGTTTGAGCGAGACTGTGAAGCGAATGCATAGCGGTACTCCGCGACGAGACCAAGGGTTGGCATATGACCCGCTTCAGCTAAAGCAATCTGCTCACGAGAAAGTGACACAAGCTGCTGTTGGATCTGCATCTGTGGATTTGCCTTCTGAGCTTTCTGTTCCCACTGACTGAATGTGGCTTTTGGTGCCTCAAACTGCACTTGCTCAAGGGCAAGTGGCAATACTGAGTCGTAGCTTTTTCCGGTCAGCTCATACAGCGCATCGAGGGCTTTATCGACACTATTTTCAGCAAAGATCACCGATGTCAACGACAGGTCATACTGAGCCTGAGTCTCTTTAACATCGTTCTCTGGCACTAGGCCATTAGCAAATCGGTGCTTCATCTGAGCCAGTTGCTCACCAATCGCCTCGAGATTGGCCTGCGCCTGTTTCAGACTTTCTTGCTGCTTAAATGCGTTTAGATAGCTAGCTGCCACATTGAGCTTTAGCCCTTCTAAGGCAACTTGATAGCTTACTTGAGTTAGCTGAGTGGTTTGCTCCGCCAAACGTGCGCTAGCATTGAGCTCGGAGTTATAAAGGTTTTGCCCTGCACGCAGTGATGCCTCAGCGCCTTGACCATCGGTTTCATTCATTGTGGTCCAATCGTTACGCAATGCGCCGTATTGCAGACCGGCATCGACTTGTGGTCGGTACAATCCTGAGATTTGCTCTTGCTGACGTTGCGCTCGTTCGATTTCGTAGGCTGCCGACTTTAGCTCTGGATTATTCTCCAGTGAGTCTTTATACAAGCTCGACAGGTTCACCGCGCTCGCATTCGCGTTAGCACAAAAGAGGGTCAAACTAATGCACAGAGACAAGATGTTTTTGTTGTTCATACTGGTCGCCCATTTGGTGGTCTTGTATTCATCAACCCATAGAGATTGATAAAAATGCTGGGCTATTTTTGCTTTTTGACCCGAAGAGCGAGAGTTTATGTGGAGCGTATTTTGTTTTTGATCATGAATTGACTGTGAAATGTGGCAAAATCGTGGACAAGGTCCAGCTACCTTGGTATTTAATTAATTACTTATTAATTGAATTGAATGAACATGTACCAGTTAAAAGCCCAAGTGACTTGGTTCAATCAGCAAAAGGGGTTCGGCTTTGCCGCGCCAGATATTGTCGCTATCGACGTGCTCATTGATGTGAGTTCGTTAGATACTCCAGACCTACAACTTTATGCGGGAGACCGTGTCTACGTTGAGGTTTCAAAGGATCACGATGGCCGCTTTCAAGCACATCGAGTCATCTTGCTTTAGAACGGAATTATTATGACTACTATCGCAAAGCGAGGCCGTCCAAAACTGACAGAAACCGTCAAATTAGAACGAAAAGTAGCTTGTCAGTACATTAAGTTGATAGAACTACGTAATCAATTCAATGTCAGCGTGCCTAAGTTGCATCCAACTTTGACTCCTAGTCAACAAAAAGCTCTTATCCAGCCAATATTTTCAGTAGCAGAAGAGTACAGATTTTGGTCTCAACTAGATAATGATTTACTGGCTATCCAACGGCACTCTTGCCCAAAAACTCGCTTCGATCAGTCGAGTGTTGAGATCTTGGCGCGACTGGACCAACTTATAATCAGCTATGAGCTGGTTATTTCGTCACGCCAACAGTTAGAGCAGCAAAGTTCACTTGCAGTACCTAATGATTTTGAGCTGTGGATTGAGCTTGTCAATCAGTTGAAACTTCAACCATTTGATACACAGACCCATCAACTATATCAGTTAGCCCGCTTTTTATATGGCTTACTGTATCCATCGTTTCAAATTGACCAAGTAAAACAGATTCGTACCATCATCCGTACCGTATTAGACCTAATTAAACACCATCGCTTGAGCATGGTTTATCACATTACCCCGCCTAATGTGACAGGTCGGCCTACGATTCCTTTACCAATACAGGTTGTTAGAGCAGAAGAAGAATTGATCACCCAGTTTAATAAGTTGAGTACTCTGTATAAGTTTCATCAACTTAAAATTCCAACCCCAAAATCGATCGCAGCTAAATATAGTGACGCACAGTTATCGACACTCGGACGTCCCAAGTTAAGTGAGCGCCAGAAACTTGAGCAAGCCATATTGAGAAGGGAAAAAGAGCTGATAGACCTGACTGACAAACACTCAGCTCAACCAGAACTTCAAAAAGTAACTGCGGCAAGAAGAGGCAGAAAACCAATGACCTACCAGGAAAGACACAAGAAACTGACTCAACAAATCACAACTTTAAAAACTCAACTACACCTTTTGCTAAAGTAAGTCGATATACCACACAAATGTGGAGGTATAAACTGAGGAGCGTGAGTTGTTTATAGACCACTAAAACAATCAACATATTGACGTACTAATAACATTCTATATTATTAGCCAACTTCTGTGGGCAATCGCAAATAAATAACACTCTACTGAATATTAGATCCAATGAGCTATTACTTGTTAAACCAGTCAGTTATCTATGATGGACTTACAGGGAAGCTTGTATCACTAAGGAATGGTCAACATCATCAACTACGCTCTAACGAGTGGAAGTTGTTACAACTGCTCATTGACAATGCTGGACTCGACATGACTGTCCCACAGATCTTAGAGTCTGTTTGGAAAGGCAGACGCGCTAAATCCAGTGTTGTTACTGCAATCAAGAACCTGCGTCATCAACTAGATGATAGAGTTGATTCCCCTAGTTTCATTCAAACTCAGGTAATGTCCGGTTATGTATTTATCGCTCAGGCGGAAATAATAACTCAGCGAGATGTAAAGCGATTACTGGCTCCACATCGCTCACACTGGATTCGTATTGTCTCACGCTTTCATCATATCCGATGGCAATTGGCTTGTTATTTGGCTAATGCCGCATGTCTAGCTGTCATCGTGCTTACCAGCCTGTCTCTATTTCGTCTAGGTGCATTTGATCAATATGTTACGATGAGGCAAAGCACAAGGGTAGTTCCAATGATAATCGCTACGCCGAACGGTGAAGCACCAAACAAACGAGCCATTAGGATATGTAACTCATTGCTTTTCGACGCAGAGCAAACATCTCGGTTATACCAATTACCGGTAGCACCCGAAATTACCTCACCTCACCCAAGTTTGACTTGGTCTACTCATAATCGTGATTTATTAAAATGCCATCTACCACACATAAATTCATAACCATATTGCTGTTTCTGGTTGCAATTGGCTTATGTATCTTTAATGAGGCTTATCGTAGTGCTCATCCTCTTTCCAAGGTCAATGTTGGCACCACATGGGGCTTTGTTCATCGTGGCTATCCTAGCCAGTTTGGTTATTTGAGTAATTATTGGGATCTGAGGGTCGTTGAAACTCATGGTCAAATCTATATTGATACCGACACGCGAATTTATGCTCTTGCTTTTAAACTGTATAACTCTGAGAAAATGATTGGCGAGTTTTCCATACAATTTAACGTTGATTGGGAACTTAAAGAAAATTACCTTTACGTGTCAGTTCTGGAGCAGAGTATCCAAATCAACTATGTATCTGAAGGCTTTGATATTGAGCCAGTTCGAGGAATGTTGATCGATTTCATCCATGATATTTCTAAGTCCCCTAGAGAGCTGATTTCCAAGACCAATCAGGAACTGGTTTTCGATATTCCATACTTGGGTATAACTCGAACTAAGCGACTTCCTGAACCAACGTTGATCCAATTTTAAACTCACCTACGCGTGAGTGTTTACTTATCTCTATTACTATACAACTTCAATCAATTAGGAAAAATTTACCCTAGCAAACACACTAACACACTGTTAGTCATCTACTACTTTACTTTTACTTCGACCTTCCTCATTGTTTTCACCGGTGCGCAAAACCTCCCTTTTCTCTTGGCTATCACTTCCTCTTCTATCTTTCGATTGCTTCATTTTCTTACCCAATATTGCCAAATACATCACATAACTGTTCTTAGCAAATCGAACCAACGAGTGAAACGTCAAATAAAATAAATAAACTTAGATGAATGGCCATATAAAACAACAACATAAACACAAATATAAAAAAAAGTAATTTAGTTTTTCCGTGGCACATTACTTTAACCTGCCCCCCTAACTCCGGCTAGGTGACGTATATGTTTGTTTTAAATAGTCCCAAAGTTAGCGATCTCACTTGGCTAATGCAGGACATTATTCGTAGCGTCAGGGAAGACCAAATAGCAATACTGCCCAAGGAACGGGTATCCATCACTGCACAAATTGACTCATTGATTGAGCAGACTGAGGGAGCTGAGCAATACCTTCATTCCGATCTTAATAATGCTTTAAAGCTCTTAGAGCGGATCTCGATCGTGGTCAACTTACATCGATACGCTCACCTGGCTATCCAAATTAATCGGGCAAGAGCGCTGATCAATTCGTTGATCGCTAATCAAGACACTAAACCGTCTGCATGTACCAACCTGCTGGCTGCCTATTTGAGTACTCACGGCATCATCACAAATCAGGCTGAACTGTATTGTGGAAACAAAGCCAGTATCACATCAGCTTATCAGACCGGCACCCTCACACTCAGTGAAGCGATTGACGCCTTTGAGGCTATTGTCGCGTGCAGTAACAAATTACAGATAAGCCAATTATCTCGAGCTTGTTAGCTATCATATAAAAGGAAATTCACCCATGACCAAAGCAGTTCGCTTTCTCCCCTTACCCCTTATCATCATGAGCGCTAGCAGTGTCGCTAGCACGGGCTTTAACCACACTCTCACCGGAGACTGGGCCGGTATACGCTCTGATCTAAATGCCAATGGCTTTAACTTCGATATCGAGTACACGAATACACTCCAATCTGTTGTTGCTGGTAGCGAGCAGAAGGATCTCAATAACTCTCATCGATTCGATATGATCACTAGCCTAGACCTTGAAAAAATGGGACTTTGGGAAGGTGGCAAGTTGACCACTCAATTGGTTGCACGCGGTGGCACAGCCAATGACTTCGGTTACACTGGCCTGTCAGCACCTAACGCTGGTCAATATGGTCACGATGAAGATGTGTTTATCTCCTCTTTGTTCTATACCCATCAGTTTTCGTCGGCAACTAACATGCACATCGGTAAAATCGATGCCTTTGAGCTGCTAAGAAATGCACCATTCTTTGGCGGAGCAACGCGTCATGGCTTTTTGAATCTTGCCTTTGCTGCGCCACCAAGTGGGGTTACACCTCCGTCTTTCGTCGGCGCGATTGCCAACCACACTATCGATAACTGGCGCCTTAGCGGAATGATTTACGATCCGCGTGACCGTTATACCGATAGCCTTGATATGAGTGGTCTGTTTGAAGATGGGGTGAATGTCAACCTGTCTGCGACCTACAATACCGATTGGTTTAACCGCAGCAGCTCTATCTCAACCTCGCTTACCTACAGCACAGAAGAAGGCACCGACTTCAGTGATTTAAGTGCTACTGCCCAGTACAAGTACAACGCTCGTGTGCAGGTAAATCATAACCTGGTAGAGCGTGATGGCGACAGTTGGGGTTTATACCTGCGTGCTGCGCTGGCTGATGGCAATCCGAACATTATCGATGGTACCTTTGTTGGCGGCCTAGGTGGTAGTGCCCTGTTCTTCGATAGACCAATGGATACTTGGGGCCTAGGTTACTACTACTATGATCTTTCGAACGCTCTCCAAGATAGCATCAACCACATATCACCGGAACTTGCTCAGGATGAAAGTGGCTTTGAAGCTTTCTACGCTTACCAAGCAATGCCGTGGCTTACGCTAACAGGTGACATCCAGTATGTTGTCCCAGCCCTAAGCACCGACTCAGCGGCATGGGTAGCAGGTCTGCGCACCAATATCCGTTTCTAAGGCTATTGGCTCAATCATAACCCATATAGAGTGACCACACGGTCACTCTTTTTTTGGCTTGCTTCAAGCTTCCCCCTTTCAGCCTCAATGATCTTGCATTACCTAGAGCACTAGACCTGCCAATACACACGTTTTAGACTTGCTAGCATCGACTCTAGTGCCAATTAGCACTATTCATCATAGTAATTATGTTGCCGATGGAACTGTAGACACCTAAGTATATCACCTGAATCTAAACAACATTTTAGGATTGAACTCTGAGTCCGTAAGCTAATTATTGACCAAGATTTTTTAGTAAGTAATTTAAAAACCCTAAAGTAATTACAATCTATATCACTGTATTATCAAGTCAATGTTATTGCATTTTATTTCTATCAATAAACACATAATCATCTAGTACAAAAAACAATATCCAATCAACCCCTACATCTGTTCGCCGCTAGAAAATCAATATTATTTAGCACAATTAAAAAACAGCCCCACCATTAAAAACCCTTAGGTTAATCATCAAGATCATATTTATGACACATTTAATTATTTACATATTAAATCTTACGATAGATATATAGAAAAACACTCATCCCTGTTTAGTTACATTTGTTACACTTTCTTAGTGCATAACAATTCCGATATCTAAGATTTCACTATTGATAATAGTGAGCCGCCTCTCAGAATTACACAACAAATTCTGATGCAGCACACTTTTTACTCTGAGCAAAATTAGATCAAACCTTTTTACAACAATAACTTATGTTAAGGCCTGGTTTGGTGGTGGATTTTTAAACCTATAGAATATTCGAATAACTATTTCGCTTTAACCGATGCAACCAAAGTCTTTGCTTACAAATTATCACACTTTGACACAACTCTAAGGTATTAAATCCTGCTATTCGGACTAACCTAGGCATGTCTTGAATTAAGGCGGAATTTATCTCCACAATGCCATCTTAATTCAATGACCAACTAATCAGTTATTTTAATAACAAGCTAAATAACTGAAAAACTCTTCCTTTAAGTAGTAATCAAGGAACTGTGATGTCGCAGAGTCTTTTAAGATACACCAACATACTAAGTATTGTTGGTGATTTGATTAAGGTAGAAGTACCCAAACTTAATAGTGAAAATGCCACAGCCAAATATGGCGATCTTGCGATGATTGAGCAAGATGGTGAGAACTATTCATTAGCTCAAATCATTAAGATTGATAATGAAGAAGTCTCATTGCAGGTATTTGCAGGCTGTAAAGGTCTATCGACCAATGCCGCAGTCTGTTTTCTAGATCAGCCGATGAAGGTGACTTACTCACCGAACATTCTTGGTCGTATTTTCAACGGTGCAGGTCATGCTATCGATAATGGACCTGAGCTCGAGACCGATCCCAAGGTTGAGATCGATGGCCCATCGGTCAACCCTGTCCGTCGTACACTGGCTTCACGTATGGTGCGAACCAACGTGCCAATGATTGACGTATTTAACACCCTCGTTGAATCACAGAAAATCCCAGTATTCTCGGTTGCGGGTGAGCCGTACAACAAGTTCCTATCTCGAATTGCGATTCAGGCAGAAGCGGACGTGGTTGTGTTCGCAGGCATGGGTCTTATTTACGATGATTACCATTTCTTCAAAACCCAGTTTGAAGAGGCCGGTGTTTCCTCGCGCACAGTGATGTTTGTTAACCAAGCCTCCGACCCAACTGTTGAACGTCTGCTTGCTCCCGACATGGCGCTATCCGTGGCTGAACACTTTGCAGTGGGTGAGAGCAAAAACGTGCTCGTTTTGCTTACCGATATGACCTCGTATGCGGATGCGATGAAAGAGATTGGTGTCTCTATGGACAAGATCCCTTCGAACCGCGGTTATATGGGTGATTTGTACTCACAGCTTGCTAAGCGTTACGAAAAAGCCTGTGACTACAAGGGCGCAGGCTCAGTGACTCTGCTTGCTGTTACGACGATGCCAGGCAACGACGTTACACACCCAGTACCAGATAACACCGGCTACATCACGGAAGGTCAGTTCTACCTTCACGATGGCGTCATTGATCCGTTTGGCTCTCTATCTCGCCTGAAACAGATGGTTGTCGGTAAGCAGACTCGTGAAGATCACGGTGCGCTGATGGATGCCCTGATCCGCTTGTATTCTGAGGCCGTTGAAGCAAAGCAGAAAGAGGCGATGGCGTTTGAGCTTTCTGATTACGACCGCAAAACCCTTAAGTACGGCGATCTGTTCAAGAAAAACTTTATGACGCTGGATGTCGATATGTCGCTGGAAGATGCCCTCGACCTTGGCTGGAAGATCCTTGCAGACTGCTTTGAAGCGGAAGAAACACTGATCAAAGACAGCTTGCTTGAGCACTACTGGCCATCAAACCAAACTTCCCCTGTTGAAGCGGAGGTTTAATCGATGTCCCAGGTAGCCTTGAACAAAAGCGCGTTAAACCAAGAAAAACGCAGCTTAAAGACATACAACCGCTACCTACCTGCGTTAGAGCTAAAGCGTCAACAATTGATGATTGAGCGTAAAAAAGCCGAGCAAGCATTGAGAGACGCAGAGCAGCGAGTCGCTGAGCTGCGCAGTATCGTCAAAGAAGCGATACCTATGCTGGCTTGCAAAGAGATTAGCGTGAACAACTTGATCAAAGTTCATAACGTTACACTCGATACGCAAAACATCGTTGGCTGTAAAGTGCCGGTGATCAAAGACATTGACTTTGAACTCACCCCTTACAGCTACTTAGCTCGCCCCCATTGGGTTGATAGTGTTGTGCGTCAATTGAAAGAGATGGTCCGCCTGCGTGTCGAACTGTCTGTTTTTCAAAAACGCTATGAGCTGATCAGTCATGCCACTCGCGTCACCAGTCAACGAGTGAATCTTTTCTCTAAGGTACTTATTCCACAGACAAAAGAGAACATTCGTCGTATCGGCATCTACTTGTCCGATCAAGACCGAGCCGCGGTAATGAATGCAAAACTGTCCAAGCAAAAAGTGTTAGCACAACAAGCCAAACAGCAGGGAGGTCAAGCATGAGTATTAAATCACTAAAACGACTAACGCTTGGTGGCCAAGCCTCACGTCGTGAAGACATCCTCATTGCTTTGCAAGCGCTTGGTTGTATGCACCTGATTCCATTAAGTGAAGACAATGCCAAAGTCAATCGTGCGATTGCTATGCAGCAGCCAACTGAGGCAAGTGAGGCACTCGCGTGGCTCAGTCGCCTCGAACGCCGTCGCCGTCCGGTCAAAGATAAAAGCTTGATCGATGTCGATGAGTTGGTGGCAGAGATCCTCGAGAACAAGCAGCGCATCCGCCAGCAACAAGATAAACGCGACCTACTCAAACAGCGTTTGCAACTGTTGCGTCCGTGGGGTGAGTTTGACTTGCCTGAGCTTGCTAGCATCCAAGGTCTGCGCTTTTGGTTTTATGTATTGCCACTGAAAAAGTCGGCAGCCCTGTCCAGCCTAGAGGTTCCTTGGCAGGAGATCTATCGCGACCAGAAAAATGCTTACATTATCGTGGTATCAGAAAACGAACCCGATAGCGGCATTCTACCGGTTGAGCGCTCACGTGTTGGGCAAGATAGCTTATCCAAAGTTGAAGAGCATATCGAGATTGCCGAGCAGCACCTTGAAGACTTGTACGCCGAACGTGAAGCCTTGACTCGTTGGATTTATCCATTAAGTCAATCGCTTGCCGCAAGCCAGGATCATGCTGAGCTGTTGCTGGCATCATCTGGTGTTCAAGATGAAGGGGAGTTCTTCCTCGTCCAAGGTTGGATGCCTGCCGATGCCGAAGAGGCGATTCTAGAGCTCAGCGAGGCCTTTGGCACCGCCGTGCTACTGGAAGAGCCGCAGGCTGACGACCAGCCGCCAACCTTGCTCGAAAACTCGGATCTGACCGGTGGTGGTGCAGAGGCGATGGGCTTCTTCCAAACCCCAAACTATCGTGCTTGGGACCCGGGTAATCTGGTGTTTTATTCATTCTCATTGTTCTTTGCCATGATTATGAATGACGCCATGTACTCGGCCATCTTTGGTGTGATTGTTCTGTTGTTTAGAGACAAGTTTGAGCAAAGCATCGAAGGACAGCGACTTAAGAACCTTGGCCTGTTTATGTCAGGACTTGGGGTGGCTTGGGGCATCTTAGCCGGTAGTTACTTTGGTGTAACACCGAGCGAGGGCAGCCTATTAGGCTCGCTGAACATCATCGATATGAACGATTATTCGGCGATGATGAAGCTGTCTGTGTTTATTGGTGTCATGCACCTGATCATCGCCAACGTGATGACTGCTTACATCAACCGTACTCAAACTCGCGCGCTGGCACCACTTGGCTGGGCCGCGTTAATGTTTGGCGGCATGGTGTATTGGTTTGCCGAAACCGGTACGGTTTGGCAAGGCCTTGGCAAGTTTGTCGGCGTTGTCTGTGCGATTGGTGGTGCGGGCCTTGTCTGCGTCTTTAGCAGCAACCGTCCTATCGACACGCCGAAAGGTCTGGCGCTGCGCATACTCGATGGTGCTAAAGCTATCTATAACATCACTGGTGCGTTCGGTGACATTCTCAGCTACATGCGTCTATTCGCACTGGGTCTGTCGGGTGCGTCATTGGCGATGACATTTAACTCACTTGCAGGTCAAGCTATTGAAGCTAAACCCGTTTCCGGCGTGTTGTTCGCTGGCTTGATTCTGCTTCTCGGCCATGTCCTTAACTTCGCACTCTGTATTATGAGTGGCGTGGTTCACGGCATGCGTCTCAATGTAATTGAATTTGTAAATTGGGGTCTATCCGACGAAGGATACCCATTCAAAGCGTTTCGTAAGAAAGAGGATTAAAAAATGGAACATTTCGTTATTGCACTAGGTTGGTTAGGCGCATTCGCTCCAGTAGCGCTTGGCGCAATTGGCTCAGCAATTGGTTGTTCAGTTGCAGGACAATCGGCGTGTGGCGCAATGCTGGATGTTGAGTCTGGCTACGGTAAATACATCGGTCTATCGGCGATGCCTTCTTCTCAGGTTATCTACGGCATCGTGATCATGTTTACCCTTTCGGGTATCGGTGTGACTGACGCAACTGCGGGTGGTCTGTTTGGTATCGGTCTGATGACAGGTCTTGCGCTACTTTTCTCGGCTATCTATCAAGGTCAAGCGGTATCCGCGGCGATCAATGCATCGAAGAACAAGCCAGAAGTATTTGGTCTATCAATCGCACCAGCGGCTATCGTTGAAGGCTTCTCTGTATTTGCTTTCGTTTTCGCTTTGGTAATGGGCGGCAACATCGCCGCTTAAGGAACGGATAATGACTACAGAAACTCAACACACTCCGGTATCTGCTGGCATTAAGCAGCTGGTAGAGACATTACGTCAAGAGGGCGTAGAGGCTGGCCAGTTGGCAGCCGATAATATTCTTGCCGAGGCGCGCAAAGAATCCGCTGCGATCATTTCTGAGGCAGAGGCAAAAGCTGAGCTTATCCTCGCGGACGCGAAAAGAGAAGCTGACTTTGTCACTTCAGCGGGTAAGCAAGCGTTTGAAATGGCTAATCGCAATGCCATCTTAGAGCTAAAAAGCTTCCTGCAAGATGAGTTTGCTCAGCAGATCCAGGCTACAGTCGGCACTCAACTGACTGACCAAGCCTTGCTTAAACAGATGATCTTGGAAATCGCTGGTCGCAACGACATTAGTCGCGATGAAGCGCTAGAAGTCATCCTGCCAACCAAGGTTGTGGGTCTGAGCGATCTGCAAAACAACCCTGAAGAGCTCAAGGAAGGTACCTTGATGCACTTTGCGGTTGCGCAAGCGGCAGAAATGCTCCGTGATGGCGTCACGTTTAATGTCAATGACGACAACGACAATGCTGTTGTATTCCGTCTTAAAGACAAAGACATTGAGGTTGCGCTTTCAGATGAGACCGTGACCAAGATGATGCTAAACCACCTTCAGCCTCGCTTCCGTGCGTTGCTAGAAGGGATTGTTAAATAAGCGCTGAAAGGCAGGCTTGCCCTGCCTTTTCTTCCACAAGGAGCGAATATGGCCGAAAAAGCTTACCACAGCCTTTTGACGTCGCTGCCGCATATCGACTCTCTGTTTGACAGTCAGGTAACGCCTATTTCACGTTATCAGCTTGAGCGCCGTCTAAGCAGTTTGTCATTCACAGAGCGAAAGCTGCTAAGTAAAATTGAGCGCTTGATGCACTGGGATTCAGCCAAAGACGATACCAGTGACGCCGAGCTGATCAAGTTTGCCACCCGCACCCGAGAACAAGTCAACAGCAAAGTCCTTACAGAGCTAATTGACTGGCGACTCGACATGCGCACGGTTGTTGCGGCATTGCGCCACAAACGTGCGGGCGCTGGCGCACCGTCAAAGCCACGCTGGAGCTTCGGTACGCGTTACGAGTTTATTCGTCGTAACTGGAACGTGCCGTACTTCAATTTGCAATTTACCTTTCCTTGGCTGCCCGATGTGGCCAGGTATATGGAAGCCGACCAGAGCTTTGAGCTTGAACAAGAGCTGCTCAAGGCGGTATGGCATGAGCTTGATCGTGTTGAAACCACACAACGCTTCAGTTTTGAAGCCGTCGTGATCTATGTGCTGCGTTGGAATCTTGTCTCTCGCTGGACGACATACAATAACGAGCTTGCTATCGAGCGCTTTGATCAGCTCGTAGAGAATGCACTGGGCGAGTTCGCCCATGATCTGCCTAATTAAGAAAACAAAACAGGTTGTTCAATGAGCACTGAAACTACTAACACTACACCGACTGCCCACGTAACCGCAGTCATTGGTGACACCCTAAAAATCCGTCTGAACCCAGAAACCAAGGGCGCCCTTATCAAGAATGAGGTGGTCTATGTTATTCCTAGCCGCAAGCAAACCGAGGGTGCCGATGAGCAGCTGATGGCCGAAGTGCTGCGCGTGAATGGCGATAGCGCTGACATCCAAGTTTATGAAGATACCCGTGGTGTCGCAGTTGGCGATGACATTATTCAAACCGGCGAGATGCTGACGGTTGATTTGGGCCCGGGCATCTTGTCGCAAATCTATGATGGCCTGCAACAACCTCTAGAGCGCCTAGCGCAAATCCACGGCAAATTCCTAAAACGCGGCATGCACGTTGATGCGCTTGATAAGGCCGAGACTTGGGCATTTACTGCTAAAGTACGTCAGGGTGAAAAGCTACTGGCAGGACAATCGCTAGGTAGCGTGCAAGAAGGCCGCTTTACTCACCAGATTATGGTGCCTTTCCACATCAAAGGCGAAGTGGAAGTGACTTGGATTCAAGAGGGTAACTTTACCGTTGATACCGTCATCGCCCACATTGTTGATGCAAAAGGTAAAGAGCACAAGCTGACCATGGTGCAAAAATGGCCAGTGCGTCAGTCGATTGCCAACACCTTGTCAGTCAAAGGCAACACCACACGCCAGTTCCCTTCTGAGCCATTGGTGACCACCACTCGTACCATCGATACCTTCTTCCCGATTGCGCGCGGCGGTACGGGCTGTGTTCCTGGTCCTTTCGGCTCAGGAAAAACCGTTCTGCAACACGGTATCTCACGTTATTGTGATGCCGACATCGTTATCGTGGTTGCCTGTGGTGAGCGCGCTGGTGAGGTAGTAGAAACCATCGAAGAGTTCCCTCACCTACCCGACCCTAAGCATGGTGGCACCCTGATTGATCGCACTGTGATCATCTGTAACACCTCATCCATGCCAGTTGCAGCGCGTGAAGCGTCTATCTACACCGGCCTCACCCTTGGTGAATACTACCGTCAGATGGGCTTTAACGTACTGGTGCTGGCTGACTCGACTTCGCGCTGGGCACAGGCGATGCGTGAAACCTCTAACCGCCTTGAGGAGATCCCAGGTGAAGAGGGCTTCCCAGCCTACCTAGACTCGTCAATCAAGGGCGTTTATGAGCGCTGTGGCGTGATCAACAACGAAGATGGCGTGAAAGGCTCACTGACTATGATTGGTTCGGTGTCACCAGCCGGTGGTAACTTCGAAGAGCCTGTGACTCAGTCTACCCTAAGTACGGTGAAAACCTTCTTGGGTCTGTCGTATGAGCGTGCGTACAAGCGCTTCTACCCGGCCATCGATCCATTGATCTCATGGTCTCGCTACCTTGATCAACTCGAGCCTTGGTATGCGGAAAACATCGGTCCACACTGGGTTCCGACCATCAAAGAGATGAAGCAGCTGCTCGTGACTGGCGATAGCATCAGTAAAATGATGCAGGTGACTGGTGAAGAAGGTATTTCACTCGATGACTACGTGACCTATCAAAAAGCCCTACTGGTGGATATGGTCTACCTGCAACAGAATGCCTTCGATGACGTCGATGCATCGTGTAGCTTCGAGCGCCAGCAGTTCATCTTCAATAAAGTGGTTAACATTGCGCGTAACACTTATGACTTTGAAGATAAAGCAGATGCTCGTAAGTTCTTTACCGCGATGACACGTTATTTCCGTAACTTCCACTTTGCGACGGAAAACTCGGCTGAGTACCATGATTACATTGAACGTATTGACCACTTGTTAGAAGAGACAATGGCAGCTTCACACTAATCATTGTATTAGTACGTCGTAAATGCTAATAAAAGGAATCTACTTAAAGTAGATTCCTTTTTAACATTTGCTTTAACTACAATTAGATTCAGTTGGCAACATATTACTCATTTAGCCTTAATTGCCAGTAACCGACACTGCGCTTCTCACCAAACTTCAAGCCTATGTCGGAAAACTCACCCACTTTTGTAAAACCAAGTCTTTCATGAACTCGGACGCTAGGATCGTTCGGTAATGCTATCGAGCCAATGACATTACAATACTGCTCCTGTTTAAGTCGCTCCAGCAGCGAGCCATAAAGCGTAGAACCTAACCCATTTCTCAAATAATCATGTGATATATAAACCGATGACTCGACGGTATAACGATAAGCACTGCGCGCTTTCCATGTACTCGCGTATGCATACCCTACAACAGCACCTTCAATTTCCACGACCAACTACGGCAAGCCATTACTACGAATACCGTTTATTCTTTTCGCCATTTCAATCTCTGAAATAACTTCCTCTTCGAACGAAATAAAAGTTGACTCGACGTAATGGGTGTATATCTCTGATATTATTCTTGAGTCGGTTAACTCAACATCCCTGATTATCATTTATCTTCCTTATTACTCAGCTTTATAGCAACTTAGGGCACTAGCTAACACAATGATACACCTCAAATGACAGACATTTAACTACGCCTCACTAGCCATTGTACTGGTATCTTAGCAAATTGTTTTAGATAACTGATAGCTAAGAGAAGCCCTTAGGCTTCTCTTAGCATGGGATTAACGTAACCGGGTTAAGGCTGCTACGTACACTTGATTGGATTAATAGGCGAGAACAAGTTGTGGTGAATAATCACTACCTAGCTCTTTATTCGACAACTTAGTGTCACACTGACCTTTACTATAATCATTAATTTTAAGGATTAATGTCACTTCACCTTGTATACCTAACAGTAAGTCTGAGATGTCGATATCAAGCCAACTACCTACCTGCTCAGCGTAAACTCGCTTGATGTTACCTAAAGTAATAACCTTAGGCTGAGTATTCCACGTAACGCTTGTTTCAGACCAACTTCCCTGACCGAGGCTGACGCTAATATCACGCCAATCCGACGCCTTAGTCGAGTGAACACCAACAAAGTAGACTCTCAACATACTTTGTCGATGATTCGCATTAGGGAGGTTAAACTTAATCAAAGTATTTCTTTGATAATCCCCCCCTGCTTTTTTGAGGTATAAGACATCATCATGATAATTGTCATTCGCATAGCTGCCACTGCGCACATAGCTACTTTCTGAAGCTAATAGTGCACCGCTACTGCCACCTTGCCCCATAAAATTAAGAGTTCGTTTTGCAAATGGCTTCTCACGATTGGGATTAAGCGCGGGGAAGACATAATCCATACCCGACGCAGACAAACCTATCCATTCGGCTAACGTTGCTGCCATTTGCTCGTGGGCTAGGGTTGGTTGGAACTTGTTAGAGCCCGAAAAGTTTGGGTAGTCCCCGTAGGCCCTTCCACCATTCACACTTTGCCCTAAAACGAACTGAACACCACCCCAGCCGTGATCGGTGCCGTTGTTGGCATTTTCTCTGACGGTGCGACCAAACTCTGACATCGTAAACGTAGTGACATTAGCTCCCAACCCACTATCATTAAGTGCTTGTTGGAAACTCCCCAACGCACTGTCTAGCTTAGCAAGTTGATTGGTGTTACTCCCTCGGTGACTATCCCAACCACCAAGACTAACAAAGAAGATTTGCCGCTCGTGGCCTAAATCATCTGCGGCCTCAATCATCTGTTTGACGACACGCAACTGGGACCCAAGAGAGTTATCAACAATGGTTTCATCAACTGGGTACTGGCTTAATATACTTTGGACATACTCTCCTTTAGTCATACCATCAATGCGCCGGATATCCACCTCCTGTTCAAACGGTGAAACAGCAGTGTCAGAATGATAATTCTCGTAGATAGCTTTCAGCTCAGGGAAGTTGGCTAATATTTCATCACCACTGATGTTATTACTCAGCCCAAGGGAGGGAGCATTGAAACCTCGCGTCCAAAGACTCCCTCCTTGCGCGATAGACTCAGGTAGTATTTTGCTTGGATCATAGAGCAGATCCATCATCATACCAGCCCAGCCATAAGTATGATTGCGCTTACCTTCAGGATCGTAACTCTTACGCCATGTAAGCTGTTGTGCATTATGGGCTGACATATTAGCAGGCGGCGCTCCTTCTCCATCGAGTAAGGGGCCAACGTTAATAATCGGTACTGCATTACCTTGTTGGATAAGGCTCGCAAGCTGTGGCATTGCTGGATTCAAGCCGAGCTCAACACCGTTGTCCGCGAGGATACTGAGTTTGATCATCTCACTGCTATCGATACCTTGGCTCGGCCGAGCATCTCTGTAGGTATCATATTGGCTACCAGACATCGGCAACAGCGCATTAAATGAGTCAGAACCACCGAATAAGAACACCCCAACGAGTGCTTTCTTTGACGATATTTGCTGCGCAAACGCTGTATGGGGTAGAGAAAAACACAAAGGTACACCCGAACTTGATACAATAGCAGCGGATGATTTAAGAAAGTTTCTACGGTT
This sequence comes from Vibrio astriarenae, assembly GCF_010587385.1. Taxonomy (NCBI): domain Bacteria; kingdom Pseudomonadati; phylum Pseudomonadota; class Gammaproteobacteria; order Vibrionales; family Vibrionaceae; genus Vibrio; species Vibrio astriarenae. The sequence goes on from NZ_CP047476.1 coordinate 994,420, forward strand.
TAGTTTCATGATCTTATCCCTGAACGCGAAATTCTGATGATGTGCTTGTAAAATAAATCATTTGCCGAACGGTTTGCTTTAAATCTGCTCCATCGGAGCTATGAAAGGCAAAGATCCCCTCAAGGGCACGCCGAAGCCGAGCAGTCATCTGTCCCTTACAAAAGCGCATGGCGATTAAATCAATCAGTGCTTTCTCCCCCTCCTGTTTCGCAATGTCAAAGAAAGGATTCAAACGCACATAAATAAAGTGTTTTCTGCCAGATTTTCTTGAGTCCTCTGCTTTAATCCAGATCTGTTCATACATCCAGTTACTAACTTTAACCATATCCAGCCACTCTCCCCCATCAAGTTCCGGTGCAAGTAGCTCTCGGTCGCCCAGTGGGCCAGGTGGAATAAAATCTCGGTCATAAAAATTAAAGACAGAATTAGCACCTAGGACTTTAAGATAAGGAAAGGTTCGTTCTAAACTTAATCCACCATCGGCAATATCACGCACCGTGAAACAGTCTAGAGCACGCAGAAATGCAGTCGCATGTAAACGAGACTCTCGAACCCTAGCCCCATAATGGTCTTGTCTGTAGACCTCTTCATCGGTCAAAATCGCTTGAATGACGGCACTAAGCTCTCCCCCTGTATTACGAAAAGCAGTGGACACTCGATAGACATACTCTGAGCTCGGGTTTGACGTAACTAATTTAGTGATAAGAAACTTGGATATATTAGGTGCCGTACTTGGGTGATCGACAAGAATATCCAACAGCGCGAGCAACTCACTCTCTGCGTCAACATTAGCTGGAAAAATATGACCCAATACCACCTTTTCTGTCGTATCATGATTTATCTCGTCGACATACATCGGTGTTCGCCAGTTTATATTGTGGGTCAGTGGCGTATGCCTACGCCATCCGGTAAACAGTTTTGCTAAATTTTCCACATCATCTTCGGTGAAATTCGGCACTGGATTACCATCACCATCGAGTATTGGCTCGCCCCACATATTGAGCTTATTTAAGCCTAATGTGAAAAGTTGCATAACTTCACGAGCATAATTTTGATCAGGATCGACACCGGTCACAGCGCGAGATTTATTGCCTGCATGAGTTAAAAACTCGCCCATAAAAGGCGATATACTAACGTGATATAGTAGCTCTCGATAATTTCCGAATGCGTACTTAACCAACAGATCGTAATAGGTTGCCAGGGGTCTATCTGGTTTCTCCATTAATTCGCCAACATTAGATACAACCAAAATTTGACTAAGAGCATAAGCAACGCGCTGACGGAGTTGATCCTCTCCCCATAAAGCAAAGTCAAACCAAGTTGCATTGCGTTGCTCAGGCCACACATTGCCGTTAGTGAGCTGTTTCGCGTCCAGGTGGGGAAAATGCTCATTAGCGTCAATCGTCAGTTGATGCTGCAACCAGTTGTCAACACCTGAGTTTTGTAGTGCAACAATATCTTCCTGCCGAGGTCCAAATGTCGCACAATCCAAAAACCTTGCTGCCTGCCAATAAGTTAGTTCACTCATATAATCGAATACTCCAGATGGAATGAAGGACTTACTCAAGAATCTTCGACGCAGTGTATTTATGCATAACAGGCTATATATTAACAATAAGCACATTAATTAGCAGAACTTATTAATATCAACCTAAATATTATTTTTATCGTTAGAGCACTTGAGTAAACGGTATTAACCGAAGCAAGATAGGATTCATTTCGTCCTTTGCAAACTCTCAGTAATTTAACTTTCATAAAAGTCTACCACTAGCTAAAATATCACAACCAATATTGATATATTACTCATCTATAAATCAATTTTGGTCAGGCTGTGTAAGTGAAAAGCATTTACACTATTTTAACAACTGCAGTTTATCGTATGGCATTATATTAAAAGTTCTCGGCAACTTTCTCTTATCAGTTGTATACACTTTTTTATTGTTGGGTTGGAATCAAAAGCAAATGAGTAGAATAAAGCAAGACTAGTTCGGTAATCATGAACTAAATCGGTTATATCAACCCGTTGAATCCCCCCCTGTTGCTCATAGATTCGTGCATCTAAACTATTGATGACAGCCCAACCTCGATTAGCCAAAAGCCGCACCATAAGATCAACACTATTGACCTCGTGGCACTCGGACGAGATCTGCATGGTTTTTTCTCCGGTAACAAATACGTTGCTACTAACTAGCTGTGGGTACTCGGTAAGATCTTGAATAGACACATGCTCGCGCTTGGCGAGAGGTGAATCTGGATGAACATATACGCCATAAACACAACTGCCCATCCTAACCAACCCCATCTGCTCTGGGGGAATAAGGTTTCTCATCGTTGGCAGCATAGCAAAATGGGCCAGACCTTTTTCTAGCAACGTCGAGGCCTGGTCTCTATCTCGCTGCAACCATTTCAATGACAAATGAGGAAACACGACACTAACTCGCCGATCAATATCAGCTAACAGCTGACTGGGTACTTGGATGTCATAACACAAGGTTAACTGAGTAAGAGCAAGTTGCTGAGAGGAGAAGGCGACAGACTCAAAATCCATCGCTTGTTTTGCTAGGTGGCGTGCGCGTGGGTAGAGATGATTAGCAAGCGGGGTCGGGTGGGCTTTTTTGCCTTGGATTGTAAATAGAGCCTCACCGAGTATATCCTCTAGTGCCAACACATGCTCTCTGACTGTTGTGCGATCTTTGCCTATCAGTCGCGAGCCTGCGCTATAGCTGCCTTGTTCGTATACCGCACGAAAGCAATTAACTTGCTCAAATGTGATCATTATCTACCCCTAGCTTAATTTGAACGTTTATCCCCATCATTATGCGATAGATATGAAAAATAAACCAACCTAAACTGCGTGCTAGTCCGACGTCTTAATCCACTTTGGTCAGACCTCCTAATCCAATAAAGGTTAAAATATGAAAAAAACACTAATCGGTAGCCTAATCGGCCTAAGCCTCTTCTCTGCTACAGCAGTAGCTGCCTCAGAAATCGCGGTTATGGATACCATCCCTGCAAGCCCAGAAGCTCAAGCGACCAAAGGTAAGTGGACCCAGGCACCCTACAACAACTGGACGTTTAGAAATATGGGCTTGCACCCGAGTGTCATGGTGCCGCGTGAAGGTAGTGTTGTGGCCATCCCTGAAGCGTTAGACCCTAACATTGCAGCGCTTAAATTCGACCACCAAGGTGAAACCTACACCGTACGTGATGCGATGATCGGCGACCATACAGACGGTTATATCATCGTTCAGGACGGCAAAATTCTGCACGAAGAGTACTTCGGTGATTTCACAGAAAAAGACCACCATATGTGGGCGTCGAGCACAAAATCTCTGACTGGTCAGGCTATGGGCTTACTGGTTGAGCAAGGAAAAGTCGACGTTGATGCTAAAGTTGAAACTTACATTGAAGAGCTGAAAGACACCCACTTTGGCCAGCGTACAGTGCGCGAAGTGCTGAACATGGTGACCGCGCTAAACTACTCAGAAGACTACGTAAACATGGTGCCGGGTGACTTCAGTACCGAGTATTTCCGTCGCCTTGGTTTCGTTGCTGCTTTTGACCTTGAAGCTATCGACCCAACTCAAGATGATACACCTCGTGGTCTACTGGAATTTGCGCCGTTGTTCACGCAAAACCCTGACCTAGAGCCGTCTTACAAGTACGAGTACCACTCTCCTAACGTTGATGTTATTGGTTGGATCATTAGCCGCGTTTCCGGTCAACCGCTACAGACCTTCATTGCAGAAAATATTTGGAGCAAATTGGGCGCCGAGCACGATGCGTTTATGATGGCAGATATGACCTTCGTTGCGATTGCCACTGGTGGTATGAACACCACGTTGCGTGACTTTGCTCGCGTGGGTATGGCAATGGCAAATAACGGTCAATACAATGGTCAGCAGGTATTCTCTGAGAAATGGGTTAAAGATACCTTTGCTCTCACTGATGAAGAGAAGCTGCACACAGCACGCAGTATCTACCGCATTGATGAAAACAGCCCAGTTTACGACCAGTGGTTAGAAGGCTACAAGAACTACCTATGGGTGCATGACAGTGAAAAAGGCATCGGTACCTTCCGTGGTGTATTCGGACAAAACCTGTACATCAACCAAGAGAAGAACCTAGTCATTGCAACCTTCTCTTCAACACCAAGCGCCTCGAACGCGGCTCGTGAAACGAACCGTCCACGCATGGCCGCATTTGCAGCGATTGCTGATTCAATCAAATAGTCATTAACCTTGGGTTAATAACTGTTGTCTGTTGAGCTACTTCAAAGCTCTACACACACAATTGGTTCGCCGTATTAAAGGATGGTTTTAAACCATCCTTTTTCTTTTTACCTATACCCAAGTAACCTCAAGATGCAGTTTCCGCGAGATTTGCTTTACATACAACCAAGAAAACTCGTCCTAAGGGAACCAATACTGAAGTCAAATCGGTATATTCAACCACTACAAACTAGCAAATAGACGTACAACTTCTTGTCTTATCACGGTATGTAACGCACTCTGCGCATTAATATTGCGACACAAACACGTCCATGACCGATACGCTGGTGCCGCTAGAAAATCCACATCGAGCTCAACAATCTCAGCATGATTTTCGAGCTCTTTTGCAGGAAGGAGCGCATAGCAATCCTTGTCGTTTTTTAACCAGTCGACAATCACGTCAACCGATGACATGGTTTGATAAATGGCGCTAAACAGCGTGGTCTCTGTCATATCAGTTCTGGCGAAACTCTCTAAAAACAGTTGCTTCTTTGCGCGCAGTTGCTCTAAAGGGCAAGGCTTGAGTAGACGTAACTCTGAGTGGTAGGAGCAGAAAAACGCATAGCGCAAAGCCCCCACCGTCACACCAAATAACCCCTTGGTTGGCTGTGTCTTGCCAGTGACCATATGGATAGCAAGATCCACCTCCCCCTTAGTGAGGGCATTGGTGCTTTCATCTCTATTTTTCTCAACCAGATTAACTAGAGTGCTCGGATAATTCTGCTGAATAAATAACATGAGCTTTGAGACGATTTCTTTGGGTAAAACGGGGTCGTAGCTAATGCCTATCTCTAGTTGTTCTGAGCTTTGATTGATGGAGTTGGCAAAATGATTAATTTCTTGTCGTTGGTGAATCATAGATTCAGCGTAGAGAAATAAACGCTCGGCTTCTGGTCTCAAGGTCGGAAGCCTACCCTCACGATTAAACAATGGCATATTCCACTCAATTTCTAGATAAGCAATCAACTGGTGAATGGTTGAGCGATCCTTGCTGAGGGTACGCGCAGCTGCTGCAAAAGAGCCTTGCTTGACAACGGCCACAAATGCCTCTAATTGGTCAAAGGTAAGCATTATCGACTAACTTAGTACGTTGGGATGATGCCAACATAGCAGAGATGAGCCCTTATCGCTAGCACGTTATATTCCTGCCACTACAACTACGTGGCATTGCCACACCAATAACAAGCAATATTGTTAGGAGCAATAAATGAAGATGAAACTCGTTGGCAGTGCAGTCGCAATGGCGGTACTGATGGCCGGCTGTACTAAAGCACCAGAGACATCCCCAATCAATTACGATCTCGTGATTAATCAAGGGCGCGTGATCGACCCTGAAACCAACACCGACAAAGTCATGAACATTGGTATCAAAGATGGCGTAATCGAAACACTAACGAACGATTCACTCTCCGGTGAGCGCGTTATCGACGCTGACGGTATGATTGTTGGCCCTGGTTTTATCGATCTCCATACGCACAGTGGTTTTCCGTTTGGTGCGCTTCTTCAGCTTAGAGACGGCGCAACCACCGCCCTAGAGTTAGAAGCCGGTGCTTATCCGGCGAGCGAGTATGGTAACTTCTTGCGTAACGCCCCTTATGTTAACTTTGGTGCTTCCGTCTCTCACGCACTGATCCGTGTTGGTGTGATTGAGGGTGAAACCAAGGGCTGGTTTATTGATGAAGCCGGTACACTTGTCCCTGAAGAGGGCTACGAGCAGTTAGCGACCAGTGAAGAAATCGAGCAGATGCGTAAAATCATCGTAGAAGAGCTTGAAGCGGGTGGTTTAGGTATTGGGTTCTTGCTGGACTACATGTCGCCAGCAGTTAGTGAAGAAGAGCTGCGCATGATCTTTGAGGTTGCCGCAGAACATGATGCGGTCGTTTGGGCGCATATTCGTCGTGGAGTCAATGGCGATATTCAACCACTTCTTGATGTACTGGACGTTGCCGTTGAGACGGGCGCTCCGCTACACATCTGCCATATCAATGCCAACGCAATGGGCGCTATCGGCGAGTGGATGAAAGTCATCGATGAAGCCAATGCCAATGGTGCCGATATCACCATGGAGATCTTCCCATATACTGCCGGCTCAACCTTTATTTCAGCGGATGTGTTCGATCGCGACTGGAAAACCATCTTTGATATCAGCTACGAAGATGTTCAATGGGCAGAAACAGGGGAATACTTTACCGAGGAAACTTGGTACAAGATGCGCAAAGAGCGTCCAGACGGTATGATCATCCACCATTACATGCAAGAAGATTGGCTGCGAGAGGCGATGGTTCACCCAGATATGATGATCGCAACTGATGCCATGCCTGCCATCAATGCAAACCTCAAATCGGCGCCAAACGGTGCAGGCTCTTACACACGAGTCCTCGCTCAGTATGTCCGTGACGAGGGTGTGATCAGCCTAAATGATGCATTCTACAAAGGCAGTTATCTACCCGCGAAGCGCTTAGAAGGGGTGGCACCTATCTTTGGCAAGAAAGGCCGCGTGCAAGAAGGCGCACACGCTGACTTGCTGATCTTCGATATCGATAACATCAATAGTGCAGCCAGCTACACAGACCCATTCGTCGAGGCAACCGGCTACAGCTACGTGATGATTGAAGGTGAAATCGTATTAGAGAATGATGAACTCACTCTCAATGCACCAGGACGTAATCTCCTTGGCACTACGCCTGCGGAATAAAATAAGACCTTATTCTGTCATATAGGTTAGATGCCCATATTTAGGTAAATTAACTGCCAGCCGGATATTCCGGCTGGCATTTTTATTGATGGTACTAAACCATTCTCTTAATCACGATCCTAACGCATCATTAACAGGCGATGCTTAAGGGTGAGTAGAAAGAATAAATTGTCCCGGTCTTTCTTTGGTCAGTTTATCACCATCAAGTACAACCACACCGTTAACCAAAATGTAGTCCCAACCTGTCGCCGGTGCGAACGGGTCCATATATGCCGCGTTACTCGACAAGTTATCAAGATCAAACACCAATAGGTCAGCATCGGCTCCCTCTTGAATTCGGCCCTTACGCTTAAATGCCGGAGCAGCCTCTTCAATCAATCTTGCAGGGTAGTAGCTCGACATCGCGATAGCCTGCTCAAGAGAAAGCAGTTTGGTATCTCGAACATAGTGAGTCAGTAGTCTTGTAAATGAGCCGGCACCGTTAGGGTTCGCCTTTACATTCGCATTGAGTGTTGGCATGGCATCAGAGGAAACAATCATACCCGGATAGGTCAATGCGGTTTCTAGCCACTCTTCTTTCATGTAATGGTGAATGACCATGCCGCCTGGCTCTTCGCGATGCTTCTGTTCGAAGGTCTCTTTAGTCAAAAACTCTCCTGTCGCTGCCCATTGAACATCACCATATGAGATATCGAAAATTTCTTGCCAATCACGACCAAAAACGTCCGCTGAGATAGAGGTTGAACCAGCTGTATAAGGGAAGGCTTCAACGGTCACGTTAGCGCCCTTTTCATTGGCCTCGTCGATTGCCGCGAGCCAGTTACCAATGTTGCCCATTGCGTTGGCATTAATATGGCAAAGGTGAAGCGCAGTACCGTATTTTTGTGACAGTTTTAGTACATCATTTAGGGGACCGATATCTCCATTTACACCGCGACGAATGTGGGCAAATAGTGGAACGTTGAGGTCCTTAGCAAGCTTAAACACCATATTAAGCTCTTCGTCAGAGATCGCCTCGGTCATATAGTCAAGAGGCAGGCCGATACCGATACCACCTTGGTTGATGCCATCGATAAGGTGCTGTTTAAGTTCTTCAATTTGCTCTGGTGTCGCTTGCTGTGTAAACGCTGGCCCAGCAAACGGGTGCGCACCTTGCTCTGTCACAATGTAGGATTGATCGCGGTCCTCAATGACCTTAATACGCGCGGCATAAAAACCAACCGAGGCGCCATAGTTTGCACGTGCTTTGTCACGAATGAACATACCGTAATCGGTCACAGGATAAGCGCCGGCTTCCAGATCCAATGGCGTGGTAACACCATCTCTTAGCTGTAGACTCTCACCGAAGCTAAATGGGGTGTGTGAGTGCAAGTCGATAAAACCCGGGGCAACAACCTTATCCTGAGCATCGATGACTTTCTCACCGACGAGTTTATCATTGTTCAAAGTGACAATGCTGCCATCAACAATACCGATATTCATGACCTCATTGGTACCGGAAGCCGGGTCAATCACTCGCCCTTGCTCAATCACTACATCATAGATAGTGACATCTTCGGCAGACACAGCATTCGCAGCAAATATGTACGAGATTAACCTCAATGACTCACCAGCTAAGCACCTGCCTGAGCTCAAAGGGAGCGGTTTTGAGCGTGTGACTATCCAGGATCTTCTTAACCACGCAACGGCTATCGACTTTGAAGAGAACTATGTTGATCCAAACTCAGACTTCCTAAAATACTATGGCCCAGCGATGAACATGGCCTACATTCCTGGAGGCCGTGACGCACAACCAGAATCAACTGAAATCTATGGTATCTATGACTTCCTTGGCAAGTTTATTGGCGAGAACGAAGATCTAGAGCCGGGTCATATGTTTGAGTACAATTCAGCTAACTCTGATGTTCTAGGTTGGATCATTAGCCGAGTATCAGGCCAGCCATACAACGAGTTTATTCAAGAGCACTTATGGTCAAAACTCGGGGCGGATAACGATGCTCACATGGCCGTTGACCGTGCCTTTATGCCAATTTCTACTGGTGGTATGAACACCACACTGCGTGATGCAGCACGCTTTGGCAGCATGATCCTAAACCGTGGTCACTACAACGGTCAACAGATCGTTCCAGCTGAATGGGTTGACGCTACATTAGATTTGGAAGAGAACGACTACCTTCGTACAGCACGCAACCCACGTTATGCTGACGATTGGCAAGCATATAAAAACAACTGGTGGGTATTAGACCAAGAGCAAGGTGAATACGCGGCTGTTGGTATCCATGGTCAGGTGGTTTACATCAACCGCACGACTGAGACGGTGGTAAGTTTCTTCTCTAGCCAGCCTGGCGCATCAACTGTGGGCAATGACCACTTCTGGTCTAAGATCGCCGCTGCTCAAGCTATCGCAGCAGAGGTAAAGTAGTCCATATAACATTAGGACAAGCTTGGTTTTACTAATTCCGATGCTGATAAATCAGTGTCGGATTTAGTCTTTATATTACACCCAAGACACCAAATGGTGCAGATTTTCAAGATTTGCTTGGGTATAGCTTTTCAATTTGCGTTGACAAATCGCTCTGTGCTTGCAAACAAGTTAGACTTTTAACCCTGCATTTTAATCCACTTGTTCCGTAAAATAATAAGTCAAAGCAAGATTATGACGAGGATTTTTTACGCTCGTAACCAAGTTAGCTTGTGACTCTTACCCCCCCCCACTTTGCGTTCAAATCTGGAGTATCACTAATTAACGCAAGTTCGTCGGTATACAGTGATTTTATACTATCAATAAGCAACCTTAATGCTGGATCAGCCGTATGTAACTTATTACTAAACATTATGTATTCAGCGGTGTTGGTGTTAGAGATAAAATTCAACTTTAACCGAATGAACTGATCGCGCTTTGGGTGATTGTTGACCAAAGCAATCGGTAACACCGACCAGCCTGAGTCTTCTAACATCGCTAATAGCATATCGACATTACTCACCTGCTTGGGGTTACTCTTTACCTGTGAGCGGGAGAAAACCGGAGTATCGAGATAGTCTTCTAACATCAGTTGACGATACTGAGCAAGCTCATGCAGTGAGCAGGGCTGGCAACTTACCATGGGAGATTGATGACTAGTAAAAATGTCGATAGGCATCATCCCGAGATTATAAAAATCCACACCATGCATTGGCAGTGTTCCACCACTACTTAACGCTAAACCCAAGTCAGCCTCTCCATTAAGCAAACCTTGATACATTGAGAGTCGGTCGCGGTGTAACCATTGAATATCAACCAGTGGAAAGGCATCCGACACCCAACGGTCAACCCGAGCGATAAAGTGAGGCGGTAATATCGCATCATGGTAGACAGTCAATTGTTGGCTTTCTCCCTGTGACAGGCTATCTGCGCTATTTTGAAAATACTTAGCGTGATAGAGCAAGTGTTTAGCTTGCTCAAGCAGCACTTTGCCTTCTTGGGTCAAAGCGACCCCTTTTCCAACACGAGAGAATAAAGTTATGTTGAGATCCACCTCTAAGTTTCCGACTTGATGGTGCAAAGTAGAGCGGCTTTTTCCGCTTACACGAGCTGCATCACTAAATGAGCTATTCTCTGCCACCGCTACAAAAGCAGCCACCTGATCTAGACTAAAACGTAACAACATATTTCTAATTGTCTGAGTTATTCGAACAACCCTTACGTTACATTAGCCAAAATCTTTATACAATCCTTGCGTGCCACAAATGTGGACGTGAATTATTCTAAAAAGGTTTGAATTATGAAAAGAACATTCTTAGCAAGCTTGATTGCTGCGACAGCAATGTCTGCATACGCAGACGCTGACGCGATTTACTTTGGTGGCGACATCCTAACCATGGATGACGCTATGCCTAAAGTTGAAGCAGTCGCTGTCAAAGAAGGCAAGATCGTTGCAGTCGGTAAAAAAGATGCAATCAAGGCCGAGCATAAAGATGCAAACACTGAACTAGTTGACCTTGAAGGTCGTACCCTGATGCCTAGCTTTTTTGACGCACACAGCCACTTCCAAATGTCGGGTGTGAAGCTGGCAATGGTCAACCTAGACCCTAAGCCAGCGGGTAATATTGAGAGCATTAAAGATATCCAACGTGAGATGTCTTGGGCACTTAGTAAACGCGAGAAAGACAACAAAGGCAGTAAAGACTGGGTAATTGGCTGGGGCTATGACAACGCAATGCTAGAAGAGGATCGTCACCCTACTCGTCATGACCTTGATGCGATCTCTACTGAAGTTCCTATCATCGCAATTCACTTTTCAACACATATCGTCGTTGCTAACACTTACATGCTCGACATGCTTGGCATCGACGAAAACAGTGTTGCACCTTCTGGCGGTGTGATCCAACGAGAAGCGGGCTCCATGCAGCCTAACGGCATTTTAGAAGAAGCGGCAATTAAGCCAATCCTGTTGTCGCTGACAGAAGACCTGGGTGTCGACCAGTCTCAAGACTTGCCAGAAGACTTTATGTTCGAGCTTGCTCAGAAGATGGTTCGTGACGCTCAAGACCTGTATGCCTCACAAGGCTTTACCACTGCTACTGAAATGGGTTTGAGTCCTCAAACTCAAGCGCTTTTCCAGCACATGGCTGCGACCGACCAGCTGAAAATTGACGTTGCGGGCGGCATGTTCTACTTCGCTACCGATGTCGATACAGTGGTTAATAACTACTCGCCAGACTACGATAACGGTTTCCGCTTGGCTGGTCTAAAAGCTAACCTTGATGGCGGCTCACCAGGTCGTACGGCCTTCCTTCGTGACCCTTACCATGTGCAGTTGGAAGGCGAAGAAGGTTACGTGGGCTATTCTTCAATGTCTGCCGATGATCTAGCTAAGCTTGCTAGCAGCTACCTAGAACATGACATCCCACTGTTTGTCCATGCTCTTGGTGACGGTGCGCTTGATATCGCTATTGAAGGCTTAACTGTAGCGAACAAAGCATACCCAGGTAAAGACCGTCGTACTCAGCTTATCCACCTACAGCAGGTGCAAGAAGATCAGTTTGAGACACTAAAAGATCTTGATGTTACCCTGACATATCAAATGGCGCACAGCTTCTACTTTGCTGATTTCCATGCTAAGCAAATCTATGGACCGGAGCGAACAGCTAAACTTAATCCGGTACAATCTGGTATTAATCACGGCTTCTCAACGACTATCCACCATGACTCTCCTGTCCATCCAGTGGACCAGTTCACACTAATCTGGACAGCTGTTAACCGAGTTAGCCGCAGTGGCAAGGTTTGGGGCGAAGATGAACGTATCAGTGTGATGGATGCACTAAAAGCTTCAACAATCAATGCTGCCTATCAGTTCCGTGAAGAAGACCATAAAGGCTCTCTAGAACCTGGTAAACTAGCTGATATGATCATTCTTGACCAGAACCCGTTGAAAGTCGATCCGATGGCACTCAAGGATCTTAAAGTTATGGCGACTTACAAAGAAGGTGTTGAAATTTTCCGAGCGAAATAGTTCACCCAAAACTGGGTAGACTCAAGCCTACCCAGTTATTCCATCACCACATATCAACACTGCTGATCTGTTCAAGAGATTAATTCGCCAGATATAAACTATCCGTTAGGTTTCAGTTCGATGCTACACATCAATCTCAACCTAACGGTATCGTTCAATTTTGTCAGTACTTAAATAGTGATGGGAAGTGGGTTTTTACTCGCTAGGTAACTATTTACTAGCTACGTAACAATCAGGTAGATTTGAAAATAGTTCTTGTCAGAAAAGCTAATATAGACAAGTCACATCTAAAAAAAAACCGTCCAACGCTTTTAAATTTCGGACATGCGCTGAACGGTAATAAAGGGATTGTAGAGTTATTAAACTTATAACTCAGAATATGGAAGTTGGTCGGACTAGCAACTAATACTAAGATCACCTCGTCGCTATCTGCTTACCGCAGACAAGCTATAAAGCTCAAGTGATATGACAAATTGCACAAAGCTCTTTGTTTAGTAACTCGTTGAGTGTTTCAACAACATGTTTATTTTACCTAAATAGTTTCAGCAATATACTAGTTATATTTAATTCTTCTATTTGAAAATTTTGAATAGTTAACAATCGAGAGAAATCGTGCATCACCCACTAAGCGGAATCGACATCAAATCACTCCTCATCTTGCAGCAGCTTCTACAACACAACAGTGTCAAACAAGTCGCTAAACAAATGGGGTTGCAACAAGGCACAGTCACCTACCATCTCAATAAACTGCGTGAGCATTTTAATGACCCTTTATATATTCCATCAGGTCGAGGAATCGAACCCACACCTAAAGCACTATCACTGGCCACACCACTATATGACGCCATCTCATCTTTAGAGCGAGTCATTGCTACAGAAGATTTTCAGCCAATATTCGCTAAAGGGACAATTCGTATCGCCATGCCTGGTTTGGGTGCACTCCATGTTATCCCAGAACTCGTAAATCGTTTACAAGAGACTGCACCTGGTATAGTCGTTGAAACCTCGTTATGGAATGAGAGCACTGAACAAGAGTTACTAGAGGGAAAGTTTGAACTGACTTTCAATGTAATTTCCGAACTGTCTCCCCAACTTTATGGTGTTGAGGTAGGAAAAATGCCAATGTGTGCAGTCTATGATAAACGGCACCCGCTGAACCATAGCACCGAATGGCCACAAAGTGCTTTCGACTACCCATACGTAGCGATTGCACCGCAGACACACCAACAACAATCCGTCGAGTCCCTAGCTAAGTCCTACGGAAAAACTCGCCAGATCATTGCAGGAGTTGCTAGTTATCAATTACTTGCGAAACTGCTCGAGGGCTCTAACCGTGTCAGTATAATTTCAGTAGGCTCCGCAGCATTGCTCACCAACAGTACTTTAACTTCACGACCTATCAAGGCACTACCTCCAACAACCATTCACTGTTACTGGCATCAAAGAAGCCACAATGACCCTTTGCACCGTTTTGTGCGCAATGAGCTGATTGACATATGTAGACGACAAATCAGCGACATATCCAAATGATATCAATCAACCGTTGTTGGCACTTGTTAGTAGAAAAATCACCACAAGCGATATGAGTAGCAAGCAACAACCTGTTTTCTGTTTGTTCCCAGTGGTAAGACCCCAGAACTCTATACACTCTCAAGCTCCTGAAAATACTGTCTTTCATAGTCATTTGGTGACAGCCCACCATTAGTACCATGATTTCGTCTGGGATTGTAGAAACACTCAATATAATCAAATATCTCTGACCGCGCTTCTGCGCGGGTTTTGTAGATTATTTTCTTTACTCGATCTTTCTTAAGCAGTGAGAAAAGGCTTTCAGCAACAGCATTGTCATGGCAGTTTCCTTTCCGACTCATGCTGATTTCCATATTGTGCGCTTTCAGGAAGCTCTTCCAGTCACCCGACGTATATTGAACCCCTTGATCAGAGTGGATCAGAACCTTGCCTTTGGGTCTTCTGCGCCAAATAGCCATCAACAATGCATCGATGACTAGGTCAGATTTGGGACTACTTTTCATTGTCCAACCAACGACTTTCCTAGAAAATAAGTCGATGACGACCGTCAAGTATAGCCATCCTTCGTGCGTCCGGATGTAGGTGAAATCAGTTATCGGTCTGGCTTATCAACGTTAAATCCCCTGTCTAGGACGTTTGGCGCGGCGATATGAGGCTTACCTCGACCAAAGCCTGGGTGGCGCACCGCTTTTATATTGGCTTGCTTCATCAAGCGATAAACCCTGTTCTTCCCACAAGACTCACCATCACTTCGAAGATCGATAGTGATATTGCGATAACCATAAACACATCCACTCTCAAGCCAAAACTGCTTAATTTTACCTAGTAAACGTTGATCCTCTTTCGCGCGACAACTTAGCGGCTTACGCTGCCACGCATAGAATCCACTGCGTTGGATTTCAAGGATTTGGCACATCACTTTCAAAGGGTATCGCTGAAGTCGCTCGCTTATGAACGTGTACTTTTCTTTGACTCCCCGGCAAAGTACACGGCGGCTTCCTTTAATATGTCCCTTTCCATGGTCACCCGCTTAAGCTCGGCTTTTAGCTTCCTGATCTCAGCGTTTTGATCATCTTCTTGCTGTCGCTGCTCTGTTGGCTTTTCATATCTTTTAACCCAGTCGCAAAGTGATTTGTAGCTCACTCCCAGCCGCTCAGCAGTTGAGTTAAGTGTATGACCGTGCTTAGTGACTTGTTCAACGGCTTGGATTTTGAACTCTTCTGTGTAGCGTTTTCCGCTCATAACAACACCTCATAGTTTGTTGAATTATATAACTATTAAGTGTCTAGGGAAGTGGGGGCTTACCAATCTTTGGACGTTATCGGACAATAACTTATTGATTTAGAAGTATAATAGGCATTAAAAAAGACGTCCTAGGACGTCTTTTTTATAGAATGTGGCGGTGAGTGAGAGATTCGAACTCTCGATACGTTGCCGTATACACACTTTCCAGGCGTGCTCCTTCAGCCACTCGGACAACTCACCGTAATTTTGTTTTGGTTGGCTTTGCGTGCCAACGAGGCGCTAATTTAATGATTCGAGCCTTGTTGGTCAAGGGTATCAGCGAAAAAAATGCTAATTTGTGGTTTAAGTGGCGATAAATTAGCTATCTCGCTGAATGAATGACCAATTTATGCTGATTGCCGTTGGTAACCCGGTACGCGGAACCAACGACGGCACATATCTAAGAAGTAACCATATAGGACGCCCATACCACAAGAAACAACGGCGTTGCTCGACACTGCGGTAATGATCTGTTCGGTTGATGCACCAACAGCAAACAAGATTGCTGCGTATACAGGAGACTGGAACAGCACGTATGCGATGAGATCTGAGATATTTCGCATCAAGCCTGTTTCAGAGATACGTTTACCTTGGCGAAGACAGAAATCGCGGAACACACCATAAGGCCATGCAATGGCGATGTTGACTGGAATAGATAGTGTTCTTGAAGCTAGAGATTGCTGGAAAGTCATACCCGAGATCATAATCTCGATGATCATTCCGGTGACAAAACAAAATACAACCATAGCAAACGTATCTGCTGCGGCATTGCGAATACAAAACGGCGCACGCGCTTTCATTCTTGACTAGCTCCAATAAACGACATCTTAAAAAGCCAAATTGCTCGTAACTCACTGAACAGTAGGCACAAAAAAGCCCGGCCATTACTGACCAGACGATGGCGCTATTAGAACACAATTATATTAGTTTAGGATTTCAAATTTTTATAAAAAACCAGTTTATACAGCCACTATAAAAACAAAAAGCAGTTGTAATCACTATCAAGTCAATAATTGTACGACCAAATTATCCAATTCGTCTTTTGAGGGGACTTTACTCTCCTTCAATTGCGTTTGAATCGACTTTAGCAGCTTTTGTCCTTGTATGTTCTCTGCTTCAAGCATAGGTTCAATTCCCTCAACCGCCTGTAGTGCCTGCTCAAACTCCTCGTTATCGAGGGAGATACTCAAATCGATGACTAGAGCCTCTAATTCATCTTCGAAATCGTCTATCGAGGTTGGTTGATATTGACGGAGTTTATCGACATAAAAATAGAGCGCATCTTCAAGCTCTTTATCTTTCACTGGTTTGGCTATGATATGATCAACACCCGCTGAAATCATTCGTTGCTTGGTTTCTTCAAACACATCAGCAGTACAACCTAGAATAAGCACTTCTGCATTACGTGAGCCCAACTGACGAATATGTCGCGTTGCCTCAACACCATCCATGATTGGCATGTGGTTATCCATTAATATCAGGTCATAAGTATCTGTAGATAAGCGCTCTAAAGCCCTTTCTCCATTTTCTGCGATAAAGACTTCAAACCCCTTACCTTTTAGCAAGGCTTCTAGAATAATGGCATTCGTACGGTTATCTTCGACAATAAGGGCTCTTAATCCAGAGAGGTTATTAGTATAGTCATTGGAAAGCTGCGGGGTAGTCGCGGTCGCCAGCTCAACCTTGATCACCACCTCGAAGCTCGACCCTATTCCCAGCTCACTGTTCAGAGTAATGCTGCCGTCCATCAGCTCGACAATCTGTTTTACTATCGCTAAGCCCAAGCCAGTGCCGCCAAATCGCCTTGTGGTTGTCGACTCTGCTTGCTCAAAGGGGGTAAACACCTTGTCTTGAGCATCTTTAGCTATTCCGACGCCGGTGTCTCTCACTCGAATACTCAAAAAGTGATTTTCACCAACATGAAGCTCTTTAAAGTGTACTTCGATGAGACCTCTAGAAGTAAACTTAACGGCATTGTTGAGCAGATTAAATAGAATCTGCCTAACACGAGCTTTATCCGCCATATACCAGCGATCAATCGGCACCTCTGAGTGCACTTTAAACTCTAACCCCTTCTCGGTACACAAGGTGTGATAGACGCTATTGACACTGCCTATAATGTTCTCTAGTGGAAATACGCCTTTATCTAGCTCTAGTTTACCCTGCTCAATTTTCGAGAAGTCGAGAATCTCATTGAGCAGCGTCATCATGTGGTCGCCTGATTCATACAGTGTGCGCATCATCTTGCGCTGCTCTGCATTGAGGTCACTTTTCAATAGGATTTGTGCTGTGCCCAGTACACCATTCATTGGGGTTCTAATCTCATGAGACAACGTCGCGAGAAACGCACTTTTTGCTTCGGTTGAAACCTCAGCCTTCTTCCGCTCTTCATCCAGGAACGCTGTTTTTTGGTTGAAGCTATCGATCAAGAAACGGATCTCATCGTTACTCCCATAATCGATATCAATGGTGCCTGTCGCCTCAGAGTCACGAACGTTCTCTGCAATTGATACAATCGGCTTGATGAGATATTGATTCAACATGTAGTAAACAAGCAGTATGCAGCAAAGCAAAATAGGTATTAGGCCTATTTCTACTTGCGACACCAACTGCATCACTTGGTCACTGACCAAGTGTTTCGAGTTGACGACATCGACTTCCCAATTGAAATCACCAAACTCACGATGACTAATATAGATATCATCCACAATGTTAAAGTCGTAGTGAGTAATCGTAGCACCAAAGCCATCTTTTAGAATAACGCCGAGGTCGTAGTTTTCTGCATGCTCCCGAACATAATCAATGAGCCCCTCAAGAGACAGATCCACGGTGGCAACGCCTGCAAAATCACCATCGACATAATAAGCTGAGGAGGCCGTGATCATTTGGACATGGGTGAATGGATCGATATAGACCGGGGACCAGGTAAACACACCTGAGGCTTGATTCATAACGCTACGATACCAATCTTGATTATCATAGCCGCCATTCTCGGCGTTATCCCAAGAGTAAATCTGTTCGATAAGCCCATCACGAGCTCGGTTATAGAAGAGGCTTTGATAAGGTATGTCTTCGTCTACACTGTAGGGTTTAGGCCATAAGCCTCCACTCACGACGACTCCTTCTAGGTTGATAAACAAAGAATAAAGTGTGTCTGCTTGCTGTTGTGGTGTGAGGTTAGCGGCTCCGACACTCACAATGCTGTTGAGGGTGGTCAGTGAGTTATTGAGCTTATCTTCGATTTGAGAAGCGAGCAGTTGTGTCCTCACGTCTAAGTTCTGCTGGAGCTGCTTTCTGATGGGGTGCTCTACAACATGAAACACAACGGTACCAATAACCGTAATGAACAAAATCATATATATCGCGAGAGCGATTTTACTTTTGCGACGCAGCGAAGACGTGTGCTTCATTAGACGATGATGATCCTTGTCGTATATAAGCAATAAGTTGCTCTTTTAATAGCCTTGTTTCAAAACTAACCACACTCGGATGTTCTGGCAAGGAATTTTCCTGATTTTTGAGCCTTGCCTTGTTACACTGTGGCGCAAATGAGATTTTTTTCATCATCAGGATTTAAAGATATGGAAAGTAATGTGACTCTTTCACAACTGATTGCCAACAACGAGCTTCAAGACAAACTACTCAGTGAGGCACAAACTCGCGGTTTCATCACCGCAATGTCATCTGCCCCGTATCTACTCGAAGCGAATGAGTGGCTCCCTTTCCTTTGGGGTGGCGCTGAACAGGCTCCGTTCACCGACGGTGAGCAGCTTGAGGAATACATTCAACTGGTCATCAACATTTGGAATGAGTCTGGCCCTCAGTTGCTAGAGGGTACATGGCAGTGGCCAGAAGGCTGTGAACTCGATGATGAAGATATTGTGACAGAAGCGACTCGCGAGTTCTGTGAAGGTATGCTGCAAGGTTGGCAACTCTGCCGTGATGATTGGGAAACATTGATGCCGGAAAAAAGTGAAGACAACGCTCTGTTGGGTGGCGTACTTCTTTCTTTGTCTATGCTTTATGATCCACTGACTTCGCTCGCGACGTTAAAAGAGCAAGGTATGGAAGGCTTAGAGCAGTTTGAAGAGATCTTCAATGCAATGCCTGTGATGCTTTGCGGTATTGCTCAACGCGGCCAAAGCTTGGCGCAAGCAGAAAACGAATAGATAGCGCTGATGAGTTTCCAACCATCATAAAAAACGGAGCCGACTGAAGGCTCCGTTTTTTATTCAACTGATGGGCTCAAACACACCTTATCTACGCGTTACCTTTCACCTGAACATTCAACTGTTCAGCAAAATCTAACATGCGGTTTAGCGGAATAAGTGATTTAACGCGCACCGCTTCATCGACAAAGATTTCATGCTCTGCTCCGCCCTCACGCAGTGCTTGCTCAATCGCCTGGAGGCCGTTCATTGCCATCCAAGGACAGTGTGCACAACTACGACAGGTTGCGCCTGCGCCCGCTGTCGGTGCTTCAATGAGCTCTTTCTCTGGCACGAGTTGTTGCATCTTGAAGAAGATACCTTTGTCTGTTGCAACGATCATTTGCTGATGAGGTAGCTCTTTTGCTGCTTTGATGAGTTGGCTGGTAGAACCTACTGCATCTGCAAGCTCAACGACACTTGCTGGTGACTCAGGGTGAACGAGAATCGCTGCGTCAGGGTAGACGTTCTTCATCTTACGCAATGCGTCAGCTGAAAACTCATCGTGTACGACACACTCTGCATTCCACAGTAGCATCTCTGCGCCTGTTTTGTTTGAGATGTACGAGCCCAGGTGACGGTCAGGCCCCCAGATGATCTGTTTACCTTCGTCATCGAGATGTTCAACGATCTCTAGAGCAATGCTTGACGTTACCACCCAGTCTGCACGTGCTTTAACTGCGGCGGATGTGTTCGCATATACCACAACAGTGTGGTTAGGGTGAGCATCACAAAACTCAGTAAACTTGTCTTCTGGACAGCCTAAGTCCAATGAACACTCCGCTTCAAGTGTTGGCATGAGGATGCGCTTTTCTGGAGTCAGGATTTTCGCAGATTCACCCATGAAGCGAACGCCTGCGATGATCAGAGTGCTTGCATCGTGACGATTACCAAATTTCGCCATCTCAAGTGAATCGCCGACAAAGCCGCCCGTTTCTTCAGCTAGTGCCTGAATTTCAGGGTCAGTGTAGTAGTGTGCGATAAGTACAGCGTCTTTCTCTTTTAGTAGCTGTTTGATCTTCGCAACATACTGAGACTTTTGCTCGTCTGAAAGTGGTGTAGGCTTTGGTGGAAAAGGATACACAGTGTCGATTTTGTCTAGGATATGGCTCATTGCCAGCGCTCTCAATCTTCCAATAATCCGGGAATTGTACACCTAGAGAAAAGCAGGATCAAAGGTTGCGAGAAGGTAACGCCGGTGGTTGGTCAACTCCCCTGCCTAGATACTGAAATAAATCCAGTATGACGGTGGTTAAAAGTATCACTGTGGTTAAAAGCGTGTCATTTTGAGCTACCGCGCGTCATTTTGAACTTGTTTCAAAATTTACTCAAAGGGAACGCCGGTGCTTAGTCAACTCCCCGGCCTAGATACTGAAATAAATTCAGTATGACAAGTATTAAGTGTGCGCAGTATTTTGGGGCTCGTAAAAGAAAAGGCAACCGAGGTTGCCTTTGAATTCTATCTTAAGGTATTCGTCACTTAATTCGTTGCTGCGCCAAGTTAGCAGAAGCACTGTTTGGGTGCTCTGAAATAACCTGTTGGTAGTACTTGTTCGCAGCATCAGCATTGTTGTTGCGCGATGCAATATCACCAAGTTTCAATAGCGCATCAGAACGCTTGTTAGAATCTTCGTAAGCCACCACAGCTGCGAAGCTCTTCACCGCCTCTTTATCTTGCTTTTTAGCAAAGTAAAGCTGACCTAACCAGTAGTGCGCATTCGCACTATAGGTTGAATCAGGGTAATTCTCTTGAAACTCTTGAAAAGCGATAATGGCCGCACCGTAATCACGCTGCTTAAGCACCAGATCAACGGCGGCTTGATACGCTTCTTGCTCGCCCGCATTAGATGATGCCTTACCACCCTTTGGTGCTTCTGGCGCTTCATCTGGAATAACAGCGACAGGCGCTTGGTTGCGCACTTTGTCCAGCTCAACATACAACTCACGCTGACGTTGCAGCATCTGCTGCAGTTCATAGCTGTTTTGCTCAAGAAGGCCACGTAATTCACTGATTTCCAGTGCCATGTCATCCATTTGCAGCTGCATGCGTGCTTGTGTGCGGTTACGGTTTTCCAGCATACGCTCTAGTCGTTCAACATCAGACTCGGGCGCAGATGAAACGGCTCGAGTCGTGTTTGAAGACGAAGAATTAAGATCTGCGACAGGAGCAGGATTTGCAAAAACAGTTCCCGACAGCGCAAGAGCTAAACCAGACAGCGTAAAAACTCGACCCGTTGTAATGATGCGTTTAGCCAACATAAGCATCACTCTCCTTTTTATGTCTATACCTTGGCTCTAAATGAACCGGTAGAAATTAGTATACCAATACCGCGCGACGGTTCTTAGCGTAAGCTTCTTCAGACTGACCGAAAACAAGTGGCTTCTCTTCGCCGTAGCTCACGATAGAAACTTGCTCTGATTGAACACCTAGTGCTTGCAGGTACTTAGCAACTGCTACTGCACGACGCTCACCTAGTGCGATGTTGTACTCTGGAGTACCGCGCTCATCTGCGTGACCTTCAACAGTGACGTTTTTAGCTGGGTTAGACACTAGGAATGAAGCGTGTGCTGCTAGCACTTCTTCGTAGTCGCCAGCAATAGAAGCGTTGTCAAAAGCAAAGTAAATTGTAGAGGTTTCAGCTAGGGCTTTCTCTTGAAGCTCTTGCTCAGAAAGTGCGCCTTCACCGCCTTCGATCGGAGAAACAACAGTGTTATCCGTTGTTGAACCTTCACCTGCAGGTTGGCTTGTTTCGTAATCTGTAGAAGAACCTTCTGCGTTAACCGCATCATCAGTTGAACTACATGCTGTCATCGCCAGTACAGGTACTGCAATCATCAGGCCTTTGAACACTTTGCTAAGTTGCATCTAAATATTCCTTTTATATTATTTCAAAAATGGGGACCAAGCGGGCGCACGAACACGACCGTTAGTCAGAGGTAAACGAGCTTTGAAACGTCCATCAATAGAAACCATTGATAGAACATTCGCCTGGTTATACGTTGAGCTATAAATCACCATACTGCCGTTTGGTGCAATGCTTGGTGACTCATCGAGCAACGTTTCAGTCAAAATCTGCACAGCGCCCGTTTCCAAATCTTGTTTGGCTAGGTTGAACTGACCAGAATTATTCTGATTCACCATAACCATAAAACGACCATCTGGTGTAATTTGTCCACTTAGGTTTTGCATACCTTGCCAAGTCAAACGCTTAGCAGTGCCACCGTTCTCAGACATTTGGTAAATCTGTGGGCGTCCGCCGCGGTCCGAAGTAAACACGAGACTGTCACCGTCTGGTGTCCAATAAGGTTCAGTGTTGTTTGAGCGACCTTTGGTAAGCTGCTCTAACTTACGAGTTTTCAGATCCAGAGTGTAAAGATGTAAACTACCTGACTTCGACAGTACGAGAGCGAGCTTGTCACCATCAGGAGAGAAGCGTGGTGCGCCATTGTGACGAGGATATGACGTCAACTTCTCGCGCTTGCCAGTGTAGATATCCATCATAAAGATCTCTGACTGGCCATTCTGGAAGCTTACGTAGGCAAGCTTGCTGCCGTCAGGGGACCATGCTGGTGACATTAAAGGTTGTTTTGAACGCAGAACCAATCGCTCATTGTAGCCATCGTAATCAGCCACACGAAGTTGGTATGGGTAGTCAGCATCTTCTTGAACAACTACATAAGCAATACGCGTGCGGAAAGCGCCTTTTTCACCCGTCAGCTCTTCATAAATAAGATCAGAAATTCGGTGAGCGTACTCACGCATACGATTCTTAGGAACCGTCGCCACTTTATTGAACAGAATATGGTCACGTGAAGAGACAAGCTGACCATCCGAAGACAGCGCCTTTGCATCACCTTGTGTTAATTGACCACGAACAATATCAATCAACTGGTAGTTAACACGATAATCGCCGGTTTCTGTTTGAGTAACCGCACCGACCACAATGGAATCCACACCGGTGTTTGTCCACTGGTCAAAGTCAACTTCACTCTCACCGTATGGCGTCTGTGGCATATCATTTACACGTAATGGGTTAAACTTACCACTTCGTTGGAGATCCGATGCGATCACCGCTGAGATGTCTTGTGGTAACGGCTCTTGCCCTTCCCACTTGAAAGGGACAATCGCTATTGGACGTGCGGAGTTGATGCCTTCAGTGATCACCAACTCCAAGGCAGCGTGTGCAGTCGAGACTGCCGCTGTGAGGGATAAGATAAATCCTAAAAATACTCGCTTTAGCACAAGCTTGTTCCTTACTGTTGTATTTTTGGTCCAATCAACACCGCAAATCATTGCCGTGTGTACATTATGGTGTGGTTTAACGCCCACACCTCCCTATGCAAATGTTTTTATAACTCTACGGTTAGGTTGATGTTTTTAAGCTGCTCAACAACCGCAGGTTGATTACTTGGTAATGGGAAAGACGACACTTGAGTCACCGCGCGCTTGGTTGCGTTACAAAGCCTGCTGTCACCGTTAATAATAGACAGGTTGCCTAATATCGCGCCGGATCCTGTCGGAATGAGACGCAGGTTAACCTGACATGACTTTCCCCGATAGCTATCCTCTACTAGGAGGTTCTGCTTAATCAATTGCTTATAGATTTCACCATAGCGCGCTGCTTCCGACTGGTTGAACTGAGATTGTGCCGCTTGGTTGAGCTCAGATTCCGCTTCCATACCTGCAAAGATATCGTTCAATGCGGCCTCTTGCTCTTGGCGTTCGCGCTCAAGTCTCTCTAAACGCTCTTGCTCTTGACGCGCTTTCTCAGCCGCCTCTTTTGCTGCACGCTCTTTCTCAATACGCTCTTGCTCTGCACGTTCTGCGGCTTCACGCTCGATACGAGCACGTTCTTCTGCTTCGGCAGCCGCTTTCTCGCGAGCAACACGCTCTTCTTCTGCTTTACGTATTGCTTCTTCTTTTGCTTTACGCTCAGCTTCCAGTTTTGCAGCTTTCTCCTGCTCTTGGCGAACACGTTCTTGCTGCTTACGCACGCGCTCTTCTTCCGCTTTGCGCTCTTGCTCTTTCTTTTGACGAGCCACTTCTGCTTCACGAGCCGCTTTGGCTTCACGCGCCTGCTGCTCTTTTAACTTGCGAATACGTTCTTCTTCAGCGCGTCGGTTTTTCTCAAGCTGCTCACTTTCACGACGCAACTTATCGAGTCTATCATGCTCACGCTTAGCCGCCGCTTCACGTTCAGCGCGGATCTGCTGGGCTTGTTTACGTACAATCGCCGGATCAACCACCACCGCTTGGACCATCTGCCCTTGCGGCTCGGGTTTAGACACAGAGAAATCAGTACCCACAAGCAGTGCAACAATCACTGCGGCATGGATACCAAAAGAGATAGCCAGAGGCTTGCCCAATCCGTGTTTCTTGGTTCGTCTCTCTCTCATGATGGACTGCATCTACTCCTTGATGTCCGTTAACAAGCCAACTTTATCGATGCCGGCGCGACTAAGTTCATCCAAAACCAACACGACATCAGCGTATGGCGTCGCTGCATCACCGCCTACTGCCACCGGTGAGTCAGGTTTCAACGCCAACTCCGCTTTGACTCGAACAATAATATCTTGAATACCCATACCACGGACAACGTCTTCGTCGTTGACGCTCAAACCTAAATTACCATTACGATCAATTTCGACAATGATAAAGCTAGACTCTGAGTCTCCTGCTAACTCGGTTGCAGGCTTGGCATTTGAGGTTTTTGGTAATTCAACATCGACCCCTTGCGTAATGAAGGGAGATGTCACCATAAAAATGATCAGCAGAACCAGCATAACGTCGATGTAAGGTACAACGTTAATCTCAGCTGTCATTTTACGTTTTTTAGGTTGATAACCCGCCATGATGTCTCCTCAAGCACCTAAACTAGTGCTGCTCCTTGGAAGCCATCGCTTGGCGATGCAAAATGGTGTGAAACTCTTCAGAGAACGTCGCGTAAGAGTGCTCAAGTTTACCCACTTTATTACTTAAGCTGTTATACGCCATGACCGCAGGGATAGCGGCGAATAGACCCATTGCTGTTGCAATCAGTGCTTCCGCAATACCTGGTGCAACCATCGCTAGGGTTGCCTGCTTTACTTCACCAAGAGCAATAAACGCATGCATGATACCCCATACCGTGCCAAACAGGCCGATGTACGGACTGATAGAGCCCACAGTTGCAAGGAACGGTAGGTTGGTTTCCAAATCATCCACTTCGCGAGCCACTGCGACGCGCATCGCACGGCCTGTTGCTTCCATAACGAAGTCAGGAGAGTCTGGGTTACTCTTGCGCAGGCGAGCAAACTCAGTAAAGCCGGAGTAAAAAATCTCTTCATTACCCGCTAATTCGTCTTTACGTTTTTTCACACCTTGGTAGACGATAGAGAGGTCGTTTCCGGACCAGAATTTGTCTTCAAAATCTTCTGCGTCTTTCTCGGCTTGTTTGATCGCTTTACTGCGTTTAATGATCATGGCCCAAGAAATCACTGACATACCCAACAGGGTCAGCATCACAAGTTTTACGAGTAAGCTTGCTTGTAAAAAGAGATCGAAAAAAGAAATATCAGCAGTCACTTGCGGTTAACTCCAAAAGTAGCTCATTGGGGATGGCCTTTGGCCTCATTTTATCGGTATCGACACATGCTATCTTAACCGTGGCTCGACACAATGTTTTCCCCTCGGGATTGACAATCTCTTGACAGAAAGACAGTGAAACCTTCTTAAATTCACGGATATATGTCTTTACTGTTAGATGATCGTCAAGTTGTGCACCTTGCAAAAAATCAATACCCATGTGTCGGACAACGAAGCCAATCTTTTGTTCCAGCAGTACTTGTTGCGAAATATTAACAGAACGTAATAGCTCCGTTCGTGCACGCTCAAAGTACTTTAGGTAATTAGAATGGTATACGACACCACCAGCATCTGTATCTTCATAGTAGATAGTTACAGGCCAATGAAAGGGGCTATCGACAGTATGCAAAATAACATCCGAATTTGGTTTACACGAATGAGTTACTATAACCCAAAGTTTTATTGAGTGTTTAGCATTTAAGTCATTTTTTGATAAGAAATACCAACTTATCGCACTGATATTGCATAAAAAAAGCGCCAACGTGACCGTTGGCGCTTTTTTGTTAAATTAAATCTGTCACTCGGTGATTTATTAGACAAAGTAAGCGATGGTTAAATAGCCTAATACAGATAACGATAGGTATGGGCTGAATAACAGCTGCCAAAGCCAAAAACGGGGCTTAAAACCAATACCAAATATCATGCTGCTGCACATTGCGAGGATCATCAGTGGCGCAATAAACGCGTTAAATCCACCAATGGCTTCACTGTAAAGTGAAGGCTCCCACATCAATAGGCCAACATGCATAAAACCAAGTAGCAGCGATAAGGCTCGGAACAGAGCCTTATCGATGGGTTGGTGCAAAGACTGAATCTGATGATTCAGATTACTCACTGTCTTTGTCCATCATTTCAGAGTGTTCTAGCCATAGCGCATTGATAATACCAAACGCACATGCCAACAACACACCTAGAATCCATGCAAAATACCACATAGTTCAGACTCCTTAGTACAGTGAGTTTTTGTTTTCCTCGATGAATTTATCATCAAGGCGACCGAACATCTTGTAGTAAGACCAAGATGTGTAAGCAAGGATAACTGGAACCATAACCGCAGCAACGGCCGTCATCAGGTTAAGCGTCAACTCACTCGAAGTTGCATCCCACATCGTTAGGCTGTGACCCGGCATGATGTTAGAAGGCATCACGAATGGGAACATCGCGAAACCCGCTGTCAAGATAATACCGGCAATACCCAAGCTTGACGTTAAGAATGCCAAACCGCACTTCTCAAATCGTGAAGCAACAACCGCCAATAGTGGCATGAACACACCTAGTGCTGGCGCTAGCCATAGTAGTGGGTATTTCTCGAAGTTGTTCATCCAAGCGCCCGCTTCACGAATCACTTCTTTGTTCAGTGGATTTGATGCTGCGTTAGTGTCGATACCACCAACAATCACATAACCTTCGATAGACTGAATCCAGAAACCCGCGAGAACAAAACACACAACGGTAAGAATACCCGTTAGCTGCGCTACGTTGCGTGAGCGGTTGTGAACGTCTGCAGTGGTCTTCATTTGTAGCCATGTAGCACCTTGCATCACGATCATGAACACACTCACTAGACCGCAAAGAATCGCAAATGGATTCAGCAGACCGAAGAATGAACCGTGGTACGTCGGCATCAAAAAGTCGCTTAGCTGGAACGGCACACCTTGTAGCAAGTTACCAAACGCCACACCAAAAATGAGCGGAGGAACAAAACCGCTGACAAAAATGCCCCAGTCACAAGCTTCACGCCATTTTGGATCATCGATTTTAGAGCGGTAGTCTAGGCCCAATGGACGCAACCACAACGCTGCTAACGTTAGGATCATCGCAAAGTAAAAACCTGAGAATGACGTTGCGTAAACCAAAGGCCATGCGGCAAATAGCGCACCACCCGCCGTGATAAGCCAAACTTGGTTACCATCCCAGTGTGGAGCGATCGAGTTAATCATCACACGACGCTCATTGTCGGTTTTGCCTATGAAAGGTACTAGAGCACCTACGCCCATATCAAAACCATCGGTAATTGCGAAACCAACAAACAGGACACCAATCAATGCCCACCAGATAAATCGCAATACTTCGTAATCAAACATAAATCTCTCCTTGTATTACGCTTCTACTTGACGGCCAATTTTGTCTTCTGAAGACGTGCCGTTTTGTTCAAAGTGGTAGCGTCCCGTTTTAAGGCTGCTTGGGCCTTTACGAGCAAACTTAAGCATCAGATACACTTCAGCAATGAGGAATACTGTGTATAGAGCAATGATGGCAAACAGCGATGTCCATAGTTGACCAACAGTCAATGCAGACGCTGCGACGTGTACAGGAAGAATTTCACCCACTGCCCATGGCTGACGGCCGTATTCAGCAACGAACCAACCCGCTTCTACTGCAATCCATGGTAGCGGTAAGCTCCATAGTGCTGCTTTTAGAACCCATGGTTTCTGCTCGATCTTCTGGCGACATGTTTGAATAAATGCTGCACCGAATACGAATAGCATTACAACACCACACGCAACCATGATACGGAATGACCAGAATAGAGGCCAAACGGTTGGAATCGAGTCATCGGCTGCCGCTTGAATTTGCTCTTCAGTCGCATCAACAACGTTGTCTGTGTAGCGTTTAAGCAGTAGACCGTAACCTAGGTCTTCTTTTACTTCATCAAACGCGGCCATGTTGGCATCAGACTTGTCACCAGCACGTAGTTTTTCAAGCAGTTCATACGCATACATACCGTTACGGATACGATCAAGGTGCTCATCACGAAGATCACGCAGACCCGTCACTTCAGTGTCTAGAGAACGCGTCGCGATAATCCCCATAACGTAAGGGATCTTCAGTGCGTAGTCGGTTTCCATCGTTTCTTGATTTGGAATACCAAACACCGTAAACGCGGCTGGCGCTGGTTCTGTGTGCCACTCTGACTCAATAGCCGCGAGTTTCACTTTCTGAACATCACCTAGCTCATAACCAGACTCGTCACCTAGAACGATAGTTGACAGGATTGCAGCCATACCGAAAGACGCTGCGATAGCAAAAGAGCGACGAGCGAACGCGATATCGCGACCTTTCAGTAGGTAGTATGCACTGATCGACAGAACGAACATCGCACCGGTTGTGTAGCCTGATGCAACCGTGTGTACAAACTTAACCTGGGCTACTGGGTTTAGAACAACCTCTGAGAAGCTCACCATTTCCATACGCATGGTTTCAAAGTTAAATTCAGCGCCAACTGGGTTTTGCATCCAGCCGTTAGCCACAAGAATCCAAAGAGCTGAGAAGTTAGAGCCTAGTGCAACTAACCAAGTTACCGCCAAGTGTTGGCGCTTGGATAGACGGTCCCAGCCGAAGAAGAATAGACCAACAAAAGTCGACTCTAGGAAGAAGGCCACCAAGGCTTCAATGGCGAGCGGAGCACCAAATATGTCACCCACGTAGTGAGAATAATAGGACCAGTTAGTACCGAATTGGAACTCCATGGTCAAACCCGTGGCAACACCAAGGGCAAAGTTGATCGCGAAAAGCTTACCCCAGAACTTGGTCATGTCCTTGTAGATTTGCTTGTCGGTCATTACGTACAAAGACTCCATGATGGCGAGTAGGAACGCCAAACCTAGAGTCAATGGTACGAACAGGAAGTGATACATCGCGGTTAATGCAAACTGCAACCGCGACAGATCAACTACGTCGATATCGAACATTGATTACTCCTTTTGAGCCGGCTGAATGGCTCTTTCTATAACACTAAATTTGATTAGCTATTGCCTAGCGACCAGACAAATGTTGCAATCCCTAAAAACAAATGTTGCCACTATGTGTTGCAATGGTTATGTTTTTGTTAAGCAATAACTAATATAGCTGGCGCTAATATTACTGATTATTCGATGCTGTTTCAAAAGATTTATAGAGAAATCATGCTTTGATAGAGATCAAGTTTTGCGGGATAAGAGAGGTTAAAAAACAATCAACTTGATTCAAATCAATCGTTCAAAGAGATAAATGTTAATTTGGTGATAAGCAATAAAGGGTTGAGCATTCGGTTTAAAACACTAATGCAACAACCCATCATGTTAGCTTACCACTTTGTGGCTAAGTGAAGATGTAACGTTGTGACAGGGATCACGTTTACTCTTAACTGCAATGTTACTTTTCAATACCAAAATGTAAGTAGGCACGATCTGTGGCAATTCGTCCACGTGGCGTTCGCTGCAGATAACCTTGCTGAATCAAATACGGCTCAAGCACATCTTCAATGGTGTCTTTTTCTTCGCCAATCGCTGCCGCCATATTGTCGAGACCAACCGGTCCACCACCAAATTTTTCCATGATCGCCAGCAATAGCTTTCTGTCCATGTAGTCAAAGCCTTGGGCGTCAACATCCAACATATTTAGCGCTTTATCGGCAACATCAGCACAGATATGGCCATTGCCCTTCACTTCCGCATAATCACGAACGCGACGTAGCAGTCGGTTGGCGATACGCGGTGTACCTCGAGCGCGTCGTGCCACTTCCAACGCACCGTCTGCGTCCATCGAAAGACCAAGACAGTCGGCGCTGCGTTGCACAATATTTTGCAGATCTGGAATTTTGTAGTATTCCAAACGCTGAGTAATACCAAAACGGTCACGCAGAGGCGAGGTTAGCGAGCCTGCGCGAGTGGTTGCACCAATCAAGGTAAACGGAGGCAAGTCAATCTTAATCGAACGTGCTGCTGGCCCCTCCCCTATCATAATATCCAACTGGTAATCTTCCATTGCGGGATAGAGCACCTCTTCCACCATAGGGCTCAAACGGTGAATCTCATCGATGAACAGCACATCGTTTTCTTCTAAGTTAGTCAACAAGGCAGCCAAGTCGCCTGCCTTCTCTAACACCGGGCCTGAGGTAGTTCGGATATTCACTTCCATCTCATTAGCGACGATGTTCGCCAGTGTGGTTTTACCCAAACCTGGTGGACCAAATATCAAAAGGTGATCGAGCGCTTCATTTCGCAACTGAGCGGCTTTAATGAAGATCTCCATCTGATCACGTACATGGTCTTGGCCTTGGTAGTCCTGAAGTTTTTTCGGTCGTATTGCGCGGTCAATAACGTCCTCTTCTTTAAAGACTGGGTTTTCAGGCGCGATTAAACGATCTGCTTCTATCATGAAATAACTCTTATTAAACCATTGATTTAAGGGCTTCGCGGATCAACTCTTCGCTCGACATACCGTCTTTAGAAATTTGTGAAACCACTTTAGAAGCTTGGGTCGGCTTATAACCAAGTGCAAGTAACGCACTGATCGCTTCTTCTTCGTTGTTTTGAGAAGGCGCAGCGGAATCCATTGGGGCGGCATCCGTGTGCGGTGTAAACAAATCGCCTTCTCCCCATCCTTTAAGACGGTCTTTCATCTCTACAACCAGACGCTCTGCCGTTTTCTTACCCACTCCAGGAAGTTTTACTAGTGTCGAAATATCTTCACGTTCAACGCAAGCAACAAATTGCATCGCAGTCATACCAGAGAGAATGCCAAGACCCAACTTTGGCCCCACACCATTCGCCTTAATCACTTCGCGGAAAAGAGCACGCTCTTTTACCGTATTGAAACCATAAAGCAGTTGAGCATCTTCACGAACTACAAAGTGGGTGTAAATGATCGCTTCTTCGCCAACATTAGGTAGTTCATAGAAGCAACTCATCGGCATCTGGACTTCATAGCCAATGCCGTTAACTTCAATTAAGACTTCAGGTGGGAGTTTTTCAATCAGCGTTCCGCGTAAACGTCCAATCACGGTGTGTTCCTGTGGTTATTCGAAATTTCAGGTGATGATAATCAATAACTGGATGGATAGCCAGTACAAGAGCAAGAAAACGCTAACTAGCTAGAAATCTCTAACGAGCTAGCTAGGGAGAAAAGCAAATAGGATTATCGGTAACGACCACGACGCGCAGAAGTCGCTTTTCCCGCCAACGCCACCAGCGTTTTATTGGTATTGGCATGACAAATGGCAACGCCCAGCGCGTCAGCAGCATCCGCTTGAGGTTTAGAAGGGAGTTTGAGCATATGTTGCACCATATGCTGGACTTGCGCTTTATCTGCCCCACCCGTGCCGACCACCGCCTGTTTGATTAGGCGAGCCGCATATTCATACACTTCTAAATCCGCATTCACCGCCGCGACAATTGCGCTACCACGCGCCTGCCCGAGCTTGAGTGCAGAGTCTGCGTTTTTTGACATAAAGACTTGCTCAATGGCAAACACATCAGGCTGAAACTGGGTGATAATTTCAGTCACACCGGCATATATCTGCTTGAGACGCCCCGGCAACTCTTTTTCAGACATGCGAATGCAACCACTCCCTAGGTATTGGAGGTGTCTGCCTTGCTGTCTAATGACACCGTAACCGGTAATTCTTGAGCCTGGGTCGATGCCGAGAATAATGGACATAATAGTTTGAGAGGCTTTGTGAATACGTTCTTATTGTAGAGTAGCGTACCACGACTGAATGAATGCGAGAATCATGACGAGTTTAAGCGGTGAAATATCAGACGTTTTCCTACCTCGCTTCGACGTTTCAGTAACTCCCCTGCCTAGATGTTGAAACAAGTTCAACATGACGACGATTTTAGTTTCCTCAAACCTACCTACACCATCATCCTATCCACACCGTCATCCTGTCCACAACGTCATCCTGAGCTCGTCTCAGGATCTACCCAAAGCAAACACTAGACTCAAATGAAGACCCTTTACTCCAAAGTAAAAAAAGCCCTCAGACTTTAAAGTCTGAGGGCAAAAGTTGGGGGTAATTAGTATATTAAGCCGTTACAGACTGTTTCTCTTCCGAACGTCCTTTCAATAGAGCATAGGTAAATCCCGTCACCGCTGTACCCGCCGCAATTGCGACCAAGTACATCAACACAGGAGTAATCGCATTTGGAATCAGCAATACAAACAGACCACCGTGAGGTGCCATCAACTGAGATCCAAACAACATAGATAGAGCACCCGTTAGTGCACCACCCGCCATACATGCTGGAATCACACGCATTGGATCTTTCGCTGCAAACGGTATCGCACCTTCTGAAATAAAGCACAGACCCAGTACAAAGGAAGCCTTGCCCGCTTCACGTTCGCTGGCTTCAAACTTGTTTTTCGCAATAAAGGTAGCCAAACCCATACCGAGTGCCGGAACCATACCTGCCGCCATGATTGCTGCCATCGGCCCGTATGTTTGTGACGCTAATAGACCAACGCCAAATGCGTAGGCTGCTTTGTTGACTGGCCCACCTAGGTCGAAACACATCATTGCTCCCAGCACAATGCCAAGTAGCACGGCGCTATCAGAGCCCATGTTATTCAGGAAGTCTGTCAGTGCCGTCATAATGCCAGCCACTGGACCTCCAACGACATAGATCATCGCAAGCCCCGTAATGAGCGTTGCGACAAACGGAATGATTAGGATGGGTTTGAGGGCTTCCATAGACTGAGGTAGAGAAACTTTGTCAGCGATGAGCTTGGACGCGTAACCTGCGATGAAACCTGCGGCAATACCACCCAAGAAGCCCGCGCCTGTTGAGCTTGCAAGCATACCGCCGACTAAACCTGGCGCTAGACCCGGACGGTCGGCTATTGAGAAAGCAATATAGCCCGCTAAAACCGGAATCATAAGCGCAAATGCAGAGCCTCCACCGATTTCCATCAATGCCGCCGCTAAAGTACCCTCTTCTTGGAACGCTTCAATACCAAACACAAATGACAGCGCAATAATCAAACCACCTGCGACAACAACGGGCAGCATATGCGATACACCCGTCATTAAGTGTTTATAAACGCCCTTTTTCTCTTCTGGAGCCGCAGCGTTGGCCGCTCCAGAATGTTCATAAGTCGCCGCCTGCCCAAATGCTTTATCCATCTCTTCTGAAGTCTTCTTCAAAGCTGGGCTCGTTTTAGTTCGGTACATTTTCTTACCGTTAAAACGATCAAGAGGAACTTCAATATCAGCGGCAATGATCACCAAGTCGGCTTCTGCAATATCTTGCTCAGTAAGCTGATTTTTCGCGCCCACAGAACCACGAGTTTCCACTTTAATTTGATGACCACGACGCTTCGCTTCATCTTCAAGCGCTTCAGCAGCCATAAAAGTATGCGCTACGCCTGTCGGACAGGCTGTAATCGCAACAATCTTCTTCACAGTTGTCGGTGTCTCAGTAACGACAGCAGGTGAGACGAGTTCTTCGGCTTGCTCTACGCCACGTTTTAAGAAAGACGAGGCGTCGGTCATGACCGACCGGATATCCGCTTGGTACACTTTCTTACCAACAAAACGAGAGGTATCGACGGGCGTATTCGCGGCAATAATGATGGCGTCAACTTGCTCAATGTCAGACTCGGTCAGTGGCGTTGATTCAACAACACTCGACTGACATTCCACTGTCGCATTCCAACCCAATTGTGCCGCGGCTTGTTCTAATAGACCCGCAGCAAGAATGCTATTCGCTACGCCACTTGGACAGGCTGTAATAATGGCTATATTCATAATATTGACCTTCTGTTCCTTCGTTTGTGCCTGTTACAGGCTGTCTAGGTTCGTTATTGGAGAAAGCTCGCTCACTTGCGTTTGAAGCTCTATAGATTCCAGCTCTTGTTGACTGGTTAAGCCAACGCCAACTTGACTGACTGCAAGCGCAGACAGCGCGGTGGCGAAGCATAGTAGGTTCTCTTTAGGCATGTTTTGCATATGGCCCCAACATAGACCGGCGACTAAGGTGTCGCCCGCTCCAACCGTGCTCACAACTTCCATTTTAGGGGGTTGTGAGCGTAGCCATTGGCCCTCGTTTAACCACATGACGCCCTCTGAGCCCATTGAAACAACGATGTTTTCTATGCCCTTTTGGCTCAGTGATTGAGCAGCTTGCTGACACTTTTCGGCTGTGTCTAAATGCTGGCCAACAAAGTCGCTCAGTTCTTCGTCATTGGGCTTAATCAACCATGGGCATGATTCAATACCCGCGCTCAACGCCGCTTTGCTACTGTCGAACAGAACGCGCTTACCTCTGGTATGTAGCTGTTCAATCCAAGCCGCGCATTGCTCGGGGGTAATACCTCGTGGGAGACTGCCTGCCAACACGAAATAGTCATGCGTTTCAGCCAACTCAAACAGAGTCGCTTCAAAACGCGCTATATCAGCTTGTGATACCTGAACACCCGGGAAGTTAATATCACTAACCGCACCACTTGCTTCCACCAGTTTGACATTAATGCGGGTCGCACCTTCTACCTCAATGAATCGATCTGTTACCTTGAGGTCACTAAACAATTGATGAAACAGCTCTGGATTATCTTTTCCAAGAAATCCGGTTACCGTCACCTCTGCGCCCAAGTCACTAAGTACTTTTGCCACATTCACGCCCTTACCCGCTGCGTGAAAACTGCTTTTGTCCACCAAACTCACCGTGCCAGGTTTAAGCTCCGACAAGCTGCCCGTTAAATCCAGTGCAGGGTTTAGCGTGATGGTGACCACTTTGGTCGTTTTAGAAGTGCTCATGGATCTAGCCCTCACCTAAACCAGAAGCTATCGCTTTACCAATCGAGTCGAGCGCCTGCGAAGCATCGGCACCTTCTGCGGTAAACTGCAGGCTGTGGCCGTGTTTAACACCCAAGGCAATGACCTTCATCAGGCTCTTAGCGTTGACCGCTTTGCCTTCGCCATCTAAGTTTGCAACGCGAATCGTTGATTCAAATTTCTTCGCCTCTGCTACAAGCATGGCGCCAGGACGAGCATGCAGACCATGGGCATTTTTTATTTTGAAGATAGCTGTGTTGTCATTGTCTGCTTGTGTAGCCGTTGAGACTTCCTCTCCTTTAAGCATTGAGATGACTTGGTCTGTCGTTGCGCTCAATAGATCTTCTTGTTTGTTATTAAAGACGATCTTAGACAGCGCTTTTAACACAGGTTCATGCGCAGCATTACAAGCTGCAAATGCGATTAATCCGCGTACGTTATCACCGTCATATTCGCAATCATTTGCAGTAGAGACAAAAGCAACACCCGTGCGAGTGACTTGCTTATCACTCCCCACTAACCAAAGCCCTTTACCTAAATGAGTCGGCGCTTTTGTGACTAGGTCAGCCACGAACTCACTCTCAGCACACCCTGAGTTCTTCAGTAGCCCACCAGCAACTGCACTCATTTGAATCATGTCACTGGCAGGGAACTGCAACTGAACCAGAGCTGCATCGAGCTCTGCCTCTAGCTGTACGTCACCATGAAGCAATGCAATGATCTCTTCTTTCGTCTTCGCAGTGCGCAGGCGTTGCTCTACGCCATCAGCGCTGAGTACTTTTGTTAACTGTTTGAGAATACCCAAATGCTCATCGGATTTTGCAGCGATACCTATCGCAACAAATACCGTATTGCCATCTCCCCAATCCACGCCTTGTGGAAAATGGTGAACGGCAACACCCGTAGTTTTAACCATATTGCGCGTATCCGTCGTACCGTGTGGAATCGCAATACCATTGCCAAGAAAGGTCGAATTCTGATTTTCTCGATTCAGCATTCCTTCCACATATCCTTCCTCAACCAAATCTCGGTCGGACAAGGACTTCGCAATGCTCTTAATCGCGGCAAATTTGTCTTGCGCTACCTGTGAAAGCGTAATGTCGTTGTTGTTTAGCTTAAGCATGGGCTCTCCAACATAGGTTATCTGTCGATATAGATAGCACCATTTTTGCTATCTATTTTCTTGCTTTACTGATTGGCTAAATCGATTCAGCAAAGTTTTAAATAAAAAGGTTCACACCCTAATCAAAGGGTTCAGCAAAACTCCTCGCTCCAAAGTAAACTCATTGCTGGACAACACGCTGATTTAGGTGAGCCAGCTCTAGTTTCAAGCTTTGCTGAATCCTTTCAGCTTTTATACTGAATCGTTTCAGCCTATAATTCAACTCATCTAAGGATCGCATTCTGATAATTATGATCCTGCGCACACAACAAGGCTTAATCGATGACACTAGATGAGATAGCAAAACTGGCTGGCGTATCAAAAACCACGGCAAGTTACGTGATTAATGGCAAAGCTCAGAAATACCGCATTAGCGAGAAAACGCAACGTAAAGTAATGAGTGTCGTGGAGGAGTATAACTACAGGCCAGATGCTGCAGCTTCTTCATTGCGCGCCGGTAACTCACGCTCATTTGGCTTGATCATTCCCGATCTAGAGAACACCAGTTACGCGCGTCTGGCTAACCTATTAGAACAAAACTCTCGTAAAGCAGGTTATCAAATCTTGATTGGCTGCTCGGATGATGATCCTCAAACTGAGAAAAAAGTGGCAGAAGCCCTTATTAGCCGTCGCATTGACGCCCTGTTCGTTGCCAGCAGTATGCCGGATGCCAGCGACTATTATCTTAAACTACAACAATCTGGTACGCCGATCATCGCACTAGACCGCCCTCTTGATGATGAACATTTCAGTTGTGTCGTCAGTGAAGACTTCGATAGTGCTTATGAGTTAACGACATCGATTCTGAGTGACCAAATTCAGCAAGTGGGGTTGATTGGAGCGCTACCTGAATTACGGGTCTCAAAAGAGCGTGAACAGGGTTGTCAATCCGTCTGTCACAAAAGCCAGATTGAGGTACAAGTGGGTTATGGAGAACACTTCTCGAGAGAAGAAGGTAAGCGCATTTTAAACCAGTGGGTGACACAAGATAAGGTACCCAACGCCATCATTACCACTTCATATACCCTACTCGAAGGGGTATTGGACGTCATGTTGGAACACCCTCGCTTAATGGACAAGGTAAAACTCGCCACCTTTGGTGACAATCGCTTACTCGATTTTTTGCCGTTTAAAGTCAATTCCCTACCACAACAGTTTGAGCTGATCGCCGACAGTGCCATGGCATTGGCGTTAAATGCATCGGCAAAGCGCTATGAGGCGGGGGTGGAGTTGATTGCCAGGAAAATCATCATTAGATCTTAAGCTTGACGCAGCACCCAAATATCTACGATTTAATGCCGGGGTAGTAATACCTCGGCTTTTTTACGATTTTGCCACAACTAGGTTAAAGACATCGGCAATGATTCATAAGCACCTTTAGTTCTTTGCCTAAGGACAAAGCGCTCCCTCCTTTGGCCTATATTAAGCCAGCCGAACTATCAAGTTTTCTCTAGTCAACCCACGTCCCTTCTATAGCGACTGACTTATCCTCCAAAGTTGTCACTTATTGAACAGCAAAACTGGTTAATCCCATTTATTCACCTAGTCTCTGTTTAAGTTGGCTAAACAAGGATGCTTGGAATGCAATTAAAATCAGGACTAATCGCGTTAGCGTGTATGTCATTTCCAACAACGCTGCTCGCTCAAGATGCTTCAAACAAACATTGGCAACATAGTATCGAACTTTATGGTCTATTACTGAATATTAGTGGTGATACGCAAGTCGGTGCTGCCAGCCTAGAAGTGGATGTTGACCCGGACTTTATATTAGATCATCTCGAAATGACGGCAATGCTTCGTTTAGAGGGCATTTATCGGAACCAGTGGGGCTACTACATCGACTACAGCTTCATGAAATTAGGAGGAGATAAAACTTCAGTTACGGATGCAAACCTTGGTTTACTCTATGCCGATGTTGATATTCGACAAGGTGTTTTAGAAGCCAAAGGGTTTAAGCGCTACTCCTACGATTTTGGCAAGATTGATTATATGTTCGGTATACGTTGGTGGGACAACGACATCGATCTAGAACTAAAAGGACAAGGCGGCAACATTAACCTGTCTCCAAGTATCAAAGAAGACTGGGTGGATTACGTGGTTGGCGTCAGATGGATAACTGACTTGACCGATGATTGGGTGTATCACTTGAGTGGAGATGTAGGGTTAGGAAAAGACACGAGATTCACCAGCTCTATTCAAACGGGTTTCCGTTATCGATTTAATGATTGGGCAGACGTTAATCTAGCGTATAAATCGACCTGGGTTGATTACGATAATGAAAGCAACTTTGCTTATGACACCGCCTCTTATGGACTGTTGATTGGTTTAGGACTGTATTTCTAATCACTTGCAGAGTGACGCTGATACAAAAATGGGCACTGTAATGTGCCCATTTGTAAGATTTGAGTCTATTTCGCGACTTTAGAAATTAGCCGTCATACCGATGTACCATGTACGTGGATCAACACTGTAACCGCGTTGTGTAATTTCAATATCGTCAAATTGTTCATCGGTTAGGTTGCGAACACCCGCACGTAAACGCCAGTCGTAGTTGAAGTGGTAATTCAGACCCAGGTCAACCGTTGCTACTGACGGACGAGTAATATCATCACTGACATCCACAACCGTTTTACCGATGTAATTAACACGAGCAAATGTATCTAGCCAATCTGTAGCAAACCACGTTACTCGTACATTGGCTTCATGCTCCGGGCGATCTTCTAGAACTTCACCGGTTTCTTTGTTTTCAGTGTCGAGGTAAGTGTATGCACCATTTAGTCGAATAGAATCAGCAACATCGAAGTGACCACTCAGTTCCACACCCTGAGTCATTGCTTCATTGATGTTCCAATATGTATGAATAGGACGACCATCTGGCGCCTCACCAACTTCACTACCTTCGGAAACATCACGTTCAATAAGGTTTTTAATATCATTCCGGAACAGTCCTGCTTCAATACCCCAAGTAGATTCATTGTAGATAGCAGAAACTTCGTAGCTCACACTCGTTTCTGGGTCTAAGTTAGGGTTACCTTGCAACTGACAAGAACCCTTACAGCTATTTATAATATTCTCTTCAGAAGTTTGCAGAAGCGTTGGGGCATTAAATGCAGAGCCTACTCCACCTTTCAATGTCAGCTTGTCTGATACCGTGTTAACTAAGTATGCACGTGGACTCCAGTGGCTACCGTAAGCATCATGAAAATCCAATCGAGTACCGTAAGTTAGTGTGTAAGAGTCGCTCAACTCCCACTGGTCTTGAATAAACAGTGCTTGCTGATGGGCATCAGCTTTACCCGTCTCAGTTAAGCTCTCAAGGTTAATCAGTTCAGCGTAATTCCATTCACCACCAAAAGTCAGAATATGGTTACCCACATAAGTTGTCGCATGGCCGTAAACTTGCTGATTAACTTCTTCAATATCACTCACGATATTGTTGTCATCCTCAGCTGCATCTTCACTGGTTACAGCGTCACGATTGTAGCTAAGCTGAACCTCACCCCACGCGAAACTACCATTATAGGTCAGTGCCTGCATGTCACGTTTGATTGTTGCTTCTGATTCAGTCAAGCCTGATGTCGACTCAATCACACCTTCACGTTGGTCATCGTTAAATGCAAAGTCGAAGGCTAGATCATGATTCTCATTAATATACCAAACTAGGCCACCGCTAAGAGACAAAGTATCACGCTCTTCTAAAGTAGTTGCATCAGCACGATCATACTCATTAC
Organism: Vibrio astriarenae; assembly: GCF_010587385.1. Lineage (NCBI taxonomy): Bacteria > Pseudomonadati > Pseudomonadota > Gammaproteobacteria > Vibrionales > Vibrionaceae > Vibrio > Vibrio astriarenae. Next base: position 1,034,953 of record NZ_CP047476.1, read on the forward strand.
CACTGCTATTCTCCGCCATACCACTAAATGCATGGTAAGCATCACGACCACTCTTGTTCATTGCTAAAGACAAGAACAGTTCATCATCAATCAGTGCACCAGATGTGTTAAAGCCAAGAGTAAACTCACCGCCATTATCGGCATCGCGAATGCTGTAGTCACCACTCACTTGTGAGCGCCATTCATTCGTTGGCTGCTTAGTGATCACATTGATAACACCACCCAGTGCTTCCGAGCCGTACAAAGCAGACATAGGACCACGAATAACTTCGATACGTTCAATGCTCTCTTTTGGAATCGTAGCCAAATCAAAATCGTTACCACGGAAGATTGCGTTTGAAGAGCTCAGTTTACGACCATTAACTAGGATCATAGTGAACTTAGAGTCCATACCGCGAATAGAGATCATCTCACGACCAGCACGACCACCATCCATCTGGCTTTGAACACCAGCGACGTTTCTTACCAAATCATTCAGAGCCAACCCCGGTTCAGATAAAATGTCATCTTCGGTAATGACTGAAATAGAAGCAGGAGCTTGAGCAATCGTTGTTTCCGTGCGAGTGGCCGTCACCACCATCTGCTCATCAAACTGTTGTTGTTCTTCGTCCGCAAAGGCTGATACAGACAACGTTGATGCAATCACTAAAGCGAGAGGCTTTTTGATAAATGAAGTTCGGCTTTCCACTGGCTATCCTAGAATTAATAGTTATTAATGATAATGGTTCGCATTACATATCTCATTACAATTCTAAGCAACAAAAGTTTCATTCAATTTGGTTATTGTGACTATTCACTAAATGAATTTAGATGACTCCCACTATTCCAATGGTTAATTATTTAGCGTTAATCAGTGTGGTAAATCTGACGAAACAGATCCCTAATCCATAAACACATAGGATCAGAGTGAAAGCGTTTATGCCAATACAAGTAAGTATCTTGATAAGGGGATTTAAGGGCATCCGGCACCTCACGAGTGACGAGTGCTCTGCTGGTTGCCACCTCTTCAGCAAAGGGCGTAGGAAGGTGAAAAATCAAATCTGTTTGCTCTGCGACACTCGCTGCTGCATTGAAATTAGAGAGCATGACCGGGGTTGAAAGCTTCTCATGCTTATCAAGTAAACCAAGCTCTCTAAAGCGCGGCTCAATAGAAAGGTTTTTACCGCCTTGTAGAGAAATCTGTCCGAAGTGCGCGTAGCGCAAGTTCTCAGGTGTCAGTTTCTCATGAGCGAGTGGATTGTCAGAACTCATCAAGAGGCGGAAGTCCCTACTTTTTAGAAACATCCGATATAAGTTTTGATCGCTATTACTTGGAGCAAGATTAGACAGTACAAAGTGAACCGAACCATCATTGAGACCGTCAAAGTGTCTTTTAGGAATGGTGTCGACATCTACGATTAAATTCGGTGCTTGGCGTCGAATCTGTTTTAACAGTGGTGGGAGGATCCAGTTAACTTGGGGCACTAACCCAAAGAAACGAACCGTTTGATCCGATTGTTGAGGGTCAAACTGGTCACCGTTTACAAATTTCTCTAAGCCTTGGAGGATATTGTCGAGGTCTTGCTTTAGTTGCCCTGCCTTAGGAGTGAATTCGTAGCCATGTGTTGTGCGCACCAAAAGCTCGTCTTCAAACATTAAGCGCAGTTTTTGCAGTGAACGACTGACACTGGGTTGACTTGTCTGCATAGCGAGCGCTGCGTTCGATACATGCTTCTCTTCAAGCAAATGTTTCAACACCACCAATAAGTTTAAATCCACCTTGCCTAAATTCATTTTTTGCATACCCACTATTAGCAATATTCTCTTGACGAATGAATACTAGCTGATATGCTGCCTCGTAATCAAGAATCATTATTGTTTCGCTTTGCATTGAATTTCAATGCGGCACTTTTTTAGGCGGTATTTCCGTATGACAATGTTTAAAGCCCTTTCTACAAAAGCGGTGTTTACCTCTCTGCTTTTGACTTTTAGTTCACTCTCTTTTGCAAAAACTATCGAGCACACTCTGGGCTCTATTGAAATCAAAGAGCAACCACAACGTATCGTTGTATTGAGCCATGGCGCACTAGACTTCCTAGATGAAATTGGCGTCGAACCTGTAGGGGTAGTTAAGCAGTTGTTGCCGAGCCATTTAGAACAATACGGCGATAAGAAATATCAGGCACTGGGCAGTTTGAAAGAGCCAAACTTTGAAGAAATTTTCATGGCGAAACCAGACCTGATTATTGCTGAAGGTCGTCAAGCAGAGCTTTACAAAGACCTGTCTGCCATTGCCCCTGTTTACATGTATCAAATCGACAATAGTGATTACTGGAAAACCACCCAGCATCATTGGCGTGTGCTTGGCGACTTGTTTGGTCAAACAGAGCAGGTCGAAGGTATGATCACCAAGATTGAAGAACAGTTCCGCGCTATCGAGAGCGAGACAAAGGCAAACTCGATGAATGCGATGAGCGTGATGAACGCTGGCAACCGCCTTTCAATGTTTGGCACGAACAGCCGCTTCTCGGTAATTTATGATGAACTTGGTTTTGAAACTCGTGAAAGTAAAAACGTTGAATCCGTCGCTCGTCCACACGGCAACTTAATCTCATTCGAGTATGTCGCTGATGCTCAACCTGACGTGATTTTTATTCTTGACCGTCAACAAGCGATCGGTCAAGGAAACGCGAACTCAGCTCAGTTTTTCGATAACCCACTGGTAAACAGCACTCCTGCTGCCAAGACCAATAAAGTCGTCTTTCTTGATTCAGCAGCCTGGTACCTTACCGCAGGCGGTTATACATCAACACAAATCATGATCAACGACGTTAAACAAGTTCTATAAATCCTTTATATATGCGGATGATTAACGTCATCCGCATTTTACGTTTCCAATAATGAACCTAAATAAACCTCTTCTCGCGATCCTAACGATTATCGCCCTTAGCATTGCGTCCCTCTTTGTCGGTGTGGCGAACATTAACCTTGAGTCTCTTCTCGCAGGTGACGCTCGCGCTATCGAAATTCTTGTATCTAGCCGTATCCCACGCCTCTTTGCTATTGGTCTAGCCGGAGCTGGTTTAAGTGTTGCTGGTCTTATCATGCAACAAATCGTGCAAAACCGTTTTGCAGCACCTTCGACGACGGGCACCATAGACTGCGCAATGCTCGGTTACATTGTCACACTTGTTTTCTTTGCTCAAGTTGATAACTGGCTACAACTTACCATCATCATGGCATTTTCGGTGTTCGGCACACTCCTGTTTGTGCGCTTTATCCAACGCATGCAGTTTAAAAGTGCGATGCTGGTGCCGTTGATTGGTATCATGTACGGCAATGTCGTTTCTTCGTTAACGATCTTCGTCGCATACAAGTACGATTTAGTTCAAACCCTTAATTCGTGGACGGTGGCTAACTTCGCCTCAGTGCTCAAAGGTAACTACGAGTTACTCTATCTTGCCATTCCTACGTCTATCTTAGCCTACATGTACGCAAGCCGTTTTAACGCGGCCAGTATTGGCGAGAGCTTTGCGAAAAACATCGGCTTGAACTATCGCCGCATCGTCATGATTGGTGTCATGCTCGTTGCCGTTCTCTCCTCCTCTGTGGTGATGATCGTCGGTGTGATTCCTTTCCTTGGTCTGATTGTGCCAAACATTGTTTCACAGTTTATGGGCGACAATATGCGTCGTAACTTGCCTTGGACAGCCTATTGGGGTGCCCTGTTGGTACTCATCTGTGATGTCATCGGCCGCATCATTATCTTCCCTTATGAAGTACCTATTTCCATGATCATTAGTGTATTTGGTGGTGTGATCTTTATTGCTCTGATTTTGAAGGATAAGTCGAATGCGTAACTCGGTTAAAGTCCTTATCCTCGCCATCTTATCGGTCGTATTCGTTGCCTTTTTCTTAGGAAAAGGGCTCACGATAGATAACTACCAATTTTTCCTATCACGTCGTATACCGAAAGTGTTGGCGATTGTGATTGCTGCTATTGCCATCGCCGCTTCATCGTTGGTGTTCCAAACTATCACTAACAACCGTATTCTGACACCAAGTATCCTGGGGTTTGATTCACTCTATGTGATGCTACAAGTCTTGATGGTTGTGCTGTTTGGTAGCATGAGCCCACTGGTGATCAATGCCGGTTTAAACTATGTCGTAACGACCAGTATCATGCTGGTGTTGGCAATGACACTCTTTGGTTTCTACTTCCGTCGCGGTAATCGTAACATCTTCACACTCCTGCTTATTGGTATCGTTCTAAGTAGCTTATTTAGCAGTGTGACAGGCTTTTTTACCATGCTCGTTGACCCGAATGAGTTCACCATGATTCAAGGCGCAATGTTTGCCAGCTTTAATAATGTAAATGGTGACCTTGTTTACTGGAGCCTTATTCCATTAGCCGTTAGCACCGCTTACCTACTCTATCTCGCTCCAAAGCTGGATGTCTTCTGGCTGGGTATCGACAACGCGAAAAGCCTTGGGGTTGATACACAAAAAGTAACTATGCAAGTGATGTTTGTTATCACCATTCTTGTGTCTATTTCTACTGTGCTTGTTGGTCCTGTGCTGTTCTTTGGCCTTATTGTTGTTGCACTAACACGGCAAATCTTCTCAGGCTATCAACACCGATTTTTGCTGCTTGCCTCTAGCCTACTCTCAATGGCGATGCTCATCAGCGGCCAATGGATTGTCGAGAACCTACTCGACTTCGAGACAACGATAAGTGTCATCATCAACTTCGTGGGTGGTATCTACTTCCTCGTGCTTCTGAGTAAGCAAAAAAGTTTAATTAGGATTTGACAACATGATTAAAATTAATGGTTTAAGTAAGAAATACGATGAAAAGTACGTTGTCAAAAACGCCGATGCACTTTTTCCTCTAGGAGAAGTCACCAGCATCATTGGCCCTAATGGTGCAGGCAAAAGTACCCTACTCTCTATGGCGAGCCGCTTGACTGAGAGTGACGCAGGTACAGTGGTTATTGGTGATATACCTTTAAATCAATGGGATACGCAAGACCTTGCGAAGCACCTTGCAGTGCTGCGTCAATCCAACAACATTAATATGCGCTTTACCGTTCGCGAGTTAGTCTCGTTCGGCCGCTTTCCTTATTCTCACGGTAGATTGACCGATGAAGACAATCGCATTATTGATAATGCGCTTGAACAGCTTGAGATCACTTACATCCAAGACCGTTTCATTGATCAGCTCTCCGGAGGGCAGAGACAAATGGCGTTTATCGCCATGGTAGTGGCGCAAGACACAGACTATGTGTTCTTAGACGAGCCGCTAAATAACCTTGATATCAAACACTCAGTGGATATGATGGGCTCCCTAAAGCGCTTAGCCCACGAAAACAACAAAGCGATCGTTATTGTTATTCACGACATCAACTTTGCTTCCTGCTACTCGGACAACATCATCGCGATGAAAAAAGGCGAAGTGATCATCAGTGGTAAGAAAGCTGACGTGATTAAAGAGTCGGTGCTCAGTGACATCTATGAAATACCATTTACCATTAGAGAAGTCGATGGCAACCATATTTGCATGTACTACACCGCTTAGGTACGAACGCTGTTGCGAACGCTGTTCTACTTCATATAACAACGATAATAAACGGGGAGCCAGTTGGCTCCCCGTTTATTATTTAGCTCTGTCTGGTAACAGTTTGAACGGCCATGAGTTCGGCCACTGTTGAGCGAGCTTATCACCAAGATGATTGAAAGGTGGAACAAGCAGATAAACCGCTGCGACAAATGCGATAGAAGCAAACAAATCTTCTGGTCGGTGCATACCTATCCAAAGACGACTATATGCAACGCCACTCGCCCAAAGCATAAGGATACTCAATGGTAGCCACTGACGATATTGCGCAAACAAACCACCAAAAAACACAATACAAATAGCAACGAAGATCGTGTGGCCAGATGGAAAAGAGTAGTCTTTCTCTCCTTTCCAATGCTGGGTTCGCCAAGAACTCACTGACTCTGAAGCAACGATGATCACTCCATCGCGTTCAACTGAGTTTAGATCATAAAAACCTTCAGCACTTTCAATTAACGCCTGTTGAGCTAACCACTCGGTGTAAGGTCTTGGGCTTTCAGTAAGCTCTTTGAGTGCTGCTTTACTCGTAAATCCGATCAACAAAATCACACCGAGCTGAAGTCCTTTGGAGAAAAACTGGGCTCTGGTGAAGGGCAGCTTCAAAAATAGAAGGCCTAATATCACGAGAGTGATCAAGAAGCCCTTATGCCCGGCAGAGTCGGTCAATAGAGTAATAAACAAACCATATTCGTTACTCACCGAGGCGGAGAGATCCGCTGATTGGTACAAGCTTGTTATAAGGCAAATCACCGCCATAAAAACCAATATCATCAGCAAGCCGAACTTCTTGCTTTGCATGTCTTTTTCTCTCATCACTGAACAGGGGCAGTGATGATACGTCACTTGTTGCGTCCCAGGTATCAAAGAAATGTCAAAATCGTAACGGGATATTTATTGCTTTGCTATAAAGGAGGATCCACCTATCGGCACAGGTGTCCCGTCATATAAAAACTTTGAATTTGGTAACGTTATCAGGAAGTTATTTTTTGCAATTACAAAAATAACAAATCTACACTTACAGTGAAGTTGTTAAGTTCAACAAATTAAAGAGGAGAGCAAAATGCGTGTATTACTTTTAGTACTAGGGTTATTTGTATTCGCCCCAACTTTATCAGCGAGTGAAAGTACAACTCCACCTGAAGTGCCTTGTTATAATGCGGACGGTTCACTCATAGGTAGTAATGTACCCATCGTTGATTGTAAGATTCATCATCTATAATTAATTTAGCACTAATAAAAAAGCTGATGCAATATTGCATCAGCTTTTTTTAATAACAACTTAGTCATTATTTATCTGCAAGTTTCCAAGCACGGATATACTCAACTTCCATTGTCGTTGGTAGACCTGTCTCACCTTGCAAGTCAACAGGGTAGAACTGATTACAATCCCAACGAGTGAACTGATCACCGCGCATGCCCAATGACAGCGCAACGTTCATATCGCGGTGCCAATAAAGGTTCTTCTTATAACCCACCTGTTCACCGTTTACATACCACGTAATATCTTCAGGGGTGACGTTGACTGCATAAATAGCAAATTCTTCACGTGGGTCGAAATCCAACTTGTGTATATTTTGGTTAGTCTCTGCGAACGGCTTCGGACGCATCCATTTCGGTTTACCATTTTCAACAATCACGTTGTGTAGGTTATGGTCACTATGGAAGACATCATCCGATTCTTGTTGAAGCTCAACAACATCGATTTCAGAATATTGAACATCACCATCTTCTTTGAGAGTACGGTCGAATGCAGAATACAACCAGAATGCAGGTGATACGCCAGGGTGAAGATCCGCCCCTTTCATTTTAGCTTCATAATAGCCATAAACGCCTGTTGCTTTGGATTTAGCCATGCCTGATTTGAAATACAACGGGAAATCATCCACTGGCTTTTTATTACAGCCATCCCAGAATTTACGAGTATGTTCTTCGTGTACGGCTGATAGCTTCAAAATACCATCTTCGACAACCGCGTTTTTGTCGTCCCAAGTCCAAACACCAAACGACTCTGGTTTGAAGTTCCATTTGTCCATATCACGAGTGGCAAACTCGTCAGACAGTTCATCAATTAACACCCACGTTTCACCTGCCTGCGCAGTATGGGGTTGATGAATCTCCTCAGCGATTGCAGCGCTAGAAAGTACACATGATGCCCCGATTAGAGCCAATGATAACTTATAGCTCACGCTTGTTTTATTTGTCATAGTTTATCCTTAATTAATTTACAGCAAATAAGTAACAAACCCAATGCCATGGAAATACAGACACAGACGCTAACTGTATCAATAGCATTGAAAATTACATTTATTAGTTTTATATGGAAAGGGTAGTTCTAATATTAGTATGCTCTAGCACTCAAAACACCAACCTCTGAGTTTTCTATAAGCAAGGTATAATCTCTTGGATAATCAGTACCATTTTCTTTGTAATAGTTATATCTTGCATCATAAGCAAAATTTTCGTCACCAATATCATTTATATCAGAGTAAACCAGAATATATTTTGCCAATTTAAAATTTTGGTCTACATCAATATTACTATAGAAATAATTGACTATATCACCATTACGTTCGACCCATTGAGAATTAATATCTTCACTAAGTGGCAAAAACTGCTCATCCGCAAGTACAAATGTCGGTTTTAATACGCCATCGTCACTCGAGTAACTAAATATCTCAACACTGTATCCGTCAGCAAACTCTGGGAGTTCAAGCACAAACACCTTTGTAACTTCATCACCATTTACCATATAAGGTACTGAGTTATCGAAGGTAAAGAAAACAGTCTTTTCTTTTTCCAACTTCAACGGTTCAAACAACTCAATTTCATCATCATTGTTTCGGGCCATTTGTCGCCACATCTCAGAGACGTTAACGCCCTTATAACCTGGAACACCCGACAGCTCTGGTTTTACTACATATACATCACGGTTCGTGCAGCCATTGATTAGCAAGAGCGACATTAAACAGGTGATCTTATATTTGTATGACATATTATTCACAACCAGTTCCATTTGAAGTTGCCAAGAATATTAGCATGCAATCTATTAATAATTTTGTGATCTGTTTCTCCTAAATTCATTTCTTAAACTAACGTCCCAAGATATGGGAAAACAGAATTAATACTTTCAAATACGTTGAGATTAAATACTCATACCTCTTATTATTAGCACCGCAATCTTATTAAAACGAACACATCAATCTTTCGTCATTGACTATCCATCGAGGTAATACCAATGAATTTAATCCAACAAATGACAAGGACTAAGTCATGCGAAAAATATTTACACTCTCGCTGCTAGCATTATCAACACTCCCCTATCAGTCAATGGCTGATGATAGCTTTAAACTTACAGGTTACGCACGTTATGGTATGGGCTATACCGAGGATGATCCGTTATGGAATAACTCGATCATGAACGGCATTAACGTTATCAAAACTGCCGGTAGCTATTATGCATTGACGGGTCACCTAGCTAACCAAGGCATGGGTATGGAGTTGGGTCTCCAAAAAAGCTGGGCAGTGAATGACTCTAGATGGCGTGCACTATTTATGGTTACTGATAATTACAATGCCAGCCCTTGGAAAACGGCACAGATGTTTGCAGGTGGATCTAATGTGATCGAAAGTAACCCAACAGCAGAGATTTGGGCAGGTCAACGTTATGCTCAGCGTGTGCAAATGCTACTCAACAACTACAAGCCTCTACTAAACGATGGTGTCGGTGGTGGTATCAAGAACTACGATGTTGGTTTCGGTAAAGTGAGTGTCGAGGCAATTTCCGGCATTCGTCAGAATGGTTATCCAAGCGACAGTAATGGTCGTTACGCGTTAATGACTTCCCTTAAAGATATCAAAATTGCTGACAAGCAAACTCTAGACTTCTATGCCAACTACGGTTTTGGTGACGGGCGTGATCGAACTTGGGGTACCGTTGATGACGGTTCAGCTTATCAAATTGGTGGCATGTACAACCTAAACAGAAAAGGTAGCTACACTAAGTTCATGGTTCGCTACGGTGACAAAGTTAAAGAGAACCTCGTACGTCACGCTGGGCCTGCAGAAGACGGCGGTTCATTGGGGGTTTTCCTTTATGGACATGAGAAACTCACTGATAAGTTCGCCATGATGTACGCCTTCAGTCACGAAAATAGTGACTTGAGCACCAACTGGAGTGGCGACAAAGAAAAATGGTATCAAGGCGTATTGCGTGGTGGTTATTACTACAACAAGCACCATAGTACGTGGCTAGAAACCGCCTATGACACGATTGACTTTGGTGACGACACAAACTCATCGTGGAAAGTCACCTTGTCACAAAATGTTTCCTTGGCTGATTACCTATTTGCTCGACCCATCGTCCACTTCTATGTCTCTTATGGTGGTCTAGATACCGATCTAGTGCGTAACTCTGGGGCGAAGCAAGGCGTTAACGAAGCCGTCTCAGTGGGAACGTATTTTGAGGTATTCCTGTAAAAACAATGCTCCTATATCGTTATAGAGTAGCCCCCGCTATTTTATATTTACAGTACGGCAATTAAATTCAAAAGCAACCATGGTGAATGGTTGCTTTTTTTGTAGATTTGAATGTAATAAAAACCTCTTATTCGCCCATATATCGAACGCTGTGTTTATTTATAGTGAGCTTTATGGCGCTCACCATAAACCCGCAGTTTCCCACAAGATGGGAATAGTAAACCACTCAAAATCTGCGTGATCTATGTCGACTATATTATCAATTCGCTGTGCTAATTTAACTCTCGATGAAAAGATAGATTGCGTGTTCGAATTATAAATTAATACAAATAACCATTTCAGATTAAAAATTAATCAACAGTGGTTGCAACACATATATACAAGGATTTGTTTACCATGAAACAAAATAAGAACCTCCTATTCTACATGGCCATTATAGTCTTGAGCGGATTTGTATTTGGCGTCGATGCTGGGATTATTTCAGGAACAGTAAAGTTCATTAAAGCGGAGTTCGGTCTTACCGACCTTCAAATTGGTACCGTCGTAAGTGCACCCGCTTTCGGTGCCATCATCGCTCTCTTGTTCAGCGGCAGTATCGTTGACAAGATTGGCCGTAAGAAAATGATGCTGGTTATTTCAGGTTTATACTTGGTATCAGCGATTGCCTCTACCTTCGCCAACAGCTACGAAGTGCTCGTGTTGGCTCGTATGCTTGGTGGCATGGCGTTCTGTTGTCTAAGTATCGCTTCTATGTACATTGGCGAACTCGCTCCAAGTAAAATGCGCGGTAAATTCGTGGCATCAAACCAGGTGATGATGGGTATCGGCTTCTTCGTTGCCTACTTAATCAACTATGGTTGTGTATTGTTAGTAAACGAACAGTCCTTCCTATTCTCAACAGAGAACGTTTGGAGAACGATGTTTGCTACAGAGATCCCTGTCGTAATTCTTTGGACACTGACACTATTTAAGCTCCCTGAATCACCTCGCTGGTTGATGAAAAAAGGTTACAAAGAAGAAGCAGTGGCTGTTATTACTAAAGTAACCCCAGAAAAAGAAGTCAGCGGTGTTGTTCAAGAGATTCTTGAGAACCTGTCAAAAACAGACCACAGCATCCCTCTAGCTTCACAGCTTAAGATCCTTTTCTCACCACGAATGAAAACAATCTTAACGATTGGTATTGGTCTCGCTTTAGTTCAATCGTTCAGCGGTATGGGTGCGGTATCTTACTACTCACCAATGATCTTCGAACAAGTCGGCTTGGGTGAAAACAATGCCTTCTTCCAAACAACGCTTCTTGGTCTTATCAGTATCGTGTTTGCGATGATAGCGATGAAGCTTGTCGATAAAACCGGTCGTCGCACTCTGCTTTTAGTCGGTCTTCTTACCATTGCACTAAGTCACTTAACTATCTGGTATGGCTTTAGCAGCGCAAAATACGAAATCAATGCTGAGAAAGTCGTTGCTCTTGAGCAAAAAGTTGATACAACACCGCTACAAACTCTCGTTGGCAACACTTATGAGTCTGACCGTGAGTTTAAAAACGCCATTCGCCCACTTTACTCTGAGCATGACATGACGCTTAACGAGGGCGCATTCATCAATGCTTTCATCAAACTTAATCCTTGGATGATCGTGACGGCAATCTTTGTATTTAAAGCCGCATTCTTCTTCTCGATTGGTCCAATGATGTGGGTAGTGTTCTCGGAAATAACTCCAAACCTTGTACGCTCAATCGCTATTCCATGCTTTGGCTTAGTAGCAAGCTTGGCCGCTTTCTTCGTACAGCGTTTCTTCCCATGGCAGCTCACCACATTTGGCGCAGCAAATACGTTCCTTAGCTACGCTATTTGCAGCTCAATCGGTATCTTGCTTGTGATGTTCATTCTTCCTGAAACAAAGAACAAGTCGATTGAAGAAATTGAAGAAATTTTGGTGGAAGGTGACCTATCAGAGCTTTCTCCGGCTCAAGCTAAATAATCAGTAAAAGGCCCACTACTCGTGGGCCCTCTTTTCAATTTGGGAACACTTATGAAAAAAAACATTATTATTCTACATACCGACCAACAACGCTTTGACAGCTTAGGTTGCAACGGTAATGAGCATGCACAAACCACAAATATTGACCAATTAGCTTCAGAGGGCTGTAACTTTTCTCGTCATATATCAACCAACGCAGCGTGTATGCCCTCAAGAGCAAGTTTGATGACGGGCTTGTATGTACCGGGTCATGGCGTTTCCTCAAACGGTATTCCACTGTGGCGTCGTGATAATGGTTGCGAAGACAAGAATAACGTCATCAGCCAGCGTCTATTTGGTGTTGACGTGATGGATAAGATCCCAACGATAGCCGACATGCTCTCTGAAAATGGCTACAACACCGCTCTGTTTGGCAAATTGCACCTAGAGCCAATGCTGGCAGATCGTTCCTACGACTTCTACGACTCTTATGCAAGATGGGAAGAAGAAGAGACCGAGTTTGACGAAGCCCCCTATTACGGGTTTGCAAAAAAGAAACTGATCCTTGGACATGGTGAAGCTCCATGTGGTTACAACCGTGGCCACTATGGTCGTTGGCTACATAAAAACTTTCCAGAGTATTTAGATAAGGTGTTCCCGGGCGCAGATATCAATACTAAAGAAGGTTCAATTGCCGATGATATCTATGCTTCTAAGTTACCAGAAGAGTTGCACAATACCATGTGGCTAGCCGATGAAGTCTGCCAACATCTCGAGCAGCAGCAGACAAATGACAGCGATAAACCAAACTTTATCTTTGTAGGTTACCCAGACCCTCACCACCCGTTTACACCACCCGAGTCAATTGCGGCGGAGTTCCATGATATCCCTCTTCCAGAATTTGCGCGAAAAGAGGATCTAGTCGGCAAGAAGCCTGACGCAGTTGAACAAACAATGCAGAACTTTAGTGCAAGTAAAGAAGACCTGGCTAAAGCGTACCGTTATACTGCAGCGTCGGTAAAACTTATCGACAAGTCCGTAGGAAAAATCATTGAGAAAACCAAAGAGCTGGGTATCTATGACGACACCATCATCGTATTTACTTCTGACCATGGTGACTTCCTTGGCGATCTCGATATGATCTGTAAATATGATGTCGCATTCAATAACCTATTGCATTTACCGTTCGTTCTTAAGCCAGCCAAAGGAATGACCGTACCAAGCGATTGTGCGACGCCTATGAGTAACGCTGATGTTGTTCCTACACTCCTCTCTTTAGTAGGAGTTGAAGTACCCACATTCGTTCAAGGCGTTGATATATTCAGTGAGGCCGCACAGGACAATACACCTATGGTCACCTGTTACACCGCGCGAGAGCAAAATCGTAACATTTCACTGTTTGATCACCACTTCAGATACACCTACTACTTAGATACTGGCGAAGAAGAGCTTTACGATCACAGAGAGGACATCAAGGAGACGGTTAACCTTGCGGTGAGTACTGACCCTATCATCCGTTCTATATGTGATTCATTCAAGGGTAGGCTTTTCCAAAAACACATCGAATGTGATTTGGGCATATTTAATCATTATGCTTTATGGTAATTAATTGACTCTATTTAAAAAGCGAGCTGAACAGTTCGCTTTTTTATTGCAAATGAAAATTAGGCAATCCCATCCCATATATCGGGACGATTGATTAAGGAATTAATGTGAGGATATAGATCACAATATCAATCCACAATAGTGATAGAATTTAACCATAGCTCTGATGAAGGCAATTAACTAATCCGCTTGCTATAATTAATTGCCTCACAGAACTATTAATTACCATCATTTAAATAAACTTATTAAGATAGAATCATAAGGATATATATATGGCTTTAAACTTGTCTAGTAAACGGAACTTGATCCCCTTATTAATGGGTGCTTCATGTCTTTTCGTTGGTAATGTATTTGCGGCAGATGTTCTTCCACATACTGCAAAACCAGGCGAGAAATGGGTTCTTCAAGACGACCGTTCAGATGAATTCGAGTTTGAAGATACTCGCAAATGGGATTTCCAACCTAACCCTTTCCAGATTTGGACTTGGGAGAAAGATAATGCCATCGTTGAAGACGGTAAACTGAAGTTGACTGCGTCTTATGAGAAACATAACCGCAAGTTCGAAGATGGCTGTAACGAAAAAACGATCTACGATTTTCCACTATTCTTCAAATCAGGCATGGTGAAATCTAAGGCCTCTGGTGTCTACGGCTATTACGAAGCGAAAATCAAAGGTACAGATTTACACCCTGGCGTATCTCCTGCATTCTGGATCTACAGTAACATTGATACGGCACTGAAAAACGAAGGTGATATCCAGTACGCTGAAATCGACGTTGTAGAGTTGCTTCAAGATGAAGAAGATCCTACGCACAGTGATCACAACCTTCACAACATCATTGTTAAAGATGGTAAACCACAGTGGGTACGTCCTAAGCCAAACCCAGAAACACACCAGAACCTACACAACCTTGGCTTCGACCCACGTGAAGAGTTTGCTATTTATGCTGTCAATGTAACACCTGAAGATATTACATGGTATGTAAATGGTGAAGAAGTAGGTCACAAGAAGAACCTTTACTGGCATAAAGAGATGAACGTTGCCCTATCTCTGGGTATGCGTGGCAAGAAATTCACTCGTTGGGATTGTAACCAATTCTACCCAGTTGACGTTGCAGAGGCAGATAGCGGCCTACCAACAACAATGGAAGTCGAATACGTTCGCGTATGGAACAAAGAATAATAGGACTTCTCGACTAAACGTTTCATTCCTTTCTTTCGTTATTATTTAGCATTTTAGCTATATTTGGGTTGGTTTTGGCATTGCTGCATTTGGGGGTAGCAATGCTGGAGCTAACTCTTTTTTTATTACCACGCATCATTGGTTACATATTGAATCAATAAACTCAATTATCCCATCAATCGGAATATTTATACAGGATACAATTCATTAGATTTTCATCACGTTAATATATTCAATGAAAACTATTATTAGTCACCGAACATCCCTACTAACTAATATATTAACCAACGAGAATACAAAATAATGAAATTACGTTACCTTCTGCTGTCTACCCTCGCGGTGGCCATATCAAGTGCTAATGCAAGCGTTGTTCGACCCACGGGCTTTCACCCTGGTGAAGTGCGTTGGCAGGAACTTGGCGACAAAAGTGATGATTTTACTTCAGGATCACTCAACCCAGGCAAGTGGGTAAATGCGCCCGCAAGCCTTAATGTCGGTGCATGGACCTTTGACCCTGCAAATACCTATGTCCAAGACGGAAACCTCGTCATTGAAACCACTCAAGACACGCATATTCGCCGCTTCGCCGACAGTTGTTGGGATGGGGTTGCTGGTGGGCCACCGCAGTTTGTCGATCGCGAGTTCTACTATAAGTCTGGTGCCGTTCATTCCATTGCGAAAGGGGTCTACGGGTTTTACGAAGCCAAAATCAAAGGTGTTGAAATTTTCCCTGGCTTGAGCCCTGCATTTTGGTTGTACAGTGACGACCATCCCTATGATGATCGCAACGATCCAACTAAGCAATATGTAGACTATAGCGAAATCGACATCGTTGAATTACAACAAGCGGACTGGCGAAGTCCAACCGATTTTGATGACCAATATGATATGGACCATAACCTTCATGCTCGAGTTGAGGAAAACGGTCAAATCGTTTGGAAGCGACCAAAGCCAAACCCTGAAGCGCAACTCCTGCACTATCGAGCACCTTTTGACCCACGTTTAGACTTCCACACTTATGCTGTAGAAAACCGCCCTGACCGCATTACATGGTATGTCGATGGTGTTGAAGTCGGCTCAAAACCCAATAAATGGTGGCACCGTCCGATGCGCGTTACCTTCTCTCAAGGTCTTAGACGCCACCTCATCAAATATAATCCTGACTGCCAAAGAGCGGATCCTAATCCTGACAATATCATTTCCGAGGGATTTCCTGAAAAAGCACGCATGAAGGTCAACTATGTCAAAACTTGGAAAGCGCTGCCTTCCGTCTGGGTTGAAGATCAAGACAAATACACCGGCACTGAATATCCAAATAGCAAGCCACTGGATGTGAGTGTTAACTATCACGGCGGCAGCGATTTCTATGTTGAATCTGGTAATTACAATGGCGTGACAGTCAACCTCGTCGAGAAAAATGCCTCTGGTGTCGTACAAGTTATTCGAAGTTCAAATGACCCTAGCACAACCTCAGATGCCAATAAATATGCAGGCAAAACGACGTTATCTCTTGACCTGTCAGGAGTGACACCAAGCAATCAATTACCAAACGGTCACTACTACGCACTAGCACCGGTATTCAGTTCATCCAATGGCAACCCTGTATATGCTCAGAGCCCAATAGAGCCAATCAAGATTACTGGCAATGGTGACAGTAATGACGTTCCTGTCACTGGTGTTGAGCTAACCCCACAAACTGCGTCGGTCAAAGTGAATGAAACCGTGAAACTGACCAGCACAGTTAAGCCATACAACGCCAGCGACAAAGGAGTGTACTACTACTCTGATAACTCTAACATCGCATCAGTTAATAATTCCGGTGTCGTCACGGGTAAAGTAAAGGGAACAACCAATATCACTGTCACCACCAATGATGGTGCATACACAAGCCAAAGCGTTGTAAACGTTATTGACAATAGTGGGGGGTGGACACCAGTGACAGGTGTTGAAGTGTCGCCATCTAGTCTTAGTCTATCATTAGGACAAACTAAACTTCTGAACGTGTCAGTTCTCCCAAGTCACGCGAGTAACCAAAGCGTGACATTCCAATCAAACAACCCTTCAGTCGCAATTGTCAACGGGCAAGGGCAAGTGACGGCAAAAGGAAAAGGGACAGCTCAAGTAACGGTAAAAACGAAGAATGGTGGTTTTACTGACTCTGTCACTATCACCGTGAAGTAATCTTTCGACTTTTCGAATCGCATACAATAAAGGGTTAGATGCTAGTGTATCTAACCCCTTCTTTTGTTGCTCAGCAAACTACCTTAAATGAATTACTACGTACTAGCTGATTTTGAGCGGCCGATTAATCGCTTTCTAATACCCTCAGAGTTGTCTTTACGAGGTCTAGTTGTAAGTTCTCTGTATACCGAATTTTAACCTCTAGTCACAAATACTCTGCCATTTAACAAGATCGTCTTCTATTTGTTTGGACTAAACGCACTAGAACGAAGGGAAATGAACTTATGTTTAAATTCTATCGATTGGTGTTGCAATTGTACTATTGACCACCGAAATACAAACACCCAGCACATCTAGTAAATCAGGATCAGATAGCCAATTAATCAATAAGATACTGTGTAAACCTGGTCAGATTTGTCATGAAGTAAACCCACAGTCAAAAAAAACGCCATACAACTGTATGGCGTTTGCGATCTTACAACTCGTGTTTAGCCACGAGGGAACCAGATACCCATATCTTGTTCCTCTCGGTTCGCCCAAGCGAAGTAAGGAATCAGACGAACAGACACTTTCTTATTCAAGTCAGGCTCGACTTTAAAGTACAACGTCTCTTTCGTTGGTCGTACGTCCATTTGAGTCTTGAGGCCAACCATATCATAAGGAAGATCTTTAATTGTCTCCTCCTCAAATACGGCATCGACTGGCAACACGAGATCATCAATGGTGTATTGCTCGCTATCGATATCAGAGCCCTCTAAACAGTATACAACCGGGCCACGCTTAACTGCGACCATTCCGTTACTTTGCTCAAGCATTGGGTTTGCACCATAAAGCTCTACTTTCATTGGCAAGACGATATTAATTTGTTCACCTGATCTAACGGTTTGCTTTTTGATTCCTGAATTGGTCGCTACGCCGTTAACCGTTGCTTCATCACACCAAGCCGGGATTCTATAGCTGAGTTCAAAGCCGTCCGCAGGCGCATCCACGACTTTAATGGCAACCGTTTCAGTCCAAGGGTAATTGGTGTCTATGACAACCTTCGCACGCTCTCCCTTTGTCAGTTCAGTATCGATTTCACTGCCCGCAAACAGGTTGATAGAGATACCCTGTTCATTCTTAGAGTAGATAAACTTAGGCATACCGGTGTAAGTACGCAGAAGTTGCGGAGGACAGCACCAACAATCAAAAGTAAAGAAACGCTGGTTAGGTACGTGCGAGAACTGCTCAAATGTCGGTTCAATATGATGATCACGACGATGTGAGCCTGGGTTAGCATAGAAATAACGCTTCATGTCTAAGCTTGAACCAGAAATACCTGAGTTAAACATGATGGTTTCAAACCAATCACCGAATTCCGCTTCCCCTGTTACATTAAGCATACGCTTTGCCCACATTGCACCAGCAATATTCGCGCATGTTTCGTTATAAGCGACACGATGTGGCAAGTTATACTCTGAAGCAAAAGCCTCATAAACACGGTCACCTCGGTCAGAAATGCCAACATATTGAGGGCCTAACGCACCCGTAATGTAGATACGACGTTTAACCAAATCTTTCCAAATGCGACTGACGGCATCTAATAGCGCCGGCTCTTCCGTGTGTGAATAGACATCTGTCGCACCCGCATACAAATAGGCCCCCGTTACAGCATGACCGACAGGTTGGGTTTCATCTCTCAGCGGAGTACGATTTTGTGAGCAATCTTTACCAGAGTGCGTCTCACTCGCGGCTTCCAGTTTACGGCCACGCATTGAGACAAAGATATCAGCTAGCTCTAGGTAACGGTCATTTCCTGTTGTTCGATACAGGTCCACTAAGCCCATGATTTGACTTGGGTTAAAGCCAAAGTTAGCCAATTCGTACGGCTCTGGAGAGAACAAGTCCCATAGATAATCTGCATTTTTAATCGCGACGTTCAGTAAGCGCTCATCACCCGTTGCTTCAAAGTGAACGCACCCCAAGGTGTGCAGATGTCCCATGTTGTATAGCTCATGAACTTCGATATCAACCCAACGTTCCACGTCAGTAAGCAGCGTCTGAGTACCGATGTAGCCATCTTCTTCTAAGCTAGCTTCAATCCATGGGATATATTTGTTGATGACATCTAGGATACGCTCATCTTGAGTGGTCGCATATTGGTTACAGCAGCCCTCTAAGAATTTATAACAGTCTCCATCTGACCAATAGTTGTCGTGAAACTTGCCTTCCACTTCTCCAGCTGCGATACCGAAGTTTAATAGACGCGCAGCATTGGTCTCATTGAGCAAAGCGGCTTCGAGGTTATAGATAATCTCCATGTAGTTTTCGACACGGTTTGCCCAAAAACCACTCGTGAGTCTCGCCTCACCTGTTTTTATATTTGAAAACATGCTTAATCCTTCAACATTTGTATTTGGAACTGATTGAATCTCTTTCACTTATTTGCAAAGCTAATTGGTCATATTCAATCTACAACTAATTAACTCTATGAACTTTATTTAGAATATAAAACGTCGATCCGAGAACCATTTCCCAGCCAACAATTAAATAGAGCCAATAAGTACTCTTTTTGCTTTTTAGCCTTAGAAAGCACAATGCAAACTATATCAAGCCGTCATTTAACAATGATTAATCGTTAATAAACCGTTATTTAACAGATGACTGCCAATCGATTAGTTATTATTTTTACCATTAACCCATCAAAGTTCCGTGAACTAAGTCACATCAGATATTTATTGGTCGAACTATCCCATATGATGGAATTGTGTGTTCAACCAGATATCAAACTGCGTACTCAATAACGGCTCATACTAGGCTCTGAAACGAGTAAATCTAATCTGAGCAAATTAGGAGCATGTCGCATTGGAATGTCATTGCATTTATGGCTTCGACCATATTTGAGATGAAATATTTCTTGTAGGATAGACCTAACCCACAGGTGTCACACTTAATGATTCCGGTTTATCTCATTATTTAAATCTCGGGAGTCTTAACCCCCTGCAGAAGTTGACTAAAGGAGTGTACTTTGTGAAAAAAATCTACTTGAGAAGAAAAGGACAATGGCGAGAGGAAGGCGTAGCGCCAGACTATCGTTTTTCACTGGCAAATGAACGAACATACCTCGCATGGATTAGAACCTCACTTGCACTACTCGCTGGGGCGATTGCGCTAGATCAGCTTACGCCAGATTTAGCCAATCCAACAATACGACTAATCATCTCATGTTTTTTATGTCTTTGTTCTGGCTTTGTAGCAATATATGCCTACCGTCGATGGTCATACAATGAACAAGCTATGAGACACAATAAAGCGCTACGATACACCTCAAACATGAAACTCATAAGCACAATACTCCTGATACTCACTATCACAATTTCGGTCGCTATCAGTATATGAATCAAGTCAAAGGACTCCAAAAAGAGCGAACAGCGCTTTCTTGGCTAAGAACACAGCTTGTTCTATTCGGCATTGGTATTATCTTATTTCGATTCTCGATGTCCCATGCAAACCCTATCATATTTGTAGCGAGTATTTTCGCTATGCTTGTTGCATGCAGTTGTACACTCTCTCGCTCAAAGTACATTAAACTGATTGTTTCAACAGTAATATTTTTGTTAGCGTCCACTTATATCTTGCAAATGACAAGTCAGTTCTTCAAATAGAATAAAAAGCTGTTTACCCCTTGAATGTAAACACTCAAGGGATAATTACCAAACTAACCTACGAAGACAAACATCACTAAACTACTGCAAATAACCGCCAGCGTGATCGCGTAGATCGCCCGTGTAGTCAGTCTTTTTAATACCCATGCAGATAGAGGAACACCTACAAATGAACCCACCACAAACCAGATCGCTGTAGCGCTATCAGCCTGCCCTCCTTTTGCATAGCCGATCGCGGCTGTTGCTGATAAAAACAGGGCAAGAACAACAGAAGATCCTATCGATTTTTTAATGTCCAACTTAAGTACGTTATTCAATATAGGCAGCAGCAACACACCACCTCCAACACCGGTTGAGCCTAATACCGAACCACAGAACATGCCCGACAAAACAGCTTTACTCGGCTTTACAGAGTGATGACTATCCGCTAAGACACAGCTTTCAGCTTTCTTAGCACCATAAATAACGGATATCAGCGACCCAATCATGACGACAACAACCAACATTGAAATAAAGGACTGAGTTAGCTCACCATGAATGGGGTGTTGATTGAAGTACACAACGACTTGCGTCACTAAGATGGTAATAGGTACCGCACCAATAAACAGCAGGCAAACTTGACGCCAAGAAACGTTACTAGCTTTGACATGAACAATCGATGCATTAATTTTTACCATTGCCGAGATCAAACTCGCTGTTCCCACGGCCAAGACGGTCGACATTCCGCAAAATAGTTGCAACATAGGTATCAGTAATACACCGCCACCGACTCCTGTTAATCCTAAACAAAATCCAAAAATCCCACCTAGTAGAACTTTTAATAAAATAAATTCCGTCACAACTAACTCAGCCATTATATTAGACATTATTCCTCCCCATAATACGTGATACTGTAAACGTTCTCATGGGTAAAGCTTAATACTGAATCCAGTTCAAACTTTATAGCTCAGACCATATTCAGAATTAAATTGCCAAGATAAAATTGTGGGGCTCAACAGAGAAAGAAGTCATATGATAAATATCAAGGAAGACTCTCAACATTCGTTGGCGTTTAGTCGGTACAGTAAAAGACAAGCTATCTATCAAAGTGGATCACCATCCAGTGGGGTCTACTATGTTGACTCTGGTCTGGTCGGTCTATATCAAGTATCAGAAACTGGCAAAGAATCACTTTTACGCATTTATGGTCCGGGTTCATACTTTGGTTATCGGTCACTGTTTACTAACCAAAACTACCCCTCTACCGCCAGAGCTATGCTCAATAGCACCGTCGTCCATGCAAAAGTGAATAGTTTTAAAGAGCTCGATAAGCAATCCCCTGAGCTCGCTAACTACCTGATGAAAGAGGTGTGTTTTGAGCTTGGGGAAGCTGAAAAACGTCTAATGCAGTTCACTGCATTTAGTGCTAAGAAACGAATTCTCGACTCCGTATTTCACGTGTTCGACCTATATCCTAACTACCCTTGGACCTATCGTGAGATTAGTGAGTACAGTGGTACCGATATCAGCACAGTCATCAGATACTGTAAAAAACTTAAGGAATTAGGCTACCTAATACCAGAGAGTCGAAAACCTGTGCCAGTCGATCTTCAACAATTAGCAAAATATAAAGACAACTTGCTGCAAAGCTAGCGTAAACAACAGCACGACCGATAACCCTCTTATCGATGATGTCTGTAAATAGGAATACTATGGTTCAAGTCAATCAATGCCACGTGATGGCAAAGCCTTCAGGTTCAGTCTGCAATATTGACTGTGAATACTGTTTTTACCTCGAAAAAGAGCAGCTCTATCCAGAAAGACAATCTAACTGGCGCATGTCAGACGACACATTGGAGCGATTTATTGAACAGTATATTCAAGCCCAAAGTGGTCCTACGGTAGAGTTTGCTTGGCAAGGTGGAGAGCCCACGATGTTAGGGCTTGAGTTTTATCAACGTGTTGTCGAGCTGTGTGCAAAATATGCCAACGGGAAACAGATTTACCACGCCTTTCAAACCAATGGGCTACTCATTGATGAAAACTGGTGTCAGTTTTTTAAACGCCATCAATTCTTGGTCGGTATTTCCATTGATGGTCCACTGCATCTTCACGACCAATACCGTGTTACTCGCAGCCAAAAGGGAACGCACTCAAAAGTCATGAAGGCGATTGAGTTACTCAAAAAACATGAGATCGAGTTCAACACACTCACTGTAGTCAGTGCGGGTAACGTGGGTTACCCACTCGAAGTATACCAATTCCTAAAATCCATCGGTTCTAAGTACATCCAGTTCATTCCGCTCGTCGAGCGTTTATCAACAGATGATAATCGATGGCACTTAGATCTTGCTTCTCCTTTGGATCACTCAAAAACCGTCACACCATGGTCTGTGGCTGCAAAAGATTATGGTCACTTCCTTGTCACTATTTTTAAAGAGTGGGTTAAAAAAGACGTTGGTACCACTTTTGTGCAAACTTTCGACTCAACTCTCGCCAGTTGGCTCAATCAACCGGCGGGTATCTGCACTCTTGCCGCTGAGTGTGGTCACTCTTTTGCCTTAGAAGCCAACGGAGACCTTTATCAGTGTGATCACTACGTCTACCCAGAATACAAACTGGGTAACATTCATCACACGACCATAGAAATCATGAATAACAGCCCGAAGGCGGTTCAGTTCAGTCAATCTAAATCGACCTCTCTCAATCAAAAGTGCAACGCTTGTCGCTACCGTTTTGCCTGCTATGGAGGATGTCCTAAACATCGCTTTGTGACGACACAAAAGGGACAGCAACACAACTACTTGTGTGAGGGTTATTTCGAGTTTTTTAGACAATCAGAAAAGGCCATGCTGATCATGGCTAGACTGCTTGAACATCGACGCCCAGCAACTGTGATCATGAAAGTGGCCGAAGATGCCAACTTGTTCGATTAATTGATCTTTTTGTTCACCATCAGAGGCATAAATGGATTCCATAATATGGGAAAAGTGTAACCACATATGTTTACTCTGCCATGGTCACAATTATTTGGATACGTTTCCACTAACATAATTATTATTCATCGAAGCTATGATTATTCTACTTAGCTCGCTGATGTTTAAGTCACCCTATAGGAAATCCAAATGAATAATAACAATGGGAACCAGTCACTTAACAAAGCCATCGATGTTGTCGATGCGGTTGCGGAAGGACACCGACAGCTTAAGGCTATTTGTGAAGCAACCACCTTACCTAAATCAACGGTTCACCGTATTCTACAAGGTCTCATTGATGCTCGTTATATTCGAGAAGTTAAAGGGATTGGGCTTGTGCTTGGAACCAAAATGATTCAGCTTGGCAACAAAGCACAAAAAGACATGCCGCTTAAAGAGATCGCACACCCTATACTATCTGAGCTTGCAGAGCAAACCATGGATACCGTGCACCTTGGTATTAAAGATGAAGACCATATATTTTACTTAGACAAAATTTCGGGTAAACGTCCAATTGAACTTCGCTCGAGAATAGGCGATAGACTGCCTCTTGCAGCGACAGGGATTGGTAAGTCGCTGATGATCGACATGCCTCAGATGGAATGGCAAAGGCTCATTAAGAAAAATGACGATATCGACCTGCCAACGATGCTCAAGCGTATGTCAGTCTATTCGAAGCGCGATTACAGTTATGACTTAGAGGATAACGAGGAACTCGTTCGTTGTGTCGCCGTGCCAATCCGCAATAAATACGGCAATATCATTGCGGCAATGTCGGTGACCAGTATCAAGCCTTATATGCCAGACCAGCGAATGGAACAACTGATCCCCGTTCTGACACGATACAGTCGAATGATCACTGAGAGACTGAACTAAGAAACCTGCTTGATTCATGTGGTCTATGCATCACTGGGCCACACTAAACAAACTTGCTCAGCGAATAACCGTTAGTTTGAGTAACTCTCGGCCATGAGTGCTTTGCAAATCAGTGCTACTGGCCCGTTCATCATCTCTGTTGTTATTTCACTCTGATCATTATGACAACTGATTGCGAACGCAAAACCGTGTAGATAGTCAGCAAGCAAGTCCAACCCATTTTTCTGCATCTGTTCACTAAGCCCTAACGGCCTCACGATCATTTGATAGCGTTCGCTAAACACTTGGGCTGGGCCATGTGAGGTCATACTTAACATGGTTTGTAACAAACCACTGTACTCTCTCAACAACTCTATATAGCTAACACAAAGCGACTTGATCTCCTGTTGCCAGTCTGTATCACCCACGGGGTTGTATATCTCCGCAACCAATGATGTCGTCAAGGCCTCAAGAAGTGCATTCTTGTTTTTGAAGTAGTGATAGATGGCCATCGGATCGACATCCAATGCTATTGCTAGTGCTCTAATACTAGGAACTTTTCCTTCTTTTTTCATCAGACACTTAGCCGTTTCTAAGATGGCCGATTGACTCATTTGAGATGCATGACCTTGTGGTCTGCCACGCTTCTTTTTATTGACAGTCATGGAATGTCACCGATAAACTAAGATTAATTCTACACTGTAGATTTAATCTTATATCTACTTTCATGTCTACCCAATGAGCAAATTCTAACGAGGATATTATGGCAAACATCGTATTTATCGCGACCAGTCTTGACGGCTTCATTGCTGACAAAGAGGGTAAATTAGACTGGCTACATTCCGTGCCTAACCCTGACAACATTGATACTGGTTTCTTCAGCCTCATGGAACGTGTAGACGGCTTGATTATGGGAAGGAACACTTTAGACGTTGTATTGAGCTTTGGTTGTGACTGGCCGTACACCAAGCCTGTATACGTGTTAAGTAATACGATGCAGACGGTACCCGAAGAGCTGGAAGGTAAAGTTTTCCTTGTAAAAGGAGAGTTAAAGAACATTCTTTCTGAACTTGGTGCTCAGGGGGTAAATGACCTCTATATCGACGGCGGAGTGACCATTCAAAACTTTCTGAGAGAGGACTTAATTGATGAGATGGTCATTACTCGCTTCCCTATTCTTTTAGGTGGAGGAGCGCCATTATTTGGTGATTTAGACCAGCCTCTTAACTTTAAAGTAAGCAAGAGCGAAGTCGTTCTTGGCAACTTGGTCCAAACCACCTTCGTCCGCGAAAGACAACCACTTTAGGTGACAACCAACAAAAAAGGATCTGACGAAATCAGATCCTTTGCGTGATTTAATACTAGGAAGGTATCAATCAAGCCAAGCTTGTGTAGGTCTCAACAAATTGCTTCGCGTTGGTCTTTACCTGCTCCAGTGACATGTGCGGCTTGTAAAGTGCCGAGCCTAAACCGAACCCGCTCACACCAGCTTCCAACCATGGCTGCATGGAATCAACGGATGGATTGATACCGCCAACCGGCAAACAAATCGTCTCTTTCGGTAGCACAGACTTTAGCGCCTTGTACCCGTCTAAACCAATGACATCGGCCGGGAACAACTTTATACCCGTTGCCCCATGATTCAGGGCACTGAACGCTTCTGACGGTGTAATAACACCAGGAAATACGCTGCAATCGTGCATCCTTGCCAGTTCAATGACTTCTGGATTTACGTTTGGAGTGACAATCAGTTGTGCGCCTGTCTCCAACACTGCTTGAGCTTCCATAACGTTGGTAACTGTGCCCGCGCCAACCAGAGCTCGATCCGCCATGTTGTCGACTAAAATTTGAATGCTCTCTAGCGCATTAGGACTGTTTAATGGCACCTCAATGATCGTAAATCCCTGCTCTACTAGCGCCTCCGCGACTTCAAGTACGTCGCGTGGCTCAACACCTCGGATTATCGCCACCAGCGGCACTTGATGATCCTTATGAAAGGATGTCCATTTCTTCATGTTCCAGCTCCCTTTCTAACTGCTTCATTCCTTCGATAAAACACTCTTCTCCATCTAGGACTTGAGAGATAAATCCGAGTGAATTCAGCGCCATTTCGTACTTTTTACTTAGTTGATAACTACCGATCAGGTTAAGAGGCTCTTTGCGACAATTAATCAGCCCGATAATTGATTTCACTTCGTGACCAATCAACAGCCCAGACAAGTAGTCCAAAACATCGTCACTATTTAGCTGCTTAAACAAGCGATGTGTCCTTGCTAAAAACAACTGATTAGTCAAACTCTCAACAGAGCTCTCTTCAACACCTTTCAAAAAAGCGACAGAATCAAACTCCGCTTTCGCTGGACTTAAATCTTTTCCTAAAATGGTGTGTTTCGACAGTACCGAGTACATTTCACCCGTCATATAAGTCGAAAAGCTCTGAATAACACCATCCGTCACGTGAGCATACTTACTATGTGTCCCAGGTAACACCGCATGAAAGTTGTCTGTTGCTAATAGTGCTCTTGCACCAATAAGTTGAACTTCTTCCCCTCTCATCACATCAAATTGGCTTTGAGCATTCTTGTGTTTTACACCCGGATAAATGCTGGCTTTGGCACCCCACTCGAGATCAAACGTGAACGCATTATTGGCGACATCTCCAATTTTTGCGGGTGTGGTTACATACGGAACATCGTGCCAACCTTGCTGTGAACCTACCATGCCTGCCATGAAAATAGGCAACTTGCGGTAATCTGTTATCCATCCACTTAATACCTGCTCTAAGGCTTGTGAAAACTGTCCGTGCTGAATAGAAAGTAAACCGATATGTTTCTCTATACGGTCGATTTCTCGGCCGTCTTGAGCCATAGCAAAAGCACGGAAGTTAGTGGTTCCCCAATCAATAATCAACCACGCGACTTCATTAAGCGCATCTCCCATAATTGTTCTCTCTTTAAACTTAATTGATTCTAAATCTGTCAATAACTTCAGTATTCACCTCTACGCCAATGCCAGGCTTGTCAGAGATGGCTACTTTCCCGTTCGCATAGTGAATACCATCAAAGATCAAATCGGTTCTAAACGGATGTGAGGATTGATCAAACTCCAGCATAGGCTCAATTGGATTAAGTGAAAGTGGCGTGGCGGGTATCGAAGCAAGGAATTGCAATGACGCTGCAATACCAATTCCTGAGCCCCAAACATGAGGTATCAAAGTCGTGTTCGTCGCCTGGGCCATGGCGGCAATCTTCTTGCACTCAGTGATGCCGCCTGAAGAGCATAAGTCTGGCTGAATAATATCCAGCGCGCTTTGTTCAAGCCAAGGTCGATAACCATGCTTACCGAAAATCTGCTCCCCTGCTGCGATATTGGTTTTCGATAGGTTCTTAATTTGCTTGTAGCCAACAATATCCTCAGGGGCGAGTAACTCTTCTAAGAAATAAGGATTACAGCTCTCAGTTTCTTTAATAATGGTTCTTGCGGCACCTAAATTGTAGGCTGCATTGGCATCCGCCATGATCTTGATATCACTGCCCACTGCTTCTCTAACCTGATGTATCAACTCGATATCGCTATCTACTCCAAAACCGATTTTGAGTTTCAGCGCTTTAAGCCCATTCGCGACGTAACCTTGCGCTTCTGTAATCAGATCTTGTGGATAATTGGCGCCTTCGATTCGATAGAAGCCGGTAGCATACGGAGTGACCTCTGTTCTAAAGGCACCACCGATCAGTTTGTGTATTGGCTGCTTAACAGCGCGGCCAATCGCATCCCATAATGCGATGTCCACACCACTAATTGCATTAACCGCTGCGCCAGCTTGACCGTATGGTCTAGTACGGTTGTACATTTCTTCCCAAAGCACCTCGACGTCAAATACATCACGTCCAATCAGCATTGGCTTAAATACATGCTCGATAAATGAAGCGGCAATAAGTGGTGACTGAAGTCCGTGACACAGGCTTTCCCCCCAACCGATGACACCATCTTCAGTCACCACTTCAACAATCAGAGAGCTACGCGCTTTTACCCATCCTTGAGAAAAGTAGAATGGCGTCTCAAGTGGTACTGATATTGCGTGCGGAATAATATTAACTATCTTCATAAACAACTCTCTTTAATTTACAGCTTCTTTTTTAAAATCGGACCAGTCATTAATTGCATGAAATAGTCATGACCAATTAATATTTTTAACTAAATGTTACTTTATTTAAAATTGACACACACAACGCGACTGTTCTTCCTATCCCAACACGCTATGTCACTGGTCTCTAGGGACATTTTCATCCTCATTGATTTGCCCCTACATTAATGTGATCAAATCGACATTTCCACCTGAGTGAAATGAGTTCCCATATTCTGGGATAAATCGTTCTTCACCTACTAAATAACTTAGTCAATATGTTAATTTAACACTACGCAATATATCGACATCACGGTACGTAACTCACCATAGTCATTCTTAGGTAAGATTTAATTTGTGTGGCGTTGTTGTCAGGTTAAGATATGAACAGTAGGAACACAGAAGATGTATATAGATGGAAAACTAATCGAAAATGATTGTAAGTACTCGGTTATCAACCCTGCCACCGACGAAATCGTTCAAGAAATTTCTGTTGCCAACAAAGAAACAGCCCAAGTTGCTCTATCAGCAGCAAAAGAGGCAGAGAAAACCTGGGGTAAAACGACAGTCGCTGAACGCGTTAAATGGATGAACAAGCTCAGAGATGCGCTTATCAGAAACGAAGAAGCATTGCGAATGGCGGTTCATCAAGAAACCGGTAAGAGTTGGGCATGTACTGAAGAAGACTACCAATCACTTATCGATAGTTTAGCGTTCTATTCAGAAGAAATTAAACGCTACACCCCACCGACCATTATTGATACTAAGAAAGAGTTTACGCATCAGCTTCGCCATCTACCGATTGGTGTCGTCGTAGCGTATCTTTCATGGAATTTCCCGCTTCTAAATCTCGGCTTTAAGTTGGGCCCAGCAATGGCCGCTGGATGTCCGATAATTTTGAAACCCAGCATTAAAGCACCGCTTTCCGCTTACCTAGTCGGTCAAATTTGCCACGAAATTGGTCTACCTAAAGGCGCGGTAAATGTGTTTGCTGGTAATGATAGAGAAGTTGGCAACTACCTCTCTTCTTCTAAAATCCCTCAGATGCTGACACTGATTGGATCGATATCTACTGGTGTCAAAGTGATGCAAGCAGGCGCGACCTCTATCAAACGTTACTCGATGGAGTTAGGCGGCAATACTCCATTCATCGTATGTGAAGACGCTGACCTTGACCTTGCTGCTGATATCTTGTGCGCACTCAAATACAACAATAGTGGTCAAATTTGTGTTGCCCCAAACCGAGTAATGGTCGCTCAATCCGTTCAAAAGGAATTTCTCGAAAAAGTCACTGAGCGAGCTGACCGTGTTGCTGTCGGCTATGACATCGAGTCTGATTTCGTTATGGGGCCTGTCATTGACAAATGGGAGCGTGACCGAATCCATGGGTTAGTAGAAGACGCACTCTCGCGTGGCGCAACTCTGGTTCGCGGTGGCACATTTGACCGAGATGAAGTAGGCGCTTTCTACCCTCCAACCGTCATCACTGACGTCACAACCGAAATGGACATTTATCAAGAAGAGATCTTCGGGCCAGTGATTAGCATGATCACCATTGACGACAATCAAGATGTCATTGCTATGGCAAATGCCACCGACACAGGACTTGCTTCTTATATCTTTAGCAAAGACACAGGTAAAGCACAGCGCATGGCTGACCAACTGGAATTCGGTGAAGTACAGATCAATGGTGTGAAGTATGGTATCGATTTACCACACGTAGGCATCAAGCAATCGGGTATTGGCTGTGATTGCTCTAAGTTTGCGCTTGAGGATTACCTTTACCTAGCGCGCATAACGGAAGCTTTATAAAGTTATTGCGTCAGCGACTTTTGCCTGACTCTCACTGGTCGTTGACGCATTTTTCTCTCCACATCTTTCTGTCGTTCCTGTTTAAAAAGCGGTAACATCAAGCTCTCTAAGCTAAACCACCGATCCCGCTTTTTATGTCTAATGAAAAACCAACTAAGCTTTGCCCACTGTGCAACCAGCCAAATCAATGTGGCCAGCCCAAATCATCAAAAGATGAATGTTGGTGCTTCAAATCAAATGTTCGTTTTCCAAAGGCATTACTCAATCAAGTGCCGAAAGAAAAGCTTGGTAAGGCGTGCATATGCCAACAGTGTGTCGAGGATTTTGCAAAGAAAAACGCGATTATCCATAAGTGTTAATACTTACAACACCTATGGATAACTCAGTATGGCAGTCGGCATGTCATTTACTCGTCTGCATAATTTATTCATCGCGGTACGGCTAGTTTCGCTTTAGATTCTTTTCACGTGGTGGATAAGTGTGTGAGTCTTGTTGCTCTGGTGACCAGAACATACCACCACCGCGACGTTCTGCTGGATCATCCCATTCATACTGTGTTGAGGTGTCTGGCATCAATACGTCGCTTTGAATCACGTCATTTTGAGCTAGAACACTACCTGTAGAGAACAGACCCAAAACCAAAGCTGCTGCAATTGAGATTGTACGTTTCATAATGATATTCCTTTTGAGCTAACTAAAATCTTCGTTTCTGTCCGGACACTTTCAATCTAGTGCAGCCTTTGCAAGGATGATATTGCTAATTTTTGGTGATCTCGTTCGAATTTTTCGTTGAAATTTTATCCATAAAACATCGTTCGTTAATAAATAGTGCGAATAAACAGCAAATTAAAACCACTTCGAAATCGAACAACTTTGCAAAATTACTTAAAACTTTTCATATATACATGCAATTTTTGCATAGCATATAACACAAATAATCATTTGCCTCATAGTAGATACCTCTTTACACTGCGCGCCACCTTAAAAATGAATCAACCACTATGTTTTCGCAGACATTAAAAGCCCAATTATTACGTATGACCTTGTTGCTGGTTGTCGTTCTCTTTGGTGTGCATCATTCGCCATACTTACTTGAGGTTTTAGCTCAACAAGCGATGGACGCAGGCTGCCACACGCACGAGAGCATGGATAGCCATGATTCACACCACCACCATCATCACCATTAAGAGTCAAACATGAGTATTTTTCGTTTTCCTATTTTAGTTTGGCTAGGGATCGGCACGTTAATTATTAGCCTAGGGATTAGGCAATCATTTGGCATCTTCATGATGCCCATTTCAGAACATTTCAATACAGGCCGAGAGTTTTTTAGCCTAGCGATTGCTCTGCAAAACCTCATGTTTGGTGCGTTCCAACCGTTTGTTGGTATGGCTGCAGATAAGTGGGGGTCGAAACGCATCATCATGGCGGGTGCCGTTGCTTACGCACTTGGCTTGTTCTTGATGTCGATGACGCAATCTACGGGCATGGCTTATCTTTCTCTTGGCGTGCTGGTTGGATTAGGCTTAAGCGCAACCAGTTACGTGATTGTGCTCGGTGCTGTCGCTAAAGTGGTGCCTGCTGAACACGCCGCAAAAGCATTCGGCCTTACAACTGCGGCAGGTTCATTCGGTATGTTTGCAATGATCCCCGGCGCACAAGCCTTGCTGTCAAACTTCGGATGGCAGGGAGCGCTTCAGGGCTTTGCACTGCTATGTACACTGATGATCGCGTTTGCCGCTTTCATGAAAACGGCGAAGCCTTCAGAGACAGCAGCACTGTCTTCTGCTCAAAATGAACTGACGCTGTCTCAAGCACTGAAACAGGCTTTTAATCATAAGGGTTACTGGCTGATCCATGCTGGCTTCTTTGTGTGTGGCTTCCATGTCATGTTTATTGCAACACACCTGCCAAGCTATTTGGCTGATAAGCAATTGCCAGCATCAAGTGCGGCTATGGCGCTGGCTTACGTTGGGATCTTCAATATTTTTGGCTCTTACTTCTGGGGACTGATGGCAGACCGCTACAACAAACGTCACATTATGTTCTGGCTGTATATGTTACGTGCCGTTGTGATTGCTAGCTTTGTTATCTTCCCTATCAGCGAGTACACCGCGGCTATTTTTGGTGGTGCCATTGGTTTTGTTTGGCTAGGTACCGTTCCGCTGACATCTGGCCTAGTCCGTCATATTTTTGGTGCAAAGTACATGTCAACGCTCTACGGCTTGGTATTTTTTACTCATCAAATAGGCAGCTTCTTAGGTGCGTGGGCGGGTGGTCTAATCTACGACTACTATGGCACCTATGAGCCAATCTGGTGGTCTACCGTCGCTATGGCTGTTGTTGCGGGTTTGCTTCATATTCCTATTGATGACAAACCTGTTGAGTTAAAAGCTCAAACCGCTTAAACGAATAAACGCCTAAATTGATTACACGCCTCAACTGTCTATCTCGAGCATCGTTGGGGCGTTTATCGTTTTGATAGAAATTATTTGTTTCTCTTCTGCAGTTATTGGAATACACTCCGCCCTGTTGTTTGGGGAGTAGTCCCGAATACGATACCCGTTCCATCAAGAGCTGGTTTTTGTATTCGTTTTATTTGTCGTCATCTCGTTAGTGGTCAGTCACTATCCGGCAAATAAAGTTGTTAACACAACTCGACGAGACCAACGCATTCATCAACCAAATGCCCTTAATGTCTGGGGATCTGGTGTGTATTGTTTGCGGTTGGTTAGTTGATCTCTTCCTTCCGCTATGGAGGTATCTATGAATTCGATCGAAACCGTCACCACTGCGTCACTGACCGGGCAACCAATGATGATGTACGGCATCTTCGCTATCTTAACCCTCGCTATGGTTGGGCTTGATATCTATCAAACCCGAGGCGGTAACGTCACTATGCAAAAAGCGATTGGTTGGAGTGTGTTTTGGTTTGCTCTCGCGTTCTTATTCGCAGGCACCATCTACTTTTTCTGGGACGTATATGCTCCACAAAGCGACTACACCTCGGAAAAAGCAACCGTTGCATTTTTAACCGGTTACCTGCTTGAGAAGTCTCTGAGTGTCGACAACCTATTTGTATTCGCAATTATCTTTGCACAATACAAAGTCCCTGAGCATCTGCGCCCACGAGCGCTGCTTTGGGGGGTCATTGGTGCATTAGTGCTACGTGCGATTATGATTGCGATTGGTGCTCAACTGTTGTCTACCTACCACTGGGTGCTTTACCTATTCGCGGCATTCCTTATTTGGACAGGTATTCAGTTAGCTCGTGAAAAAGATCATGAGGATGAAGTGAATAATGTCGCTGAGCGCCTTATTCGTAAAGTGATCCCTGTGAGCGACAACTTTCAGGGTAATCAACTATTCACTCGTGAAAACCAACGATTGATGGCGACTCCCATGCTATTGGTGGTCGGTGTTATTGCAGTGATGGATGTGATGTTTGCTCTTGATTCAATCCCAGCAATTTTCGCTGTGACTCAAGAACCGTTTTTGGTGTTAGCGGCAAACGTGTTCGCGCTGCTTGGCCTACGCTCACTGTACTTTGTACTGCAAGCAATGCTTGATAAGTTCGTGTATCTGAAACCGGCTCTGTCGATCATCATGATTTTCATCGGTATCAAAATGGTACTCGTTGATAGTGCTTATGCCATCCCGACACCTTGGTCTCTGGGCTTTCTGGTGACAGTGATGAGTATTGCGGTTATCGGTTCAGTGCTGCATCAACGCAAACAAGCGCGAGTGATGTAATAGATTGAGCCAGCACAATGGGCGTGCTGGCTTTTTTGGGCAATCCTAATCGCTCAAACTTGAGCCGTGAGTTTAAGTTTGCAGCTCTATCATTTGGCTTCAGCGAGTGAGTCTGATTTCTTTAATGAAGACGTTCCCTGCTGATAAACATCAATATTTACGCTAATTTACAATGATAGTCATAGTTTAGAAATGAATACCATCACATAATACAAGGATAAAAAATCAACAATCTATAATGGAGAGTCTCAATGCTCAACTCACGCTCTTTGTCGCTACCGACAATTTTTTTACACTGGATTATCGCTATCGCTTTCATCGGTGTTTTTGCCCTTGGTCTCTATATGGTAGACCTTCCTCGCAGTCCCGATAAATTCCAACTCTACGACATCCATAAGTCCATCGGTTTCCTCATCTTACTGGTTGCCATCATTCGTATTATCTGGCGCGTGAAAGAAGGGGCTATTCCACCAGCATCTCCTATGCCAGCATGGCAAGAAAAGCTGGGTAAAGCGGTTCACGGCATGCTTATGCTTGCAACGCTTGCAATGCCGCTCTCTGGCATCCTCATGAGTATGGGTGGCGGTCGTGCGATTGAGGTCTTCGGTGTTCAGGTAATCGCCGCTGGAGAGAAGATGCCGATGCTACAAGAAACGGCGAGCACTATTCATGGCATGGCGGTGTATGTGCTTGTTGCGCTGTTCGTATTACACGGTGTCGGTGCACTCAAACATCAACTGATTGATAAAGACGGGACAATAACGCGCATGCTAGGACGCGCATAAACAGTCTTAAAGTCATTAAATGCAACCCTTTCGACAGTCTAAAAAAAATGCAGCTGTAAAAAGCTGCATCAATAGACAAAATGAACCTAATTATTGAAATAATTCTGTGGAAGATAGTGCTAGGCTACTCGCGCTGGCCTTGTCTTAAAATAACGGCCCAAACGTAGTGCTATGTAATACTTATCGTAGTTTTTCAACTTTGCATCATCTCGGCGAATCTGCTCCGAAATGGTATAGATTGATCTCGGCTTCTTAGTACTTAATAAACCTGTATTCAGTATGTTTCGATACTGTCTGAACACTTTGCGGATATACGTTTCGCTGCAAGCAAACTTGCCATATTCTAGCTCTAAAGGGCTTAAGTCATCCAAAATACACTGTTCAATCGCCCAAGAGCAGCCATCAATATGCGTCACATACTGCCAGTGCTCTACATCGCTTTGATTTATACGTGCAAGTTCAGCTTCAACATCGTTAGCCATGCCCACTCTAAAAACAAATGGATTTTCACTGCTGCGCAGCAGGTAAACACCTTGCATAACCCTTCCTTACAGTGATTCGCGCTTGAGTTGTTCTAAGTGTGAATTTTGTGTACGAAGCAGCAAGATGATGTCCATATTTTGGATCACCTGACGCTCTAGGCTTTTACGAATCTGATAAAGACGGATGCCCCCAAAACCAAAGCCTAGCAATACCATTGTTGTAAGAAGGTAAACAATGACTTCAACACTCATAACTTTTTCCACCTACGGGATAAACAATGCTCTAAACGATTGCCGACGCGCAAAACCATGTTTAGACGACAACAAACTGATCCTATTCTGTTTTGTGTTTGTTACAATTTAACGCAAAACAGAATAATACTGGGTTTTCATCCGTGGTTTCTCGCAGCCCTGAATCCTGATGAACATATTACGATCAACAACGTGAAAGAGATGTTGTCGACATTTTTTACACAATAATGGCGAATAATAGAACGAACAGAAGCTTGCGGAGACAACAATGAAAAAGGTGCTGTTGATCGAGGATAATCGTGAGATTGCCAACATGCTATTTGACTACTTTGAGTATGTTGGAATGGAGCTAGACTACGCTGACAATGGTGAGCTCGGCTACAAGCTAGCGACAGAAAACCGATTTGATATCATACTGTTAGACCTCATGCTTCCACGTATGGATGGCCTAACGGTATGTGAAAAATTACGTGAACAAGGAAACAACACTCCTATCTTGATGCTCACTGCTCTCGATAGCCGTGAAGATATGTTGAAGGGGTTCAAATTTGGCGCAGATGACTATCTCACCAAACCCTTCGACCTTGATATTCTTGAGGCTCGAATGGGGGCGCTAATTCGACGCTATCACGGGGCCGTAGCCAGTAATAACCTCGAGTTTGGCGACATTGTGATTAAATCAGCGACCCGCAAAGCCTATCGTCAAAACAAGCTACTGGCATTGAACCCAACGACTTACAAAATATTGGATATGCTGGTCCGTAAGGCACCGGAAATTTTAACTCGCCAAGAGATCGCTGAAGCACTGTGGGAAGAGCAAGAGCCAAACAACGACGTATTGCGCAGTCATATCTATCAGTTGAGAAACCAGCTCGACAAGCCGTTCGATTCTCCTATTCTAGTGACGGTGCCAAAAGTCGGTTTTCGTCTGGAGCAGCAATGACACGACACTTCTTCGCCAATACACACAGTCTAACCGGGCGACTTGCCTGGTTTTTCGCTCTGTTTTCTGTTGTCATTGGCGTACTCTGCTACGTGTTGATTGCCGCTTCACTCTATTATGCGGAAGATCGTGTGAGTGAGAGGCGCATCAATATTGATCGTGATGATGCCATCGCTTACTTCAACCTTTTTCCTAAAGCAAAATCTGTTCAGCTTGACTCGTTAACCTCAGCCTACAGCTCAATTGAATCTGTTCCTGCTGAGTTTCGCGAGCTCTTAATGGGCAAAGACACCTTCCTCGATGAAACGGGATCGGATCCTGAATCACACATGATCTACATGGACAATTTCTACACCGAAGGTGAACAGCGTAAAGTGATTGTCATTTCATTGGTTGACCGTGTAGAGATGACTCAAAAAGAGTTTATCTTCGTGGTCTGTATTGCCCTCGCACTCGTTAGTATCTTACTGGTGGTTTTCGGTATATTACTAAACCGACTCTCAACGCGCTTAATTGAACCTGTTAGTCAACTGTCTAACCAACTTCATCGTCATGAAGGAGATACATCCAAACAATTTAGCGTGTCAAATAATGCTGCATCAGAGTTTCAACTACTCTCTAAGCAGCTCAATGAGTATCGCACGCAGGTCAACACCTTACTCAAACGAGAGCAAGCTTTTGCACGTTACGCCAGCCATGAGTTGCGCACCCCGCTTACAGTGATGAAAGGATCCTCCTCACTGCTATCGCGCAGTGAACACAGTGCCTTTGAACAAAGACAAATTGACCGCATTAAAGAAGCAACAGAAAACATGTCGGGCATGGTAGACGCACTCTTAAGTCTGGTGCGCTATGAGCGTAATCAAGATGACACGCCTTTGCGAGTGATTGAAAAGCAAGAGATTGAGTACATCCTACGCCAGAACCAAGCTCAAGCGGATCAAAAACAGATTGAGTTTAAGACACTCTATGAAGGCTCGCCTGAAACCAAGGCATCGTCCGCAGTCATCAATATCCTTTTAAGTAACATGATCAGAAATGCGATCGCTGCCAGCCAAGAGGGAGAAGTGGTGGTCTCCATAGACTCAAGCAAACTAGAAGTGATCGACCAAGGACGTGGACTCGATGAGGATAGTGGCTCAAAAGAAGAAGCCACCGAAGGCCATGGACTAGGGCTGCTAATTATCCATGACCTTTGTGAACGCTACCAATGGCAATTTACGCTACAAAATGCACAGCAGCAAGGCTGTATCGCCACGATTTACTTTCAGCGTTAAAGGGCTTTTTCTACCAAACAAACCGGCGCGTATGAGTTAATTTTATAGCCTGTTGATTTCAGTGTCCCAGACTCAGTGCAGCGGGCAAAACTCTCAATTGAGTGAGAGTGCTGGTTAGCAACGAGAACCCACTGTCCGTCTCGCGTAACGACAAAGTCGCGTGGAAAATCACCACTAATCTGCGTTTCCGCAACGCGCATTGGTTTGTCACCAGTAACATCAAACTGCACCAGCTTGTTTTGGCCGCGACAAGAGACATAAATAAAACGGCCATCAGGGGACAGCTTTATTGCTGCGGCCGCCTCTTTTGATTCGGATCCCGGTAGTAAGGGCTGCTGATCAATGCTTTCCCAAGCGCCTTCATGAAACTCGAGAGTCACTAACGTCTCTGACAGCTCACAGACCACCCAAGCTCGTGTTTCTTCTGTATTCAATACCATATGTCTTGGACCACTACCCGCTGGTAATTCCAATGTTTGCAGTCGCTTTGTAGAGCAGTCGGCCGGATCCAATTGATAAACATGGATACTATCGGTGCCTAAATCGATGGTCATTAAATGTGAGCGATGGTTCAAAAACGTTACCATATGAGCGTGTGAGGACTCCTGTCTCTGCTGGTTTGGACCAGAGCCTGAGTTGACTAACTTGCCAATAAGCGCAACCGGAACACCTTGTGGGCTGAGGGCGTATAGGTTCACATTGCCAGAGACATAGTGAGCCAACGCCAAGCAGTTTTGTTGTTGGTTGATATCAATATGGCAAGGGTAATCACCTTCGCTCGGTAAGCTGTGAAGCACGCCACTACTCGCTAAGAAATGCAGCTTTGAGCCCTCTTTTTCACTAGTCTCATTGAAGGTATAGATTCCGTGCTCTCGTTCTATCAAGTAAGAAGGGTTACTTGTGGCTAAAGCAACGTCACCCTGACTGAGTTCACCGCTGGTGGTATCGAGGTGTATCAGGTTAAGACCAGAATTAGGGCGACTGTCTGTATAACATCCAACATAAAAGGTTTGCAGATCTTGGTTTTGCATAATCACATCTGAGTACTTCAAAAAGGCGTTTACCTTGCCCAACACAGCCAACCTATTCAATCGCAAAGCCGTGAAATGTGAATACGCTCCGATAACCCAATGAAACTGGGAGAAAGTCATCGCCTTGTAACGCGGTTTATACTCGCAAATTACTAGTGTCTTTGGTAAGTTACGCGCGCTGCTCAAAAACCAAAGAAGACTGCTATGCCGTCCCCGTATAAAATTAAGAAAATTGTCGAAATTGGCGACACACTTCATCGCTGTGGGTGCCCACCGTACAAAGTAGAAAAATACGCCCAATATTATGCCAGTAAGCATGGTATTGATGTCATGGTACAAGCCACTCCAACTGCGATTAACTACCAGTTCCCAGACAAGAACAATACCGTCGTTTTAAAGCGCCTTAAGCCAGCATCAATCAATTTGGGTCTGCTAGCAAACACTATCGACCGTATTAACCGTCCTTCTAAAGACCCCGTTCCAGAGGCGGTTTCCTATCCTAAATGGGTTGTGGCATTGGCGAACATGGGGATTCCACCCGCCTATCTAATGCTTGTAGGGAGTACTCTCGAGGCAGTTGGGTATGCAACCATTCTGGGTTTTATCGTTTGGTTGGTCCAGCAGATCTGTCATGGGCGCAGAGCCATTGCGGTTGAGTTTATTTCGGCTCTACTAACCGGTATCTTTGTTGCCCTAATAGTCAGCATGGGTGCGAATGTGCCTATCTGGGCACTGTGTATCGCCTCTATTGTTCTGTTCGTTCCCGGTTTATCGATTGCCAACTCGCTAGAGTGTCTTGCCTTTAACGACCTAGTCTCTGGCACTGCTCTGTTAGGACAAAGCGCACTCACTTTAATCAAACTTTTTGTTGGTGTCGTTATTGGCCTCAACATCGGTGAGGCGTGGTTTGGTCAAGTTGACTCAATCTCCTACACCAATCAAATTCCACTGTGGATGCACTACTTTGGCTTACTGCTGATCTCCACATCAATTGGCGTCATGTTTAACGCGCGACCGAAAGATATTCTTCTCGGTTTGCCTGTTGCTGTATTGGGGATGTGGGGGCCTTTCTATTTGGGCTTTGAGAGTGGATGGGTCGTTGGTACTTGGGTCACCACCGTTTTGATCACCTTGTACGGTACTTGGATAGCCAAACGCCTTGACCTCACAGGATCGATTTATATTGTCCAAGGGATCATTATCTTAGTTCCCGGCAGTCGTGTGCTCGTTAGTGCCAGTCAGTCCGTGTTCGAGCAATCCGTGTTGCCAATCCCTGATATCGGTCTTTCCGCGGTATTCATGTTTTCTGCTATCGTTGCGGGACAAATCACAGCCTATTCCATTTATTCACCAAAAATAGACCGTTAATCAGATTCGCTTCAGCTCTACTCACTCAGGAGCGTGCTTGTATCTCGCTCCTGAAGCTTGTTAAGAAACTCAAAGCCTGCGAGCTGGCCACTTTCATAATCCGCCATAATGTCATCCTTGCTACTCAACAAGCCCTTGGTTTGCAGTGTCTTTTTAGGGGCAATTTCGTGAATAGTGACCCCTTCAGGTGGCGCACGCATAAACTCTTTCACCGACTCATGGCTTGCATAGTGGTTCACTAACATGTCCATTTTCTGTGAACTCGGCTTGGAAAAATTCAGTTTATCCTTCTGCTCTGTAATCATTTGAGCGAGTTTTTCTGTATCTGGTAGCCACTCGGGAGGAATTCGGTCAAAAAGATCCTTTTTACGGCTTTCTTGCCACTGTGACAGTTTATCAACGAATTGATTGCGGAAATCGACCAGTGTATCTCGATGGCCATGCAGGCCATATTTATGGATGAGCGGATCAAGCCCAGTATCGAGCTCCTGCTTGAAGCGCTCTATAGATAAATCGAACTTGTCCTCTTTATCCTGCTCCAAAATGGCATCGGTCGTAATAACCACAATCTCATTAGCACCACGACGATACGCCTCACGGACAGGAATGGATGCGGTAACACCACCATCAACCCAGGTAGCCCCATCAAACTCAATATCGTGGAAATAGAGCATCGGGATCGCGCAAGTGGCTCGTAATACGTCAAACCAGTTATCGGCGAAAATCGGGTAGTAGTAATCCTTCATCTCTTCAACATGAGTGATACAGGCTAAAGCCTGTCGATTTCTACCAAGCCTTTCCTTACCCTTTTGTATATCAAGCGGAAACTCACCCGTTTCTACAAACTGAAATGCCCAGTCGAGATCCATTGGCTGCTCTTTGCGCAAGAACTTATTAAAGTCAAAAAAGCGATTGTGCGTTGAATAGTTGAGGATGAAATCTAGCCCTAAGCCCTGTTGACCGGCCACGTAGGCCGCAACATTCAAAGCGCCAGCGGAAGTGCCCAAATAGAGAGAAAATGGGTCAAATTGTTGCTTTTTAAAGTAATCAAGAACACCAGCTGCAAAAACCCCTTTTTGACCACCACCCTGTACCACTAGCGCGAAACGACTATCCACTTGTTTCTATTCCTCAACGTTTATTGTTCAACATACTGCGTAGCAGAAACTAAGTGGCACTCAACAATAATTGAGTGTCCATTTGGCAGTTTCATCAGGATGCATGTCACCGCATATTACCTCACAACAACCCTCAATTTAACACGAATCGCGGTTTTCTACGCCATCTTGCTTGATTAATTCTTATTGAAAACCAACCGGGTATCAATAAAACTAATAACCACATAAAAACAATGATTTATGGTTTTTTTGCTAATATTAAGTTAGCTAGAACCACTTGAAAACACCTACATTTTCAACGATTTCGACCCAATTATTCGTTAAAACCTCGGAAATAGATGAATTTAAATTCGGTTAAGACGAAAAAAGGGATTCCAATCACATTTATATTGGTTATAATCCGCGCTCGTTTGCGAAGTCTGTTGATAAACGCAAACAAAATTTGAATATAGACCCATTAACTTTTAACCCGCAGCTCAATTTTTGAGCCGCACAAATGAGAAAAACAATGAGCAAGTTTGATAAAGCGACTCGCATCCTTCTAGCAGGATTCAGTATCAACCTTTGTCTTGGCATTCTGTATGCCTGGAGTGTATTTAATAAAGCCCTAGTAACCGACTTTGGTTGGGACGCGGCTGACGCTTCTTCACCTTACGCGGTAGCCACTGTTGTTTTCTCAATTTCTCTACTTGTCGCTGGTATTCTGCAAGACCGCATGGGTCCACGTAAAATTCTTATTCTAGGTACAACGCTAACCGGCCTTGGCATGATCGCTTCTGGCTTTGTTGATTCAGTACTTGGTCTTAACATCACATTCGGTGTGATCTCTGGTATGGGTATCGGCTTCGGCTACGCATGTCTATCTCCATCGGCAATGAAGTGGTTCCACCCAAGCAAAAAAGGTCTGGTTAACGGCCTTATCGCAGCAGGTTTTGGTCTAGCGGCTATCTACCTTGCACCACTTACATCAATGCTGATCTCTACAATGGGCATCAACACCGCGTTCCTGATTCTTGGTGTCGGTGTTCTTGTTGTCGCTGTTCCACTAGCGTGTACAATCAACAACCCACCAGCAGACTACACACCTGAAGAGCCAAAAGTAAAAGCAGGTCAAGCACCTAAAGTGGTTAAGCGAGCAGAAGATCTGACTTGGACTGCAATGCTGAAAACACCTCAGTTCTACTCTCTATGGGTAATGTACGCGTTCGCTGCTTCTGTTGGTCTGATGATCATTGGTAACATCACTAACATCGCTAGCGTTCAAGCGAACCTACCAAACGCGGTTTACCTCGCGTCTATCCTAGCGGTATTCAACTCAGGCGGTCGCGTTGCAGCAGGCATCCTATCTGACAAGATCGGTTGTATGCGTACACTACTTCTAGCATTCGCTCTACAAGGCGTGAACATGGTGCTATTTGCTACCTTCACTTCGGAGTTCACTCTAATTATCGGTACAGCAATCGCAGCGGTAGGTTACGGTACGCTTCTAGCAGTATTCCCATCTATCTCTTCAGAGTACTACGGTCTGAAAAACTACGGCACGAACTACGGCATCCTATACACAGCATGGGGTATTGGTGGTGCAATCGGTGCAGCTGTTGTTGGTTACTCAATGGCACAAGGTGGCGGTAGCTACACACTAGCTTACACAATGTCAGCAGCAATGATGGGTGTATGTGTGGTTCTCGCTCTAGTGACTAAGCCAATTTCTGAGCAGAAAATGGCACAACTAAAAGCCGCGACTGCATCAGCATAGGCATTGGCTTCTTAGAGAGAAAGGCTTAACCTTAGGGTTAAGCCTTTTTTGTATCCGCTGCTGATGACTCAAACCATAGAACTCGCCCCTGATTATTATCTGCATAACTTCCGCAAGCTCACTCAACACGCTACTGAGTTTTATTCTGACCTACTGACCACCGAAGAGCTCAATTGGATATGTCGGTTCGACGCTCTAGATAGTGAAGCACAGTGTCTCCTTGTCAGATTACTGTCTCGCAAAGGCCACTGGTTTCGCAGTGATAAACTCAATTACACTGAAATCATCAATCTTTCAGAAGCCATTGATACGCTATCCCATCATGGGTTTATCCAAGTATCCCCTGTGCTTACTCAGAGTGAGGCGGTTTCAACTCTTTTGACCAAACCAGAGCTGTGCAAAGTCTTCCCGCAGCTAAAAAACACCTGTTCTAAATCAGACCTTCTATCGCAACTGCCAAATTCTTTCTCTGTCTGTTTAGATAACATTGAGTTTATAGAGTTGCGAGATGCCGACATAATCACCACTCTACTGGTGCTGTTTTTTGCCAACACCAGGCAAGACTTGAGTCAGTTTGTGCTTGATGACTTGGGCGTCCATCAATTTGAAAACTACCCACTCAGAGAAGAAGCGAGATACTTTCAGAATCGCTCAGAGGTGGAGGCTTTAATACAAATCAGCCATGCAAAGGATAGCTATTACTCACTCGAGAGCAAAACCACTGACCTACTCGTCGATATACTCAAGCAACTACCACACTCGAGCCACCCCAGTATCCAGCGTAAGCGAGAAGCT
The DNA here is from genome assembly GCF_010587385.1 of Vibrio astriarenae. Lineage (NCBI taxonomy): Bacteria > Pseudomonadati > Pseudomonadota > Gammaproteobacteria > Vibrionales > Vibrionaceae > Vibrio > Vibrio astriarenae. The sequence goes on from NZ_CP047476.1 coordinate 1,078,902, forward strand.
CTCATCAATACCATTGCTCGCGATTTAGAACGATTGGGAGCCTATAATGAAGCGTTAGCATGGTTTGCCAAAAGCACTCTGCCTCCGGCGAGAGAGCGTCAAGCTCGTATCTTTGACAAACAAGATGATATTGCGAATATGGAATCAATCGTTAAGGCGATTCTTGATTCACCCTATAACATCGAAGAGAAAGAGATAGGTGAAAAGCTGCAAGTGAGGCTGATGCGCAAGCAAAAGCATAAAGTCCCAAGAGTGAACAAACCTAAGGTGGCTGAGGACCGACTCACTCTAGATCTGACAACTCAGCGTGTCGAACTGGCAGCCAAAAGCCATTATGAAGCTCAAGGTTGGGAGGTGTTCTACAGCGAAAACCTACTGCTGAATGGCTTGTTTGGTTTGACGTTTTGGAGCGTTATCTTCGCCGACATCGATAAAGCGTTTGTGAACCGATATCAACATCGCCCCCTCGATCTTTACCATGCTGATTTTGCGAAAAAGCGCGCCCCTCAAATTGAGGCGATACTCACCCAAATCCGCAACGGTGATCTTGATTTTATCTTGAGAACGTTCGAGCAAAAGCAAGGCATCGCGAATCCGTTTGTCCACTGGAAATGGTTGCCTTTAGAGTTAATTGAGCAAGCAATCAAACACATTCCCCACAACACACTGGCAGAGCTTTTTCGGGTGTTCCTGTCTGACATCAAACTGTTTCGAACAGGTATGCCTGACTTGATCTTGTTCAACGAGCATAACTATCGCTGGGTTGAGATAAAAGGGCCTGGAGATAAGTTACAAGATAACCAGTGGCGCTGGATTAGGGAGTTTCAGCGCCTTGAGGTACCCGTTCGAGTGTGTTGGGTTGAGTAAGTATTTAACTCCGTTATTCAATGAAGGCTATTTTTAAAAGGACGCTTCGATCGCTCCTCACTTGCGTCAACCGCTTCAAGAGTATGTTTTAGCCTGCTTGTAGCAACAAACAAGGACAGTTCTCCGGTAACACCAAATGAATCGACTCTGGCTGAATCTCAAACCTTACTTTTTGGCTTTGATATGGTTCGCCGTCGAGGTTGATGGGCAATATTTGTGGGAAGTCGACCTCTGTCCATTTCGTTTGTCCGTGAATGACATACTCTCCTTCACTGTCAAAACGCTTTAACTCTTCAACAACCTGCGGCAGAGCTAACGGTGGGAAGTGTTTTACCAAGGAGATATCCATCAGGCCATCGTTGATATACGCATTAGGCGCGAGTGGTTGGCCGCCCCCTGCAAATCGGCCATTACAAAACGCACCAACAAGCACATCGCCACTCCAAGAGCCTCGCTCTGACAGCAGTGTTCCGTTATACGGTTGGAACTGCAACGCCTTGACTAGCCCAGTCAATGTATAAGCGCCGCCACCTAGAAAGTTCTTCAGCTCAACAGGGGTTTCAACAGTCACCTGCGCACCAAAGCCTGCCGATGCGACATTCATCACGCAGCGCTCATTCGCTTTGATGCTATCGACCCAATAGGCTTGTCCGGTTAAGGCCAGCACCAGAGCTTTATCAATATCACTTGGGATTTCGCAAGCTTTCGCAAAGTCATTGGCGGTGCCCATTGGCAAGATAGCAAGCTCGGGACGCTTAGACTTAGGGAACTGGCAAAGTGCTGTCACCGCCTCATTGACACTGCCGTCTCCACCCGCCACGGCGATGCGTTGTATACCATCTGCAATGGCTTCAGATACCAGCCGAAGCATGTCTGCAGATTCCCACGTCACTCGTACTTCCACATCAACACCCTGCTCACGGGCAGAGAAAATCGCGTTTCTTAACTCAGCTTGCCCTGCTTTCTTACCATTGAGAATCGCTCTTAAGTTATTCATACTTCTATCCCTAGCTTGCCTGGCTTGCACAACAACGTCTAAACAGACACATACCCTAGCCTAACTTGTGCGTTTTTTTCTGATCGTTCTGGTATTGCTTAACTATAATCGAAAGGAAAATCGGAAACAGCTGTTTCCGTGGGTTGTAGCAATCTTAAATCCGATTCAGTTTAGGAGGCCACTATGAAACTACGAGATAGAATCGAGATGTTAGAGCAGGAGATCTACATTGCCAGCTCTGAAGGAGACTACGATACAATCAATATGCTAGAGCAGCAGATAGAGTCATTAAAGTCAAAATCAGACACTCCCTTTGACGATGACCCCTATGCACCGGAAGGACAGTACTTTATGGATGATTGGTATGGTAGTTGATTACCTAATCGTAAACTAAAAGAGCGCTTCAATATCATTGAGAGCGCTCTTTTTCTATCTACAAGTACTACAAAAGGAGATAACTATTTTTTCGGTGTTGTTTTCCCTTGGACATAGCTGCGGCTCACGTCAATCATCGCGACATCATTGAAGAAACTGCGACCTAGCAACACAGGGAAATCCATGTGAGTGCGATCGGTTAACGTAAATGAGGTCTGTTCTTTAAGGTCACCAATTTGGATCCAGCCCATCACGACTGCTCGTCGTTGTGTCTCGTCAGCACTTGACTGTTTCACTTTAACCCAGCGTTGCACAGGCGCTTCCAGCTCTTTGGTTTTCACACCCTCATGTTCAATCTTGAACTTAACCCAGTCTTTACCATCACGTTCAAAAGGAACGATTTCGACCGCACTAATCGAAGACGTTGTCGCACCAGTATCAATACGTGCATTAACGTTCTGCGCAAGCCCTGGGAAGTAGACCCACTCCTTCGCCCCCAGAATCAGTTTTCCGTCTTCGGTTTTCGTCGGAAGAGGCTTAGGTTCTGGTTTCGTTGCAATCTCTGGGTCAACCTCTGGTTCTACTGGTTGCTCAATTTCTGGCTCAACAGGTCTCTCAGCATCGGGCTTTTCAATTGGTTGCTCGATTTCTGGCTCTGGGGCATCGGGCTCGATTGGTGGCGGTGTGGTTGAACATGCCGCCAAAGCACCGGTGAACAGTAACGTAATTAAAAGTTGACGCGTATTATTCATCTATTCCCTCGTGAATTTAAGCTTGTTGTGCAACGTCAAAGATCGCTTTGGCGACATAAGGAACATGCTTTTCAGTTAGGCCTGCGATATTGATACGACCATCACCAACACCATAGATTGCATACTCTTCACGAAGCTTAGCCATCTGCTCTTGAGTAAAGCCTAGCACAGTAAACATGCCTTTGTGCTGCTCAATGAAATCGAACTGGCTGGTTTGATACTCAGCTCTAAGTGTTTGGCATAGCTGCGTTCTTAGTGAAACCAATCGCTGCTGCATCTGATTCAGTTCTTGTTTCCACGTGTTCGTCAGCGTATCACTTTGAAGGATCGTCTTCACCAGTGCAGCACCGTGATCCGGCGGCATAGTGTAAGTGGAACGAGCTAGCGTAAGCAGTTTGCCCTTAGCATTAGCAACGTCTTTCTGGTTCTGACCAATCACGATTGCCGCGCCAGTGCGCTCACGATATAAGCCAAAGTTTTTCGAGCACGACGTCGTGATAAGCATCTCTTCCACGTTATCAGCCATATAACGCAAGCCTTGCGCATCTTGCTCTAAACCATCACCAAAGCCTTGATAAGCAATGTCGACAAATGGCGTGAAACCATTTTTTTGTGAAAGAGCCGTAATGGCTTGCCACGTAGCAAAGTCAATGTCTGCACCGGTTGGGTTATGACAACAGCCGTGCAGCAAAACCACATCATCTTTACCAGCGGTTGCTAGATCAGACATCATGGCGTCTAAATCCACTTGCTTTGTCTCTGGACTGAAGTAGCGATAAAACTTCACTTTTAAACCCGCCGCTTCCATCACTGGCTTGTGATTGACATAGCTTGGGTTAGACAGCCAAACAGTCGTGTTTTGTTGAGCAACAGCCATTAGGTCACCGAGCATACGCAGTGCACCACTCGCACCTGGCGTTTGAATCGCTGCAACGCGATCCATTGCTGAAGTGCCAGTTAACAGCAGATCAATCATTGACTGGTTAAACTCTTCACAACCAGCAAGACCAACGTAAGCTTTTGTCTTTTGCGTATCAGCAACAATTTGCTGCGCTTGCACAATCGCTTCCATAATTGGCGTTTCGCCTTGGCTGTTTTTGTAGACACCGATACCGAGATCGACTTTGTCTTTACGTTCATCGTTTCGGTAAGCAACCGAAAGAGAAAGAATTGGGTCCAACACTGGCGTTGGTAATTGGGAAAACATGAAAGTCACAACCCTTTGAAATTCAAGTAACAGGCTTCAAGTTAGCATTGAACCCTAAGCCTCTGCAACATGAATGTAACGACACATCATGCCTAACGACAATAACGGTCAGATTGTATTCACACAACCTACCAAAACTTGTTATTTCACGCCGCCATTACCTATAATTCCGCCCATAACTCAGCAAGAGGGCAAGACATCATGATTACGCTTCACACCAACGTTGGTGACATCGAAATCGAACTCAATAAAGACAAGGCACCGGTTTCTTCACGCAACTTTAAAAAATACTGTGAAGATGGTTTCTATAATGGAACGATCTTCCACCGCGTCATCAAAGGCTTCATGATACAAGGTGGTGGCCTCACTGAGCTGATGGATGAAAAAGAGACACGCTCTCCCATCACCAATGAAGCAAATCGCGGCCTAAAAAACACGGTTGGCACAATCGCGATGGCGCGTACTGACGCCCCGCACTCTGCAACCGCGCAATTCTTTATCAATCTTGATGACAACGATTTTCTCGATCACACAGCAAAAACCAACAACGGTTGGGGTTATGCGGTATTCGGGAAAGTGACAATGGGCATGGATGTGGTCAACAAGATTGCCGAGGTACATACGCTATCACGCATGGGGCATGATGATGTGCCAGCAGAGACTATTATGATTGAGCGTGTAACCGTAGATTAGTGGTTCTGTCCTTGCAACATACACTGTCATGCTGAGATTGACTCAGTATCTGGTCATAGTCTCCGTTGAGCTAGTCGCTTGTGGTGAATAGACCCTGAGTCGAGCTCAGGGTGACGACAAATAACAAAGCCATAAAAAAACGCCAGTTGCATCAAACAACTGGCGTTTTTAGTTTCAGCTCAAATCAGCTAAACAGCGATATTACTCGTCATCTAACGGAATTAGCTTGGTACTGCCCCCATGGATCTTCTCACGACGGCGTTGAACCATTGCGTAGAAGCCTGGAATTAGGAATGTACCTGCGAGTAGCACACATAGTAGACCACCCACCAGTGAAATACCCAGCGAGTTCTGGCTCACGTGACCTGCGCCTGCGGCGAAGATCAATGGGAAAATACCCAAGATAAACGACCATGACGTCATGTTTACCGCACGGAAACGCAGTTTACCACCCTGTACAGCCGCTTCATCTAGGTCGACTTCTTTCTCTTCACGCTCTTGCTTCGCAAATTCTACAATCAAGATTGCATTCTTTGCGGCCAAGGCTATCAAGAGGACGAGACCTATCTGCGCATACAAGTTTAGAGGCGTGCCTGTTAGGTTCAATGCGAGGAAGGAGCCTAACGTTGCTACCGGTACCACCAGGATGATGGCCAGTGGGATTGACCAACTCTCATATTGCGCCACCATGAATAGGTAAATAAAGATCAGTGCTAGAGCAAATGCGTAGATCGCTTGGTTACCCGCTAGAACTTCTTGGTAAGCCATACCTGTCCATTCGTATTGGTAGCCTTGAGGCAAGAGATCTGCCGCGACACGTTCCATTGCTGCAATCGCGTCACCACTTGAGTAACCTGGTGCTGCTTGGCCTTGAACGATCGCACTGCGGTACATGTTGTAACGCCATGCTACATCCGGCTCAAACACCTGCTCGTAGCTGACCAGCGTGCTGAGTGGGATCATCTCGCCTGCTGATGAACGAACGTGGAACAGTTCGAGGTCTTCCATGCTGCTACGGTGTTGGCTGTCTGCCTGCATCGTCACGCGGAAGTTCTTACCGAACATCGTGAAGTCGTTCACGTACATCGAACCTAGGTTACCCTGAAGCGTCTGGAAGATTGACGACAGTGGGATACCCAGTTGCTGTGCTTTTTCACGGTCTATATCAACATAGTAGTGTGGCACGTTGGCACGGAACGTACTAAACGTAAACGCAATTTCAGGTTGTTTGTTTGCTTCTGCAATCAAATCACCCATCACCATTGCAAGATCAGTACGGCTACGACCAAGCGTATCTTCAAGTACAAACTCGAAGCCTGACGCAGCACCCATACCCGGAACCGCTGGAGGCCCCATAGCAAATACGATCGCTTGTGGTAGCTGTTGCGCTGCAATACCGTTAATACGCGCAGCAATCGCATCTGAAGAGTGGTCACCTTCTAGCGAGTTACGCATATCCCAATCATGCAGTTTGATGAACAGAGACGCACCATTCGATGCTGCTGCGCCTGTCATGAATGCATAGCCATTCGCAACCGTTACACCATCAATGCCCGGTTCCGCGGTGACAATATCCATCAGCTTTTCAGACACTTCTTCTGTACGAGATAGAGAAGCTGAGTCTGGTAGCTGAACGTTAACCAGCAAGATACCTTTATCTTCCTGCGGTACAAATGCCGTTGACGTTGTTTTCGCAAAGAAAGTTACTGCAGCAACTGCGACGAAGAAGAACGCAACCAACATCAGGGATTTCTTAACCAAGAAACCGGCTACCTGACCGTAACGATGCGTTACACGCTCTAGACCACGGTTGAAGGCTTTGAACCAGTTAGCCGTGTTATCACCACCCTGTTTAAGCACCAAAGAACACAGTGCTGGGGACAGAGTCAGCGCGTTGATCGACGAGATCACTACAGAGATACAGATCGTCAGTGCAAACTGACGGTACATGATGCCCGTAATACCTGGCAGCATAGCTACTGGTAAGAATACGGCAAGCAGTACTAGAGTCGAAGTAATGATTGGGCCCGTTACCTCTTTCATCGCAAGCAATGTTGCTTTACGAGGAGAGAGTGTTGGGTCTTTCGCCATTGTGGTATCAACGTTTTCGATAACCAAAATCGCGTCATCTACTACGATACCAATTGCCAAGATCAAACCGAACAGGGTTACCGTGTTAATGGTAAAGCCTGTCGCCTGCATGATCGCAAACGTACCAATCAACGAAACGGGGATCGCTACAACTGGAATCAAAGTCGCACGCGCACTACCAAGGAATAGGTAAGTTACTGCGATTACCAACAAGATTGCTTCGATTAGGGTCTTAACTACCCCTTTGATCGACTCAGCAACAAAGATCGTTGTATCGTAACTGGTTTCATATTCCATGCCCTCAGGGAAGTTACTGCTCATATTATCGAGCATATCCATAACGGCTTGACCACTCTCTAGAGCGTTTGCGTCCGACTGAAGTGACAGTGCAACGATAGAGGCATCTTGACCACGGAACTTACCATTACCGTCATAGAACTTTTTACCAAGCTCTACACGTGCAACGTCTTTCAAATAGACAGTTGAACCATCAGCATTAGCACGCAAAATCACGTTTTCAAACTCTGAAACGCTCTCAAGACGACCTTTCGTTACCAGGTTAAACTGAACTTCCTGTGGGTTAGCGTATGGCGCGGCACCAATTCGACCTGCTGCAACCTGCACGTTTTGCTCTGCTAGTGCACCGTAGACATCAGTGGTTGTCAGCTTGAGGTTAGCCATTTTTTCTGGGTCTAACCACACACGCATCGCGTATTCACCACCACCGATTACATTAACTTCACTGATACCTTTCACACGTGCAAGCTGGTCTTTTACGTTCAGGTTAATGTAGTTAATCAGGAACTGGTCATCATAACGACCGTCTGGTGAGTAGAAGTTAAGTACCATCAACAAGTCAGGTGAACGTTTCTTAACCGTAACACCAACCTGACGAACTTCTTGAGGTAGCTTAGATTCAATCTGCGAGACACGGTTCTGTACGTTTACCTGAGCCATATCAGGGTCTGTACCGACATCGAAGGTCACGTTGAGGTTATAAGAACCATCGTTCGCACTCTTTGATGACATGTAGATCATGTTCTCAACGCCGTTCACCGAGGTTTCTATCGGGTCGGCAATGGCTTGCTCTACTACCTCAGCACTCGCACCCGTGTAGTAGGCAGTCACACTTACAGAAGGTGGACTGATCTTAGGGTACTCGGCTACGGGCAATACCATCAAAGAGATTGCACCCGCCAACGTCAGGATAATAGAGATAACCAAAGCGAACTTTGGCCTTTGAATAAAGAAGCGACTTAGCATACTAGAGCTCCTTATTCAGCTTGCGCTTCTTGCAGACGCACTGGTACGCCATTTCGAACTCGCTGCAGCCCTTGAGTAATAACAACGTCTGAAGCATCAATGCCAGACTTAATGATCACGCCTTCCTCAACTTGAGTACCGAGCTCTACATTGCGACGCTCTGCTACATCACCTTCAGCAACGAGCATGACAAAGTTACCCTCGAGGTCAGTTTGAACTGCACGACGTGGCACGACGGTCACATCAGATGTTTGACGGTCGAGCAGACGTACTTTGATATGCTGGCCTGGGAGAAGCTCTTGCTCAGGGTTCGGAACAACTGCTCGCATTGCAATTGTGCCTGTCTGAATGTTGATACGGTTGCCGAGGAAATCGAGCTCGCCAAATTGGGCGAACGTTTCACCATTCTCAAGTTCTACCTGAACCTGAACCGCTTCTGCCTCAGCACTGCCATCACCTTTCACTTTGTCGATTCCAAGGCTGAGACGTTCACGCTCACTGACACTGAAAGCGGCGTGCACTGGGTCAAGACTCACGAGGGTAGTGAGTACACCAGCAGATGGTGACACAAGGTCACCTTTACTAACCTTACTATCCGCGATACGGCCATCGAAAGGCGCACGAATCTCTGTGTAAGACAGGTTAACTTCGGCTAGGTTTAGCTGAGCTTGGCTTGCTGCAAGCTGTGCTTCAGCACCAAGTTGTGTTGCAGTCAAAGCATCAAATTCAGATTGGGAAATACTGCCTCGAGGTAGAAGACCTTTGCCTCGTTCAAAGTCCAATTGTGCTTTCTTCAGTGCGGCTTCAGCTTGCGCAACGGCTGCTTTTGCATTTGCAACTTGTGCTAAGAAAGAAGAGGGTTCGATAGTGTAAAGCAGATCACCTTTCTTAACCATCTGACCTTCTTGGAAGTGACGGTCTTGTAGGTAACCCGAAACTTGTGCTGTCACCTCGGTATCTTCAACCGCCTCAACACGGCCGATGTAAGACTTACTCGGTTGATATTCAATAGTTTCTACGTTTTGGGCAGAAACCAAAGGGAGAGCCTGAGCCTGTTGCCCTCCGCCTTGCTGATCACAGCCAGCCAATGCGATAGCGGCTGTTACTAGCAAAGCGATTTTGCTTTTAGTTTGCATATATGTCCGATAGTACTTGTTGTAGTTGATTAATTGTTTTGAGCAACCACTGGTTTACTCGCTCACTATATTATTGAGCGGTTTTATAGTTATAGATCACATAATCTTCCTTAATGATTCGGGTTGCAAACATAATCTGTTGCAATTTGTAACCACCAATGGCGAAACATTTGTCTCATCAATATTAGAAAAGTTCCATCTTTTTTTAACTTCTGAATCAATTGCTTAAAAAGCGACTCATGTGATTTAAAACCGGTCACTTGAACTATTTATTTGTGTCTGCACTCCATTTAATATGACTACCATAAAAAAAGAGTGACATAAGTCACTCTTTCGAAAGCCCACCATAACCATATTAGAGATCCGGTCGCGTAAATCGCTCAAATGGCTTGTTCTCATTGAGCAATTTCATGCCTTGAAACATTCGAACAAACCAAATCACAATGGCGATGGCTGCAATGAACATTCCGATATAGGGAATGTAAAAGGCTATATCATCGATAACGTGGCTGCGGTACCAGTAGTCATTAATACCTTTAAGTACCCCATTTGAAGTTGCGACGGTAACGATCAAGACAACAAAGAATGTCAGATTGAGGAAGAAAGTGCGGATAAGCCCGTAGTAATGCGAATCCATCACCTCACCGTCTTCGCCTTTGTCCAGTCGGTATCCCGCATAAACAATGGCAATAACCCCGGAAATCAAACAAGTGAACGGAGTAAAGCAGCTCAGAATGTAAGCCGTCCATATTCCTTTATGAGGTTTGTTCATTGCTTGATTCTCCTTTCATCGGTTCCGTTTTGGCGGTTGATACCTCTTCAGAGTCTGACTCTTTGGCCATCACCTCTTCATACCAAATATCATGGTGCTCTTTCGCCCATGTTTCATCGACTTCACCTGTCACCATGCCTTCTAGTGCCCCTTCCATACCAAATAGACCGATATAGATGTGGAAGACGAAACCACAGATAAGGATGAGTGCGGCCAACATATGGACTAAGTTCGATAGCTCCATATCTCGGCGAGTTTGACCAAAGATTGGGAAGTCTAGAACTAAGCCACTGAATGCCACCACAGTACCGACAACAATGAGCATCCAAAACAGAATTTTCTCACCGGCGTTTGAGAACTCAGCAGATGGGTGACTGCCCTTATGCTTACCCGCCATACCGCCAAGTTTGAGCATCCATTGAAGATCGACTTTACTTGGGATCGACTTACGCCACCACTTGATCAAGATACCAAGCAGCAGGACATAGAAGATCGGACCAATGTAATTGTGGTATTGCTTCGCCAGCATAATGATGAAGCCCCACAAGTCGGTTGGAATATACGGCTTTAAGAAGTGCTTACCGTAAACCAACATCAGCCCACTAAATGCGAGGGTTAAGAAGGTAAATGCCATTGACCAGTGTAGAGCGCGATCGAGTCGCGACCAACGCTTGATCTTGCGACCAGTTCTTGGTGCGCTCAGCTTTAACGGACCAACAACGATATACATCAAGGTAACCATCGCAATACTGCCAAAGATGGCAACGGCACCCGCTGGCGACATCCACTTCTCTTTCAAAATGTACCACGTTTGGCCTGGGGTGCTGATAAGCACATCATGCTCTGGAAACGTTGAAGACGTTGTGCCTCCTTCACCTTGGCGCACTTGTCGCCAGAAGTCTGCACCCGCAAGCTGTGTCATCTCTCGCTGAGCCACATCGTTTTGTGTTTGCTCAGCAGAAACAGGCAGCGATAGGGCTAACACCATTGCTGCCAGCATAGGCAGCAAGGCGAGAGAGACACGTCTAAGATATTGAATCATATCTCTCTCCACTATCAGCTTTTGGTTGCGTCGTAAGACAGGTCTTCACCGTCAGTCCAGCCTGCGCCTTTTGCGCCACGCTCAACAACACGTTGACGGAAGATATCAGACACTTTCGCTGAATCACCTGCTAGCAACGCTTTGGTTGAACACAGTGAAGCACACATCGGTAGCTTACCTTCAGCGATACGGTTCGCACCATACTTCCTGCGCTCCTCCTCTGAGCCTGCCTCTGTTTCAGGGCCGCCTGCACAGAAAGTACATTTGTCCATTTTGCCACGCTCACCGAACGCAGACTGTTTCGGGAACTGAGGGGCACCAAATGGACAAGCAAACAAGCAATAACCACAACCGATACAAAGATCTTTGTTGTGAAGAACGATGCCGTCTTCCGTTTGCTCAAAACAGTCTGCAGGGCACACTGCTTTACAAGGGGCATCGGTACAGTGCATACAAGCAACAGAAACTGAGCTCTCGCCTGGTTCACCATCATTGAGTGTTACAACGCGGCGACGTTGAATACCCCACTCTAGTGCATCATCGTTTTCGTTCTTACATGCGGTGACACATCCGTTACAGTCGATGCAACGCTTGGTGTCACAAAGGAATTTCATCTTAGCCATTGTCTACACTCCTTAAGCTTTGCGAATGTTACATAGTGTCACTTTGGTTTCCTGCATCAGCGTGACAGGGTCATAACCATAAGTGGTTGCCGTATTGGCGGCTTCGCCGATCACATAAGGATCTGCACCTTCAGGGTATTTCGACCGGAGATCTTCCCCTTGGAACTTACCGCCAAAGTGGAATGGGATGAATGCAAGACCCGGCTTAACACGGCGTGTAACCAGTGCTTTCACCTTGATGCGGCCTTTCTCTGCACCTTCAACCCAAACTTCATCGCCATCTTTAAAGCCAATGTCATTTGCATCTTTCGGGTTTACTTCAACAAACATCTCTTGTTGAAGCTCTGCTAGCCATGGATTAGAGCGAGTCTCTTCACCACCACCCTCATACTCCACCAGTCGGCCAGATGTCAGAATAATTGGATACTCTTCTGATTTATCTTGCGCCTGAATCGATTTGTAGAGTGTTGGAACACGGAAGATCGCGTCTTTATCATCCCAAGTAGGGTAATCGGTAACCAAATCACGTCGAGGAGTGTATAGCGGCTCACGGTGCAATGGCACGCGATCTGGGAATGTCCAAACAATCGCACGCGCTTTTGCGTTGCCAAACGGGATACATCCGTGTTTGATCGCTACGCGCTGGATACCACCAGAAAGGTCTGTCTTCCAGTTTTTACCTTCCGCTGCTTGCTTCTCTTCTGCTGTGAGATCATCCCACCAGCCAAGTTGTTTCAGCAGCTTATCGCTAAACTCTGGATAACCATCTTTGATCTCACTGTCTTTTGAGTAGCTGTCTTCAGCCAGCAAACTCTTACCTTCAAACTCAACACCGAAACGTGTACGGAAAGTACCACCGCCTTGTGCAACTGGCTTAGAGTTATCGTAAAGAATATGGGTACCAGGGTGCTTCATTTCTGGCGTACCCCAACATGGCCAAGGAAGACCGTAGGTTTCACCATTTGCAGGTCCACCCTCGCCTTCCAACGTGGTTTTGTGGAACGTGTGCCAGTTTTGCTGATGCTCTTTCAAGCGCTCTGGGCTTTGGCCCGTGTAACCAATCGTCCACATGCCTTTATTGAACTCGCGAGTGATGTCTTCGATCACTGGCTGATTATTCTCGACGCGGATGTTTTTAAACAGCTGATCTTCAAACCCGAGTTTCTTGCTCAGCAGATACATGATCTCGTGGTCTGGCTTAGATTCAAACAAAGGATCGACCACTTTGTCGCGCCACTGGACAGAGCGGTTTGACGCAGTAACACTACCGTAAGTTTCAAACTGAGTCGTTGCTGGCAGCAGATAAACGCCATCAGTACGATCATTCATTACTGCTGCAACCGTTGGATAGGGATCAACGATCACCATCATATCCAGCTTCTGCATGGCTTTTTTCATTTCAGGACCACGAGTTTGTGAGTTAACCGCGTGACCCCAATAGAACATAGCGCGAATATTTTCACGCTGACGAATGTTCTCTTTATCCTCTAAAACACCATCTACCCAACGAGAAACAGGAATACCAGCGCTGTTCATTGGTTTTTGGCCACCGTAAGCGGTGTCGTCGAAACGCGCTTTGATCCAATCAAAATCCACGTCCCACACTTTTGCCCAGTGACGCCATGAGCCTTCAGACAAACCGTAATATCCTGGCAGAGTATCAGAAAGCACACCAAGGTCTGTCGCACCTTGTACATTGTCGTGACCACGGAAAATGTTAGCACCACCACCCGATTTACCCATGTTACCGAGTGCTAACTCAAGTACACAGTATGCGCGCGTGTTGTTATTACCTGTGGTGTGCTGAGTTCCCCCCATACACCAAACGACACAACCTGGACGGTTTTCTGAAAGGAGCTTCGCGGTCTGATAAACGTCTGCTTCGCTCACGCCAGTGACACGCTCTACTTCAGCAGGATTCCACTTTTCAACTTCTGCGCGGATCTCATCCATACCAAACACACGTTGGCGAATGAACTCTTTATCTTCCCACTCATTGGCAAAGACGTGCCATAACACACCCCAGATAAACGCGACATCAGAGCCCGGGCGAAGGGAAACATAGTGATCCGATTTCGCTGCCGTACGCGTGCGACGCGGATCAGCCACGACAATCTTACAATTACTCTTCTCTTTTGCGATCAAGATATGCTGCATCGCTACAGGGTGCGCTTCTGCTGGGTTTGAACCAATGAAGAGCATCGACTTACAGTTATGCATGTCATTGAACGAGTTGGTCATTGCACCGTAGCCCCAAGTGTTTGCAACACCGGCTACGGTTGTTGAGTGACAAATACGCGCTTGGTGGTCAACGTTATTTGTACCCCATAATGACGCCATTTTACGGAACGCATAAGCTTGCTCGTTACTGTGCTTCGCACTGCCAAGAAAGTAAACTGAATCAGGGCCTGACTCTTTGCGAAGCTCAAGTGCCTTGTTACCAATCTCTTCAATTGCTTGATCCCAAGACAGCTTCTTCCACTTACCGTTTTCTAGCTTCATTGGGTATTTTAGACGGCGCTCGCCATGACCGTGCTCGCGCAAAGCTGCGCCTTTCGCACAATGGCCGCCTGCATTGAATGGGTGATCAAATGCAGGCTCTTGTCCAGTCCAAACACCGTTTTGAACTTCGGCGTAAATACCACAACCCACAGAGCAGTGAGAACAGATGGTACGCTTTACCTCTGTTTTGGCATCTGGGTCAACAGACTTGGCTTCCGCTTTTTTCATCATACCCGGAGCGAAAAGCCCTGCACCCACCATTGCACCACCAGCAGCAAGCGAGGTGTTTTTCATGAATGAACGGCGTGAAACTCCGAGTTGATTGGTTTCTTTGCTCACACTATCGGAGCGTTTAGTCAATTTCATACTTTATCTCCTAGAGTGTGTCGTAGTAATCACGAACGTGTTGCGTTTCGCGATAGCCTGTTTTTTTCTCTGCTTGTTTCGGCAGCTCTGCAGTTTCTGAAGCCGTCGCGACCTTAGTCGTGCCCGCAACAACCGCGCCTGCCACAGCAGCCGTCGTCAAACCTTTGAGCAGGTCTCGACGACTTGTATTTACGTCTTTATTCTCTTTCATCTTTGCTTCCTTACCTTCCGGTAGATATCTAGCGGAGACTTCATGCCTCTCTATCGAGCAAACTGAGTGAACTCAATTACTCGTAATCCGTGACGTTTTTCACGTCGATTTTTAGCTTATGCTTCGAGCTTTGCTTATTCACACTAAAGCGAACTTGCTCTAATGCCAGATAGGCCTGACATAGCTGCGCAACTGATTTATAAAAATTTGCGCTCTCTGCCGTCTGTAGCTGTTGAGTAAACAGGCCAAACCAAGGAGCGATGTGTTTGTTAAACACCGCTTGCTGAAGCGCTTCTTCTTCATTCGTTAGCATCGCCATTACTTCACACAATGCCGCGATATGATCTTCTGGCTCTTTCACGTTTTCACTGCGCTCTATACCCAAAAGTTCGAGATCATGACGAATCTCTGCCAGCGGCTTTTCCATCATTGAACCAGTGCGATGCCAAGAGCCAAATGGCACGACTTCACCACGACCAATACCAATAAAGAGATCTTGATACTCTTCGTCTAACGCTTGTTGGTCCGATTGTGCTGCCGCTTGTTGTACGGCTAACCATGCCTTTTGCATCTCACTTTCTGTTTGCTCTACATCCAGTGATGTTAAAAACTGCACGATCTCTTGGGTCGGCGCAGCGCGAAACAATGCAGAGAGAACCAAGTAAATTTCGGTTCTTAGTGTCTGTTCATTTTCTTGTTTTTGTTCTTGAAGGTTTTCCAACATCGGCTCCTAATATTTCAACTGCTGTGCCGGGTCTTTAGCCATCGACTCAAACACATCGATCACACGACAGTCTTCACACATGGCAATTCGGTTTAATGCGGCTTCGTCTGTAAAATGAGAGTGGTTACGCAGTTTATTCTGCAGCATGTCGATCATTGACTGAGGGGCAAACGGTTTCTGGCAACGAATACACTCCGTCGCCTTCTCCTCATGAATCACCACCGGATTTTGTCGAGCCTTTTGCTCCCAATTCATGCGTGGAGTCAGGCTTAATACACTTTCGGGACAGGCTTTTTCGCACAGGCCACATTGCACACAATCTTGTTCAACAAACTTGAGTGATGGAGAATCTCCATCGGTATGAAGTGCTCGTGTAGGACAAACCGCGACGCAGCTCATACACAAGGTACAGCCTTTGCTCTCACACGAAACATTACCGTAAGGTGCATTTGCAGGCAGTGATAAAACAGGTTCTGACGGAGTGCGTGAATCAGACAATGCATCTAGGGCAGAGAACAAGCGTTGGCGTTTATTACCGGCTAAATCACCAAGTGATAATTCAAACGATTGAGTACACAGCGTTGGCGCTTCCTCACGCAGTGACTCCAAGAAAAGAATATCAATGGTTTCTTTCGCAATACCCAGCTGAGTCAGTAACTCTTGTGCAATACCCACCTCACTGCTCAGCACGCGAATAATGGTTTGTGGCATATGGCGAGAAGCCGCGAACAAGACCTGTGTTGCTCCGTTCACCAATGCAGCAAACCAAGTATCAATACCGATTGAAGGTAACTCTTCTACAACCACTGGCACGACATTATCAGGTAGTGCTTTGAGGGCCATAACGTTATAAGCCTCATGTCGAGAGCTACAAATCAGAACGATAGGGTCGACACCACCCGCTTGTTTATAGTTTGCTAGGGTGCGTTCAATAAACTTTTGTGTATCATCGGGGTTTGGTAGGGCATAGTGAATCGCTTCGGTTGGGCAACTTGTCGCACACGTACCCACACCCTGGCATAGGTATGGGTTGATTTCGATACGGTGCCCAATCTTGTCGTTACCCTCACTAGAAAGTGCACCGGCTGGACATGCATCGACACATCGCTCACAACCTTTCACGCCACGAGAGCTATGCGCGCACATATCAGTATCTAGACGGAAAAACTTCGGCTTATCAAACGTCCCCATTAACGTTGGGATCTCTTCAAGCGCTTCGGCCAATTTAGGATAACCACGTCCAACGGGATAATAACCAGGCACAGGGACTTCTTCAGTCATGCAACTGTCGAGGCACAAATCAAGTACCACATCAAAGCAGTCATGGTTGATAGCAACACTAGCAAGGTTGCTTCTAAGGCCATTGCTCTCTACATACACCTCAAACGTGCCGAGAAAGCCAGCTACCTGAACAGAATTGGTGTAGTAAATATCCGATCCAGAGCCTTTCTCTCCATCGGTAGAGAGCAAGGTTAAGCTCGTCAGCTGAGGAAGTTGAGCCGCCGCGCTTTCAATGATTGCCGTCGGGCCAATAATCAAGGTGTGACCACCACTCTCATAACTGACTGTGGGTGGAATAAGATTGGTCAACTCAACAGTATTTTCAAACGCATACTGTCTCGCCTGACCATTTGTCGATGTTGCTTGTTGTAATAGTTCTTTCAACGTTTCTTTCATGAGGGTTCAGTTCGTTGTGGTTGAAGCAGTCTACCCAATCTTCATTTTAGTTGGCTTTTTGAGGCTTAGATAAATCGTCAAACCTTACAGCACTATGAGATTGAGCCTGTGTGCTCACTTTACTTTCTGATATCTAATCATTATTTCGGAAAGACCCTGCAACCAACGTGCCAATAGAAATTAGGATAAAAATCAGATCTTTATCTCGTTATTTATAAACCCATCAGCAACAAAAAAGCCACCTAGGACAAATTGTCCCAGGCGGCTTTTTCTCAATGGCGTCAAAATGTACCTATTTTTCGTGTGGTATATTTTGTCGCACCTCGATATCTTCAGCGTCTAAACCACACTCTGAGTCTGATTCTAACGTGTTTGATGCGTCTTCTTGGGCTGATTCGATTCGCTCGATACTTTCAACTTCAGAGCTCGACTCATCGGTTGGATCTTGGCTATCTTGCGTCTCTTGCTCTAATTCATCGTCAGTATCATTGACCCAATCTCTAAGCTTTTCGGCGACACCCTCTGATAGTGTCTGGAGATTACTATAATCATCGTCATAATCATCCAACCCATCGCGTACATTAAACTCTTCAGATAGGAATAGTTTTCTTAATGCCGCCTTCTTAATGCTTTCAGATGCCTCAGAGACCAAGAGATTCGCCACTGACATTTCTTCTACTGGCTCATCAGACTCTTCTTTTAGATTGCTTTCATCCTCTTTGACCGCCTCAAAAGCGGGCTGAGGTTCGTCATCAATTAGAGGGCTCTGCTCTAGCTCTACAGTGTCGCCTTCACTGGTTTCGAGCCCGGTTGTAGCGCTATCCTCGTCATGTTGAGACTCTTCGATCTTTCTCTTTGACCAGCGGCTGATAAAACTAGTTGCCATTTGCGCGCCCTACTCCTTTACGCTTCTTCTTTCTGACTTCAAGCAACTCGCCATGACGACCGATAAAGGCCTCCATCCATGCCTGAACCGGTAACGGCATATCGCAAGATAGCACCTGATTGTCGCCATCCATATACTGGCCTGCTACGGTTTGTGAAGCCGTTAGAAGCTGAATAACGGGACGCTCACCAGAATCCACATTATCCATGATTAAGAATAACTTAGGCTGCTGAGAACTTAAGTTAAAACGATAGTCAGTACGCTCATCTTTGTGTAGCTGTAGCAAGCAAACGTCTTGCTCGTTCAGCTCTGGTGACAGGTTAAACCCATCAAGTGTCCACTGAGTCGTCGTCCACATGCCGTTTTTTATCTCGTGCTCAACTCGATGAACACCAATATACCAAGTGGCGTCGGTCTTTTCGTAATCTTGGGTGATCTCTTGATTCACTGACATTTTGTCTCGTATTGTTCTTCTAATGCCTCAATTAAAGCAATAAACACGCCATACCGCTAGCGTAGTACATGCTTCGGTATATACTTGGAACAACTATTGCTATTACAAGCTATCGCAAAATAACAGTAGAATACTCTGCGCACCCCAGTAACTAGGACGGTAATGTGGCAAAACCAAACATAATAAGAACCAGTGAAAATCCCCTACAAACGATTGAAGTCGATGTTTATGATGAGTACGGCGAAGTCATCACTAAACAGATTGCGTGTGAACGCCCTCTCACCGTAATGCTTAACTGGAAAGAAGTGGTCACCCTCATGACACTTGGTTCACGCCCAGAATCCCTCGTTCTAGGCTATTTGAAAAACCAAAGCTTCATCAGTGATCCTGATGCGATTGAATCTGTGATCATTGACTGGGAAACCAGTAGCGCCGCAGTCATCACCAAAGAGAACACTGAACAAGTCGACAGTGCCCTTAAGAAAAAAACCGTCACCTCAGGCTGTGGTCAAGGCACGATGTACGGTAATGTTATGAAACAGCTTGAAAACTATCAGGTTCCCCAAGTCTCTCTCAAGCAATCCGAAATCTACGCATCATTAGAAGCCCTAACTCACTATAACGATACCTACAAAAAGGCTGGGGCAGTCCATGGCTGCGCCGTGTGCAAGGGAGATGAGGTGTTATCGTTTGTTGAAGATGTGGGTCGACACAACGCTGTAGATACCCTAGCCGGTGAAATGTGGCTCAATCAAGAAACTGGAGATGACAAAATCTTTTACACCACTGGGCGCTTAACTTCTGAGATGGTGATCAAAGTGGCTCAGATGGGTATCCCCGTCTTGCTCTCTCGTTCTGGTGTAACCCAGATGGGTCTCGATCTCGCGAAACAATTTGGCATCATCACCATTGCACGAGCAAAAGGATTACGCTTCCAGGCTTTCCACGGTGCAGACCGCATTGAGTTTGATGTCAAAGGGCAATCACAAGAGAGCTAGAGACTGAGCGCTGTTTGACCATTTAATGTCTTAGCAAGTGCCTTAATCTAGAATAAAGCGTATAGTGAGCCCATTGAGACCTACTGGAAAGACACAGAGTAGAATTATGATTAATGATCCTAAAGTCATCGACACCCTAGAAGAGCTAGAAAGCTTCCTTATCATTGTAGAAAGTGGCGCACTTGGCCTATCAGACGTCGCTGGTATTGCACTGGCGACAACCAATACCGATGGCCGCCCTTTTGTTGCGGTGCTAGACAGCAAGCACCAACTGCTATTAGGTCGCTGGGTTTCTGCCGATGTTTATGAAAATGGTAAAGATTTGGTGCGCAACGGCCCCAGTCGCAAGCACTAAAAGCCGAAAGCACTAATCGAAGTGACTAAATCGTCTCAAAAGCGCTTTGTCGGTCAAAGCGCTTTTTCTTTGAGTACTACTTAAAAATCAAATTTGCACGACGAGCCAAGCCAGAGGTCACTGAGCCGAAGAAGTCACCACGTACCACTGGTGTATCTCCAAGCACTGATTTCACGGCATTGGTCAAAATGGGAGAACGTGCAGATCCCCCTGTCATGAATACCATGTCTGGCTTGATACCACTTTGAACGACAGCTTCCTCTACGAGTGCTTTAATCTTGTTGGTTGGCGGCTCTATTGCCGCTTCTAATCGCTCTCGAGTGACATCAACCTCAAAAACTTCCGAAAGTAGATTTAAGTTCGCTGTGTATTGCTCATGCTCACCCAGTGCAATTTTGGTTTTCTCAGCTTCACGTATGACGCTGTAACCTAATGTCTCTCTATGCAGCGTCAATAATCGATTGACCTTCTCTGGCTCTTTCGCTTCTCGGTGAATTTGTCTCAATACAGAAAAGTTATCATGTGCGTAGAAGCTACGTTGCGCCTGCACATCACTGATCGCAATGGGGTTCCAAAACTGGATTAAAGGAATATCTAAACCAGATTGACGCTTAGAGCCCATGCCAAACTCTGACATGAAACATTTAAATGCAGTGTAGATATCTAGGTCATTCCCTCCCACCATTTGACCGGAGTGCGCAAGCAGCGAAGAGGTTCTGTCAATTTGTGAAGCCCAAGTCGGCCCCATCTGAATCATTGAGCAGTCTGTCGTACCACCACCAATATCGACGATGAGAACATTCTTATCTTCTTTGAGGCTCGCCTCAAACTCTAAACCCGCGGCAACGGGTTCAAACTGGAATTCAACATCCTTAAATCCAGCACGATTGGCTGCGCTTCGTAAGATACCTTCGGCTTGAATATTTGATTTATCGCCACCGCGACCGAGAAAGTTCACTGGCCTCCCAATCACTGCTTGCTTCACTTCATGACCTAAATGCTGCTCCGAGCGAGACTTAATATTACTCATCATCGCGCACACCAAGTCTTCAAAGAATGACAACTGCATATCTCTCAGTCCCATCGCGCCGAGAAATGACTTCGGTGATTTAACGTAATAGACGTCTTTAGGGTCATCCAAATAGAGATCGAGCGCTTCATGCCCAAACTTGACGTCATCCGCCCTGACTTCTAATCCTTCTTCTCTGTTTACTTTGATCGCGCGGCGCAGCAAAGCTTCACCTACGGTATCGACAGGCTTTATCTCTTTACAACGAAACAGATATTCCGAAACGGTTTCTGAGTTCGGTGCGCACAAAGTCGAAGGAACGTAGCGGTCTTCGCCGACGAGAGGAATGGGGTTCACTTGACCGTTTATAAACTGAGCGACAGAACAGTTCGCCGTTCCGTAATCAAAACCAATTGCCATGTGATACCTCTACCGAAATTTGTGGGTCGCAAAGTAAACCCGATACCGATAGACAGGTCAAGGTTAAATAGAGGAGCAAGAAAGATGCTAGGGACGTAAAAATGGTGGGGACGTTTCATCCATGAAACGCAAGTTCCCAAAAAGACGAGATTGCTAGGGGATAACGGCTGGTGATACATGGAGAAGCCGCTAGCCAACAAGATTAAGTATAGAAACCGTCTGCAGACATGACGTTGTTAGTTAATCTAGCATGCCCAGCAAACTCGGTTGTCGCAATAGCTCAACAACGCGGGCATTATAGGCAGAGCACTTGTTTGAAAAGTAGGTCATTTGACGACATATTCTTTGTTATTGCTACACGGCTATTTTTAAGCTCTATAATCTAGAGCGTATCCACCAATAGTTTTGATCCTTGCTCCATGCCAAACCAATCACCAAACAAACAACTTCGTTTAAGTTCTAGTCGCAACCTAGCTCCCTTCATTGATTACTGTGATGAATTAGAGATTGATTGGGTTGCGATTGCAAACGAGTGTTCTATGCCTTCTGATGTCATACGTAATAGTGAGTGGTTACTGTCTCAGAGTTTACTTCGATTCGTTGCCGTCTTAGAGCGAGATGTCAGTCCTCACATCGGAGTAGAAGTTGGACAAAGATTTACTCTGGATTCACTGCCCGAGCTTGAGCAAATGATCAATGAGAGCCAAGACATTAGTGAGGCATTGAACAAGCTCGCAGTATTCATGAATTCGATGAACAACCATGTCATCATCTGGACAGAATATTTCGAAGGACAATGGTGGTTCTGTCATCGCCATGGGCACAAGCCTACCATTCCTGGTTCGACTCAAGCGGAATGGTATCGAACGTGCCAGTTCATTACATTTTGCAGAGTGTTTTTTGGCAAACGCTGGAAGCCAAGAAAGCTAAAGATGATGGGCAAGTACAATCCGAGTATCACAAAAAAGTACTTTGCCAACACTGAAATTGAGTTTGACTACAACTTTGGCGCTGTTGCGATTGAAATGCCGAAAGAGGGTCGACACGTAAAAGGAGAGATTACCTCTGGGGATATAAACAAAGGGTTGGTCCAACTTATCCAAAGCTACGCTATTTTGCCTTGGTTTACGATTGATTGGTTCGCTAACATTTTGTGCACCACCCCCAGAACGCTTCAGCGTCAGTTGCGGACCCAAAGCCTATCTTTCAAGCAATTGAAGGAGCAAACACGCAAAGATCATGCAATGAAACTACTCACCGAAACGGATCTTTCAACCAGTGATATCGCATGGGAAAGTGGCTATAGCGACCTAAGTAACTTCAATCGAGCATTCAAGGCTTGGACGGGGACGACGCCTTCGGCGTTTCGTCGCAAAGCCACAGCGAATCAATCACTAGATTCTTAGTCATCATCAATTGACACAAATGCTTACAATCACAAAGCAACGTCAACTCCAAAGGTACGCGGCGATTGTGTATGTTAATGAACTCCTCCGCATACACTAAACTCGGATCTCATGAAAGCGCTACTAGAGGCAATTAAACACAATCAAGTTGCTTATCCCTATATCGTTATTCATCGATATTTATCTGTGGATTTGACCGAAGTCGTCAGCCGCGAGAGTTGGGAATCACTCAGGCGTCGAGACTTTATTGAACTCATTGCACACGGTTCACTTTCAAAGCATACGATTGTTAACAATGCACAAGCCCTGATTGATTGCTACATAAAGTACAATCCCGACTACCTCTTCCCTTGGGGAAAGCTAGAAAGATTTGAACTAAGGCTGACTCCATACCGTAGTGTCAACTTCAGCGCATCAGGTCGCCTGCAGTCTCAACATTAAGACAGCTCAACTTACACAATGAGACAGTGAAAACTAAACTTAAGAGTGAGTTTTACTTCCTCTCGGGGAACTTAGAATGCCAAACCTTAGGCTTGTCGATGACCCTTCGTCGGATATCTACAGTAAGATTAACCGATATGCCTCATGTAATAATGAGATCCTCATATGGGGAGAGACAGGTGTGGGAAAAAGTCACTGCGCAAAACTGATCCATAAACGTTCCAGTCGTTCCGTTGCTCCTTTTATTGAAATTAACTGTAGCTCTATCCCTCCAGGGTTGGTCGAATCTGAATTGTTTGGACATGAAAAAGGCGCATTTACTGGTGCGGTTCGTAAACACGCGGGTTATATCAAACGTGCTAATAGCGGCACTCTTTTTCTCGATGAGGTCAATGATCTGCCGATAGAAGTACAAGGACATTTACTGCACTTTTTAGAATCAAAATCAATACATAGCGTTGGCTCAGACTCAGATGACTCTATCGATTGCCGTATTATTGCCGCCACAAATCAATGTTTAGAAACGCTGATCAAGCAGAAGCTTTTTCGTGCCGACCTTTACTATCGGCTCAATGTGCTACCTCTATCGATCCCCCCACTGCGAGAGCGAGAGAAAGAGATCTTACCCCTAGCAATGGACTTTCTTGCTGAGCTGGGAGGACAACACATGCAATTTTCTGAGGCCTCTAAAGAGCAACTAACGAAACATCAGTGGCCAGGCAATATCAGAGAGTTAAAAAACGTCGTATGTCGGGCCACTATCCTTGCCACCAATGACATTATTGAGCCAGAGCATTTGATGCTAGCAAATGCGGCCTCGCTCGGCGCTTGCTCAAAAAACACTGAATCGGCACAGAGCATCGAGCGATGCATTCGAGCAAACAGATACAACCTCGCGGCAACCGCGAGAGCGCTCAACATTTCACGCCCCACCTTATATCGCTTGATTAAAAAGCATAATATCGTTCTCGACCCTAGCTGAGGTTTACACAGTGTTCGTTACGCTTCGTAAAGCCCTACAACCGAGAATCAAACACTTACTCCAATAGTCTGTAATTTTGGCTTGTAAGCCGTTGATAGTACTCCCATCAAGAACAGGCACAAGAGTTGCTCCTACCTGCATGTCTAAACACGTCAGGAGTACTATCATGAGTATTCACACTGAACCATCGGGCTCTTCACGAACCCGATTAATTTTAGCCATTAGCGCCGTTGGAGTACTCAGTATTCCCCAAGCATATGCGCGATTGGATGGCGCCATTTTCACCACGACACCTGCGGGTGAAATCGTCAATGAAAATGTCCGATATGAGTCTAAGCAAGAGGTTTTCCTAGATGGAGGCCCTGGACCTAACGCGCCCGGAAGCGCAGCCGCCTTACCTGCGGGAAACTACTACTTTCAGGTAACTAACCCTTCCGGACGTTGTTTGCTCTCTAGTATTGAAGATGATGCTGGAGTTAATGGTGGCAGTTGCTATGAAACCGTAAAAGGAAAAGGCGGACCAAAAAACGCTGTAGTCTTTAACGCCGAGCCTCTCGAATGTCGCCTTTTCTACTTTGATGGCGAAGATGGTGTCTTCCCTATCAATGCAACGTATTCTGTCACTCACAAAGTAAAAGGCCAGATGGTAACAGAATCACTACCGTGTACTCATATACTTGGTAGCGAATACCTAGACTCACCCGATGACCTTGCTGAAGGGGATACGATTCAACTCTATCCTTTTGCGAACACTCCTAACTCGGGTGGTGTATATAAAGCCTGGGTTGCCACAGAGATGAGTGTTATCGATGCTTGCTCTAACGCACCCAATGGCGTTCATGGTGGTGAAACTGGTGAAAACTGCCAAGGCGTGTTCGGCTTCATTCCTCGTTACTCAAAAACCGATAATTTTAAAGTTAAACTCGGAGATCGTGAGGTACCTGAAACCTATGACATCGCGCTACGTTCATTCCACGATAAAAACCTCAACTGCCAATATGATCCTGATCTAGGTGATGAGCACATTGCCAACTGGGATTTTGGTGTGACTGATCCTATTGATATGCGCAATATTTATCGCACAACGGCCATTGAAGCATTGCCGATTACCTTCAGTGTATTAGAGCAAGAAACACAATCATGGTCAGTCGACCATTTAATGTGGTTTGCTGCACTCAATCAGGTAAACCCTTTAAACACTCCATTCACTCACTTCACAACATTTGCTGATTTGCGCGAGTTCGCTGCGCAGCATAACGACGGCTTATCACTGATCAATTTCCAATCACCTCTAGCCTGTGATCAGCCTGTTGACCTCATTACAAGAGACTCCGGTGAAGAGACGGATGACGGCTTTATCCCTAGCCTATACGCTCAAGCCGCCCAAGGGAAAAAAGGCGTTGACCCCGACCCAGTTCTTGCAGTGAGCTTTGGTAGTGTTGGTATTGCTGAGATCAATGTTTGTAAAGTGTTCGACAAAAATCGTAATGGCAAGAAAGACGATGGTGAAGGCACAATTTCAAACTGGCCAATGGTATTAACTATTCCTTTGAGCGTGCCTCTACCGGATGATATCAGCGAAGTGGCTACTCCCAATCTTTGGCCCAAACTTGTTGAAATTTTCGGGAGTGATATTGGCGAAATACATAATCGACAGATCACCAAATATACTGGTGATGATGGTTGTGTTACGTTCCGTGCTTTAGTACCTAACGTTCGTGGCGATTTGAGCCCTTACATGATTGAAGAAATGGTAAGCCAGCAACAAGGATGGGGCTACTCATCAAGTGCCAGCGTGACATTTGATGTTCAATCCGTACTCAGTTATGAAAATGACCTCCCAATTGTTCAAGGTGAAGTCTACAACAGAGATGATAACCTTACTGGTCACCATTTCGACTTCCATAACTACTGTGACGTCATCGTCAACTTTGATACTAAGGGCTATTGGCACAACAAGAACGGACTATCTGAACTGACCGAAGCGGATAGAGACTATGTGAATAGCCTGCTTCCATATAGTATGGCATCTGATTACTTTGATATGGGTGACGAGCCATTCGATGGACAATATAGCGGCGGGGCTCAAGTTACCGCTGCGTTCTCTGGTGATAGTGTGATCTGGGCCGCCGGGACTTGGCAGTCAGAAGTCTCTCACTTCCTCGTAGATAATAATGGCAATGCCGATGTTCACCTGCACAAAGAGCAGTTGGCTCAACAACTCCTTGCCTTTATTTTCAATACGCGCCATAGACCATCGAGCGGTGGATTATCAGACGGTGCTACCATTGAGGTCAACGGTGTTTGGATGAGTGTCAGTGAGATTATTGAGATGGCTATCATGCTTTGGAGCTCAAACGACAGCGACGCTATCGTGAGTTTTAAAACGATTTTAGATAACTTCAATAACAACGATATGCTTCCAGTTTCACCTGGTGCCTATACCGACTGTGTCGCCCCTTTCTATGACTAACTCCTTTAGTTTTGCCCTTGAACTCTGTTCAAGGGCTCTTTCTAATCAATCAACCTTGGAAAATGCCGCTTCATACAACTCCATAAAATCCTTTCGAATCTCTTGCTCTAAATGCACGGCTTTGTCTGTTGGACAAAACAGAACAACGTGAACATTTTGCTCCCCGTTTGGCATGCTGGATATATGGATGTGAGGCTCTGCACTTGGCAAATCGACACCGGCGTGCTTTTCAATCATGATGTTATAGCGGCGTGCAACTTCAATAAAATACTCGCAATGTGCTTCAATTCGTTTTTCAAGCTCCCCCAACAACGGGTACAAGTTGACGAAGTTAGGTACGATGATGCCGAAGTTATGGAAGACATAACGCTTCATAAAGTTGAGGTTCTTAACCGGATGAGTAAAGAACAAACTGTTTGGCAAGGTGATGGTTTTACCGGTGTAATCATATTGCCCATGATGGAGATCGATTTCTTGAATAACCGTTGCCATCAAACTATGGTCGATCACCTCACCACTGTACTTACCGACTTCAATCCAATCACCAATCTGAAATGAACGAGAACTGGCTCGCTGAAAAGATCCCGTGAAGCAAAGAATGATCTCTTTAGAAGCCACCACAATCGCAACGGCAATCGCCGTGACTGACAAGGCGAACTCATTAATCTCCGATTGCCACAGATAGAATAGAACCACTACGATGACGAGCAAATTAATGTTCTTCGTTGTCGCCATCCATTTTCGCTGCTCTTGCGTCACGAACACATCATCACCGCGAATCTGCGACAGTATTAAACGGCGCAACCCGTAGATAAACACCAAAACAACGAGTGTGAAAATAAATTTGTGTGTAGAAAAGAACTCTACGATTTGAAGAATAACGTCCACTGTTTCAACAACCTAATTGTAGTGAGAAAATTCATGTTAGTGGGCTAGATAGAGACGGTCAACCTGTGGTGCTATGTCATTTTTATAAACACTTGAGTAAATGTGCTCGAAACAGTCTTTGCTTCAACCCTTGCCATATGTATATCTACTCTCCCTCTACAGTTTGTATAGACTATTGATTCAGCCAATACACGACTAAAACGCAAAAGTATTTCCAACTTATGTCACTTTATAACAGACAGTTATTGGTACAAACTAAACTCAAATAACCACAAGAAGCAAATCTATTTAGGAGACAACAATGACAGTTCCTAGTTTTGGTGTCGGCACATTCCGCCTCAAAGACTCTGTTGTAATTGATTCAGTAAAGAACGCGCTAGACGTTGGCTACCGTGCTGTCGACACAGCGCAAATCTATGACAATGAGAAAGAAGTCGGTCAAGCAATTAAAGAGAGTGGCGTCGACCGTAATGACATCTACTTGACGACCAAAATCTGGGTCGACAAACTCAATAGTGAAAACCTCATCCCTAGTCTAAAAGAGAGCTTAGAAAAACTTGGGACTGACTACGTTGATCTGACTCTGGTTCACTGGCCTGGTGAAGGTAACGATGTCAATGAGTATATGGCCGAGCTTCTAAAGGCAAAACAGTTAGGTTTGACTAAAGAGATTGGTGTGTCGAACTTTAACATTGCTCTGTTAGAAGAAGCTGCTGCTGTTGTAGGTTTCGATCAAATCGCGACGAACCAAATCGAACTGAGCCCATATTTACAGAACCGAAAATCGGTCGATTTCATGAAGAAAAAAGGCATCAAAGTCACTTCATACATGACATTAGCCTACGGTAAGGTCCTCAAAGATCCTCTCATCAATGCAATTGCCACAGAGCGCGGTGCAACGGCAGCGCAAGTTACCCTTGCTTGGGCAATGCAACATGACATCGCAGTAATTCCTTCTTCCACTAAACGTGAGAACCTTGAGAGTAACCTCGCGGCAATCACCTTAACGTTAACGGACGAAGAGATGGCTCGTATCGACGCACTAGAGTGCAACGGCCGTGAAGTCGACCCGAAAGGCTTAGCACCTATTTGGGATTAACCAAACCTCTCCATAACACGATAAAGGCACTCAACAGAGTGCCTTTTCTTTGACTACCTAAACGTTCGACATTGTCGAATAATACTGATTTTGTTATGCACACGTCGTCGAGTTTTCTACTTGTCACGTGAGCTATGTGTATCTTTGACAACACAAGAGAGTAATTCGATGCCAACTGTACTTATCACAGGAGCCAACCGTGGTCTCGGTTTAGAGTTCACCC
The DNA here is from genome assembly GCF_010587385.1 of Vibrio astriarenae. Lineage (NCBI taxonomy): Bacteria > Pseudomonadati > Pseudomonadota > Gammaproteobacteria > Vibrionales > Vibrionaceae > Vibrio > Vibrio astriarenae. The sequence goes on from NZ_CP047476.1 coordinate 1,107,834, forward strand.
GCCAATATTCAGCCAAAGGTTGGAATGTGTTCGCCGCTTGCCGTGCACCAGAGTCAGCTACAGAGCTAAACCAGCTTTGCTAAAGCAATAACCATGTTTCTTTGGTCAGTCTGGATGTCACCAATGAAGCCGACATTAACTCACTAAACAACCGAATCAACAACCAAGCTATCGATCACTTAATTCTCAATGCCGGAGTTTTAGGAGATGACTCAATCTCGTTGGTTAGAAGTCTTAAATGTTAACACGGTCGCTCCAGCACTACTGATTCAAGCTTTGCGTGATAATGTGGCTTTGAGCGAGCTGAAAACCATCATCGGCATTTCAAGCCGAGTAGCAAGCCTCAGTGACAACAGCTCAGGTAATATGTATAGCTATCGCACATCGAAAGCAGCGCTCAATCAGATTCTGGTATCCGCTGCGCAAAACCTGAGAGAACAAGAAGTAAAAACACTCGCCGTTCACCCGGGCTGGGTGCAGACCGATATGGGCGGTAAAGATGCAACCTTTACTCCACAGCAAAGTGTTGCGGGGATTATCAACGTAGCAGAGCATTTGACGGTTGAAGAATCAGGAAGCTTTAGAGTATTCGATGGCTCTTCTATCGATTGGTAGCATAGACAACGACTTTGCAAGCGCAAACAAAGTGCTACTTAACATATTTCTGATTGGTGAAAAGTAACCAACATATAAAACGCAATAGAGCACTCTAATTGAGTGCTTTAATCCCTTGTTGTCCGCAACCTATCTTAAATTCGCACTGATACTTTGATCGCCTTTCAAGCGCTGCCACAGCGTTGAGATATGCTGTAAGCCGCGCTCACTTGGATAACGCAAAGGCGCATCAAGCAGTTGCCACTGCCCTTCTTCATCCTTCTCCGCATAAGCAAACTGGAAAGAGAGGTTATTTGCCATCCCTAACCTCAGGTCAGAAACGATTAAAGTCCCGTTTTCTTCTCGATAGTTAAGATAGTTGTGTGAGAATGCTTTTAGCCCTTGTAGCGTTTGAGGTTTATCTTCTAACGGCCAGTCGCCAAGCGGTCTAGATACAAAGTCGATACGCTTATCGGCATCAAGCAGTGACGCTAGACCTTCCCAATATTTGTCCTCTTCCAGAACAAGAACCCGCCAAAGCACCGTATTAAACGGCGTCGGCATGACAATCACATTTTGGTTGGGTAGGTTTTGCAACGCTAAGTTGTCTTCCACCCGCTGTCCAATGTTCTGCTGTGCTAAATAACCCCAACCAAGGTAAAGCGTCGAGAGGAAGACTGCCAACTGACACCATCGGCCTCCGTTAATCTTGGGCAGCATCGCTGCTACTATTGCGATGAGCAGTGGGACCGTATAGAGAGGATCAATAATAAAGATGTTCCTGACCTCAAAGTACCCCTCGATTGGCCACAATAGTTGGGTGCCGTAAGTCGTCATTGCATCTAGGAGTGTGTGTGTCACCAACACGCTTATCGTTAAAAAAGACACGCGCTTGAAGTGCCAAAAGCAGTCTGGTCGAAAATAGCAATACAACCAAGAGATAAGCAAAGCAAATGGAGGAAGTAATAGCAGAGAGTGAGTAAAACCTCGATGTTTGATCGTATTACTGACCGCATCACCGTAATCCAAGATCACATCGAGATCAGGCAACGTACCTAACGCCGCGCCGACTAACAGCACTTTCGGTGTACAGCGTTTCCCCGCTATCGCCCCAGCCACGGTGGCACCCAGTGCTGCCTGTGTAATCGAATCCATTATTGTTCCTTTTTACTTCTGTCATTAAAAACAGGCTTAGGGTAAAGCGAATCGAAAGCTTCATCTATACCGAAATCACCTTGGCTATATGTATCTGTTATTACGCAATAATGCCACTCTAAGCGCAGTTGTATGTCTGACTCAGCATACCGATATCCTAGGATGCTAAAGTTTGCTAACAATCTAGTATTCGACAACACGGTTTTATACTGATAGATTGCTGCACTTTTTTGTTCTAGAGCCCTTTTTCAACCATGTTTGAACTTCGCAGTAAGCCCAATGCATCGGTGCGTGCCGATCTCTTTGCTGGCCTGACGGTATCCCTTGCAATGGTACCGGAAGTTGTCGCCTTTACTTTTGTTGCCGCCGTCGATCCTATGGTCGGATTATACGCCGCGTTTATTGTCGGTTTCATCGCAGCGATCTTTGGTGGTCGCCCAGGCATGGTGTCTGGTGGTGCTGGTGCGCTTGCTGTTGTGGTCACAGCGCTTGTCGTTCAGCATGGTGTTGAGTACTTATTTGCCGCAGTAGTTCTCATGGGACTCATGCAACTGCTCTTTGGGTTACTGCGTATGGGACGCTTTATTGCTCTTGTCCCTTATCCGGTCATGTTGGGGTTTGTGAACGGTCTGGCTATCGTTATCTTTCTCGCCCAGCTTCAGCAGTTTCAAACCCTTGAAGATGGGCAGTGGCACTGGCTATCAGGCACACCTTTACTCCTCATGCTTGGCTTAGTCGCCTTTGCGATGGCGATCATTCATTTCCTGCCTCGCTTTAGCCGCACCATCCCTGCGTCATTGGTTGCTATCCTTGTGGTCACTGCGCTTGTTCATGGTTTCGATTTGCCGACCGCCACCGTTATAGATTTTGTGCGAAATATGTCAGGCAATGCAGAAGCGACTCTCGATGGTACCTTGCCGAGCTTCAATATTCCTATGGTGCCTTTCACTTGGGAGACGTTTACCATCATCTTCCCATACGCTCTGATCCTGGCTGCCGTTGGCTTGTTAGAATCCTTGCTGACTCTCAATCTGGTGGATGAAATCACAGAAACTCAAGGCCAGCCGAACCGTGAGTGTGTAGCGCAAGGCGCAGCAAACATCGTATCGGGCTGCTTTGGTGGTATGGGTGGCTGTGCCATGATTGGGCAAAGTATTATTAACCTTAACTCGGGTGGTCGCTCTCGCCTTTCAGGCGCTACCTGTGCCCTGTCTATCCTCGGTTTTATTCTCTTCGGCGCTCACTTAATTGAGATGATCCCACTTGCAGCTCTTGTCGGCGTGATGTTTATGGTGGTGTTAGGCACATTTGAATGGGCCAGCCTTAAAATGATCCGTAAAGTGCCGAGAGCCGATGTGATCGTGATAGTACTCGTGACCATTGTGACGGTATTTACCGATCTTGCGCTTGCGGTTTTGGTAGGCGTACTAGTATCAGCAATCCGCTTCGCTTGGGATCAGGCCACTCGACTAACGCTGAGCTCAAAGGAAAACGACTCTACAGCTCACTATCAACTTGAAGGCGTGTTGTTCTTTGCTTCTGTAACACATTTCCACAACCTATTTGACATTAAAACTGCTCCAAGTCAGGTTACGCTGGATTTAAGCCAAGCAAGACTTGCTGACCACTCAGCACTTGAGGCCATTCATAAACTCAGCGGGAATTTTGCTGCAGTGGACAAAAACCTTGTATTGGTAGGGTTAACTAAAGAGTGCCAAGCGCGACTTGAACGTGCCGGAGATCTTGTACAAGTACAACTGGGCGAATGTCACTCTTAGTGTGTCTAGCTAATAACCCCTAAGAGAGTTTAATAAAATTCAGAAACGAAAACGGGTGACCCACACTGTGAGTCACCCTTTTTTTATGGACTGTTGAATCAACTCATTAGTTAATTACGATTGAAGAGCCCACCATGTCTTCAGTCAGCACAGTTAGGTTCGTTGCGCCAACCGAGCCTACTGCTTTAACTAAGCCTTGCTCGTCTCGCTCCATTGCAGGCGTCTCTGTTGAGATGCCTTCTGGCAGCGTATCTAGGCCTTGGATTTGTCCGTAGAAAATATTGTTAACGAACTTAGAACCCACCATTTGGAACTTGTCGCCATCGAACTGTCTGAATGCGTTCGTGCCATCTTCCGTTGCGATAGATAGGTTGTTTTCAAACAATGTGTCTACTGCTGGGTAAATGGTCTCTACGCGCTCGTCATTCGTCAGGCTTACACGGTGAATCGCGTTGCTACCGAAGATACCTTGAGTGTTGTTCACCAGCGTGTTGTTCTTCACAACGACATCTTTTGGTGTCCACTGCTTCTGCAGAGTCTTACCGTCTGTTGAGTCTTTGCTTAGCACTTCACCGTTGGTGACATCGATGATACCCGTGTTTAGTACAAGCGCGCCGCGGTATGTGCCTTTACCTAACGTACCCTCAATGTAGTTATTCTCGATGATGTGGTTCTCATCATAGATTCGGATACCGCCAGAGTTTGCAGTGCCATCTGGAAGGATCACGTTGTTGGTTACCACGTTGTTGTGGCCGTGTCGTAGCGAGATCATTGAAGTACTGTTTTTGATCGTGTTGCCATCAAACGTAATACCGCTCGCTTTTACAGAAATCAGCTCAATCTCACCTGAGCCATTTTTGCCTACATAACCACTAATGTTGTCGAAGTAGTTGTTTCTGATGATACTTTGAGAGTCGAAAAGTGAATTGTGGCTGTCACCTACACGGATTGCTTGGCGGTCGTTACGGTTTGTTCTCACCATCTTAGGGTTTGAGTTTTCGATTAGCTCCATATCCAACGCCGTTAGGTCTTTGAACACGTTACCTTCAATCAGTGTTTTCTCTAGCTTGTCTGAGGTCGCCACAACAATCATCGCACCACGCTTGTACTTACCTTCAAACGTGTTATTCGTGATCTTGTTGTTTTCACCACCTACCGTTACCCAACGAATATTTGGGTACTTACCTTTTGCATCAGGCACATACTCATAATCATTGAACTTGTAGATAACCGAGTTGTTAAGCGTGTTGTTCTTACCGAAGATACCGAATACACCCATGATGTTCGCATCATGGCTCTCTGTGCTTAGCGTCGCACCACCCTCGGTGAACACTAGGCTCTCAATGAGGTTGTCATTACCTTGAATCAAGAACTGGGTTGAACCATTGAAGATAACACTTCCTGGTTCTTCAGCTTTGATCGTCACATTGTTCGCCGTTAGCGTCACACGACCTAGATCTTGATAGCGACCTGCTTTGATACTGATCACATCACCGTCTTGCGCATTAATAATGCTGTCACGCAGGTCTTGAACCTCTTGCATTGATGCGATTGCAACACCCTGATCCACCATAATAAGTGTCGGCTGATTGACTTGCTCAGTCAGTGATGGGTTGGCCATACAACCCGCTAACATCATTGAGCTTGCTAAAAGTAAAAGTGGTGACTTTTTCATAAACGTCCCTTAGTAAAGTATGCGTGTTTAACTTAGGACGGACATTATCAATAAGCCTAATGGTTAGGAATCTGATGGACTCAAAAGTGTCTACTGAACACTCTCTTTTTGGCAAAATTGTGGTTAAGTTCATATAATTTAATAATACAAATGAGCTTGGGATCTTTGAAAACCTAAAGTTCACTAGTTTATTAATTCGGAGGCATCTGATGTTTTCAATAGGATTGGTTCTCACGAGACTATATGTAAGCGATTGATTAATTGAAATTATATTCAGAAATATAATACATTAGACGCCAAGCATAGCCCGGATGAACAACCTCAAACTTGTGATTAAAAACTATCCCACACCCTGATAATGTAATATCAAACCACAATTTATCACACGCACAAAAAGAGGATTGAGAGGCACTACGGAGAGCGACAAGCTTCAAATACAACAATGCCCCATAAGGCTACGGGGCATTTAAAGGAAGGTTGAAAAAGCAGAGACTAGGTTGATCATATGTAGATTCGAGCAACCCAGTTCTCGGCAAGAGGAAAAAGCCCTCTTACCCTAGTTTCACCTTATTCCCAATCAAGAATCACCTTACCAGACTGACCGCCACGCATGGTGTCGAAGCCTTTTTGGAAGTCATCAACCTTGAAGTGGTGAGTGATGATTGGCGATAGATCAAGACCCGATTGGATCAGTGACGCCATCTTGTACCAAGTTTCAAACATCTCACGGCCGTAGATGCCTTTGATCACCAAGCCTTTGAAGATCACTTGGTTCCAGTCTACCGCCATGTCTGATGGTGGAATACCGAGTAGCGAGATCTTACCGCCGTGGTTCATGTTAGTCAGCATGCTGTTGAACGCAGATGGTACGCCGGACATTTCAAGACCTACGTCGAAGCCTTCTGTCATGCCTAGCTCAGACATAACATCTTCTAGCTTCTCTTCCATTACGTTTACTGCACGTGTAACACCCATCTTCTTCGCAAGCTCTAGACGGTATTCGTTTACGTCTGTGATAACAACGTGACGTGCGCCAACGTGTTTAGCCACTGCAGCCGCCATAATGCCGATTGGGCCAGCGCCTGTTATTAGAACATCTTCACCAACTAGGTCGAAAGATAGCGCTGTGTGCACTGCGTTACCAAACGGGTCAAAGATTGATGCGAGATCATCAGAGATTTCTGCTGGGATTTTGAATGCGTTGAATGCTGGGATGACTAAGTACTCAGAGAACGCACCAGTGCGGTTTACACCAACACCTGTTGTGTTACGACATAGGTGAGTACGGCCGCCACGACAGTTACGACAGTGACCACATGTGATGTGACCTTCGCCAGAGACGCGATCGCCAATTTCAAATCCACGAACTTCTTGCCCCATGCCAACCACTTCACCCACGTATTCGTGACCTACAACCATAGGTACTGGAATGGTTTTCTGTGACCATTCGTCCCAGTTGTAAATGTGTACGTCTGTACCACAGATAGCGGTTTTCTTGATCTTAATAAGAAGATCGTTATGGCCAACTTCTGGTTTCTCAACCTCAGTCATCCAGATGCCTTCTTCAGGCTTTAGCTTTGAAAGTGCTTTGATTTTCATAATGTTACCTAATTCATCTCGCCCAAGTTAATCAGGGCGAGAATCAAAATTGCGGATTATCTAACGTCGATAAAATCGACGATTAGATGATGCCCATCTCTTTACCCACTTCGATGAATGCATCGATAGCGCGGTCTAGTTGCTCAGGAGAGTGAGCCGCAGACATCTGTGTACGGATACGTGCTTGACCTTTTGGCACGACAGGGAAAGAGAAACCCACAACATAGATGCCTTTCTCAAGTGCACGCTCGGCAAATTCAGCGGCTACTTTCGCATCACCTAGCATGATTGGGATAATCGCGTGGTCAGCACCACCCATAGTGAAGCCTGCAGCTTCCATGCGAGTACGGAAGTGTGCTGAGTTTGCCCATAGACGGTCACGTAGATCGCCGCTTTCTGCAAGAAGCTCAAGAACACGTAGAGAAGCATTTACGATTGCTGGAGCCACTGAGTTTGAGAATAGGTATGGACGAGAGCGTTGACGTAGCCAGTCAATCACTTCTTTCTTACCAGAAGTGTAACCGCCTGAAGCGCCGCCCATTGCTTTACCAAGCGTACCCGTGATGATATCGATGCGGTCAACAACGTTGTGGAATTCGTGTGTACCAGCACCTGTTTTGCCCATGAAGCCAACAGCGTGAGAGTCATCAACCATCGTTAATGCGCCGTACTTGTCTGCAAGGTCACAGATTGCTGGCAGGTTAGCAACAACGCCGTCCATTGAGAAAACGCCGTCTGTAACGATAAGAATGTGACGAGCACCTGCTTCTTTTGCAGCAATCAGTTGCTGCTCAAGCTCTGCCATGTCGTTGTTTGCGTAACGGAAGCGCATCGCTTTACATAGACGAACACCGTCGATGATAGACGCGTGGTTAAGCGCATCAGAGATAATCGCGTCTTCTTTACCAAGAATGGTCTCAAACAGACCGGCGTTTGCATCAAAACAAGACGTGTAAAGAATCGTGTCTTCTTTGCCTAGGAAAGTAGACAGCTTCTGCTCCAACTCTTTGTGGATGTCTTGTGTACCACAGATGAAACGAACGGATGCCATACCAAAGCCATTCTCATCCATACCCGCTTTACCTGCTTCGATAAGCTCTGGGTGGTTAGCTAGGCCTAGGTAGTTGTTTGCACAGAAGTTCAATACTTCTTGACCTGTAGAGATCTTTACTTCAGCTTGCTGCTGTGAAGTGATGACACGCTCAGATTTGTAAAGACCTTCGCCTTTTACTTCTTCGATTTGCTGCTGAATTTGCTGGTAAAATGCAGAAGACATTGTTGTTCCTTCCCAATTACGCCTTGAGTTTTCACTCAAGAACAAAGTGACTTAAACCTTTGTGTGACAGGGGTCACAGGCTGTTTGCTATTAATAAGTCTAGTTTAAATCATCAGGTAAAGAACGATTATCCCTCTGGATGGAAAATCATTAGTGAATGGTAGGCACAAATAGTGTCATTCATACTATTTTAACCTCTGAATAACTTTGTAATGCGCATGCCTGTAGATTTGCTACGTTTATAGAATCGTTAATATTTATGGCTCATGGACGGCTAGTATATGGGATCTTCTTTACCTAAGCGCTTTACGCGTATTTTTCTCAGGATTTATCATACGATTGAAGCAATCTTGCTCGTGGCAATTACACTCGCTACAGTCTTTGCCATAGTGCATGAGTTTCATCATGTGTTTACCACAAAGATGGTGCTGTTAACCGATATACTACTGATGTTCATCTATCTCGAAGTGCTATCGATGATCCATCAATTCGTCGTTCATGGGAAAATACCGGTTCGATATCCAATTTACATTGCCATTATGGCGATAGCACGCTACATCACCCTTGGTATGAAAGAGTTAGATGGCGTGTTTGTCGTTTGGTTATCACTAGCAGCACTAATATTGGCATTGGCTACGTTGGTGGTTAGATTTGGGCATCATTACTGGCCGTACAAAGCCACTAACCGTGGCTTTGCTTCTCTTCTCAATGATGAACAACGTGATAAACACAGTACCAAAGATGAGCATTAGTTTCTAAACAAACCGCAGAGCTCTAGTTCAATAAAGCGAAGCTCACACTGCCATGTTCAGATAAAACGACTGCTGATAGCTACTCTCTGTCACCTCAGTCTCCAACACACTGTAATGCAGCATCAAGATCGACTTAACAATGCGTGTGCCGATCCCTAACGTTCCTGATGGCGCTTGCTCATCTATCGTATTACGACACAAGAAATGGATCTTACCTTGCTGTTTACTCGCGGTGACTTCACATATCACTTGTTCTCCTGCAGGGCTGTGACGCAATGCGTTATCGAGCAAATTGAGAAACAGCCGCTCTAGAAGCCCTTTGTCCCCTATCACCTCAAGTTCAGAATCAACTGAAAGAGATAGCGTTATGTTCTTACGTTGCATTTGGCTTCGAAGCATTTCATGACAATCTCTCAGTAACGGCTCCAATGCGACCGGCTGGTATTCATAACTGGGAACCACAGCGTCTTTGCGCGCCGTATCGAGTAGCGATTCCAACTGACTCGAGAGCTTGTTGCAATTGCGATAAGCCACCTCAATAAGTGGGTCGTTTTCACCATGCTGCATTCGCCACGTTTCAAGATAACCAAGAACACTAGACAGAGGGGTTTTCAAATCATGACTCAATTGAAACAGACTTTGCTTACGTTCAGAAGCTTGGTATTCCAATAACAGAAACTGCTGCTGAATATGTTTAGCCATCAGTTGATAGGATTCAGCAATTGGGATGAGCTCCGGCACTTGGTGAGTAAAGTTGGGGTTAAGGCGAAAATCATGCTCCGACTGTTGTTGAAGTTGCTCGGTAACGTTTTGAATTGGGCACAGTAGGCTGCGCTTAACGAGCCAATAAGCGCCGATGGCAAACCCAAGTATCGAAATAAGTACGAGTCCCGTTAATGCTGTGTATGGTGTATTCACAATAGAGGCGGCGATGACACTGTGCTGTGTACTGCCAATGACCACATACAGATAACCGACTGTAGACCCGAGCTCCTCTATCGCAGCAACTGAGAAAACGGTGGGCTCTTCTGGATTGCGGGGGTCTTCCCCCAAAATTGGGAAAGCTTCATTGGCAAGAAAACGTTTGATAGGTTTTAAGTCAATCGTACCCATTAGCTCAGCCCCTTCAGGGGCGGCATGAGTGGTGATATTTCCCTGGCTATCCAGAAAGTAGATTTCAAAGTCTGGGCCTATCAACATCAAGGTATGGAAGATCGATTTAAGCGCTTTAGGGTTATAATCCGTGCCGATCATTAGAGGGTTGTCATCACGCATATGGCTGGCGAGATCTTTGTGCAGGCTTTGTTTGGTCACTTGCTCCGTGGTTTGCCTCTGCCAGTTGTAAGTGGTGACGATCGCGAGCATGGCCAAGCAAAACCAAATACTGGTGAAGATTACTAATCTCGATTTAAAGCTCATCTTCATCCCCTCTATATTCTTGGCTGGAATTTGTACCCTACTCCCCACACCGTTTGGATAAATTGCGTTGCTTCTTCTGGCTGAGCCAGTTTGGTTCTCAAGCGATTAATCGTAGAACACACCGTATGGTGGTAGCCTGCATGATCAGTATTCCAAACATGCTGCAACAGCTCATCTTTACTAAAAACACGTCCGGGGCGATTGGCCAAAAACTCAAGTAGAGAAAACTCTGTAGCAGTCAAAGGAACGTCGACGTCATTTAGGGAAACTTGATGGAGAGCGGGGGTGATCTTCAATATGCCAAAATCAATCGAGCTTGTACTAGAAGCCTGCTGCAACTCAGATACTGGTTTTGAAGAGGTTCGTCTCAATAAGTTCCTTACTCGCGCTTGAAACTCTAAAACGCTAAATGGTTTAGGGATGTAATCATCCACCCCTGCTTCCAAGCCCTCGATTTTTTCCATCTCACTGCCACGAGCTGTCAGCACTAACACCGGAATCCAATCGTTTTCATGTCTTAGTTGGTAGCAAATATCTAGACCGTCTCCATCAGGAAGCCCCCTATCAAGCACGAGCAAATCGAAATGTTGTTCGCGATAGAGCCTGATAGCATCAGCACAGTTATTAATCCTGGTGGTTTGATGCCCTTGGAACCGTATATGCATCTGAATCAGCTCTGCGAGATCATCATCATCTTCCACCAGCAAAATGTGTGCGATTTGAGTTTGTGCCTGTTGTTCCATGACTCCTCCCTACCCTAGAGACTGCCTACTCGTGACATGACCGAGGTAGAGAGGAATTTCTTTCATGTTTTATTCAATCCTTGTAATCACCAATTGAGCACCAGGGTTGAGGAAGCGATGAGTCGCATTCAGTGCTGAGCTCGACAAGCCATCGTCTTGCGAGATCACACCAGAGTGGAAAGCCACGCGGTCATCGTCATTGCGATCTGCATTGAACCCTTCGCCCCCTCCAGCAGGACCAGGAATCGTGCTCGCCAGTTCATCGTTGCCTTCCGTACCAGAATCCCAAACACTCATGTTCATGGTGTACTTCTCGCCGACAGCTAACCCCGCAACATTAATGCCTGTTTCACCAACGAATGCATCATTGGTATTGACCAGCATTGAAGCGACCGACAAATAGGGATAACTAGAATCCAGTGTTACGTCGACACTGTCAGCAGCGCCTGGAAGCAAGAGCCCATTACCCGATAACCCTTGGCCCACAGAGGAATTAGAGTCCATTAAGGCAATCAGTTCTGCGTTGCTCCCTCCCTCTGCTAAGTATTCAAGTTCAACAGAAGCCATACTACCGATCTCGAACAGTTTGAAATCGCTATTGTGAGCTAAGATAGCAAGAGGTGACATTGGCTGATTGACTGTGAGGTTAGCGACACTGACGCTGTATCGCATCGTTGACTCATCTGCAGCGACTGCCGTTGCACTACTACCATCACTATCGTTACCACAACCAGCCAAGACAGCTATGGTACCCGCTAGAAATAAAATTCGACCTTTCATACATCCCCCTTACTTCACAACAATCGTGATTGTTGCAACTGGGTTCAGCCAGCGGTGCGAAGCATTATCAAGATCGCTGATACCACCAGAAGAATCGCTATCGCCAATGTTACCTGGGTGAATATGCACCTTGTCATTAGTTACTGTCGACTCTACCCCTGTGCCACCGCTACCAAAGGTAATAAAGGGAGGGTTTGGCATACTACCAGCAAGCTCATCATTTGCTTCAGTACCCGCATCATAGCCGTACAACGCGGCGCTATACGTTCCAGCTTCAGAAGGAATCGCCCAACTATCCAGCCCTACGAAACCATCGTTTGTCGGCAACAACATAGCGCTTAAAGATAGGTAGCCCATTGTGCCACTATCAAGATAAAAAGTGGTACTCATGCCAGGATCTAAAATGCCATCTGCTGGGTTTTCTACGACGACACCACCTGCATTACCAATCACGCTAGAGAGTCCTGAGATATCGCCACCTTCAGCCATCGATTCCAGCTCACTTGATGCCGTCTCGCCAGTACGGAACATAAATAAATCACTATTGTGAGCCGCAACGATTAACGGAGTAAAGTAGATGCCTTTGGTAGAATTGGTGACTGTGATTTCTAATTCTGCTGCGTTAACGAATGATGCCGACATTGCCACTGCCGAGGTAGAGACAAGTAAGCCGATTTGAGAGAGTTTTAACATGTTGAATCCATCCATTTGTGTTGAGAACACTTTTAGAATGAACCTCAAGTCTCACTAGCCTCTCAATGAATTCTCATAAAACTCTCACAAGATAATCATTTGATTTTGTCAGCGCCGACACACAGGCCTCTTGATCTTGTTTTCAAAGGCTATTTTCGGCACAGCAATCTGTCTTTTTCGCCCTTTAGAATCTTCGGTTTCCGCTGATATCACTCCAACGAGATACCATTTATTTGCTTGCTTGCGCAGTAAAGGGCCACCTGAGTACCCTGATTCAATATCACAGTTTTTGAGTCGTAGGGCGGTTTTCTCTCTTGGAGGCAGCGCATACTGACAGTCATGCCGTTCAGACAAAAATCCTTGGTCGCTATTACCATAACCTAAGGTCGAAAGACTCTGATTTTTAAATGCTTTTTTGTCGAGTACGATAGGTTCAATACTGCAGCCAATGCCAGTGCTGAGTGTGATAAGCGCCCAATCGTTATAGACCAGCTTTTCATCAAATTGGCCTTTGGGAAACTTTTTTACCCCGACCGTATAGTCCTTCGCAAACGAGGAGAGGCGATATTCACCCGCTTCAAACCCTGCAAAGAACTGAATTTTATTTGGGTGAAAGTAGCGCCTTTTCTTGGTGTCATACAAACAGTGAGCTGCAGTGAGAACCTGATGAGAGCTAACAAGTGTGGCAGTACACTGTTTATTTTCGGCTTCTAACCAACCCACAGCCTCTATCACCGATGGCGGAAAGGTTGTAGCAAAGGTGCCTACCAGCGACTGGGAAAGTAAGCCTACTGTTAAGGTTAAGACCTTCATCACAACCTCCACTCTCATTGCGCATATATTTAATAAGCTAGTTCATCATCGCTCGATTTCCTATTGCTCAAATGTGCTATCCTAACGCTCCGATCTGCAATACATCGAACGAATCATGGTTAATGCTAAACTCATCGCGCTACTTCCAGACTTAGCTTCATACATTCTTATTGTAAAAGAAGGCAGTTTTACTGCGGCGGCCAAAAAGCTGGATGTCTCTCCGTCGGCGCTAAGCAAATTGATGACCAGATTAGAAAAAGCGCTCAATGTTAAGCTCATACAACGCACGACACGTAAGCTTATCGTCACCGACTCTGGGCAAAAGGTTTATGAACAAGCGATGGTGATGTTAAATGCCGCTCAGCAAGCGGTAGAAGTCTCAACGATCGACCATGCAGAGCCCGCAGGCACCATCACCGTTGCCGCCCCCGAAGCATTTCTTAATTCGGTTTTGCAGCCCTTTGTGGTTCCCTTTCTCGAGCAATACCCAGAAATCAACCTTCATTTACGCGCAGTAGACGGTGAAATCGACCTATTTAAATACGGCATTGATGTCGCATTTAAACTTACTGATACACCCGATGAGGCTCTTGTACTTAAAGAGCTTGGTAAAACAGATTTAGTACTCTGTGCAAGTCCAGAGTACTTGGCTAAAAAAGGCACCCCTGTTCATCCTGACGATCTTAAACAACATGACTGTCTGTATCTTGCTGAAACCAACACAGACAACATCTGGAGCTTTATGCATGGTGAAGAGATCCAAACCGTTGAGGTGCATGGACGCTATGCGGTAAACCACTCTCAAATGCGTCTGAGCGGTGTCAAGCAGGGTTTAGGCGTGGGGCTATTTCATGACTTCGTTATCAACGAGGCTCTAGAAAGCAATGAGGTCGTTCGGGTGTTAAGTGACTGGCAGATAAGAAGTAATTATTACGGTGCTATTGCGATGCAATATGCCCAAACTAAATATATGCCAGCCAGACTTCGTGTGTTTATCGACTATATCAATGAGCAGCTAAACCTAACCAAATAGTCGCTGCCAAATCGAAGGATTACGCTGCTTGTGATACTCAACACGCAGGTCATCAATTTGGCGTAAACTCGTTTGCGCCTGCTCAAAATCACCGGCATCAAGGTGCTGTTTCACTTCATCGATTGATACCGCTAGGCGCTGAAAACCCTCTTGATACAGTTCGGTTTTCTCTTGCGGATAACTCGCTGATTTTGACTCGCGAATAAGGACACTAAGCTCTGTAACTGGCGCTTGCATCTCCTCAAGCGTGGTCGCTTCTGCCGCCTGTTTAAATGACAAACGCATCTCTTGCATATTTGCCTTCAGATCGAATTCACCTGCCGAAAGACTAAAGCTCGCTACAAGTAGCGCGGCAACAACGGTGTTCTTCATGATAATCACTTCCTTTTTAACACTCGATTTACAATGTAAATCGAACTATGACTAGACTTCCAAGTTACAGCGTATTAAACACTTCAATACGGTCACGACCGCGCAGCTCAAGGAAAGAGGTAAAACGCTGAACGCTTGAGGTAATGACTTGCTCCGGCGCAACGCCCACCTGATTTAACAGACTTTTGACCAGATTTAAGTTGCCTACATCGTTACAGTAGTGAGCATCACTGCCGGTAGTGATAAACGCGCCTGCTTTTTTAGCCACCTCAGCGATATCATAACAGCGTTCTACACTGCCAACTCGGCTGTTACCGAGCAGCGTTGTGTTATTAATTTCGATCGCGACGTTATGCTCTGCAGCACAATGAATCACCGACTCATAGTCAAAATCAAAATTAGGGTTACCAAGATGCCCTAGTGCATCGACACGACCTGATTTGATGGCATTGATAAGCGCCTGTGTGTGAGTACTTACGTTAGCAGGATGGAAAACTGGCTCATGAAAGCTGGCTATCACCCAATCTAGGTTTCGATCAACACTTGGGTGTAAATCTATCTGGCCTTCAACATTCATTAAGTTAGCTTCAACGCCTCGAACAATACCAACCCCGTTAATCACACGAGGCAACACGCGTTGATTGGAGAAGAACCAATAGTGAGGGGCACCCGGCATCGACTCTGCGTGATCGGTAGTACAAAGTAGCTTAAGCCCATTTTCGCGCGCGCTGGCGGCGTTTTCGTTTAGCGTACTGTAGGCGTGGCCACTCGCGTATGTGTGGGTATGAGTATCGACAACTAACTCCATTTTGCTTCCTTTTGCTTTTTTCGTTCTTATTAATTTGTCCCTAGTGTACACCTCTCGCGGATAAGGAAAATGAAGAATCGGTTTTAAATGAACAAAAATCACCCATTCGGTACGCAATCGTTTAACTAGAAAACTGTGATCTCGCGACAAATGCGTTTGAAAGGTTGATGTATGTCAAATTCTCATAGACAATAGCCCACTATTAAGTAGCACGTCAGTAATGGCATGATAGGAAATGGCTATCAAATCAATAGCTAATTCCATATGTCACATTCCCATGCGCCTTGATAGGTTACGGGTATGAAAAGTTGTGTGATGCCTTAGGCGTTTTAAACGCGCAGATTTTGAGCAATCACCTACACTGACGAAGAGAAAAATAAAGTGTTCTTCGCCTCCCTGACTAAGGAAAGATGATGGTAATACCTGAAAACAGCTGCATCGTTATTTTTGGTGCTTCCGGTGACTTAACTTACCGCAAACTGATCCCTGCGCTTTATCACCTTTACGCAGATAAGCAGCTTCCCCAATCATTTGCCATCTTAGGTGTCAGCCGCACTGACTACAGTGATGACTCTTACCGTGAAAAGCTCAAGAAATCTCTACAAGAGATGGAAGATACTGAGCCAGAAACGCTCGATGCATTCATGAACCATCTGCATTACCAAGCGGTTAACACAGCTGACAGCGCAGATTATGTAAAACTCAAAGATCGCCTTTCTGAACTGCGTAATCAATACCAGTTTGAATCCGCAAATACTCTATTCTATCTGGCCACGCCTCCAAGCCTTTATAGTGTGATTCCTGCGAGCCTAGCAGCGCACGACTTAAATAATGAAGAGGATGGTTGGAAGCGTCTTATTGTTGAAAAACCTTTTGGCTATGATCTCGCTTCTGCACGTCAGTTAGATAAAGACATTCACGAGCACTTCCAAGAGCATCAAATCTACCGTATCGACCACTATCTTGGTAAAGAGACGGTACAAAACCTATTAGTTTTCCGCTTCTCAAACGCGATGTTTGAGCCACTTTGGAACCGTAACTACATCTCTTACGTTGAGATCACGGGTGCTGAGTTCTTGGGTGTTGAAGAGCGCGGTGGCTATTACGATGGCTCTGGTGCCGTTCGCGATATGTTCCAAAACCACCTGCTGCAAGTGCTGGCAATGGTTGGTATGGAGCCACCAGCTCAAATTAATGCAGATTCAATGCGTGACGAAGTGGTTAAAGTGCTTCAATGTCTAAAACCACTTGAAGAGCATGATCTACGCAACAACTTGGTGCTTGGCCAGTACACCGCCTCAGATGTTCGTGGTGA
Source organism: Vibrio astriarenae (assembly GCF_010587385.1). Lineage (NCBI taxonomy): Bacteria > Pseudomonadati > Pseudomonadota > Gammaproteobacteria > Vibrionales > Vibrionaceae > Vibrio > Vibrio astriarenae. The sequence continues at coordinate 1,124,639 of NZ_CP047476.1, forward strand.
GTCGCTTCCAGGCTACCGTGAAGAGCACGGCGTAGCCGAAGACTCTCGCACAGAGACGTATGTTGGCCTTAAAGCCTACATCAACAACTGGCGTTGGAACGGCGTACCGTTTTATGTGCGCACAGGTAAACGCCTGCCAACACGTGTCACTGAAGTCGTTATTCACTTCAAGAACACACCACACCCTGTCTTTGGTCAAAACGCGCCTGAGAATAAGCTGATCATCCGCATTCAGCCAGATGAAGGTATCCAGATGAGCTTTGGCTTGAAAGAACCAGGGGCGGGCTTTAAAGCCAAAGAAGTGAAAATGAACTTCCATTACGCCTCTTTACATGAGTCACACATGCTGACTGCCTACGAGCGCCTGCTACTCGATGCACTAAATGGCGATGCGACGCTATTCGCACGTACTGATGCGGTTGAGGCATGTTGGAAATACGTTCAACCTATCCTCGATTTCAAACAAGACCCGCAAGCCCTATTTGGGTATGCTTGTGGTACGTGGGGACCAAAAGAAGCCGACGATTTACTTAATCGTGATGACCGCGCTTGGCGATTCCCATGCAAAAACCTAACAGACACGGACTACTGCGAACTATGATCAACCATAAGATCTTTCAAACTGCAGAGCAGGTTGTAGAGAGCCTAGCAAACGACATGAAGTCGTTCAGCGAACTGGGCCGCCCTGTTCATATCTCTCTTTCTGGTGGCAGCACACCTAAGATGCTCTTTAAACTGCTAGCCACTGACGCTTATGCGACCAGCATTCAGTGGCAAAACCTGCACTTCTGGTGGGGTGACGAGCGTTGTGTTGCACCTGATGATGCAGAAAGCAACTACGGTGAAGCTAATGCACTGCTTTTCAGCAAGGTAAACCTACCTGCTGAAAACATCCATCGTATTCGTGGCGAAAACGAGCCACAATTCGAAGCAGAGCGTTTCGCAAAAGAGATGGCCGAGGTTATCCCAACAGAAAACGGCACACCTGTTTTTGATTGGATCTTATTAGGTGTGGGTGCTGATGGTCACACTGCATCTCTATTCCCTGGTCAAACGAACTACGCAGATGAAAATCTAGCGGTCACTGCCCCTCATCCAGAGTCAGGCCAGATCCGCGTATCGAAAACAGCAAAAGTACTTGAAGCCGCTAAGCGCATTAGCTACCTAGTACTTGGCGCTGGCAAAGTCGATATCGTAAACGAAATTCAAAACACACCTGCCGAAGCGCTGCCTTACCCTGCAGCGAAAATCCAGTCAAAAGCTGGTGAGACAGAGTGGTACTTAGATTCAGACGCAGCGGCGAAAATCGCATAAGCGGTTGGTCGTCCAAAGACATTAATTGGAGAGACACAATGAAAGGTGATATCGGTGTAATTGGCCTAGCAGTAATGGGTCAAAACCTTATCCTAAACATGAACGACAATGGCTTTAAAGTTGTTGCTCACAACCGTACTGCTGCGAAGGTAGACGAATTCCTAGAAGGTCCAGCGAAGGGCACAAACATCGTTGGTGCTTACTCTCTAGAAGAGCTTGTTGAGAAGCTAGAAACGCCACGTAAAGTGATGCTGATGGTGCGTGCAGGTGCTGTTGTAGATACGTTCATCGACAACCTAATCCCTCTTCTAGACGAAGGCGACATCATCATTGATGGCGGTAACACTAACTACCCAGACACAAACCGTCGCGTGGCACACTGCCGTGAGAAAGGTATTCACTTCATCGGTACGGGTGTATCTGGTGGTGAAGAAGGCGCACGTTTTGGTCCTTCAATCATGCCAGGCGGCGCAGCTGAAGCTTGGGAAGCGGTTAAGCCAATCTTCCAAGGTATCTCTGCAAAAACTGACGCAGGCGAACCTTGTTGTGACTGGGTTGGTAACGATGGTGCGGGTCACTTCGTTAAGATGGTACACAACGGTATCGAATACGGTGACATGCAGCTAATCACTGAAGCTTACCAATTCATGAAAGATGGCCTTGGTATGTCTGCAGACGAAATGCAAGCCGTATTCGCTGACTGGAACAAGACGGAACTAGACAGCTACCTTGTTGAAATCACTGCTGATATCCTTGGCTACAAAGATGAAGACGGTGAGCCTTTAGTTGAGAAGATCCTAGACACTGCAGGCCAAAAAGGTACGGGTAAATGGACAGGTATCAACGCACTAGACCTAGGTATTCCACTAACGCTTATCTCTGAGTCTGTATTCTCTCGTTGTCTATCTGCACTGAAAGACCAACGTGTTGAAGCAGAATCTCTATTCGGTAAGACAATCACACCAGTCGAAGGCGACAAGCAAGAGTGGGTTGATGCACTGCGTCAAGCGCTACTCGCTTCTAAGATCATCTCTTACGCTCAAGGCTTCATGCTAATGCGCGAAGCATCGAACGAGAACGGTTGGGACCTAAACTACGGTAACGTAGCTCTAATGTGGCGTGGTGGTTGTATCATCCGCTCTGCGTTCCTAGGCAACATTCGTGATGCATACGAAGCGAACCCAGATATCGCATTCCTTGGTTCTGACGAGTACTTCAAAAACATCCTTCAAGGCAGCCTAGCAGCATGGCGTAAAGTAGCAGCGAAATCATTAGAGTCAGGCATCCCAATGCCATGTACGATTTCTGCGCTATCTTTCTTAGACGGTTACACTACTGCACGTCTACCAGCGAACCTGCTTCAAGCTCAACGTGACTACTTCGGTGCTCACACTTACGAGCGTACTGACCGTCCACGTGGTGAGTTCTTCCACACGAACTGGACAGGTACAGGCGGCGATACTGCTTCTACGACTTACGACGTTTAATTCGTTAACAAGTAAAGAGTGACAAAAGCCAGATATCATTGTGATACCTGGCTTTTTAGTATTTAAGTTGACGAAGTTTTATTACCTGAAACACTGCCCACTCCGTCACCCTGAATTCATTTCAGGATCTACTCACGTGATCGTTGAAACCTCATCAACATCTTTCAGTAGATATTGAAACAAGTTCAATATGACGACGCTAGATGACGGTACTGAGGGATATTTCAACGAGTTCGATATGACAGCGCTAGGAGGATAATGAAAGGCCTACCTAAAAAACACAGTGCTTGGCGTAACTCGTTGCCTCATTCGCACTCCAATCACCTTTTGGCTTCGCTTCTAGACTCTCACACCATCCTGGGCTGCCCACCGCATCACTTAAAAAACAGTGCTTAGCGTAGTCGAGTGTTCCCTGTGCTGTCCATTCGCTTTTTGGCGTCGCATCCATGGTTTCACACCAGCCTTGTGTGCCTACCTCATCCTCACAGCCGTTAAGCAGCGCTAAGGTAGATAGTACTAATATCAGTTTCTTCATTGTCATTTCCCTAGAAGATCATTTGCCCCCACTATAACGTGAAATTGAGCACATGTTGAGACAGCTTATTGACGATCACCCATGGAGGTTGATTTAAAAACCAGTACCGACATTAATGTAACTGGTGACTTTCCCTTCACTAAATGCCAAATCCACACCCATTCTCAGTCCATAACGTCTTGCAATTTTATAACGAAAACCCGCGCCATACGCTTGAACAGACTGATCGTCACTACTGCTATTCAGCGCTTGTCCATAACCATAAAACGCAGACACGTTCCAACGATTATCAATGTCATAAGTTACTTGAGATTGTAACGTTTGAATCTTATCGCCCTGATATCGAAACGAAGGCACACCACGCATATCCACATAAGGCTTTGAGGTTAGTGGCACCAACAGATCATCGGATTCAAATTGCTGATAGTTACCCGCTAAGGCTAAGTTCCATTTATTGGCTAACGGAATATAACCTTGCCCATCAAAGCCAAACACCTGATAGTCATAATCGCCACCCAATTTACGGTCATAAACCATATACTCAGCGTTTAAGATATAGCCCTCTGTTGGGTAGAAAATATTATCGCGCGTATCGTACTCAACGGTTAAGCCCAACGCTGAGTTCGTTGTCTCTCCCAAGCCTGGGACTTTACCAGAATCACCGAGCCACTCTAGAACATCATTAACTCGATCATTACCTACATCCAAAGACACATCCGTCTTGGTCCAAACCTGTTTAACACCCAGCATCAACGGCGTGCTTGCCACTCTAAATTGCAAGTGTTGCAGCGCCGCAATACCACTGTTTTCGGTACCGATTTTCAGCCCTAAGTCTGCGATAGGAAGCTCACGGTAAACATCGAGATTGACCTGACCTAAACCAGCACCACCAGTGTAACGAAGGGCATCTTTAAACCAAGAGTGACGATGCCCTGCAAACGCAAACCAAGAGCCATTTTCTGTGCCTGCAGCCCCAACGACCGTCATCGCAGCCGGAACCAAGCGCGCACCTCCATCAACCGACATCAACGCGGCTTGCTGACGCGCTTTTTTCTCTTCTTCACTTTCATGAAGAAAAAGACCGACGAGACCACCACCGTAGCCAACAGCGGGCTCGGTTATAATTATGGGTACAGGCAGAAACCCTGTCGCGTTCTCGGCGATGTAGTGGCCCATATCGAAGCGGCCATCTTCTGAGTCAGTAAAAGTAGAAGCTGCGACGAAAGGCGAGATAAGTGAACTAAGAAGTGTTAATAACAGTGGTCTATTTTTCATCAACATGTGCATACCTAAATTAAAAAAATACCGGGCGTTACCGCCCGGTATTTGTGTATGCATCCCTGCAATGGACTTTATATAAACTAGCTTGTAGGTGTTACCCACGCAGAAATTGTATGCCCAATAACATTTGCGACTAAATCGCATATGCTGGACTCAATCCATCAAAGTCCAGCCATTCATCCATTGTCGTTAGACAATGAATCGAATTAACTGTATTCAACCACTTTTGCGATGTAGTTGAAGTTACCTGAGTCACCGTGGTAGTTACGGAAGATATCTACTGAGAAGTAGTTTGGTTGATCTGTCTCGATGTAAGTCATCAGTTTCACTTCGAGGTCACCTAGATCTTCACCTGGAGTCGTCGTGATATAGTGATGTTTTACTTTACCTAAACCGTTCTCTTTCGCTTCTTTCTTAGTGATGAAAACTTCTTTCTCTGTTAGGAAGCCAACATAGTCTACTTTTTCAAGGTTAAAGTCTTGGTCTACCGTCATCACTGCTTCACCCTGCTCTTGAACGGTAGCAAGTTGAGCAAGATCGTTGTATACGTCTTGGATCTCTGGGTCAACTTTTGAGTGTGCCATGGCACCAGTAGCTACAAGAGCAAGCGATAGAGTTAATAGTGTTTTTTTCATGTCATTTACCTTCTCAATTTTATGGAATGTCATTTGTCCAAAGTTGGTTTCGAGTCGCTTTTCCGTAGCCGTAGCGATAAATCGCTTCCATATATGTCTTATCGAACATATCTTTTGTTGCCTTTGCAGGGCGATAACTTTGTTCGAGATAAGTCATCCCAAAATCAAAATCATTCACCTCACAGAGGTATTTAATGCGGTATATGTCGCCTTTTGCCTGAAGCACCGTTAACGAGCTAACAGACTTAGTCAAAAGCGGCATACCTTTGTCTTTTAACGGTGTATAAGGTGTTGATAGTGAACCATTTCTTATAACGTCAACACGTGGTCTTTCTGTCAGACCCAACGCCTGTGAGATTTTGTTGTAATCAAAGTTCGACGGATTAAAAAATACCTGCGCCGCCAAACCGCCATCAACATGCAGCTCTTCTAGCTGTTGGTTCTCATGCTCCACTTGAATAAACTGCGGAGGGAAAACGCCCGGTATAGAAGCACTCGCTGCCAATATTTGATGAATCAGTCGAGTTTTGTCTGGCATATCACTGCCTGCAATTGCGCCGACGTTCCACACCATGAGCTCACCTGAATCAAAATGAGTCGTGCCGATAAACAGGCGCTTACCAGCCTGATGTCGCTGCGCGATTTTCACAATCATTTCATCAGGGTAAGCATTCTCGATAAATTCAAACATGTGATTACCATTGGTAAACGCATCCTTAAACAGAGTATTTAGGAAGTTCTTCTTACCCAGTACTTCCTTATCGCTAATACCCAGCATCACTGTCTTCAGGTTCTCTAGCTCATCCTCACCGGCGAAGACAAACGGAGCGATCAAAGCACCCGCACTGATACCCGTAATCACGGTGTAGTCTGGTAGCTGACCTGAATCAGAAAGACCAATGATGGCACCTGCGCCGTAAGCGCCATTGGCACCACCACCAGAGAGGGCGAGAATATTGAGCCTATCGCCCTCAGCTGTTAGTGGTGTGCTGTTGTCATGTTCAGAGTATAAAAATTCAGGCTGCTCATTCCCCCAAAAGCGCAAAGGCTCTTGTTCGGCAATCGGTTCAGAGACAAGTGTTACATCCTTATAGTTGTCTTTTGAAACACGAATATCCAAGGAGTGAGAAGAACTACAAGCCACAAGGAATAAGGAAATCAAAACGATGGTTGCCTTGCCCGTGTAATTTTTCATTTGCATATTGTTGAGTCTCAGAAGTTATTCAGTTAGGTCGCACGCTCTGCAGCTCTGTGCTGATGGGAGGTATGCTAACAACCCTTTTTCAAATCCAACAATCCGGTATGTAGGACTGTATCCTCACCACCTACTTTTCATGACCCATAAACGAAAAATCCAGCCGAAGTGGGCTGGACTAATTGAGTAAAACAAACCTTAAGGCATTGAATATATTAAACTTGCAAATTATCGACTTTGTTTAAAGCTCAAGTACTCCTCTTCAAACAAGTCAGATTTCAACTCATCAATAAGATTCATGACTTCGTCTTCTGGCAATCCAAAGTTTTTCAACAGTTGGCGACCTCGAAGCAAGGTACTCTCGATATACGTCGCCCCAACAAATTCAACACCGTGCTCTCGTAAGAAAAACTCGTCTGCACGTGAGTTTGTTCTCGCATAAACATCAAGCTGTGGATACTGATTCATCATCAAACAGACTTTGCGCAATGACTCTGAGTGAGTTAAAGAAACAAAAGCAGCATTGGCATCGGATAACCCGACTTTCCTGCGTATGCTTGGAAACATAATGTCTCCAAAGTGTGCGTTTAGCCCAAGCTCTTTCGCTTTCTTAATCGAGTCATAATTGATATCTACCCCGATATAGGGAATCTGGGCACGCTTGGCCAAAATCGCAATGAGTCGCCCAACCTCGTCAAGACCAACAATGACCAAAGGCGCTTTGTTCTCGGGAGCCAATGAAATCTCGGGAGCATGTTTGTAGATTAATCGCTTCTCTAAACGATCGCCGATGCCATATAAACAAGGTGTGAGGACCATACTGACACTCACCACCACAATACCAACGGCACCTTGCTGTGCTGAAATGAGTCCGATACTTGTCGCGACACCCAGTAATACAAAGGCGAATTCACCAACCTGACTCAGCGCAAACGCGGTCTTGACGGCAACTCCGGTACTTTTTTGGTCCAGTTTCGCGAGTAAAGTAAACACGACGACTTTGACTAAAACAATCACCACCAACAAGATTAAAACCTGATCGATGTGTGTGCCCGCTGCAACCGGATCTACTGACATACCGACAGAGATGAAAAACAGGCCCATCAGCAGCCCTTTGAAAGGGTTCACAATGCTCTCAAGAGTAAATCGAAACTGTGAATTAGACAGACACATGCCTAAAAGGAAAGCGCCCAGCGTTGAGGATAAGCCCACTTCGTCCACGAGCCACAGCGTTGCTATCAAAGCGACGAACAAACACAGTACAAAGCCTTCTTTATTACGCTCTCGAGCCGCCCAATCGAGGCTTCTCGGCAATAGATAGCGACCGATGACAATGACAGCGGCGACAACTGAAATACCGGTAAGCAGAGGAAGAATAATCCCAGTTTGATGAGTGCCTTGTTGGTGAGCCAACATAGGGATAATTGCCATCACGGGCACAATACTCAGATCCTGGGCCATCAAGTTCGTAAAAATATTCTTACCGTGAGCGGCGTTTACCTCTCCCCGCTCCTCAAGCAAAGTCATCACCACTGCTGTAGACGACTGGGCGAATATCAGGCCGAATACGAGCCCGAGTTGCCAACTAAAACCTAAACAATAGAGAATCGTACAGATGACAGAAGCGGTGATTAATACTTGACCGACCCCTTGCACGACCAAGCTCTTTTTCATTTTCCATAGGTCTTGAGGCTTTACCTCTAAACCAATCGTGAAGAGAAACAGTACTACACCGAAATCAGCAATTTGCTGCAGAAGGTCAATGTCTGTTGTGGCGACAAGCCCAGGGGTGTGAGGACCGAGGGCAACGCCCGCGGCAATGAAACCAATGATGGTTCCAAGTTTAAGAAAAGAAGAGAGTGCGATACAGGCTGTTACGGTGAGCATCACCATAGTCGCGAAGTGTAAAAAGTTGAGGTTTTCCATCTTGGACTCTGAAGATCATGTATTGATCCTCAGAATAAATTAAAGGCCCAAGTCGGCTAAATCAGCTTTGACGTATCAGATCCGTCAGTTATTTTCTATTTAATAAACATTGTCGACATAATCATGAATCGCGGCAATAAGAGACTTCTTGATGTCAGAGATTTGCTTGGAGTGCGGGCACCACAGTGCTATCGGGAATTTAAAACCCTGCCTCAAACCCGATTCTTTTCCACCGACTGGCTGGATAAATTCTCTCGAAGATTCAGATAATTCGAGGATTTTTGGCAACCAAGCCCATCCCATCCCCTCTTTGATAAACTTTACGATTAACGAAACGGTCTCTACTTCCTCGTAATTTGCTGAAAATAAGAGCTTTTCCTTAAGGCCCTCATCAACTAGAGACTTAAGTAGAAACTGGCGATCCTGTTTTAGTTGGTTAACCGCATCAGTGTATTCCATATCGAGAATGTCCGAGCCCTTTTGCACAAAAGGAATCAGTTCTATGTGGCCTAAAAATGTCGCGTCAAAGCTATGAATTGCGCGGCTTTCATGAATGTTCACTAAACCAAAGTGAATTTCACCACTTTCAATCCCCTTTTTAATTTCAGATTTATCTTTCAAAATGCAATTTACCCGCATGGACGGAAAATCAGTGATGAGTTTTTGTCTCAACGCAGCCATCGCCCCGACGGGTATCAAAGGGGAACAAGCAATGGTGATACTCTCTAATCCTCCATACGACAAGCTCAATGCGACTTTATCAAATACTCTAGCCTGCTCAAGTGTCTGTTTTGCATAGTGGTATAATAGATGCCCATCTTCTGTCGGCTCGACTGAACGACCGATACGCTCAAATAAAGTCACCGCCAGTTGGTCTTCCAGGTTGCCAATCACCTGCCCTATTGTCGTTCTGTGCTTGTTAAGTTTGACGGCGGCCTTACTAAAAGAGAGTTGATCATAGACAGTAACGAAGGCTAATAATTGCTCAATACTAAAATTCATACACACACTTTGATTTAAATTATTTATACATAAAAGTTAACACTGATTCACGTAATCACAAATCAAGGCAACAATTTGACCATCCGCTGGGGCATCGCATCGAGACATTTCAATACGATGCCGAATCCAAAATCTCGCTTAGACGACTGATTAGCGCACTTTTAATAGTGGGAAGTCGTATGTCGGTTCAACAAACTCATGTTGCGCCAAAATCGTTTGAATCTCCCATTCACCTAATTCTTCCGTGAGTTTTAAAACACCATAAACGGCATCGTTCGCGTGTTTGAATGCAGAACTTGGAGAAACTCCGTTTACAACGCTGGCACAAAACACCCCCGTGATAAGATCACCGACACCGACGGGTTGCTTATCAAATTCGAGTATTGGTCTTTGCACGACGTAGCACGTTCTTGAGGTAGCTAACATCATGGTAAATGACTCACGTGAGAGCGAATGGAGGTGTTTTACCAATACCGCTTTGGGGCCCATCGACAGTGCCTTTTCACAAGCATGAGCCGCATCCTCAACCGAGTTAATCTCAATACCAGTGAATTGCGTCAATTCAAACTGGTTCGGTACGATAACATCAGCCATTGGCATCAACTTGTCGATCAGCGACTCCTGCACGCCATCTGCGACGATACAACCTTTATCTGGGTCCCCCATTACAGGGTCACACACATAAAGAGCCTCTGGATTTTTCTTTTTCATCGTCGCTACAGAGTCAGCCACAGCCTTACACTGCTCCGCACTCCCCAGGTAGCCAGAGATCAACGCAGAACAATTCTTTAGCTTGCCAATATTGTCGATCCCATGCACGAGGTCTGATATATCAGACGCTTCAAAACTGCGTCCTGTCCAACCTTCACTATATTGAGTGTGATTAGAAAACTGGACTGTATGGATGGGCCATACATCCAACCCCATGCGTTGCATTGGGAAAACTGCGCTGCTATTGCCAGCATGACCGTAAACAACATGAGATTGGATAGAGATAACACTGCCCATGGTTCACTCCTTAATTCTTTAATTGATAGCTAATTACCAGACCATCTTACTGTCAAATTTTGAAACCAGTTAATCGTTCTTGATGGGTAAGATCCATCAAAAGCTGATGTCATTAGTTCAGAAAGTGGAGAAAAATCTCTATCACTAGCAAATTGGACAAATCGATAAAGAACGCTCCCACCAAAGGCACAATAAAGTAGGCTTTTGGCGAGGCGCCATAGAATGAAGTCATACTGTTCATATTCAGCATTGCGGTTGGAGTTGCTCCCAAGCCAAAACCAGCGTGTCCACTTGCCATCACCGCCGCATCATAATTTTGACCTAAAACCTTGTATGTCACACAAGTAACGAAAAACAGCGTGAACAATGTCTGTAGGGTTAGAATCACCATCAGAGGAGCAGCCATGTCAAATAACTGCCACAACTTAACCTCTAGTAAGGCCATCGAGAGAAAGATACTTAGTGACAGCGAGCTTGTTCGTTCGACTTGTCGCATCGCTACTTGAATCGGTTTGCTATCGTGAAACAGGGTTGAGAAACTAGCGCCAAGCAATAATGCATAGACAAAGTTCGGGATCATATTGAGCCAGTGGTAATCCAAAGTTAAAACTAATTGATGAATCATCTGACTGAGCTCTACACAGCAAGCTAATAACACGATACTTGCCATATAATCTGCGACACGATGTGTTTCTGCTTCCGCTCGTTGATTTTGAGCATGCGAATGGGTTTTCTTGGGTGTAATTAGCCCCTTTTTCTCGACAAGGTACGTGCCTAAAGGCGCGCCAATAATACCGCCTATCACTAAGCCAAACGTTGCACAAGCCATTGCGATTTCAAGCGCGTTACTGACTCCAAACTCATCATGAAACATCGTCGCCCAAGCGGCTCCCGTCCCATGGCCACCAGATAACGTGATTGAGCCTGTCATCAACCCTAGCTTCGGTTCTAAACCGAGGAAAGAAGCGGCAGAGACGCCAATAAGATCTTGAAAGATAATGTAAACCACTGCGGTCGCAAGAAATACAACGAACAGTTTTCCACCTTTCATTAGTTGACGAATATTGGCATTGAGACCAATGCCTGCAAAGAACATCAGCATTAACGTGTCTTTAAGCGGTAGCTCGAACGCCAGTTCTATGCCCAGTCGATGCAAGCAAGCAGTGACGAGTGCCGCTAAGACACCGCCAATAACCGGGCCAGGTATATGATATTTGAGCAATAATGGGGTGTTTTTCTTAATTAATTCACCGAAAAACAGCGTCAGAAGTGCAAGCAGTGCCGAAAGAACTGCATTGATGGGGATAATATTCATTTAAAGTAACCAATACTAAGATGTGACTTAATAACTACGGTTATCCTATTTGAATAATAGAAAATTAAATAATCTAGAGTAGAGGATGAAACCCTTCAAATGATCTTAAAAATCACTATACATTTATAGACAAAGCCAATAGAAATTATCTATTGGCTTATAGTCTTAGCGAATTAACTAACGATTTAGTTACTCGACGGTCACTACCACTGGCTCGATCGATTGCAGTCCAGCAGCGATTGGATAAACGACAGCTGAGCCAGGCGCTAGCGCAACGATCGCTTGATTATCTGAAGTAGCGCGAACAATGTTCGGGTTGTCTATCACCCAACCATCAATATGGTCGATGTCTTTCATGCTGCCACTATTATGTAGGCCACGGATAGAAGGAGTAAACTGTGAGCCAGGTGACATCGTCGTACTGCTTGGGAAAGGCATTATCCACTGGAATTCAGACTCACCTTCAGTAACATCAATACGAATCTCTTCAGAGCGAACACCTTCAGCTCTTGCGATTAGGAGTCCATAACCTTCTTCATGTGCGGTAACAAGACCTTTGTCATCGACACTTAATTCTTGAGAAGAGTTTACTGTTTGCCATTGAACCGATGTCGTCACGTTCTCTTCAGAGCCATCTGAGAATGTCGCGTATGCTTCTGCTTGTAAAGAATCACCCACAACCATATTTCGAATTGGGAACTCTACTGAAATCGCCTCAATAACAGCTTCGCCAACCTTTACCGTCGCTGGGCTAGCTGCTTCCACACCTTTGTAAGTCGCTGAAATTAAGCTCAGGCCAGTTTTCGCGCCAAATACAACGCCATTTTCAGAGATAGGTGCGACTTCAGGGTTTGTACTTGTCCAAATAACACCTTCCGGTTGCATTTCATAGCCATCACTGTAAAACACGCGTGCTGACATTGGTCTTGTCACACCAGAGTCAATAGTGACACTGTAAGGGGCGACGAAAACCTCAAGAACTTCACGCTCTTCAGCGACTGCTGAAACACTAAGCGCTGAAATGACACTTGCCGTAAGTAGGCTGTTTAACTTCCACATTTTAAAAATACTCCACTGAAATAGACCATCTAGCGTGACAGTCGTTGAATTATATTAGGGCTCGCTGTTGAGCTGCTAAATATTAACGACGAGAAATGGAGAAGTGGTAGCGCTAAAAAAAAGTCGCAAAATGGACTTAATTATTTTAAATCAAACAATATAGGAACAATATATAAACATAAATCAACCTATCGCCTACAAACGTGACTTGAAACTGTTTTCTCTAGTGAGCTATCTGGAAGCAAGATCAAAAAGATAGGATATAAATGCAAGGTAATTTAGAACACATAAATGAAGGGCGTGAATATCGTTTGTCTACTTTTGCAAATAGGTCACATTCTAACAGTTCTTGTCAAAACGCCACTGTTATGTAAACCACCAGACATCCCGCATCGTGGGAATCCACTTCCACCTTGTATATACCACTTGAAACAATGTTCAAAACGAAAAAAGCCCCGCATTAGCAGGGCTATATTCAATGTGCTTTAGTATCGATTAAGCTGAAAACTCTTGAAAGTACTCATCAAGTACAGTGCGAGTTGCACGGCCAATCAACTCATACTCGTGGTGAGTTAGGTTCGCTAGTGAAACACGTACTGAAGCGTGAACAGTGTCGAAGCCTTTACCAGGTAGTAGAATTACGCCGGTTTCGTGAGCAAGGCGGAATAGGAAGTCTTTGCCTTTCTCGTTTGCTTTGAACCATTCAACGAACTCTTCACCGTAAAGTTTGCCACCTAGAGTGTCTAGCTCTAGTAGTGTGTAGTAATCCACACGATCTTTGTTCTCTTCGATCTCTACACCCATGTTTTTGTATAGCGTAGTGTAACGTTCACGAATGATGCGTTTACATGCTGCTTTATAGCTACCTTCTGAGTCCATTAGACAAGTTAGAGCAAACATTGCCATCTGTACTTGTTGAGGTAGAGATAAACCTGCAGTGTGGTTAAGCGCTACGCTGCGGCTGTCTGCTACGATGCGGTCGATGAACTTGATTTCACGTGGCTCTGGAGTCAGTGTTTTGTAGCGGTCATCTAGTTGGCACTGTTTCTCTTCGCTGAATGAACGAAGTGTATCGTCAAACACGTTTTTGTGTTGAATACCGATAGTGCCTAGACGCCAGCCTGTTGCACCGAAGTATTTTGAGAACGAGTAAACACATAGTGTGTTGTATGGCAGTGTTGCAAATAGAGACACGAAGTCATCGGCAAAGGTACCGTATACATCATCAGTGATGATGAAGAGGTCGCTGCGCTGCTCATTAACGAAGTTTGCTAGGTTATCCATCGTCTCATCAGAGAACTTCACTGATGCAGGGTTTGCAGGGTTAACCACACACAGTAGTTTGATCTCTTTGTCAGCCAGTTTTTCGATTTCTGACATTGGTAGCTGCCATGTTGTCTCATCAAGACGTAGCTCTACGATTTCTAGTTCGTACTCTGACAACTCTGGGATCTCTAGGTAAGGCGTAAAGATTGGCGTGATTAGCGCAACTTTGTCACCTTTTTTCAATAGACCGTTGTTGAACATGGTTTGGAATGTGTACGTCATAGATGCCGTACCGCCTTCAGTAGCGAACAGGTCAAAGTCAGTCGTCATTGGCATTGGGCCGTACATCTCTTCTGCGATGTATTGCTTAACGACTTTCTCAATGTTTACTAGCATGCGTGGTGGTACTGGGTAGTTACACGCTAGGTAAGCCAATACAAGTTCGTTTAAGAATGCTTGTTTCTCGATGCCTAGACGATCTTTTGCGTAGCTGACTGCACGCTGGATGAAATCTACACCTTTGTCACCAGAGAACTCTTTTGCAAACGTATCGAAACGCTCAACGATGCCAACACCATCAGGGATACCACCGAAGTCACCACCAAGGTATGCGTAGTTACGCTCTGCTTCAGCAACGGCGAACTCTCCAAGACGGATAAACGCTTTACGTGGCAGTGTTGCTAGGAAGTTAGGGTTACCACGACCCGCGTCAAGTAGTGCACGGTCTGGAACAGTTTGAGCCACTTCAATCAGTTTGTCTTTTAGCTCGAATGGGCTTAGGTCTGCGAATTTTGAGAAATCGATAGTTGAAGTTTGAGTAGTCATAATAAATGCCTCTATTTTTCGAAATTTAGGTAAGACGATCCCCTCCCTATATGTGGTGGTTAGGGATCTGTCTGATATTTGTTTTTGAATTACATGCCAGCGTTAACAGTGATAATGCCGACGATAATTGGCCCCCAAAGGGTAAGCAGTACGTTCGCTACTGCGTAAGTCACTGTGAATGAGAATACTGGTGTTGCATTACCTGTTTTCTCCATCAGTGCGGCAAACGCTGGGTTTGCACTTCGACCACCAGTCACACAACCAAGTGCTTCGACTGGGTTCTTAATTCCCAAAATAAAGTATGAGAAGAAGAACGAAATAATCTGTGGAATAATCGTGACACCTGCACCCAAGAACAGAAGTGTCATACCGTGTTCTTTGATAGTGTCCACTGCCTGAGGGCCAGCCTCTAGACCTACGATGCCGACGAATGCTGCTAGACCGAAGTCTCTGATAAACCCTGCAGCAGACTCTGGGAACTGTGCCACATGTGGGTTACGGCTTCTCAACCAACCAACAATCAAGCCAGAGACTAGGCAGCCCGCACCAGAACCAATCGTTACTGGGATACCTGCAATTTTGAAGCTGATAAGACCAATCAATAGACCCAGTACCATACCCAAGCCAAGGACAATGAAGTCTGTCATGGTTGCCGAGTTCATTGGCTTACCGATCGTGCCTTGAACACGGTTGATGTCGCTTGGAGAACCCGTTAATTGGATAACATCGTTTTTCTTGATAACAAGGTCTGAAGTCACTGGAATCGATGCGCCTTCACGGATGTAATCAGTCACATAAACGCCACGGTAAGTGCCTTTGTTTGCCTCAGACTTAACTTGACCAAGCGTACGGCCAATCAGTTTTTTGTTATCTGCAATCAGCTGGCGGTTCTCTTCAATCACTTCGTAATCTTCAGGAAGTACAACCTCTGAACCGATAGACTCACCTTGGATTTGACCAATCGCACGGCGTGTTCCTGTGATGACAAGTACATCACCTTGTTGAAGTTTGGTGAATTTGTCCGCTTCGATTGCTTTGCCGTTGCGCTCAATCACTTCAATACACGCATTAACAGAATCTTGATTAATCTGTGTCAGCGTTAAGCCGTTAATCTTGCTCTCTGCATTTACTTCAAATGCACGAGTCTCTAACTTAGTCATTGCATTGAACTGACCTGCGCCAAGTTCAGCTTTGCCATCTGAGTTTGCTTCAGCCATTTTGATTGCTTCAGCACGGATGTCCCACTTCATAATGGTTGGGAATACCCAAGTCACCATTAGGATTGGACCTAAAGAACCAAAGATGTAAGTCACCGCGTAGCCAACCGCTACGTTCGTTTGCATTAGGTGTTTCGCTTCTTCAGTCAAGCCACCTAGACGACCGATTGCATCACCCGCAGTACCAATAATTGCTGATTGAGTTAGACCACCAGCGGCTAGACCTGCTGCGGTACCTCTATCAAGATCAAAGATCCAAGCAGCAGCGAGTACACACAATAAACCTGATACCGTCATAACGACTGCGGAAAGCAGAATATTGATGGTTTTAAAGTTCAGTGCTTTAAAGAACTGCGCGCCGCCTTGGTAACCTACTGCGTAGATAAATAGCGCAAAGAAAATACTTTTAACGCCTGGGTCAATATGTACACCAAATTGCCCAATAACTACGCCCATTAATAGAGTACCTGCAACACCACCAAGTACAAAACGACCGATAGTGATTTTACCTACAAGGTAACCCAGAGAAAGGGTAATAAACAAAGCAATAAATGGCGACAAGTTAAACAAATCTGAAATAATATTCATAACTCAATCACTCTATATTCATAAATTAACTTAACCAAAGGATTGGATAAGATTTAAAGTTAAACTTAATTTTCCGTCTCACTGCTTAGCGAGTGAGGCCATAATATTCAGGTCGGCGATAAACCCACAATTCAGTTTGATGGACAAGATCCACACCAGAACCAAATACTGCACCAAACAATGACTAAACATCTAATTTAATTAACTTTTATTCTATTTGAAAAATCTCAGTATTTTTTGAAATTAGTGAAATAACACCCCTAAAGAGGTACACGGGAGACGCTGCCTTTTAATAAAGCGTTCATGTGATGGATCTAGTCCATCCAATGCGATTACTTACTCTCTCTATATATAGTTAAAATATCGGCAACTAAAATGAAGAGGATGCAACTATGCCTCATGAGATTGCTTGGGGGGAAATTTACACTCCCCCTCTACTAATTGTTGTCGCGATTTCCTACGTTATTTGCTCATTATTATTTTCAGTAGCGATTCGTCTAGGCGCGCACAAATATATCGCTTCACCCGCAATAGCAGAGCTCAGCCTCTTTATTATCTGTTGTGGTGCTGTTAGCAAGTTTATTCCCGTATTCTAAGGAAACAACATGTTTAAACGTTCCATCATCACTTCTGTACTGGCGTTGATTGCGATAGTTGTCGTTTTTACACAGTATGAAACTTATACGCACAACCCATGGACACGAGATGGCCAAGTACGCGCCTATGTCATTGAGGTGACTCCACGTGTTACTGGACAAGTCACGCATATCGCTATATCAGATAACTCTCGTGTAGAGAAAGGCGATTTGTTGTTCGAGATCGACTCAAGAATGTACAAAGCCAATGTTTCAAAAACGGTCGCCGCAGAGAAGCAAGCCAGAGCTCTCGTTGCTAAAGCAAAAAATGAAGAACAGCGCTCAATTCGATTAGAGAAAAGAACGCCAGGTTCAGTACCAGTGTTGACGTTAAACAACCTGGCTAACGCCGTGGAGACTGCACAAGCCAACCTTGAGGCCGCCACTGCGCTCGTTGAGGAAGCCAAGCTGAACCTGCAATACACCAAGGTGTATGCACCCACCGATGGCTTTATCACTAACTTTAACCTGCGTGAAGGCTCGCATGTCATCGCTAACAGCCCTGTTGTCGCCTTGATCGATGAAGACAGTTTCTGGATCGAGGGTTTCTTCAAAGAAACTGACTTGCAAGGTGTTGATCCTGGTGATGAAGCTCTCGTCACCCTGCTAATGCACGATGAAGTTGTGATTGAAGGAGAGATCAAAAGCATTGGTTACGGCATTTCGAAATCAGATGGCAGCACAGGCAACGCATTACTTCCGAATGTCAATCCGAACTTCCAGTGGATTCGCCTCGCTCAGCGTATCCCAATCAAAATCAAGCTAGATAACGTGCCTGAAGGCGTTCAACTACGCGTTGGCACAACAGCATCGGTTAAAATCATCAAAGAGTAAGGTGGAACATGTTTAGTCGGTCTACACAAGAAGCGATCAAAGTCGGACTTGCAATCAGTATTTCAATAGCACTAGCGATCTTTTTCCAATGGGAGAAACCCTATTGGGCGGGTATCACCGTTATTGTACTGGCACTCAATGAGACATTTGGGCATTCCATGCTCAAGGGACGCAACCGTATATTGGGTACACTTTTGGGTATTAGTGTAGGCATCACTTTAGTCAGCTTTTTCTCGCAAGACCGATTTCTGTTTCTCAGCCTACTAACGCTGTATTTAGGCACTTGCATGGTGCTCTATAACCACGTTTTCTATGGCTACGCGTTTAAAATCAGTGTTCCCGTCTGCTTTATCATCGCGAGCATTGGTGGGTTTGACAGTGTCACTACCTTTGATTTAGTGGTGCTTCGCATTCAAGAAACACTCTTAGGCGTGACGGTATTTTCATTTATCTACCGATTTGTCTGGCCACACAACACTGAAGAGGTGTTCTTTTCGCTTTTCGACCAACTGAAAGCAAAACTCATCAATATTGATGAACAAGGGTCAAGCATAAGCGTGCATAAATTGCGTTCAGAGCTTGAGGCGGCAAAACTGCAAGCTGAAAAATTGCACGAGATATTGCTGGTTCCTCTCACTCACAGTCATACCCTGCAGAACCAATATGAGCTTTGGTATAAACGGGTGATGGTGCTAGTGGTATTCATTGACTATCGTTTGCAGTGTCTCAATGCCAGTCATGATTGTGATACCCCAACATTAAACTTGAACAAAATCATAAGCTCAGAAGAGCTTCGAGATCTCAACGCATCCAGTGAACGCTATTTCTCGATTGTCGAATCACGCTTTCACTCTATCGAGCAACATGTGAAAGAGAACTATCGTCAACAGACATTGAGTAAGAACAACTTTATCCGAGCGTTAAAAGGGATGAGTATGTTCGTCACAGGATTGATGATATGGATCTATTTACCCGTACCTATTGGGCCGATGTTTCCTATGGTGATGGGTATCTTTTCCTGCATGCTGCCGTCTTTGCCTGATGAAATGATGAAACACGCATTCTATGGAGTGATCGTCTTTGGCTTTGTGTTTAGTGCCCAATACGTACTATTAATGCCTACTTTTACTGAGCTTTGGCAGCTCTGTGGATTGTATTTCATTAATACGTTCTTCTTGTGGAAAATCTTTTCTTCTCCTAAATATGGTGTCTATCGCGTTTTGGGTGGCAACCTCATGATGATTATGACGATGGGAGCGCTGCACTTGACGCCGGTTTACAGTGTCGACACTTCTATTTCTATGCTGGTGTGTGTCATGTTGGCTCTGTTGGTGGCACGTTTCTTCACTGATTTGTACAAACCACTACTAAAATAATCGCGAACAAAACAATTTAATGCTCTGATTTTACGTGGATTTGTCTCATTTTAATCCCTTGTGTGGATATCGTCCTACATAAGGGATTAACACCATTCTCGCACCATCTTTAAGATACCCCCATCTCAACAGCTACTGACGAACGTCGTAGCGCAATTCTTCTTTTCGAATTACCGAAAAAAGAGGTAACCAACCAGCGAACAAGGTGTGTTCACTGATTCTTTACCAAGTAAGACGCCATAGCCTTGGCCTCTTATTGGATGAGTAGCGATATGACCGTTTCAACTAAAACTAAACATAATAAATCAAAAATTCTAGTTTCTCTTTTAGCCGCTTCAGTAGCTTTTGCGATTGCACCGAACGCCAATGCAAAAAAACAAACACCAGAAGAAATTGCCGTAATTAAACATGGTAAAGAAATATTTGAAAAGTACGGTGTTGATGAAGATCTACCAAAGTTTGGTATGAGTTCCCTCGCACAAGGCGAGCATTTGGTAGAACATGTTCATCGTCGCTTTGTCGTGGGTGATAAGGTAACCGAATCAACCGCATACCTTGTCAAAAATACAGACAACAAAGGCAATATTGACCTTAGAATCAAATACAACAAAGAAGAACTCGATGAAAATGAGGACATCATTTCTGATATCGAAAAATCGACACGTACTGAATATCGTTTAAGAAACTACGCACAGAGCTACGACCCATCTTCGGTAAAAGCCGTTGAACGCGGCGATGGTATTGTCGATATCAGTTTCAAGTACTCTAAATATGCACTTCCTCAGGACATCGCCTACTTCCGATTCCTTGAAGTCAACATTGAAGTCAAAGACGGTGTACCGCAACGTATGGTGATCTCCAACAGCAAACCATTCAAGTTTGATGGTTACCTAGCGGAAAAATATCACCAAGAGATCGACTTAGCACAACACGACAATGGCGCAATCTACATTGCGAGTAAGAAAGTGACGATTGATGGAAGGCGCGGCAAAAAGGTCGCTCGTTATGAGTCAGAAACCTACCCAGTCGCTTTCTTTGATGACAAAGAGGGCGTTAAGGTGATGGACAAGCAACGTCTAGAAGAAGTTTCTGACCCACGCATGCAAGTCGAAAACGTGAAACTAGACCGAGTTTTCCCACTAATGGGTGACATGGTTCGTCGTCAAGGTATCGACCTACCACTGCCATATGGTATCTCTGTGGCGTATCGTAATCAGGACATGAACATTCCGATGAGCGACTATGTTATCGGTGGAGTGCGACTCAACGATCTTTTTGACCCAAGTGACAGCATTGCAACCGTAAACGCGGAAAGTATCTCGCTGCGTGGTGACGTAAACATTCTTCCATTTTGGAATGTGTTTGGTTACGTGGGCAAAATTAATGTTGATGCAAACGTTGATGCAGCCTATACCGGTGAAGCGGGACAAGCGATTAAAGATAAGCTTAACGACAAGCTAAACGGTCTGGGTGATGCATTCTGTGACGGTCTATCTGTGCTATGTAATACCGGTCGTTTGAATGTACCACTGCACCTTGAGTACGATTTGCGAGGTGTGGGTACCACCCTTTCTGTCGGCTATCGTGAGTTCTTCGCTTCGGTAACAGGTACCTACTCACAAACTCGCCTAAAAGGCTTAACAGATTGGGGTGATGGCATTGTGACTGTGCAACCTATGCTGGGCTACCAGCTAGTCGATTACCGCGCTCAGATCTTCTTCGGTGCTGAATACCAAGGCCTTGACTCTCGCATGCAGGGCACAGTGAAAACAGGTGATATTGAGTTCGATTACGATGTAGGTGTTGAGCTAAACAACTGGGCATTTCTGACTGGTTTCAACAAGCAGATCGGTAAGAACTACAACCTATCGGTTCTTTATAACAAAGGCGAAACTCGTGATTCATTCACAGTCAACCTTGGCTACCGATTCTAACTGCTAACACCGAATGCCCTACAAATATTGTAGGGCGACATCCTTCAAACGAGATTACGCGATTTAAATTAATCGCCGTATTATGGCACCCGAAATCAAACAGCTCGTCAAATGCTCCACTGATGGAGACTTACCCCGATGGATCTGCAGGTTTGACGGTACAGATGCGAATCTCGTTACTTTACCGAACATTACTATTGTGGACACATTTATGACTATTGCACACCGCTCTCTAATTGCTATCACCCTTGCCGCTGCGCTAGCTGGCTGTGGTAAAGACAGTGAGCCAACCGTTCCTTTTCCTGAAGTTCCTGAGCCGTTAGTTCCTGCTCCGGCTGAAGAAATTACCGTTCAAATTGGTGATACTGCTGTTAAAGCGATGAAAGAGTCGCTTGTGATCACCTCAAACACTGAAGATGACAAAATTGGTTATGTTGAGGCGTTTAAGGGGATTAAGTTTGCTGAGGCTGAGCGTTTTGCGCATAGTAAGATTGTTGAACTGTCTGACCTTGAGAGCGAAGAGGGTTTGGCCGATGCAACAGAGTTTGGCTTTGTTTGCCCACAAACGAAAAAGACTGAGCTTGGTCAATCTGAGGATTGTTTAAACCTCAATATTTGGCGTCCTGTTGGTGTCGCTGATGATGCCGAACTACCAGTCTATGTGTTCATTCACGGTGGTGATTTTGAGTATGGCGCTGGTTCAAATGCGCTTGTTCAAGGCGATACCGTTGTTGCTCAAGGTGCAAGTGAAGGTAGTCCGTTTATCTACGTGAGTTTCAACTATCGTTTAGGCCTACTTGGTTCAATGTGGGTTGATGACGAAAAAGGCGGTAACTTTGGTATTGGTGACCAAAAGCGTGCCCTGCAGTGGGTCAATGAAAATATCGCGGTGTTTGGTGGCGATCCACAAAAGGTAACACTTATTGGACAGGGTTCTGGTGCGTCATCTGTGAGCATCCTTCAGATGAGTGATAGCAGCGATAATAGTCCTGTTGCGAATAACTACATCCAGCGTTCAATTATGCAAAGTACGCCCTATGGTCTTGACTATCAAACATATGAAACTGCGCAAGGAAACACTACGGAGATATGCAAAGCTTTTGGTACTACCGAGACCAAAACTTCTCTAAATGTTATAAAACAAGCGTTAAATGCACTGCTTGCACTTAATATTTTACCTGATGAAGTAAGTGAAAAACTAAAGCCTATTGTTGACGATATGCCTACTTTATCAAAAAACACGGTATGTGCTGACGACTATGTCTCTCAACTACAGAACATAGATTTAGATATCGTTCTAGATACACAAAAATACGAGATTGCTAATCCAGTGACCAAAACGATTAGTTGGCTATCAGAGAACATTATTGGTGTTATATCAAAAGAAAATGCCACGCCGATGGCAAATTTTATGCCTTTCTTACCTTATATCGATAGCTATGAGACGTGTGGACTATTTGGTTGTACTCAACACAAAGGACAGCATTTAAACTCTCAACCAGTACTCTCGGGCATTGCCGTGCCAACAATAATAGGCAACAACGCAAAAGACTCAAACACAATGAGCATGTTGCCAACATTAACCTTCTTGATCCCAACGATCTTAGAGTTGCTGCAGGAAGATATTGATAATGGCACGTTTGAGCCAATCGATGACGATAACTCAGCCATCAACTTAGTTATCTGGCTACAACAGGAAGATAACCAGCAACGTGTTGTCGATATGGTATCAAGCTTGTCTGCCAATGAGGTGAGTGCACAACTCGAGTTGGGTGATGTATTAGACCTTTTACCATCATCAGCTTATGAGGCTGTAACCAAACTGTTCTTTGGTCTTGGTAACTCGGAAATGAACAACGAGTTACTCCAACTCACGGAGTATGCTCCAAAATCTGAGAACGAGCTCGGCGGAGCGACTGACAACATGGCATCGTTCAAAATGCTAATGAACGATATGCTGTTCCAAGGCCCTGCTCGCAATCAAGCAATTAAGGCAGAAGGTAACTTCGATGCACCAGCAACACTGTATCACTTTGCCTTCAAACCAAGCTTTAACGTCTGGACACACAACACTGACGGTCAAGAGGGAGACCTAGATGTCGGCGACCTATTAAAGTCAGTTGCTTGCTTGTCTGGTGCATGTAGTGGTTCTGAGCTGCCGTTCATCTTTAACAAGCCATTTAAGCTAGATGGCACAGAAGTAAGTCCAACGAAGAAAGACCAAGCATTGATGAATGACATGTCTCGCTTGTGGTTCAGCAATGAGCTGTTTACAGACCATAACTACTCCGCACAGCTAGACAACGTACTTTCTATTGATGCAGACGGTGAAATTTCAGAAGAACTTGATTGGGACTCAACGCACAACAAGACAACGACACCAGGCTTTGGCTCTGGTCGATTGCAGGGTCTCAATGAGTCAGGTTTAATGCTGCAGTACATGACAGACTACGAAATCCCGCTGCAATAATCCAAACACAACAACAATCAAAGGTGGCCAGTTATCTGGCCACTTTCTTATCGACTTTACCTACGGAACTTCACTATGTATTTCTCACGTTTTCACGCGCTGATGGCGCTTGCATTCTCAATACTGGTGACAGGATGTGCCAGCCCTTACCCTCACGTAGAGGAAGATTTTCAAACGAATTGGCAGAGCCAAGAGTACAACGCTCAAGTGCATCTTTTACCTAGCGCCCCTGAAGCCCTTGCACGACGCATCGATTTGGTTCGAAATGCGACGAAGAGTATTGATCTGACTTACTTTTCTTGGGACAAAGACACCGTTGGCCTGCTATTAGTCAATGAGCTAAAGCTCGCGGCTGACAGAGGGGTAAAAGTTCGACTAGTGCTAGACGATTTATTGGTATTCAATGAAAAGTGGCTTGCCGAGGCCAATCAGCACGCCAACATCGAGATTAAGCTTTTTAACCCTTTCCACTCGCGTAAAAGTGGTTGGCTGGGTCGCTCAGGTGATTTCATGCGCCACCAGCAAGATCTTGATCATCGCTTGCACGAGAAGTACTTCAACGTCGATCATCACACCATGATCCTCGGTGGAAGAAACATTGGTGATGCCTATTTCGGATATAGCCAAAGCGCCAATTTTTTCGATATGGATACCCTATTTAAAGGCGAGATCCTCAAGCCATTTGCATCAAACTACGAAGTCCTATGGACGAGTGAACACGTCATGCCAATTGAAAGCCAAATCACGGTTAAGGCAAATGCAGAATATAAAGCGCTTAATAAGGCACTAAACAAGGTAAATCGTAAGCATTCGGGGGTCATTCTCGACATTGAAAATAACATCAAGCGTTTAAAAGAGATGAAGTATATTGATGTAGTCGCCACGCCTGTCTTTGACTCGCTAGAGAAACTCAAAGACCAGAAGCCATACTTTAGGGCGCGTGCCGAAGTGGCCGTTGAAGAAGAGTTAGCTAACGCTCAGCAAGTCACGATTTCAACCCCGTATATTGTTCCCTCACAGAGCAAATTTGACGTGATTGAACGCCTAACGAGCCAAGGCACACAAGTCTCTCTCTATACCAACTCGTCGGCATCTAACGATTCTCTGTTTATCCCAGCGTACTACAAAGAGCATCGTCAAACATTGTTAGATTTGGGGGTAGAGATTCATGAATACCGCGACCAGGCAGTGAACGAGGATCACTTTTTCCATGTGGATACTTACTATCACAACAAAACTCTGATCATCGATGATGAAGTGACTTACATTGGGTCCTCAAACTTTGACCCAAGATCAGACTTCCTCAACGTTGAGTTTGGTGTGTTCATTCGCAGTCCTACGTTCGCACAAGATGTCCATCACTACTTAGCAAAACAAAAAGAGAGCATCTACTGGCAAGTCACACGAGATGATAGCGGTAATACGGTCTGGCAGTCAGGTGAAGAGCACCATGTAAGAGACCCTAATTACAGCGGTTGGCACAAGATCCCAGATTGGATCTTCAAGAAAATGGATGGAGAGTTTGAGCTGTAAAGTTCAATGTGAAAAGAGTCACTGTTATTTGCGTAGAGAGTGCAAATCAGTGACTCTTTTATTCATTTAAAGGTACTTTTCAATCGGCAGCAGTTGTAAGAACCCTGATTTAAATCGCTCCCACTGGCCTGTATCGGGTTCTGTATCCCACGATTGGTCCTCAGAATACCAACGCACGGCACCGTCTTCTAAACCCAGTCGCCAACTGTTCTCTTCTTCCATTGCGTGCAACATCTCGCCTGCAAGTTCAGCAGCCAGTGCTTCATCGCGAATGACCAATAAAGATTCCGTGTTCAAATACGTAGAACGCAAGTTGAAGTTAAATGAACCTATAGCTGCGATTTGTCGGTCAAACACCGCCGATTTAGTATGAAGACCATAAGCGGCGGCTGGCGCACATTTAGCTAAATCTTGGGTAGATTCAAAACACAACTCGGCTTCGGGTTTAAGTTCAAATAAGTGCATGCCATGCTCAAGCATGTCAAGGCGACGCCCTGCATAAGCAGAGTGATTTGTTACTAGATCATTTGATGCCATGGAGTTGGTCAGTGCTTTCACATCAACACCGCTTGCTGTGATCTTCTTGAGCTCCTCAAGCTGTCGGTCGTCAATCACAAGATAAGCAGACTCAAGCAAAACCTCACTCTCTGCCGCTTGAACCAATTCATACAGCACTCTTGCCGTTAGTTTCGGCTCATCAGTGTTGCCAGCATCTTCCGGTACAGGTTGATCGTAAACAAAATCGGCATCCACAACACGCATTGAACTCACCAGTTCAGTGAGAAGAGTCAGTGCCTGTTCGTTATCTTGAGGCAGTGCCGGATAATTTAGGTATTGCGGCGCTTCAATCGGTTCAACATCAGAAAGAAACCCTTTGTCCTCACCGCCCAATAAATCAATCGGGTAAGACCAACCGCTATCCCAGTAAGTTAAGAAGCTGGTTTGTATCTCTGGAACCACTTCCCCAGTGATTAATGCGTCACGATCTCGAAAGTTAATATCGTCAGCTAAGTCAAAATACTCATCACCGATATTGCGGCCGCCGACGACAGAAAATACGCCATCAACGGTGAAGGTTTTATTGTGCATACGTCGATTCAAACGAGTGAAATCACCCAGAACACGCACAAACTTCGCCATACCTTTTCGAGTTGGGATGGGGTTATAGATTCGAATTTCTATATTTGGGTGGGCATCCAACGTGGTCAGCATGTCTTCTCGTTCGTTGAGATTGATATCATCTAACATTAAACGAACTTTAACGCCTCGGTCAGCGGCGGCAAGCAAGCGGCTGCCAAGGTATTGACCTGAATGGTCTGAGTTCCAGATATAGTATTGAATATCAATACTTTGTTGTGCTAGCTCTACGAGAGCCAAACGCTGCGCTAGTGCATCCCAGCCAGTATCTTGCAAAGCCACTGCACTTTTCCCCAGAGCAAGTTGGCTATCTATGTACTGTTGGCTAATCTGAGAAAGCGCGGTATCGGTCGTCGCAGCCACAGATTCTTGGGGATGGTCGATTTGCTCGGGAAGAGACGAGCAACCCACCGTAGTGAAAAGTAATAAAAGAGAGAAAAGAGTGCGTTGAAGCGCAGGCATCGAGTTGGGTTCCTTAGTCGTTCAGCTATCATCCTTTAGCTGTTCACTGTTTCTAGTTGTTGATTTTATTAACGAATAGAAACAGTATACCAAACGGATCGACATCCTGCGCGTTGAACAACGCTAAAACTGTGTCCCCAAAGAGAAGTGAACTCGAAACTCATCCCCCTCTTTTGCGTCCAAGCCATAGGCAAAGTCGAGCTTTATCGGCACAAACTTGGTGTCCCAAATCAGGCTTAGCCCTGTGCCTCGATGGAGCTCTGGTTGTTTATCAAATGCATCACCCACATCGAAAAAGGCACCGAGCCAATAGTCATTGAAGACATTGTATTGATACTCTAAGCCCATGTTTGCCATGTAGAGCGCGCCTGTCAGTTCGCCATTCTTATCTGATGGGGAAATAGACTCGTAATCATACCCTCTCAAGCTTCCGTCTCCACCTACAAAAAAACGCAACGAAGAGGGGATATCGGAAAGATCATCGGTAAAGTTAGCACCAACATTCACTCGTAAATGAAATTTCTGCTTTGGGGTAATCGTCCAAGAGAGAACGGACTCTCCCATCAAGCGTAGCACTCGGCTGTCAGACATCAAATTAGGGTCTGAATACTCCAAAGACAGCATATGACGGTGCAAGATCTCTTGGCTATCCGGTTTCTGCTCTAGATAACTAAATGAGATGCCTGGTAGTAGTAACTGCATGGTTGCGGCATCTGATGCCTGTGTGTAGTCCTCATACAAGTACTTCACATACGCTGTGGTTTGCCAATCCTGGTCAAGCTTCCAGTGTTTCTCAAAGGTCAGGTCGGAAGTAAAGCGTTTGGTATCAAGATAATCGACATGGTTGACGCCAAATTGAATACCATAGTAATCCGTCAACACATCATGGTTGGGAATCTTATAGCCCAAGTTTACGAGCTGCTCTGGCTGAGACAAACTCACTTCACTATCAAAACTATGCCCTTTATCGTTGTACCAAGGTTGCGCCCATCTTAATGACCCCTTTACACCAACATCACTGGAGTACCCGCCACCAACCTGAACCACATTCTTCGAGCGAGGCGCAACGTCCACCTCTATTGGCAGCTCTAAGTCTTGATTAGCATGATCAATATCTGCTTTCACAGCTAAATGATTAAACCACCCTGCCTCTGAAAGTTGAACTTGGTACTCATTGAGTAGTTGTGCATTGAAGTAGTTACCCACTTCAAAAGACCTCAAGTTATCAACCCTATCACGACGAATTTGAGAGCCCTTAATAACCGTCTCACCAAAACGATAGCGAGGGCCGGTGTTAAAATGCAAAATAGCATGGGCACTAAGCTGACTTGGAATCACCTCGAGCCTTGCTTTCTCAAACTGAGCGTCAAAATACCCCTTACTTAAAGACAAAGAGCGCAGGCGATTTTTCAGATGGTCATATCGCTCATGGTTTAATACATCATTTAACCTCAACTGAGCTTCCGACAAAGCTAAGACAAAGTCGGGATCCTCTTTGCCTTCACCATTAATCGAGATATCGACCACTTTGAGGCGAACGGGCTCCCCCTTTTCAATCACTAGCGCGCTTGAACCATCACTTAACGTTTGTAAAGAAAAGCTCGGCTGATAATAGCCATAGGGGTTTAACGCCTGCTTAATCAGTTTGTCGAGATGGTGACGCGACAAATTTTGGAGTGATTCCTCATCAATACCATTGAGATAGTCCTCAACGTTTTTCTGTAGGTTGCTGGGAACCCCTTCAATTGAAAATGCTTTAGAAAAACTAGGGGTGGAGCACAGCAGTGCGCTTGTAACAATCACACTTAACCAACGATGTAAATTAACCACGCAAACCACCTACATTATTGAGAGTGACCTACTTTAAGTGATGGCTTAAAAAGCAGTTAATCGAGTATGTAGGATGCTATCCACATAGGCATGAAAAAGCAAAAAAGCCCCGCATCAAGAGTATACAGTAAAAACCATGTCTATTCGCGTGTGAGTGAGTGACAACTCTTTACTGGCAATGCTTCTTATGGCTATATAAAGCGTACATACTATGTATATTGGTGTGTACGCTTTTTTATCCCTGAAGGCTTAGCAAGGCGATGGCCTCACTGCGTGAAACCATCACCCTGCCAAAAGGGTATTTAAGGGAAATGATGGTAAAGTAAAATAATAAAGCCACTCCTGACGCTCGCGCAGCTCTCTACTCGCTAGGCATTTATGATTTTTCTTGACCATCCGCTGAAACACGTTTTTGGACAAAAACGATTTAGATGCATTGCTCTAAATTGTTCCAACCAGATTAGAAAAAGTATCCTGAAACCTTAAAAGTTCGTACAATAGTTGTGATACACAATTCGATGTTAAGAGATGACACCATTTGGGACGAAAACATAGCTAAAAGTTAGTTATTGACGCCATAGTCGTTTGTTAAATGTATACGCGCCTTAAGGGATCGCATCATAGCTGTATCTACCTGACTCAACAGTTATCCCTTTAAACTCTTTCCAAGCTATAAGTTGTCTTTCGTAATATTCAGTACCAACCTCTAGTTGTGTTCCCATTGATATCAGTTCTTGGTCTGTAATTTTGACAACCCTAGATGATGAACAAATTTCAGCCTGTTGGTACAGAAAATCAAAAACATGTGTTTTTGTTGAGCTACCGCCTAAATCTCGGAATCGTTTCTCAAGCTTTGCATTAATGATTTCTTTAATCGCCAACTTTTCGTGTTCTTTCATGCGAGCACCAAAAATGATTCCCACGACTTGATTAAAGTCATAGTTGAATAGCCGCTGAAAGTTAGTAAGCGAGGATTCACCAGAAATAAACTTACTAGGTTGAGGGAGAAGCAAGCGAGCTTCTTGCTCATATGCCCAGCACTCATTTTTTGTTAATAATTGGTTTTGAATTTTCGCATGGAAGCCTAAACGATCTTCCTCTGTTTTAAACTTATATCCTGTGTTGTCAGCAGGTAATAAACAAAAAGCATCTATGGCTTCAAGTTGATTTTCGTACTCAATTGCCTTTACCTTGAATTTGTTACCAATTAAAATCTTATGTCCCTTACTTACTGATAAGCTATCTTTCGTTCGACTAGAGCACTGATATAAATAGCCATCAATTGGTCGATAGATCAAACAGTAACCAGAATGACTTGCCGCATAGTGAGACCACATGAGCATTTCATTGTTACAGGTAGATAGTGAAACCGAGTATCCAGCACTAGGTGCGTAAAGCGATAGCATAGCCTTAAATTGCTTTTGTAAATCTCCTAGTTGCTGCAAATCAACTAGGTTGATTTCGCAACTTTTAAATATGTTTTCAAACACCTTTACTGAGTGGTGTTCATATTCTTCAAGCAGTTGCTCCACAGAGATCGGACATATGCTGTTGAAGTAACTTGCAGCTATTTCTGCCCACGCTTCGTTTTTCCATATCGATTGAATTGCACGAACCCAAGTGCATTTACTATTCGCAGGAAACTCAAATTTTGACTGCATATCGATTGGATCATTTAACTCTTCTCGGGATGCAAAATACCATTCGTCATAAATGAGCCCCTTTTGTGAGAGAAGCCCTGGAGAGCGATATCTATAGACGTACATTATTATTCTCCATTTAGCGTATAACGCCTTGCTAGGTTGCAGCTAACTGCCACTACACTCAAGCAAAGCCATCATAATCAGTAAACTCAACCAAACCAAAAGTGCCGAACGTTAGTTGTCGACTTGAGCAATTTGTTAAATTACAGTTCATCGGTATGCGATTGGTATTTCTTTTTTATTTGATTGAATACAAGAGAAAAAACCACCAACTCGTTGTGAATGTCATTACCAAGTTTCTTTCTATCGACATCACTTTGACTATTAACAAAGGTTTGAATTAACGAATTAACTCTTGAGTAAAGATCATGAGCCTTACTATCAGGAAAATAATCAGCAAAAGCATAAACCTCATTGATATACTCTTGAACATGATCTGCATCGAAATGGGGGGAGAAACCTGCCGAGTCTTCTCCTCGGCTTACAGAGTACTTTCTCATTTTGCTAATCGCGACTTTGGAAAGAGGTTCTAGCTTGGATATATTTTCAATATCTCGATGGTGCGTCAGTTGATTTTTTATTCTCTCAGCTACACTTGCAGCAAGTTTAGACTCTTTAGCTTGCATCCAAGCAAACCAAGCACCCCATAATGAAGCAACCGAACCTAGTACTGAAATCAGATCCATCACGCCTCCAAAATCTGTTCTATTTGATTTGGCGTTAACGTCAATGAATATTGCTCTCTTAGGCTTTTCCATACAGATAGCATACGCCTATATGTTGGAAGCATAGGACAGTGGCTATTGAAGTCAGGATATTCTCGATCACTTACTAACTCTTGGTATCTATCCAAGTTAACGATGAAGTAGTGGCAATAAGACAATTGGTCAGGCTCTTCGTTTCCATCAAAGCCAGGAAATCTGTATTTAGGATCAATTGATTTATCCTTTTTGAAATCAGCATTAGACCATGTAATAGCTCTGTACATTTCAAGGATATCTAGGACTTCTTTGGTTTGTTCTTCTGGCATCTCATCCCATAGATGTTCAAAGATTGTGCGATAATGAGCTTGATATCCTTGTTGTAGAGCGATTCTATTTTTTTCATAGTAATCAGCTTCTTCTGGGTATAACTTTTCTAAAATCAAAAACTGGTTTACCAGTGTTAACCTTTCAATCTCAGACATTTTAATATCTTTCGCAGACATATAATTCTCCTGTAATTTAGCCGCATTAAGGTGAGCAACGCTGCCACCTAACCTAAGACATTGCACCGTAAACACAAAACCCAACCTTGGACTGAAAAATGCCAAGCGTTGAGAGTCACACTAAAATGCTTTGTATATAGCCTACTTTTGCACACGCTCTAATTCTTTGAGCATTTGTAGCCCCATGTATAATGCTTCCTCTGCATGACCATTTGAAACCTGTTGTCCATGAATAGCAGCATTGCAGATTTTCAATACATAGTCGTACGAGCTATGCATCCCTTGATAGTGAGGGTACTGATTTGTCAGTTCTTTAAATAGCTGCCTAGCAGACATGAACTTTGACTTCATGGCTGTAGGATCTGCTGTAGACGTCCGTTTCCCAAGTATAGTGCGCATAGACTTTTCTAAGTCCATTCGCAAACGAGCTAGTGCAAAGTTCAAGTCGTTACCTGAAACACCAATGTAATCACTCAACTCATCATCTAGGTTTGACTCTGTATCGTCAGATTGAATTGTTGATTTCAGTTCTTCTTTTGCCTCTTGTACCTGCTCTCTTCCTGGTAGGTGAACATTTACAGTTTGATTCATAGTATTTGAGATTGCAGTTATCGTATTGCTGTATACGTTCAATATTTCTCTGGTCTCTCCTTTAAACTCTGTAACATCCGTTTTTACTTTTTCAATTTCTTTCTCAAAAGTTAGGAGTTTTCCGAGACTGATCTTTTTTGCTAATGGCAGGAGAACAAAAAACAGCGATAGAACTAATAGAAACGCAGATGTGCTCCCTATTTCATTTTTAGGAGGAAATCCAATTCCGTACAACCCAAGCATTAGCAGTCCGCAACCTATTAAACGACATAGGAAGGGAAACACATCAAATAATAAAATTTTCTTTAAAATATCCACGATAATTCCATGTAGTTATAACGCTTTAAAGACGGATTTTTTCCGCATTTGCACTCCGTCTATGTTGCGGCCATTTGTTATGAAACTCAACTACTATCAAGCTTGTATTTGAATTGAAAGCGCATTTCAGGAGAAACTATGGAAATTTTCCGTAGTTTCTCCCTCAGTACTTGGATTAGATTAATTTGGTCTGAGCCGAAAACTTTCAATGATAGAGTTTGGTGATTCTGAGAAGGAAAGGGGCATCAGTGTTTTCACTGCCCAAACTGACCCGGTTGACATGCGAAACATGTTTGGCATCTAAGTCAACTATTTCGATGAGATTGATTGAATCATGGTTAGGTTATTTTGTTGATAGATGGCTGTTCGCCTTGGGTGGCGTGTAAACGGGAATCGGACTAATTAACGGAATAGAAGTCACCCTGTTTAACACCAAAATTTCAATCATCAATCACTGAGTATAAACTTCAAGCCGTTGATATTATCTCATATTTAATCTTCCCTAGAGCAATACTATGAAGATATAGTTGTATGACAAGTAGTAACTACGTAAGTCACTGTAATTGAGAACAAAGTAGTACCAGTACTAACAAGGTTAGGGGCAACAAACGGGCTAAAGACGAGCGCGCTGCAAGTATGCCTCTGGGCAAAGCTTTTCTATCAAAGCTTCTAGAGATGTCCAGTTCGCGGACTTTGATTAGGACTGTTGGCCTAGCCAGAATTCTGGAGGAGTCACGCCGACGTTGTACACGTGGACGAGATAATCGAATTTATGCAGGGACAAGGAACTTTTACTGGAACTGCTGTGATTGAACGTAAGAAAAAAGACAAGGAAGTAGAATCATGTTTTTATATTCAGGTGAAGAAAGACCTAGACATGTTGTAGACCTGCACGTTTACGTCTTTGATGAGAAGGCTCCGAGAGGATCTGAACCACTAGCCACAGTTAAAGAGTGGCATCAAAATCACGGTAAATTTCACCTTGTGCCAATATCAGGCCGAGGAGAAACAGAAGAAAGCGCGCTCAGCGATGCAGTTAAAGCGTGCAGCCGTCATTTGCTAGAGGTAAATGAAAAGGCATGTGCGAAGGTGTCGGAGGGTCTTGCAAGGGATGTCGATGAGCGGTTAAGAAAGCCGAACTTTTGCGAGTTCGCATATATCAACCACACTTATCATGCTGATATAAAGCTTTCAAGTAATCAAATCCAAAAACGTCTCTCAGCCCCGCCTAAATTGCGCCCGTTAAGTGGGCGGAGGGGTAGCGAGCAATACATCGCGTACTCGGATAAAATAGTGCAATTCCACCCTCACATATCGACGAAAAAATTGATGGCTCAAGACATCGTGAAAAAGCACTTCGAGTTTCTTATGGCTACTGTAACTAATTTGACTGGAGCTGAGGCCGACAAAAAAAGCATCTCCAATCTAGCAACGGAAATGGCGTACCCAGCACTAAAGGAAATTCACGAATTTGGCATAAGTGATCAGGATGTTCGATACAGAGTTGAACTTGCGCTCTCCCATGTAGTAGCTCAACCGGGCTAAGTCACTTAGTGAAGTGTCCCGTTTTGCCGGTTCAAATCAAATAATCACATTAGTCTATTTATGGTTACCAAGACAAGAATAGCCAAAATCAAAACCAGATGTGTGATTGAAGTAGATGATAGTAACTGAATAGTTTCAATAAGCATTTGTAACCTCTATAAGTGTTAGTTCAATGCTAAAGACTTTTAAAGTTACTCGTAAGGAAAGTTATACAAGATTTCATCTATCAACTTTCCTTAATTACGTGTCAAAAAGTTTCCAACGTTTTTCCTTGCCAGCTCAGCGTCCCAACCAGTGACAATTGCAACCATATTTATAAATTGGTTATTACTTGAAAATTTAATCATATTATCAGCGGCACTTGGATATGCCCAGTTCCACGCTTGATAGATTTTAGCTACCACATTTTGGGATTTGGCTTTTACAAAGGTTGCGTGATAGTCAGACTCCAGTTCTGCTTTTGAGACAAGTTCTTGCAAGAAATCGTGCACTCGTATGCACTCAAAGTGCTTGACCCCATTAGGTTCAACTTTGCTCGGAGGTAGTCTGAAGTAATGTGAACCGATGTCCAAAGTACGATCAGTTTTAGCGTCGTATCGAGTGACTAAATTACAGAGC
Source organism: Vibrio astriarenae (assembly GCF_010587385.1). Classification (NCBI taxonomy): domain Bacteria; kingdom Pseudomonadati; phylum Pseudomonadota; class Gammaproteobacteria; order Vibrionales; family Vibrionaceae; genus Vibrio; species Vibrio astriarenae. The sequence goes on from NZ_CP047476.1 coordinate 1,159,485, forward strand.
TTTTTCGCTGATTTGGCAATTTCGTCAAGAATTTCGCGCATTTCTTTTGGGTGATTAGAAGTTTCTTGAGTCAAGTCAATTGAACCGCTATCGTCTATAGGAAGCCCACCAAGACCGTTCAATTGATACTCGATATTTTTAACCAAAAAACTCAAGTCATCCTCACTGAGTTGTAGTAGTTCTCTAAGCGAATTTACTTGATATTGACTTAACCTGTTGTCAACCATGTTCCTCCAAATATATTTAACTCTGTTAAGGTGTGTCATACGACCTTAATCACTAAACCCTACGCATAGTGTAGTGGCATATTGAGTTTGCCCCTGATTAGAGATGGTAAGCCCCAACTTACTCACATTACACAGATAAGAAAAAATAGGTCAAATCACCTCTCTATGATTTGTGAGGTTGAGCGCTGCTGGCAAGGAAAGGGGCAGCTCTTATTTACGCTGATCTACCCCGCTAGTAAGGGGCTGGACAAGAGCTTCTTAGAGTAACCAACTTAAATTAGGAAAATGCCGACGACTTTTAGTATCACAAAGTCGCTTCGTGAAGTGCCCAGTCTCGTTACTGCTGATAATTCTTTGTTCTCATAGAGTTTAGCCGCACTAATCTTAGCCATGACTCACATTCCCTAATTAATAGAAGTATTTAGCTAGAAGCTCATCACTATCGTCGAACTCGATAAAAATGCTATGGTCGAATACACCTTCAACAGGCGAGTAAAACACATACGCAGACCCGAAGTCTTTACCATCTTTTTCAATAGAGAAGCTACCATATTTGAACTCTATTTCACCCGCAGTCATTCCATGATCTGCAAGAAATAAGCGGACTTCGTTGATTAGCTGCTTTACATTACTCTCAGTCTTTTCAATTGCAATATCATGAAGAACAGCCCCCTTTTCCTTCTGGTTTGTTGACCAGTATGTCCACAACTCGTTATACGATTCATTTTGTTGAACGCATGCAGCTGTTTCCCAAACTTCTTTCTGAGCAAAATGATTATCTAATGCCATCTCATCAGCCAGTAAGCTATTCTTATCGCGTATACCTTTATTCACTGACTTCCATTCATCTAATGCCACTACAGCTTGCTCAAACGTAAAGTCAGAGTTTTCACGAACCTTTAGGATTTCAACACCTTTAGAGTGCTGGTCATTCCAAAACTCTCTATTCTCACTTGCCTTTGCGTATCTTGCTGCACTTTCACTTGATAGCCTCATAGATGACTTTAATTTATCATTATTCTTGACGTGCTTAGAGCCAAGGCTTGGATATCTAAAGTACCCATCGAGTTCTTTTGGTAACTTCACAGTTTCGGCCATAGCCTCCTCTATTTCATTCTCCCAGAAGTCCATTGATTGCTTATCAATTACCTCAATGTTGAATTTTGCTTTCGCGATATCTAACACTTCACCTCCATCAGTTGAGAAAGGATATTGGTTTCCACACAACTCAATCTGACCATTCATCTTCAACGACATTTTAGGGTGTACTTTCCCTAGCTGATGATTGACGTAAGTGTACGCCCCAATAGAGCCTGTGACCAAGACTGCCGTAATAGCCATCGCTAGTTTCTTCATTGTTATGTTCCTGAAGTAATTGATGTCAACTGACCTGAAGCTCTTATTATTAAATATATGGGACGGTTTCGAAATAGAAAGTAGATCAAACCAACACACTGTTATTTGTGAGATTGAACGTTACTGGCAAGGAATGGGGCAAATTCGAGCTACGCTCCCAAACCAGAGCAGCTTAGGACCTAACTTTATTGGAAAAATAGTTAATTTGGCAAAGTACGAATTTGGTGGAATACGGCAAACTGCAATTTGTAAAGACATCGTTTTTGTTGAGATATCGCCCCCTCCCTGAAGAACGCGATAGGTCTGTCATAACGTTCTGATTTGGAGCATGTAACTTCTCTTTCTAAAGCCAAGCTTCTCATAGAATGGGATGACTTCTTCATTGCCAACTGCAACCGAGATATTCACTTGATTGCAATTGTGGTCACTTAGCCATGATATCGCCGATTGAATAAGTTGCTTGCCTATAGAAGAACCTTGGTATTGAGGTTTTACATATAGTTAATCAACTTCTCCCGAGTCATTGGTAACCGAAGCGATACAATAACCAACGAGTTCAGAGCCAATTTTGGCGGCATAGACTGCCAATAGCTCCGCTTGCAATAGTTTTTCAATGCGATCTGAGAAAGAGAAAGAAGCATAATGATCTTTGAAGTTGTCTGATTTAATAAAGTGCAGCTCATTAAGTTCGCACCACAAGTGTTCGATTTCCGAAATACTATCTCTTGATATCTCAACGATTTCCATTCGTGTCTCTCATTTTCGTTTAGAGCGCTTTGGTAAGATCCCAGCTTACTCGACATTACACAGATAAGAAAATGTAGGTCAAACCACCTCACAGTGATTTGTGAGGTTGAATGCTACTGGCAAGGAATGGGGCATTTCCTGTTTCATGCCCCGCAAGAAATACTTTGGAGAAAATTGAGTTTTAGCTTTTGTTAAATTAGCATTCAGCTGATTTTTTTTGCCACAATTGTAAGGCCTTCTGTATAACTATATCCGTAACCATAACCATAGCCGGAACCTCCATAGTCTCTCCTACCTTTTTGCTGATCCCAATCATACTTATATTTGGCAGATGTAACAGGTGTTACAGATATGACCTCATAGCCTTCCTTGTTAAGGCTCATGATTGCATTTTGCAAGTCTTCTGACAGCTTCCCCCCATCGATCTCACAATCAGACCAGCCTGTTTGCTCCCAGCTTCGCTCCTCAGTCATTATATCTTTTTCGCCGCCAAATAAGCCTTTCTTCTTCTCGCCTGAAGGAACCATAATCGTATTTATCTTTCCTACAGGTTTAAATTTTGCTTCAACAAACACAACCTTGTTTATCATTTTCCGTCCTCTAATTTTTGGATGTTTGAACAGCTAGTTTTATATACGGTAAGTAACCGTCTATCCTGCGCTACTTTCCGGCTATATAACCAGTGATGAGATTAACTTTAAATATAACGACCCTTAAAATCAATGACTTATATGACTACTCTTCTGTGGCAAATCTGGGGCAAAAGCATTTTGTAATCTATCCTGACTTTATACTTGCTCAGTAGATAGACTTAATAGATGATAAGGCTTAGAGTGAAACGACATCCGAAGATTAGAAAAAGTATGTCATCACGGATGATTGCCATTTGCTATTGATAGTATTAACTAAAGCGTATTGGGGCATTTCCAAGTTAAGGAAGACGAACTGTAAAGCTATGGACAAAGGAGCACCAGGGGGCTTAGCTATTAATCACTTTTATTTGCGAGACGGTTCAAACGTTAACGTTTGTCGATGGGTAGTTGTGAACCACGTGCCACTGTATGATTATTTGGCGTACAGGAAACACCGACAGCTTCGCTTGCTGCGCTGGTGCCGCATCACGTGTTGATGACCGAGTGACACCAGACTAGGAAACTAGCTGGGGTTATTGTGTTCTATCGTAGGTAATTGACCTGGGGGGTTGGACGTGTACTTGATCATTAAACAGGGCAAACTATTTTTACTTCTACTGACAGTGAGCGGTCGGCAAATCAGCCCAGCTAGTTAGGTAAGCTGGTGAAAGTCGGTCTTGAGTCATCTTTGCTTTGGCGTCAAAACCCTCTGCACCTAAACGTAAAACACGTTTACCTGCGTGAGTATTTATGATGTCCATCGTCTTCATTAGCCGTGTGTCTTGCTGTGGAGCAAACATATCCCCCTGAGTCTGCTGCATGTCGCACAACTCAAGGCAGCGACAACCTATTTTGTAGTAGCGCTGCCCATCCTGATATAGGCCATTGTTCAAAGCCGCCGTCATTGCCTTAGTTAAGGAGCGAGTATCATCAAGAGCCGTTGCAAATCGCACTGTTTCACTACGAGAAAAAGGATCTGCTGCATGTTGACCTGAAGATACATGGAACTGTACACATCGGGTACCAAGCCCAGCTTTACGAAGCTTAGCCGCTGCTACTGCTACTCGTCCACTTAATGCTTGATGAAGCTCATCAAACGTTTCAGCTCGAACCGTAAGGCTTAAACTTGCCCCTATCTCTTGCTTGCTTTGAACATCCGGGAAACTTCGAAAGTTGTAAACTAACTCACCATTGAGTTCACGTACCACTCGCTCTAAATTGATAGAGCCGGCTTGTTTGGCGAGTTTTAAAGGCATTCTGGCTAGCTCTGCGGCTGTAGATATTCCCTTAGAATTAAGCATTGATGCTGTTCGACGGCCTACACCCCAGATCTCCCCAACAGGGACTTGCTGTAATATCTGGCCTTCGTTTTGAGGTGTTAACAGCGCGATACCACGGTAGCCATCAAAAGTTTTCCCAACGTGACTAGCTACTTTTGCTAAAGTAAATGTTCTTCCAAGGCCACAACCGATTGGTAATCGGGTATTTGTCCATGCTAGTCGACGAATCTGCCTTGCTGTCGCTATCCATTCGTTATCAGTGAGCGAGACGTTATCAATGGCAGCAAAAGCTTCGTCGATGCTGTAACGGTGGTAGTGTGTGAAAAGTTGTGAGTCTTCCAGCGTACTATGAAGCCTATTAGACATATCCGCATAGAGAGTGTAATTGGAGCTAAACACGGCAACATCCGCAGCCTCTAATAGGGATTTTTGCTGGAAATATGGCGCAAACTTTTTGACCCCAACGGCTTTAGCTTTCTTATTCGCTGCTACAATCATCCCATCGCCATTACTGAGTACAACGATGGGTTTATCTCGTAGGTCGGGCCGAAATACCGCTTCAACTGAGCAGTACATGGCATGAACATCACAAAGGAAAATCATGGGTTCAAAGGGCGATGGCAACGGATAGATTGGACAACCACACCCTCAATTAGTGAAGCGGAATTTATAGCAACCGGAGCATATTCTTCATTGGCACTAATTAAGCACTTTTGGTTTAAGTCTAAAAGCTTGACTACGAAAAGCCCTTCATGAGTTGCTACAACACATCACCGTGGCGAGGTATAGAGGCTCGGTCTATCACAAGTAAATCACCGTCATAAATCCCAACACCTATCATACTGTCACCTTGAGCGCGAACGAAGTAAGTAGAAGATTTACGCTCACCAATAATGAGATCATCTAAGCTCAATGATCTTAGCGCTTTATATTCTGCAGCCGGTGATTCAAATTGACTAATCCCTGCACTAGCATTGAGTAGTGACATAGGCGCTCCGATAATTACTGTTTTTATATACAGTAATTATCTCTAATCGTTTTTGGCTGTCAAGATAATCGAGTTGTATAACGCCATTCTCGCATAAGGTCCCTAGACGATACTTTACTTGATGTAAATCTAATCCTCTTCGGACTGTTCAGAGTTTCTCGTGCTTGCGAGCATTTCGGAAGTAATGCTTAGTACCTTTTCTCTCTCGCCTTTTGACAATTTAGATAGGTTAATAGCCAACTCAGCAGAAACCTCATCTTCACAGAAAAAATAGTTTAAAGGGACTCCAAGCTCATCCGCCAGTGATTTAAGCGTACTGATGTCAGGCGTGTGTTTTCCCTTCTCATATTGGTTCATTCGAGGGCTTGCAGAGCTTTCATCCATACCTATGCGCACCCCCAAGGCTTTCTGAGAGAGTTTTGCTTTTTTTCTTGCTTCTTTAAGACGCTCTGGGATTGGGCTAATGAAGGACACTTTTTATTCATATGTATGATCACAAGGTAACTAAGATTTTCTTAGTTTTACTAATTTCTGTATACTAAGCAATCCTTAGTTTTTTCTTGGTGTAAGTTTTAAATGAAACGTTCTACTAAAATCAGTGCAATGATGCACAAGTTATTGATTGAAAGGGAAATGGATGGCTTTTCAGTTGTTGAGTTAAGAGATGCCTTTGTTTCTACTGACAATAGTGGAACTGATCCTGACGAAGCTAGAAGAATGGTGTATCGCCAGATCAGACGCTTCACTGACAACGAATGGCTAAGAATAGAGGGTAAGGGACGCGAGAAACGGTATTTTCAAACTAAGCAGTTTAAAACCCTAGAGGTTTCGTCAAAAGACGAAACAACGCGGTTGAGTTTACCTGCAAGCCCTGATTATTCAGTATTGATATCTGAGTGCAGTCAATATAGAGCGGAGCTTGAAATTGTGCTTAGTGAAATTGATGAATATCAATCAGTTATTCATCGCTTTGGAGAGCTTGAAACAAAATTGAAACCCTTACTCGAACAAGCGAAAGAGAGGTCAGCGAAATTGCTTGGCAAAGTGAACGTACTCACGAACACTCTCAACACGATTTCTGAACAAGTAAAGCCATGTTAAGGTTTTGGCAGGCAGAGTGCTCAGACGACGCATTCGAAAAATACTCAAATAGGCAGAATCATTTCTTTTGCCAAGCAACGCCTGGTGCAGGCAAAACTGTGTTGGCCGCGAACATAGCTTCGAGATTACTTGAAAGTAACATGATAGACCTTGTGTTGTGTTTTTCACCTTCATTAGCTGTTGCAGAAGGGATAAAGAAGACCTTTTCGAATACTCTTAAATGTTCTTTTAGCGGCGAATTAGGCTCTATTGGACGATCGCTCACTTATCAATCGATTCAGTTTCTCGATGAGGGCTTTTGGGAAACGCTGAGTAAGTATCGTGTGTTTGTCGTTTTTGATGAGATTCATCATTGCTCTGGTTCTGAAGTTGGTTCAGCGAATGTCTGGGGACAACAAATACTGACTAAAATTCAAGGTTTGGCCACATACACACTCGCAATGTCAGGGACTCCTTGGCGCTCGGATTCATTGCCAATTGTTTTGGCTGAATATAGCGACCCAGATGGAGAGTTAGTGGTTGACTACCAATACACTTTAAAGCAAGCCATTGCCGACAAAGTTTGTCGAAGTCCAAAGATTGTTCTAGTCGATAACGAACATTTGACAGTAACCAACGATGATGAAAAACAGTCTTTTTCGTCGATTCTGGAAATGCTTGAACAAACCAAAACCTCTTACCAAAGTATTCTTCACAACCAAGAGGCGATGGAGCATTTACTTGGCCTAGGTTGCAAAAAGCTCGAAGAGCTACGTCGTATTAAAAGTGATGCAGGGGGCTTAGTCGTTGCCTCTTCCGTCGCACACGCACACAAGATTAAAAGGATACTTGCAAAAAAATACGCTCAAACAGTTTCTATTGTAACGTATCGCCACGAAGAGCCACTGGCAGAAATAGAACGATTTCGGAGTAGTGATACGGAATGGATCGTTAGTGTGGGGATGATTAGCGAGGGGACTGATATACCTCGCCTACAAGTTTGTTGCCACATGAGTGCGGTTAAAACTGAGCTGTATTTTAGGCAAGTACTTGGTCGTATCCTTAGAGCAAATGGAATTGCCCCTCAGTATGCATGGCTGTTTACTTTTGCAGAGCAAAGCTTGATAGAGTTCTCTGAGCAAATTGAACAAGATATCCCAACGTCCTGCATGTTCGCTAGCGTAAAAATGCCAATAGCGCAGGATTTAATTACTGCAGTTAAAATAGCAGAAACCAAAATAACCCAACAAACTGAAGACTTCGCAGACCAGAGAGTGATGTGGGATCCCAAGACTAAAGATGGCTCAACGCAAGTGCTAGATTATACTCTAGATGAAATAAGGCTTGGCTCATTCAAGCAAAGAGTTATCGCGGCATTTACGGCACGCGAACAGTAAGGCGGTGCAAGGCCAGTAGGCCTTGTTTTAAGCTCATTGTACCCGTTTTACATGGCAGCTGCTCACCAGCAAACATCTGGACAAAAGTGCGTTAGAAAGGCCACTCTAAAACTTATATTCTAGAAAAGATTAAGTATTGTTAATACCATTAAACTCTCGTATGAATCAGTTATACTGAGTCATACACGAATTTGACGACTTTGGCGATGTAACTCGAACAGATCGTACACACGAAAACTCCAGGTTAGCCTCGGTAATGATAGACAAAGCGCTTTCTCTACGATTTTTCACTATTTATTTGTCTCACTAATTGCCGAGCTTTTACAGAAAACCTGCCATAACTATTGCTTAATAGGCAAGTTGATATTGGATTGAGTAAGCAGTGAAGACACTGTTCTTATTCCGTGTGAATCTGCTCCCAGTAGATTCTGATAGCCAATCAAACGTGGAGTTAGGCTCGTGTCTTCCTTAGCTATATCTGCTTTTATAGATGACATAGCCTGAATTGCGTTTTGTATCGTTGTTTCATCAAGTTTCGATAGAAAAAGAAGACTTGAGCGAATACTTGAACCATTAATGCCTAATGTTTGTACAGACATGCTTCCTGACACCTCACCATTCTGAGCAGCTAGTGAGAGCGCACTTAAGTTTCCAAGCTCTACGCTTCCTTTTAGTACATTAATGTTTGCTTTGAGCCGAATACCAATACCTATATACACAGGAATCGAGAAAACACTAGGTTCCACATTTGCTCGTTTAATTTCTGAGACTGAAGGTGAACGAAAAACTGTTTTAAATGTACCATCAGAAACTATCCCACAATTTAGGTCCTCTTTTACGATTCTGCTAGCGTTTGCCTGAAAGTCCGCTGCATCTCCTTCGTTAACGGCTTTTAACGACCAAATTTCGTTTTTATCTTTCGCAATTATGTCGCCAATTTCTCTCTCATAGGGGTAGCACCTGTTTCTCATTACTGTCTGAGGAGGTACATCTACAAACCACTTACCGTATAAATTTACTGGATAAGTCATTGAGTTTATGTAGTCAATTACAACTTCATAAGAATTACCTTCAACACCAACTCCAAGTCCAATCGTCGGTATACTACCATCCAGTGATTGTGACGTTTGCCTAGTAGATATCCTCACAGAATTATCGGGCAAGAGCTTTAGAAGTTTTTCATTTTTTTCTTTTTGGTTAGTGTTTGTTGATTCGTTCACAATGTATGTGACATTTATTGGTTCGAGAGGCACGTATGTATAACTGTTTGTCACTTCCGCTTGTGTTGAAGGCAACTGTTGATTGTTCCAAGTTCTCTGAACTATTCCACAAGACGTCAAACTAATGCACATTAAGACCAAGATTAATTTTTCGTTCATCACCGCTCATCCTTTTCTTTGAGTGACTAACAATAGAATAGGCATGAAAGCTCATATCTGCTAACCAAACGACCTTTTCTATCATTGGTCTAACTAAAAAATAAGCAATGATGCTGACGTTTATGGTTCTGGTTTGCTTGTCCAAACTCACTTCGGGGCAAAAATGAGTTTATTCCCGCAAAGCATCACCCCTCAACGCCTCAAAAGTGCGCCTTTAAGAAGTGACTAATTTTCTGGAAACTGGTAGCATCAAAGTTCAAGATTTAGGAAAAGCAGCTAAAAATTACTGTTTTTCTGGAAAAGGCTCGTAAGCCTTATCACGCAAACCTTTCCAGATTTATTGCTGAAACCACCTGTGTAGGTAATTTAAGAATACACTGCAAGAGAATCGCAAACGCTCACCAGAAAAAGAGCAGAACTCGTTTGTGACTGTGAACTCTTTCTTAAACCCTGATTGGGGGCTTGGTGTTCGCGATACAATGAGTCAATCACTGCGTCGTCTGGAAAACTTGACCGATCGCCATCAAGAGCTAGATGGAAAGATGGATGCAGAAAAAATGCGTTATATCTTCGACCTCCCTCTTTACAACGAAGATGGCACCTTTAAAGAAAATGGTGGTGTAACCAAACCAACGAACCAAGATGTTGATTTGACGAACTACCAAGTGGTCACTGATCTGAAAGAGATGAACTTCTCTATCAAGCTTCCTGCCCTTGGAGAAAATTGGGTCACTGTTGACCTGAACGAAATGTTCAATAAGTAAGTGGAACGGGCTAAGTCATCGAGACTTAGCCCGCTTTTTATGGCCTATGCCCAACCACTCACCTCACGACTTATCAAACACGATGTGATTGAAAGGCCTCACTAATGGCATCTAATACTACTTGTTGCGCATTGGATTTTAATGTGCGATGACGATAAGCCACACTCACCGCTCGCTTTCCAAAATCATAACCGGGAAGCCACTCGACCAAACTGCCGTCTTTCAACTGTCTCTCGACAAAATACTCTGAAGTAAAACAGAACCCTACACCATGCGAGACCATTTCTAGGACCGCCTGAGCCTCTGTCAGTACAACCTTCGGGAACAAATGGACGGTTTCAAGCTGCTGACGCTGCTGATTGTAGCCTGCTAGTTGGTAATTTTTTAAATGTCCCACGAAAGGGTGGTTTTTTAGCTCATTGATGTCTGTAACCACACCATGCTGCTGTGCATATTGCTTTGAAACAACCACTTTAACCCCGAACTCATACAACTTTTTCGCCACGAGATTACTGTCTGGTAGATCGCCAGTGAGGATGGCAATGTCTGCATCTGGGTCGATAACTGAAGTGTCAGAGGCGGGAATGAACTTGAGTTTAAGCCGTGGATACTGATGAACTAACTCGACGATTTTGTGCTTGAGGAAATAATCATAAACAAAGGGCGTACAATCAATGCTGACTTTTCCGGAGACGTCTTGCTCATCTTTACGAAGATTATCTATCTCTTCAGCAAGGCTTTGATAGTGTGGAGATAGTCGTTGGTAATAGCGCTTGCCTTCATTGCTCGGCGTCAAGCTGGTTTTAGAGCGAATAAAAAGCTGTGTCCCAACCAACTCTTCAAGGCTGTTCACTCTACGACTTATCGTGGAAAGAGGAACATCCAGTTGCTCACTGGCCTTTTTCATACTGCCGTGTTCAACGACCTGGCAAAAGATATAAAAATCATCGAGAAAGCGCATAAACTACCTACTTGCTGTATCTAGGATAAGCATAAGAGCAAGAACGCAGTTTGGGAATAGCCTCTCGGCTATTCCCTAAATTTTGTGAGGAATCTGCAAGTTATTTTAAAGCTGTGAAGGTTATACCTATGAGAAACGTTCGCCTGTACTCATGTCATCTTCAAAGTAACCACCGCCAGTCTTTTCACTTGGGTCTTGATAATCAAAACGCTCACCTGTACGCATGCTATCTTCAAAGTAGCCACCACCAGTTTTCTCACTTGGGTCTAGGTAAGCAAAACGCTCGCCTGTACGCATGTTATCTTCAAAGTAGCCACCACCGGTTTTCTCACTTGGGTCTAGGTAAGCAAAACGCTCACCTGTACGCATATTATCTTCGAAGTAACCACCACCAGTTTTCTCACTTAGATCTAGGTAAGTAAAACGCTCACCGGTACGCATACTGTCTTCGAAGTATCGCTCACCCGTGCGTTGATCGTCTTCATTATAAGTAAAGCCTTGCTCTGCAGAGCCTGACATTGCAGTTCCCATAGCATCAGTCACTTGTGTGCTTGCTGCAAATGCTGCAGGAGTAATCAACAGAGTAGTCATTAATACCGTCGCTAGAGTTTTCATAAGTTCACCTCATTAGTCATTCTTGGATTAGGTCGGCTCCCTGCTGACAGAACCAATATTAGGTGAATCCACTGCGTCTCGGTAGAGCACTTTTTGCAAGCCTCCATCCCAAAAATGGGATAGGTAAAGTTAGATAAGCTTATCAGATTGCAGAAACGGAAAAGCCTCTCTTGAGGCCAAGAGAGGCTTTGCTTGATTCGATCTATGAGTTAGACGCTATTCCTCGTCAACATATTGAGCTTGGAGATAGTTTTCAATACCGGACATTTCTATCAGACCCAATTGCGTTTCAAGCCAATCGACATGTTCCTCTTCATCTTCGAGGATCTCTTGGAACAGATCACGTGACACATAGTCTCTGGCATCTTCAGCATAAGCAATGGCATCACGAAGATCAGGGATTGCGATCAACTCCAGTTTTAAATCACACTCGATCATCTCTTTGGTGTCTTCACCGATCATCAACTTGCCAAGGTCTTGCAGATTCGGCAGCCCTTCCAGAAATAAAATACGCTCAATCAGCTTATCGGCATGCTTCATCTCATCAATGGATTCATGATACTCCTTGTCTGCTAAGTGTTTGAGCCCCCAGTCTTTGTACATGCGTGCGTGAAGAAAGTACTGGTTAATAGCAATAAGCTCATTACCAAGGATTTTGTTGAGATGTTGAATAATAATTGGATCGCCTTTCATGACGTGCCCTCCTCTTTGGCTCTATTAAGCGTAGAAGCTGATTGAGGTCTGTCAAAAAAGCACGAGAGAAGCCGAGCGAATTAATCACCCGGTTAATGTCGAGAGGTTGGGACTAACAAGCTTCTTTAAAGAGGGCTTGCTGCGTCTCACTTAAAATTTCTTTCGCTTGTTTTACGCACTTACCGCACTGGCTGCCCAATGAGGTGCATTTTCTTATGGTACGCATGTCCTGCACGCCCTCTTCAATGGCGAGCTTTCTAATTTTCTTATCAGAAATTCCATGACACAAACAAACGTACATAATCAAAACCTAGTAAAACTGCTGGATACAAATCAAATATAAACAATAACAATTCGCATTACCAGGGTGTTTTTAGGCTAATTTTGTCAGAATTTACTAAGTGTTTGAATCCCAATAAGGAGGGGTGCCAAAATAATTTGAAAAGAAGTCAATAAAAGCGCGAACCTTAGGTGCAAGTAGCCTTGAGCTAGGGTAAACAGCCCAAACGGCGGACTGAGATTTCAAAGGATAGTCAGACAATATTTCCACCAACTCGCCTCGCTTTAAGTGCTCATAGACACACCATGTCGAACTCACTGTGATACCCAAACCGTGAACACAGGCATCCCTTACTGCTTCGCCATTGTCGGCTTTAAATGCCCCACGCGGCTTAATCGTCACCTCCCCTTTGTCGGTTACAAAGGTAAAGCTCTCTAGACCCGCGAGTTGGAGAAACTGGTGATTCAGTAAATCGTCGGGGTCGACTGGCTTACCAAACTTGGCAAGGTAATCTGGGGACGCACAAACAATGCGTCTATCACTGGCTAACTTTCTCGCCACCAGCGTCGAATCTTTCAACTCTGCGTTACGAATAGCGATATCAAAACCACCTTCAACAAGGTCAACAATCGAGTCTGAAAGCCTAAAGTCAACGGTTAGGCCCATGTTCTCGCTCATAAACTGTTGAAACGCTGGAATCAAGTGCATACGGCCAAATGAAGCGGGTGCTGAGACTCGAAGGGTGCCAGTTGGGAGTGCACTTCCTGCCCCTACTGCGGCTCTCGCTGCTTCTACCGACTCCAACACCTCCTCTGCATGAGGAAGGAAGGCAAGCCCCTCTTCCGTCAAGGATACTTTCCTCGTCGTACGGTGAATCAAGCGCACACCCAAAGCATCTTCAAGTTTATTGATATGGGCACTTGAAACCGCAGCAGACAAACCAAGCTCTGCCCCTGCCGCACTGATATTGTGGGTCGCGGCAATTCTTACAAACAGCTTTAAATGTTCGACGTTCATTCTTTCGTTAACGGCATTTGTTTTAAATTTGGTTTAAAGAATAGCGGCTAACTCTCTGATTTCCCACTACTACGTTTATAACTGGCGACTTTATCAACACATACAAATGATTGAAAAATGACATATTTAAAGATGTTTGGTTACATATACACTACTCATGTCATTGATTTGAAATAAAATTAATACGTTTTCGTCATCTTTCAAAGTTAGTTTGATCGCAAATCAACTCTCAAGGACTCGATGATGAAACGTACACTTATGAAACTTACCGCTCTGACTGCTGCACTCAGTGCTACGTCTGCTTTTGCTGCCTGCCCAGATACTCTGCGCTTTGCTGATACAGGCATAGAAGGCACTGAAGAGCTTCAACTGACATACCAACAGTTTGTCGATGAAGTACAAAACCGCCTAGGCGTAAAAGTCGAGTTCTTCCCTGTGGGTAACCGCACTACGGCTATCAACGCGCTTCGTTTTAACCAGGTGGATATTGTGCTCGCTGGGCCATCAGAATATGTGCTCATGACAGAGCATGTTGAAAATATCAAACCGATCAGTGCCGTTGTTCGCCCTGAATACTACTCAGTGTTTATCGCTCCAACCGATAGTGATATCAACTCACTTGATGATCTAAAAGGCAAACACATTGCAATGAAAGACCACGGTTCAACAACGGGTCACATCATGCCAATGTACATGCTTCACAAAGAAGGTATCGACTTAGACCGTGATGTTCGCATTAGTCTATTAGATGGTGCTCGTATGCAGGCACTCGCTTCTGGAGAAGTGGATGCGGTAGGTACTGGTGTACGTGACTTTGCCCCTTTTGTTGAACAACAAGGCGAAGGCAAATACAAAATCGTAGCGCAAAGCGAAACAATGCCAGGCGACCCATTCATTGCTGGCCCACATATTTCTCAACAATGCGCTGACTTCATCCAAGAGAAGTTCATGGATGATGCAGACGGCCTACTTCAAGCGATTCTAGCCCCAGGTAAGCGTAAAAAATACGTGGGTGCGCAGATGATTACCGTTAACGATGAAGTCTACGACATCGTTCGTGAATCTTACTCTCTACTATAAGGCTTACTATGCGTCTTGACGTCGTTGATCTAAAGAAAACCTACAGCGATGGCACGCAAGCACTTAATGGGCTCAGCTTCAGTGTTGAGCCCGGTGAAGGCGTGATCATTCTCGGCCATAACGGGTGTGGTAAATCCACACTAATGAAATGTCTGACCGGTATCGAACCGATTACCTCGGGCAAGATTGTATTGGACGGTACAGACCTAACTAACGCTCCTAATCGAGAGCTACGCGCACTGAGACAAAGAATTGGTTGCGTGTTCCAAAAGTTCAATATGGTCGGCAATCTCAGCGTTTTGCAAAACGTGCTCTTTGGCATGATGGGAAAAAAAGGCTACTGGTCTTGCAATACCCTAACCGCTTCAAAGGCGGATCGTCACTTGGCGATGGATGCACTGGATCGTGTTGGGCTTGCTCACCTTGCAGGTAAACGCACAGACACACTCTCTGGCGGGCAACAACAACGTGTCGCCATCGCTCGAATGCTAATGCAAGACGCCGAGGTGGTGTTTGCCGATGAGCCCGTCGCAAGTCTTGACCCAAAAGCAGGTCATGAAGTGATGGAGCTGCTTTGGTCAGTCATCAAAGAGCGCAATATGTCGGTCATCTGTGTCCTACACCAAATTGAGTTTGCGCGCGAGTTCGGTGAGCGTTTTGTCGGACTTAATTCAGGTCAGCTCATGTTTGATGCTGCATCAGCAAACATTTCTGATCAAGACATTGAACAACTTTACCAAATCAAAAACCACGTCGTATCGAGTCAACATGAACAGTCAATCAGCCAAGCTCAATTCTCTCCCGCCTAGATTTGAGGCGCCGTCGATCTTTACTTGGGTGGTTGCTCTGGTATTGATCGCGTTTTTTATTAACGGTTTTAGCTCAGCCAACATCACTACTGGCAGGCTCACCAATGGTGTGTCGAACTTGGGGATCTTCCTCGGTGATGCCTTCCCGCCAAACTTTAGCCGTGTCGATGTCATTGCAAAAGCAATGCTTGAGACATTTCAAATGGCGATTGTTGGCGTGGTATTCGGTGTTATTTTGAGTTTGCCGATGGCGCTGTTGTGTGCTCGTAACACCACACCTCACCCTATCGTCCGTTTTATCGCCGTCAACCTCGTATCCACATTCCGAACGATTCCTGATCTCGTCTGGGCACTGGTGTTTGTTATTGCAGTCGGTTTAGGGCCTTTAGCCGGCATTCTTGCCATTGTGATGGATACCATCGGTTTCTGTGCACGATTTTTTGCTGAACGTATTGAAGAGATCGATCCAGGTCCGAGCCGCGCACTCAATGCGATCGGAGCCAAACGCAGCAGTGTTGTCATGGGCGCAGTGATCCCGGAGTGTCTACCATCGTTCGTCGCAACGAGTTTATTCTCAGTGGAGAAAGCAGTGCGAAGTGCAGTCGTACTTGGACTCGTAGGTGCAGGGGGCATTGGTGTTGAACTATCCGCTTCGATGAACCTATTCCGCTACGACCAAGCACTAACCGTAATCATGTCCATCTTAGTGGTTGTAATTGCCGTCGA
The DNA here is from genome assembly GCF_010587385.1 of Vibrio astriarenae. NCBI lineage: Bacteria > Pseudomonadati > Pseudomonadota > Gammaproteobacteria > Vibrionales > Vibrionaceae > Vibrio > Vibrio astriarenae. The sequence continues at coordinate 1,175,516 of NZ_CP047476.1, forward strand.
GCGCGTGTCAGGTATGATTCGCCGCAAAATTATGTAGCAATGACAGTGTAGTGACCCAGAACAATAACGCCGAGCAAACTGCTCGGCGTTACTTTTATCGCATGGCTTTTATCAATCGTACAATAGCTTATCCGCTTTTTGCTGATCGAACTCTTTCACCGCTTTGCGCGCCAGATGACGGAATGGCAGCATCTTAACGATCTCTTCAAATGGCATCACGGCAAATGCCCAGAATATCGAGCCATCAAACACCAAGATAATCGCAGCACACAGCGGAATTGATACAATCCACTGACCAGTAAAGTTGACCTTAAACACCTCAGTCGTCTTACCCAAAGCACGCAATGCATGCCCATGTACGGTGTTATAACCTCTGACTAGAGGCAAGAAGATATACAGTGGCGCGATAACCGCGAGTGCAGTATAAGTCGATTCATCAAGGTCTGGATAAATGTCCGAAATAAACAGGCTGAGGATCAGGAAAAATAGTGAAGACACGACTGAAATACCCACCGCCATATCGATACTCACGTTCAACTTCTTATCGAGATCTTTAAGGTCGCGAGAGCCGATCGCCTGACTCAAGGAGATCGCTGAAGAGTGAGCCCAAGCTGTGATGAACTGTGTGCCCGCTTTGATCCACGGCATCATAATCGTGATCGCAACGTAAGCGTTAATGTTAAGTTGTGAATACAATAGCTGATAGATGGTCGCCCCCACCGCCAACATGGTGATGTTAGCAGCGACAGGAAATATCTCTTTAAAGTGATTCGCAATATTGCTCTTCATCGAAGCATCGAGCTCTTTCATCGATACATTGATGTTCGGGTCAAGCTTCATACACCAGCACAAGAAGATAAGACGAACCACAATTGCAAATAGACTACCTAAAGCGGCACCAGTAACGCCAAAGCCTTCAAAACCTGCAAAGCCGTAGATTAAGAAGTAAGAAATCACACCATTGAGGGGCATCTCTATCAAATAGCCTTTGAAAGGCACTTTAGTGCGCCCAACCGCATTGAACAACGCGATGATAACTTGGGTCACTGCGTTCAGCAGTACGATGTGAATCGCGACCGACAGATAATGCTGCGTCGTTGCAATTAGACTCTCATTATCAGTCAGAGCACTGATAAGAGCGACATCAAACACCTGAATCAAGGTCCAAAATAGCAGGGCTACCACAAAGTTGATTGCCATACCGGCCCAAAAACCACGATTAACTGACGCTGAGTTGGCTGCACCAACCGCACGACTAATCACCAACTGAGTACCATTGGCTAGCGCCATCTGAATACCCATAACGAATGCAACGATCGTCGTGGCAATACCAAGAGCCGCCAATGAAATCTCACCTAATGGAGAAACCAGCAGCGTATCGATCATCAACATCGACTGCATAAGCAATGCGTTCAATGCTAATGGCCATGCTAGAGAGAGGTTCTTTTTTACATAAGACTTGGTTGTTGACATGCCACACCTTATCATTAATTGCACAAACGACAACTGCCCCATCAGGAGCAGTTGTCGTACTTTACTTATTCATGGGAGCAAGAAGCTCCCTACTTAACCATTTACAACACGCGATAGTATCTGGTTGTCATCGTTAAGTAGCGCGTGAGAAGCCATTCGGGCATCATCACTGCGTCCTGCCATAATGGCATCATAAATCGCTCGGTGCTCTTCCAAACAGAAACGACCACCTTCTACTGACTCATCAATGAACTGCTTGAAAATCGTCTCTAGAATGTTACCAAAAGGAAGATAGAACTGATTTCCTGTCGACATAAAGATGGTCTGATGGAACAAGTGATCGTTAATCGTCCACTCGTCATAATCAAACGTGTTTGCTGCAATCGTCATTTTTTGGAAAATAATCGACAGCTCTTTACGTTGTTCTGCCGTTGCGCCCATCGCGGCTAAAGCACACGCTTCTGGTTCAATCGCTTTGCGCAGACCAAGAAACTGAGCCAAAAACGGTTCGGTATCTTCTAGATCAAGAATCCACTCTAGCAGTTGTGGATCCAAAAAGTGCCACTGAGCACGCGGGCGTACAGTAGTACCCACTTTAGGGCGAGACTCAATTAAGCCTTTTGCTGAAAGCAGTTTTGTCGACTCACGTAGTGCCGTACGACTAACACCAAAGGCATCACACAATTCAACTTCATTAGGAAGTTTCTCGCCTTCGCTCAACTTACCAGACAAGATTTGACGAGCAATTTGTCTAGCAACCTGAACATGAATCTTGCGACTGGAATTTTCTACGAGAGAAAAAATCGCCATAACAATGCTCCTGGATAATATCAATTTGACTCGAGAATCTAGGATGGAATTTGAACCACGACTCAAATTGATATTAAATTTAACTAACTTCTATCCCATTGTTTTAAAATAGGAAAGATCAAAAAAAGCCAGACAATGCTGGCCTAGGGCGAACTACTATTATCGATATATTGACCGAACGCCCTAGACATTCATCAACGATAATTATTCGCTATGAGTATCACTAACCATATAAATAATACAATATGATCTATGTTATGCAAGCTAGATAAACGCATAAGTGGATGAAATTCACTATTCGCGGTAAGAATCCGTCTGATTGTGTGACCTTGATCATCTTTGACCACGGGGACTGTAGGGCTTTTGAGCGTCAATTGGCTAGGAAAAGTCACAACACACAATAGTAATGACATTTATTATCAATTAGATGTTGATTAAATTGATGATTTCTGCCTCAAAAGTACTACTCAATATACAAGATTGGTCACACAAAATTAGTTTACAAGCGACTTGCCCCTTATATTTATTGGTGGGCTACAAAGCTAGTGTTATACTTTCATTAAATAAGACATAAATCATTATTAAATCGAAGTAAGAATATACTATGGCAAGCGCATTTAACTCTATTGCTGGTTCTAAACGCAGCCTCCATGTACAAGTAGCCCGAGAAATTGCTCGCGGTATTTTGTCTGGTGAGCTAGCAGAAGGCTCTATTCTCCCTGGTGAGATGGCTCTTTGTGAGCAGTTTGGCATTAGCCGCACTGCACTGCGTGAAGCAGTTAAACTACTGACCTCTAAAGGTCTTCTTGAGTCCCGTCCTAAAGTGGGCACACGAGTTATTCACCGTGCCTACTGGAACTTCTTGGATCCACAACTTATCGAATGGATGGATGGATTGGCTGATCCTGATCAGTTCTGCTTTCAGTTCCTTGGCCTACGTCGCGCCATTGAACCAGAGGCGTGCGCATTGGCAGCGAAGCATGCAACGGCTGAACAACGTATTGAGCTTTCTGAGACCTTCCAACGTATGGTTGAGATTTCAGAGGCAGATACATTCGATCAAGAGCGCTGGATGGAAGTCGATACTCAGTTCCACAGCCTTATCTTCAACGCGACTGGCAATGATTTCTACCTACCCTTTGGTAACATCCTAACCACGATGTTTGTTAACTTTATCGCGCACTCTTCCGAAGAAGGTAGCACGTGTATCAATGAGCACCGCCAGATTTACGATGCCATCATGGCAGGTAACTCAGACAAGGCACGCAGTGCATCTGCACAGCACTTGATCGCACACAAGCATCGTTTACCTGAAGCAAGTTAAGCGCAACGTTGCTTATTAAATTATGCCAAAGCACGCTTTTCAGCGTGCTTTTTGTTTTTTGGCTAAGCTAAAACTAAAAAAGCAAGGTCATTATTTTAATAACTTTTCATGTACATAAAAAGCACCGATAGATAAGATATATAATATTACAAATATCAAAATAGAGCTCAAAATATGAATGATTCGCTTCTTCCCAATATTATTCAGTTCATAAGTCAAATTGACCCTTTTGACAAAGTACCAAAAAGCGCGTTGCGTGACCTCTCTTCAGATATCGAGATCACCTACTTAGCCAAAGGTGAAACCATCGAACTGGGTAATGAAGGCAAAAAGAAGTCTCTCTATGTCATTCGCACTGGCTCTATGGAGCAAAGAAAAGCAGATGGTGTGTTGCGTGCCAGACTAGGCCCTGAAGATCTGTTTGGTTTTACGTTCTTGGCGCAAGAGCGAGACAACAACGAAGAGTATCACGCCACTGCTATAGAAAACTCTTTAGTTTACATTGTGCCCCACTCTGCTTTGCAAAAGCTCTTCAAGACGCATCCAGAATGTGCTGAACACTTTGCATCTCAGGCGCAAGTCCGCCTCAAGTCGGCACTGGATGTTGTATGGTCAAATAAAGAAAAGGGCCTATTCATACGCCGCGTTGAAGAAGTCGCCAGCGGCCGAGTCGCGGTAGTGACTTCAGAACAATCGATTCAATCCGTGGCTAACGAGATGTTGATGGAGCGCTCACCATGTGCGGTTATCTACGAAGGTGATGACATCGTGGGTCTAATCACGGATCGTGATATGACAAAACGTGTGATTGCTCAGCGCACGAGCATTGATAACCCAATCACCGATGTCATGACCCACTCTCCATTAACTGTGAAGCCTGATGACTTGGTCATGCATGCTGCATCAATGATGATGCAGTTCAACATTCGTAACCTACCAGTCGTAAAAGACAACAAAGTCGTTGGTCTATTAACCACAAGTCACTTAGTGCAAAACCACCGAGTGCAGGCGATATTCCTAATCGAGAAGATCAAGTATTGTGGTAGCGTGAAGTCACTGGCTTCCTTCTCGTCTGAACGACAAGCGATATTCGAGGCCCTAGTAGAAGGACGCGTTGCTCCAGAAGTAATCGGTAAAGTCATGACAATGATCATGGATGCCTACACCCGCCGCTTAATTCAAATCGCCATCGATAAACTCGGCCCCCCACCGTGTGATTTTGCATGGCTGGTCGCCGGATCTCATGCTCGAAATGAAGTTCATATGCTATCAGATCAGGATAGTGCTATTGTGCTCGCTGACGATGCAACCGAGAGCGACCGAATCTACTTTAACCACTTGGCAATGATGGTTTCAAACGGCTTGGCAAGCTGTGGTTATCCACTTTGCCCTGGTAAATATATGGCTGCAACACCAAAGTGGTGTCAACCACTGAGTGTCTGGAAGCACTACTACAAAAAATGGGTGGCGAATCCTGAATACGAGCGCCTACTGAACATTAGTGTATTTTTGGAGATACGCTCTATCTATGGTAATAGTGAGTTTGAAACGATTTTGCGTGATGAACTACACCAAAATATTCGCGAAAATCGCGAGTTCCTTGGTATGTTGGTAAACGACTCGGTGAAAACCAGCCCTCCGCTGGGTATTTTCAACAAGCTGGTTCTCGAGAAATCCGGTGAGAACAAGAAAACACTGAATGTAAAACGCTACGCGATCAACCTAATTATCGACTTAGCTCGCATCTACGGTCTAGCATCAGAGTGCGAAGTATCCGCGACCGATGAACGGTTTAAGCATGCCTTTGAAAATGGCTCACTAAGTGAAGACTCTTACCGTAATATCATTGGCGCGTATCAGTTCATCCTATCGATTCGCTTCAATCACCAATTGGAAGCCTTAAAATCAGGCGGGCAAGCCGATAACAACATCAACCCAGATAGTTTTGGTAGCTTTGAACGCGGTCACTTGAAAGATGCATTCCGCATTATTGCTGAACTGCAAGAGGCTGCAAAAGTGCGCTTTGGAGTACGCTAATGAAATCGATATTGCGTTACTTTCATCCACTTGAACAACTAAGACGGAAAAGAGAAGCGTTCTTAGATGCTGGACATATACCCGCAACGTTCATGGACAACATTAAAGCCTCGATTCCTCAAGTTGAAGACTTAATTAAAGATCAACCGTTCATCATATTAGATTTTGAAACGACAGGCCTTGATAGTGAGGAGGACCTCATTCTATCAATGGGTTGGGTAGAGATGCACAACAACAAGATCGATCTTGCTACTAGCCAGCACTTGTATATCAACAGTGACTCACAGATCAAACCTGAAACGGCGATCATTAATCACATCACACCACAAATGCTGTCTGCAGGTGTCTCCATTCACGATGCGATGATGAGCTTTTTTGACGCGGCAGTTGGCAAAATTGTCGTCGCCCACGGTTGTGTCGTTGAAGAAAGCTTTATGAATCATTATCTCGCTGCCCAATATAAGATTAGCGAGTTCCCATTGATGTGGCTAGACACTATGCATTTGGAAAAAGCACTGGCTAAAGCCATTAATCAGGACTCTGACTTAGACGTAACGTTATCGGGGGCACGAGCACGTTACGGCTTACCAGAGTATCAAACGCATAATGCTCTGGCCGATGCTGTTTCTACCGCAGAGCTACTGTTGGCGATCGTAAAACGTATCCAACCAGACAACTCTTTAAACGTTGGGACACTTTATAAAATGAGTCACTAACCTTTAATTGTCTTAATCCATCTATACGAACAAAAAAAGCTCGAGAGCTTTCACCCTCGAGCTTTTTGCTTTCTGTGTTGTGTCCTTAACCGTGCTTTTCCTTTAAGCTCTGCTTCTTTTTCATTCGAAGAGTAGAGTAAACAGAGAAGATGGCTAACAGAACAAAAGCGAGAGCGATTGGTCGCTCGTATAGGAACGACCAACTACCGTCATACATCAACAGTGATTTACGTAGGTTGGTTTCCGCCATTGGACCTAAAATGATCGCTAAAAGAATTGGCGAGGATGGAATCTCCATCTTGGTTAAGAAGAACCCTAATAAGCCAAAGCTAATCGCTACACCCACATCGAAGATCGAGTTGTTGATTGCATAGGCACCGACCACCGACAAGAAGATGATCACAGGGATCATGATGAGTTTTGGCACTTCGATAATTCGACAGAAGAATCGAATACCTATTAACCCCACGACGAGCATTAGAAGGTTAGCCACCAGCATAGAGCTAAACACTCCATAGACTACATCTGGATTTTGGGTGAACAACAAAGGCCCTGGAGTTAAGCCCTGCACGATCAACGCACCTAATAAAACCGCCGCCGTTGCATCACCAGGAACACCGAGTGTCAACAAAGGTACAAGCGAACCACCTGTTACTCCATTGTTTCCCGCTTCCGCAGCAGCCAAACCTCGTACCGAACCTTTACCGAACTCTTCAGGGTTCTTAGAAGAGCGCTTTGCTTCGTTGTAGCAAACAAATGCAGAGATATCAGCGCCAGCACCAGGTACTGAACCTATTGCAGTGCCCATGGCACCACTTTTTACTGCCGTTGGTAGCATCTCTTTGATGTCAGTTTTGCTCAGTAACTTGTGATCAAATTTTTGCGTTTTGACCTGCTTCTCCTTGTGTAGTTTTTCAAGTTGGTTTAACGCCTCAGAAAGAGCAAACAAGCCAATCAATACTGGAATGACATTAATCCCGCTGTACAGATCCATAATACCAAAGGTGAATCTTGGTACGCTGCTGATCGGGTCTAAACCGACTGTAGCAACGAGCAATCCGATACTGCCCGCTAACAGGCCCTTTAAAATATTTTTAGAGGAAACACTCGCAATAATCGTTAGGCCAAATAGAGCTAGAGCGAAATACTCAGGGGCGTTAAAACGCAAAGCAAAGGTGGCAAGTTTTGGTGCAATCGCGATTAAAACAATAGTACTAATTAAACCGCCAATAAAGGACGCAACAGCCGAAATACTCAGGGCTCGCGCAGCTTGTCCTTTCGCCGCCATTGTATGCCCATCGAGTACGGTCGCAGCAGAGGCTGGAGTGCCTGGAGTTTTGAGTAAAATAGCCGCTATCGAACCACCATAGATGCCGCCGATATAGACGCCAATCAACATCACCAATGCCGATGTTGGCTCCATACCAAATGTAAAGGGGAGAAGAATCGCAACCCCCATGGTGGCGGTTAGTCCTGGTAAGGCACCAAGAATAATGCCTCCCAAAACACCAAATACCAAAACAGGCAGCACTGCTGGGCTCATGGCTGTGCCCAAACCATCTATTAGATATTCAAACATGATAGCCTCCTACATCCAGTTAGCTTCAGGCAATGCAATGTAGAATACCTGACCAAAGAGATAGTAAACGGTGAAGACAAAGCCTAACCCAATGGCGTAATAAACAGGCTTCTTCACTTTAAAGAAAATTAGGTATGCGACAAACGCGATTAAGCTAGCCACTAGGTAACCAAGATAGTTAATAGCCACGGCATAAGCGATCAGATAACCAATGCCAAACACTGACATCTTCGTCATTAGTGGGCCATCTATCTCTTCCATGCCTTTTAGCTTTTGTTGTATCAATAGAGCCGCACAGATAACGATTTGCATCACGACTATCAGCGTAGGGAAGAAGCTCGCATCAACACTAGCGTCTTGATACATTGGACTTTCAAACTGAGAAATCAGCCATAACGCGATGCCGGCGAAAAGAATAACAATGGAGGGGAACACGACATTTCGATTGACCATAAACTTACCTCAAAAAATACAAAATGGTACAAATAGAAAAGCAGTGCGGCACCCTAAGGTGCCGCGATTTAAATGATTAGTTGATTAGAGTACCCAGCGCTTGGGTATCTTGTTCAACAAACTGAGTGAACTCTTCAGCATTGAGGTTATGGATTGTCATAGCACCTTTTTGCATGAATTCTTTGAACTCAGCTGACGCCATAGCTTCGTCGAACGCATTTCCAAGGATCTCTACGATTTCATCCGGCGTGTCTTTAGGTGCACCAATACCACGCCATGTGCCAGTGACTACATCAATGCCTTGCTCTTTAAGGGTTGGAACATCTGGGATGTACTCAATTCGCTCTTCTGACATCACACCCAACGCTTTCAACTGACCAGAACGCAACTGAGCGATAGCCTCACCCGGAGTCACCATCGTCACGTCAGTATGCTTACCAAGTACCGCTGGAATAGCTTCTGATGCACCATTGTATGGAATCGCATTCATTTTGATGTCTTGATCTTTTTCAAGAGACATCAAATAGAAGTTCGGCGCAGCCGTTGAAGCAAACTTGACACTTCCAGGGTTCTCTTTTGCGTCCTTGACCAAATCATTGATCGTGTTGTATGGGCTGTCTTTTGACACCAATACAACGGCTGGATCTAAATTAACTAACCGAATCAGCTTAAAATCATCGGCTGTATGACGCATCAGACCCATTTGCGGAAGCGAAGCGATTTCTCTTGTCACAACTGTCAATGTGTAACCATCTGCACGTTGCTGCGCACCAAAGCTCATACCTACGGCGCCTGCCCCACCCGTTCGGTTCATGATAGCGATATTCTGACCCAATACATCTTTCGCGCTGTTGGCAAGAGTACGACCAACTGCATCAGTACCACCACCTGCGCCGAACGGAACGACGAGACGAATATTTTTTGTCGGATAGTCTGCGGCAAAAGTTGTTGCAGAAGCGAGAATACCCGCAGCGACCATGAGGGATTTTAGTAATTTACTCATAATTCAGACCTTTTGATTTAAATAATTATCGGTATGTTTGTGTAGGGTTTTCTATTTTTTGTGTTTGATATTCGTGCATCATCAACTGTTCGATAGCGAGCGCAACCCAACTACTGATCAGCATGTCATACCATTGTTGAACTCCGCTGCAAGCGACAACGATATTGCCGTAAACAAAAGAGCCATAAAAAAGTACGTCCTCTTCTCTTAGTGAACTAGGGTGAATTTGTTGCAGCTGCACATTGCTAGTTGACTCTCGCCAGGCCTGTGCAGCTTTCTTCTGAGCTAGGTGGTCAAAAGGAATAGTCCAAGACTCAGGTGTTCCTAATGAAGTTTCGTAAAGGACCGCCTCCTCAAAAGACGATTCCCAAGGTTTCAGGTGTGGATTCATCACTACGATATGCAGCTCTTGACGGTTGGTTCGCTCAAATAAGCGTTCGATTGATGGCTTCACCAATTCGACAGCATCAATAGCAATGCTACGTATGTCTTTCATAACGTTTCCTTGTTTGTTCGCACAAACAAAACATATTGTACGACAAGGGATGACTCAAACGCATTATAGATAGATTTCGCTACTGATCACATCAAGTAGAAATATTGGTTAAATTTCGGGATTTAGATCGATTAATCAGTAAAAACTATGAAATTTTTTATTTATATGGTTCGTATTTTGTATATTGGATTAAAATATGATGCTTATCACATCCATGCTATTTAAATACAAATTTATTCACTAATAAGTAGATTACAAATACAAAAAAAAGCTCTCAAAAGTGAGAGCTTTTTATCGAAAGGATGATTTAACTTTAGAAGCTGTAAGTAATGCCTATACGGCTACGTAATTGACGCTTGCTATCGTCACCTTCCGCAGCGCAAGCACTATTACATTGAACATTACCTAATTCAATGTATGGACGCCAGCTCCAATCTTTTTCCTTGTAACCAATTTTGAAGTTGTAATCCCACTCGTAGGTTCCGTCACCATTGCCCACTTTCCATTTTTCGCTGAAGAAATCTTCAGAGTAGTTAGCTTCGAAACCAAGCTGGAAGTTGTTCCAGTTGTAATCTAAGTTACCAGTAATTTTACTTTTGTTTACTGAGCTATGCTTCTCGCCATCACGTCCAGTTGTAGTGTTATCGCCAGAGTATTCTCTAAACTCATGACGGTAACGAAGCTTTGTCACTAAACCATTTTCAAACTTATATTGAACTCGAACCTGTGGTTTGTATGTTACATTACCATTACCAAAAGTAATTGGCATTGCTGTTTGAATACGCAATTGCTTGTCAATATTCCAATTGTAACCATATTCAAATTCATTGTCTCCACGCTCAAGGTCATTTAACTCACCAGAGTGCTTTGCCTCAACACCAAAATAGTGATTGCCTACACCGCCAGAAATTTTGATTCGCCCAGCGCGTTCTTCACCGCCATGTTTATATTCTTCACGAAAATCCAGAGAGGCTGCTGAAACAAGAGTGGTAGCAAGTAGGGATGCCACTGCAATAGAGGCTTTAGATAGTTTGTTCATATTCAAACCTTATGTTTAACGTCCGTTGTGTTAATGTATGACAAATATATTAAGGTTTTGAACAGCACTCATCTGTGATTAAAATCACTAAACAAAGTCTTATGATAATTAGACACTGATCACACTAAGTCTTATCTATATGATTTACATATAGTTTTATTAATTTAGTCAAATTCACATTGTTTCAGAAATGTGACCATGCGCAACAAAATTATCTAGTATAATAATTTAATATGACTTTATGTGCGTGATAAGTTCCATATAAAAACCTAATCTCGTTCTATATGAGACTCAGATCACGCTTTATTTGCTAAAGTTAGATCAACTGCTAGTTTTTTTCTTTAATACCCTTGCAACCTCCTACCAACAAATCCTATTGTACTACAACTAAATTGAAATATTGGTTCACATAATGAAAACTAAATTACTTGCCACCGCGATTATCTCTACTCTCTCTTTTGGTACACATGCTGCAGATAAAATCCCTGCTGACATTCTCGATTTATCCTGCTGGAAAGTAACTCTTCCTGTTTCACTGACCGGTGGAGATAAACCAACAGAGTTTTCGGAAACAGAAATAGTGAATGGTGCTAACCACGAAGATTACTTCTTTGTGAACGAAGCGGGAGATGGTGTTGTGTTCCGTTCGCCTATCGCTGGAGTAAGAACATCAGAGAATACAAAATACATCCGTTCAGAGCTGCGTGAAATGATGCGATGCGGTGACGAAACGATTAGCACTCGTGGAGTAAACGGCAATAACTGGGTATTTAGTAATAACGTATCAGAAGACTCACAGAAAATGGCAGCAGGTGTGGACGGTACACTTGAGGCAACGCTATCCGTTGATCACGTCACAACAACTGGTGAAATATGGCAACAAGGCCGTGTCATTATCGGTCAAATCCATGCGCCAAAAGATGAACCAGTGAAAATTTACTATAGAAAACTTCCAAACCACTCGACTGGATCTCTTTGGATCTCACACGAACCGAACCGAGGTGATGACATCATTTTCCCGATGATTGGGCCAAGCAAGCCAAACTACTGGCGTCAAAGTGACAAAGATATTCCAGCGTCTTTTGATGACGGTATCGCTCTCGGTGAGAAGTTCTCGTACAAGATTCAAATCGAGGGCTCTGATATGACTGTAACGGTGAGCCGCGATGGTAAACCAGATGTGGTACAAAAAGTTGATATGCAGAATTCTGGTTATGAAGAAGAAGACCAATGGATGTATTTCAAAGCAGGCGTTTACAACCAGAACCGCACTGGTGATGCTGATGATTATGTGCAGGCTACATTCTATAAACTGGACGTAACCCACTAATCTAGTTTGGGCTCCTTAAATACCGATGGGGCAGAAAACACAAAAGAAAGTGGGCATATTTCAATGTCTACTTTCTGTGAAGATGCCCATGTCACTGATTAGCAAACCGATTTTCTTAGTCAGCACGACTTTGTTCCCAGAAGACCTCGATGGCTTTTTTGGAGTATGTTTGAATAAGCCTAATTTGAATACTTTGGGAGAGTGTTGTGAATGTGCTAGTAGGATGATTAATATGCGTTCAATGAACAGTTAAAACTATGAGCTCAAAACAAAAAACTCCCACCAAAGTGGGAGTTCGAAAAAATATGGACTGTTGGTCTAAATTAGAAGCTGTAAGTTAGACCTACACGGCTACGTAATTCACGAGTTGACTTCTCTGATGAAGTGTTTACGTCACCAAACTCTACGTATGGAGCCCATTGACCCATAACGTAACGAACTGACGTATTTAGCTCGTAGTTAGTATCACCATTGTCGAAGATGTCGTAGCCATCTGCTTTATACCAGTTAGCTTCGAAACCAAAACGCCACTGGTCTACTGAGTAGTTTACATTACCTGTGATACGGTGGCGGTTCTGATTAGCTTCACCATTATTCTGACGAATGTCGTGACGGTAACGAGCACTTAGGCTCATACCTTCAATATTTTCAAGAGCATAAGTTGCACGAACTTGTGGTTTGTATGTCATACCAGAAGTACGAGCTTCGATTGGCATACCGTAAGTTATAGTCCAGCTGTCATTTAGTTTGTGACGGTAGTTTAGACCTAGTTCCCAACCGTTGTTTTGTAGATCTTTAAGGAATTTACCATCTTCACCTTTAAACTTAGCTTCAATGTCCACAAGGAAATTGCCAATGCTGTCTGCAAGCTTAACGCGAGTTGCATGTTGTTCTGTATGGCTTTTGTACTCGTGACGAACGTCAAGTGACGCTGCTGTAACTACAGTAGTAGAAAGAAGAGATGCCACTGCAATTGACACTTTAGTTAGTTTGTTCATGTTCAAACCTTCAATTTAGTAATGATGTAGTAATGTATGACAAATATATTAATGAAATATCGGTTTATAACTGTGATTGCGGTCAACATTACTTACACACATTTACGCCAAGCAAATGCAAATAATTATTAATAACAACATAAAACATTGTTAATAATGGATATTTTCAATAAACAAGTTAGCTTTTCGACTCAAAAGTAACACGAGATTTGTGAGCCAGTGCAAGAAATTTTGGAGAGCTACTCTTCGAAATTACCTTTTAGTATTATTTATTAACATGAATCAAATAATACCAGATCAAAGCGTTAATGAAATGCATGACATACGTGTCACAAAATCATCCTATTTTATTTTAATCTATCAAAAATTGTTGATTGACTACTCTACGCTAACTCTCTTTACCTGATAAAAATGCCCATCCATGTTTCAACGCATTGGGCTCTTGTATGATAATAAGTGAGGAAACTCGATATAACATCGACCTACCTTATTCTCAATTGTCATTTGGTTTCATATGCTTCTGACTTTAGTATTTATTGTTTACCCAGTTACTCAGCAATGTACCTCTGCTCTTAAACGCTCTCGCAGATCCATCGAGATCGTTCTGAACTCTACAACTCACACTGCCTCTTATATGTATGTATCAATTCAACCGAAATACACTAGCGTCCATTTGTGAACACTCAAAGTTCATTGATAGCAACATTGACTATAGATATCAGACCGAGCCTTTGGTTACTGCTATACACTTCAGCCAGTTTGTATAAAGAGGAATGTTTTGATCGATAGGTTGGCACAACCTTCAGGGAGCACCTCCTGTGATTTATTCTGTGCTCATTTATCCCATATAGCGATTATCTCCTACCCGAACTATCGACAATTCCATCCTCTTTATAGAGTAAGCACTCCTAGTGGCAACCACCAATAGTCGTACAAAAATGATAAATGAGTGCAGAAATCGTTCTGTGAACTTAATCTAAGTTTAAGAAACGTCTAGAGTTTGAGCTTCTTTTCCCGTTAGCGAACAACCAATTAAAAGCGATAATAATCAAATACTTAAATGCGATCCACATCATGAGAACATAAAGATATCGTTCAATAACCGTACATTCGTCAAAAAAATTTGAAATATTACTTTATTTTTATTTGTCATACATTATCATACCTACACTGTTACGAGGTAAGTGGTGCTGTCGTTCCCTTGCCTCACCTATTCGATTGACACACATCCACTCTATGTTGGGTCGATCTGTTGAACTGATATGTCGGTTTGACGAACATTTTTGCTTGGCTTTTCTTTTGAAAAGCACAAAGAAGACTCTCCCTCTTCTTTTTAAATAAGCTTAAACAGATTAATTACAACGATAAAATTCGCTGACTTTCCCCCAAATCAGCACCCATACCTGCTGCGCTCACACGATACAGGCCGTGTGAGCGCTTTTTTTTATTCTGAGCTCTGGCTCGCGTTCCAACTTCATCACTGATTACCCTTTTAAGTTTCATATAGCCGCACTTGCATGATCGCCTCCTACATATGCGATTAACTGGCTCTTGGCTCGGTTGGTTATTCTCTAATCAAATCGAAGCACTTCCTGCTTAATGTCCAAACAATTGGAGAACTCAATATGAAACATGAAACACGAAATCAATCGATTGAAGCGACGCTCACCACTATCGCGCTTTTTTCTTTGGTATTCATGAGCACAGCAACGATTGCGCAAGAAAACAGTGCAGCAGTATCAACAGATACGGTAAGAAGCCAAGCTCATAGCGTTATTGTAGAGAGCACACAAGATTCCACTCTCTATGCTGAGCAGCACCAACAAGCCATGACTCAACTTGAACAAGATGGTGATGTTGATCGTTACATGCAAAGCAACGGTGTCTCTCATAACAAGGAAAATCGTAGCGATGAATGCAGTAACTCATCAGAAACAACTGGAGCAAAAATCGCGGCGCACTGTTCATAACCTTCAAGTGAGCGGTCTTCGGGCCGTTCGTTTCCCTTGCACTTTAGACCTACCAAGCACGAAGACTTCCCTTTCTGATGAGCTGCGCCCTTGATTATTTGTAGTATTAGTCACCTCAAAAATTAGAAACGCAATTTCATTTTCATTACCGAAAAGCAAGCGCAATTTCCGTTATAAGTATGAGAAAGCCCTTATATAGGGTCATTTGTGACGCTTGTAACAAAATGCTATTGAACTAAGATCCAGATCACTTGTATGAGTAATGAATGGGCTACAAACGCCAACTTTGTCACGATCTTGAAATATTGTAGTACAAATATAAATACCCAAAGCTAGTATTGTCACAAGCCATTAATAATTACAGAAGGTTTCAAGATGGATCTCAATACTCTGATTGTAGGCATCTACTTCCTATTCCTTATCGCAATAGGTTGGATGTTTAGAACATTTACTAGCACCACAAGTGACTACTTCCGTGGGGGCGGTAGCATGCTTTGGTGGATGGTTGGTGCAACTGCGTTTATGACCCAGTTCTCAGCTTGGACATTCACCGGTGCTGCAGGTAAAGCATACCAGGATGGTTTCGCGGTCGCGTTTATCTTCCTAGCAAACGCATTCGGTTACCTAATGAACTACCTATACTTCGCTCCTAAATTCCGTCAACTGCGTGTTGTGACGGTAATTGAAGCGATTCGTATGCGTTTTGGTAAGTTCAATGAACAAGTATTCACTTGGTCTGGCATGCCAAACAGCGTTATCTCTGCGGGTATCTGGCTAAACGGTCTAGCTATCATCGCATCAGGTATCTTCGGTTTCGACATGACAACAACCATTATCCTAACAGGTCTAGTGGTACTGGTAATGTCTGTAACGGGCGGTTCTTGGGCGGTTATCGCTTCTGACTTCATGCAGATGGTTATCATCATGGCGGTAACTGTGACGTGTGCGGTTGTTGCAATCATCCAAGGTGGCGGTGTTGGTGAAATCATTAACAACTTCCCTGTTGATGAAGGTGCATCGTTCGTTTCTGGTAACGACCTGAACTACCTAAGCATCTTCGGCCTATGGGCATTCTTCATCTTCTTCAAGCAGTTCAGCATCACCAACAACATGCTCAACTCATACCGTTACCTCGCGGCTAAAGACTCTAAGAACGCGAAGAAAGCAGCACTTCTTGCTTGTATCCTGATGACAATGGGTCCACTAATCTGGTTCATGCCTTCTTGGTTTATTGCAGGTCAAGGTGTTGACCTAGCAGCACAATACCCAGATGCTGGCTCAAAAGCAGGTGACTTTGCTTACCTATACTTCGTACAAGAATACATGCCAGCAGGTATGGTGGGTCTTCTAATCGCAGCGATGTTCGCAGCAACCATGTCTTCGATGGACTCTGGTCTAAACCGTAACTCTGGTATCTTTGTTAAAAACTTCTACGAGCCAATCCTTCGTCCAAATGCGAACGAAAAAGAGCTGGTACTGGTTTCTAAGCTAACATCAACGTTCTTTGGTATTTCTATTATCCTCGTTGCCCTATTCATCAACTCACTGAAAGGCCTAAGCCTATTCGATACGATGATGTATGTAGGTGCACTGATCGGCTTCCCAATGACAATCCCTGCATTCTGTGGTTTCTTCATCAAGAAGACGCCAGACTGGGCTGGTTGGGGTACGCTAGTGGTTGGTGGTGTCGTATCTTACTTCGTAGGTTTCGTTATCACTCCAGAGATGGTACAGGGTTGGTTCAATCTAGAGCCTCTAACTGGCCGTGAATGGTCAGACCTTAAAGTTGCTATCGGTCTAATCGGCCACCTAGTGTTCACAGCAGGCTTCTTCTGCCTAACAACACTGTTCTACAAGCCGCTTTCAGAAGAGCGTCAAAAGAACGTGGACAAGTTCTTCGAGAACCTATCAACACCTCTAGTAGCTGAGTCTACAGAGCAGAAGAAACTAGACAACAAACAGCGTCGTATGCTTGGTTCACTCATCGCAGTAGCGGGTGTTGGTGTCATGCTAATGTTCCTACTACCTAACCCACTATGGGGTCGCTTCATCTTCGTACTGTGTGGCGCGATTGTAATGGCGGTCGGTCTACTTCTTGTTAAAGCAGTTGACCAGAAAGTAGAAGACGCACAAGCAGAGACTGCTGAGCAGAACTAATCCCCGGTTAATTTTAGTTATAGCTAGGCGGCCCTCCTGGGCCGCTTTTTTAGTTTCACCATCAATTCCTGTTCCAATCAACATATAAGAGAACACACCATGAAAAAAACGATCCTTGCCGGTTTAATTGCGTCAGCTTCTATCGTCGGCTTAGCCGCTTGCACGTCAGATAATACGGCTGAAAACCAAACTCCCCCAATGCCAGCAACCTCCGATATTTCAGTAACTGACATTACGCGCGATTACTTACTATCGACAGATCGCCTAGCGACCGTCGACGGTGCAGAGCTTAATCAAGCAAGCGAAGCCGATGTTGCAGCACTAAAAGCACAAATCGAGAATGCAGAAGCAGGCTCAACCATCACCATTCCAGCAGGAAAATATCCTCACCTTGGTGTCGTAACCGTGACGGCAAACAACATTACCATTAAGGCAGAACAAGCTGGCGCGACTTGGCTAACTGGCCTTGTACAGCTTGTTCTGGAAGGCGATGACATTACCGTTGATGGTGTGGTTTTCACTGAAGGTGGTCCTGCTGAGCGTTTCGGCGCTATTCGTATGATGGGTGATCGCAACACGCTACAAAACTCAACCTTCTACTACTTCAACCATGACTACGAGTATGAGCCAGACGAGCGCCGCTCTGAGTACCCGAAGTACCTATGGCTATCGCTATGGGGTAAAGAAGGCAAAGTGATCAACAACCAGTTTGAAGGTAAACAGAAACGCGGTACCTTGATTGGTGTCCAAAAGAACGAAACACCTGATAATCACTATATCGCCCACAACATCTTTCTTGACCAGCAGCAGAACCAGTTCAACGAACTCGATATCAAAGAGGCCATTCGTTACAACGGCAACAGCTGGGAAGCCATTCGTATTGGTGATTCCAAGGCGTCACAATGGCCATCAAACTCTCAATTCGTTGATAACCTGATGATTAACATGGATGGTGAGCGTGAGCTTATCTCTATAAAATCGGGTGGCAATGTGATCGGCGGTAACACGATCTTTGAAAGTGCTGCATTGATTTCTCTACGTCACGGTAAAGCGAACGTGGTTGATAGCAACGTGATCATCGGTAACGAGAAGCTGCTGACGGGTGGTATCCGTATCTACGATGAAGATCATGTGATTAAAAATAACTACATTTCTGGTACGCGTGGCCGTGATGGTCTGATCGAAGGTAATGCCGATTTGCGTGGTGGCGTCGTGATCAACACGGGTATCATTGATGTTGAAAACAACGAAACCCTAGACCAATCAGTGAAGGGCAAAGAGCTAAACAAGCAGTGGACGCCAAAGAACATCACTGTCAGCAACAACACGTTGGTTGATACTGAGTGGGGTTTTGTTTACGGCAACCAGACTCACCGTGTCAGCCTATTCAACAACGATGTCGTTGAAACGATATTCACGGGTGTGAATGTTAACTTCGATTCGAACGTGATTGATAACACTCAAAACCCACAATTCGTGAGTGTACGTGCGACCTCTGATCACCCACTAGTTAACGCAACTTACTCAAACGAGTTCTACGCCGGCAACATTACTGAAGGTGAGCAGCTAGGCGAGTACTCTGCGACACTGCCTAAGTCAGTGAAGCATGGTGGCTTCAACAGCTACGAAGGTGCGGGTGCTGACGTGAACGAGCTTAGCATCATCACTGCAGAGGTGGCAGGTCCTGATTACCGCTTGGTGGGTACGTTCCAACGCTAATCAGGACAAAAGGTTAGCTTGATTTATTTGAGCTAACCCTACCTGTTTTAACGTTACCTATTCTCCATAATGCCTGCTTAGGCATTTTTAGCCAGCCCTCCCTAAAGGCTGGCTTTTTTTATGAGCAACCACAGCCGCTTTCGCGTTTTTGATAATCCATCACGTTACCCTGACTATCAATCGAAAACTCGCAGCATTTATTAAAGACACCATACAGCTTTTGTCGGCTTTTTTGCACCCGAGATTTTAACGTCGAATATTTGATGCCCTCTCTTTCGGCAAACTCTTTCTGTGATAATCCCTCAATTTCAATCGCTTTAAGAAGCCTAGCGTCTTGCTCTGGCAAGCCCTCGATAAACGGCGTGACACACTGTGCAAGCTCACTGGTTAGAGAGATTTCCTGCTCTTCAAACCAAAGATCCTCTGAGTGCAACTCAAGATTACGACCGCGCTTGCGATAAAAATCAATGATCGTATGGTTGGCGATCTGAAACAGCCATGATTTGATCTTCTTGGTATCATGAACCGTCGCTAGATTATGGTATGTCTTGATCAATACCTCTTGCAGCAGATCCTCTACATCATCGGGATTAGCGATTTTTTTATGTAGAAAAGCTTTCAGGCTCTGTTGATACTCTTTCCATATGGTTTCGACATTCATTTCTCGCGACACACTCATAATACTATTGATTACCCACAACAAGAACTCGATTGACAAGACGATGGTGTAAGGTCTTTCCCTTCACCTAAGTAGGTCCCTTTAAGATAGAAGCCTTTGAACTTCTCGACAAAATCCGAAGCGACTGATTTTTCCGCCAGTCCAGTATCAAGAATACCAGCTTGCCAAGCCTTTGCTTTTGGCAGATCGCGCAACAAATCATGACAAGTTTCCGCTTCGATAATCGCAGCACGATGCAAAAGGGGTAACCAAGCAATATCCACATTGCTCAATACATCTGATTTAAAGTAAGTGGACTGTCCCGATAGCTGACTTTCAACTTTCTGGAAAGCTTGACGCAACTTTTCTTCTCGCTCAAGCAGTGTTGTCTTGTCTTTACTGCTCATCATCCCACACTGTGGCAGATAACTTTTTGCACCTAAGTAACTCCAAGCACGATCAAGAGCGCGTTGCTCATTAGTAACGTCATGCTCGAGAGGTCCATACTCATCTTCGATGTATTCGATGATCGCATCTGACTCAAACAGTGATACGCCACTTTCTGTGACCATCACCGGCACCTGACCATTCGGTGAAATGTCTAAAAACCACTGCGGTTTGTCTTTTAAGCTAATGTACTCAATCTCATACGGCAAATTGCGTGCTTCCAGCGCCGCGGTAACACGTTGAACAAATGGGCAAATAGTAAAGCTAACGATCTTAATCATGCTGATTCCTCAAAGGTCATTCTAGTTTCAATACCCTTAAGACGTCGCTCATAGATAAAAGACGAAAAAATCTAACAGAAATAAAAAAAGAGGCCTGATTTAACGTCAGACCTCTCTCTAATTCATGTCGCGCTAATCAATAATTAGCCGATATGTGTTGCACCGCCCATGTACTTCTGCAGTGCCGTTGGGATCGCGATGCGACCATCGGCTTCTTGATTGTTCTCAAGAATCGCGACCATAGTACGACCCACAGCTAAACCAGAACCGTTCAATGTGTGCACAAGTTCTGGCTTCTTCTCACCTTTGCGGCGGAAACGCGCTTGCATGCGACGTGCTTGGAAGTCCCACATGTTTGAACACGAAGAGATTTCGCGGTATGTCTCTTGCGCAGGAACCCACACTTCAAGGTCGTAAGTTTTACGAGCACCGAAGCCCATATCACCTGTACAAAGCACAACTTTACGGTAAGGAAGCTCTAGAAGTTGTAGAACTTTCTCAGCGTGACCTGTTAGCTCTTCTAGCGCATTCATAGAATCTTCTGGTTTAGTGATTTGAACAAGTTCAACTTTGTCGAACTGGTGCATACGAATCAGACCACGAGTATCACGGCCGTATGAGCCCGCTTCGGAACGGAAACATGGCGTGTGCGCTGTCATCTTCAATGGCAGATCCGCTTCATCAGAAATAGTGTCGCGAACCATGTTAGTAACCGGTACTTCTGCTGTTGGGATCAGTGAAAGACGACGAGGCTCTTCATCACTTGCTTTCTCTTCTAGAGGCTCAGTGTGGAACAGATCTTTACCGAACTTAGGAAGCTGACCAGTGCCATACAGGCTGTCTGCATTCACTAGATAAGGAACATACATCTCTGTGTAGCCATGCTCTTCTGTATGAAGATCAAGCATGAATTGCGCGATTGCGCGGTGTAGGCGTGCAAATTGGCCTTTCATTACGATGAAACGTGCGCCCGTGATTTTCGTTGCGCTGGCAAAATCAAGGCCACCGCCCATTTCGCCAAGGTCAACGTGATCTTTCACTTCAAAGTCGTAAGTTTTTGGCTCACCCCAACGAGAGATTTCGACGTTGTCGTCTTCATCTTTACCATCTGGCACTTCGTCATCAGGCAAGTTAGGAACAGAAAGCGTGATGTCTTCAAGTTTTACTTGGATTTCTGCAAGCTCAACCTTCTTCGCTTCAAGGTCGCTACCTAAAGTACCGATTTGCTTTTTAATCTCTTCAGCACCCTCTTTGTCGCCAGCTGCCATTTTCTGGCCAATCTGCTTAGAGATGGAGTTACGAGTGGATTGTAAATTTTCTACTTCTACTTGAATCGACTTACGTTGCTCTTCAAGTTGACGAATTGTCTCAACGTCTAGGGCAAAGCCTCGACGCGCCAGTTTAGCAGCTGTTTCATCCAGCTCTGTACGAAGTAATTTAGAATCCAGCATTGTTAATCCTATGCTTTTATTGATTAAAAAAACGCGTAAAACTATTCACGCGTTTGTCAAAATATATAAGTGTAGAAGATACCCAAAAGCCACTACTTTTCATAGCGCTTTTGTAGGCTTTTTGCATCTAATGAAGCGAGATAATCCAGTTTTTCACCAATCTTGGTCTCTAAACCGCGATTTGTTGGCATATAGTAACGAGTCTGACTCATCTCTGGCGGTAGGTAACGCTCGCCTGCAGCATACGCACCTGGCTCGTCGTGTGCGTAGCGATACTCCGCACCATACCCCATGTCTTTCATCAAGCTCGTTGGCGCATTACGCAAATGATGAGGCACTTCATACTCTGGTAGGTTTCGCGCATCATCCAATGCCTGCTTCCACGCAGTGTACACGGCATTACTCTTTGGTGCGCATGCAAGATATACCACAGCTTGTGCAATCGCGCGCTCGCCCTCGGCGGGGCCAATTCGTGTAAAACAGTCCCACGCATCCATCGCGACTTGCATCGCTCGAGGATCAGCGTTACCGATGTCTTCTGAAGCAATCGCTAACAGTCGACGAGCAATATAAAGAGGGTCACACCCTGCGGTAATCATACGAGCTGACCAATACAATGCGCCATCCGGATTTGAACCACGAATCGACTTATGAACGGCAGAGATAAGGTCATACCAAATATCCCCTTTGTTATCGAAACGAGAAACCTTTTCGCCAGCCACTTCAGCGAGCAGTGGCAAGGTAATCTGCTTAACGCCTTGCTCATCTTCTTCTGCCATATCATACAGCAGTTCAAGGTAGTTGAGAGACATCCGAGCATCGCCATTCACCAACTCAGCCAAACGCTCAATCACGTTTTCATGGAACCTTGCTGTGATTTTGCCTAACCCACGCAAAGGATCGGTCATCGCTTCATTGAGCGCGTTCATCACTTCTTGTGTTGAAAGTGATGTCAACTTGTAGACTCGCGCTCGCGATAGCAGAGCGTTGTTGAGTTCAAAAGAAGGGTTTTCGGTCGTTGCACCGATAAAGGTCACCGTTCCATCTTCAATGTGCGGTAAGAAAGCGTCTTGCTGTGACTTGTTAAAACGATGCACCTCATCTACAAACAAAATGGTCCGTCGACCGGCAAGTTTATTCTCACGAGCACGATCAATCGCAGCGCGAATATCTTTCACACCTGATGTCACGGCTGACACACGTTCAACCTCTGCGTTTGCGTAGTTAGCGGCGACTTCTGCCAGTGTCGTTTTGCCCGTGCCGGGAGGGCCCCACAAAATCATAGAGTGGATTTGCCCTGCCTTAAGTGCCTTTCTTAACGGTTTACCCTCACCAAGGATATGCGTCTGACCGATATACTGCTCTATCGTTGTCGGTCTCATCTTGGCAGCAAGAGGACGAAAGTCTTCTTCAGAGCTAAAGTCGAGGCTGTAGTTACTCACCCATTAGTTCCTTTGATCATCCACTTCAACACCGTCTGGAACAACGAATGTGAATCTGTCGCGATTGGGTGCTTTGGTGCTCAAGTTACTGAAGGTGTAGTCCCCTTT
The DNA here is from genome assembly GCF_010587385.1 of Vibrio astriarenae. Classification (NCBI taxonomy): domain Bacteria; kingdom Pseudomonadati; phylum Pseudomonadota; class Gammaproteobacteria; order Vibrionales; family Vibrionaceae; genus Vibrio; species Vibrio astriarenae. The sequence continues at coordinate 1,199,007 of NZ_CP047476.1, forward strand.
CTGGCCATCTTGTTCAATCACTTTAAAACCTGACACCTCGCCTGCATCGTTGATAACAATTTGGAAAGTACCTTGGTTTACGTCTTGTGACGTTGGCACTAAAGTGAACACATCTTGCTGCTGTGACACTTGGTAGTTGTCCCAATCACTCTCTTGGTCACGAGTGAGTAAGATAAAAGGCGTTTGCGCCGCTGCTTGCTCTTGCCAAAAGATACTCACCTGTTCAATGAAAGGGCTGTAATACCAAATAGATTGACCATCAGAAACCAGCACATTTTCGTCAGGTAAGGTTGTCGTCCAACGGAAGAGACTCGGACGTGCAATTTCAACTGTACCCTCTCCTTCCATCACGACATCCCCTTCAGGGCTGGTCACAACTTGCGTGAAATCCGCACTGAAGCCATCACTGATAGACAAACGCTCACTAAGCTCTTGCTGTGCGCCTGCAAACGCAGTTGAACTCACAAGGAGTAATGCGAGTAATTTTTTCATTATTCTCTCCTGTCGATGATCGTCCGTTTAACGACCACAACACTGTTTAAATTTCTTACCGCTACCACAAGGGCATTCAGAGTTTCTGCCAATGTCTTTATACGGATTAAAGCTCTGAGCTTTATCCCCCACCATTTCTGCATCTGCTGCCATTGCAATCTCATTAATCATAATATCAAGTTGATCATAGAAATTATCAAGGCCTGGTAAATCTTCAATGCCCGCTAGCCTCATCTGCTCATGAGTCGCTGGCTCATCAATCGCCAACATCATTGTCGTTAAGTACGCTTGTAGCATACGCATGGTGCCGTCTGATGGCACCTTCTCCTGCCACTGCTCCTCAACAATCGGCCACAGGTTCATAAAGCCTTCAGCAAAGTCAGAAAAATGCTCTTTGTGATTATCCACACCTTGCAACAGCGCCAACAGAGAGTAACTCTGCGTCTTTAACGCGGCATACTGCGCCGTAATGTGTTGCTCAATCGCTGCTTTTTGCTCTAGT